>NZ_CP150227.1:4200968-5601291 GCF_037971845.1 Paenibacillus sp. FSL R5-0766
AATTGCAATCCCTTTACCCATGTGCTCACCTGCAAACGTTACGTCATTAATTTCGTTCAGTGCAACAACTTCACCAGCCATTGGGCTGACAATTTCGTATCTGCTGTTCGGATTTGGATCAAGTACTGGTGCTGGAGCTGGTGTAGCTTCCACTTTGTCTTTGAATCCAACCACGTATGTCAGAATAAAACCAAGTATGAACGCGATACCACATGCAACCAGAGCCATATAGAATCCGGAATCAACGCCTGTTGCCTTATTAATGAAGCTTGGGAAACCGAACACACCCAGTCCACCAAAGATGTATAATTTTGAACCGGCCAATCCCAAGATACCACCACCGATACCACCTGCAATACAGCTCATGATAAACGGTTTTTTCAGTGGAAGTGTTAGACCGTAAATTGCTGGCTCGGTTACACCGAAGATCCCAGAGATGAAGGCCGGAATACCTAAAGATTTCAATTTCGTATTTTTGGTTTTCAGTATAACCGCAAGTACAGCACCGATTTGGGCAAAGGATGCAGCGAAAGACATCGCAATTACTGGATCAGCCCCAGAAGTACTCAAGTTAAGAAGCATGACTGGCACGAGTCCCCAGTGGAGCCCAAACAGTACAAACACTTGCCACAAACCACCGATAATCAAACCTGTAACAACCGGACTTAAATCGTAGATGCCTGTTGCTCCTGCACCAATCAACTGTCCTGCCCAAGTGGATACTGGACCAATCAGAATGAATGTTGCCGGAACGATAACGAGCAAAGTAAAGAATGGAACAAGGAACGTGCTAACAACTTTAGGAATAATATTTTTAAAGAATCTTTCAATTTTAACAGCGAAGAATGTAGCAATAATGATTGGAATAACCGATGTTGAATAACTCATCAGAATAACTGGAATACCCAGGAACGTAATGTGAATCGGTGATTCAATTAACGTACCCGCAAACAGGGTGTACAATGGATCTCCGGCAGTCAGGCCGGACAGCGTAGGATAAACTAATGAAGCACCTATCGCCATACCCAGGAACGGTGAACCGCCAAATTTCTTGATTGCCGTGTAACCCAGGAAGATCGGGAAGAAGTAGAACAGACAATCACCCGTTGCATTCAACAGTTGGTACGTTCCGGAAGTGTCTGTAATCCATCCAAAGGATAAAAACATGGCCGTGAAACCTTTGATCATACCTGTTGCAGCCAGCAAACCTAGTAACGGAGTGAACACACCGGAGATCATATCGATAAATCGGCTGAACAACCCTACTTTTTTGCCTGAGTTATCCGTTTCCTCTTCAACTTGTCCTTCACTTGGGAAATTCCCTACCTTAACCACTGCTTTATATACATCCGGCACTTCGTTGCCGATAACAACTTGATATTGTCCACCACTTTGCATGACGGTAATAACACCTGGCAGATTTTTAAGTTCTTCCGTTTTGGCTACGCTTTCATCTTTCAGTTTAAACCGCAGTCTTGTTACGCAATGGAATACACTGTTTACGTTCTCGCGACCACCTACACGTGACAGAATGTCCTTAGCTAATTGATCGTAGTTGCTCATTGTAATTCTCCCTCTCTAAGTAGACTCCCCATGACTTTTGAAACAAATAAAACCTGAACCACTGAACATACACAACATACCGGATCGTCCGGAAATCAGTCGTGTTATTCAGCAATTCAGGTTTTGCCCTTAACGGTTGCAACCCTGTAAGGCTGTACACATTGGTATTTAATTATTTGGATAACGAGAGTAAGTTACATTCCATACCCTCTGAACTGAGGATGGTCGGCATTGCCTGATTGAACAGTTACAATCCGATTGATGTATGCGCTTACTTCTTGAACTCATCATAGTACATCTGAACTACGTTTGCAACACTTATTTTTATTAATTTCACAAATACATTGGAGTGACCGAAAATGAAAAAAAGAGACCACTTCGAAAACATCAAAGTGGTCTCTATATAGCTAATGTTCAGATTAATAAAATACGCACTAAAGCAGAATTAACCTATAACCGTAACCAATTTATCCTTTTCATGCACTTCACGACTTGTTGTAGCAACCACGTCTAAATAATCAGCCGTATTCGTTACAATAATCGGTGTTACGGTCTCATATCCCGCCTCAATAATGGCCTGCAGATCGAATTCAACGATCAGATCGCCAACACTCACACGATCTCCATCTTTCACATGTGCAGTGAAATGTTGACCTTTGAGCTGTACCGTATCCTGACCGATATGGATCAGAATCTCTACACCTTGATCATCTACCAGACCAATTGCATGTTTGGTACGGTATATCGTCTGTACCACACCATTAATCGGGGATACAACTCTCCCACTGGTTGGACGAATAGCAATCCCTTTACCCATATGTTCACCAGCAAATGTAGCATCATTAATTTCTTGCAAAGGAACCACCTCACCCATCATCGGGCTGGCAATTTCGTAGCGATTGTTTGGATTAGGCTCAAGCGTAGCCTTCTCTTCTTTTACTGGTTCTGGAGCCTGTTTGGCAGTCTCTGGATTAGCAGGATCTTTGAATCCTACAAAATAAACGAGAACAAAGCCTAGTACAAAAGCAATGATAGTGGCAATCATGGCCATCCAGAATTCATAGTTGATCCCCTCTGTGGGACTAATCAGCGCTGGAACACCAAAGATTCCTGAAGCAAATACAAACATTTTGGAACCTGCGAAGCCAATAATACCACCAGCCGTTGCAGAAGCAATACAACTCATAATAAATGGTTTTTTTAATGGCAACGTAAGGCCATAAATAGCAGGCTCAGTTACACCAAAAATCCCGGACACAAAAGCAGGAACACCCAGTGATTTGAGTTTGGTATTTTTCGTTTTAAGCATAACGCCAAGAACGGCACCAATCTGAGCAAAGGAAGCAGCAAACATCATCGCCAGAATCGGGTCTGCTTTCAGTGTGGACAGATTGAGCAACATAATTGGTACGATACCCCAGTGTAACCCGAAGATCACCAATACTTGCCACAATCCACCAACAACAATACCGGTTACCAACGGACTCAAGTCGTAGATGCCCGATACCCCGGCACCAATCAGCTGACTTGCCCATGTCGCAATTGGACCAATCAAGAGGAATGTTACAGGTACAACAATCAGAATTGTAAAGAATGGCGTGAGGAACGTTCTCACAACAGAAGGAATGATCTTTTTGAAGAACGCTTCTACCTTTGCTCCAAAATAAGCAGCAATAATAATCGGAATGACGGATGAGGAATAACTCATCAAGATAACGGGAATACCCAGGAACGTGATATGAATCGGTGATTCAAACAATGTGCCTGCAAACAGCGTATAGAGCGGTTCCCCACCACTAAGACCGGATAAGGTCGGATATACAAGTGATGCTCCGATGGCCATCCCGAGGAATGGAGATCCACCGAATTTTTTCATAGCTGTGTAACCCAGGAAGATTGGGAAGAAGTAGAATAGACAGTCTCCTGCAGCATTCAACAATTGATATGTTCCTGAAGCCGGGTCCAGCCATTCGAGAGAAGTGAACATGGACAGGAAACCTTTGATCATCCCTGTTGCAGCTAGCAAGCCGAGAATGGGTGTAAATACACCTGAGATCAAGTCGATAAACTGACCCAAGAGACTCTCTTTTTTACCGGAAGATTCTGACTCATCACTTGAGACCGGTTCATCCGCATTCATATTACCCACTTGTAACAAGGCTTTATACACATCAGACACTTCGTTACCCACAACGACCTGATATTGTCCCCCGCTTTGCATTACCGTTATGACTCCAGGCAGATTTTTGAGTTCGTCTGTTTTGGCATTATTGTCATTTTTTAATTTGAAACGAAGTCTGGTCGCGCAGTGCACCACGCTGTTAATGTTCTGTTTACCACCAACACCAGACAGAATGTCTTTGGCTAATTGCTCGTGTTTCATGAAGTCTTTTCTTCCTTTCTGGCTAGACACGGATTCGGAGCATATTGGAGAGAATAAAAAAACCTGAACATCTGAATGTATGGAACATCCGGTTAACGGTATGTTCTGTCATTCAAGCGTTCAGGTTTTGCCCTAGTGGTTGCAACCCTGCAAGCTGATCTATGGGATTATTCAGAAGTTGCATTCACAACTCTCTCAATATGAATCGTTAAGTACATCAATTCTTCGTCAGTTAGTTGATACGTGTAGTTGCTTTCAATGAATTTCTTGATTTTCTCCGAGCACTTGTGCGCTGCTGGATACTTTTTCTGAATCATCAGGAACAGTTCATCATCGTTGTTGCTCTTGTAATGTTTTCCCTTCACCAAACGTTGGGCGAAAAACTTCAAATGCGTCACAAAGCGATAAAATGTCAGTGAGTTCTCATCAAAATCAATCTTGAAATGATACTTGATGATTGTCAAGATTTCCTGCATGACCTGCGTCATACTCTTGATGTTGGGCATTTCCTCGTTCAAAGCTGCATTGACAAAGTGAAGTGCCATAAAACCGGCTTCGTCCTCGGGCAAGATCACACCAAACTGATCACAGATCATATTGAGCGCTTCCATTCCGACTTCATATTCCTCTTTGTATAACTGCTTTGTCTCCCAGATTAAACCGTTGCGTATGGGCAGATTCTTGCGATACCGCTCAATGGCAAAGTGAATATGGTCTGTGAGATGTAAGTAAATGCTCTCATTTAATTTCTTGCCAAGTTTTAATTTGGCGTAAGCGATGATTTCCTCGGATACTTTCATGTATTCCAGAGGAATGCTTGAGATTAATGCCTTGAAGTTTTCCTGAATATCTTCATTCTGTAAAGTAAATATCTTGTCGATATGCTGCTCGGAAACCATATCACCCGCCCGCTTCTGATAAGCAATCCCCCGGCCAATGATAATAACTTCCTGTTCGTCATTCATTGCAACTACAGCATTATTGTTCAGCACCTTCTCGATTTTCACTTTATCACTCCAATATACAGAAAAAGACAAACCAATCCCTTTTCTCAAGGTATACGGCTTTGCCTGATTCAACAGTTACAACCCGATATGTTGTACGCGCTTCCCTCATAATATTACAAATTTCTACACAGTGCAACAAAAAGTTAATATCGAATTAGCATGACTCCTGATCTAGGTAAATATACTCACAGGAGTGAGCAAATCAAGAATTATTTTACAGCGATTCACCGTTTATTGTTTTTTGCTGTCTTTCTCCAGTTCCGCTTCGATTCTTCGATTAATCATGTTCATTTCTTCTGAACTCAATTGATCAACTTGCGTATATTCTTTATCCAACTCGTACTCTTTCGCCTCATTATTGTTCATTAGGCCCAGATGATTTTTGATATCCCGGATATCTTCACGCATATGTATCGTCTGACGGTATTGGTCTACAACAAGTGCAAAAATAATACCCCCGGCCACTATTGGACCAAATGGGATCAGATAACATAAAACAAGTCCTATGAGCAGAAATAAAACAAAGTACATGATGTAGTGCCCCTCTCATAGAAAGCATCTACTTTGCTAAGTTAGACGTTTCTCAGATTACAAATTAAATCGTTCCTGAATTATCTTTGCCACTTCATCCGGACTCTTGTGTGTGTTATCAATCCTTATGTAGTGCTCTTGCTTGATTTCTCCCGGTTCCGAATTCAATCGATAATGCTTCATCGTATCTAGCAAATCTCGCTCAGACCACGCAATGTCACGCTTGGTTGGTTTATGTAACAGACGATGCGGACTTTTATTGCGCTCTAGTCTTTCCGATGCATCGGCCTCCAGTTCCACATAACAGACCTGACCCCCTTGAGATGTAAACAACTCACTGATCTTACGGATGTATTCACCATCTGACTCCGCGTCCAAAGCCCACACAAATGTAAAAATCAGACCCGGCAAATCACTCTTTGCCACTTCTTCAAAAATCTCCTGCCGGAACAGACTCACCAGTCTTTTGCCTTGTGGTGTGCCATAGCTGAAGAAAGGAGACACTAATTCAATGGTCATGTGGTTATGAAACAATTTAAGCTTTGTTATCTTCTCCAGTTCTTGCCCCACCGTCATCTTGCCTACAGCCTGTGGGCCAAAAATAATCACTAATTTCATTTTCGATCACTCCTGACAAGGTAGTGTACATTCCATTAATTCAATTTTATGGACATTAAACTCTATAATAACTTCTTTAGGGCAAATAAAAAAGAGGTTTCAAGTGATTCCCTCAACGCGTGAGGGCTTGAAATCTCTTATCTTAAATGACATATATTTATTTTGAATTAACGTCCGATCAGTACCCATCCCCACTTCATCCGGCGCAACCCCATCGCGCAGATCCATGAGATCAGGAGCGCCGCAACATAAGATAGTATGATGCCAACACTGAAGTGCCTAGCCAGTTCATCTGTGAATTCACGTCTCCAGAAGAGCAGTACAAGTGGATGCATTAAAAATACACCGAATGCAACTGTACCCAAGGAGTCCAGAATACGCGTAGCTTTACGAACCTCGGTATGTTTTCCTGTGCCGATTCGTTCACTAAAGATCAGTAGGAGCAGGCAGGCTGACAAGGTAAACAGATTACGGAACAGGAACAGCACGGTATAGGTAATAACCGGGTATGCAGCAAAAGCGGTTTTGATATAAGCATTACCATATATAAAAATGGCACCTCCACCTAACAACGCAGCTATGAGCACATAACGGTGAGTATACAGTTTGTTCAATGCCCACTCAAAGTTCAACCCAACCCATGCGCCGAATCCAATCACGATCAGATAACTGGGTAACAAACTTCCTGTCCGTTCGAAGTGAAACTGCAAATGTAGTGCATAGAAGATCGCTTGGCCCGCAATAAAGAATAATGGCAAGTACCGATTAAACAAACGATGGCGTGTAAGGGACAGAAGCCATGGAAAAACGATATAGAATTGAAGAATAATCAAAAAAAAGTACAAGTGCGTATGAGCGGTTCCCATCACTAATTGTTTGGCAAATTGAACACTATGGGTCAAAGGTTCTTTGCCCGCAAGAAACTGTTTAATGGCAAAATAGATAAGGGACCACACCAGATAAGGTACAAATACATTAAATAAACGCTTTTTATAAAAAGCGAGCATCCAACCCTTCTCATTCACCTTGGAGCTGTAGTTGTAGAACAAGACCAGGGATGACAGAAACAGAAACGCTGGAACGGCAAATTGCAAAAACGTGTTCCAGAAGTAATACACATCATGATCTAATGTATGCTTGGGGTAATGCGCAACTGCTGTTGAAGTTGCATGAATAGCTACCACTGCCATGATGGCAAAAGCACGATAGAGATCCAGATACTCAATTCGCCGGGGCCGATTAACCGGTTGATTCATAAAGATAACCTCACTTGTGCCTGATATGGGATGATAGTTTCCGGCCGCAATCCAGATTCTATGCTTCATTTTAATCAGCACACGAGGGTAATACAATCATAATCCATATTATTTTCGTTATATTACATCATTATTCTTCATTATTCGACATTTTCTATCCAGAATCGTTCAACAACGTTGCCATTGGACTCCACATAGTCTTCATCCCGAATGCCACCATTTCGAAGGATAATCCTTCTGGAAGGCTCGTTAACCGCATCACATACGACCAATACTTTGGAGATTCCAAGTTCTATCGTTTTCTCTAAAGAAAGCCTGAGAATTTCGGAACCATAACCATTGTGCCGCTCTCCTGGACGAATACCATATCCAATATGTCCTCCACTGTTGAACAATTTATCGTTAAGCTCATGCCTTATATTCACAGCACCCACGATTTGTTGACTCTCCGTGACCAACCAGTATGTACTGTCTTTGACCCAGCCTTCCGGGATGTCGATCCCTTGTTCATTGCGCTGCAAAAATGCCAACATCTCATCGAACGCATAAGGATCTTTGGAAACGACCCAAGGTACCATCAATTCTCCACTTCTGACCCAGTCTTCATAAAATGCCAAATATGCTTCCTTATATGCTCGTGATGGTTTAATTAATCTAACTTGTTCTTTCCCCATGATCATTACATCCTCCCAACAGATATTGATATTGCCACGTTCTCTCTTCCAGGACAAGACGTTCTTGCTCTTCCATCAAACAGTCATAAAAGATAGCTTTCACTGCATACGTTGCGGCATGCACCGCATGGCCTTTCACATGGGCTGTTGCAGCTGCGTGCCCCGCCGCACGAGATGCAGCAGAGGTAGCGACATGATCGGCTTCCCGTGCAGCAGCATGAGCTGCAAAAGCCGCCTTTCGAGCATCTACCATGGCAATCTCTCCACGGATCCAACCTCTTCCTGCATCAATGGCATCACGGGCGCGGAGATCATCCGTCTTCTTCTCAGATATATACAAGACACGTAACGCACACTCCGCAGCCCAACAAGCCAATGTATGGTGATCCTGTTGCTTAGCCAAATCCTCTATTTCGCGGCGCATAGGCGCATCTTTGAATGCAGGTTTTGCCATGGTCATGCTCCTTTCATTGTTCAAATACTACAAATTCACTCTCAGACAAGTTCGAAAAAGGACCTGCGTGTGTGCAGATCCTCTTCAAGTGTCCCTCTTACCGCTTATTCTATCATTATACAGACTTTGTCAATGTAGCATCCTGAACATTCTGATCCTTCTTAGCATCTGTGTCTTTGTAAGTGAATTGGTAACTCCCAGATCCAAGTGTGACTTCAACATCGTCTCCAATGTTTTGAATACCCTGAACTCCACTTATCTGATCCAACGGTTTCCCTTGTTCCAGCACGATCTGTGCACCTGCTCCAGGAAGACGTACCGTACCTCTCGTGTTGGCGGGAATATGCACCCGAATCTCCATTTCACCCTCCGCCAGCCGGTGCCAGCTTGAAGCAACTTGACCATACATCGTCTCCAAACTCGCTTCCACCCAATCCAGTCCAGGTCCCGGTTGCGGCTCGATTTGCACCATTCGGAATCCTGGCTGATGTTCATCGGACCGAATGCCGGCAACGTAACGGTACAACCATTCTCCAATCGCTCCGTACGCATAGTGGTTAAATGAGTTCATATCAGCACTCCAGAGACTGCCATCTTCTTTGATCCCATCCCAATGTTCCCAGACGGTCGTTGCGCCTTGAGTCACCTGATATAACCAGGACGGATAATCCTCTTGAAAAAGTAATGTATATGCCAGGTCGTGAAGACCTGCATCACTCAAAACCGGATTCAGATAAGGTGTGCCCACAAAACCTGTAGTAAGATGATTGCCCGCCTCTTTCACGAGTTTTGCCAATTGATCAACAGCACGAGTTCGAGCAGTGGCGTCCAGCAGGTCAAATTGAAGCGCAAGAACATGTGCTGTTTGCGTCGGAACAGCAATTTTGCCGGCTGGAGTCACGAATTCATTTCGAAACGCATGAACAATGTTTGTATGCAACTGCTTGTAATATTCAGCATCATCTGTCTTTCCAAGTGCCTCAGCTGCCTTTTGAGTTAACAACACCGAATAGGCATAAAATGCAGTTGCCACATAATCCGTGTCCGTTGCGCCGACATAACTATCGGGCTTGGAGTCCAGTCCCAGCCAATCGCCAAAGTGGAATCCCGTGTTCCACAGATACGGATTGTCACCCTGCACATGAATGTATTCAACCCACCGCTTCATACTCTCATATTGCTCGGCCAGTAATCTGGCATCCCCATACATCTCATAGATGGTCCAAGGACAGATGACTGCAGCATCACCCCAAGCGGCGGAGGAATGACTGGTGTCTCCCCACCCTTCTGAGGTCGAACTTCTCAGATCCGGAACAAAGAATGGAATACCTCCATCTTCTCCCTGATCCGCTTCCAGATCCCGTAGCCATTTGGTAAAGAAGGGTGCCGTATTCATCAGGTAGGAAGACGTCCGGACAAACATCTGTGCATCGCCGGTCCATCCGAGCCGTTCATCCCTCTGTGGACAGTCTGTCGGCACATCAAGAAAATTCCCCTTTTGCCCCCACAATATATTGTGATGCAGTTGGTTTACCAGCGGACTGGAGCATGAGAACTGACCTGTTTGCTCCATATTCGAGTGCAGCACTATTCCGGTGAATTCATCCAGACGAACGTGTTCCGGAAAGTTAACCAGCTTAACATAACGGAACCCTTGGAACGTAAAATGCGGTTCAAATGTTTCCACTCCATCCCCCTTGCAGGTGTAGCGAATACACTGCTTGGCGGTGCGAAGATTATCGGTGTAGAAGTTGCCTTCATGATCCAATATCTCTGCATGATGCAACTCAACCGTATGACCCGCCTCACCTTGAATGCTGAATCTCACCCATCCCACCATATTCTGCCCCATGTCAATTACACGATCTCCCTGTGGGGTTGTTAACAAAGCGATTGGCTGTAGCTGTTCTACTTGGGTAACGGGTACGTTCTCCTGCGCAACGATGATATCTTTGGGATGATCCAGTACGTTCACAGGTTCCCAATTCGTCTGAGATGAATCAAACCAATCAGACTCCATTTGTGCATCATACGTCTCCCCCATATAGATGTCCGACATACGAATGGCACTAGGAGCAGCCGTCCACTCCCCATTGGATAGGATACATTCCTCCGAACCATCTGCGTATTTCATATGCAGTTCCAGCAGCAATGCGGACGTTGAACCAAATATCTCCCGTTCTTTGTTCCAGCCAAGATATCCCCGGTACCAGCCATCACCCAGATAAGCGCCTAATATGTTCTGCCCATCCTGAAGTAGATGAGTTACATCATAGGTTTGATATTGTAATCGCTTACGATAAGAGGTCCAACCAGGTGTAAAATAATCTTCTCCTACTCTTGTGTTGTTCATATGCAACTCGTATAATCCAAGTGCTGTTACATATATTCTTGCAGATGTAACAGGTTGTTTCACATTAAACTGCTTGCGCATACGCGGGCATGACGTATCTCCATCATCTGATGGTTGAGCTGTGATCCATTCTGCTTGCCACTTATTATGACTATCCATAAGTCCCATCTCGAAATAAGCCGATTCGGACCAGCCCGAATCACTTCCTGCATCATCCCATGCCTGAATCCGGTAATAGTATCGCGTTTGTGGAGAAGGCTGAAAATGGTTTAATTCCACATGTATGGATTGATCCGTACTTATCTCGCCAGAATCCCATGCAATTCCATCAAAATCTTCTGTCAATGACAGCTGAATCTGGTAAGCGGATTGCATGCAGTTCCGACGATCGGATTGCAGCTGCCAGCTTAAACGCGGTGATTGGACATCAAGGCCTATCGGATTGATTCTATACTCACAGCGAAGGTGACTAACGTTGAACATTAGCAGATCGTCCTTTCTATCTTGGCTTCCCATTCGGGGTTACGATATAATTATATCGATCCTGTTGCCCTAAATACCCGGTAATCAGGACTATTTCATCCGGTGATTCAGCCATCTGTGCGAGGAGGTTGCTTGTGAATTCATCTGTACAACTCATGAAAAGCGAATACTTTCTGCATAATCATCTGCAACTTTTTGTCAATCGTTGCTCTGAAGATTTTGTACTTCCATTTCACGCACATGATTTTATTGAGTATAGTTATGTTGCCGAAGGAAAGGGCTTTCATCATATCGGTGAAGATATCATTCCGGTGACAAAGGGGATGCTGTTTGTTATTCCTGTCGGCGTTCCTCATGTCTTTCGTCCTGTAAGCACCAACGTAACCGAGCATCCGTTAATTCTATATAATTGCTTATTTAATGCTGAATTGATCCACACGCTGACAGCAATCATTCAGGAAAAAGAAATCATTCAACATCTGATGGATCTGGCACAAAATCAGGTTCCTTATATATCCGTTGTGGATCACAACGACCGGATTGAAGAGCTAATGGTGAAGCTGTACCGTGAATCCTCCGTTCCGGGAATCGGTTCGTCTACCATGTTATACACCTTGGTGAGCCAGTTGGTATTGATGACCTACAGACAACTTTATCAAAAGGATCATGATGAAGAGCATCATTCCACAGGTTTTGATTACATCGTTCACTATATCAAGGAACACCTAAGCAATCGTATTCGGATGTCTGATCTGGTCCGTATATCGGGCTGGGGCGAGAAGCAAATTGGACGAATGTTTCTTCGGCATACTGGACAGACCTTTAGTAGCCACCTGCAACACCTGCGTATACAAAAAAGCTGCGAACTTCTAAAGAGTTCACAGCACAAAGTCAGTCTGATTGCAGAGCTGATTGGATATCGGGATATGGATTCATTCTATGCTGCATTCAAAAAAATAACAGGCGAAACACCTCTCGCCTATCGCAAAAAATCCAGAGCACAGCACTCTGGACAATAAGATTTACTTTCAGACACCGACAACCTGTAACACTTCATCTATGTAAGCCTTGGCCTCTTTCCATGAAGACATCAACGGAAAGTTGTATCGCTCACGCTCCTGTATATTCCACGGATGTGGGATACAAATGACCTTTTTGCCCTCCTCATGCGCTGGAATCAGGTTATGTGCTCCATCATCAATGAGCAGATCGAAACCAAGCAAGTTTTTTCTTTTGCATGTAATAAACTGTTCTGCGGTTATAAAAGGCATGTGCTGCTGGAGCCAGTTCCACTTCTCAACAACTGTTCTTGGTTCTGCTGCCGTTACGACTATGACATCATAAGCATCGTTCAGCTTTCGCATCTCATCTACTACATACTCGTCGTATAATTCCAATTCCTCGAACAGACCCGGCCGACCATAAAATACATCATGCGTGCTCTCTGGATGACGCAAATGGGACGTATCCCAATGAATCATATCCTCATAGCGCAACGGATGGGTCGGGAAGTTGAGGTTGTTGTGATATATAGCCCGCTTGACCAGATGACATATCGTGTCATCCATATCTACAGCAATAATAGGCTTCTTCATGGTTATCCCTCCCCCAATACGATCACAGTATACCATCCAGTATGTTATGTAGTCATCTTTTTTACCTTGAAATACCAATAGCTTTGATGAGAATTCTACCTGATCATATAAAAAAGGCGCCCGGGCGCCGTAATACCAGCTACGCCCGGAGTGCCTTTATAGATTAATCTATTCCAAGTTCTCGCCATTCGAGGCAATGACTTTTTGGTACCAGCCAAAGCTCTTTTTCTTATACCGATTCAATGTGCCTTGTCCGTTGTCATCCTGATCCACGTAGATCACGCCATAACGTTTGGACATTTCCGAAGTGGATGCACTGATGATATCAATCGCTCCCCAGTTGGTATATCCCATCAGGTCCACACCATCCATAACGGCTTCTTTCATTTGTGTGATATGTTTTCTCAGATAATCAATACGATAATCATCGTTGATGGAACCGTCTGCTTCAACGGTATCTTTGGCGCCAAGGCCGTTCTCTACAACAAACAATGGCAGTTGATATCGGTCATACAGCTCTTTCAGTGCAACGCGCAGGCCGATCGGATCAAGCTGCCAGCCCCACTCGGTACGCTCCAGATTCGGGTTCTTAATTGTACTGTACAGGTTACCACCCGTCACTCCATATTCCTCTGGGTTCACTGCGGACACCAAGGATGTGTAATAACTGAACGAGATGAAATCAACCGTGTGCTCACGCAGGATCTGCTCGTCCCCAGGTTCCATGGCAATGGTAATCCCGTTCTCTGCCCAATACCGAGCCATAAACGTTGGATAACTACCACGAACTTGTACATCTGTATGCAGCAGGTTCAGCTGATTATCGATCTGTGCTTGCAGCACATCCTCTGGCTTCGACGTCGCCGGGTAGTGAATCATACGCGCAAGCATACATCCGATCTGGAAGTTCGGGTTAATCTGACGTGCTTTCTCTGTCACCAGGCTGCTGGCTACAAATTGATGATGAAGTGCTTGATAAGAAGCCTGTATCGTGTTCTCAACTCGGTCTTCAATAATACCGCCACCTGTGAACGGTTCAATAATCGTTGTGTTAATCTCATTAAACGTCAACCAGTATTTGACTTTGTCCTTGTATCGGGTCATCACGGTTTCCGCATATCTTACAAAATGTCCAATCACTTCGGGGCCAGCCCAGCCATTATATTTCAGAACAAGTGCCATAGGCATCTCATAATGCGAGAGTGTTACAAGCGGTTCAATATTGTATTTACGGAGTTCATCGAACACTTCGTCATAGAAACGCAATCCCTCTTCATTTGGCTCGGCATCATAACCATTTGGGAAAATACGTGGCCAGTTGATGGACAGACGGAATGTCTTGAAGCCCAGCTCTGCGAAGAGTGCAATATCTTCTTTGAAACGGTGATAAAAATCAATCCCGTAACGCTTCGGATAACCTTTTGCACTATGATGTGACATTGCTTTCTCTACCGTTGCACTGGTAACATGCATCAGTTCTCTAAGGTTGGTGTAGTCCTTTTTCTCAAAATAAGGAACCATGTCCGCTGTCGACCATCCTTTGCCGCCAGCGTCAAATCCACCTTCAGCCTGGTTGGCGGCAATAGCGCCGCCCCATAGAAAACCTTCCGGGAATCCTTGTCGATTAATCATTCGAATCTCTCCTTCTTTTGTTGATATTGTTAGTCCTAAGACGGACCGTTTAGATCTCAGCTTTCAAGACGTCTTCACCCATCGTGATTTCGCCCAATTTCACAGGTAGAACCTGCTTGTAATCAGCCGTATTGGTAACAACCATAGCGGTTGTGATATCGTATTCTTTTGCAATCTCGGCCAGTTCAAACGTGAGTAACTTGTCTCCAGCCTGTACACGTGCTCCTGTAGCAACATGTGCATCAAAATACTGTCCACGCAGCTTCACCGTGTTAATTCCAACATGAATCAACAATTCCATTCCGTTATCACTGCGGACAACGATCGCATGTTTTGTTTTGAACACATTCTTGATGGTACCTGTCACTGGAGAAACCAATTCACCCACCGTTGGAACAAATGCCACACCTTTACCCATCAATTCATCACCAAATGTTGGATCGTTGACTTCTTTGAGCGGGATGGACTTCCCTGTCATCGGTGCAACTGCTATCGCATCACTCGTTGGTGTTGGATCGCCCATGTCGTCCACGTTCACGGTTCCTGCATTGTTGGAAACAGCTTTCGCTGGTGCTGTAGAAGCACCCGGTGAGAATTGAGCCAACGCCTCAGCGTCTCCTTCTTCTTCTTTAATACCAAATATCGTAGACATGATTGCACCCACGATAAAGGCTAAAATCATACCCCCAAAGGAATACCAGAAGGTCTGTCCGATCAGGGAAGGAAGTCCTGGGAGACCACCGTTACCCGCAAGTACATACGCTTTCGCGCCAAAAGCAAGGGCGAATCCGCCACCCACTGCACTACCAATCATGGCTGCAGCAAATGGTTTTTTGTATTTCATATTAACCCCGTACATTGCTGGCTCCGTTACACCCATGAGTGCGGTGAAGCTCGTTGACAATGCCACGGTTTTGAGTTTTTTATCTTTTGCCCGGAAGAATACGCCGAGTGTTGCACCAGCCTGACCCATATTGGAGATAAAGGTCAATGGCAAGAATTTATCGAAGCCCAGTGTAGCGATATTACTCAGGATGATCGGCACAAGTGCATAGTGCATTCCTGTCATAATAATGAGCGCCATCGCGCCGCCAAGAACAATACCTGCAATCAATCCGCCTTCATTCAGCAGCCAGTTGATGCCGCCAGACAATCCGCTACCTACAAATGTACCCAATGGACCGATCGCAATCAGCGTTACCGGCACCATAACAAGTAAGGTAATCAGCGGCACAAGCAGCAGCTTGAGTGCAGCAGGGATAACGCGGTCAACCCATTTCTCAACATAGGACATCAACCATACTGCAAGAAGAATCGGGATAACCGATGAAGCATAACTTACTGCTGTAACCGGGATTCCCAAAAATCCAACCGATTCACCGCTAGATAACAATGCTGTCATGTCCGGATACATGAGTGCAGTACCTAGTGCAATCGCAACAAACGGGTTACTGCCGAATTTACGAGCAGCGCTAACTGCAATCAGTAAAGGCAGGTAGTGGAATACGCCGTCACCGATGGCTGAAAGAATACGATACGTATCCGTTCCGGCAGACATCCAACCTACGGACACGAATAGTGCAAGTAATCCTTTGAGCATACCTGCCGCAGTAATCGCTGGGAGCATCGGAGCAAAGACACCTGCGATTGTTTCAAAAATTTTCAGCACGACATTTTGTTTTTTATCCGACTTTGGCTCTTTCTTTTCTGTAGTTTGCTGGATTGCCGGATTTTCCTTCACCATGGCATCGAATACTTTTGCCACATCATTACCAATAATGACTTGGAATTGATCTCCGGAAATATTCGTTCCCATGACCTTATCCAGTTTCTTGAGTGAGCCGTTATCAACTTTCTCGTTGTCTTTTAGATCAAAGCGCAAACGTGTGACGCAGTGATACACCGAGTTAATATTGTTTGTTCCCCCAACGGCTTTAATGATCTCCTGCGCCGTTTCCTGATGTTTCATGATGTTTTCCTCCTCATTTTTCCAATAAAAAATACCCGAACGAATCTAGCGCATTTGGATGGCGCCATCTCATTCGGGTATTGCCTGATTGAACAGTAACAAGCCCATAGGATATCCAGTTGTAATTTGATTCTATTGCGTGGACTTTTCGTCCCGCTTGGTTTTCATCAAACGTTCCAGATGGAGCGTTAGATATAACTGCTCAGAGTGAGTCATGTCATACTGATAGTTCTTATGGATAAAAGTCTCGATCTTGCCGATACATTTGAATGTCTCCGGATAGTTTTTCCGAACCACTTCATATAAATATTCCTCAGCATCATCATGTGAAGAATGAGTAATGACACGTTGACAGAAATATTTCAAATGGGTGATGAAGCGGAAATAATTGACGCTATCTTCATCCAATTCGACGTTGAAGTGATATTTGATGATATTCATAATCTCCTGCAACAGCTGCATCAGATGGGTAACATCGTTCATGGAATCATTGACTTCCGCATTGATAAAATGCAAGGCAATATTACAGATTTCATCTTTGGGAAACTCAATATCCAGTCTTTCCTTCAGCAAGGTCAGTGCTTCTCTGGCCACATCGTACTCCGCCTTATAGAAGTGCTGAACTTCCCAAGAAAGTGGATTACGAGTAATCATTCCTTTTTCCAAGCGTTGAACAGCAAAGTGAATGTGATCAGACAGCGAGACATAGATCCCGTCACTGATGGTTTTGTTCAATTGCGTTCGTGCCAGTGTCACAATATCATCTGTTGCCTGCAGAATCTCAATCGGCACTTCAGCTACGATGGATTTGAATTTCTCATAGATTGATGCATCCTGAAGACGAAATACCTTCTCAATCCGCTCTTCATCAATCTCATCGCCTGCTTTGAACTTAAATCCGATACCCCGGCCGAGGATCAGTAGTTCCTGATTTTTGTCATCCACGGTACTGACAATATTGTTATTAAATATCTGTTTAATAATCATTATGGACCCACCTGGTTTTTTTTGAGGAATAAAAAAGGGCAAAACCAAAACAGAAATAATAAAATCATTTCCATAGTGGTTTTGCCCGCATTACCGGTAACAAGCCTCGGAACTAATTTATCATAACCTGAAAACGGTGTCAACCCAAAAATAATACCGCTCTATTCCACTTCATTCCCTTACATGAGTCTTTTACCTACGCTTCCACGTTTAAGGGTTCATATGTTTTAATATTCGCATTTTGATGCAGATTCAAACGTCGTTATCCAACTCACTGCTTCGAACAAACTAAAGGCCCTTCTTTCGAAGGGCCTTTCATCATTACTGGAACGTCACATTAATCTGTACAATCTCCGAACGACTACTAGTACGAATTGGAGGTCCCCAGAAGCCAAATCCTGAGGTTACGATGGAGTGCATAGAACCCTTTTGCAAATAACCCCAATCATTCTCGTAAATCGCTTGTGTAATGAACTGAGCAGGTGCAATCTGACCACGGTGGGTGTGACCAGATACGACCAGATCTACATTATTCTGCTCCGCAATATCCAGATCATACGGCTGATGATCCATCATAAGTACCGGTTGGGTCAAATCAGTGCCTTGCATTAAAGTAGCTACTTCTGCCCGATCCTTCTCTGTTCGGTCTTTCCGACCAATGAGGGTGATCTTGTCATTCAGCACGATCTTGTCATCGTACAGAACTTGCATGTTGCTCTTCTCCAGCGCAGCAATCAGATCTTCAATCGGACCATCGAACTTATCGTGATTTCCGAGTGAAGCATAGACGCCGTATGGGGCCTGAATATCACTGATAATATCGGCGATTCCGCTATTGAGGTACATATCCAGATTGTCATCAATAATATCTCCAGGATACAGCACCAGATCCGGCTTCAGTGCATTAATTTCCTCCACCATGCGTTTGGCATGTGCAGGGCCAGATAGAAGTCCGAAGTGCATATCGGCAGCCATGACAATGTTGAGCTTGTCTACACCTTCTACTTTTTTATCAATCTGGATATTATACGTTCTCACTACAGGGCTGTAAGCGTTGAAAATTCCGTAACCCAATGTGGACACTAACAGCACCAGCGTAACAACTCCCGCCCATTTCTGTGTGTGATGTCTTGGAATACGGGTTAATCTCAGCAACCACATCGTGAGGTGGACGACGGGCAGGATCAACAATAACAACGAGAAGATTGCCAGCCAGTAAGAACCGATGATACCGAGGAACGAGATGCTTCCAAATAATCGTGCCAATATGAAGGAAGTGGCAAGGAATACAAGCGCAATAATATACAACCACCGAAATCTGGCGGACACGACAGGTTTCATCCAACTCCAACCGCTCCAGCCTATGTAGAACACTAATAAACCATATACAACCAAAAACAATATACCTGCTAATACAAACATTCCCGGTCTAACCTCCACGTCAATAAGTTGTATTCTGAATTTTCATCAAGGACACAAGTCCGTCTGAACAAGTATAACGTAGTTGAAGGGTCAGATCACCTGTTTGCAAAAGCCAGATAGGTACATTTTATTACAATTTGATGATATTCAAATTCGTACCATAAACCAGAAAAAGCATTCCTGCAGTCGCCCTGAATAGTTAAATTCAAAGACAACCGCAGGAATGCTTTATTTTCGGAATTAAAATTACTCGTTTGTGTCCATCCACTGGAAGTGGAATGAACCTTCTTTGTCCACACGTTTGAATGTGTGAGCACCGAAGTAGTCACGTTGTGCTTGCAGCAAGTTTGCTGGCAAACGCTCTGTACGGTAGCTGTCGTAGTAAGAAAGAGCGCTGGAGAAGCCAGGTACCGGAATACCTTGTTTTACAGCAGCCGCTATAACTTCACGCCATGCACCTTGATAAGATTCAACGATGTTTTGGAAGTAAGGATCCAGCAAAAGGTTTTTGAGTTCTGCATCTTTGTCATATGCTTCTTTAATGTTTTGCAAGAACTGCGAACGGATGATGCAACCACCACGGAAGATCATGGCAATGTTACCGTATTTCAGATCCCAGCCGTATTCATCGGAAGCTGCACGCATTTGTGCAAATCCTTGTGCATAAGATACGATTTTACTTGCAAACAGCGCTTTACGTACGTTCTCGATGAATGCTTTTTTGTCGCCGGAGAACGCTTCAGTCGCTGGTCCATTCAGGATTTTGCTAGCTGCTACACGCTCGTCCTTCATTGCAGACAAGAAACGGGAAAATACGGATTCTGTAATCATGGACAATGGTACGCCGAGGTCAAGTGCACTTTGGCTTGTCCATTTACCTGTTCCTTTTTGCCCAGCAGCATCCAGAATAACGTCAACCATTGGTTTTCCTGTTTCCGGATCATATTTGGAGAAGATATCTGCCGTGATTTCGATCAGGTAGCTGTCCAGCTCCCCTTGATTCCACTCGGTGAAGATCTCATGCAACTCTTCAACGGAAACGTTCAATACGGATTTGAGCAAGTGATAAGCTTCACCAATCAACTGCATATCTCCGTACTCGATACCGTTATGCACCATTTTCACATAGTGTCCGGCACCGTCTGGTCCGATATATGTGCTGCAAGCGTCATCGCCAACTTTGGCAGAGATCGCTGTAAGGATCGGTTCTACCAACTGATAAGCACTTTCCTGACCGCCTGGCATGATTGCCGGGCCTTTCAGTGCGCCTTCTTCACCACCGGATACACCTGCTCCGATGAAGCGGAAACCTTTTCCTTCCAGTTCTTTACTGCGACGTTGTGTGTCAGGGAAGTACGCATTACCTCCATCGATAATAATGTCGCCTTGATCCAGATGAGGAAGCAGTTGCTCGATCGTTGCATCTGTTGCTTTACCTGCTTGTACCATGATCAGAATTTTACGCGGAGACTCCAGGGATTCCACGAATTCTTCAATAGTGAACGCACCTGTCAGGTTTTTCCCTTCTGCTTCTTTCAGAAGATCGTTCGTTTTCTCCGGGGAACGGTTAAATACCGATACCGAGAAACCTTTGCTTTCAATATTCAAAGCCAGGTTTTTACCCATTACTGCCAATCCAATAACACCAATCTGTTGTTTACTCATTATGTCCTCCCAATACTCCATTATTTATATAGTAAGTTGAAACGAATGAATGGTTATAGATTATTGTACTGTTTTTTTCCAGTCTGCTGCAAATTTGTCCATACCTTGATCTGTCAGCGGGTGTTTGGAGATCTGTTCAATGACGGAGAATGGAACAGTAGCAATATGTGCTCCAGCCATCGCTACACGTGTAACGTGATCCGGATGTCTTACAGAAGCAGCAATAATCTGTGCATCCAGGTTATGTGTACGGAACAATTCAGCAACTTTGGCAACCAATTGTACGCCATCTTCGGAGATATCATCAAGACGTCCCAGGAATGGGGATACATATGTTGCACCAGCACGAGCAGCCAGAAGTGCCTGGTTCACAGTGAAGATCAACGTTACGTTGGTTTTCACGCCTTTTTTGGTCAAGTAACGGCAAGCTTCAAGTCCTGCAAGTGTCATTGGCAATTTGATCGTAATGTTTTTGTCGCTGTTGTTAATTTTGATCAATTCGTCTGCTTGTGCGATCATTTCTTCAGCAGTAAGTGCATCTGGTGTCACTTCCGCAGAAACGGACTCCACTTCAGGTACCAAACGCAAGATTTCTTCAATACGATCTTCGAATTTCACGCCTTCTTTGGCTACCAAAGATGGGTTTGTTGTTACACCAGACAATACGCCGATTTTGTATGCTTTTTGGATATCTTCCACGTTAGCTGTATCGATAAAAAATTTCATGATTTAATTACCTCCAGATATATTTTTTATTTTGGTTTAGAGATTTGCATTAACTGCCAAGGGGATGCTATCTGTAACTACAGACTCCTGATCCGCCGGCTCATCAAACCACCAGTGGTGACCTTCTTCTTCAAGCATAACATCTGATTCAGCCGGTCCATAGCTACCCGCAGGATACAGGTGAAGTGGTAACAGATTTTCCTGGAATGCATCCAGAATTGGCTGCACCCACGCCCATGACAATTCTACTTCATCCCAGTGGGCAAAGAAAGTTGGATCACCCAGCAAAGCATCACGAATCAGATTCTCGTAAGCTTCCGCGAGGTCACCTTTATCCGGAGAAAGATCGATGTGAACCGGTTTGAATTCACCTTTATTCTCAGGATCACTTGCATTCAGTTGCAATGTCATGCTCTGATCCGGACTCATCTCAATGACGAGCAGGTTTGGCTTGGAACCTTTGTTTTTCAGCACATTTGTCTGTCCTGAAGGTTCTTTGAATTCAATCACGATACGTGTTGATTTCTCCTTCATTCTTTTACCCGTGCGAATGTAAAACGGAACACCACGCCAGAAGAAATCATCAATTTGCAATTTGGCAGCAATGAATGTGTCATTCATCGTATTTTCGGCTACACCTGGTTCAGCAGTATAAGCATTAACCGATTTACCTTGAATGTTGCCTTCTGCATACTGTCCACGGATGATGTTTGCGCCCACCGTTTGTTTTTGTAACGGCTGGATCGATTCCATAATGTGTTTTTTCTTCAATCCAACTTTTTCGGAAGTACTGTTGTAAGGAAGCTGAATCGCCATCATCATGAGCAATTGCAACATATGATTCTGGAACATGTCTCGCACTGCACCAACATGATCATAATAGGATGCACGTTCTTCGACACCTACAGTCTCATTCGCTGTAATTTGCACATTGGAGATGTAACGGTTGTTCCATAACGCCTTCATGATTGGGTTACTCTGATGCAACGTCTCCAGACGCTGTACCATCGGTTTGCCCAAATAGTGGTCAATCCGATAAATCTCTTCCTCCGTGAACGATTCGCTTAATTTGCGATTAAGGTCTCTAGCGGACTGCAGGTCGTGACCAAATGGCTTCTCGATGACGAGACGTTTCCAGCCCTCTGTGGAACCCAGTCCACTTTCTTGAATGTTCTCGGCAATCGGTTCGAAAAATTCAGGACCAACCGAGAGATAAAACAAGCGATTGGACGGTATGCCAAGCTCAGCTTCTCTTTGTTCAACTAATCCCAACAGCTTTATATAATCTTCCTTATGGCTTATATTCAATACACTGTAGCGGAAAGCTTTCACAAATGACTTCACAACTTCAGGATCAGCTTGGCGTCTGGAAAATTCATTTAATGATTTTTCCACTTGTGCCTGAAAGAATTCATCAGACCAATCTCTACGCCCCAGACCAATCAATGAGAAGGTTTCAGGAAGCTTCTGCTCAAGATATAAGTTATATAAGGCAGGATATATTTTTCTTTTGGCTAAATCGCCAGTTGCACCAAATAAAACAATGGTAGTTGGTTCCATCTTACCGTTCTCCTTCCAAGTAACTCTGGTTTCTTTGTTGTAGTTACACTATAATACGTTTTATAGCTATACAAGTAATTAATATATTTCACAGGAGCTATAGACCACATCTATGACAACAAATTACGAACTATATAAAGTCTTTTATTGGGCCGCCAAAACGGGAAGTTTGACACAGGCTGCGAAAGCACTGTATATCACTCAACCCAGCGTCAGTCATGCCATTAAGCAATTGGAAGAGAGCTTTGGTCTTACCTTGTTTTATCGAAATTCCAAGGGTGTAGCGTTGACACAGGAAGGTGCCAGTCTATATTCCTATATTGAACAATCCCAGATTCTGATCTCACTTGCGGAAGAAAAAATGGCCGCACTGAAGAATCTCGACAATGGAGAACTCCGGATTGGTGGCAGTGACTCCCTGTTCAAGCATTACATGCTGGCATATCTAGAGGAATTCCACACCTTGTACCCTAACATCAAGCTACATCTGAGTCATGGAACCACACCGGAAGTCATTACGTTTCTGAAAGAAGGCAAGATCGACCTTGGTGTAGTTCGGATGCCCATTGTTGATCCACAGCTAGAAGTCAGGGAAAGTATTCAGTTGAAGGACTGTTTTGTAGCTGGGGAACGTTATGCTCAGTTGAAGGGTAAAGTCATGACACTTGAGATGCTTCTGGAGCATCAACTGATCCTCTTCTCCCGGAACAGCCGGGTTCGTATGGCTATAACCGAGTTGTTTAACAGTTATAATTACACGTTGAAACCTGAGATTGAGGTTGGTAGCGTTGATCTGTTGATTGAGTTTGCGCGTCGAGGACTGGGGATTTCCTATGTCACACGTGAATTTATATCCAAAGAGTTGGAGGAAGGTTCTCTCTTCGAAATTCAGCTTGATGTCCCGCTCCCCCCTTCCCATGTGGGGATTATGACCAAACGTAATATGCCAATTTCTCTGGCTGCCAACCGGTTTATGGATCTCATTTTCAAATCCTGAGTGGTCACAATGTCAAAAGGTACAACAAAGAGCCCCACCATCCAGTTAAGGATGATGAGGCTTTTTGGCCTGCATAATGTTTGTGTTTATCTAACGATTAAAGACTCACCAGATAGGACGCGTCCAATATAAGGGCAACCTTACCATTACCGAGAATCGTTGCGCCAGAAAGATGGTTCATCGCTCCCAGATACGTACCGAGCGTCTTTATAACGACTTCCTGATTTCCTATAATCTCATCTACTGCGTAAGCTGCAATTTTATCAACGGAACGCACGATCACCAGTGGAATGGTTTTGGATTTACGGTCCGTTCGTGGATAGTTGAGCCTGTCGCACAGTCGGTGAAAAGGTACAATTCGTCCATGATTCAGGATCGCTTGTTGTCCCTGGATCATCTGAATATCTTCAGGTGAAATTCGAACAATCTCAGCAACATTATACATCGGCAAGATTAGAACACGACCCGATACTTTGACTAACAGACCTTTAATAATCGCCAAAGTAAGCGGTAGACGAATCGTAAACGTGGTGCCAACACCAACCTCCGTATCAATATCAATGATACCGTTGAGACGCCCGATCTGGCTACGCACGATGTCCATTCCAACGCCGCGCCCCGATACTTCACTGACAGAAGAAGCTGTGGAGAAACCGGGCTCAAATATGAGATGAACAGCTTCCTGTGTTGATAGACGTGCAGCCTGTTCCTCACTGATGATACCTTTGCCCAAAGCGGAAGCTTTGATCTTCTCACCATCGATACCTTTGCCATCATCCGAATAACGAATGACGACATGATTTTCTTCGTGAAACGAAGTTAATGTAATACGTCCTTTGGACGGCTTACCGTTCTCCGCACGCACCTCTACACTTTCAATACCATGATCAGCACTGTTGCGGATGAGATGGATCAGCGGGTCACTTAATTCTTCAATGATCATCCGGTCAAGCTCGGTCTCTCCACCTTGAATAACCAGTTCCAGATCCTTACCCAGCTTCTGCGATAGGTCACGAACCAATCTCGGGAAGCGACTGAATAGTTGATCAATAGGTAACATCCGTGTCTTCATTACACCTTCTTGGAGTTCCTTGATCACCCTACCCATATGATCGGATACACCACTAATACTCCGGATGAGTGGTGAAGACTCCTTACGCGCACCCGATCCACTCAGATCTGCAAGGGATGTTTGATCAATTAACAGTTCACCGACCAAATTCATCAAATGGTCCAGACGCTCAACACTCACACGAACTGTAGGTTGAGCAGCCTTCACTTTCTCATCCGGCCCAGTTGGATTCACGGTAGGCAAGCTTTGTTTCGTTTGCTCTGTTTCAGAGATTAATTCAAGTGGTGCAGAAGTCGCTGCAACCTCATTGGATTCCAACAGATATGGATCAATCTCCAGCATATGAATATCCGAGTCTGAAGACAGATCTGCCTTAAGCTGCTGGGAATCCTTCGACGTTGCTACGATGATGATGAACTGACCATAATGATCATCTTCATTCTGCGCGCCCGGTTGACTCTCCATAAGCGAAGTAGCGACAACCGTACCACAGATGTCCTCAATACGTTGTCGTAAAATATGATATCTGGCCGCTTTCATCATGCACTTCTGCTCCAGCACAACATGAATGGACAATAACTGCTTGCCTGACACAATAGCTACCTGTGCCATAATCGACTCTGCTGGTTGCAATTGAGGTGTTTTAAGTTGCCCAACTACTGTCGGGGTCTGAATTAAATCCTTTATTTCTCTTACTACTGCTCGAAAATCTGCATAGGCTTCCCCACGGATGTACTGATCACGAAGCACCTTCATGGCGTCCAAAGAGCGGAACAACGTATCAATTAGCTCCGAAGTCATCTCCGGTTTTTTCTCCCGGACCCATTCAAGGGCATACTCCACTTCATGCGTGAGGTCGCTTAATTCACGAAAATCCATTGTGGATGCCGATCCCTTGATGGTATGGGCTGCCCGAAACAGCGTCTGAACCAGCTCTACAGAAGGCGTAAGCTCCAATGCCAATAAAGACTGATCCATACGTTCCAGTTGATCATTCAGTTCTTCGATAAAGATGTCACGGTAGGCAGACAAATCCATCATTCGTATATACCTCCCTAACCGCCCAATATTTCGTCCAGTTTCAAAATGCCCACAAGCTTGTCTTCCTGTTGACCCACCCCATGGAATAAATCTTCACGGTTACGACCATATCCACCGGTTGGCGGATGTATGTCCGAATATGTGGTTACCTTGTTCACGCGATCAACGATCAAGCCAATATATTCTTCCTGATGTCGAACTACGATAATGCGCGTCACTCTGGTGTCCGGTTCGTCCGTCATACCCAACAGGTTCCGCAGACTCATCACACATACAACCTTGCCACGCAGATTAACTACCCCTTTGATCTCTGGGCGGCTGAATGGGATATCTGTAATGCTGAGCATTTTAATAATTTCGTGAATTTCTTCGATTCGAATGGCGCAAGTCTCTGCACCTACAGACAGTTCAATATATTGTTCCTTCTGAAGTGAAGACATCAATTCACCCTCAATTCAATTTTATTAATTTGTTTTGAAGGCAGCTGCCGAATTCGCCAGCTCTTCCGCCAGATGTGCCAGAGACTGGCACGTTGCCGCCGTCTCTTCTGATGCAGCCGCAGATTCTTCACTGGAAGCCGAGATGGATTCAACAGAGCTCATCACCTCTGCGGCTTGGGCTGCTTCTTCTTCACATGCAGCAGCAATTTCATTTACTTTCTGTGAGGAGTTATTGACCATATCAATGATCTGATCAAAAGCCTGTCCAGTCATGGAAGACTGCTCAACACTGGCTGCTACTGCCTGTACACTTTGTCTCGTATTTTCCTGCATCGCTTTGATGATGGCTGTAATTTCTTTGGTCGCCTCGCCGCTTCGTTCGGCAAGCTTCCGGACTTCATCTGCTACTACAGCGAATCCTCGTCCTTGTTCTCCGGCACGTGCCGCTTCAATTGCCGCATTCAGCGCAAGCAGATTGGTCTGCTCAGCGATATCGTCAATTACTTCAATGATGTCACCGATTTTCCGAGAATCATCTTCAAGCTTGGTCATTTTTGTATTAACAGCTTGCATACCTTCCAATGAAGTCTGTACAACAAGTCCACCTTCACGAGCAGTCTTCACCGTATCGTTGGACAGTTCAGCCGCTTCTTCCGCACTTGCAGCGACGGAGTTAATGGCAAGTGAAAGCTCCTTGAACAATTCGGAGATATTTCCCGCCTCACTGGATTGGCTCGTGCTGGTGCTCGCAATTTCCTGTGTGCTTGCTGAGATCTGTTCTGAAGAAGCAGCAACACTTTGGGAGTTCAACACGATATTGTTAATTAACTCTTTCAGATTATCGACCATCTGATTCAGTGCCGCAGCTAGTTGACCCACTTCATCGTTGCTGGAGATGTTTGATTTAAGGGTCAGATTTCCGTTGGCAACTTCCGTAGCTAGACCCAGCATGGCCATGAGTGGCTTCGAAATGGAGCGAGAGATGATATATCCAATGAGAATACTGAAGAGTACGGACAGAACCACAAGAATTATCGTTACTTTAAATGCTTGTGAATAGGCAGCCTGAGATTGTATATTCGCCTGTTCAGCCAAACTTTCATTAAGCTCGATCAAATTGGTAAGGAGCTCAACAATTTTGTCCCCTTGTGGTTTAAGCTCAATTTCAAGGTAGGTATTAAAGGCACTTTGATCATCTGCGACAGCCAGATTAGTTGCTCGTTCAAACATTGTTAAATATCCTGGATATTCTGCATCAAAATTACGGAGTAACTCTATTTCTTCAGGGGTTGTTGCAAGCGGACGATAGATGGTCAGGCGATCATTCACACTCTGACGGATCGAAGCGATGTTCTCCGTGATCCGAGTTTTTTCAGTTTCGACGGTTTCGAAGCTTAAATCACGCACGTTCACGCGCATTCTTTGATAATCAATCTGAGCAGAGGATAATTCTTTTACAGAGATTAGATTGTTGTTATACATCGCTTGCATTCGTTCATTCGTACTTCTCAATGTTACTACAGAGTAGACGCCAAGCGCCGCAATGATTATCGACACAATTAAAAACGCTGAGATAATCTTTGTTGCTGTTTTCAAATTTCCAAACCACTTCATGTAATCTCCTCCTAGGCATCGTAGTGTCCAGTTATGTATATAACGCTTGGTAAACCCTTCTCTAGATCGCGCTCCAGACAACTTACGATCTATTTCGACATAAATATATTAAAACTGAATAGAAGATTTTTATTTCTATAAATTTACACTATTATGAATTTTATTTCAGATACAAAGAATCTTCTTTTTAATATAAAATACACTTTTTACCTATTAAATTTCTTTTTAAATTTACATATATGCGTATAATCAACTTTCTGCATTGACTTACACATATATCTCCATACAAAATTTCATGTGGCATGATCTTCTTATATTTACATAAGAAGTTGTATAGTTCTTGCGTCTAACAAATATCACTTCCCACTTAAAAAAATGATGTATTTTTGCTGTACACACTCAACATTTCAAGACCTAAGTCTAATAAATGATTACTTATACTGAGTCCATTTTCCCATAAAAAAACCAAACCCGAATCAACAAAGTTTGGTTTTGGAGCAAAAAAAAAACTTTAAATTACATATAACCCGTTTAAAACTAACTACTTATGTGTTATACAACTTCTCCAGTTCAATTAAGCGGTCCTTAATCCTGTGCGGAATAATACCAAACAGGTTATCCCACGTCATGAATATCTCCGGTTTTAGTAAATATTCTTCGAACTCCATGGTAGGTATAAACGCTTTGGTCTGTAGATAACGCTCTACCTGAGCATCGATCTGTTCATTTGTTTCAAAATAATCTTGAAACAACTCATTCACAAGTAGCCCATCACATCCAGCTTCGGCACCTGCTGCACTATACAGGTTTGGCAGTAACTCAAATACAACCGGAAGTGGTGAGAAAGCATGTTTGCCAGGCTGCGAGTACAAGCATACATGATGTCCAACCACATTGACCCGTTCCTTCAACAATCCACGCAGCACCTTCCCATGAAAGCTGGCTTCACAGTCTACTACCTCTCCGTCATGACCCACATAAACCCATACATGCTCCATTTCATACAGATGTCCAATCTCATAATCCCACCAGATTGCATATTCAATTACATATTGTACTGCCTCGGTCGGAAACTTAATGTCCCTTCTGAACGATGGTGAAGGCCCGGATTGATGCAACACCGAAATGCCAACAAAATCAGGATAAAAGGGTTCGGCTCTGTCAAACATCAAAATCGGTGCATAACTCATTGCAGTTTCAAGCGTTCTCATTTCTGACATGTTCATTCATGAATCCTCCATTTTTGTTGGATGTTCATACTATACTAACGATTATTACATCAAGACGTCAAAAAACCTGCAACTGTTATTCTCCAGTTACAGGCTTTGTACTTTGATAATGAATATGGAATCTTGAATTAAGACTTCTGTTTATTGGATGGTGACACGGACGTCTTGGAAGGTGAAGTCGATTGATCAGAAACCTGCGTATCACATCCTATTGGTGGGCCCAGAATCGCATCATTTTTAATGGAAGCAACAGCTCTCGCATATGCCTCCTCATCCAAACAGTACGCACGGTGAGCCACCTCCGGCGGTGTAGCTGCCAAGAAATCCGCTCCAAACACAATATCAGGCGTTGGCTGATCAAAGATTGTTAATACATATACATCATCTGTCTCAGCGACAAACCAGTGAAACCAGCCTTTCGGGAATACCACAACCTGACCTGGTTTCAGACGATATGTCAATCGTTCACGCGCAAACGGATTGAAGACTGACGCTGTAATTTCACCGGTGATGACCACAACCATCTCCGTGACATTGGTGTGCCAGTGCGGCTGCACAATAATTCCTTTGCTTAAGTACACGTTGAAGAAACCATTCACAAGGGTCGGCAGCTGTTCTCCAAACAACTGGGTTACGTAGTTGCGTGAATCCCTCTGATAATTGACAACCGCATTGGAATCGGCTGCCAGCGGAACATTCGGGGCTTGTAAAATCGGATTCATCATACGATCATTTCTCCTCCTTGGGCATACATCTCATTGTTGTACTGTATGCCGGAGAATAGAAAGATAATACCGCGACTTCTTCCCGCCGTAGACCGGGTGTTCTTCGCTGTCCATAAGATCCCGACAATCCAACTTGTTACGGTTGAATGCGGCTTCTCCGTGATTTCAAAAACTCACCCAGTTTTTTTGTTACGGCTCATACTTGTGTCCATAGACATCGTTCCTTTTTATAAAAGTATTCAAGCCTATTCGACTCTATCCCAAAATGGTAGTCTCTGAATGACTTTGATATAATTCATCTATCATCAGTTCTGCAAAATACTGGGTTTACAAGTAGCTTAGCATCGATTGATGCAGAACGAAAGGAGCATAACATGATCCCCAATGTTGGAGATGTATACTGCGTGTACGGTCACGAAGCAGGAATGAGAACATTTGCTGTTTATTACCTCTCCAGTCCGCATTGTCTTCAAGTTTTGATGACTATTTCATCAAGTGAACGGCAAGCCATTGCGTTATGATTGTCTAATTAACTTTAAATGGCCCAATGGTCGACAAATGCAAATGGAACGAAGCAGAAAACACGCTGCTTCGTTCCATTTGCACAATCGGTATGGCAAGTTCTCTTCTTCTTCATTGAATGGAAAACACTTCTTTTTTCAATAATTTTTCTGGCGTCTGCCCTATCACATCACTGTGAAAATAATCGCGTATAACGCCATCTTGAAGATAATTGGCGATCGACACCATAATCATCCCTTGATCCAGTGCCAGATAAGCTTTTGCAAGTTCTCCCGTTTCAACATTGACTGAGTCATAGAACCCATATTTGCCAAACATTTTGAAGTTCTTTAAAGCTTTAATGTTCTTTCGAACAGCTTCAGGGGAATAATCCAAGGCAAGGAATGATGCGTGTGCTGTTACCGTTGCTCCATCTTTATAACCTGAGGTACCCAACGGTGTTGCTGCAAACTCACTGTAACCTGTAGGAGTTGCAGAAGGTGAAAAGCCCCATGCGGCATACCCTTTTTCTTTGGCGTATTCGATCTGCAATTCGACATGACGCTGGTTGTTCAATCCCAAAGCTTGAGTACCCAGGTCTTTTTCCTTTATGACCATACCGGGCATAAGAGCTTCAAACATGCTGCCTCCCCAGCTTGGCACGAACTTTTTATCCTTGTATACATAACTTCCTTCAAACACATCCACTCCATCATACTTAACGGATTTGCCTTGAGGAATCTGAGCTTGCCAATCCCATTCTTGAGGTAATGTGCGATACATCTTCCACCAATGATCTTGGGGAACGTCACCTTTCCCAATAGCAATATAGCTGCCTACACGTGGTTCCGTATAAAACATCCCATAATGGTGATCCGTCAGCGCGCCTTCAGCCACATCATAACCTCCGCGGAATTGGCCGACTTCAGGATCATATAGCGGAGTATAATTCATATTTGTAACCAACTTGCTTGTTTCCCCATGAAGTTCTTCATAGGCTTGCCCAACAACAATTAAACCAGCGGATAACCAGCCATTATCGACTTGGGAAATAAATTGGCCCCAATCTTTCTTCACTGATCCGTCATCTGTGTTATACCAGTTATAAAATAGGCCGTTCCACTTTTCTAACTTTTCGAGGGAATTTATAGTTGTTTGCAGGCGATGTACAGCTTCTTTCTTTGAAATAATGCCCAATTGTTGCGCTGAAACGGTACTCATCATATACATTGCGATGTTTGTGGGCGAGGTACGTTTAGCTTCTTCTATCCCGTTTTCAGTGTGCCGTACTTCATCGTAAGTCAAGCCGGTGTTCTGATCCGTATAGTCCTCAAAAAACGTATAAGTCTTATATGCAATCGCTTTCAATTCTGCTCGAAATCCAATTAAATTGCTTGAGTCACCTGCTGAAGCCATAGGAGTTAAAGCTAGATTAGCTAACAGACAAAAAGTTAAAATAAAGCTGAATTGTTTTACTTTTTTCATGATTTTCTCCCTTCAAATGGATTCGAAACGTTTCGTGTATATGTTATCATAAATTTCCCATTTCCGTAAACAAGAAAATAGAACGCTTACAAATACTGAATATAATATGGATTATTAATAAATGTAAATTCGAAACGTTTCATTAAAGGGGCCACATTAAGGTAACTCACGTGGAATTATATGACGTATTTGAACGTTTGAGGGTCTTTTAGATTCAAAATTGAAGAGATAAAGAGCCTGACTCCATAGGAATCAGGCTTAACCCTTTCTGTATCAATTCTAAACCGTTCTAAGTTGCTACAACTGTTGTTCCGCAATACTCGCAATCCGTTGATTGCTTAGGAAGTACTTTTGCCTTCGCCCCACACCCCGGGCAACTCACTGAAATAGGCCTTTGTGTCTCTTCAACTTTCTCATCGACTTTCTCTTCAGTGTTTTCCTTATCTGAAAAATTGATCTCTGTATAGTTAATTGTATTATGACTACTGTAACTCACGGTGTTGCTATTGTAGCTTGAATAAGTACGCGGATCCGGATTTTCGCGATCAAGATGACCTCCATAGTCTCCCCCATAAAACTTTCGTTCCGGGACACGCTTTTTACTAACACGTTTTTTCCTAAGCAATTTAATACCAAAAAACAAAAATAAAAATTCAACGATAATAACTCCAATTATGCCAAATAGATCCCCACTTTTGTGATTGTCTGCATTGAAAAAAGCAAAGGGTGTGCCAATAGCATACACCATAAAAATGAGCCCGAAAAACTTCCTCAATTTGATTCCTCCCAAACAAACTCTACGCCTAACCGACACACTACAAGTATCCGTCCGCTAAAACTGTTAAAGTCTATTTATGTTAGCTACGACTAAGAGATCCTCATTGTCGTTCCACAATACTCACAATCCGCAGACAAAGTAGGATATACCTTTACCTTGGCTCCACACCCTGAACAATTCACGGCTACATATTCTTGAGGTGCCTCGTCATATTTCTCATGATGCTGATCTTCGTAATATTGATTAGTGTTAGAACGAGATTTAGGCCGACCACACATTTTAATTCCCGTAACAAGTACGATAACCCCAGGGATAAAAAGAATTATCGTACTGATAATGGCCGTTTCTGTTCCCTCGGATATTAATATTAAAGATAACAAGATCGTCAGAGACGAAAGCATAATGAATATAATTCCAAAAAATCTTTTCACCGCGTTTCCTCCTGCAATTTATGATTTGCTTGTCAAGATCTGTTGATTGCGCTCTTTCAAACGGAACTTTAACTGGGATAGTTGCGAAGCAAAACGTTCACTATTTACCAATTCCCCTGCTTCGTACTGATTTGCAAGCTCACTGTTCATCAATTCAATGTCCAGCAAGATCTGGCGGTCATTTTTCTCAAGGGAATCCGGAGTGATTGGGTCACTATACTTTACAAGTTCAATTAATGATTGAACGGTTTTGCGCTCTTCTTCCACAGTTAGGACGGGATGTTGCACCATGGTATGAAGCAATTGCTGTAAAGCTTTTTCGATTAATTGTAAGTTTGCGATTTTTGTATGTTCATCTGTTTCATGACGACGCGCACTCTGAATATAGATCATAATGATTCCGCACAAAATAATTGCGATCGCAATCGTTACCGTATGTAACAATACGAACCAGCGAAGCGCATGATCTGCTGAACCTGTTACCAACGTGTAGATCATCACACATATCAGATAAATAACCAATACTACACCTAAAGCTGTGTAACCTGGAACAAACCGTTTAAACCGATCCATATTTTGCATGATGAACCGTGCGTATATCCAAATAGCCGTAATCGCTACATAAGAAGCAACGAGATTTATCCAAAAAGAAAACGATAGAAGCGCATGATTATACAGCGTAAAAGAAACGATTGATGATACTAACATGCATATTAAATAGACGACATCCAAAATCAAGAGATTGCTCCGTTTTACCATCACTATACCTGTCCTCCTTCTTGCAGATTGTTTCCGCAATCGAGACAGAACTTCTGGCCGGGTTTTACCTCATGTTGGCACCGACTACATTTCAAGCTTAAACTTGTGCCACAGTTGCCACAGAATTTTGTATGACCGGAATTCATATGGTTACAATTTGGGCATGGGCTAGGCATCGGTTGATCACATTGGATACATTCCAATGCGTTCTCTGCATTATCCGCCCCACATGAAGGACATGCATGGTATTTGTCACCACAGTTAGGACAAAATTTGGTTCCCTTTGGCAAGGCATGTCCACAATTATTGCAATCTGTTGTTGCTGCGGATTGTTCGGCTAATGAATTGCCACATTTGCTGCAAAAAGCGCTGTTCTCCTGGTTCGGATGATGACACTGCTTACATATACTTACTGCAGGCGTTTCCTTCGTAGACATCACTTTAGACATCTGGGACATCTCGCCACTGAAAGAACCCCCCAGACCAACTCCCATCCCCATACCAAGCCCTGCGCCCATGATGTCTGACTGCATGCTTCCTTCATTCTTCGCTGCACCTTCAAGCGTATCAAACGAACGTTCTTGCTGATATGTGTACCCAATGATATCCATCTCAGCTTTGCGTGCCAACGCTTCTCTTAATCGAATGACTGAAGGGTCTTCTTCGGGGAGATTGACATTGTGAATATACAAGTTGATTAACTCAATACCAAATTCTTCAAAAGTAGAAGCTATCGTATCTGCAAAATGTCGTGATATCTCAGCGATATATGCATTGATCTCCAAAACACTTACTTTTCTATGTATTAGATATGAAGACAACATGGAGTTAATATTCATGATAATCAACCCACGGAAGTAATTAATCATATTCACTTGGTTAAACTCAGGCAGTGTTCCCACAAGCTTGACCAAAAATTTTCGTGAATCCGAAATTTTAATTCCCATTTGTCCAAATGTTCTTACGGGAACAATAATATTATACTTGGGATCCTGGATCTGAATCGGATTCGCCGTTCCCCACTTAACGTCCAATGCGCTTACTTGATTGACATACCATACTTCTGCTGCAAAAGGTGACTTTCCTCCGAACGGAAGGTTAACGAGTCGGTTCAGGATTGGGATATTCGCAGTACTCAGCGTATGCCTTCCGGGTCCAAACATATCAAGCGCTCTTCCATCCTTGAAAAGAATTGCTTGTTGAGATTGATTCACAATTAACTGGGTCCATGTTCCCAGTTCAGTCTCGGGATGTTTCCAAGCAAACACATCAGGTGAGCCATCATACTTAATTACGTCAATAATCGCCATGTTTAATTCCTCAATTCAGTATTAGATTACTATAATTTACTAAAAAGTTCTTTTGCTAAAACACTGATTCTACACTATTTCCTATATTTAATTATCTTTCATCTACTTGTTCCATGTTTAGGCATTGATATTTTACCATTTCTAACCTTAATACGCACTAACATAGTTCATTTTTCATATGATATTTTTTCTATATTGGCATGTTCATAATAGTAAAAACCTCTTCCATATGTTCATAGGAAAGAGGTTAACTATATAACCACATGTTGTGAAAAATCAAAATATTAGCTTGAGTATCCACTCTCGATCATAATCAACGTCCCAATTTTGAAACCACTGGCAAAAGCCTCTCTTGAATGAATAGAGTGAACTTGATCCATCATATCAAACAATACCTCGAGTTGTTTAAAGTCATCCTCCGAAAGCTTTCTCTGAAATTTTTCGATAGAAGCTGTAATCTCCTTATTAATAGAACGATACTCCGAATCTTTAGGAACAATATTCTCTTCTGGTCTCAGGTTACCGTAATATAATTCTTCTATAATATTTCCCACATCACAGACCCCTTTCTCTTATACATGTCTGGTACTCTTCTCATGACAATTATATAAGATTGACAGACAATGCTGGGAATTTATGCGATATTCGCATATGATTCTTATAGCTTTCATAGGATATCGCATTTTGCATGCTTGCTTTGACATAATAATGTAGCGCTTGTTGAGCCCTACCTCGGGAGTATGCTAAGATAATGGACACCTATTTCTACAAAATCCTATAACAAATCAACCGTACAGAAAGGACACTATGAATCCTTCATCACTGTCATCCAAGTTGCAACAAATCATTCCGCCGCTGGATCTGCGAAGCTGCCTCGTCAGCGTGCGCGGTGAGATTATGTACGAACACTACCGCAACCAAGAGGCTGCGACTGATATTGCAAAAATCAATTCATGTACCAAGAGTGTGCTATCCGCCCTCATCTGTATAGCGATGGATAAAGGCTTGTTACCAGAGGCATCAGCCCCAGTCTCTACTTTTTTCCCACAGTTGACATCCGATCCTGATCCGCGTAAACCTTCGATCACGCTGGAACAACTGCTTACCATGACAGCCGGATTCAACTGGGACGAGTTCGGCGGGCAGAATTCATTCCCTCGCATGACCCGCACCGATCATTGGGTGGATTTTGCATTGGAACAACGCTTAAGCCATGTACCGGGTACATATATGGAGTACAACTCAGGAGTATCACAGATCCTATCCGCCATCCTGATGCAAAATGCAGGTATGAACGTAGCCGAGTTCGCAGAACGTTATCTTTTTGAACCGCTGGGAATTAAGGATTATGAATGGGAAAGTGACCCTCAAGGTGTACATACTGGCGGATTCGGTCTTAAGATGTTACCCGTAGATCTGCTAAAATTCGGTCAGCTGTTTCTACAGCAAGGTATGTGGGAGGGTGAGTCTCTCATTTCAAGTGATCTCGTTTCCCGTTCGACACAACCTTTCATTACAGTCACTCCACCGAATCGCGGCAGTTATGCTTGGCATTGGTGGGTGGATGTCTATCCGAACGAAAGGTCTGACTCCGAAAATATTGCTGCTGAAGACGACCAACCCAATCTCCATTATTATTACGCGCGAGGATTTGGTGGTCAGTATGTATATATTGTCCCAGAGCTCGAACTTGTTACGGTGTTAACCAATGACAAACGAAAGAAAGAGAAACCTCCGCTGGATGTTTTCCCTCGATTAATTGCCCCTGAGCTATGGAAAATGTTATAAACGCAGGCAATCCTTCTTTCCTGTTCGATCAATTAACCCCCAACCTTGTGGCCATAACCTGACCATAGGTTGAGGGTTATTCGTCATGCCAAAGCTTCTTCGATAGCAATTGTTATTGGATACGGACCAGACTCTTGATTAGAGAGCACAACCAGTTGTAGGTCATAGTCCGGATACACGGAAGACATGAACGACACCCCTGGATCAAACCCCATGACATGAAATTTGAAAATGTCTTCCCCCTTGCGGTCAATCCAGATACCCTGCCCATAGTACTCTTCATCCTCTTGATGAGCATGTGGAGTTAATAACTGCCGTCTTGTCTCTTCATTCAACAATTGGTGACCCAGCAAAGCACCCCAAAATCGAATCATATCCGGTGCCGTAACATAGGCTCCACCGTCCGATCCACCTTTGACAGGAATGGAGAACATATTAGTATTCCAAGAGCCATCTTCATGATCGATATACCCTAAAGCTGTGTTACGCGGGAGCTGATCTGTTACGAAGTAACCGGAGTCCTTCATGCCACACCTTTTGAAAATATGTTCTTCCACATAATCTGTAAACGACAGTCCTGAATGTTGTTCCACGATAAGCCCCAGCACAATGAAACCCGCATTATTGTAATGAAAACGTTCACCCGGAGCAGACTTCATTGGCAGATGCTGAAACATGGGCAGAAAGTCACTTAGCCGCCGCATCGCGTAGACGGGTCTGTCTGTCCATAATTCTGAAAAGTCATCCATCACTTCTTCATCGAAATAATCCGGAATGCTTGACGTGTGTGTTAACAACTGCTGGATGGTGATCCCTTTGTCCCACAGTGGAAACTCCACATCCAATACATCCGTAAGCTTGGAATCCGCAGACAACTTGCCCGCTTCAATTAGTTGGCATACACTCACTGCCGTGAAGATCTTACATCCAGATGCAATTCCAAAGCGTGTATCCGCCTGATTGGCAAGTTCTTCACTGCGATTGGCATAACCACGTTTCATATTCAAAAGGGTTTTCCCGGCTTGCTGGAGTAATACAACACCCGAAAAATTCACGCGTTCCATGACTTCTTCTACTTTTGTTGTCAGCTCTACTGCATTCAACATTTTGTTGTTCACCTACTTGTCTATGTATTCATTACATTCTCATTCTTAATTCTTCGTCATATCCTGCATACCTGCCAAACTTTCATAAAAAGAAGGATTACTCCCTTATAAAAGGAAATAACCCTTCTTCAGACAACGTAAGATTAAGTTTGACATAGCATGCTCAAATGCTGTTCAATCACTTGTTCCACTCGTTTTACCGTAAGTCTATCTGGTTGCATTAGGATATGAATGGCGAGCCCATCCACAAGAGCATATAACTTCTCTATCTCCATCTCGGCATCCAGTTCAGGATGTGTCATCCCTTGCTTCTGCAACTCCTCTATCACCCATTGAACCGATCGATACATCCCCTGATGCATCTGATCACTTAACTTTTTTAATTCGGGGTACACCAATAATTTGGCTGTAAACGAAAACCAGACCTCCATTTCCATCATTCTATCATCGTCCAACGGGAGAAATTGCAAGAGCAGATTCTTCATATCCTGCAGTACAGATCCACTCATCTGTAACGCCTCCACCCTTTTCTGTACACGTTCTGCAAAAAGATTCATGCAAAAGGTGAACAATTCGGCCTGTGTGGCAAAATAATGACGCATGGAACCTACAGATAGTCCCGCTTCCTTTGCTATATTCCGAACTGTAGCATGCTCCAGTCCGTGCACTTGAATGACCCGGATTGCTGCATCAGCAACGATTTTCCTTTGAGCTTCATGATCTACGATTTTTGGCATGACAACATTATACATCAAACTTCTCTTTTTGTAATACAGTGTGCTATAATCTTTTTTAATACATTGTATTAATATATAAAACAGCTGTAGGAGAGGAATTCATAAGATCATGCATACAACTACCCCAGCCTCAACACGCAAGAATTTCAGAGTTTTCACCTTCATAGTAAGGTTGTTCTGCACAATGCTACTACTGATAGGTGCCGCATTCCTCTATGAGTGGTTTGCTTCCTCGCACGCCAAAAAGGACTTTCCACCTCCAGGTACGTTAGTTCAAGTCGGCGGTTACCAACTACACATTCATAAACAAGGCAATGGTTCACCGACCATACTTATGGAGGCTGGAAGTGGTGAAACCAGTTTGTCGTGGAGAGACATTCCTGTGGAACTAGCCCAACATGCAACGGTGGTCACGTATGATCGCTCAGGATATGCCTGGAGCGAATCTGCACCTACAGAACGTACAGGTGCAAATATCGTCAAAGATTTACATGCTGCTCTGGAGAAGGAGAACATACGCGGCCCTTACGTTATGGTAGGTCATTCTCTTGGGGGTATGTATGCTAGACTCTTTGCACAGACCTATTCAAATGAGGTTCAGAGCCTTGTCCTCATTGATGCGCGACCTGAGGATGATGAACGGAACACAAAGGCTTTGTTGGAACAGGCTCAGTTTCAGGGAAACCCGTCTGCGTCCTTGTTATCTTTACTGAAGGTATCTGGCGCTTTCAGATTATTTCAAGACTTTATGCTTGATGGTCTGGTTGCCAAGCAAGATCGGGATACTTTTGTTAATGTGATTGCTACCCCTTCCTATTTTCAAGCCAAAGAAGAAGAAGCCCTACTTGCCCATTCAACAGAAGATGCCATTCGTGGCCAACGTCTTGGATCAATCCCTGTACGTATCATTGCACGCGGACGTCCTCAAGACTATGCTAGTGCAGGGATTCCGGTTGACATTGGGCAGAAGCTCGAATCCATATGGCAATCGGGACAACGTAACATGTTGAATATATCGAAGGATAGTCAGCTCATTGTGGCTACCCGCAGTGGTCATATGATTATTCATGATGAACCTGAACTGGTTGTGAAAACAATCCTTCAGCTAATCTCTGATAAGTAGAGATATCTTTTTCAGAACATCCTCCGCTCGACCCAATGTTAAAGGGCTGTTCCGATAGCCAGTGTATGACTTGGAACAGCCCTTTAAGCAATATACATTAAGATTAGATCTAATGAGTTCGGCCTTAAGAAAACATGAGTTAGCGTAACGCTTGCAGGTCCGATTCGGGACTTCCTGTACTCTTCTTCGTTTCACGGGGAGCCCTCGTATTGATCAGATAATACAATGTGGCATAGATTGTAGTGATAAACGTGCCAAAAAACAGGCAAAACGCCAGAGACGGACGGCTTACACTTTCGTGCATCAGCTCAATCAGCGTCTCGCGATTCGTCAGTGCATCCCAGCTATTCAGTCGATATACACGTCCAAGCAAGACCCCATAACTTCCCAAAGCACAGCCAGCCAGTACAAAGATCCAGGATGCCGAGCGTCCAATTCGGTGATAGATCACTTCCTGAAGCTGATACATCGACAGGAATCCAAGCAGGAGTCCAGTCCAGACAAACATTAATACAACACTTAAGTCGTACCAATACGTGTAGTCCACTCCGTTCCCAACATAATACCGGGAACTTCTCGCTGTCAGATGAACCAGATCCGTAACAATATAAGAGGAGTTCGGGAAAAACAACAACCACAGCAGACCACTAGCGACTGCAAGCCATGCGGCACCTTTCCATTTCACATCACTTAGAAGATAGGCTACATAAGAGAACACAAAAGGAATCCAGCCCAAGAACAGATTCCAGATCAGGAAGCGGAAATAACGCTGATCCAGCCAATCTGCGGCTACATAGTACAACCCTAGCGTTACTATTGTGACCACACTAAGGAAAATAAATATGCGAATATAATTCAGTTTTCTCAATGATTCTGACCTCACTTATGTACATAATTTTACTACGCTCCAAGCATACTAGAATCATACCATTTACCAAAGGAGAATCAAATTTACAATGAATCCAAATTCCATGAACCCTCAGAATGCAGTACAACCTACATTAAACACCAATCCAAATGTCACCCCTAACATGAATCATGGCGGGCATGAGATGTTCGACGTGCATGAGATTCTGTCCTCCACCATTAACGTCCTGGATCAATACATGATCTTACGTACATTTGTGCAGAGCCAGGAACTGATTGGCATTCTCGACCGGCAGTACAATTTCATCTTATCCCAGTACAATCTGACAGCAGAGTGTTTTGCATCCGGACAGAAGCCTCATGAAGAGACGGCAACCTACATGATCCCCAACATCGTACCACCGGTATATGGCCTTAAGCCATCAGCACCGAAAAAGCCAAATCAGAGCTTGGCCGATGTAAAGGATGCCGGAATTAGCGGTCATATGCTGGGACTGATCAAATCACATGCCAGTCTGCTCGGCATGACCTGCAACGAGATCACAAATGGAACGGTTCGCCGAGTCGTCGCTTCGCAGATCCAGCATTTTATCGAGATGGCCTATGAAATTTTCATGTTCCAGAATAAAAACGCCTATTACCAAGTACCTCAACTCACTCAAAGTGATACACAACAGATGCTTCAGGCATATATTCCAGCAACCGGAGCACCTCAGATGCCTAATAGTAGTAATAAACCACTTCATTAATTAGAAGATAATGATCGAATACCTAGAACAGTCTCTTGAACCCTTTCGGGTTTTTAGGGGCTGTTCTTTCATTATTTGTAATCATTTTCCTACTGAAGACACTTGATTCGCCTACCAGAAACTGGTTTAATCAAAGACAGAACTTACATATTCAACATACGGATCATACATATAAAATACGGTAAAATGCGGTTATAAGAAAATTCAAATGGCTTTTTCTTCATTAATGGGGAGGTATACAAATGAGATGGAAGCAACCTGCTAAACTGGGTTTACTGGCTACGGCTCTTGGCTGTACTGCCATTGGCGCAATAATCACACCTTCAACAACACTGGCTGCATCTGTCCCCGCTTCCAAAGCGGTGTATCATCAATTCCAAACCTATCGAACAGAGGCATTGAAGTCCACAGAAAGTCTGGTTAAAGCGCGTAAATACCTGATGAATCATATCGATAAAGTCAGCCCTTGGCAGGCCACATTAATGACGCTGCAACTTGAGAACATGCAGAACGTGAAATTGGCTGATATGGATTACCAAATGTATACGGAACAATTTCAACAGGCCATATCTCAAGCCCATGAACAACTTGGTTACGAACAGAAGCTTACATATAGTCGTCTGCTCAAAGAAATTAAAGATCCGACCGTGAAGAAACTTCTGCAGGAAGCATCTGATCTCGGGTTCAAACTGGAAACCAGTGAAGGCTTGTATTACCCCATCATCAATTATGAGATATATCAAAAGTTCAAACCTTTTGTAAAGGCTGATATTGCTGCATACATTGATATTATGGCTACCGAGTCCAACCAAATGACAACTTCAGATGGGGGCATTATCATCTCTTGGAACGAATTAATCCAGCGTGCATTGGAGAAAGAAGCCTTTTTGAACAACTTTCCGAATTCCAATCGTACAACAGCAGTGAAGCAAGGGTTATTTGTGGATTATCTGTTTTACGGAAGTGACAACACACCTGCTTATGATTGGTACACGGATGAAGAAATTCGCACCATGGACCCTGAGGTGAAACAGGCCTACGAGAAAGCTTTGGCTAAGCGGGAGCCCGATACGCAGAGTGTTCTTCTGGACACTATGGAAAAGATTTTACTGATTCTCAATCAGAACAATGATGAGCTTACACCTGAAGTCAGAGCAATCATTGAACCTGTTCAACAACAATTTGCCCGTGAATAATCGGGTGCTGAATCGCAAAATGTGAACGCCAAAAAAGCGGCAGTCCTCGAGACAGAGGTTGCCGCTTTTAAATTTACATATCAAGTCCTTACGTTTGGATCAAAGAGTTGAAGTTTCTATTGATGTAAGTTTGTTTGGATTTACAACGAGATACACGCCCTCAATCCGCTCTCCGGAAGTGTCCAACTCCAAACAGAGTACCTCGGACAACTGCCCTTCTTTCATCAACGCGAGTTGAAGTTCGCCATTAATCCACATCGGTACCCATTCCCTTTCACGCAATCGCGTAAGGACTCGCCGTGAGGTCAGGAGTGCAAGCACACCTTTGTGAATGTTCATTGTTCTCATAACCGTATGCACAACGCCACCGCCATCTGCTGTAAATACAGGCTGATCCGCCAGTAACTCCAGCATGGCAGAGACGTCATAACGAAGGAAAGCCGATGTAAAACGGCTCAGCAATTCACCTTTAGCTATCATATCTGCATCACTCTGCTCGATCGGCGGAAGTCTTTCAGGCAAGTTCCGTCTGGCGCGGCTAAAGATTTGACGACAGTTAGTCTCCGTTTTGCCCAGCCAATCCGCTATTTCGGAATAATCATATCGGAACGCTTCACGAAGGACAAAAACAGCCCGTTCCATGGGCGATAGACGCTCCAACATGACCAGATAGGCGTAGGAGATCAGCTCTTTTTTCTCCATCGTTTCCTCTGGCATGTTCGCCTCTTCACTGTCACCCATCGGCTCTGGCAGCCACTCACCAACATAACTTTCCCGCTGATTACGGGCGGAATTTAGCAGATTCAAACTTCGGTTCACAATCAATCTGGCGATGTAGGACTTGGGATTACGAATATCCTGAGCAGACGTGCTCTGAATCCCCGCAAAGCAATCCTGCACAATATCTTCAGCTTCTACCACACTACCCAGCATGCGGTAAGCTATGGAAAATGCATATTTTTTATAACGAATATACAACTCACCAACATCCAGAGAAGACACATCTGGCTCATTGGCGTGGAGATTGGAATTCATAAGAATGGCCCCCTCTGGCATGGTGCGTGTATTTTTAGTTAAAGCAACCCGGATACATTCCAGTTGTGATCGCAATCCGGTTCCAGTTATTAATCGTGTTAATGGCCAGGATCAGATCCACCAGTTCGGATTCACTGAAATGTTCACGAACCTTATCGTACAACGCAAGGGGTACACCGTGTTTCGAGATTCGGGTCACCGCTTCAGCCAGCTCCAGCATAACACGTTCTTGATCCGTGAAGAAAGCCACTTCACGCCACACACTCAGCAATAAAATATGATCCGCATAATCTCCCAGTTTCATCAGATCTTTGGCATGCATATCGAGACAAAAGGCGCAGCCATTAATCTGGGACACTCGGATTTTTAACAGCTCATACAATACTTTATTTTCAAATTGCCCGGATATATATTGCTCCATCGCCATCATCGCTTTAAAAGCACCTGGACTAGCTACTCTGTAATTCGTTCTTAAATTCATTTCTTATTCGCCTCCGTCATTTGGTTTACATACTGTAGACAAATGACGGTTGGGATCTGTGACATTCTTTGCGAAAATCTTTTTATGCTCACAAGGATGTCAGCTCAACTAACGAATATTCACACTGAGATTCTGATGGCAGGACAACCTCCTTGGAGTCAATAATCAGTAATGGAAAAACATACTGAAAGGTTGTTCTCTTTTTACAATTAACATCTAACGTAAGAAAAATCCGGATTTCCCCGTATCCATGTACGGTTTTTACTGATCTATTTGTGATTTCAAACAAAAACAAGTTACCTATATTGATATATCGACCAAAAGAGTAGTAACATACGGCTAACCAAGTTAACTTTTCTAACATAAAAAGAGAATCGTTTATTCATATCGGCAAGGAGTGTTTCCTATGATAACTTCCAACGCAAACCGTAATGTGACGTCCGAATTGCCTAGAGTGTGTACGTTCACCGCAGAAGACTGGCATGTATTATCCCAATATTGGTACCCGGTAGCCCAAGCAACCGAAGTAACAGACAAACCCCTGGCTGCTCAATTACTCGACGTGAAGCTGGTTCTCTACCGCAGTAATGATCAGATTGTGGTAGCCAAGGATCTTTGTTTTCACCGCGGGGCTCCACTTAGCAAAGGCTGGGTAGAAAATGGCGAGATTGTCTGCCCTTATCACGGTTTTCGTTATAATTGTGAAGGAAAATGTACCGTAGTTCCTGCGCACCCAAGTTCCAAGATCTCGCCTAAGCTCAAACTTATCGTCTATCCGGCAGTCGAACGTTATGGCTTGATCTGGACCACTTTAGCGGGAAAGGAAGAACAGATCCCCTCCTTCCCTGGATGGGATGATCCGTATTATATCAATATTTTGCCACCCAACTTTGACATTGCTGGTTCCTCTGGACGACAAATGGAGGGATTCCTGGATGTATCCCATTTTGCCTATGTGCATACCGAAACGTTTGGTGATCGAAACAACACAGAAGTCCCCCAATACAAAGTAAAACGCGAAGGTAATGAGTTACTGGCCGAGTATTGGAGTACGGTGAGTAACTATGGCAAAGGGCAAGATCTTGTTGCACCTGAAGGTTTCCAATGGCTGCGCGAGTTTCGGGTTTTTCCACCCTTTGCGGCTTCTCTTACGGTACATTTCCCAGGAGACGACAAGCTAAATATTCTGAATTGTGCTTCGCCGATCTCTGCCCGTTATACACGTTTATTCTGTCCAATCACACGCAACTTTGACAAAGACGCTCCGATTGAAGACACAATCAAATTCAACTTACAGGTATTTGAAGAAGACCGCGAGATGGTCGAGTCACAGAAACCGGAGGATCTGCCCCTTGATCTGCATGCCGAGGCCCATATTCCCGCAGACCGTACTTCGATTGCTTATCGTCAATTGTTAACGGAGCTTGGCTTGGGACGAAATTACACGTCGTAAATAGATAGTATATAAGTTCAACTAATGAATATATTTACACTGGCACTCCGATGGCAGAATAACTTTACGATCGCTGTTATCCCCAGATTTTTTTATTCCATTTTTTCATAGGGAAAATCCGGTGATAGCGTAGGCTTCCGATGTAGCTTTCTTTTAGAAAGCTTTTAGGCGAACGCTCCGCTTCTTCAAGTTATTTCTGCCCTCTCCGTTATCGTGTAAATGTTAGTTGAACATTTTCTTAGGAACTCAGGACATCTTATTTGGCCTCTAGGTCCTCATTTAAAATTGTAAGGAACATCAGACACTTTACTTCCCAAAATCCCCCGATAAAAACATTTCATACGGCTGTTTATTCTGATATAAGGTGTCTCAGATTCTTTAGATTTCTAGGCACGCTTCAAATCCTTGATTAAGATGCCTTCGATTCGTTAGCGCTTCATACTTCGCTCTAAACACGTTCAGGTATGCATCTGCTTTCAGCAGGTTTGAAGACACCTTTAATCAAAGAAAGAAGCGTTCCTTTGCGGACGCTTCTTTTGCTATACCTAATTTAATTGAAGTACCTATGTGTATTAGATAAACCTTGCCTCATAAACATTATCTTTCCTCTTGATTATTCGTATTCACAGGAAGCTCTCTATAGTACGGACAGCCCGGCTCATGAATGATACGTGGATCAACCCAAGTGCCCCAGTACGGAAGACGGTTCACGTAAGGTTGCATATTTGGCTGCATGTTGGGTTGTGTGTTTGGTTGCATGTTTGGCTGTACATTGGGTTGTACATTCGGCATTACGTAAGGCTGATGATTCACATTTGGAGCACTGTTAGAGGCAGGGGCAGTTGAAGCCTGGCAATCTGCCGGCGGGCCAATAATCACTGTTTTTTGGATGGGGGCGAGCGCTTCTTGAATTTTTGTCTCGTCCAGACAGTACGTATGAGCCAGAACATTCGCAGGGGTAAGACGCAAGATGTCTGAGCCAAATATCGCTTCAGGCACAGGTGCATCGAAGATCGCCAGTAAGTGCGTATGATCTACAGTAGCCATTTCATAGTGCCACCAACCTTGAGGTACATTAGCCACCTGCCCTGGAGTAATCGGGAAATGAAGCAATTCATTGGTGAACGGATTAATGAGGGACACGACGGCCGCACCGCTGATGCAGTATACCAACTCCGTTGCATTCTGATGCGTATGTGGTTCAACCACATTGCCCGTGTTGAGGAAAATATCCAGTAAAGAAGCATTGCCCAGTGTGTTTAACTGCTTGATGGAAAGAGCGTTAATATAGTTGTTCTCATCCTTCTTGAATAACGGGTTATTGCTCAAATCGTAAGTAAATTCGGTGGTTGGTAAAGTGTAATCCATGTATGAGGTTGCCAAAATAAAACGCCTGCCCTTCGCTCTCGGTTTAGGTCATAACCTATATGCCAGCTTATGCCCAGCGCCCAGATACGTGAGCCCATTTCCGCCAAGTTCTCATCGCATAACAAATATCCCTGACTCGGACATCCCGAGCAGGGCTCTATTTGTTACATGTTCTTTTTCATTTCCCAGACTTCTTCCCAATGGGTTCCAAATGGAATATTCATTAAGTCTACATACTCCAGCCAGTGCATTCTTGTGACAACATCCGGAGTTCCCTCAATTAGTGCATTCGTCACCAGTAAAGCACGCAAATTCTTCAGTCTTTCCAACTCGGGAGGAAGTTCACGTATCCCGGAATATACTATCTCCAGATACTTCAGCTCACTTAATTCACCAATCTCAGGCGGAATACAATTTAATCCCAACTCAGTTTGTGGTTTGGGCCTCCAACCAGGTGCAGATTCAAAAGGGCTGCCACAATAAATTCTTAATTCTTGAAGTTGCTTCAATTTCCCGATTTCTGCCGGAATACACTCCAGATCCAGCGTTGTAATGACCAATCTTTCCAATGAAGTAAGTTCAAACAGACTTGCAGGGAGTGAGTACAGATTCTGCTCAAAAATCGTCAACTCCTTCAAGTGCTTCAACTCCCGAATTCGTTCGGGAAGCTCACTTAAACCATGTAAGCTGATATCCAGCTTATCGGTCTGATGCCTGATCGCATCGTCCAGAAGATGATCAATTTCCTTATGACGGTCCAATTCAAAGAACAACCCTGGAATCCGCTCCATAAGTTCACTCGCTTCTTTGTATGTAATCCTCATGCCATACATATGCTCATGGGCAACCGAGAAAAAATAATCATTTCCGTCTTCTGTCATAAAGCAAAGATCGTCCGGCAATGACGGGTAACACCAATCATGAAAACGATTGGCTTCTTCTTTGAGCACTTGACCCGATTCCGGCGTACAGCGATATGTATAATAGGTGCCTTCGGAATAATAGGCTCCGCTTTTCAGCATCATCTCTTCCATCGTAGCACGTTCCACAAGATAGGGCTGCAATCTCTCTAACACACGAACTACTTCCGGTATCTCATTCTCTTCGTACCTTTGTCTGTCTACCAGCACAAAACGATCTGCCTTCTCGATCAATTCGTCAATCAACAGTTCATAGGCAGTTCCTCTTGGATCAGTGTGAAAAGCTACGGCTACCATAGGTTCCCCCTCATTACTCATTATTCATTATTCATTAATCTTCAATCTGCTGTATCATCTGAAACCACTGTGGCATAGGCTGATATCATCAATCCAGTCATTGGAGGCTTATTACATGGCATACGGCCCTGGTTCAGTTTCATCCCCGCAATCTGCGGGTTATCCTTACCCTTATTATCCGTCACCCCCACCGTATCCTTACCCTTATCCCTATCCATACCCGCCCATCGTTCCTGTTCCACTACCGTATCCGATCGGTGGTCCTTGGTGGCATGGTGGATATCCAGGAGGCGGTTATCCCGGCGGTGGTTACCCAGGTGGGCACCATGGTCCTTTCCCTGGAGGTGGCTATCCCGGCGGACCTCACGGCGGTGGACCTGGTGGGCACGGTGGACCTCCAGGCGGAGGATTTCACGGACATCGTTTCTTTCAGTGGTAATCATTAGACTTATTCAAAGTACTGGTTCATATCAGATAAAGGAGTTGCTTCGGCAGCTTCTTTATTATTGAAGGAATTGTCTAATCGTGCAGGACTTTTAATACGTGATCTCATCCATCATCTTCAAATTACGGTTCGACATAACGAGCAGATCAGTGAAAGTAGGCGTTAGGAAATAAACAAAGTCCGGATCGTGTACATACATAATAATCTGCCCATACGTCCCTTCCGCCGTTGGATCAAAATCGAGCATCAGATACAGTGAACCTCCCGCGATTGTTGCAAAAGGAATCCATTGTTTGTGGAACAGGTATGGCTTGATCTCCGGGTCCAACTGGCTGATCTCCTCCGCAGAATAATACTCTTCCAACTTCTCATCTACTTCACAGAAGTATTGTTTGGTCTCTCGAATCTCTTCCAATGACATCAGATAAAATGGCGTACATCGGCCCGTCTCGGCATCACCCGGGTACAGCACATGCAACCCGTAGCCACTGCCGTCTTTCCTTTGGTAAAAGGCACGAAAATCGCCAGGCAGCCGGATGCCATACTCCTTTTCGAATAGATCCAGACTTTCCTCGGATGCACCTTCCCGATGTTGATATTCTTCAAACAATTGCCGAATCTCTTGATCCTGTATTCTCTCATCTAACAAGTGATTCAACTCGTCCATTAACACGTTTAATGATACATTCGGGTCCAATCTCACCACACCTCCCCTAACTCAGTTCTTCACTTCTTGTAGATATTGATGATATTCCCAAAACGCTTCTTCCTCTCCGCCGCCTTCAATCAGAATCATGACTGCGTAAGATAACAAATTAAGCCATTGTTCCATCAATGCCACCTGTTCGTCCGAAATGAGGTTGTTGCTGCGAAGCATACCCTCAGGTTCAACGGCCCAAGCACGTGCCATGTGAGTAATTCCCCATAGACATGCCATGACTTCCCGATCCAGTGAAGGCCGTGCAAGTTCGGGTGCCAAAACCCGCAATATCTCCATCAACTCATGAAAATTCTCCTCAATTAATTGTCCACGAAAGGGCCGCAGACTGCCAATAAAACCGTTCTCCATCTTAGGATGACTCAGATCATCATAGGAAAAGGAGTGACATTTTAATAACGTTACAGCCTCTTCACGTTCCATTCCTTCACCCCTAACTAGGTAAAATGCTGCCTCACCAGCGCAGAGGTTCTTCTCCACGCCACAACACATACCGCTCCAACTCACGAAGAGTGCCTGTACCGATCCCGTACTCGTCCATTTCTTTGGAACAAAGATCAAGCAGATGCAGCATGCCACCATATGTGCCAACTGCAAGTTTGGATCGCTCTGGTGATACGGCGAGAGAATAGATCGTACTACCCACAAAATGGCGCCATACTTCCTTACCCTCGCCATTCACACAATACAGGTAACCATATGCATCTCCAAGTACCATGCCTGACTCTATTTCCACTGCTGCATACACACGTGCATTCTCATCCATCACTGGCCAATCTTCCTTCGTTTCGTTGCCTGCAATTGATTCCAGCGGGACTTGTATCGTGACCCCGTTATAGAAATGACATGCGTTAAACAAGACGGTCTGGTTATCACTGGTGAATGCTGCATAATGAGGGTAGCTCGATTCTGGATAGAGAGAGTATGTCTTGTTCAGCTGGCGGTCCATCACCATATGATTGCTCCCTTGGCTACCATATGCAATCCATCGACCATCCCGAGATACCGCTGCATGCCCCATATCTATCTGTGTATCCTCTAGCTCATACTCTTCGATCTCTGCCAGATCGGGATGAAGCAAGGTCACCTGGGCTTGTGTGACAAGATATATCCCGTATCTTGAATGTATAAGTAGTGCTCTGCCTTCATCCATAGGTATAAGTCCTTCAAGTGTCCGTTCGGGATGCTCACAGTCCGCAAGTGATTCAATCCGAGGTAATGCCGACTGTATCCGGGCTTGAATATCTTCCCATCGATATGTCGCTATCTCCTGTCCTTCCAACTTGCGATCTGGCTGACGAATGATACGTATCCCATCTGGTCCTGCAAGCGCAAAGTCAAGTCCATCCGATGAGCAACCTGCAAAAGTATATGGAGAGATCAACTGCCATCCGTGCTGATCCATCGTATATATCTGACTATTCTCCGTGAAAATTCCCGTATTACATACAATTGTTTCCTCGTTCAGATAACCTACAACTTTGACCGCTTGCATGGAAGCCTGAAACGCCTCATTCAGTGGCCACGTCGCTGCTGGCAGCTCACGTCGGAGCACCTCCAGGTCACCGTGGAGATTGGCCTGTCTAACCATCTGGAATACTTCAGTACTCATTCCGCTTCTGGAGTCTACCTCCAACTCGGATTCATCCGGTTGCTCTCCCTGCATACTTCTCCGGACAAATGCATTGACATCCCTTGCATAACGCTTGCCTTCATTGCGCCATTGTTCCGCAATGTCTTCCTTTAACCAACTCATAGGTGTCCCTCCACTCTGCCCCTATTCATATGCCGTACAATGATGTGCCTGCAAGAACATACTGATTTCGTTATCCGTCGCCTCCTCCGCACCATTCTTTTCTTCATAGAACAGGGCAACTTCTCTCCCAGCTGCATAGTTAAATCGTAAATATCCTCCCATCGACACCATGAACATCTTGCACATGTACTCATTCTCCAACACAGCATCCCAATTAAATTCTGTTTTGCATGTATCGGCGAGTTCCTTCATGGAGCTTCCCTGTTCTGTCCCTGAAAAATGGTAAAACGTATGTTTCCGCAGCTCATTCCACGGTTCAAAGTATAGTGGCGTTATCGGTTTATCCTGATGATAATACCCACAATAGATCCGGTCCAACGTTTCACCAAATTCAGTCTCCGAGCATGTCCATAAGGTGATATTCTCATCATGACGTGGTAGCCACAGCAGCCCCTCAACTTCCGGATGAACAGCAAGGAAATCTCCATCTACAGAACTGCCGATGGAGATGCACTGTTCAAGTTGATGCTGACTTATAGGCGAATCATCCGTATGTATCCAAAAATCATATTCCACAAAAGGCTTCAACACTTCCGAGTCAGGTCTCTGCACATTCATCCAACCCGTGTATGTACCTTCCCCGTATTGCTCAATCCAGGTGCGGTATGATAAAGGTAGCGAGATGCCGTGCTGTTGTTCAAAGTGATCCAGTTCCTCTGTTGGAACCGGCTTAAGTACACGGGATACAATATACATTTTTCGACATCTCCCATCTCAGTTTGGTTCATTCGTTTACAGGATCTAAGCCAATTCTTCCTGTACAATTTCAGTCCATACTCCTTTACGATTCAGAATGCGAATGGCAAAGGCATCATATCCATCACGCTTGACCTGATCAAAATGCATGAGTTCTCCCGTGATCAGTTCATATGCACCATTTTCATCTACATCTTCGCCAAACTCGTCATCCCAAGGCACATTGTAGTAGGCCGTCAACTCAACTTTAAAGATGTCCTCTCCTTCAACATCCAGGTAAGGACGAAGGGGTCTGTCATGTAGTGCTTCTTCCGAATAGGTCTCACATAACATGGCATCATATCCGTGCTTGGCGGTATCAATGAGCAGATAGCGCTCACCCGTGACCGTATGCTCCGCATATACAAGAAGCGGTGTCGAATCATGCCAGGTAATCAGATCATCTTCGGTCAAGTCACCATAATAAAAAATATGGAATTTATCATGACCATCACTCGTTTGAAGTTTGCCTTTCCATTCCACTTCATCGGACTTTATGTCCTCTTCTTTCCTAATTAATCCTTCCAGATAAACAGGTCCGTGTTGTACACCATACTCATTCATCGTCTCGCCTCCGATTTGTTCATTCGAATGGTAACCACTTTGTGATCCTCATCCACCGTCAGTTTCACATCGATATTTAACTTGTCGCGAAATAACGCCGTAATATTAATATAAGGATCGCGAACAGCTTCACCGCCGCCACCATTCGTAGAACGGCTCATTCCCTGATGAATAATGGATTCCACCAGCTGTTTATCTCCCTTGCCGGTGTTATTGTAGGTGTAGATCACCTGCCCATCCTGATCATACAGATTCAAAACCGTTGTAAAATCGTTGGCGTTCTCATACTGCCTCTCGGTCTGCACATAGTTGTGATCTGTTCGTTGATAGTTTAAAGTACCAGCCAGATACGGATTGTCCCCGCCGGGCTTCACATCATATTCCTGATAGGCCAGATTAAACAGGTATTGGAGATGACTCATGTCGATCCGGTAATAAAACTGACGGTTATCTTCCTCTTTGTCCATCGCTGCAAAACTGTTAATCAGTGGCCAGGCTTCATAGGACTTCCCATTAACATCAACGGCGAGAGCATAGTCAGATAATACTGTCTCTTTTTGAAATACACCAAATGTCTGTAAAATAAAATAAGCCGGAATCATCAACATACCCAGAATGACTGCAAAAATAGTAAGTTTAACTCGTAGTTTCATATCTTCTCTCCTTGCGGCTTTAACGCTTCATCTTCAATTCCATTCTCATCCAGTCTTGTGCTGAAGCTTCGACAGTGTACGAACAACCACATCCCTGTTCTTCGCATCTTTGATATAAGCCGGAATACTATGTGAAGCCGTTCGTATAGGCATATTTCCGTATTTCACACGCAGATCTGCGGAGACATAAGCGATGAGATAATTCAGATGTTCCCGATTCACAGCCCATATTATTTTTCCTCTGAACTCATCCAGGAAGTATAATTCCAGCTCGAACACAGGATCTTTCCCTGCACAAATCTCGGAAAAACACCTTTGGTATGTCGGCGTGGCGTGTAATTCAACCTGATTCACAGAACCACAATGCGGACATTCTACATGCGTTGATCGGTGAGACGTCTTTTTCTCGTCTGTGACTTCCACGTTGAACCAGCGTTCACATACAGCACAATTCCCCTTGGCTTTATATTGATATACTGGTTCTTCAAAAGCTTGAGCGTAACATTCGAAACACTTCCATCCCAGTTGATCATTCCGTTGTTCAATCGAAGCGTGCCCACCGCATTTGGGACATTTCACATCAATCCGCTCTCCCCGTCGAAGAACCGAATAAAAACTGTACTTATACGCACCTTCATCTTCGAAACGTTTCATCCTGTATCCACCCTTCTCCCTGAAACTATGACACACATTGCGTTAGAATACTCAACATTTACCAATCCATCTCTCTAAAATTATATGAAACTCCGTTCCACAGCACAAGAATGGAAGACAGATTGTTGGAAATGCCTCTAATACGACATACCCAAGTGTGTGCCTCATCACACCCGTCCCCACCTCAATAACGTAATCTATAACTAAATAACTACTGAAATGAAAGAAAACCTGTTTTTTAGATTGTGAAAAACATCACTTGAGTAAAGGTTGTGCAACTATGTTCTCCTTACTGAATGTATATAAATGGTCACTCGTATTCGCTATATTCACAGCAACGCTCTCTCACTGTAGTTCAACTGATACGGTTAAACCTGTTCACCACGATGAAGTCTCCTCCTCCTCCTCTGCGGTCAGTCAACCCCCGGTGGACCCGATCATTCGCAGAGAAGGTACTACGGTATATATTGAAATGACGGCTCAGGTTACAGATGTCGAAATCTCCGAAGGAGTGATCTACAACGCTTGGACATTTAATGGTACCGTTCCCGGACCCGTCCTACGAGTGACCGAGGGAGATACATTGGTGTTCACGTTAAAAAATAAAGATTCCAGCCTGCCTCACTCCATGGATTTTCACGCTGTACATGCTGCTCCAAGCAGCAAATTTATTGATGTGATGCCAGGCGAGGAAGGCACGTTCACCTACTCAACCTCCTCACCAGGTGTATTCATGTATCACTGTGGAACCAAACCGGTTCTTGCCCATATCGCAAACGGGATGTACGGCATGATTATTGTTGAACCCAAGGCTGGATATCCTTCCGATGACTTGGTTGATCGTGAGTATACCCTTGTTCAGAGTGAATGGTACAAAGAGCATGATTATGAAGCTTTTTTGAACGGGGAACCGGATTATGTCGTATTTAACGGTAATGACTATGGATTAGTAAAACATCCCCTGTTAGCCAAAGTAGGAGATACGGTGCGAATCTATGTCAGTAATGCCGGACCCAATGAAGTCTCATCCTTCCACGTTGTGGGTACCATTATGGACCGTGTGTATACCGATGGGAATCCACGCAACATCCAGTATGGAATACAGACGGTTATGCTTCCCGCAAGTGGTGGAGCTGTCGTAGAGTTCACCGTGACCGAAGAAGGTGATTATGCGATTGTAACCCATCAGTTCAACCATGTAGCCAAAGGCGCTGCCGCTGTTCTGCGTGTGACCAAGGATGGTACGGATCATGGTGGACCCACGATGTCTCACTGAGACATAACAATAGATAATGGCTATACCTATCCTGAACCATTCGAGGTGATTAAACGATGATCTGTACACACGAAGCGAAGGATGCCTGTTTCTCCAAAGTATCTCTGTTCCAGCATCTTGATCCATCCGAAGCTGCCTTGCTGATCTCCCTTCTGCATACCCGCAAATATAACAAAGGCGAAGTTGTCGTTCAGGAGGGCGAACGCTCAGATACGCTTTACGTGGTCCACCAGGGATGTGTGAAGTTATCCAAATACAATGGAAATGGCAAGGAACATATTATTCGGTTTCTGTTTCCCGGTGATTTCTTCGGACAAGATTCCCTGTTACACCAAAAACCACATGCCGCGAACGCCGAAGTTCTGGAGCCTTCAGCCATCTGCTCTATCAGCAAGCATGACTTTGACCAGTTACTTGAACATGATCCGAAGCTTGCTTACCATTTCCTGCTTGCCATTTCCAATCTTCTGCGTGAAACAGATGAATGGAACAGTTCGCTCAGTGCGATGACAACGGAACAGAAGATTGCCAAGCTGCTTTTGTATTTCCATACCCGAAATCATGCAAGGCATGAGATCCGCTTGCCTGTTTTCAAAAAAGATATGGCTCTGTTACTCGGGATTACACCTGAAACACTAAGTCGCAAACTTACCATGATGCAAACTCAGGGGCTACTTCAGGTTACAGGAAACTGCATCCTTATTCTTCAACTGGAGCAGCTTAGGGAAAAGGTTACTCACTGAACTAAAGATTTGACAATAACACTGAGATGACAGAATAACAGCGTATTTGGACAAGTATTATATTTCACATCAGATGTGAGTATCGTCACAGTGCGGGCTTACGTTAGCGTATACAGTTAAGAAAAGATCTACAGGAGGGTTTTGCGATGAATACGGTTGTTAAATTGGACAAACAGATCATTATGCACAAAATGCAGGAGTTATGTTCACTACTGTTACAAGATGAAGGATACAAAGAGATGCGGGACATGATTGATCAGTTTGCAGCAGATGAACAGGCCACAGCCCAGTATGAGCGTTTTATGGAGAAACATCAGGCACTGGAGGAGAAAGAACGGCAAAATATTGAGTTGCTTGCCTCTGAAATTCAGGTATATGAAGAGGAAGAACGCGCTCTTTATGATCATCCCCTCATTCGACGGTTCATCTATGCACAGCGCGAGTTCAGCCAGCTGCATCAGCAGATCAGTCACTATTTCACGAAATCCGTGGAAATGAACCGTCTACCCGAAGCGAATGAACTGGGTAAAGAGGCTTGCGGGTGTGGAGGAAGTTGTTCCAGCAACCACTAAGATTATCTTTTGTCTGAATAATAAAAAGAGTATCCGATCAGAAACCACTCTGTTCGGATACTCTTTTTATATAGATTTAACTAATATTTACACGACTATGTAGTGGACAGCGATCGGAAACGTATTCTGTCATCTACAGATCCAACAACAGTGATACGAGCAATCCCATGGATGCAATCAAACCCACGACAGGGCCGCCTTCCTCAAAGGCTTCTGGCATCATCGTCGAGCAGATCATCGCAATGATTCCACCACCTGCAAATGCACCAATTGCTGCACCCATCTCCTCAGGAAGCTGCTCGAGAAACAGATATCCACCCAGAGCTGCAAACGCGGAGATCAGCAATACACTTAACCACATCAACATAATTTTCGCACGACTGTACTTGCTACCCTGCAATCCAACCGTACTCGACAGACCTTCAGGGATGTTGCTGACAAAAATGGATACCACCAGCACCACACTGACACCGTTACCAGCCAGCAAGCTGGCTCCAAGCATGATGGATTCCGGGATAGCGTCCATTACTGTGCCTGCAAAGATCCCCAAGCCGCTTTGATTCGAGTCTCCTGACCTTCCCGAGCGTTTACGCCCTGCCCCACCCTTTGCCGAGATGAGCAGGTCAAACAAGGTATACACGACGGCACCTGCCGTAAAACCAATGGCTGTAGGGATAATCCCCCCATCATTCAGCGCATCTCCGAGTAGTTCAAAGGTAGCTGCCCCGATTAATGTACCTGTCCCAAAAGCCATGATCCATCCGATGACTCGTTTAGGAATCTTTAGAAACAGGGCTGCGAGTGCACCAATGACAACCGCTGAGGCAGAGATGCCGCCCCACATGAATGCAGTCCACATCCGGGTCGACCCCTCTCTTGTTCAATAATCTTCTATCATTCCATTAACCCTTGCCGACGAATCAAAAACAATCCTGTGACGTTGTGACCTATATCACCTGCTGTGTTCAAAAATCACGCTATGATGAAATGATGCGGTTTACAACAGAACAGACCAGATCAGGAACTGTACGGCTCCAATAATTTCAATGATACCGACCTTCATAGGACGCAGTGTTCTGCCTGCATATATGAAGGTGCGTACAGCGGAATAGATATACGCCAAAGACATCCATGGATATCCGATCACCATCGGTATGATAATTAGAAGGATATGTACCATGCGAGTTAGCATCAGCCATCGCTTATTCGTTCGCTCTCGAAAGACTGATTTCACAAAGAACGTACTTCCTGTAAAATGTAAGAAAGAAAACAAAACGACGATTGCCATTCCATAGTCCCAGTGCCCGCCTCCTATGAGATAAGCAGCTGCTCCCCCTAGAGAGAATACCAGCATGGCACACAGGTCATTGGTAAGCGAGCGTTCTACTTTGTGTCTCACATGCCAGATGTTCACCAGCAACAAGCCAGCCAGTACCGGGCCAAAGAATAATAGTGAGATCTGACCCAGAACGGGTGGGATCAGACAGATTAGAGCCACTGTACCGTAGATTGCCGCCCACTTGTAGAGACGATGTCGATTGGCATTCTTTTTCAAAGACTGTAGTAAGGGATACGCGGTTAGATATAATCCAAGCCAAGCTACAAATAAGGGCGCATGCAGCCAGTGCGGACCACTTGCAATCACACCTACCAGAAAAGGCACACTAACCATGGCCCAGCCGCCATGTTCATGAGGGATAACGATTGAATGCGTATTGGTTTTCACCTCACAGTTAACCTCCTAGGATTGAATGATATCGAAGTTAGAAATATGAACACAGAGAGGAAAGATTCTCATGAGCAGGGTAAACAAAGATTCAGCAGCGGAGTTTCTACAACAGTTCCCCATCTTTCAGGACCTTAGTCCAGAAGAATTAATGCAGGTCGAAGATATCGCCATTTCCAGAAGCATTCATAAGAAAACGGTCATTTTTAGCGAAGGTAGCGAAAAAGAAGCTGTTTTTTTCATTCGTACCGGCATCGTAAAAGCATATAAAACGGATGAGAACGGACATGAACAGATTGTCTCTTTTCTCAAAACAGGAGATATGTTCCCGCACACCGGCTTTTTTAACGCACACCCCTATCCGGCTACCGCTGAAGCGATTACACCTACCGAATTACTGGCCATACCCGTCAGACTGTTCGAACGTTTAATGCTGAGCACTCCATCGATTGCGATCAAAATCATGCGTGTACTCGGAGACAAAATACGAGAATTACAGGATAAATTGCAGGTACTCTCTGGTCAGGACGTGCGCAACCGCGTGCTTTCCTTCCTTCTCATGCTCGCAGAACAACACGGACAGACGCATGGAGACCAAATTATCATCAACCTGCCCATGACACACCAGGAGTTTGCCAATTCCATTGGTACAACAAGGGAAACAGCGAATCGGCTTCTGAATCAGCTTACAAAAGAGCATTTGATCGAAGTGGATCGCAGCCGAATTATCATTCTTGATTTACAAGCATTGAAGCAACAAAGGGATGCCTGACCGCCCAGCTCTACTGGGGTTATTCCAAGTTCTTACACCAATCTCTGTGTGCAAAAAGAGACCTTAACGCCTGCAATTGATGTTAAGGTCTCTTGCTGTATGCACAATTACCGATACATGTATCAGGCGATTGTGAGCTCTGGCCTGCCCATGTCACTGAACATGCCCGCATAATATTTGACATCGCCTGCCTCATTACGGATTGCCGTAATACTTAGCCATTCCTGATAGATCTCTCCGTTTTTCTTCCGATTCCAGATCTCGCCTTGCCAATATCCTTTTTCACGTAATTCCAGCCATAATTGGTCATAGAAACGTTTGTCCTGTTTACCGGATTTCAGCAGGCTTGGCTTCTGTCCAACCGCCTCTTCAGCACTATAACCAGTGACCGCAGTAAAGGCCGGGTTCACGGATGTAATAACGCTGTTCGTATCTGTGATCAGAATAGCTTCAATGGTACTCTCCAGAATGCTCGCAGATAACTGGAGTTTCTCCTGGTAGAACATCCAGATCACAAGTACAAGACTGACCAACGCAATCTGAGACAAAGCCATGAAACCAATGGCATAATGACCGGTCATGCTGTACAACAAAGTCAACATCAACGGAGGGAAGAATCCACCCAGTCCCCCCATAGCGGAGATCATTCCATTCGCTACACCTGGTTGTTTGACGAAATACATTGGCACTAATTTGAAAATGGTTCCGTTACCTGTCCCTGCGCATAATGCCACAGTCAGACATCCAATCGTGTAGATATAGAATGATGGCGCGAAGGATAATACAATCGCTGCGATCGTTAATCCGCCGAACACAAACATTAATATTTTGAATGGATTAAATCGATCTCCAAGCCAACCTCCCACGGGCCTCATAATGGTTGCAACGAGAATGAATCCCGCTGTACGAATACCTGCATCGACTTTATCCATCTGAAAGTGACTAACCATGAAATTCGGCAAGTACACCGTAAATGCCACGAACGAGCCAAATGTCAGAAAATAAAACAAGCAGAGCAACCATAGTTTATTGTTGCGTGATATGGCCTTCAGTTGCTGCATTAAAGGAGCGTTAACTCGTACTTCCTGTTTGTCACCCAGAACGAAATTCAGCGCCGCCATCCCTAATAGCAAAATACTGTAGAGCAGAACCGTCGTAGACCATCCCATACGATCAGCGATCAGCGGGGCTCCGAATGCAGACAGTGCTGTACCCAGGTTACCAATTCCGTAGATCCCGTTAACAAATCCATGTCGCTCTTTCGGATAATATTTGGGCAGTGAAGTTACACCGACGGAGAAGACAGCTCCCCCAATACCGAGGAACAATCCACCAATCACCAGATCACTGAACGACGTCGCACGGCTAATCCACCATACCGGAGCCAGCAGCAGGACAAAGCTGATCATGAAAATATTGCGTGCTCCATATCGATTCGTCCAATAACCAATCGGAATACGGGCAATCGATCCGATCAATACGGGAATCGCTGTCGCCCACGCAAGCTGGGAAGACGTAAGCGCAATATCTTCTTTAATAAATGGCATCAGAGATGACAGGATAACCCATACCATGAAACCCAGAACCAGACTTGCCGTTTGCAAGGGCAGTTGAACCTTTCCTTTATGTTGCATCTACATCGCCCTTTCCTTTTTTTGTTCCTGATTCGGATACACAGCACCATCTCTTCTGCGATACAGCACATAACTGCGTTTCAGATAACCCAGTGGCATACTCAACATGTGAACCAGACGTGTAAATGGAAACACGCAGTACAGTACAAAGGTAAGCAGAATGTGTACTTTGAAGTTCATCGGTACATTCTGCATCAGAACGGGATCAGGCTGGAATACGATCAGACCGCGCAACCACGGATTAATCGTTGTTCGATAGTCAAAACCTGTGTGATTCACCGCATTAGCCGAGGTCGCCAGTATTCCGGTGACAATGACTATGATCAACATGGCAAGTGCCATCCAATCCCCGATGCTGCTTGTCGCCCGCACTCTGCGAGCAACATAACGGCGAACCAGCAAAATGACAGCACCTGCCAATGCAATGATCCCCGCAGGCAGTCCTCCTGCGATAGCCATCAAGTGATATCCTTCATCACTCAGTCCAATCCAGCGATAGAACTCCACTGGAACAAGCAAACCGGCAATATGTCCACAGATTACAGCGAATATCCCAATATGGAAGAGTAAACTGCCCCATTTTAGCATGCGTTTCTCCAACATCTCACTGGACTTGGACGTCCAACTGAAAGGATTCGTCACATAACGCCAGATTGTCGCCGTAATACAGAAAACAATGACCATATAGGGAAGAGCGCCCCATAACAACAGTTCCAGTGTACTCACCGATTCCCCCTCCTCATCTGGGCAGCGATCTGCATAAGATCTGCAGGTTGTTGGTTAACTGTCTCTTCTTGTTCTGGCACATCAGGGGCAGGAGGCTCAGGAATGACCTGTAACATCAGACTGAGCAATGGTCCATATGGGCTGTTCTGTCCCGTAATGCTTTCGCTCATTGTGACCAACGCCTTATGGCAACTGGAGAGCACCCCTAAGGCATCTTCCTCGGGAGCCTCAGCTACAAATTCAAGCACCATAGGCAAATAGTCCGGCAACTCACTCACTTCCATATAAAATCCCGCAGCTTCATATCTGCGTTTCAATTCAATCAGAGCCGGGCCCCGATCCCGTTCATCGCCATGAAGAGCATACGTGAGATAGAGGTTACACTTTTTATCAAAATCGAATGTACGAACATAGGCATCCTGCCACTCAATCGAGCTTACCGCCTGTGCTTCATCTACAAATGTCAGCAAGATCTGGTTCACCATCTCATCGGAAATGGACTGTATAGCTTCCTTCACTCCTTGCAGTCCTTCTCTCCATGCTGTATCCGGATATTGCAACAGGTAGGAGATCAGTTTACAGACCATTCTTCTCGTATTCGAATCGTAAACCAGAGCCTGACCTGTTCCCTCATTGGGTTCGATCGTCATCGTTGTCATTGTCTCCTTTCCCATCAAAATACCCCACAAGAACCAGGACCACCTGCAAAATCAAGTCCGCAGCTGCCCTGTTCGCTGAAGAGATCTTCCACTTCCTCACGGTGGGCTGGCGGGATGACAAAACGATCATTATACTTCGCAATCGCGAGCAGTCGGTACATGTCCTCCACTTCCTGCGCATCCATGCCTACTCTTTCCAACAATGCCGATTCACTGGTCTTACCCGTCTGCTGATTACGCATGTGAATGCGCATAACGGCCATCTTCCGCAGGACCTCACGAATTCGATCCGTATCTCCTGCTGTAAGCAGATTGGCAAGATACTCCACCGGAATACGCATGTTATCAATCGCAGGGAAAATATCATTAGCCTCCAGTGAACTTCCCTGTCCCTCTACCCGATTGGTAATCGGGCTAAGCGGTGGAATGTACCATACCATTGGCATGGTACGGTATTCAGGGTGAAGCGGGAGCGCAATTTTCCAGTCGATAACCATTTTATAAATAGGGGACTGCTGCGCTGCAATAATCCAATCCTCGGGAATTCCTGCCTCACGCGCTTCGCGAATCACCTCAGGGTCATTCGGATCAAGGAAAATATCCATCTGGGATTCATAGAGATCCTGGTCATTTTCAACGGAAGCAGCAGCTTCAACACGGTCTGCATCATACAGCATCAGGCCGATATAGCGGATACGTCCCACACAGGTTTCGGAACAGATCGTTGGCAGACCCGCTTCAATCCGCGGGAAACATAGCGTACATTTCTCGGCTTTGTTTGTCTGCCAATTGAAATAGACCTTTTTGTACGGACAGCTCGAAACACAGAATCTCCATGCGCGGCATGCATTTTGGTCAACCAGTACAATCCCGTCTTCTTCCCGTTTGTACATCGCTCCGGAAGGACAGGAGGACACACAGGCTGGGTTAAGGCAATGTTCACAGATCCGTGGCAGATACATCATAAATACCTGTTCAAAATCCATCTTGATCGAATCCTCGACACCCTTCATGTTGGGGTCTTCCATCCCGGTTACATGGGCACCTGCCAGATCATCCTCCCAGTTAGGTCCCCACTCCAGATTCATATATTCACCGGTAATCTGGGATTTCGGTCTTGCTACAGGCTGATGTTTTTTCTCCGGGCTGTTCGTCAGTTTCTCATACTCGTAGGTCCATGGCTCGTAATAATCATCAATGGTAGGCTGATCCGGGTTATGGAAAATGTTAAGCAAGCGTCTTGCCCGTGTGCCGGACTTCAATTCCAGTTTGCCATTCTTCATCTCCCAGCCACCGCGATAACGCTCCTGGTCCTCCCATTGTTTCGGATAACCCACCCCTGGTTTGGTCTCTACATTGTTCCAGTACATATATTCTGCACCTGGACGATTGGTCCAGGTGTTTTTGCACGTAACACTACATGTATGACACCCTATGCATTTGTCCAGATTCATGACCATACTGACTTGTGCTTTAATCTTCAAGCCAATCCACCTCCTGCAGTTTTCTTATGATGACATTGAGGTCACGCTGATTGCCTGTCGGACCATAGTAGTTGAAGCCATAACTTAACTGGGCATAACCACCGATCATATGGGTGGGCTTCACATGAATACGTGTCGGACTGTTATGCGTCCCCCCACGTGTCTGTGATATTTTGGTGCCCGGAACGTTAATATGACGGTCCTGAGCGTGATACATGAATGCCATGCCGCGAGGAATACGGTGGGTCACTACGGCTCGGGCAACGACTACTCCGTTACGGTTGAAACATTCGATCCAGTCGTTGTCAACCAGTCCGGCTTCTTCTGCATCTTCGTAGTTCATCCAGATTGTCGGGCCACCTCGGAACAACGTCAGCATCGGCAGCGCATCATAGTACATACTGTGGATCGACCACTTATTATGCGGTGTCAGGTAGTTCAGGACAATCTCCTTTCCCCCTTCGATCGGACGTTTGCTGTTTGGATGGAACGGTGTATGCTTCAGCACAGGTTTAAATGTCGCTAATGTCTCTCCGAACTCGCGGAGCATCGCATGATCAATATAGAACTGCTGTCTGCCCGTCAATGTACGCCATGGAATCAGGCGCTCCACATTGGTGGTGAATGGCGAATATCTTCGTCCGCCTTTTTCCGATCCGCTGAATGCAGGCGAGGTAACGACCGTTTTCGGTTTGGAAGTGATCTCGTCAAACGTAAAACATTCCTCAGACCGTTCCTCAGCCAAATCTTTCAGATGCAATGCTGTTTTCTGTTCAAGCGCTTCCCACGCACGCACAGCCATCTTGCCGTTCGTTGTACTGGACAAGGTCAGAATGGCCTCAGCAACATTACGGTCTGTGCTCAGATCCGGACATCCTTGTCCAACGCCATCTTTACGATGCACGCCCAGGATGCCCTTGAGTTTTTCATACTCTTCACTGGCAGACCAGGATATGCCTTTGGTACCGATTGGTTTATCCTTCACCACAGGTCCAAGGCTGATCATTTTGTTATATACGGCAGCATAGTCACGTTCCACGACCTGAATATGCGGCATCGTTTTCCCCGGGATTGCTTCACATTCTCCCGCGCTCCAGTCTTTGATCTCTCCGTACGGTTGGGCAAGCTCATCTGGTGAATCATGCAACAGCGGTGTAGCTATGATCTCCTTCTGTGGACCATCAAATTGCTGCGCAGCCATCTCGGAGAATACACGTGCAATTTCCTTGAAGGTATCCCAGTCCGAACGGGATTCCCACTGCGTGGCTACAGCCGGATTAAATGGATGAACGAACGGATGCATATCCGTACTGCTCAGATCGCTTTTCTCATACCAGGTCGCTGCTGGCAGAACAATATCGGAATACATCGCCGTACCTGCCATCCGGAAATCCATATTGATCATCAGGTCGAGTTTGCCTTCCGGTGCTTCATCCACCCATTCCACATGCTCCGGGCGCAGTCCATGATCGTCATCATTCAGCAATCCGTTCGTTGCACCGAGCAGATGCTTGAGGAAATACTCATGTCCTTTGCCGGAACTTGAGATCAGATTCGCTCTCCAGACAAATAGTACACGCGGGAAGTTCGCTGGATCATCGGGTTGCTCGATTGAGAACTTCAGATTTTTGTTCTCCAATTCAGAGGCTACATAAGCACCGATCTCTTCCTTCGTCGTTGCTCCAGCCTGCAGTGCATCCTGATGCAGATCAATTGAGTTACGATTGAATTGTGGATAAGATGGAAGCCAGCCCATACGCGCAGCCATCACATTATAATCAGCCACATGCTGGAACCGCGGTTCACCCTCAAGCGCCGAAGTCAATTCTCCTACTTGGGTCTCCTCGTATCTCCATTGATCTGTCGCAAAGTAGAAGAAAGATGTTCCGTTCTGCAGACGTGCAGGTCCGGTCCAGTCACGAGCAAAGGCAATCGTCTGCCAGCCTTCAGCCGGACGCAGTTTTTCTTGACCAACATAGTGCGCCCAACCTCCACCGTTCACACCCTGACAGCCTGTCATCAGTATTAAGTTAATGATGGCGCGATAGATGACGTCGGAGTTGTACCAGTGATTAATACCGGCTCCCATGATGATCATGGAACGCCCTTTGGTATCGATCGCATTTTGTGCAAACTCACGTGCAATCTGTACTACAGTCTCTTGGTCCACACCAGTGATTTTCTCTTGCCACGCTGGGGTGAATGGTTTTACCTGTGATGCATTCAAGATGTCGTCTTCACGGTGAACACGTACACTCAACTGCTCCGCACCAGTGACTACTTCTGCTGAATCCGCAGAACGTGTCATTTCACGTTCAATTCCGTATTTGGCAAGTACCAGATCGTATACGGCTGTTACCGTAATCCATCTGTCCCCCAGCCAGATCTGGCGTACAGGAATCTGCCGCTTCATGACATGTTTTCCCTCATCATCAAAGTACGGCAGTTGAATGGTTACGAGATCATGATGGACTCCGAGCATGGATAGTCTTGGATCAATCGGCTCACCGTTCTCCACCTGTTCCATTTTGAGATTCCATGTGCCTTCTTCACCCCAACGGAATCCCAAACTTCCTTTTGGCATCGCATAGGTTCCACTGTTCTCATCGTATACAAGCGTTTTCCATGCCATATTGTTGCCCGTAATACCCAGGTCTTCCCCAACGAGAAATCTGCCTGCTGTGTGTATGCCGTCCTTTTCTTCCACAATCAGCAGATTTGGAAAGTCCGTATACTGTTTGGCATATTGCATGAAATAGTCCGTAGGCTTTTCAATATAAAACTCTTTCAGGATGACATGGCCCATAGCCATCGCCAGAGCGCCGTCCGTTCCTTGTTTTACCGACATCCATGTGTCTGCAAATTTCACATATTCCGCATAGTCCGGGCTGATCGACACCACTTTCGTTCCCCGATAACGTGCTTCTGCCAGGAAGTGGGCATCCGGTGTCCGCGTCATTGGCAGATTCGAGCCCCATACCAGAATGTATCCCGAGTTGTACCAGTCACTGCTCTCCGGCACATCCGTTTGATCGCCCCAGATCTGAGGTGAAGCCGGCGGCAGATCCGCATACCAGTCATAGAAGCTGAGCAATGGTGATCCCATTAGGGAGAGGAAGCGCGACCCTGCTGCATAACTGACCATCGACATGGCAGGAATTGGAGAGAAACCAATAATCCGATCCGGTCCATATTCTTTGATCGTATGAATTAGCGAAGCGGCAATAATCTGTGTCACTTCACCCCATGACGCGCGAATTAATCCACCTTTACCACGTACCGATTTGTATCTTTTCACTTTGGCCGGATCATCCGCAATGCTGGACCACGCTTGAACCGGGTCACCATGTGTCTGAAGCGCATCACGCCACATGTCCAGCAGCGCACCACGTACGTAAGGATGTTTGACACGTAGCGGGCTGTACAGATACCATGAGAAACTCGCTCCACGCGGACAACCTCGTGGTTCAAATTCCGGCATATCCGGTCCGGTTGAAGGATAGTCGGTAGCCTGCGTTTCCCAAGTAACAATGCCGTCTTTCACATAGATCTGCCAGCTGCATGATCCGGTACAATTGACGCCGTGTGTGGAACGCACCACTTTGTCATGCTGCCAGCGGCGGCGGTAGATATCTTCCCAATCCCGGTTGACCGGGGACATCTCACTCCAGCCCTCCGCACTTTTTTCACGTTTGGCAAAATATTTGAGTTTGCCCATCCAGGGCATGCTTTTGTTACTCATTGTTGTCCTCCCACATATATGACCTGTTGATGCAAGTCGAATCCTGAACCGCTGTTGCTAACCTCCGATTTGCGACATATGTCGCAGCGTTGGTGTGCCGTCAATCTGTTGCCCATTTAAGGCTTTTAACATGTCATGTGTCTCGGGTTTGGCTCCGAGCGCCTTGTAAAATAAATCCTGCACCGCCTTGTCATCACCTACGAGTGGACGAACATTGAACTCATCTGACCAGTAGAGACAAGGTTTGATATTTCCGTCTGCTGTCAGCCTAAGCCGATTGCAATTTCCGCAGAAATGGCTGCTCACCGGGTGAATCAGACCAAAGGTTCCGGCAGCTCCCACAATGCGATAACTATCTGCTGGTCCATTCCCATAAATCTCTCCACAGCTTTCGTACTCCCATCGTGCTCCGCATGTTTCCAGCACATGTTCGAGGGGCATATACCCAGATCTCCAACCTTCTCCACTTTCACCAATAGGCATGTACTCGATAAAACGAATATGAATGGGTTCATCCCGGGTCATCCTCAGAAAGTCTTCCACTTCATCGTCGTTCACGCCTTTCATCAGCACCACGTTCAGCTTGATCGGATGAAATCCGGCTTTTTGGCTGGCCTTAATGCCGTCCAGCACACGCTGCACCTTGCCGCCTCGGGTAATGCTTGCGAATCGTTCTGGCTTCAAAGAATCCAGGCTTATGTTCACCCGTGTTAGCCCCGCAGCCTTCAGCAGATCCGCATAAGCTGCCAAATAGATGCCATTGGTGGTCAATGCGATATCTTCAATTCCTGGAATAGCGGACAACATCGCAATCAGTTGATCCAGCCCCTTACGAACAAGAGGCTCCCCTCCAGTTAAACGCAATTTCCGAATGCCCAATGGAGCAAGCGCCTTAACGATGGACGTGATTTCTTCATAGGACAGGATTCGTTCTGTCGGTTCAAACTGCATTCCTTCCTCTGGCATGCAATACACACAGCGGAGATTACAACGATCCGTAACCGAAATTCTTAAGTAATCATGTTTTCTTCCAAACGGGTCCATTAATTTTGATTCCATACACGTACCTCCCTTCTCAAGGGTGCTGTATTCACATCAGCCGAAGGAGAAAGCTGTTTTCTCTCATCCAGTGTCATCTTGACGCTAAATATAAGGATGTCTCGCTCGCTGAACTGTGCAAAATATCACAAGAAGTGAAACATAGCGCACAGTTGCACATCTATATATGCTCACCAACCCTTTTCCAAACAGGATTCTGGTCTAAATAAGTCTAAATTATGGCAAAAAGAAATGTGTGAGCCTGCTCACACAGACCCCTCTTCACGTTTTCTATAATCAAATTGCAGCACCACACTATCCCTATTTGGAGGAATGACACATGAACACATACGCAGCAACCATTAATGCCACGGAGTATCCACCGCATTTGAAACATAAAGTTATTTTCGAAACGTTTGATCAGTTGCAACCACAGGAATCCATGCTGCTCATCAATGATCACGATCCAAAGCCACTTCGATTCCAGTTCCAGTCCACACATCCTGATGGCTTCAACTGGGAGTATATTGAGCAGGGCCCTACAACCTTCCAGGTCAAGATCAGCAAACTATAGAATTGGAGCTGAACCCGCTATGGCCCACGTTGAAATCATTGACAATACTACACTTCGCATCACGCTGAGGTTGGAAGATGCCACAACCATGGTGCAGATAGCACAGCGTGAGCAGGCCGAATATGCGCAAGAGATTGTTACCATTTACGAAAAAATGCCTGTGTTCGAATATACTCACTTCTGTTTTTACGCCTATGACAGTGCAAGACTATTTGAGCGTGTACTCGGCATGGACCCCAAAGCCTATCTGTCCTTTTCCCTCGATGCGCCGGAGTCATTCTTCTACGCGCTGTACGGTGGAATGGCCGCCCTTTATGAATCATCTCTACAGTTGGTACAACAGGCGGATGTAGCTAGCGCAGGATCGGATGTGAACGCACATGTCTCCATCTGATGTCCATATTGTTGAATTGGATGTACGCACTCATCTGAGTAAAAAGTTGGAGCCGTTTCAGCTGATCATGGACACGGTCAAAAGCCTTCAGCATGAAGATGTCTTTGTACTACATGCTCCATTCAAGCCGACGCCTCTGCTCGGTATTCTCAAGATGAAAGGGTATTCCAGCACATCTGAACGCAGGAGTTCAGATCACTGGGTTACCACGTTTGTGCACAAAAAAAATAAAACCGGTGCAAAGGTAATTTCTGCAATGGTTTTATCTGGATCAGAAGTTAATTCGGAACCCGATTCAGATGAAGAATCAGCTTCATGCAAAGGACATCCGGAGGAGCAAGTTGTTGCGATTGCAAACATTGAAACTCCACAGGCACCCAAAGTTATATTGGACAATCGCGGATTGGAACCGCCACAGCCCATGATGCGAACACTTGCGGCTCTGGAGCGTTGCAAACCTGGGGAAGTCGTACTGATTCACAATGACCGTGTACCTGTATTCCTGATTGAAGAGTTGAACAATCTCGGTTGCACCTACACGGTTGAAGATCAAGCCGATGGCACAGCCAAAGTGAGAATTGAAAAAGGGTAAGGAGGCGAAAGCCATGTCCAGGTTGCCGTTTCTTTTTATCATCACGGGCATCTTTGGATTTGTAATGTATCACGCCTTCTCTCTGCTCTCGCTGACAGGTTGGCTTGGTGATGAACTCAGAGGACCCGAAGGCTGGTTTCATGCCCATCTGTTTGTACTCGGGTGGGCAACCATGCTCGCTATGGGTGCCGTTTATCAGTTGATACATGTTATTTTGCAAGCCAATATCTACAGTCTGGTTCTCGGTTATTGTCATTATTTCTTGTTCAGTATCGGAATCGTAGGCATGTTATACGGCTTCATTCGTGCAGATGTCATCTGGATTGCCGGTTCTGCGACACTCGCGCTCTCTGGCATCCTGTTGTTCGGATGGAATATGGCTGTTACCCTCTTCCGTGCCTCACAATGGAATCCGGTAACAATCAGTGCCGCATGTTCCTGTCTCTATCTGGTTCTAACCGGGCTTTCCGGTATGCTGATGGGTCTGAATTTTGCCTTTGGTGATTGGAATAGTCTGCATGAACGCTTATTCGGCGCACATATCTGGATGGGAACACTTGGCTGGTTTGGCATGTTAATTACCGGCTTCAGTTACAAAATGCTTCCGATGTTCTACCTGTCCCACGATTATTCCATTCGACTGCAAAAAGTGGTCCTGGTTCTGTGGAATGCAGCTGTAATTACAGGTGTTGTCGCATTTCTGACAGGTATCAAGGGAGGCTTGCTCTGGCTTGCGCTCTTACTTCTAACCGCCGCCCTTCTCTTCTATGTGTATCACTTGGAGCAAATTCAGGAGAAAAGGCACAAAAGTAACCCAGGTCCGGGTATTCGCTGGTCTGTGTATGTAAGTCGTGCCTTTGCCGTGTATGCTGTCGCCCTATTGATCTATTCTGCACAAGGAACCGAACTGCTGCTCCATCCACGTGTTGTTCTATTGTCTGGATGGGTATATCTCGGGGGCTGGGTATCCCTCACCATACTCGGATATGCCTCCAAAATCGTACCTTTTCTGTGGTGGACCCACAAATACGGCAAGCAGGCAGGCAGACCCGGAACACCGCTAATGGCTGGTATGCTGAGTGAACGGAACGTCAATTGGGGGATGATCGCCATGGTGGCTGGAAGCCTTCTGCTAGTCAGTGGAATTCTGATTAATCTGGCAGAGGTCATGATGGTTGGAGGGACGATCTTGTCTCTTGTCTCCATTGTTTATATAACAAATATTACTTTGGTATTCCGACGTTAACATAAATAAGGTGGATTGGAGAGTGAACATGATGGAACAAACCACGCATTTGCTAGAATGTCTCAAGGAAGTATATGACCCTGAATTAGGTGTTAATATCGTTGACCTTGGTCTGGTGTATGAAGTAAGGGAAGAAGCTGAACGAGTACATGTACGGATGACGTTAACTACACCAGGTTGTCCGCTGCACGATACCATCGTTGGTGCGGTGAAATGGGTTTTGCAGGAAAATACAAATAAGACCGATATTGATGTTCAAGTCGTGTGGGAGCCACAGTGGTCTCCACAGCTGATGTCGAATGAAGCCAAGGAAATGCTGGGATACTTCTAGGCAGAATGACTATAGACCGGATGAATGAACAAGTTGCTGGCGGAATACGAAGAGCGTACTTAAATCTGATGTTCTCAGACCCAAGTATGCTTTTTGTTTTGCGATGGGAACATACACTTGGTATACACCCCGGAGATTGCTAGAAGGACGAATGTTGGAGCAGCGTATTCTTGAAAAATAATAAATAAGGAAACTCCAGAATAGAGTTTCCCTAATATTGGTGCCAATCAGTGAATCATTTTATAGATTCCTTGATATTAGATCTTAGATGTCCTTTGCATACGATGCTGATGGTACTTTATTTAACACCACGAACAAACGAACCTCCTGATCTCCTGTATTATGGAATGCGAACTCTACTTCACCGCCGCAATGAATCACATCCTCTTGTTTCACCGCTTGTTCTTTTCCATCCAGAATAAGTGTACCTGTGCCTTCGACCACCAGCAAAATAACGTCTGTGCCCGGATGTTTATGAACGGGAAGCTGCTGTCCTGGCAGAAAATGAAGTACAAAGGTCACTCCACCACCCTGTTGGAATAAAACCCGTTTCGTGAAACGGTCCTCACTGAATGTTTTGACTTCTTGCAATGATGTAATAGTCATCATAATCGTCCTCCTCGATAATATAATCTGTGAATGCATTCATCTTATCGCAAAAAAGCCCGCGTTTCCTTGATCTGAATCAAGAAAATGCGGGCAATGAACAAATCATGGTCGGTCCTAATGACCGTCTGTTTCTAAGATGGTTACACCATCATTTTGCGCAGAGAAGTGATATATCTCGAACGTATAATGATGAAATAAAACGTCTGTGCAAGTACAAAGGCACCAAATACAGTCAACACCGGCATCGTATAATTGGTAATCCCGAATTCAGTAAGAAATGGCTTAACCACGACCAGAGTTTCAATGATAGCTACCCCGATCGGTAAAAAGAACAGAATAGCAATCTGAACGGTGGATGATCGTTTCATTTCCTGGAAACTGAGACCCATTTTCGAAAGAGAATGCACCATCCTTCCATCCGCTTCAAGATCGGTATGCAGTCTGAAATACAGAAAGCTTGCGGAAGAGATGGAGAAGATTAATCCGATAAATATGCCCAGAAAGGTAAAGAGTGCTGTACCCTGTCTGTATCTCTCAAAATCTCCATATCGAGTGGTCAGAAATCCGGAGTAATTCTCATCCGAAGAAGCATTATCGCTTCGAATGGTATCTGCCGACGACAGTAGCTGATCGCTAACCATGGCTTCCGAGGAGTGACGGTCAGGTACAGCATGACCCCATGCCGGAATCTGATACAGAACTTTGCCAGATAACCTGTTTCTTTTGATCTGTTGTGTGACATCTTCAAACTTCTCATCCGATAGAACGACTACACCTGTAGAATAGATCAGAGTTGCGAACCTTGGCTCTACATCCGTAGCTGTAACTCTTGTTTGCAATGAACCTTCCTCTAGATTCAGAGTCAAAGTGTCTCCTTCCGCATAATTGCGAAATCTGTTTCGATCAATCTGAGCCTGATCCTTCTCATTACGTGAATCTACGAACAATGCTGAGTCTGAATCCAATTGGAATGTCTTTTTTCCTAGGATTGTATTGAATCGGTTGTAATGACTGAGCGGCATGACCGAGACAGCACTCTGATCCGCATCAGACCAGAAGTACTCCAGATACATTTGCTGATAATCCAAGCCTGCGGCTTCAAGTTTCGAATCAATAGCACTCATATCCAATTGCTCTGTTGGTCTGAATACGTTGTATTGAATTGCAAAATCGTTGTTTGTAAACTGCTCCCGGTTCTCCTGATCCAGTGACAAAATTACAACTGCACTCATTGAAGCAATCGCAATCACCACGGTCACCATAAAGAGCATGCGGGCATTATCCTTCATTTTATAACTCATCTCTGAGATCCATAACAGACGTGTACCATGCCATACGGTTTTACGATTACGCTTCAATAAACGGATGATGAGCACGGAAAGTTGTGAATAGAAAAAATACGTCCCGGCTATCCCTGTTACAGCTGCAATCAGGATGGTTCCGCCATTTAACCCGCTGCGGAGTACCACAAAACCTACTGTAAGTAATGCAAAACCCAGAAGTGAGAAGAACCATGAAGCTTTCGGCTCTTTTTTAGGTTTGTTGGTCCCCGTCAAAAGTTCTAACGTCTGTTTGTTTCCGATAAAAACCAGTGTGAAGAGTGAAATGCAGAAAAATAATAACAGAAAGGCCCCAATCGTAATCAGAATCGCTTTCACGGGAAAATAAAAAGGCAGATCATCCATCCCGATAAAACGAGTGGTTAACATCAGGAACAGCTTGGACAACAACATACCTCCGCCGATCCCGGCAATAATGGACAGGCATCCGATCAACATATTCTCCAGAATGACCAATCTCCGAATCTGCCTGGGCTCGGCACCAAGTATGGTCAGAATGCCAAACTCTTTATTCCGTGATTTGAGAAAAGCACTGATGGAATACATAACAAAGAAAAATGCAAACACATATACGATAATCGAAGCGATCTGCATTCCCGTAGCGGTTGTGTCACCCATCGGCAACTCTGTCACATACGGATGATAAATGAACACCGCATAAGCGAAGAAGATCATGACCATAAATACACTACTTAGAAAAAAAACAATATACGCTCGCCCATTCCGGCGAATATTGTTAAACGCGAATTGAGGAAAGCTCATGTGAATTCCCTCCCCAGAAGGATAAAGTATCAATGATCCGCTGGAAAAACGTCTGTCGATTATCTCCGCGGTGTACCTCGGCTGCCAGTTTTCCGTCCTTGATGAACACAATTCGGTTGCAATAACTTGCAGCAAGGGGATCATGCGTAACCAGCATAATGGTCGTTTTCTCCTGCTGGTTAATCTGTTCAAGCGACTCCATGACCGCTTGGGATGACGTAGAATCCAGGGCACCGGTGGGTTCATCCGCCAAAACAATCGAAGGCATATTAATCATGGATCTCGCTATGGCTGTCCGCTGTCGCTGTCCACCCGAAATTTCGTAGGCTCGTTTATCCAGAATGTGATCAATCCCGAGCTTGGCTGTAATGCGATGTAGTCTGCTCTCCATCTCCTTTAGTTTGACCTTGTCCAGTGTCAATGGAAGTACAATATTCTCTGCAACAGTCAGCGTGTCCAACAGATTGAAATCCTGAAAGACAAATCCGAGTTCCCGACGTCGGAACATGGCAAGTTCTTTCTTTTTCATATCAAAGGGGTTCATGCCATTAATCAGCACCTTGCCTGAGCTGGGTTCATCAATGGTGGAGACCATGTTTAACAATGTGGTTTTGCCACTACCCGACGGGCCCATAATACCCACAAACTCACCTTGCTTGATTGTCAGATGAATATCACTAAGGGCCTGAGTCTGCACTTTGCCCTGATATACTTTGTTCAGTCCCGATACCTGTAACATTTCCATTCGTAATTCCCTCCTGATCCATCATTCTTTATACGTTAATTCTATTCTTATCCTAACCGACCTCCCCTAACGGTGCTATCGAATTACCTTAAACTTCTCTTACAGCCCGTTTAAGGTTTTGTTCCCCTACCTCCTCTATCACAATTCTGTGCATTAAAAAAGCACCTCGCCCATGGGCAAAGCGCTCTTCACTTCGGATATTTCGAATGAATCCAGCTGAATCTAACCAACGTTCCCTCATTCGGCTCGGAAAACAACTCGACACGGTTATCCAGGCGGTTACTGATCTCACGGACCAGATATAATCCCATTCCCGTTGATTCGTGGTATTGCCTGCCCCGTTCGCCTGTAAAATAGGGATTGAACACGCGATGAATATCTTCGGACGAGATGCCAATTCCCTCATCCTGAATGTCCAGGATTGTACGTTCTTCCTGCTTATAGCCTGTAATGATCACTTTTTTGCCTGATTTGCTATCGGAATAGTTCACGGCATTGGTCAGAATCTGGGTGAACATGAACCGCAGCCACTTGGAGTCACTATATATCTGAAGGTCGTCCTCCATACGAATATCCGGCGTAATGCCTCTGCGAATAAACAAACGTCGGTTCTCTGCAATGCTACTCCGAAGCACTTCTTGCAAAGACAACAGCTCCACACGAAAATCCCCTTCAAACTGTTCAAGCCTTGATGAATGCAAGACCATTTCAAGTCCTTTGCGCAGCTTATCCAGCTCATCCTGAATACTGCCAGCCGTCTCATCGTCCACATCTTCCAAGGTCAGTTGGATAATGGACAACGGGGTCTTCATCTGATGAACCCAGCGATTCATGAATACCACCTGCTGTTCCTTGCTAGTACGTAACTGACCCATCTCGTTCTGCCGATTACGCTCCAGTTCATGTAACAATTCCTGGATGGCTTCCGCCACGATCGAATTTCCAAGCGTTTGGAAAGGCTCGTTTACCAGTTTACGTGGTTGTTGAAGTAGACGATAATACGCTCGCAGCTGGAGGTAACGTATGACCAGATAGACCAACAGCACAACAGTACTGATCAGCATGCCATAGAGGACAATCTTCATCGGGCGGCCCTCCCCAGAGAGCCAGTAGACACACGGGACCAGCAGCATCTGTAACACATAAAATCCGACTAACATCAGGTGGTCTTTCAGGAAAAGTCTCATTTTCCTTTCCCCTGTGAGGATGAATCCAGTTCCAACACTCGATAACCCGCTCCGCGAACCGTCTCCAAAATCTCTTCTGCACCCAGTTCCTTCAACTTCCGGCGAACACGTGTAATATAGACATTCAACGTATTATCATCGATAAAATGCTGATCTTCCCACATCTGTTCCAGCAATTTTTCCCGGCTGACAACTCGACCTGCCTTTGCCATCAGTGCTTCCACCAGTATCGCTTCCTTCTGTGTCAGTTCTGTTGAACGTTCCTCATACTCCAGTACAAATCGCTCAGGATAGAGGATCATGGGACCATTCTTCACTGTTACTTCCTGCTGAACAGCAGCGTAAGAACCATAGGCTCGACGCAGCTGACTTCGTACTTTGGCAAGAACGACTTCATATTGAAAAGGTTTTGTAATATAATCATCCGCTCCATGTTCCAACGCCATAATCTGATCCATACCGCTATCACGAGCCGATATGAATAAAATGGGACATATGGAATGTGTGCGTATCTGCCTGCACCAGTAGTATCCATCATATTGAGGCAAATTCACATCCATCAGCACAAGGTCCGGATTCATTTCCACAAATTCATCCAGTACATGACGAAAATCATCTATGACCTGTACCTGGAATCCATTTCGGGTCAGATAAGCCGCCAGCAATCCAGCTAACTTGGCATCATCTTCAACCAACAATATCGACTGCATCGTTAACCCTCTTTCCGTTTCCTGACGTCAGTGTATCACATCTAGTTACCCATTCTAGTCGGAAACGGCTTGAAAATAAAGGGTCAGACCACGAGACGTCCCCTCTTCTCTGCCAACCCAATGATGGCTTCCACTCCTGAATTAAACTCAAGAAAATCCTGCTCGACCCCATCGCTGAAAATAACACCGTCCTCCGGCATCTGGGATACAATGTGCAATGGTTGCTTCGAATGAATCTGTCCAAACACCAGATTGGCCGCAGTCGTCCGGCTCGGGAACGGTTCACGTACTGAAAAATATAAATAAGGCGCATCCCAGTTAAAATGATTCAGATCTTGCCTGCTTCCATGAATGGATGCCGATGCTGCAGCGACCTCCGCTTCGGAATTCAGGTTCTGCCATGCCGCCGATCCAACAATGCCCGTGGCTCCCGCCAGCACACTTTTAAACCAGCCTGTCGATCCCATGCCTGTGGATACAATGATGCCACTGGAGGATTGTTGTTCTGTCGATGTACCCAAACGCACTTCATAACGCGCCGATACATGTGTCTTCCGACCAATGAACAGATCATTGACACCATATAGATACTGTCCATCATTGAGTTCCACTTTGGCGAGAGTGACTTCTTTTAATGTTCGTTGCTTTCGAATGACATCAGGAACAATGAAGCTCAGATCCTCCACGGTAAAAGGTAATAACACGCCATCCCACCGCATCGGGTCCGGGTTCACACCGATGAGCGGCTGCTCGGTTACGTATTTGAGGGTGTTGGCTACAAGCCCATCCTGTCCAACCACGACCACGATATCCTGATCTCCAAAGATAAAATTGGGCACATGTTCTCGATCAATCGTCTGAACCCGTCCCAATTGACCCAGTTGCTGCTGTGCCTGCTGCACAGATAGCCGATAACGACGGTCTTCCTCCATATAATCACTGAAGTCTGCGCCCAGACGTTCAATATAGAACTGAGCTTGCTGCACCGTGTTATATCGAACCACCAGCTCTTCCAGTCGGGTCCGGCGTTTCACCAGAATCAGCTTGTGTTCACTCATCCGATCATCTGCCGTGGCCTGCTGACGTACTGATTTCCCTGCCTGCTCTGCTTGCTCTCTTCTTCCTAATCTCATCTCGCTCGACCTCCGTGATCTCTGCCCTGCGCAGGAGACATCAATCCCTGCAACAGATCTGGCGAGATATTAAGTTGCCCAATCTTGCCCGCATTTTCAGCCAGTTCCTGGAATGCAAGTGCGATCAGCTTATCAGAATTCATGCCCATATTCGCCATTGCTTGCAGTACATTTGGCTGTACATTTTGCAATGAATTCATCACGGCAGCAATCTCATAGGCTTTTGCATCTGCCTCGGCATTGTGATTGGCAATGGTTAACTCAATCAGTTGCTGCTTGCGTTCCTCCATCGCTGTATTGAACTGAAGCTGCTCCTGCTCCATCTCATTTTGTTTCTGTTTCACCGAGCGTTCTGCCTGTAATTGGGTCTCACGAATCTGCTGTTTCTTTGTCTCTACGGCAATTTCGGTGTTCAGTTCGTTCTCTTTCACTCGACGTTCCTGTTCAATGGATGCATTGCGACGCACATAGAGTGCTTCGTCTGCCTGACGCAAAATATCTTCCCGCGCTTGTGCTTCCAATGCACGCATCGTCTCTTTATTAGGCAGAATGGCAAGTATCGATAGACTCATCAGCTCAACGCCCAGTTTCTCCAACTCTTCACTTTGCACAACCTCGCGTTTCATGCTGCTCGCCAGCCGTTCACTGGATTGAATGGCCTCCTTCAGCGGCATTTGCTCCAGATGTTTCTTGGTCAGTACTTTGGCTGTGGTGATCACCCGTTGATCCAGCTTGCCGGGGTCGTCGGAGATATACCGATTCTTGCGCAAATTGTACGTGTAATTCAGGCTTTGGGTTATTTTCAGATAATCCACAATGCGATAACTTAGCTGCCCTTGCACAGTAACCGTCTGATAATCCGCCGTAATCTCTTCGAACATGAACGGTACATCCACCGAGGATACGGGTAGAACCACTACCGATGTGGTCGGCTCATAATAATAGAAGGACAATCCCACACCTTGACGCTGTATTTCACCATTTTTCACTTTCATGACATACTCACTGGGTTGAAATTTCACAAATCGGAATCCAAACATGGATCATTCCCCATTTCTTAATATTGTCGTTTTGATATTATCGAAATGATAACAAATGGATTTGATATTGTCAATACGACATTAACAAAATGTTCATATGCCTATTTAGAGAAAGGGATGAAGTCTGAACCCCCATTTTTTCCGCAAAAAATAAAGAGACCGGATCATATGATCCGATCTCTTTACCTGCTTTGTTATTTTCTAATACAGTTGTTCCATCAGTCTGGCGACTGCAACAGCCCCTTGTGCACGGTTTGCTGTTTCTTTCGGAGCAAACGTACCATCAGGCATGCCGTTTAACAGTCCAAGTTGTTGCATCGAGGCTACAGCTTCTTTTGCATATCCGGCGATCTCAGCATTGTCTACAAACACCATATCTCCTTGTAGAGAATTGGTCGCATCCTGATCATGTTGCACAACCTGCAGCACTCGATTTAACATAACGGCCATATCTTCTCGTGAAATACGTTCATTGGCTCCAAAGCTTCCATCTGCTCGGCCTTGAATAATGTTCATTTCAATTCCAAGTCGTACTGAATCGGCATACCACTGCCCATCCTTCACATCTGTTGGGATCGAAATAGATGGATCCGGCTTACGTGTATCACCAATACCTTTAATAATCATTTGCAAAAATTGTGCTCTGGTCAGTTCACCTTGTGGGGCAAAACGAGTTGCACTCATCCCCGTAATAATTCCCTTACCGTATAGGTTCTGCACTTCTTGGAGGGCCCAATTGTGATTTTGCAGATCAAGTAATGGCACTTCAACTTCTGCAATGACATAACTGCCGGATTCCAGCGGTTTGAACGCCATCGTTTTTGTCTTGTCATCGTACTTGGAGTACGTAACGGGCTTCATTTCTCCGCTTGGAGATACTGAATGCACAACCATAACTACATCATTCTTTTTAGGTTGCTCCACATTGGATAGAGCAACTTCAACCGCTCTGTTTGTCCATTGCAATGGCTTATTGTTCATTAACAAATTCACATCAACAATTGCATGATTACCTATCGCTGCTTTTTGAGATGTGGACAGTGTATCTGTCGATCCTTTTGCAACTACGATGTCGAACGTTCCCGCAGTCTCCGCAATGATTAGCGGGAGTGATCTTAGAGGAACACGAACGGTAGTCTGTCCTACGACTACATCCAGAGATTTTACTTCCTCGGAACGAATCCATGCCGCAAGTTGACTTGCACCCAATTGGAATGTGACTGTCTTGGCTGTGTCAGGCACATCTGCAATCAGTTCCAACGTACGATTTCCTGCATCCACGGATTGCAGTGCCTGAGTTAATTGAGATGCATCTGGACGAATCGAATACTTGTCATCCCCGGTTGCTGTTCCTTTTACCGTTATTAGACCCTTAACTGGCGGATTACCAGGTTCAACCGGTGGTGTTACAGCCGGATTCCCCGTTGAAGGAGCTGTTCCCGGGTTGGAAGGTTGTGATGGTACACTTGGTTGTGATGGCTGGCCAGGGCCAGGTGTTACATCTTGACGTACAAGCTTACTCACAGCATCTTGTAACGCACGATCCGCATTGCTCACATCTTGCGTTGAAGATTCAACATCCAGAATGAATGCCTTCGCTTCAGAAAGTGCCTTACTGAATACATTCCAGCTTGATGTCGTGTATTCGGTTTGTTTTAATTTCTCAGCGGTATCTACAGTAGCTTGTAGTGCAGTTTTGTCTGCCGGGAACGTACCGTATGCTTCAAAATCCATAAACCCTACCCATTCTGGACCTTCTGTAATCGTTACAAGAATATAACGCGCTTCTGTATTATTCGAGAACACGTGTCTTGGCGCTGTTGAAACGACAACGTCGCTCGAGGTATCAACTACTTTCACAAAATTTTTGTTATCATTAGACACTTCGATCTTATATTTGATTCCGCCACTCCACATCGACATTTCGATCTTGCGAAGATTAGCAACTTGCCCTAAATCCACTTGCCACCAGCTACCCTTACTCTGGTCTGTTCCCCATGAACTATTGGGATTGCTGTCAATTGCACCTTCTGGGGAGTTGGGTTGATTGTCCCCCGTACCTGCACTTGTTGAAGCCGTCGCTGCCTTATCTGTAGTTAATGCTTCCAAGTGAACGAGACTTTGATTCGCTTGTTGCAGTGCTTCGTACGCTTGATTCACGTCAGCTTGCACTGCATTTTGATTATCTCTCACTGTGATTGCATTCTCTAATGCATCCATTAATGTTTGCCAGCTACGATGAGTATACGAAGATTCGTTTTGCTGTTGCGTCTCACCGATAAGCAGAGCCAATTTTGTTTTATCTACATCGGATAATCCGCTTATCGCATCCCGCAACCGTTTCTCTGCAGCATTCACTTCAGTCTGGGTTGCTCTAGGATCTTTCATAACCTTATCTGCATTAGCAAGAGCCTTGGCAAAAATATCCCAAGTTAAAGCTGACCAATCCGACTCCTGATATGTCTGAGCATCAGTCAGCTTAGATTGGAGAGCATCCCTCTTTGCAGGGATCACGTTCATTTGCAACATAACTTGTTCGAGCACAGCTGTTGCAGAATTGGTGTCCGATTGCGTCACTCCAGTTGATGTATACGCTTGGTTGTACACATCCTCTGCTGCCTTAATCGCAGGAGCAAGTGAGTTCCAGCTCGTTTCTTCAAAATCCGGAGCTACCAAACCTTTGGCACGTGTAATTGCAGCCGCTAAATGCTGACGATCCGCAGGTACATTTTCTAGCCCCCGCTTGTAAACATCCAGTGATGGCAAGGCACGTCCTTCGTAGGAGTATCCACCATTCCCCGGAAATTCATCATAGTCGAACATGGCATGATTTTCCCATGCATCTCCCTCGGAATCAATCCAGCCTACATCCGCTGCAATCCATGCAGGCTCCCAATAGAAGAAACCGGCTCCGCGATTCTCAGGTACGTCAGCAATCATATCCATAATGCCAGCAATAGCATCATATTGCCCCTGTACCGTTGCAGGGAATGTTGCTCCCCCAACATGAAGCGCTTCATCCGATCCAATGATATTACCGTGTGCATCCCCGTTTTTATATGAAAATGGATACGATGTCTCGGCAATAATCACGTCTTTTTCGAACTTGTCAGATACTTCATTCATCGTCTTCTGCACATCGGAAAATGTCCCATGCCAGAACGGATAATAGGATAACCCGATGATATCGTAATCAAGGCCACGACTCTCTAGTTCACTAAAGTAATCCTTAAACATTTGTGCTTTACCACCCTCAGCCAGATGGATCATAATCTGAACATGCTGGTCCTCTTCTTGAAGGGCGCGCACGGCATCAACGCCTCGTTGTAACAATTCATAATTTTCCTGAGGGTTTACCTTACTGTTGAATCCATTCAACACACCACTGTTAATCTCGTTACCAATCTGTACCATATCAGGCATAGCGTCTGCGGCTTTCATCTCACTTACAACTTCATACGTATAATCATATACGGCTTGTTTCAATTGATCGAAAGTATAACTTTCCCAAGCTTTAGGACGAAGTTGCTGTCCCGGATGAGCCCACTCGTCAGAATAATGGAAATCAAGCAGTACTTTCATACCTTTTGCTTTCACCCGTGCGGCTAGCTCAATTACATCTTTCTTATCGTTATAGCCGCCGGATTTCTGCGGGTCATTCCATAGACGAAGGCGCACGTAATTGACACCACGATCCTTCAGGATATCAAGCAAGTCCCTTTCAGTGCCATTACTATCCAGATACTTCCCTCCATTAGCCTCAATGGCGGTTAACGTGGAAATATCCACTCCTCTTACGTAATCCGTCCGATATCCTCCAACTGTTACAGTGGCCTCCGGTTGAACAGGGGCTCCATATACTGCACCCGTCACGGTAAAGCTGCCCGCATTTGCGTACTCTGAAGGGTCGATACTGTCCCATTCTACTGGAACCGAACCAGATTTGTCGTTCAGATACTTCGCTGTCACTTTTGTAGGCAGAACAGGTGCAACCCCAGCTACTGTATTGACCTGAACAGCATTGTATCCGGTAATATTTGCTGGATCAATTTCTTCCTCTTCTCCCCAGACTTTAAGCTCGGATATCCCGGGCCACCAAGTTGCTCCCGCATAGTACGGAATCGTGACCTTCACATACTGGACAGGTGTACTGGTCAGGAATACTTCACTGGCGACAGTCTGTTTTATTTCATTAGTCGTTTGGTCCAAAACAGTTGACCAGTTGTTACCATCATCAGATACTTCAATCAAATATTTTACAACTTGGTCTTTGTCCTTCCAAGTCAACTCCGCTCCAGAAAGCTCATATGGCGCACCTAGGTCTATGGTCAACCAATGAGGATTGCTCTCAGAAGAAGGTGAGCTCGCACTCCAGTGAGTATTCACATCACCATCCACCGCCTTTTCTTTTTGTCCCTCATACAATAGATCTTGCTCACTTACCGTAACCGCCTTGTTAAGTGCCACGTTCACTTTTGCATCTTCTGCAGCCGCTGGACGAACCATCAACCCCAGATCACAGAATAGCATCAGTAATACCAGACACCCGCTTATGTACCTCTTGTTCACTCTTGATCTCCCCCTTTTTGTGTTTGATTGTGCATGGATCAATGAATGTTATGAATCCTCCTCATTGTAAGCGCTTAATAGCGGTAGGCGACACGGCATAATCCAAAGGAAACAGCAGTTATTTTAACAATATGATCCTGTGACAGTTACATTTGAGCTATATCGATCACACCATTCTGTAAAAGAAACGAAAAAATCTGCCCGTCCACCGTAAGGCAGAACAGAACAGATTTTTAGATATACGATCGTTGCTACACTTATTTGGAAAGTTTCAATTCAAGCTGTACCTGAATATCATTTTCTGTCGAGAGCACAACGGAGTGTGGATTTTCCATTCCGAAATCTTCGAACGTTACCATCGATGTCGCCGACAACAATACTGCATTATTCTCATAAGCAGCTTTTGCGTCAAAAGTTACTTCTTTTTCAATACCTTTAACCGTAATCGTACCATTCATTTTGATATCAACCGTTTGACCGACAGGCCATTCCGCAGGTACCCCTTCGAATGAAGTCGCTGTAAATGTAGCTTGTGGATATGTAGCGACGTCGAAGAAATCGGCTTGCTTCACGTGACCATCACGTTGTCCATTCCCGGAATCAATTCCGTCCATCTCGATCTGTCCTTCTGCCTTCATCTGAGCAGCATCGTCTACATTAATGGTCCAATTGCCTGTTACCTTATCGTCCACAAAGTTAACGGTCTCCTGCGATGTGGTTACGGAGAAGTATACTTTGGAACCTTCGCTGATGCTCCAGTCTCCATTCAGTTGCTCTGCTCCTGCAGTTTCATTGGCTACAGGCGTTCCTGTGCTATCTACAGCTGTTGTCGATGTCGCTGTGCTCGCAGGAAGCACCTGCTCAATCTCCACGTTGTTCCCCAAGTAACTATTGGTGATATAGTAACCACCGCCACCGATTACGACAACCGCCGCCACACCTGTAATAAGCCATGCTTTTGCTTTCTTGTTCATCTGTATGTTTCCTCCAGTATATTATGGTTTAGATTGCTTGTTGATATGGATCATATCAACCGAATGTGTCAGGAAGAAGTCAAGATACGACAAGTTCCTGATTTTTTCTAAACCCGAATACAGGATTGGCTTTATGCTCTTGCTCATGTAAAATCAGTACACAAGCTTATGAAATGAAAGGAGACCGCTTTTCTTGAAATCCATACTCATCGTCGAGGATGAACAAGCTATTGCACGAGTACTGGCTGCTTATCTGAGAAAAGCAGAATTTGAAGTTCATCATGCAGCAGATGGACCGACTGCACTTACCCTTTTTGATACCGTAACGCCTTCCCTTGTATTACTTGATGTGATGCTGCCAGGAATGGACGGATGGGATCTGCTGCGGATTATTCGTGAAAAAAGTGCTTGTCCCGTGATCATGCTAACTGCACTGGATGACATTTCAGACCGTCTCAACGGACTAAATGCCGGTGCTGACGATTATATGAGCAAACCTTTTGTACCGGAAGAAGTGGTCGCCAGAGTTAATGCGGTGTTGCGCCGTAATCCACATTGGACCTCAGGTGGCAAAGAGAAGCGTTCCTTTGGAAATCTCGTCATTGATCTTGCTGCTAAACAGGTGCTGCTGAACGGAGCAGAGGTTGCACTCACACCTCGTGACCTGTCGTTACTGTTCTTCCTGTCCGATTATCCGAATCGTACATTTACCAGAGATCATCTTATTGAACAGGTATGGGGGATGGACTATGATGGCAGTGACCGTGCTGTGGATCTATCGATTAAACGACTACGTCAAGCCCTCTCCCATTGGTCGCCAGAGACGGGAGAAATTCGGACGTTGCGAGGAATGGGGTATCAATTTTGGATCGCCAACTGAAACAGAAGAAACCCAAACGCACGATATCCATTCTGTCACACTGGACACTGCGATATTTTCTCATTTTGTGCATTGGTTTCACGATTATTGTGGCAGGGGCACTCTACTGGATTCGGACAACTTCCATTGAGAAAAGCCTCAAAACCGCAGAACTGCTTGGACTGGAGATTGCCGATCGAGTGACCAGTGAAAATAATATGCTTCGGGTTCCACCCGATCTGGACAGACTGGTAACCAAGCGAGAGAAACTATTCAACACAGATAATTATTTTTGTGTCATGATCTTGGACAACAACAATCAATTGATCTTTTCCCAGCCTAAAATGGAGCAAAAAGATGTGCATTATCGACTGTCAGACGATTATCTTGAACCTCGAAACAACAAATATGCAGGTGTAACGGTCAACATATCCGAGGGCGATCAAACCTTGGGCAAAGTGTGGGTCATGCAGTCCAAACAATCCATTACATTTGGTCCAGAGACGATATGGTTCGTGGCTCTAATCCTCGGAGGGCTAATCCTCTGTGGATGGTTTACAATCTATCTCCTGTCCAAAAAGTTATCCAGACCGATTCGTCAGGTCGCCTATGCCGCTGAACAGATTCGAGGTGGCAATTATGATGTGAGTCTTGATCTGAATACACGAGAACGTGAGATTAATGAACTTGTAAATTCATTTCGCGATATGGCCACTCGTCTCCAACAACTTGAAGAATGGCGTACACTTTCGCTGGCAGGGGTAAGTCATGAACTCAAGACACCGGTAACTTCCATCAAAGGGCTCGTTATGGCAGTACGTGACGATGTCGTGAGTCCACAGGAAGGAAAAGAATTTTTGGATATCGCTTTGAAGGAATCTGAACGCATGGAGCGAATGGTCGCAGATTTGCTTGACTATAATGCCATGGCTGCAGGAAGTGTTGCCGTTCGCAAGGAACGGACGGATCTGAAGCTGTTGGTCGGTGAGATCATCTATCAGTGGAAGATTGCGTATGAGGACAAAATGCCAGAGGTTCAGCTGCATGCCCCTCCAATTAACTTCTTTACCATGGGGGATGCTCTCCGCATTCAGCAGATCATTGTCAATTTGCTTAATAACGCACTTCATGCCACAGCTCCTGAACAGAAAGCTGTCTTCGACATTTATCTAAGTACAGAAGAACAGATGCTGTACGTTGATGTTAAGGACCACGGCACAGGTATCGCAGCCGAAGAACAACCCAAAATCTTCGAACGTTTCTATCGTGGAGAACTCAAAAAACGTCGTAACCGCGGTCTGGGTCTAGGATTAACATATAGCCGCCTACTCGCTCAGGAACAGGGCGGTGAACTGACACTTGTCTCCAGCAGCCCGGAAGGCAGCATGTTCAGATTAAGCCTGCCACGCTGGACTGCAACACAAGAAGCCATGAATACAGAAAAAGCATACGGAGCAGCCGTTAAAGTATAACGCACCTCGCTAACATGACAACTAGCCCAGAACTCCATTCAGGAGACTGGGCTAGTTCAACATGTTCCTTGTTGCTTTATCCAGAATGGAAGCAATCAACACTCTAATACACGTGGTCTGTATTCATCGTAAGCATCCGAGATCAGTTGCTTATGAAGCACACTACTGGCAATGATTGCTTTCCGCTTTGCTTTCAAAACAATCTGCTCTATATCCGCATAACTGCACCCTGCCAAGCGTTCACATATGTAATCTTCCAGCCGAGTCTCCTGTTCAAATGCCCCTACCAATTTGCTGATATACAATTTGCGACTTGAATCATCAGGCATACCGTAGGTCATCTTGGTATCAAACCGCCGCCAGATGGCGTGATCCAGTTGGGTTTCCAGATTCGTTGCAGCCACCAGAATGCTGTCCCCATCGAATTCGTCCAGACATTGCAATAACGTATTGACGACACGAGCCATCTCTTTCACTTCATCATTGCTCTCACGTGTCCGGCCTATGGCATCAAATTCATCCAGAAATAACACACAGGGATTCATTCGTGCATATTCGAATAACTTACGTACGTTACTCCCCGTCTCCCCAAGGTGGCTATGAATGATCGCATCTAATCTCATAAGAACCAATGGCAGATCAAGGCGCTCCGCCAGATGTGATGCCGTTAATGTTTTACCCGTACCGGGAGGCCCGAACATGACCATTTTGTTGGGGATTGATACATCATGCTCTCTGAACTTCTCTTTCATTCCTAGAATGGTGATAAATTCGTTAATGATACGCTCATTTTCTGCGGAAAATACAATATGCTGGGCTTTGCGTCTACACTCTTTCGGCGTGTAAAAAGCAGCCATATCGATCCCTTTCGCGCGGGGAATCCGGTTCATATGGTTTATTTTGCTCATGTATACACTTGCTCCTTCATTTATGGTTTCAGTCCATGATTCAAGTTATTTAAGTTGAACTAATGAATATTTACACTGACCACTTCGATGACAGAACAACCTTCCGATCGCTGTTATCCCCAGATTTTTTGATTATTTCCCTAGAGGGGAAATCCGGGGATAAAGGCGAACGCTCCGCTTCTTCAGGTTCTTTCTGCCCTCTCCGTTTTCGTGTAAATGTTTAGTTCAATTTATATAGAATCAATTAGATGTTTAATCGTAATTATTACTATTAAATAATAACATACTACTGCCTTTTTGCAAATATAACCACAGCACGTCCACTATTTTGCCACAGAGGGGGGCATTTGGTTGCAAGCTTCAATAAAATTTGCTATTCTAAGTGTGCATCGTTGTGTATAACGCAAAAAAGCCCTCCGAATTTCGTGAGAGCAACAAAATTTTCCAGATTGACAAGCGGCAACTTGTTATATCCGGATTCTTTATACCAACGACTGTAATCCAATTAAAGTGAGGTTATCAATCATGGCAAAAGACGTATTGTGTGAAGTTAATTCCTGTCGTCACTGGGCTCAAGAGAACAAATGTAACGCTTCTTCGATCTACATTGTGAGTCACAGTAACAAAGAAGCAAGTCAGTCTGCTGAAACAGACTGTAAGACTTTTGAAGTAAAATAGGTAATTTCAATTGATCCACTTAAAGGAGCCCTTACCGGTTCCTTTTTTCTTTGTCTATTGTAACAAGAATGATAATTATTATCAAGCCCTATTCTGTAAAAATCCTTCTCACCTCTTCAATGCACATTGGACAGATGACCTACGTACACTACGTAAGAAGTCAGTATGCCCATGAACGATTAGAACCAAGAGGTGAATAACAATGCCTGTTAAAAGTGGCACACAGTATCGCGAACGAATTGATGCACAGTCCGTCCCTTGCTGGTACAAAGGTAACCTTATTACTGGAAAACGCTCTGAACATGTAGCATTTGCTGGCTTAATGGAGACTCAGATGCACATGTATGATTTGCAATCGGATTCTAAATTTGCAGAAACGATGACCTATGCCTCCCCGGCAGACGGCAAACCTGTGGGGATATCCTTCCTGCCTCCAACCAGTGCCGATGACCTCCGTAAACGACGGGAAGGGATGAATATTTGGGCAAACGTGCATCATGGCTTTCTTGGTCGCTCACCCGATTACATGAATACTGCCATAATGTCCTTTTACACAGGTGCCGATCTCCTGAACGAACTATCTCCCCAATATGCAGAAAATCTCAAAAATTATTATGCGTACTGCCGTGATCATGATATCACGTTATCCCATGCCTTCATTCAGCCATATGCCAGCAAAATCTCAGGGCAACTGGATGCTACTGAGGATGCTATTGCTGCAAAGGTCGTAGATCGCACCGAGGAAGGTCTCATTATTAGCGGAGCATTCATGATGGCTACACAAGCTGCCACATCGGATGAGATTTTTGTCTATCCGTCACCTTCTCCCGCCCCATTTGATGACGAAAATCCATTTGCATTCTCTTTTGCTGTCCCCAATGATCTTCCGGGAATCAGTCTGGTGTGCAGGGATACCTACGCAGCCGAATCCCACACTAATTATCCCCTGAGTTCCAGATATGAAGAAATGGACAATATCGTCATCTTTGACCGGGTGCTCGTTCCGCATGAACGAATATTTTTTGCAGGAAGTGAGGAAATCTCCTCGCGTCTCTTCAGTGGTAGTAACTTTCATATTCACGCAGGTCATCAGGTATTGTGTCGTTATATTGCCAAGACGGAATTTGTTCTCGGTACAATCCAGCTTCTCACGGATACGCTGGATCTGAATACGGAAGCACATGTTATAGAGAAATCTGCACGTGTGTTCGCAGGTCTTGAATCGTTAAAAGCATTGGCCTTGGCCGCGGAGGCAGGTGCCATCCCAGATGGGCGCGGATTTGTATTACCTGCACCCAAACCATTGATGGCAGCCAATCTCCTTTTTCCGAAACTTTATCCTGAGATGATTGAAATTCTGCAACTCTTGGGTTCGAGCGGGGTGATTATGATCCCTCAGGAAGAAGAGTTTCAATCCGATATCGCTCCTTCACTGAATATATATCTGAAAGGGAACGATATGGCTTCTCACGAACGCAACGCTCTGTTCCGCCTGATCTGGGAGCTTGGGTCTGGTTCATTCGGGGGCAGACAGACCCAATTCGAACGATTCTTTTTTGGCAATGTCCTTACGGTATCCAATCGGTTGTTCTCCGTCTACAACAAAGATCAGACGAATCGTCAGCTCGTTCGTGATTTTCTATTCAACACCAGCAAATAAGAGAACTAATGAATCATTTTTTAGACCAGATGGTCATATACCGTCATCAGTTCAGAGGCTGGTCTGCTTGCATCCATATCCCGCAATGCAGGCTGGTCTCCGTAACCGATATGAAAGACCCCCAGCACCTTCTCTTCACTTGTCAAACCCATTAAATTCATAAACACAGGATGTTGTTGATAATCATTGATCTTCCAGACAGCATTCAAACCCTGTTCCGCAGCCAGAATACTAAAACGTTTGCTCCAGGCTTTGGCCGGCAGAAGATCATCCTCACGGGCATTTCTAGGCGCCACGACAACCAGATGGGTTGGAATTGCTTCCGTGTATTGATATGTAGCCCAATCGCCGTAGCGATCAGCCAGATGGGGTGGATAGCTCTGTCTGACCGCTTCCAGATAAAGCTGTCGTCCTTCGCCTGCAAACAACATAAACCTCCAAGGTTCTGAACTCATTACATATAATGAAGGATCTGCTTCATCAAGCAACTTTCGTATAACCGACTGGGGTACTGGCAACGGACTGAATTCACAAGTTCCTGCACGTCTCTTGCGGCTGCTTATATCTTGACTTAGACCGGTAGACATGGCAACTTCCCCTCCTCTATCTGCATGATATATCGTTATCCTTCAACTGTCTTCACATCAACCATGTTTTCTTCGGTTCAATGGCTTCCGTTCTCCAGCGATCTACCTCTTCGTGGATGCGCGCTTTATCACGCGTCGTAAACTGTTCTGACTCCAACACTTCTGCTTGAGGCATGCTGTCACGTATCAAGCGAATGTAGTCCATGGAACGGATCAGAGACTGGCGTCCAGGGATGTACCTAATTTTGCGTCCTTCCAACAAGCAGTATATCTCGATCATACCCGGTAATTTTCCGAAGGCTTCCCAGCAGAATGCACTGGCCATATGCTGAAACGCCTCAACTACGTTTGGATCATGGACAACCATATATTTCTGAATAAGCAGCGAATCCCAGCCTTCTGGTTGCCAGGCCGCCTGAAATATCATCGACAAATGCATGGATAATGAAGGTAACTCCGTTCTCCACTGTTCAAAAAGAATGGCTGGATGCTTCAGATCATCGTTCATTGCAATGGCGAGTGACAATTCATCCGTAATCTTGTTCTTCACATCCCAGTAATGGAGAACAGATTCGAAACCATCCGTCTTTCTGGGCCACCACTTCTCAAGTAAATACTGTACGGGTACCTCTTTGCGAACATCGGGGTCGAGACTGTAAAAAGCATTGACCGCATGGCTCACCGCATATTGTACACGGTGCCTCCATTGCAGTGGAAGACGCTGCTCAGACACTGGTTCAGGGCGGATGAATCGGTGTGGGCTGCGCAGCATTTCTTCCAATCTATAATCTTCAAGCAGACGTTCAGGAAGGTCATTCCTTCCGACTGGCATCGCTGCCTGAACATTATGTCTTAACATGATCTTTAGGATACCTGTAATCCGGCAGCAGCGAAGCGTTTGCCAAAGTCACGGCATGTTTCCTTCTCCTGCTCAAGCGGACTATATTCAATTTTCAACAGCTCTGGAGATACCTCCGCCCCACGCTCTTGCAGCTTGGCAGCCGCGAGATCAACTGCACCGCAGAACTGCTCATACGAGGTGTCACCACTACCAAACACCGCAGCCCTCTTACCACTCAGGTCAAGCTCATCCAGCTCCTCATAGAAATCAAGGAATTCATCTGGCAACTCCCCGTCTCCCCAAGTGTACACACCGATCATGAATCCGTCATAGTCCAATACATCAGATGCATTACAATCCGTAACGGATTTCAGGTCTGCCTCGTGGCCTCCCTGTGTAATTCCTTCCACAATCAGTTCTGCAATTTCTTCTGTATTTCCTGTCATGCTTGCATAAGCCACTAACAATTTAGCCATCTATTTTTCCCTCACTTTAACTTGATCATGTTATATTCTCTCTATGAAGAAAGAATGAATTTTGGATTAACAAAATCATATGTGATAATGATTATCATTGTCAAATTAAATTTTTGGTTATCTTTGTTTTTCAGTATATGGTACACTCCCGTCCCCCAACTGGCGTACAAGCCCTTTTTTGTTGTACAATAGTATCCAAATGACTTTTGAAGGATGGATAAATCATTATGTACGTAGCTAAGAATTGGAAGGACTATGAAGTAATCGATACAGGAGGCGGCGAGAAACTGGAGCGTTGGGGAGATGTGATTTTACGCAGACCCGATCCACAGATTATCTGGCCCCTTGAGCAAGAAACCAATGAATGGCGTCAGGTGCATGGTCACTACCATCGCAGCTCTTCCGGTGGCGGTAACTGGGATATGAAAAAGCCCATTCCCGAGCGCTGGACGATCGGATATGAAAACCTGAAATTCCACATTAAACCCACCAGCTTTAAGCACACTGGCCTATTCCCTGAACAAGCCGCCAACTGGAGTTGGATGATGGATAAAATCTCCAATGCAGGACGTCCTATTTCTGTCTTGAACCTGTTTGCCTATACAGGTGGAGCAACGGTAGCCGCAGCATACGCTGGCGCTTCTGTTGTACATGTGGATGCAGCTAAAGGCATGGTTCAATGGGCCAAGGAAAATGTTCAATTATCCGGACTGGCTGATCGCCCTGTTCGTTTTATTACAGATGATGTATTCAAATTCGTACAACGGGAACAACGTCGCGGAAATCGTTACGACGCCATTATTATGGACCCTCCTTCATATGGCCGAGGCCCTAATGGAGAGACATGGAAACTGGAAGAGAACCTATATCCTTTCTTGAAGTCGTGTATGACGATCTTGTCGGATAATCCATTATTCATGCTGGTTAACTCTTACACTACGGGCATTTCCTCTACGGTTCTGCGCAACATGTTGACCATGACGATGTCTGCTCAGTACGGCGGTGACATTACTGCAGGTGAAATTGGTCTGCCGATCACACGCAGTGGTCTAGATCTGCCTTGTGGTATTCTGGGCCGTTGGGAGTCTTAATCATGTCAGAACATCGGCATGATCACGATGCAATTCCGATTCTGTTCGAAGACAACCATCTGTTAGGTATTACGAAGCCGGTCAATGTACCTACCCAGGAAGATGCATCAGGTGATCCAGATTTGCTTACATTGCTGAAGCAAGATCTGAAAGAACGATATAACAAACCTGGCAATGTCTATCTCGGGTTAGTACACCGACTTGATCGTCCGGTTGGAGGGGCAATGATCTTTGCCAAGACATCCAAAGCAGCTTCGAGATTGTCCGAGACTGTGCGAGGACGTCATTTCCGTAAAATATATGCGGCTGTTGTACATGGCAAGTTGCCTGCACAGCAGGGAACGTTAAAACACACGCTCCTGAAAGATGCACGTACAAATACTGTTACTGTTGTACCTAAAGGTACGGCTGGCGGTAAGGATGCCGTTCTGGATTACCGTGTTATCGGCGAGACAGACCGTTACAGCCTCGTCCATATCGAACTGCACACCGGCAGATCTCATCAGATTCGAGTGCAAATGAAAGAAATCGGCTGCCCTCTGTACGGGGATCAGAAGTACGGCGCAAGCGTGAATAAACCCGGGCAACAGATTGCTCTATGGTCTGCGATTGCTGCTTTTCCTCATCCAGTTACTAAGGAAGAAGTTATTCTGCAATCTTTGCCTGCAAGAGAATTCCCCTGGGCAGAATGGCCCGCTGTCGTGTACCAAAACGCTTTTGGACAACCTCTATAAATACAGAAGATCAGGTTAGATCTGTCCATATCACGTGTCGTTCAGATTCTGTATCTGAACGACACGTTTTCTTATATTTTCAGCTGTATACCTAAAATACAGAGAGGAGACATCATGATGACCCCGTTTACCAAACAAGTCGTTGCGATCATCGCGGCGATTCCCGAAGGTAAAGTGATGACTTACGGTCAGATTGCAGCCCATGCCGGGAGTCCAAGAGCCGCGAGACAAGTCGTACGTATTCTGCACTCGATGAGCCGCAAGGAACGTCTGCCCTGGCACCGTGTCGTCAATGCAAAAGGAGAAATCTCCATACCGGACGAACACTCGCGCATGATGCAGGAAACAGAACTGATTAGCGAAGGTGTGGAGTTTCAACTGAACGGAACCATTAATCTCAAACAGTTCGGTCATGAGCCCGATCCTGTATTTCTTATTGATCCAACGATCCAGCCCGAATAATAAAAGTACTCTCCTCCTATCGCGCACACCAAAAAAAGAGAACTCAGGCAGTTAGGGTTACCCCTTCGACTGCTAGAGTTCTCTTTTTGGTTTTATCTGATATTCGTTATGCTGTAGCCGTCGCTTTTTCCTGTTCTACAGTAACAGGCTCAACAGCTGGTTTTGTTTTCCGAATAAAGAACGCCATGATCAAAGCAACTAAGGTCATTCCGGTAGCCACGATGAATGCATAGTTAACGCCGTAAATCGTTGCATCTGCTGTAGCTGCTAACATCGCTGTCTTATTATTAGGGTCAACTTGGCCAGCAGCCACTGCATCCGCCAGATGTGTTTTGAGCTTACTACTCATGATAGTAACCAGAATGGCTGTACCGATCGCACCGGCAACTGTACGCAATGTATTGGACATCGCTGTACCATGCGCGTTCAGACGTTGAGGCAGTTGATTCAGACCTGCTGTCTGGATTGGCATCATCAGCATCGACATACCGAACATACGAGCCGTGTAGATAAACATCATGTAGCCGTAGGTAGTATCGATTGCCAGACGACTCAGTCCAAAAGTTGTAATTGCCGTAATGGCAAGACCTGCAACCGAAAGCCAGCGTGCGCCCACTTTATCAAATATGCGACCTGTAATTGGAGACATAATCCCCATCAATATCGCACCGGGCATCATCAGAAGTCCTGATTCAATTGGTGAGAATCCACGAATATTTTGCAGGAAAATAGGAAGCAGGATCATACCTGCAAACATCGCCATGGTCACGAGCATGTTGATAATTGTTGTTAATGTATACATGTTGTACTTGAAAATACGGAACTCAAGGAGCGGATGATCTGTTGTCAGTTGACGAATAACGAACAGAATCAGGGATATCGCACCTACGACGAGACATCCAATGACAATTGCACTGCCCCATCCATCGGTACCCGCATCACTGAATCCGTACAGCAAACTACCAAAACCTAGTGTAGATAAAATAACGCCTGGATAATCCAGTTTAGGTCTGGATTGACGTGTTACGTTTTTAACAAAAGCAATACCAATTGCCGTTGCAATTATAGAGAATGGCAAGATGATGTAGAACAACAATCTCCAGGAATAATGCTCAACCACATAACCTGAAAGTGTAGGCCCAATCGCAGGAGCCAGAATCATCGCAATCCCCATGGTTCCCATGGCCTGACCGCGTTTCTCAATCGGGAAGATGGTCAGGAATACAACGGTCATGAGAGGCATCAGAATACCTGCACCTGCCGCTTGAATGACACGACCTACCATCAGAATGGTGAAGGTTGGACTAAGACCACAGACTAATGTACCTATGGTAAATAGAGTCATGGCTGTAATGAAAATTTGACGCGTTGAAAATTTGGCAATCAGATATGCCGTAACCGGAATCAGTACACCGTTCACAAGCATGTAACCCGTGGTTAACCATTGGGCTTTGTTTGCATTGATCGCGAGGTCTTCCATGATTTTAGGAAGCGCTACGTTCATCAGGGTTTGGTTCAGGAATGCCACAAAGGCACCAATTAACAATGCCGCTACAATCGGGCCTTTCTTGATGTTGTCCATCGCTGAGGATGGAGCTGCAGCAGTAGTCGTACTCATATGTTGTTCATCTCTCTTCCTTCTAACTTTTCAATCATTTGACTATGAATTCTAAGTAGGTGCTCAAGGTCGTCCTTCGATATATCCAGAATGGGTGACACTCTTTCCATCCACAAATGGTGCGTTTCCTGTTGGGCCTGTTCCCCTTTGTCCGTGATCTGAAGCTTAACGGATCGGCGGTCAGCATCCGAACGTGTCCGAACGATATACTCCCCTTTGACCAGTCGCTCCACAACAGCACTCATGGAACTGCTGCCCATATGGCATAGCTCAGCCACTTCATTGATGCCAATGGAAGGACGCTCCCTCAGGATGGATAACACCATAAACTGAATCGAAGTCAGCTCGATCTCCTTGTTTTCATTCCAAAATGCTCGAAAAAGCATTTGATTCACTTGGCGGAACGAATTAATAATATAGAATACTTCATACGTATCAGTCATTGTTTCACCCTTTTACTTTTGGAATATAATATTTCGTACACGAAATATCAGGGGAACAATTATTTATTATAACAAAAATATTTACATAGTCAACTCTTTACATATGAATTCACAAAAATAATATTAGGACATACTAACTGTGTTACATCCATGTTTTTACTCAACTAACCTGGACACAGTGTGTATCATATGTAATTTGTAAATAAAATAACCATAGGGCTCCTGCATGAAACGAGCAGGCACTCCTATGGTTATTCAGAATCAGCATGGTATCATACCGAAGTAGATAAGGCAGGCTCTTTGGTCTTGGGTGTTGTCATTTTGCCTAACAGATATACCAGCAATTGTTGATTGTGCATCGAAATGTTACTGAGAACAGAGTTCATGAATTCATTACGGATGGTGATTCCCCGCTCTGTCTCCATTCTTCCTTTCTCTGACAGAGATACCCACACAATGCGTCGATCCTGATTATCCCGATTCCTGCGAATCAGATCATTCTTCTCCATTCGATCGAGCAGCATGGTTACAGCAGCTGGCGTAGTAGACAGATAAGGAATCAGATCCGAAGGTTTCATTTTCTGATGATCTTCAAGTACCTCCAGAACAGCCAGCTGAGCCTCTGTTAATGAGGGTGCCAGCTCTTGATCCATATGCAATTTATAATCTTTGGTCAACCTGGACCAGCACTTGGCAAAATCGGAATTATACATCTTCCATCGCTCCTCTCTGCAACCGGTTATCACTTCACCTGCTTAAGTTTTCGCGCTCCAAAGCCGCATTCCTGCTGCCTTTTTTCAATTTCCTAGCGATCGACCGTAATCGACGAAGGTTGTTAAACTTCGCATGAATGCCCTCTTCTAATCCGCCTTCGAACAACAAAAAAAGACTCCTCGCATGACAGGATTAGCTGTTCTGCGAAAAGTCTCGTTTGTTTGTTTTTATGAAGATGCTGCTGGTTGATTCTCATTAAAGTCCCTTAGAAGTTCAACGATCTCGTCCTGTTTGTCTACATGAACGATCAGCTTGCCAATATGTTTGCGCTCTGTAATCGGAACACCTTCCGAAGAGATCGGGAACACTTGGCCTTCCTTGGTCATTACAGTGATCTTACGTTGCTCTTTGCAATAAAACGCTCCAACAATACGGCTACCATTCGGTTTCACACGTTTGCCTTCTTTGAACTCGAATGTGGCAAGCCCCTTGCCTCCACGGCTCTGTATAGCGTAATCCAGAAGTAATGATCGTTTACCATATCCCAGATCGGACAACACGGCAACTTCACCTTCATCTCCTTCTACCCATAGAGCCGATACAACTTCATCTGTATCTCTTAACTGAATACCACGAACACCACCGGATACACGTCCCATTGGATTGACCTCATCCTCTCGGAAACGAATCGCCATGGCTTCTTTTGTAATCAACATAATATCTTGACCACCTGTACTCAGATGTACAGATAACACTTCATCGTCCTTGCCCACTTTACAAGCCGCAACTGCACCGGAACGTTTGGTAACATAATCCTTCAGTTCCGTTCGTTTCACCTGTCCTCTTCGTGTGACAAAGACCAGACTGTGATTCGGCTCTTCAAAGGATTTCACAGCAAGCACACTTGCAATACGGTCATCTTTCGCAAGAGGAATTACGTTCACAATGGCTGTGCCCGGGTCTTTCCACTTGAATTCAGGTACCTGATGAACAGGTAACAGGAAATACTGACCTTTCCTCGTAAAGACAAGCAGATTCTCAAGTGTATTTACTTCCAGAACCTGAGCGATATAATCGCCGTCTTTTACTCCACTTCCGCTTCGTTCACCACCAGAACGTGTAAAGGACTGCATGCCTGTACGTTTCACGTATCCCTCTTTGGATAATGTAACAAATACATCTTCCGCGTTCACAAGTACTTCGAGATTAACCTTGAGTTCTTCCACTTCACCCTGAATCGCAGAACGACGGTCTATGCCGTATTTATCACGAATCTCCATCAATTCTTTGCGGATGACTCCGATGAGCTTGCGGTCACTATCCAGAATGGATTGTAGTTGTGCAATCTTTTTCATCAAATCACCGAGTTCCTTCTCCAGAGAATTAATCTCCAGATTCGTCAAACGGTACAATTGCAAAGTAAGGATGGAATCCGCTTGGCGTTCCGTGAATCCAAACATCCACATCAGGTTATTCTGAGCATCCTGCCGGTTCTTCGACGCTTTGATCGCTGCAATGACCTCGTCAAGGATGTTAAGTGCTTTTACCAAGCCCTCGAGCACATGTGCACGGTCTTGCGCCTTCTCCAGCTCAAACCGGGTACGGAATGTTACAACTTCCCGCTGATGGGCAATGTAAGCCTCGAGGATCGACTTCAATCCTAATTGGTGAGGTGCTTTATTCACAATCGCCACCATATTGAAGTTATAGGTGACCTGCAAGTCGGTTTTCTTCAGCAAATAAGCCAAAATACCTTGTGCGTCCGCTTCTTTTTTCAGCTCAACCACGATTCGCAGACCTTCACGTCCACTCTCATCACGCACTTCAGCAATACCTTCAACCTTCTTCTCAAGTCGGATGTTCTCCATCGCTGTAACGAGACGAGACTTCACGACCTGATAAGGGATCTCGGTAATGACGATCTGCTGTTTGCCACCGCGCATGTTTTCAATCTCGGTTTTGGACCGGATATAGATCCGTCCCTTACCTGTGCGATAGGCATCCAGAATGCCGTCACCGCCCATAATCAATCCGCCTGTTGGAAAGTCAGGACCCTTCATAAACATCATGATCTCGTCCAGCTCAATCGACGGTTTCTCCATCACAGCGATTGAAGCATCAATGACTTCACGCAAATTGTGTGGAGGGATCTCCGTTGCAAATCCGGAGGAAATACCGCTGACACCATTAACCAGCAAGTTCGGATAACGGGATGGCAATACAACCGGTTCTTTGGCCGTATTATCAAAATTATCCTTAAACAGAACCGTCCGTTTCTCGATATCGCGAAGCATCTCCATCGCGATGGGCGACAAACGGGCCTCCGTATACCGCATTGCCGCTGCCGGGTCATCATCCTGTGATCCCCAGTTACCATGACCGTCCACGAGCATATGGCCCATTTTCCATGGCTGAGCCATCCGCACCATGCCCTCATAGATGGATGAGTCACCATGTGGATGATAATTACCCATTACGTCCCCAACGGTTTTGGCAGACTTGCGGTAAGTCTTGTCAGGCGTATTACCTGAATCGTACATGGCGTACAGAATACGCCGTTGTACTGGCTTCAACCCATCCCGGACATCCGGAATGGCTCGATCCTGAATAATATATTTGGAGTAGCGACCGAAACGGTCCCCAACGACCTCTTCGAGAAAGGCCGGCATAAATTGTTCTGATGGACTCATTCCAAGCACCTTCTATTCTTCGTACTCTGTAAAGTCGACGTTCTCTACAATCCAGCGTTTACGCGGATCAACCTTATCACCCATGAGCGTAGATACACGACGTTCTGCTTTTGCTGCATCAACAATCTGTACCTTCAGCATCGCGCGAGTTTCCGGATTCATTGTGGTCTCCCACAGTTGATCCGGGTTCATTTCACCTAGTCCTTTATAACGTTGAAGCTCAACATTATTACCGAATTCCTTCATATAATTAGCCAGCTCTTCATCCGTCCATGCATATCGAACTGTCGCAAGCTTACCAGACTTACGAGTAAGTTTGTATAATGGCGGCTGAGCAATATATACTTTGCCTGCATCAATTAAAGGCTTCATATAACGATAAAAGAAGGTCAACAGCAGCACCTGAATATGTGCACCATCGGTATCAGCATCGGTCATAATGATAATTTTGGAATAATTGCTGTCTTCAACTGCAAATTCGGTTCCAATGCCCGCCCCGATCGCCGCTGTAATAGCGCGGTATTCTTCATTTTTGAGAATATCAGCCAGCTTCGATTTTTCCGGATTGAGCGGTTTTCCCTTGAGCGGCAGAATAGCCTGAATCTTCGAGTCACGTCCCTGTTTGGCAGAACCACCTGCGGAATCCCCTTCAACAATAAACAACTCATTTCGGGTAAAATCCTTTGATTGCGCCGGCGTTAGTTTGCCGTTCAGGTTGGAACTCTCACTGCGTTTCTTGCCTGTACGCATATCATCACGTGCTTTGCGAGCTGCTTCTCTGGCTCTGGAGGCTTGAACCGCTTTGCGAATTAACGTTTGAGCTACCTGCGGGTTTTCTTCCAGAAACCTTTGAATATTTTCGGACACGACCGAATCCACTGCACTTCGAGCGGAAGCGCTGCCGAGCTGATCCTTGGTCTGACCTACGAACTCAACATCTGACATTTTGACACTGATGACGGCCATCATACCTTCACGCAGGTCATTACCTTCGAGATTTTTATCTTTTTCCTTGATCATGCTGGTACGCCGCGCGTAATCATTCATTACACGGGTATACGCAGCCCTGAATCCGGTCTCATGAGTACCGCCGCCCCGAGTAGGGATTGAGTTCACGAACGAAGCCAGTGTTTCCGTATAACCCGCGTTATACTGGATTGCCACTTCGACTTCAATGTCATCCTTCTCCGCATAGAAGTGAATAACATCATGCAACACATCTTTATTTTCGTTAAGAAAAGCAACAAACTGGCTTGCTCCGCCTTCATACATGTATTCATCCTGATTGCCCGAACGTTCATCCTTGAGCACAATTCTCAGACCCGAATTCAGAAAAGCAATCTCCTGAAGACGTTCTGCCAATGTATCATAATTGAATTGAATGCCGCTCTGGAACACCCGAATATCCGGTTTAAATGTAACTTTTGTTCCTGTCCGATTGGTATTGCCCATCACTTCGAGACCGGAGACCGGTTCACCGACATGTTCAATCCCTTTTTTGTCCTTCCAATACTCGAATCGCTGACGATGAATCTTGCCATCACGGAAAATCTCGACTTCAAGCCACTCAGACAATGCGTTTGTAACTGACGCACCTACACCGTGCAAACCGCCTGATTTTTTGTATCCTGATCCACCGAACTTTCCGCCTGCGTGCAAAATCGTAAACACGACCTGGGGAGTAGGAATCCCTGTTTTATGTATACCTGTCGGAATTCCCCTTCCGTTATCCTGAACCGTAATAGAACCGTCCTTATGCAGCGTGATATCGATTTTGGAGCAGAATTTGGCGAGATGTTCGTCGACAGCGTTGTCGACAATTTCCCATACCAAATGATGTAAACCTGAAGTGCTGGTGCTGCCGATGTACATCCCCGGCCGTTTCCGTACCGCTACCAACCCTTCAAGTACTTGAATGTCGTCCGCGTCGTAGCCTGAAGACCCCTGTCCTCCGCCTGTCGAACCTGCCGACATATCGATTTGCTCGACCATTCATGCTCCCCCTTCTTAACTTGCAACTAAAAAAATGCCTAAAATGCAAACAGATGTTTTCTTATCCTTGTCCATTTTAATTCAAGATATCCCGTTTCGTAAAGACAAGGAATGACACAATGAGTGAAGCAATGCCCCAAACACTAAGCACAATAAGGGAAAAACCTAAATTCATACCCTCGATTGGAGGTAATCCGCCAGACAAATAATTCGGAAGTTCGAGGTTAACCATGAACAGATACTTCGCTGTCTGCCAAGATGCTGCCATACTTGTCAAGATTGTTCCTGCAATCAGCGCGGCCATCATGATAACGATACTTGCAGCAGTACTGCGCACAAGCACGGATACCATAAATGCAAGCATAGCCACAATTACACTCACAAACCAGATCAGCCCTGCCTGCATAAGCATATACAGCCACTGGTCTACAGCATGCACTGCCGACATATCGACATCTGTTCCCACAACTTTGAATCCTGTGAAGATGGGCATGTTGAAGCCTTTATAACCAAAGACCGCACCCGATATGACATAACATATAATGTAGGCTGATACCACTATGATTGAAACAAACATAATCAGCGTAATTAATTTACTCAGAAGCACTTTCCAGCGTCTAACCGGACGCGTTAAAAGCATTTTAATCGTACCTGTCGTACGTTCACCGGAAACAAGATCTGAAGCAATAGCCATGATTAACAGTGGAATAAACAATCCAACTGCGTTGTTCATGAACTCCCGCGTAAAGGTAACACCGCCCGGTTCTTTGGGATTGATGTCATTTTCAAGATAATACTGCATCTGCTGGATATATACTGTTCTATATTTTTTGTACTCTTCAGGCACCCGATCGCTACCAAGCGAGTTTTGATTGTCTGTGATGGCCTGTTGCAGTTCAAGACGCCAATCGCCGCCAAACTTGTCACGATTATTCTCCGCAGATTTCATCTGGGCATACGTAAACATCGGTACGAGGACCGCAAGTACAATAAATATAATATAAAGCCGTTTTTTCTTCACCATCTTAATCGTTTCATTGCGAATCAGCGGCATGATATTACTCAATGGATTCACCTTCTGTCATTTTTAAAAATAGTTGTTCAAGCGTAGGCTGAATCCGCTGTACCCCTTCAACCTGAATACCTGCTTGAACCATCTGCTGCACCAGATCAGGAATTCGATCTTCATGCATCTCGGCAACCACAGCGTTAGGACCAAGGCCCGCCACAATGGTATCATCCATCACATCCGCAGGTCTACCTACCAGAGTAATGCCTGCATCCAGCAACATCTTTTTGCCTTGCTCCAGTGGTGAAATGTGCCATATGGCCAACTTGGAATGATCTTCAATCAGTTCGCTTACACCTCCAACGGCAAGCACACGCCCAGCACTGATAATGGCTACTCTGTCACAGAGAAGCTGAATCTCACTTAACAAGTGACTGCTGACAAATACAGCCATACCTTCACTGGCAAGTTGCTTAATAAAGACACGAAGTTCCTTAATGCCTTTTGGATCAAGGCCATTTGTCGGTTCATCCAGAATGAGCAGACGCGGTCGCCCAAGCAGCGCTTGTGCAATACCAAGCCGTTGACGCATACCCAATGAGTATGTTCTAACTTTATCGTGAATCCGCTGATCCAGACGCACAATATCTACAACTTCCTGAATGCGCTCGTTGTCCACACCTGGTTGCATGCGGGCAAAATGCTCCAGGTTCTCCCACCCTGTCAGATATGTATATACCTCCGGATTTTCAACAATGGAGCCTACATACTTCAAAGCACGCTCAGGGTCCCGATTCACATCATAACCACAGACTTTAATTTTCCCTTCTGTTGGTTTGATCAGATCCACCAGCATCCGTATCGTTGTTGTTTTTCCGGCACCGTTGGGACCGAGAAATCCAAAAATTTCACCCGGTTTCACGTCAAATGTAACGTCCTTAATGATCCACTTGCGTCCAATCCGCTTCTTCAGATGCTGTACAGACAAGACGGAATCATACTGCTGCTCTGCCATTTAATTTCCGCTCCCTTCTGCCGATGTATCTGCCTGGAATTCCTGTGCAATCCGAACTGCAATTTGCTCATAACCTTGTCCGTTGGGATGGAAATGATCTGACGAGAGATACTCCCCCAGATGATTTTCAAATAAATCGAATGTAGGGACCAGTGTCATCTTGTCCTCATTGTTCAAAATAGCCAGCGCAGCATCGTTCCATGCAGCAACCACTGCATTACCCGGCTTCTCGAGTTCCTTCACATCTCCAAATGGATTGTACAGCCCTATGTACGCAATCTGTGCATCGGGATTAATTTCTTTGACTTTCTTCAATATCTCTTGAAGGCGCTTCGACGTTTCCGGCAAAGCCGCTGCCAGCTGCTCTGCTGTTGGCGCATCTTCCCCCTGTAGAACTTGTCCTCCCTGGAACAAATCATTTGCACCGATCGAGAGCAAAATAAAATTGGACTGCTGCAGAACGTAACGTACACCTTGCTCATCGAGTTTTTCCAATAAAGCATCTGTTCTCAAACCGTTTACACCCAGATTATTAAGAACCTGAACGTCATATCCTTTATCTTTAAGCAGGTTGCCTGCACGTCTCACAAAACCGAGTCCTTCATCATCCCCCGTGCCTCTTGCCAGGGAATCACCGATGACGGCCATCCGAATCTTGCCATCGTCCACGACAGCCGTTTGCCCATCGTTATTCTTAGGTGGTACGGTTGTCTCCTGTCCTGTAGTCAATGCGGAATCTCCCTCGGGAAAAATCACGTCTTTTATGGCGTATCCAAATCCAAATAACAACAACAAAGTTGCCAAGATGGATACTGTACTAACAGTTCTCCAGATCCATGGTGCTGAATCAAGGCTTTTTTTCTTTTTCATCATCACATCTCCGCTCATGTACACCAGTCCGGGTGCTTTATCATTTATAATGACTTTACATTAAGGCGTGTCTGAAAATCCGCTTACTTCGGAGTTTTCAGACACGCCCTAATGATGCTATTCCTAAATAACATAAATGTTCTGTCGTTAATTTGCAAATTTTGGCGCTATATTCGCAGAATTCATTTTCCTTATGTCATTTTACGGAAAAAAGGTTATACCATACACAGATTTAAACTGTGTACTGGCATAACCTTTTGGAAAAGAAATTCATACTTTCTTCATTATAAATCGATTACTTACCGATAAACTCTTGTGCCCAGTATCCGTTGTAGAAACCTACACCGATATGCGTAAAGTTTTTGCTCAAAATATTGGCACGGTGACCTTCACTATTCATCCAAGCTGTAACCACTTCCTGAGGTGTTTTTTGTCCTTTGGCAATGTTCTCACCTGCATAGCTGTAAGTTACTCCGAATTGTTTCATCATATCAAACGGAGAACCATACGTAGGTGACTGGTGATCAAAATAGTTGTTGTTGCTCATATCTTTTACTTTGGCAACAGCCACTTTGTCCAGAAGTGCATCTGAAGTCAGGGCGTTCAGACCTGCTTTAGCACGCTCAGCGTTCACAAGTTTTACAACTTGAGTAGCAAAGTCGGATTGTGTGCTTTCGCTACCATTATTACTTGTATTGTTACCTGTGTTACCTGTGTTTGAAGGATCTTTTGCCGGTGTAGTTGCCGGTTTTTCTTCTTGAGCTGGTTGTGCTGGTTTAGTCGGTTGCTCCGGCTTAGTTGTAGGCTCAGCAGGTTTTGTTGTTGGTTGAGTTGGTTTTGTGGTCGGCTCAGCAGGTTTTGTCGTTTGATCAGGCTGCGTAGCAGGTTTCTCTACAATTTGCCCCTCGGATACGGTGTATCCATTTTGTTTGAGCCATTTCTCAATATAAGCTTTCAAGCTGTCTGTGCTTGTAATTTTGTACGTTGTGATAGTCTTATATGTTGAATCTGCAGCAGACGCGGAAGCAGGAAGCATTACCCCTACGGCCAGTACGGCTGTCAGACTACTCGTTACGACAGTTTTCATCCATTTCTTTTTCAAATTCATTCATCTCCTTAAGATTAGTTATTACAACTTTGTAATTAATACTCTAGCAGTATATCAATTCAACAGGAGATTGTGAACCTATAAAATATGGAAAAGTAACTTTTTTGTCATTTTTTTAGAATGTATCAGATTTGACAAAAGCATAAAAAAAAGACATTCGGACTAAAAAGGCTAGTCGAATGTCGCTTCACCATCTATTTATCATTCACCACACCAGAATGTGCAGATCAGGATATCATGAGAATTTCCATGCAATAGAAGAAACTTTATTTATACTATAGAAGAACTTTACTGAACCGATAGCCTCTCTTCTGAAAACCAATGTGCTCATAAAAAGAGTACGCTGTTGAAGTCACTTCACGGTTTGCACCCGTGACAAACAGTTGTTTACCACCTTGCTGTCTGCCCCAATCTTCGGCACGAGCCATCAGACGACGGGCAATCCCACCACCACGATGTTCTTGACCTACAATCAGGGAAGTAATTTGTGCGGCAGGTTCTGGATAGGCATGACTTTGCACACATTGCAAGCCAATCACACCAATAATTTGTTCATCCACTTCGGCAACAAGCATGCATGCGTTTGGATTGGTTTCCAAACATTCAATACGTTCTTTCATGACATTGGTTGTTGTCGGATAGCTGACCTCTCGCATCAGTCCCGTTACCGCTTCAGCATCTCGTAGCTCACACTCTCGGATCATCAGTACAGGGGCCTCAACATTATTGGACATGATTTACCTCCACTTTCAGCATATTAGCGGCTTGCACCGCTGTTTTACGAGCTTCTTCCACATCTTGGCAAGCACTTAAGGCTACAGCCATTCGGCGTCCTACTTTGGTCTCAGGTTTGCCAAATACACGAATCTGAGTACGAGGAAGTGCCAGTGCTTCTTCAATCCCGCCTACAGTAAAGTCAGATGTTTCATCATTAGCCTTCAGCGTTGCTGAAGCTCCCGGTGTCAACAGATGTACACCTGTGACCGGAAAACCAAGAATTGCACGTACATGCAGCGCAAACTCGGAACTGTCTTGCGTCACCATTGTAACCATACCTGTGTCATGCGGACGAGGAGATACCTCGCTGAACACAACCCCATCCGATGTGAGGAACAATTCCACTCCAAACAGTCCATACCCGCCAAGTTCATCCGTGACGGATTTGGCAATATGACAAGCTTGCTGCCATTGCTCAGGAGTCATTGCATGAGGTTGCCAGGATTCGACATAATCCCCATCCTTCTGAATATGACCAATCGGAGGACAAAATACGGTGCCTGATACAGACCTAACGGTGAGTAATGTAATCTCACTGTCAAATTGCACAAAGCTCTCCACGATAACACGAACGGATTTGCCACGAGCCCCCGAAAGAGCAATGTTCCAGCAATCCTCCACGTCGTCCGGTGTTCGGCATACACTCTGCCCTTTGCCGGAAGAACTCATCAATGGTTTAATGACACAAGGTGTGCCAAGCTTACGTACGGCTTCCTGAAGTTGTTCCAGGTTGTCCGCAAAAAGGTAATCAGCTGTCGGAAGTTTCAATTGTTCGGCTGCAAGGCGACGGATGCCTTCGCGATCCATCGTTAAACGTGCAGCTCGGGCAGTAGGTACTACACAAAATCCCTCTTCCTCAAGCTCCAGTAAAGCTTCTGTTGCAATAGCTTCAATCTCAGGTACGATGTAATGAGGTTTTTCTTTACGGATCAATTGTTTCAAAGCTTCGGCATCCAGCATGTCGATGCAGTAAGACCGGTGCGCGACCTGCATTGCAGGTGCGTTCTCATAACGATCAACAGCGATCGTCTCTACTCCCAGTCGTTGGGCCTCAATAACGACCTCTTTTCCCAATTCTCCACTGCCTAGTAGCAGCATTTTTTTGGCTTGAGCCGTAAAAGGAGCACCCCACATGTTCTTTCCAATCCTCCCAAAGAGAAATCTTCTATATCTGTCTCTCTATTTTCGGGGTTTTGGTTAAAGATTGCAAGAGTGTCCCTTATTTTTCTTGTGAATTTTACAAGATTTTTTGTGTTTTTTCGATCAAATTTTACAATTACCGCTTACAGATTCGATACTCCTTCCATTCCTCCCATAATTAAGGAAATGTCAAAAGAGTAGATTTTAATATTCCAGTGAACATGAATAAGCAAACAAACCCAAAGTTTAGAACCTTGGGATTTGCTTGTTTTTTTCTCTGAAAATTTCATTATGGGAGGAGACGTACGCCATCATGGGAGCATCTGGAGTCAAGTATTTTTTCGCACTATTTACAGCTAAAATCGCATCGTTGAAGGCTCCGGCAATAAGTCTGACTTTGCTATCGTGAGTTGCACAATCCCCTGCAGCAAAAACACCCGGCAGACTCGTCTGTGCATGGTGACTCATTAGAACCATTCCATCGTCCATTTCTAAGCCACAACTGGCAAGATCACTTAAATTGCTTTTATATCCATGACTAACTACGACTTCATCCACATCTAACAATACATTTTCCTGACTCTCCATATGCGTAATTACAACCTGATGGATACGTTCACCATGATTATGAAGCCGTGTGATGCTATATGGTGTTCTGACATCCGTTACATTGTTCATCTCACTAACATTGCGTTCCATTGCACGAAACTCATTTTTTCGGTGGACGACCACTACGCTCCGTGCAAGTTGAGCAAGTTCAATTGCCCAATCTACTGCACTGTTGCCTCCTCCTGAAATGAGCACCCGCTTCCCGGAAAAATGTTCTGGATTTTGCACGGTGTAATGAAGATTTTCATACTCACATTCCATTGGCTCTTGAAGCTCCAATTTTTGAATTTCTGCGATACCGCGGCCCACTGCAACAATGATTGTACGCGTATAGTGTATGTCGCCTTCAGCAGTATACAGAGCCAAAATCTCGTTGTCCAGTCGAGCGAACCGATCTACTTTGCAATTCAATTCAACCGTTGGATTAAAGGTATTCGCCTGCTGAACCAGATACTCAATCAACTTTGAACACTTCATTGGTGGCAGGCCACCCACATCCCAAATAGTTTTTTCGGAATAGGTATGCAGAAAACCACCAAGTTGGTCTTTGCCGTCAATGATCTTAACTCTCATATCACGCATCCCTGCATAAAAAGCTGCATACATGCCAGCAGGGCCGCCTCCAATGATGGTTACATCATAGATATCTTCTTCATTCATTTTAAACACACCTTGTTAATTTAGTTATGAATTCGAGATACATGTCACTTTACCCGTTTGCTTTATTTGTTTTTTGCTTCAAAAGCAGCAACAATATCATCAATGACATATTCATCGGCAAGTGGAGACATTCCCAGATTGAACCATTCCTTGCCACCTACCATATAGACGTGGTCCTGCTTGACTGCTTTCAGATTTTTCCATAACGATGAAGATAACATATCTTCAAATTTCTTTTTAATTTCCGGATTAGTCTCATCATCCAGCTGAACGATCAGATGATCTGCGTCGTATTCAGGCAGTACTTCCAAGGATACGGACATGGCTGTTTGATCTTTCGGGAAATTAGGAAGTGGATTCATTCCCAATCGTTTGTGGACAAAGTTTCCTCGGTCAAGGTTCTCCCCATGAAGGACGATTTCTTTTTCCATCACTCTAATGTAGAGAACAGTCTCCTCACCAATCAGCTTATCCAATTTGGCAGCAGCTACCTTCTCCTTATCCACCAAATCCTGAATCACCTTTTCTGCCTGTTCTTCTTTGTCCAAAATTTTGGCCATATCCCGCAGTTCATCGCGCCAATCATCACGCTGTGGCAAAAGTACGGTAGGTGCTATCAGAGTAAGCTGATCATAGTCCTTTTTGGACCACCAGTCAGGGGCGATAATCAAATCCGGAGCTGCCTCCATCAGGGCTTCAAAGTTAGGCGTTCTTCCTATTCCCATTTTCATCGTGTTTGCGAATGGCTCTTGCAAGTAAGAAGGAAAATCCTCATGGTAGTTCTGTACAGCAATGGGTACGATGCCAAGAGAATATAAAAATTCTGGATATACAACGGACAAACCAACTATTTTTTGTGGGTTCACCGGAATTTCAACTTCTCCCATTTCCGTGTTCACTTTTTTCACCTGACTGGCTTCTGTTGTTGAAGAATTGGCGGTACCCGCTTCTTGACCCTCGCTCGAGGATGCTTCGTTGCCTGCTGCACCGCAAGCCGAAATAATGAGCACCAACATCATGGTGCATAGTACCGTTAACCATCTGAATCTCATTCTTTATGTACCCCCTATATGGCATTTAGTTATGACAACGTCTAATTAATAATAATTATCATTATCATTACGATATAGGAGTAGTATAATAAAATATGTTCAGGCATGATATTGACTATTCAGACTTTTTGCTATGGACGATCTTGCCATAACTTTAATATTTCATCCAACATAAGCTCATGGGTAAACGCAGTGTAGTCCAGCAGGACGCTCGACAACAGGATATCCATTCTGCCATTCTGTACCGCTAACAACGCAAGCCATTCTTCAGACTTACGTACAGCAGACCATGTCTGCCTGGATGTCTCATCATCACCCACAATCAGTAATATTCTTTCAACGTTGAGAACAGACAACTCCCTAATGGTTACTGTGCCACGTTCCCAATAAGTCTCAACTCCTTCAGGACCCTCCATTTGCATATCAACGTAAAAAACGGAAGCAATGCTCCTTGGGCCTAACATCTGCAACGCTTCACCATGAACTTTGAGTACAACTAATCTGTCTTTTCGTATGAAATCCTCAAGCTGATTCTTTATGGTCGTTGCCTTCTCTTCATATCTTTGAAGCCATACCTCTGCAATATCCGACCTGTCCAAAAAGCTTGCAACATATCTCAAATGCTCTCTCCAATCTCCTTTTTCCCACGGGAGGTCACACACCGGAGCAATGGATTGAAGCTGTCTTTGCAAATCCTCAGACTCCGTCCCAACAGTAATAATATAATCAGGTTTAACTAATCGAAGCTGTTCCAGCCAGGTGGTCTCACTCTCTGCGAGTGGCATAACTTTGTCCGTTTCATATTTACGTCGGTAATAGTATGTCCACGGATGACTTGCCGGCGCGGCACAGGGAATGATCTGCAATGCAAGCAGTATACCAATGCTCACAGAATGAACTGCAGCAATTTTTTGTTTGCTATTACGTATAAACGCTGCTGGTGGAATGCCAGAGATTTGCTTGAATTTACGCCGGAAATACGTCTCATCCTGATAACCCACGTACGATGCCACATCCTTGAGTCGATAACTGTGATCATTTCTCATTAAGATCTGGGCTTGTTTAATTCGGTATAGAGTCAAATAGTCAACAGGACTGTACCCATACCTTTTCTTGAATAAACGCATGAAATGTCGAGGGCTCATTCGTGCCACATTTGCTAAATCCTCAATGGTTAATCTCTTCGAATAATTCTGCTCCATGTAACCTTTGACATGTTCAATTGGTGAAGCCGGATCCGTCTTTTCGGCACAGGCCACGTCGTAAAACATGGTATACAACAGTTCCTGAAAACGAATCTGACCATAGTACCTTTGCAAACCATCCTTCTTCAACGTGTGGTGGTAAATCATCTGACAGATCACGCCAACAGCAATGGGTGAAGATGAGCTGACCTCGCCATTCACTTCATTACGTAAAAGTTGCTTCATCATTTCAAGGGCTGTTCCACCCTCCTGCTCCAGTGCGTACATGACATCAAAACTCATGTGATACACGCCTCTTTCATCCAACGAATGCACATTTGCCTCAACCAGTTGCCCCGGGAAGCCTACATACAGTCCGCCCGCCTTCAATTCGATGAAACTGCCATCTATCTTTAACCACCCTTGCCCACTGGCTACAAATAATAACATGTATGTTTCAATGAAGTGTTTCCTCAGAAGCCACTCCGTCGCAGGATCACTCGTATAATTCACGTGAAGGAGCCTAAAATTCATATGATCCAGGTGATCCAAATGCTTTGAATTTATTTCGTTGTTGTCCATCTGCATTGATCTCCCTCCAGCCATGAACGATTGTATTGATTTCAGTCTTCAAAAATATAACATACCACACTAACGAATAAAAAAAACACTCCGGCTATCCTCTAACCTGTCTTCAATGAATAAGATGCACTTATTATTGAAGGATCAGGCTATAGAACACCAGAGTGTTATAAATTCATAGGTGTTCAGACGCTTCACAAGCATCCGAAGTTTTCATTTTCATCACAAAAATCTGTATTGAGCTTCTATTAATCCATTATAGACGCCTTGTTTTTGGATCAGCTGCTCATGGTTACCCTCTTCTTTAATTTCACCATGATCCAGGACGATAATGTTATCTGCATTCCGGATAGTTGAGAGACGGTGAGCGACCATAAAGGACGTTCTTCCCTGCAACAGCACCTTCAACGCTTCCTGGATTTTAAGCTCTGTCTCCGTATCAATACTGGCTGTAGCTTCATCCAGAATCAGTATGCGTGGATCAGCAAGCAGCGCACGGGCAAAGGATAACAGTTGTCGCTGTCCCATGGATAATACGTTCCCGCGTTCCTCGACTTCAGTATCATATCCGCCAGGCAGCTTCATGATGAACTCATGTGCATTGACTGCTTTGGCTGCGTCCTCCACCTCTTCATTCGTTGCATCCAGTCGTCCAAATCGAATATTGTCACGAATTGTACCCGAGAAGATGAAGGTATCCTGTAATACAATGCTGATCTGGCTGCGTAAACTCTCTACCGTTACATCCCGCACATCCTGTCCGTCAATGGTGAGACGTCCGCCGGATATATCATAGAAACGACTGATCAGATTGATGATTGTACTTTTACCCGAGCCCGTATGACCAACAAGTGCAATCGATTGTCCCGCAGCCGCCGAGAAGCTGATCCCTTTCAGCGCCTGTCTGCCCTTCTCGTATTCAAACACCACATTTTCGAATGCGATATCTCCTTTAATAGAAGGAAGTGGCTTGGCACCTGGTTTATCCGCAATACTTGGTTTTTCATCCATGAATTCGAAGATACGCTCCGATGATGCCATCGCAACCAGCAACTGATTGTACATCTGTCCCAGACGGTTGATTGGGTCCCAGAAGTTGCCGACATAGTTGGCAAAAGCAACAAGTAATCCCACAGTCAACTGACCTTCCTGAATCAGATAAGCACCAAACCAGAAAAGGATTAATGTACCGAATCCACCGGTAATCTCAATCAGCGGTCCAAAGCCCTGGTTCATCGCTGATGCTCTATCCCATGACTTTTTGCTGGACAGATTCATGTTGTCAAAATACTTCATGTTCTCTTTTTCCTGTGTGTAAGCCTGAGTCACTCGAATCCCCTGAATGGATTCATTCAAGTGGGAGTTAATCCGAGAGTTCTTCATACGCACATCCTGCCAAGCCCGACGGATCAGCACCCGCAGTTTGGTCGAGATGATGAACATGATTGGCACCGTAATGATCACGGCAAGACCCAGTTTCCAGTTAATCAACAGCAAGATCACAATGATCCCGAGCAACTGTACGCAGTCGATCATGACGTTAACTGCACCATTGGTGAACAGATCCTGAAGGGAGTTAATATCATTCGTAACACGAACCAGTACCGAACCTGCCGGTCTTTTGTCAAAAAAGTTAAAGGACAGCTTCTGGATATGCTTGAACAGATCCGAGCGAAGATCATAAATAACGCGCTGTCCGATAATGTTCGTCAGTTTGATCCGGTACGTATTGGCTGCCCATTGAATCAGATACAACACAAATATGGAGCCTGCGATAAGATAAAGCATAGTCATGCTTGGCAACCCCGTTGCCGGTGCGATGGCCCGGTCAATCGCCAGACTGATCAGAAAAGGTACGGACAATTTCGTAATGGTACCCAAGATCATCATTAGAATAACGAGTGGTAACAGTTGTTTTGCATAAGGTTTCATGTATGCAAATAAACGTCCGAACTCTTTCCAGTTAAACGGTTTTTCAATAATTTCATCATCCTGATACACAAATCGTTCATTCAGTTTCTTCTCAGAGGCCACTTTTGCCTCGCGCCTGTCTGCTATCGTTTCGGCACTCATGAATTCACCTGCTCCCCAGCCTCCCGCTTACCGCGGGCAATATAATCTGCATATTGAATTTTATAAACATCCTGGTATGGTCCAGGCACTTCAATGAGTTCGGTATGTTTGCCACGTTGTACCACGCGACCTTCATCGAGCACCAGAATCTCATCTGCATGTCGTAGTGAAGATATCCGGTGTGCAATAATAAATGTCGTTCTGCCGCGCATAACTTCCTGGAAACCGGACTGAATTTCGTGTTCTGTCTCCATGTCCACGGCGCTGGTTGCATCATCTAGTACCAGAATTTTCGGATTTTTCAGCAAAGCCCTTGCGATCGCAATCCGCTGTTTCTGTCCACCCGATAAACCCATACCGCGCTCACCAACCACCGTGTCATATCCATCCGGGAACTCCATAATGAAGTCATGAGCCTTGGCCAGCTTGGCTGCACGGATGATCTCATCCATGGTGACATTCTTAAGCCCGTAGGAAATGTTATTGCGAATGCTGGATGAGAACAGGAATGTTTCCTGGAAGACAGAAGCGATCTGACTCCGCAAACTGCGAATACCTATATCTTTAATGTTTTTGCCATCCAGCTTGATCGTTCCCGAGTTGACGTTATAGGCACGCATCAGAAGCTGAATGATGGTCGATTTACCTGACCCTGTACCCCCGAGGAAACCGATTACAGAACCGGGGGCAGCATCAAAATTAATATCGGTTACCGCTGGCATTTTGTTGCCGTAGGCAAAGGTAACGGATTCAAATGTCACATGGCCGTTCACCTGGTCTGCCTCCACAATGACCGGATCTTCCGTTTCTTCCACATCCACTGGCGTATTAAGCAGTTCGAGCACCCGTTCACCTGAAGCTTTGGATTGCGTATAGTTGTTGATATGGAACCCAAGGTTCCACATTGGACCGATTATGTACCAGATCAAACTGAAAAAGGCAACGAGTTCACCGAGTGTCAGCGTCTTCTGTATAACCATTCTTCCACCGATTATCAGCAACAGCACGATACTCACCGAAGCAAGAATCTCCATGATCGGAAAATAACGACTCCACAATGTTGCGGCATGAATCTGATTTGTCTTGTAACGTTCATTACGTGTAGAGAATTTCTCTACTTCATAAGGCTCACGTGCAAAGGATTTTACCGTACGTACACCAGTGATATTCTCCTGTACCGCTGTCGTCAATGAGCTGAGCGCCAGCCGCATCTCCTGAAACGCAGGGTGAATTTTGGATTCGAATCTCAGCGCAACGAAGGCAAGTAATGGGATGCATATGAGCGTGAACAGCGTAAGCTGCCAACTCATGGTCATCATCATGATTGCGCCGAATACGACCATCAAAACCATGTTGAGAATCTGGGCGAAACCAAATCCGATAAAGTTACGGATGGCTTCCAAATCTCCCGTGAGGCGGGACATCAGATCACCTGTCTTGGCCGTATCATAATAACGGAAGGATAAAAATTGAAGCTTTTCGTAACATGCGTTACGAAGTCTGTACGCCAGGAAGTTACCCAAGCGTCCTCCAAAAAAGCCGTGTAAAAACTGCATTCCCGCTTTCAAAATAACTACACCTAACACAGTCAAAGCAATGATGGGAACGTCTTCAAAAGTTCGCGGAACAATAATATCATCAATCAGTATCCTCAGCATGTACGGATACACCAACCCAAGTGCGGTCGCTAAGGCGAGGAACAAGATTGATACAAATAAATACGTTCTCTTTTCCCAAAAAAAGGTTTGCAGTTGCCTAAGAACATCCATGTTTCTCCTCCTCTTATGTCGTTCAAAAATACTATGAACATTTATGAAGTTTATCACCGTACCCCATTCGCGGCAAAGCGAATAACAGACCATATTCTGCCTGCTTTCAGCTTATTGACGCATTAACGAAGGTAAATACCCACCTTTCAATCAAATGTTTGAATATTCTCTTTATTTCAGGTTGTTCGTACCAAAAAAAGGCTCCCTATATGCCTTTTCGGCAGGGGCCTTTTTGGGTTGATTTTCGCAACATTTTCAATGTGTTGCTGTATCATTCATTTTGTTTTACAAAGACTTCCAGAGAATACGCGTTATGCCGTGATTTTAACTGCGTTCAATCTGTTCCAGTTGGTTAGACAAGCTGGTCCATTGCTCCGCCGGAATTCCGCTCTCCAGTGTATCTTGAATTCCACTTACCGCCTCGTCCAGACGTTCTTCCAACTGACGAGATTGGTGTTGCAAAGATTGAAGAAGCTGGTTGTCATAAAACTGAATCAGCTTGTCTTGTGCAGCAGGGAGAACTTCAATGATCATCTGTTTGAGGACAGGATCAAGTGCCTCCTGTAACCGCTGACGTCCATCCCCTTCGAAGAACTGTTTCGGATTGCGGAAATAATTCAAATAGTTTTTCCATCCGGACGGTTCTTCCAGACGAACTTCTTCAAGCACAGGTGTACTCCAGCGTTCGTTCAGTGGCAGTGACACATCCACGCCTCCAGATAACTGTCTCACCTCGTCTATACAATCCGTAACTTGCTTCATCAGCCAGGTCTGACCTGCCTGTTCAAGTCTGAGGGTGGTAGCAAGCAGTTCCTGCTCCAGTTCAATGGCAATCATGCGTAACAGTTCACGTCCACAGGCTGCAAAAGCCATCTTCAGATTGCCTCGATCCTCCCTAAGTACGGATGGATGGAATGCTTCTGCCATGAATAGACCAAGGCGATAGGCAAGCCGCTGCCGCACATGGAAGAGTAATTCTGCTGTTTCCTGTGACAGTTCTTCCTTCATGGATCGCTCTGCAAGTCGCTGTATGCGCTGGCGTGACTGTCCCTGGATCGTCTCCAGTTCATCCCGCCGCTGCTGCAATACTTCCTCACCCTGAGCTGCATCCTCGGCACGCTTCTTCAACCGCTGAATGACACGTGCCATCTCTTCGGAAGCTCCACCTACAGCAAGATCGGCTAATTCTCTGCCTGCAAATTGGTTGAACTCTTCCTCAAAACGGATAAAACCGGATTGCTCAAGTAGCTTCGAATCCCCTGCCATCTTGCCTTCCATCGCCAGTATACTGGATACCGGGAAGAGTCGTGGTGCCCGAATTCCATTACTGCGCAGTTGGGTGCTCACATGATCGAGAACCTGCTCCAGTTCTTCCTCAGAGGAAGACAAGTCACTGGCATTCACAACAAAGAACATCTGATCCATGGCAGAACTATCTTTAACACGTCCCAACTGATTCAGGAACTGGCGATCTCCTTGGGAGAAAGCATGGTTGTAATACGTTACAAAAATGAGTGCATCCGCATTCTTCATATAATTGAAGGTTACACCCGTATGACGAGCATTCACGGAGTCTGCTCCTGGTGTGTCTACCAATACAATGCCTTGTTCAGTCACATCGCAACTGTAGTAGAGATCGATACTGTCTACAAAACAGGACTTTTTCTCGTTTGCGACAAAGTTACGATAACCGTCCAGATCCACCAGCACATCCTGACCTAACTGGTCCGCTGTTTCTTCCCAGCCGGCTGCTGCGGCCTGCAAAAAGCTGTAATGCGGGCGCCCAGCGGGGTGTACATCCTGTGGTGAGAGGGAGCGTACTCGCTTCTGCCACTCCGCTCCAGGCTCACCGAGTCCGAGCAATCGGAAGGAATAGGCGAGGTCTTCCTGGAAGGCGTCCCGGGTCTTCATGCGGACCCGGGCTGTTCCATGCTCCGCGCCACCGGCAGGAGCCATGATTCGGTTAATCGCCGCTGTCGTTGGATGCGGCGAGACCGGTAGTACAGCTTCGCCCAGCAACGCGTTGGCGAAGGAGGATTTGCCGGCGCTGAATGCTCCGAACAGCGCCAAAGTGAACGTGCCACCCGCAAGCGAAGCCGCGCGTGCACGCAGATCCCGTACCGCCGACCCCATGGCGGGGTACGGCTCCACCAGCGCAGCAGCGGCTTCGAGTCGTGCCGCTGCTGCGTCCAGGCGCCGGCGGCGTTCAGCGCCAGCCGCCGACGATGGCCCAGGCACCGCCGCTGCGGATGTGCGCTGCGCTGGCGGTGCCTCAGGCGTCTGTGGCTGCGCAGCCACAGACGTTGACGTGCCCGCATGCGAACCGGGAGCTTCACCCGGTTCAGGCACCGCGGGCACGTGCGGGCCCTTCACCTCCGGCAATAGCCCGGAGGGGAGGGGGCCCGCATCAGGCAGCAGGCTGCGCAGCCCTGCTGCCTCTGCGGCGGCGCTGCGCTGGAGCGCCGTGTAGCGCGCCGCCGCCGCGGATTGCGCCAGCAGCGCTGCGCGGCTGGCGTCCAGCGCCTGGAGCGCGGCTTCGCCTTGCGCTGCCAGCGCTTCCAGCATGCGGTCGGCCAGCATCATGGCCGACTTGCGATAGCGGGCCTCAATCTCGCCCCGCACATCTTTACTGAACTGAATCACATACTCTGGAGATACCTCTGCACTGGCACTGCGTTTCATCTCCAATAGTGCTTCATCTACAGCAGGCAGCTCCGTATTCAGCGCTTGCTCCCACTCCGCTCCCCATAGCTGATGGGATTCACCGAGCTGTCTAAGCATCGTACGAATATGTACCTCAACTTGTCCGGAAGTCTGATCCTGTAACAGTCTGACCAACTCAGAAGCACGGCGTTGTTTCTCCTGCTCGGTTTTGCCACCTGAGAACAATAAACCTACCCTGAAACCTGGTTTGCGGCTCTCCAAATAGGCAGCAGCAGACGCACGAATATCCGCAGGTGTAAGATTTGCATTTGCCAGAAGAGGTTCAAGCTCCGCCCGGAACTTCTCACGCACTCGCGAAGGCCCCGTACGAATGTCTGCTGCTTGTTGATCAAGAAGCTCCAACTCTCGTTCCAAACGTTCAATTCCTTCCTTGCCACCAATCTCATCCAGCAGGGAATTCTCTTCGTCTTCACGTTTCTCCGCTTCTCTCGTCAGATGTTGCTCCGTTACATGACTGGCCGAACTTGCCAAACTGTGCGTAATTAACGCTTCCTTCTCTTGCATCATGTGTCCAATGAGTTCCGGAAGCACATCCCACTGGTTGTAGCGATGCTGCTTGTCGCGGAGGGAAGTAAACAACAGTCCGTCATATCTGACTTCCCAGGCCGCAAATATAGCTTCGACACCTTCGGTATATTGGTCAAAAGAGAGCTCACGCTCCCGATGCTTGTCGATCTGGTTCACGATCAAAAACAACGGTTTGCCCCAATCCGACAGACTCTTGGCAAATGAAAGGTTTGTCTCGGACTGGACATGATTATAGTCCATGACATAGAACACCACATCCGCCAGATGAAGCGCTGAATGGGTTGCGAGACTATGTCCGCGATCTGTTGAATCCACACCTGGTGTATCCAGCAGGACAGCATCATCTTTCAGCAGAGGAATATCATCCCATACCTCAATTGAGCTGTAAGCTCCACCATTTTTGCAATACGCCTCCAATTCCTCTGGAGAAACTTCAAGTGTTCCTGCTCCATTGTCAGCGCTTACGTTTGGCGTAGTATAAATAAGCGCTCTTGGCTTACCATTACGTATGGATACCACATTTGCACTTGTTGGCACGGGACTTGAAGGCAGGACCCGTTTACCGCATAAACTGTTGATGAGACTCGATTTGCCTGCAGAGAAATGACCACAGAACGCAATCGTCAGATGTTTCATTTCCGCCTTGCTGATTAAATCCGTTATAGCCTGTACAGCCGTATGGTCCCCTGTCTGCTCCATCGCTTCACGCAGCGGAAGCAGAGGTTTGGCCATTTCTTTTGGGTAATCTGTTCTGGACATGACTGGCCTTCCCCCTGGCTCCTCTAATTTGACATCGGTTTCGACGTCTATCTCTTTTACAACATTTATTTTAACATTATCAAGTTTGAATTTGAACGGTTGGAATTGAATATACATAAATGAACGTATACGTTCTATAATCTAAAAAAAATAAAACCGAACAAGTCGGTTTTATCTGTAATACGTTTTATACTCGGTATTTAGCAAATGCTTACGCCAAGTGTCTGTTGCATGAATGCGATGCGATCACCGTAACCACAACAATCCTCATGACATTAATACAACAGAAACAATAGTGTAATCACTTCTTATGAAACTGCGTTCTCCATGGAAGGCAGCAAGATTTCAAATACTTGTCCATGTTGCAGAATTGTAATGTCTCTGCCTTTGTCTCTCATAACAACAACTTCTGGTTTAACGGACATACGCTCCAGATAATGTTCAGGCACATCGCCAGAGTGGCTTACTGTGATGCCTTCTACTTCTTTTTCTTCATTTTCAGCCATTTCCTGTTCAACGATTTGTTCAAAGATATCGGAGAAGGCCTCAAAATTGTCAGTGTACACGGAAATGCATTTCATGATTATTCATCCTTTTCTGCTCATTAATTTATTTTTCGTTTTCGGGTGGTGACACGTTCCTTATCTTTCCTGATTTGGGACGTTTTCATACGTTTTTTCCCTTCCCTGCATATGTCCAGCAATGGACAGATATGACACGCAGGGTTCTGTGCCTTGCAATGGTAGCGTCCAAAAAATATAAACCGGTGGTGAGTTAAAGTCCACTCATCCCGGGGTACGCGCTTCATTAGTTTCTTTTCGACTTCAAGTACGGAGTCATCCCAACCTGCAAGCGCCAGCCGCTTGGATACACGTTCAACATGAGTATCTACCGCAATTGCCGGTACTCCAAACGCATTGGAAACAACTACATTCGCGGTTTTCCGCCCGACACCTGGTAGCGTCACAAGCTGATCATGTTCCTGCGGTACATCACCGCCATACTGCTCTATTAAAATTCGGCACATGTTCTGAATATGCTTGGCCTTGTTCCGGTACAAACCGATTCGCCGAATATCCTGTTCCAACTCTTCGAGAGGAACCGCCAGATAATCTGCTGGGCTTCTGTACTTCTGGAACAAATCTGCGGTTACCTTGTTCACCGTTTCATCCGTGCACTGGGCAGACAAAAGGACAGCTACCGTCAATTCAAATGCATTGCTGTGATTTAATTCGCAATGTGCATCAGGAAACATTGCTTCCATAGTTTCGAGTATATGTCTAACCGTCGCTGCATTCATGAAGAGCTACCTCCCACAAAATGACCCCACTCTGCGGAGCCTTACTTCGAAGCTTCATCCAAGTACTTTGCGGGGATCTCAAAAAGCTTGCAAAAAAAACGTCTTGATGCGGGAAAGATCCCGTATCAAGACGGTCATTCTTTTGATCCTCGAAAAGAAACGATTACTGTTTTTGAATCTCCAAAATAACATTGTTCAGGAGATACAATACAATATTATCATTATCTCTGAGAGATTGCACGCTTAAAGTATTGTCACCCTGGTGAACAAATACACTTGATCCGAGTGCAAAACGATAGTTCGTGTCTGTTGTTGTTTCCCGTTTAACCAAAATCTGGTTACCTACACCATCATAAGACCAGAATTGTTTACTCATGACAGTCAGCACTCTGAAGCGTGTTGAATTATCCGTATCTTTTGTCATTTCGACACGATCTCCAACCGTAAGACTCGTCAGTGAAGCTAAGGTAGAGCCAGATTTCACGACTTTAACAGAACCGCTAACAGGCACGGTTTCAGTCTGGCCGTTAAACTGTTTGAGCGTTACAGATGAAGCATCCACCGCTGTAACTTCAGCCAGCGTACGCTTCACGACTTGAACCGCTTTTGGCGTAGCTCCTTCAAACGTTACATTAATCAGGTTGCCTGCTGTCAGTTGTGAAGGCGTGATCGTCTGACCACTCTCTCCTGTCAGTACGGCTTGATCCACGTAGAACTGACTTGTCAACAGATCGGATTTTACACGAATACGACTATTTGCTTCCAAGGCAACCACTTCGAATTGAGCCACAGTGTTCAGTGCAACCTTCTGCACTACATCCTGATTTGCTCCAAGCGTTACGGTCACTTTGTCACCAATCTTCAAATCTCCCAGACTTGCGCCCGATTTGTTATAGATTTCAACCGTAGGTGCTGTAGTATAAGGCACTGTAATCGTCTGATTACCAGACAACACACTGATTTTCTTGCCAGAAGTATCAATGTTGCTGATCGTACCTTCATACTTGTAAATCACTTTAATGGACAATGCACGTGTTCCCACATAGGTCAGATCCAATTTGCGGCCATCATTTAAGAATGACTCCAGACCAGCCAGTGTAGGTTTGGTCGTATTGTAATCTAGTTTGGTTTTCTCATCCAATGTAAATACAAACGGTTTCTTGTTGTTGTCCAACACGGTAAGTACCTTTGTTTTGCTGTTGTAAGATACAACCGTTACTCCGTTCATAGGTTCCATTTGACGTCCAATCACCTGAATACGCGTTACCTGGTCGTCAGAGTTCAATGTCAACTCCACCTGATCCCCGTTCGTTGCATCCGTGATGAGATCATTCAGCGTTGCATCCTGAATGCCATTGATAATGACTTCTGGCTTTTCAGTCAGCAGTTTCGCCTCAAGGGAACCCCCTTCACGTTTGAACGTTAACGTGGACTGGTTGCCACCGATCTCAACCAATGTTCCGCGCACAGATTGCTCCACACCTTGAGACAATGTAATAGTTTGCAAGACACTGTCCTTTACGGTGTATTTCACGGCACTGCCGGCTTTGAGATCAGCCACTGACATGATACGGTTTTGATATGTGATAAGCAGATTGTCATTGTATGCAAACTGCTCTGTTGCACCCGCTGCATTGACAAGTTTGATCGTTTTGCCAGAAGTGGATACTTCAGCAACTACGCCATTGTCACTCTTGTTAACAATGCCGGATTTCACACGAATAGCAACTGTTTTTTTGTCAGTCGAGAACGTCTCACGCAGTACTTCGATGATGCTATCTGCCGTAATATCGGATAGTTTGATTGCATTACCATTCTGATCGATGAATGCAGTTGCCTCATCATAACTGTACGTTTCGTAATTCTCGCCCACAAAGATACCAATTTTATTACCAGACAATGAACGTGCAAATGTACCTTCAACACTTTCCACCTGCGGTGTAGCATCAACAACTTCCACATAGGAAGCCCCACCTGCAGAACCTACAACCATAACTTTCGTATATAGCTTCACATCTGTGGAGGAAACACGAGTTTCACTGTCTTTCGTAAAGTAAGGTGTACTGCTGTTCACTGCGAAGTTAACGGCTTTGCCGTCCACAACCAGCGTGATCTGCCCATCTTTCAATCCTGTCACATAACCCGTGGATGTGTTCGGGTACGCTGTATCCGTTAACGATTCACCACGACTGAAGAAGGTAGCCAGTTGAGCACGGGTTACGGAACCGGTTGGATTGAATTTGTTGCCTTCCACACCTTTGGCCAGATCCAGGCTAACAGCCAGATTAACATAACCTTTACCACTTTCGGAAATACTTGCATTATCAGCAAATCCGGTAGATTGATTGTTTTGTGCCTTCGCTTCAGCATCCTTGTCCAATGAACGGATTAACAATTTCGTAATCCATTCCCGTGAAGCCGGTTTTTGACCCCAGGATGTCTTGGATACATCCACCGTTGATTCTTCCGTTTTGTCAATCAGTCCCAGTTGAAGTGCCAGCGCGACATATGGCTTGAAATAATTTCCCACTTCCATGTTTGTCGGTAATGCCGCAGCCGTGTCGGTATTCAACTGGCCCTCTTGATTCATAAAACGGATTGCCATCGTTACGGCTTCTTGCTGTGTTACCGCGTCTCCTGGACGGAACAAGCCGTTGTTACCGAGAAGAATGCCTTGATATGCCAGTTTGTACACATGTTTTTCAGCCCAGTATCCGACCTTGATGTCACTGAACAAACCAGTTGGTGCAGCCGTATTTATTATTGCAGCAGTCTGACCCTGCCCCGTTTCTGTTGATTCTGCTGCCATGGCAGCTCCGCCGGCGCTAAGGGCCATCATGCCTGCAAGCACGGCTGATACTACTTTTTTAGAGTGTGATGGATTGTTATATTTAAAAGTCACCTATGATTCCCCTCTCTCATGTAAAACGACCCATATTCCGTGGATTCACGGTACAACAGCAAGCTGTACAGCCTATTCGGATCTTGTCATTGGATGTTCAAGATCCACATGGCCCATCAGACTCTCCGTTTGCTGACCATCCACCAGTAAATCAAGTGATTTTACTTCATCAAACTGGAAGAACGTTTGTTTTAGAGCATCCAGCGCATACGATTCTCCACCTGCTCCAAGACGTGCCGTATCTGGCATATGAATATCCAGCGTAAGAGCTCCATCCTTGAACTGAACAGACTTCAATTCAATTTCTTTAGACCACAGCGGAACAAGTTTAGCGTCTTTGCTCTGTTGCAGTGATTCAAAGGCAGCTTTATATTTGGCATCATCTGATGCGTATGAAATCTCAGCCGAAGCTTTGTGCAACTCCAGTTCTTCTTCATCCGTATAGAATACAGTGATCGTTTTCTTTTCATTACTTTCCGAAGTTGCTGGTGTTTCAGTAGACGTTCCGCTAGGCGGAGTGGTCACTTCCTCTGAGCTGCCTTCCGTGGATTCTGTAGGTGTTGTGTTCTCTTCAGGTTCAGCGGTTGCCGGTTCGGTAATTGTTTCGCCTTCAACCTCGGTCACATTAGTTTCAGTTCCTGCGCCTTGCGTCTGATTCGGAGCAGCTGTTGGCTTGCTTCCACATCCAGCAGCAACTGCCATAACTGTTACCAGCAAGGCTGCAATCCATATTTTCTTGTTCATTCTAACTCCGCCTCCTCAACATAAGGGCTTGTCCCTTATTGAATTCCCAGATACTCCTTGATTCCTGCAACAATACCTTTGGCTACACTGTTCTGGAAACTCTCCGTGAACAGGGCTGCTTCGTCGCTCTTATTGCTAAGGAATCCACCTTCCAGCAGAACTGCTGGCATTGTCGTTTCACGGGTTACATGGAGACTTGCCGTTTTCACTCCACGATCTTTCAGTCCGGAAGACTGCAAAAGATACTTGTGCATCACTGTAGCAAGTGCTTTGCTGTTGGAGCGTGTATAGAATGTCTCTACACCGTTCGCAGCAGTAGGGCCACTGTTAGCATGAATGGAGATGAAGATATCCGCTTTTATGTCTTGTGCAATCTTCACACGTTCTTTCAATGCCAAAAATGTATCATCGCTGCGCGTTAACACAACGTCAATTTTGGATTCTTTTTTCAACAAGGCTTCCACTTTCAGAGCCATTGCCAGATTGAAGTCTTTTTCACGTTTACCAGTTACACCGATTGCCCCAGGATCCTGATCTCCGTGACCTGCATCGATAACAACAACTTTTTTGCCATTATTACCAACCGGAGGAGCAGGAGTACCACTTTGATTGTCGAGGTTAATCATAACCAGTCCGGAATCATTTTGCACACTGTACCCTTTTGAACTGGACAGATCGATTACAAAACGAATTGTAGATGGACTGTTGCTGTATAACGAGTAACGAATCTTCGACACATCCGGATAGCCGCTAACGACGAGTTGTCCATTCTGGTTGCTGTCTAGAGCCTGTCCTTCACTGAACGAATCAGCAAATGCGGTATCCGGCAAGTCTATAACGATTCGATCTGGTCCTGTCATCGTGAAGACGTTCGGCTTCGTACTTCCGCTTGTTGCAATCATGAAGCGGTTGTCGCTGAAGCTGATGCCGTTCACCAGTACAAGACCTTCCTGATCCGATCCTCCGCCTTCATTGCCAGAGTTCGGAGGTGTGGTTGTCCCGTTTCCGGAACCTGAATTCTGGGTAACTAATGTTACCGTCTTCGTGGTATTGTTCCAACCCACCTTAAGACCCATTTCCTCACCAATAAATCGGAGAGGTACGAGCGTAGTACCATTTTTCACGAGTGGCGGGGCATCCAGGTTTACGTTACTGCCGTTCACCGTTGCCGTCTTCTGTCCAACAATCATCTGCATGGCAGTGTTGTCTTTGCTAATAGTCACCGTTTGCGTTTGCTGCTTCCACTCCACGCTATACCCAAGATTTTCAGACACAACCCGGATCGGAACCATCACCTTGCTGTTGATAATTTCCGCTTTTGTATCCGATGGCTGTACGATTTCTTTTCCGTCTAGGATAATTTTCGTGTCTGTTGCTGCGTGACTATAGCCCGGGAATACGAGCCCAAAGACAAATAACAGTACCAAAAAACCGAACTTCTTCATCCTTCACCCCTACCATTCTCATATTTTTTTGCCGCATGTTGTCATTTCCAACTCCGACTGACCGCTTGGGCATTACCAGACACCTATTAGACGCCCTTCGCTCTCAAAAGTTGCGAATATATTCCAACATAACAGAAAAAAAACGTTGTCAGATCAAGCTTTTTTTACATTTTAATGTCTTCTTTTTTCCTTATTTATCAAGTATACATCTCCAAACAACGTAATACCCTAACCTTCATATTTGCGCACAACTCAACTTACAGTCCCAAAAATTCAACAATTCCGTCCACAATCGCCTGTGCACATTTGTCCTGGTATTCTTCCGTGAGCATAACTGCTTCATCGGTAGGGTTACTTAAAAAACCAAGTTCAAGTAACACAGCAGGCATGGTTGTTTCACGCGTCACATGCAGACTAGCCGTTTTAACCCCACGATCCTTAAGTCCTGTTACCGGCAACACATATTTGTGAAGAGTATCAGCCAATGTCTTGCTTTCTTTACGACTGTAGAGCGTTTCAATGCCGTTTGGTACCGGTGTAGTGAATTTGTTTCCATGAATGGATACAAAAACATCTGCCTGATTCAATTCTGCAATATCCACACGCTGTTTGAGCGAAAGTTCTGTATCATCCTGGCGTGTAATGACTGTTTGAATATTTGGGTATTGTTGAAGAATTGCCTGTACCTTCAGCCCTACAGCCAGATTGAAATCCTTCTCATAAGCTCCTGACAAACTCACTGCACCCGATTGACGACCACCATGTCCCGGATCAATGACCACAATCGTTTTGCCATCATTGGTAGGTACTGCCGGTTGGCTTGTCGGTTCTCCAATCGTGGCTGTCAGGTCAACGAGCAAGACATTGTTGTCTCCAACAGACCATTTGGCTGTAGCCGTCTGATTCAGATCCAGAACGACACGCACGGTAGAAGGCGATTTACTGAACATGGCATACCGGACTTTGGAGACTATGGATGAATCCGTAACGAGAATCTGTCCACTGCCATCCGGGTTAGAGGCTTGTCCCTGAATGAATTCCTCAGAAAATGTCGCTGAAGGCAGATCAACAATAATTCGGTCTGGCCCACCAATACTGGATACTTTGGGGCTAATATTACCGTTGGTTGCTACAACTAAGCGATCTCCGCTGAAGCTGATGCCTTGAAGTTCTGTCAAACCATCCGGGACTGGTGCCTCGACGGGGTCACTGTCACCTTCCGTTTCAACTACGGGAGGAATACTAAATAGGCTTACTGTCTTGGTTCCATTGTCCCAGCCAACACGCAGACCCATGCCTTCCCCAACAAAGCGTAACGGAACAAGCGTAGTTCCCTGTTTGATTAGTGGGGGCGAATCCAGGTTCACCACATTTCCATTCACTGTTGCTGCATCTTTGCCAGCCGTCATTTGAATCATGCTGTTTCCTTTTTGAACCAGGACTGACTGAGTTTCCTTCTCCCACTTCACCTTATAACCCAGGTTCTCGGATACAATTCGAATTGGAACCATGACCGTTTTCCCGATATTCTCTGCAGGTGCACCCGTCTGCTGGTTAATGATTACACCGTCGAGTACAATCGATGGAGTGGTGTCTGCATGGGCCATGATTGGGAATAAACATAGGAACAGAAGAAAAACGACTGCTGCCGACCATTTTTTCATACCTCATCCACCATTCTTTTTGTCTTTTGAACATCCGACCTGATTCTCTGCAGCGTAACATCAATGACAATATGTAACCTTCCATAATCTACTAATCAGTTTATCAGATATTGTCTGATCATCCGGTTACAACGTTGTCATATTTAGTCGGAAACTGAGTGGCAAAAAGGTTACTTTCTCCATTCGTCCAGTACCCGAAATCATATGGAAATTACATTTCTCATCCATTTTTGCTATGCTGAGTTCAAATACTTGAATACAGGAGACTGAGCCTTGATGCCTAAAATACTGATCGTGGACGATGAAGCAGATCTTCGAAAGCTACTGACTGATTATTTTGAAATTAACGGTTATTCCGTCATGACGGCCAAGGACAGCCGTGAAGCGCTGCGGAAAGTGGAAAAACAACCCGATCTCGTTTTGTTAGATATCAACATGCCTGAACAGAACGGCCTTCAATTATGTGAAAAAATTCGCGACTTTGTCTCTTGCCCGATCTTATTCTTAACGGCTCGAATCGAAGATGCTGATAAAATAGCAGGATTTCGTGCCGGAGGCGATGACTATATCCTGAAACCTTTCAGCATTCGCGAGTTGGGCGCCAGGGTCGAAGCACATATACGCAGGGAACAACGAATCCAAACTAAATCTTCGGTAAGGTTTAACAATGAATTGGTCATTGATTATACGGCCAGGGAGCTCTACTACCTGGATAAGCGAATTTCACTGCCCAAAAAAGAGTTTGATATTGTCGAATTGCTGTCCACGCATCCTGATATGGTGTTTGGAAAGGAACGCATATACGAAAAGATTTGGGGCATGGACGAGCAAGGTGACAGTAACGTCATCGCAGAGCATATCCGGCGAATTCGTTACAAATTAAAGGAATACGGCTGTGATAATCAAATCGAGACCGTTTGGGGAGTAGGCTACAAATGGCCAAGTTCATGACTAGACTCCTGTTTTTAAAGCGATTGTCCTTACTGCACTCTTTTATGCTGTTGTGTGTGGTCACACTCATTGCCGTGCTGGCCGTTATAACCATGGAGTTTGCTTGGGCGGAGAACCTGCGGCTGCGTTTCGGAGATACGGATTGGGTGATGCCCTCCCTCGTCACGGCGGTTCTGCTCACCGTAGCGACTGGTATTGTCACCATGGCCGTTCTATTTTACAGATGGAAGCTAAAACGTCCGCTGGAGCTATTAAAACGAGCATCCGAGAACATTTCAGCCAACGATCTAGACTTCCGCATTTCCTATGACAGCCAGGATGAGATGGGCGAGCTGATCACGCTATTTGAAAACATGCGCTCACAATTGGAAAAAAACCTTAAGACACTTTGGCGTTCGGTTGAAGAGCGCAAGCAGATCAATGCTATTTTTGCCCATGATCTGAGAACACCCCTGTCCGTGTTAAAAGGAAACGCCGAGCTTCTTGCCACCTATCTTCCCGAGAAGAAGTTGTCGGAAGAAAAGGTGCTGGACTTGATCCATACTATGAACCTTCACATCTTGCGTCTGGAGAGTTATGCAGAGGCCATGAACTCCATTCAGAGGCTGGAGGATGTGCCGTTGAACTTCCAATCGATGGATACGATCTCATTGACGGCTTTGCTGGATGGCAGCGCTGAACAAATCGCGAAACAGTTCGGTATTCGTTTCATTTCTTCCGTGGAATATGATAATGCCTCAGTACATGTAGATCCCTATCTCGTCATGCAGATTTTTGAGAATCTAGTGGCTAATGGGGCGAGATACGCAGCCAGTCAAGTGAACGTCCATTATGACGTTCAGGGAGGCATTATGAAGATTACCGTCTCAGAGGACGGTCCTGGTTTCTCTGACGAAGCCCTGAGTAAGGCTATACTCCCTTTTTACCGAGGCGAAGTATGGGATGCGAGCGAACATCGCGGGCTGGGCCTTTACGTTTGCAAGGTGTTTTGCGAAAAACATGAAGGTAGTCTTCGGATTGCAAACGGTCCTAACGGAGGTGGAAGCGTCACGGCAAGTATTAGGACCCAAGTTGATAAATAGTTGAAAATGATCTGATAACATCTCCTTATCTTGAATTCAAGGAGTGTTATCATGCTAAAACTGAAAAAAAGAATGTATATCACAATTAGCTGTTTGTTGTTATGTACCGCGTGGGCGTCCCCCTTATCCGCCAATGAAGCCAGAGACAGGACAGAAGTTCTGCAGGAGATCGACGAATATATGAATCGGAGCATGAAGACCAATCACATTAAGGCTGCTTCACTGGCGATTGCCAATAACGATGAGGTCTTTTACGCAAAAGGCTACGGGACATTTGCGGATGGCCAGAAGGTTACGGGCAACACCCCTTTTCCCATTGCTTCACTAAGCAAGTCCTTTACTGCATTGGCTGTTCTGCAGCTAGTAGACAAGGGTCGGATCAACTTGGATGCGACTTACGCTTCCTATTTTCCCGAGCTTTCTCCCCATGACCCCCGTGTTCTTGATATCACGGTCCGTCATTTACTGAATCAGACGAGTGGTCTTAATGACAAGATAAATCCCGATATGACAAAGACTCCGCAATTCCAATCGTTGGCTGAAACGAACCAATTATTAAACACGGTTCAACTTGCCCATATCCCCGGAACAGCCTACAGCTATCATAATCCCAATTACGTGCTGCTGGCGAACCTCGTGGAAAGTGTTAGCGGAGAGCGCTTTTCGGATTATCTGAAAAAACATATTTTTGAACCGTTAGGAATGAATCATACCTTCAGTGTCAATACAACGCAGCAATTCTATGAGAATAATACTATCCCTCTAGGACATTACCTGAGCTTGGGACGCGCTATAAGTCAATCCGAACCGCTTTGGTTCATTGAGGGCCCCGCCGGCATCGTTTCAACCGCAGAGGACATGTCCCTATGGATGCTTTCCCAATATAATGGCCGCCTCGTTTCCCCTGTGCTGATGAAACAATATCATACCGCAGGAGATATCAGTCCGTACGGCATGGGCTGGCTTGCAGACCAAGATGCATCTAACGGTCAAACGATCTCCCACAGCGGCATTTTATGGACTTACAAGTCAGAAGAACTGGTTTATTTGAACGAGCAAATGGGCATTGCCGTAATGTTTAATTCTGGTATAAACGCTTCTGTGAATTACTCTGCATTTATTGATGGAATAGCGGATATTATGAGGGGCCGAGAACCCCAAACCTCTTTTGTAAACGGTCGGAATATGGAAACGATTATGATTGCGCTGATCATCGCTACGCTTGCATGGGGCATCTACGGCTATTTCCACATACTTCGGAACAACCACCGCCTAACGATCAGCAAATTGATTCTGATCACGGTCGGAAGACTGATCCCGGTTCTAATTATCTTATCTCTGTCCCCCTTGGTTACGTTTATCGGCGGAGGACGTGTGCTGCCTTGGTTTGGCATCTGGACTACCCTATCAACTCCAATCATATGGCTTATGGTATGGTCACTAGTGAATTTCGTGCATTTGGCTTGTTATATCTATGTCTATTTTCAGAATACAAAAAACGACCGTTTGGATTCACCTCAGTAATCGATTTTTAGAGTCCTCTATTTAGGCAGCTGTTATTGTATCTGTTGAAGTATTCGGTTAAGAAAAATCAGGAGTTCTATGTATAGCTGACTTAAAAAGCTAATTTAGCTTATAAAATTACAAAAAGCTTCTGTCTCACCGATGGGAATAAGGTCCCTTTGGCGAGGCAGAAGCTTTCTGTTATGCGATACTTTAACGATTAACCGAACAGTTTTGCCGCGTGGCGTTGTTCGTAAGCAGCGATTTCATCATCATGTTGAAGAGTCAGACCGATATCATCCAATCCTTGCAACAGGAATTGACGACGATGCTCATCCAGATCAAAATCGATATGCAGTCCGTATGCATCAGTAATCGTTTTGTTTTCCAGACTTACATTCATCTCATAGCCTTCATGTGTCGCTGTACGTTGGAACAAGTCTTCAACTTGCTCTTCTGACAACTTGATTGGCAAGATTCCGTTCTTAAAGCAGTTATTATAGAAAATGTCTGCAAAAGATGGAGCGATCACACAACGGAATCCATAGTCCATAATTGCCCATGGCGCATGCTCACGGGAAGATCCACAGCCAAAGTTGGCACGTGAGATCAGGATGGATGCCCCTTCATAACGAGGTTTGTTCATTTCGAAGGAAGCATTATTGTTGCCCTCTTCATCAAAACGCCATTCATAGAACAAAAATTGTCCAAATCCGGTACGTTCAATCCGTTTCAGGAACTGTTTCGGAATGATTGCGTCTGTATCTACATTGACCCGGTCTACCGGTGCAACGATGCCTTGTAATGTTTTGAATTCTTCCATATTAAACGTTCTCCCTTCTGTCTGTTATAGATTAGATCGCTGCTTCTGTTTTGAAATTCCAGTCCCGTACGTCCACAAAGTGACCCTTAACCGCTGCTGCTGCTGCCATTGCCGGAGATACCAGGTGCGTACGTCCTCCACGTCCTTGGCGTCCTTCAAAGTTACGGTTGGACGTCGAAGCACAACGTTGACCTGGCTTCAATACATCCGGGTTCATCGCCAGACACATACTGCATCCCGCATCACGCCATTCAAATCCAGCTTCCGTAAAGATTTTATCCAAACCTTCTTGTTCAGCCTGAATTTTAACACGTCCTGAGCCTGGTACAACAATTGCTGTAACCTGACTGGATACCGTGTGACCTTTAGCCACTTGTGCTGCTGCACGCAGATCTTCGATCCGTCCGTTGGTGCAAGAACCGATAAATACATAATCAATTGGAATCTCGGCGATTGGTGTTCCCGGTTCAAGTCCCATATATTCAAGCGCTTTTTCAGCCGCTTTGCGTTCGTTTTCTGTAGGCAATTCAGCCGGAACAGGAACTTTCGACGAAATGTCGGTTCCCATACCTGGGCTTGTTCCCCAAGTTACTTGCGGAATCAATGTCTCCACATCGATTTCAACCACATGGTCGAACTCGGCACCTTCATCGGTTACAAGCTGTTTCCAACCTTCTACAGCTTCATCAAACTTCGCATCCGCTGGTACGTATTCACGTCCACGCAGATATTCAAATGTTGTTTCATCCGGAGCGATCAATCCTGCTCTTGCTCCACCTTCGATGGACATGTTGCAGACCGTCATACGCTCTTCCATGCTCAACTCACGGATGGATTCGCCTGTGTACTCAATAACATAACCTGTTGCAAAGTCTGTACCGTATTTGGCGATGACTGCGAGGATCATGTCTTTTGCGGTTACACCCGGGTTACGTTTGCCGACAAAACGAACTTCCATCGTTTTGGCTTTTGCTTGTTGCAAACATTGAGTTGCCATAACATGCTCAACTTCACTTGTTCCGATTCCGAATGCCAGTGCGCCAAACGCACCGTGTGTGGACGTATGACTGTCACCACATACAATCGTTTTACCCGGGTGAGTCAGACCCAGTTCAGGTCCCATAACGTGTACAACGCCTTGATCAATCGTGTCCAGATCATACAATTTCACGCCGAAATCACGGCAGTTTTGCGAAAGTGTATCAATTTGTTGTTTGGAGATAGGATCTGTAATGTTGAAACGGTCTTTCGTTGGAACGTTGTGGTCCATTGTTGCAAATGTCAGTTCAGGGCGACGAACTTTACGTCCGCTCAGACGAAGACCTTCAAATGCCTGTGGAGAAGTTACTTCGTGCACCAGATGCAGATCGATATACAGTATGCTTGGTTTGCCTTCTTCTTGATGAATTACGTGATTTTCCCAAATTTTCTCAAACATCGTTTTTTTACTCATCATTTTCACCTCATTATAAGTTCGGTCCTTGGAAGAGCCTCTGTTTTCTTTAAAAAGTGAAGCTCTTGAATGACATAAATATATCACCCCGTCCTTCATTGTTCCAAGATATAATATCTATAGATGTAATAGGTTTAACCTATAATAAGAGAAAGACAAATAAACCACTGCTCATCGCAGAGGTCTAAATTGATAACAATTATCATTATCAGATAAGTCTTATACTACGTTTCCGCTGCTTCGCTGTCAATGCTTTTTATCTAGAACATAAAAAAACAGCCCTGAATCCAGAGCTGCTTTGCTAGTTTCTGTTATGAAATGAAAATGATCATATCAACGCCTTCTATAGAGAGCGCTTGTCCGACTACTGTATTACAAACCGTTGTTCGCAATCACATCTTTGTACCAATAGAAACTCTTCTTGCGTTTTCTCTCCAGTGTTCCATTGCCGTCATTATCCTGATCTACATAAATAAAGCCATATCGTTTCTCCATCTCTGAAGAAGAATAACTAATCAGATCAATCACTCCCCAACTGGTATAGCCGAGCAGTTCAACACCGTCCAGAATCGCTTCATGCATCTGTTCCATGTGAGAACGGAAATAATCAATACGATAATCATCCTGAATGCTACCATCAGCTTCAATCGTGTCTACCGCTCCAATACCATTCTCAACGATAAACAAAGGTACCTCGTAACGGCTATACAGTTCATTCAGTGAGATGCGCAGACCTACCGGGTCAATCTGCCAGCCCCAATCATTCGTTTGTAGATACGGGTTCTTCACCCCTCCAGTTGTATTGCCACTCACCTGCTCCAATCGGTCGCCATCCACACTTGATACGAGGGACATATAATAACTGAATGAGATAAAGTCCACAGTGTGTACTTTCAGAATCTCTTCATCCCCCTCAAGCATATCCAGGTTAATCCCTTTTTCGGCAAAAAATCTCTTCGTAAAGTACGGATACGCTCCCCGCACCTGTACGTCCGTAAACATAAGATTGAATTGATTATCCCGGGAAGCAACGAGTACGTCTTCGGGATTACATGTGTGAGCATACGTCGTCAGTTTGGTAAGCATACATCCGATCTGGGAACCGGGAATGATCTCATGACAGTATTTCACTGCGAGCGCACTCGCTACAAATTGATGGTGTAACCCCTGATATACGGCCTGCTCCACATTTTCGAAACGCTCCGGAACAATACCACCACTCGTAAACGGATGACGAACAATGCTGTCAATTTCATTAAATGTAATCCAATACTTCACTTTATCCTTATAACGGGTGAACACGGTTTTACAAAAGTGAACAAAATACTCGACGACTTTCCGATCCGTCCATCCACCATGGTGATTCACCAGATACATCGGCATCTCATAATGTGACAACGTAATCAATGGTTCAATCCCTTGTTTCAGCATGCCATCAATAACGCGGTCATAGAACTGCAAACCGGCTTCATTCGGCTCATTTTCGTTGCCATTTGGGAAAATTCGGGTCCATGCAATGGATAGTCGCAACGTTTTGAGTCCCATTTCCCCAAACAGGGCGAGATCCTCTTCGTAACGGTGGTAGAAATCAATGCCTCTGCGTTTCGGATATTCTCTGTCCGAGGTAGACTCCATCGCAGTTTTGATCTGTTCTTCATTGATCGCATTGTGTTTCTTATATTCACTCTTGGCTACACCTTTTCGATAGATAGCAATGTCGGCTGTAGATAGACCTTTGCCATCTACATTCCACGCCCCTTCTGCCTGATTGGCAGCAATCGCTCCTCCCCATAGAAAATCTTCTGGAAACGTTCTTATTGTATTGGTCATTGTGTATTCCTCCTTGGATTATCTCTGTGACTCTTTCATTCTTGCTCAATTGCGACTCATGACCCGATTGATATGAATAATCAAATACATCATCTCTTCATTGGAGATCGTATGTTCAAACCGGGCTTCAATATAATCCTTGATTAGCAGTACGCAGGCTTCTTCCTGGGGATATTTATTCGCGATCTGCTCAAAGAGCTCATGATCCTGTGTGTTTAATGTTTTATGCTCAAAAAGCCGTTGAATAAAAAACTGCAAATGGGTCAAAAAGCGTGAATAGTTGATGCTGTGTGTGTCCAGCTCCACTTGATAGTGAATTTTGATAATATTGAGTACATCCTTAACTGTATTGGTCATCAGCATGACCTGATTCATATTGTCATCATTTTGCTGCGCATTAACGAGATGAAAGGCAATATTCGCCGCTTCCTCTTCAGGCAGGGAGAGTCCAAGCTGTTTTTGAATGAGAGACAGACCATGCAACCCGATATTGAACTCCTGCGGATAGAACTTTTTCACTTCCCACAACATTCGGTTCTGGATCGTCATATTGTCCTTGAATCGCTTCATGGCCATATACAGGTGATCTGTTAATGCGACATAGAGATGATCACTCAGATGGCGGGACAATGTATGTTTCGCGTGGGAGATGATTTCATCAGCCAGAATCAGATATTCTTTTGGTGTTTCCTTCATCAGGGCGGTGAGATCTGAAGAGATCGTTTCATTTTCAAGGACATAGATCTTCTCGATCTCATCCTCTCCCACGATATCTCCCGGTTTGCTCCTGTAGCCGATGCCCTTTCCCATCACAATAATTTCCTTGTCATCCTCAACACGTCTGGCAAGAACAATGCTCGAATTCAGTATTTTTATGACTTCCATATCAGGCTGCCTGCCTTTCATTCATATTTCAGCGGGTTATAACACCGTAATTAATGGTTTCCCCGGTCCTGTTGTCGCCGCAGATTCATTGCCCAGCACCTCCAGATAATCCGAGGAATTGGTAACAATTACAGGGGTCGTGGTGTCATAACCTGCGGCTTGTATAGCTTCAAGATCAAATTCAATCAGGAGCTGACCATGAGAGATCTGTTCTCCTTCGTTCACTTTTACATCAAAATGCTGGCCTTTCAGTTTCACCGTATCCAATCCGACATGAATCAGAAGTTCAACCCCTTCTACCGATCTCAGACCGATGGAATGTTTGGTACGGAACACCGTCTCAACGGTACCATCAAACGGGGCAAACACCTTGCCAACACTTGGCTGAATGGCCATACCTTGTCCCATCGCTTCTTGCGAGAAGGCCTCGTCCTTCACCTCACTTAATGGCAGAACTTTACCTTCCAAAGGAGCAAAAACGATCTTTTTCGATTTGATCCCTGTGGATGGCTTGATTTCAGATTCACCTCTTGCTTGGTTTGTAGGACTGCCTGCCACCGACTCTGCTGTTGGAACAACATCCTGAAATCCAATGACATATACGGCGACAAACGCGACAATGGCAGAGATCAGCATGGTAATAATCGCATAGATAATATTCATATGATCTTCACTGATAAACATAGGCATAGATGCAATCCCCGGACCCACGGCAGCATATGCCTTGAGATTCACAATACCTGCGAACAACCCAGCGACTCCGGCGCCGATCATGCAGGCAAACAGCGTTTTCTTGAGCCTTAAATGTACACCGTACAGAGCAGGTTCCGTGATACCGAATACACCTGAAATTCCTGCAGACAAAGCGACTTGTTTCAGCTTGATGTCTTTGGTTTTGAATGACACCGCCAGTGCGCCTGCTCCCTGCGCCATATTGGATGCCAGCATCGCAACCAGCACCAGTGTTTCATATCCAGGTGAAGCCAAGGCTGCGAAAATAATAGGATAAAATACTTTATGCATACCGAACATGACAATCAGAGGCATCAGTATAGCCATAATGACAACGGTCAACCATCCAATCTTATCCTGAATCCAATAGATCAGGTTGGACATTCCCGTTCCGAGATACATCCCCAGAGGTCCAAGTACAATCAGGGCAACTGGAGCAACAATGAGAATAACAATCAAAGGTTTAAGGAAAATTTTGACCGGCCCTGGTGAGATCTTGTCCGCGAACTTTTCAATGTAAGACATGAACCAGACCGTTAAAATAATCGGTACCACGGATGTCGCATATTGAACGGATGCAACAGGTATGCCAATAAAGGACACCGGATCTTCACCGCCAAGCAAACCAATCATATTCGGGTGTAACATGATTCCACCAAACAGAACGGCAACAAAGGGGTTGGTTTTAAATCTATTTGCACTGGAATAAGCCAGTAAAATCGGAAGAAAGTAAAAGGCAGCATCAGACATGACACTCAAAACGGTATATGTCTGGCTCTCTTTAGACATCAGGCCGGTCACGGTCGCCAGTAGCAACAGTGCCTTAAGCATGCCCGAGGCAGCAATGGCTGGGATAATAGGTTGGAAAATGCCTGCAATGACACTGGCAAAAGTATTAAACAGTCCTTTGGGGCTATAATCCGCTTTTTGTTTCTCCTGAATTTCGTTTGATTGCCGAGTATCCATTATCTTGGCAAGTTCATTGTAGACGTACGCGACGTCATTACCGATAATAACCTGATATTGCCCGCCGCTATTCACTGCGCCAATAACACCATCAAGGCTCTTAATTTCTTGGGTCTTCGCCATATCCGGATTCTTCAGGGTAAGTCTGAGCCTGGTAGAGCAATGAATTAACGTGTTGATATTATCATTGCCACCGACCAGCTCCATAATCGATTGGGCTAATTGTTTGTGATTCATGGTGCACCTCCGCCATTTTTTCTTGATGGGAACAAAAAAAGACCTAAAAAGGGTAGGAAAAAAGAAACTCTTCCCACCCAATCTAGGTCTTGCCTGCCGAACAGTAACATGCCATCGTTGGATGAATTGTTATTCAATTATATAAACGAAAAAGAATATGAATATTTAAAATGGTTCTGTACTAACACTTGAAACTGGCACACATGAAAACGTTGATTTTGTTTTACCCGGGTAAGTGGTTCTTATTAAGCGTTTTCAAAATCAGTATATCAACTCTTCTGATGGAGTGCAAGCGGTTAAGCGAAATTAATGATTTCTTCATCTGTAATGATATAATGGTGGCATAACGAAAGGAATGACCAATGACGATGGAATTCAGACAACTTCAATATACGCTGCAAATTGCGGCCGAACGAAATTTCTCCCGGGCAGCAGAGAAGCTGCATATTGCCCAGCCTTCATTAAGCCAGCAATTATCCAAATTGGAAAAAGAATTGGGTGTGCTGCTGTTTCAGCGTAATACCAGTACCGTGGAGTTAACCCATGCGGGTGTTACGTTTGTCGAGCAAGCCCAGAAGATCGTAGATGCTGTGGAGCTATTGCGTCAGGAAATGTCCGATATCTCCCAGCTTCGCAAAGGTAAAGTCGTTGTAGGCAGCATGCCAATCACAGGCTCACACCTGCTCCCACACGTGCTTCCTGCGTTTCAACAAGCTTATCCCGAGATTGAGGTTACCTTATTGGAAGACTCCGGGCTTACGCTTGAGAAATTGACAGCAAGCGGCAAAGCTGATCTCAGCCTGTTATCTCTTCCTTTACAAGAGCCAAGTCTCGCCTATGTTACCATTGGAGAGGAAAAGATTGATCTGGCGGTTCCCCCGAATCACCCTTTGGCACGCAGGGCAGATCCGGAACATCCGCTTCCTGTGCGAATTGAAGAGCTTCGGGATGAACCCTTTGTTGTATTGAAAAAAGGACAGGGCTTCCGCAAACTTACATTTGATCTCTGTGAGCAGGCTGGTTTTGATCCCCAAGTTGTGTTTGAGAGCACCAATATTGAAACCGTTCAGTCGCTTGTCGCCACAGGTATGGGTATTACCCTGGTTCCACGCTTTATCGCCCGTGCCCCGCGCAGTGAATTCGTGCCTGTATACGTCCCACTCGCTGAGCCAACACCCAGCAGAACACTTGTTGTGGCTTATCGTCAAGGCAGAGTGCTGTCGAAGGCAGCCGAGGCATTCATCCATACGTTTCAACAGACTGTGGCCGAACTGTCTCAAGGAGACTAATGAATTGTTCCTATGGATATGGAGGCATATGGTACTGAACCAAAACAAAGGCTTGACCCCTATGGGCCAAGCCTTTGTCGTATCTCGTTTCCCGCATCCGTAGGATAGAGTTCTTACATTGCAATCACAGTAACTGGTTACAGTACAATGTTGCTTGTTAAGTTGTTTGGTTTTCGATGCTTATTTAAAATGTTAACGTAGAAACGTACATAAGAAAACTTCATGTTTGGCGGTTTATTTACGCAAATTACGATCGCTTGTCAGCCTGTTTTGCTGATTCATTACACGGCCTTCGTCCTGAACAGTTGAATCAGGGGGTGATAGCCCTCCTGCTCCATTCTCTAAGAATGCCCTTAAGTGATCTTCCCTTGTGTTATCCTGTTCCAGTCTCCTGAGCGTATCTTTCACATGGTTGTCCATTGATTGATCATCCTCCTTGGTGACGGGATAGTTATCATTACCCGCGTCATGGAAGAATAAACACTTCTGCGAAAATTTTATTCCGCTTTTTTATTTTTCGCCAAAATAAACGCCAGGTCGACGGTCCTCAAATACGGGAATACGGCCGCGAACCTCATCTACCAGAGATGGACGAATAATTCCGGTCACGATCTCTTCCCCTTCGCCACCTTCAGCCACAATCTCACCCCAAGGATCAATGATGAGGGAATGTCCGAAAAATTCAGTCTCTCCCCCTTTTCCCACACGGTTACAGGCAATCACATACATCTGATTCTCAATCGCTCGTGCCGTAAGCAACGTACGCCAGTGGTGCAGACGAGGGTTCGGCCATTCAGCCGGAACAATCAATGCCTTGGCACCATTTAAAGCAAGGGTGCGGGCAAGTTCCGGAAACCGGATGTCATAACAGATCGAAGCACCCGCTGTAAGACCGTTCTGCAGTTCAAAAATTTCAGGTTCCGCACCAGGCTGTAAATATTTCTCCTCGTCCATCAGACGAAACAAATGTAATTTATCGTATCGAGTGACCTGTTTTCCTTCATGATCATACGCGTACATTGTATTGTATATTTGACCATCCCGTTTCTCGGCAATTGAACCCCCAACGATGGAAATTTGATGTTTTTGAGCAAAAGCAGACAGCCATTCCCGAGATTTCTGGCCTTCCGGGTCAGCGAGTTCATGAATTTGAGTCAAAGCGTATCCGGTATTCCACATCTCAGGTAACACAGCCAGCCCCAGATCCGGATACTGTTCTACCGCACGCTCAAGCAACGCCTGCATATGTTTATGATTGGCCTCAGGGTCTCCGAGTTGAATATCGCCCTGAATCAGGGCTACACGCATTTCTCCCTGTTTTTTTTCTGTCATGACAAGCACTCCTCTGAACCGTAATACCTGCTATCATAGCTTGATCCTCTTGAGTACCGCAAGCCTGTTTTTGTTATGAACTTGCACACAACAACTCAGGCAGCAGGGTCAGCAATCGATCGCTCGTGAGCGCATCACCCACATTCCAGGTCGACTCATCCACAGCGTACACCCGCCCATTCTGCACGGCAGGAAGGGTCCTCCAGCTGTGACTTTCCATTAGCATCTCTGTAGCCCGCCTTGCCACAACTTCCTCAGGCAGCATAACAAACACATGATCTCCCGCGTACTGACGTACCGCTTCAGCCGAAATTTCCTTATAGGCTCTGCCTGCCGCAAGTGCTTCCTTCACTTTGGTCACTGGCCTGAATCCCATTGGATGATATAACATAGGCGCCAGACCGATATTGCCCATAACAAATAATCTTGCACCCCGATGGTATGTAAATACGGATGCCGTTTCCCCCTCTTCAATCACAGTATGGATCTTCGCCCACATCTGCTCAGTACGCTCCGCATAGGAGGTTAACCATTGTTCAGCCTGAGGTTGTCTGCCAAACCAATTGCCCAATCTGCGCATTCGTTCTTCCAGGGTGGCATGTGAATTGTAAGCAAGCGTCGGTGCAATCCGGTAAAGTTGTTCATATTGCTGTTCATTGCTGCTATCAAAAATAATCAAATCCGGCTTCATGATAACAGCTGCTTCCACATTAACCGGAGCAACCGCGTCATAGGTCTGATCTCCCAATATCTGAATGCCCAGCATCAGCAGATCCCCTGCCGAATCTCCGTAATACATAATTCGCTCCGGGTTTACTGGAATATTCACATCATGACCCAACCAATCATGTACTAATGTCTGCTGCTGAATTGATCTGTCATATTGACGAGGAGATAATCCGGTCATTTGGCGAAAACGCCTGCTGAAATAATACTCATCCTTAAAGCCCACGCGACTTGCTATATCCCGAAGTGGTTCATCTGATTTACGAAGCCATTCCTTGGCATGTTTGATGCGTACATGATTCACATAATCGAGCGGCTTGTGACCTGTGAGTTGTCTGAAAAGGGTCGTATATTGTACTGGTCTGATCTCCGCAAGACGTGCCAGTTTCTGTACAGTGATTTCTTCACCATAATGGTCGTCCACATACTGAATCGTACTGTGTAGTCTGGCTTCCATACTCTGTTCCGTCTTTGGAGAAGTGTACCGGGTAATGATCATCTCCATCCATTTTTGGAACTGTGCATTCAAATGACTGTATTCGGCATCTGTTTTATACTTCCGAGTGACATACATTTGCTCAAGCAGCCCACTTAACGGAGCATAGGGATAACCATTCAATTGGTTTCTGTGTTCAAATACAGGACGGGTAAAGAGCTCGGGATCACCCGTCAGCACATGAATAACATCAAAAGCCATCACAATATATTTCAAATCCGAGTTATTACGATGTTCAATCTGGTACCCCTCTCCCGGAGAAAGCGGATAAACACATCCCGTAGTAAATGGAAACTGTTCATGTCCAATATATAAACGCCCATCCCCTTCTTCGCAGATCAGGAACGCATGTTTCTCGCAAGCAACTTCCAGCATCACCTGTTCAGGTAGTTCAATTCGACGTACCAGATGATCCAGGCGAAACATGAATGCTGAAAAGAACAACGCTCCCCCATCGGCATCCAAAGCCTGCATGTCGGTTCACCTCGTTTTTCTGAAATGAGAATAATTATCAATCATTCTGTATGGTCTGATTATAAGCGAGCGATGGTCAATAATCCAGATATGAGTTTAATCAGCAAAAAAGAGCGTTCAACGAAATGTTGAAGGCCCCTTTCACTTTTTTTATAACTGCATTACTCAAAGGTGTTACTGCTGCCTCACTAGCTCGTCACCATTATTGGATCATCTGTTTTGGCAGCTCTTGTAACAGCCACTCCCTCGAAAGAGCATCACTAGAAGCTTTTACGATATTAAAACGATATACTTTTCCTTCTTTCACCGCAGGCAGGTTCTTCCAGATTGTACTATCCAGCAATTCCTTGGTGGATTGTTTCGCATCGTCGGTCACAGGATCCAGAATAAATATCCGATCACCGGCAAATTCAGATAATTTTTCAGTTGAAATCTCTACAAATCCCATGTCTTCATCCAATACTTTCTGGATTTCCGCGGTTGGCTTCAGCCCGTCTTTTCCGTATAACAACTGTGGCAATCCTGCACCCGCCATGACAAACAGACGATTCCCGGGATACATGGTGAATACCGAAGCAGTCTCCCCTTCTTTTAATCCGTTCTCATGAAGTTGCGTCCACATCTCTTCCGTCGCTTTTTGATGAGCCGTAATCCAATCCTCTGCCTCTTGTTTCTTATTCAACAAATCGCCAAGGATACGCATGCGATCTTCTATTAAACCAAACGAATCAAATGTAACCGTGGGTGCAACCTTTGCGATCTGATCATATTGAGCCTCGTCACTGTTGGAGAAAATAATCAGATCGGGATTCAGGTCTAACGCCTTTTCCACACTGATCGGAAATCCTACATCTTCTGACTGAGCAACCTGATCATCAAATACGGTTCCCTCTTGACGAAGTATGCCGACAGGAACTACACCAAGCGCGAGCAGATCCCCTGTAACTTCTCCATGATAGATAACTCGCTTCGGATTTACAGGAATCTCAACTTCATGGCCAGTCCAGTCTTTGAATATCCGGGTCTCGCCCTCGTTCGTCTCTTTCGTTGCAGTTTGGGTCTCTGTGGTTTCTGTGGCTGCTTTGGAATCATCTGCGCCAGCAGCAGGTGTTGCAGCCTGATTTCCACAAGCCAGTAGCAGGATGGATAACCATGTGATCGTTAATAATACTCCCGTATTTCGTATGCCCTTTTTCATTTCTATTTCTCCCCCTGTATCATGTGCGTTGTGCTAGAAATTAATGATATTGATTATCATTATCGGATATTATCATAAAACATGGTTTCTCTCAGCTCAATGGACAAAACTAAATGAGCACTTTCAGTTTTGTACAATACTCCGCTCTTTGCTCCTATGTACTGTATATTCAAGTGCATTTCCCTCTATACAGCTCGGGATTGGCGTGATAAATTAATGAGAACTATTTGCCATTTTTAATAAACCGGAGTGATGAATCTAATGACCCATTCAGACCATACATCTGCTCGTTCAGCTTTTAAGATACCGACTTCTGATGTGATGACACAGCTGCCAACGCAATTTTTTGCTACCCTTGTTCAAAATGTAAATCGTGAAATCGCAAGTGGACATGACGTGATCAATCTGGGTCAGGGGAACCCGGATACACCTACACCACCTCATATTGTGAAAACACTGCAAGAGTCGGCTGAGAATCCCCTCTACCACAAATACTCCCCTTTTAGAGGGCACTCTTTCCTGAAGGAAGCTGTCGCCAAACGTTATAAGGAAGATTACAACGTTGATCTGGACCCCGAGACTGAAGTAGCCATTCTGTTCGGAGGCAAAACAGGTCTGGTTCAGTTACCACAGGTACTGCTTAACCCCGGCGACACCGTTCTCGTTCCAGATCCCGGCTACCCGGATTACTGGTCTGGTGTTGCGCTCGCCAAAGCAAACATGTCATTTATGCCTTTGCTCGAGTCCAACGCATTCCTGCCGGATTATGAAGCTGTTACAGCCGAAGATCGGGAAAAGGCCAAGCTGATGTTCCTGAACTACCCCAACAACCCAACGTCAGCAACGGCCCCCCTTTCGTTCTACGAAGATACGGTAGAATTCGCCATTCAAAATCAAATCGTAGTAGCCAGCGACTTTGCTTACGGTGCAATTGGATTCGACGGACATCGTCCAGTCAGTTTCCTGCAAGCCCCTGGTGCCAAAGAAGTCGGTATTGAGTTCTATACGTTATCCAAAACATACAATATGGCTGGATGGCGTGTTGGATTCGCACTCGGTAACGCAGAGATTGTCTCTAAAATCAATCTGCTTCAGGATCATATCTATGTCAGTCTTTTTGGTGGGATTCAAGCTGCCGCAACGGAAGCACTTACTGGCTCCCAGGAATGTGTTGCCTCGCTGGTTTCACGTTACGAATCGCGTCGCAATACGTTTTATGACGCTCTTTCCTCGATTGGCTGGCAAGCTACGAAACCCGCAGGTTCATTCTTCAGCTGGTTGCCTGTACCTGCCGGTCATACCTCCGCTTCATTTGCAGACTTGTTACTGCGAGAAGCCAAGGTGGCCGTAGCCCCAGGTATTGGTTTTGGTTCACATGGTGAAGGCTATGTGCGCGCAGGACTGCTAAGTGATGAAAACCGATTACGCGAAGCTGTGGAGCGGATTGGCAAGCTGAATTTATTCAAGTAATTTACAGGACAATAACCCCTTTGCATATGCCAACTTTCCATGGTATGTTATAAGAAATATTGAACGAAACGTGATGACGGGACCAGTAAGAGAATATCAGTCGCGCCCAGAGAGTAAATTCCACCCTGCTGAAAGAATTTACCGCGACTCTTCTCTGAAACCTACCCCTGAGCGGCCTGTTACGTACAGGACAGTGCCTTCTGTTACAGGGCATGAAGCCGGATGATCTAATCATCAATAAAGGTGGTACCGCGGAAGTAACGAACTTTCGTCCTTTTTAACTAAAGGGCGGGAGTTTTTTTTGTACCCGCAAAAGCCTGCTCCAGAAGCACTTATTAATCATGTTTAAGGAAGTGAAACCATGACTTCACGTATTGTAGTTAAGATTGGAAGCAGCTCGCTTACAACGGAAGAAGGCGGTCTGGATCGCAGTTCGATCACTTTTTTTGCCGGAGAAATTGCAGCATTGGCTGATCAGGGCCATGAAGTGCTTTTGGTCACCTCTGGAGCGGTAGCGGCCGGATTCCGGGAGATCGGTTATCCTCAGCGCCCCAAACTGCTACATGAGAAACAAGCCGCAGCGGCCGTTGGGCAGGCATTACTGATGCAGGCATATCAACAGGCTTTTGCAGCGCACCGCGTTACTACGGCGCAAATTCTGTTAACTCGTACAGACTTTCACAGTCGTAAACGCATGGGTAATGCAGGCATGACCGTAGAAGAGCTGCTCAAACAGCGAGTGATTCCGATTTTTAATGAGAATGATACGGTTTCGGTGGATGAATTGAAGTTTGGTGATAACGATCTGTTGTCCGCATTGGTTGCGAACCTGGTGAAGGCACAGCATCTGATCATTCTTACCGATACCAACGGACTGTACACCGCAGATCCGCGTAAAGATCCTTCTGCCGTTCGTTACGACCGTATCCCCGAGATAACGGCTGAGATCTACGCTTTTGCCGGCGGTTCAGGATCAACGGTTGGTACAGGCGGAATGCGATCCAAAGTTGATGCAGCCAAGGTTGCTACACGTGGAGGCGTACCTGTATTCGTGGGAAGTGTGAAAGAACCCGGAGATATGCAGAAGGCGGTTGATGGCACGGGCAAAGGAACTTACTTTGAGACACGACTCGCTTCACTATCTCGTAAAAAGCAGTGGCTCGGCTTCATGTCTACTCCGCTGGGAACCGTCGTTGTGGATGATGGTGCTGAAGAAGCACTTGTCCATGGGGGCCATAGTCTTCTGCCTGTAGGGGTCAAGCGAGTACTGGGAACATTCCATGCCGGAGACGTCGTAGAGGTCATTGGAATGGATGAAACCTTGCTCGGTCGCGGTATTGTCAATTATGATGATGACCAGCTTCGACTCATTGCCGGACTTCCCAGTGGAGATGTGATGAAACGACTTGCCAGCATCCACAGACTTGAAGTTATTCATAGAGACGAATGGATTACCTTAAAATAAACTTGAAGCTATATAGTGGTTGAAATACTCAACTTTATATATATGAGGAGGAATTAAGATGAGTGAAGTGAGAGAAAAAGCCAGCAAAGCCCAAGCAACGGTTCCACAGCTGAACCGATTGAATACAGAACAGAAAAATACGGCCCTGCGTGTCATGGCAGATGCTTTGATTAAGGAAACGGATTCCATCATTACGGCAAACGCCGAAGATCTGGAACGCGGCAGAGAACAAGGTACGCCGGAATCCATGCTGGATCGACTCGCCCTCAATAAAGAGCGCATTGTTGGCATTGCTGAAGGATTACGTCAGATTGCGGATCTCCCTGATCCAGTCGGTGAAGTATTGGAGACATTTACCCGTCCTAACGGATTACATGTTGAAAAACTTAGAGTGCCGATTGGTCTGATCGGTATCATCTACGAAGCTCGACCTAATGTAACCGTGGACGCAGCCGGATTATGTCTCAAAACAGGTAATGCGGTGCTTCTGCGCGGCGGCTCCTCTGCCTTGTCCTCCAACCGCAAAATTGTCGAGGTACTGCATCAGGCACTCACAACCACAGACATGCCTGCTGATGCGCTGCAACTGGTTGAGGATGCAGATCGTGCTTCCGTGGATGAAATGCTCAAACTGAACGGATTACTGGACGTTATTATTCCACGAGGCGGGGCTTCGCTCATTCGTAATGTGGTTGCCAATGCAACCGTACCTGTCATCGAAACTGGGGCTGGCATCTGCCATACCTATGTGGATGAAACAGCCGATCCGGTCATGGCAGCCGAAATTGCCATCAATGCCAAGGCACAACGTCCTTCTGTATGTAACTCCATGGAAACGTTACTCCTACATGCCGCATACGCGGAAGAGCACCTGCCTGCTCTTGCCGAACAATTCCGTGAGGCGAATGTGATTTTGAAAGGTTGCGACACGGTACGCCGTCTTGTCCCTTCCGCTCTTGAGGCAACCGAGGAAGACTATGCGACCGAGTACAACGACTATATTTTAAATATCCGTGTGGTCAAGAATCTGGATGAAGCGATGCAGCACATCGCACATTACGGAACCAAACATTCCGAGTGTATCGTAACCCGGGATACAGCCCATGCAGAGCGTTTTATGCATGATGTGGATGCAGCAGCCGTCTATCACAATGCGTCCACACGTTTCACTGACGGATTTGAATTTGGCTATGGAGCCGAAATCGGGATCAGTACTCAGAAATTGCATGCACGTGGACCGATGGGACTGCCAGCACTGACGTCAACCAAATATCGGATTACAGGCAATGGACAGATTCGTCAATAATATCTCAGCACCAGTTATATAGGAGGAACGATAAATATGAGTCAAGAGCAACAGACGTTACTACAACAGAAGATTACTTTCCACGGAGCAGGCGCGATGGCTGAAGCCATCGTGCGCGGACTGATCTCCCGCCTGGTCGTTCGTCCTCAGGATATTACGATGCTGAACCGCAGCAACCAGAAACGTCAGGAGGAGCTCAGCACCCGTTATGCTGTACATACCGGAACGGCCTCGCAATCCTTGGATCACCTTGCCTCCACTCCGGTCATTGTACTCTGTATGAAACCCAAAGATGCTGCCGCAGCACTGCGCGAACTGGGTCCACTGTTATCACCTGATCAACTGATCGTATCTGTCATTGCCGGATTATCAATCCGCACGATGCAGTCCTTGCTCGGTCGTAAACAGCCGATCGCCAGAACCATGCCAAATACATCCAGTACCATCGGACTTGGGGCAACCGGTCTTGCCTTCTCTGCGGAGATTACGGATGATCAGCGCAGTACGGTCATGACCATGTTTGAAGCAGTTGGAATCGTGACCATTGTGCCTGAAGATAAACTCGAAGTGCTCACAGGGATTTCCGGAAGCGGCCCTGCTTATGTATACTATTTAATGGAGGCCATGATTGCCGCAGGTATTCGTGGTGGCTTATCCAGCCAGCAATCTCGTGATCTCACTGTTCAGACGGTGCTTGGCGCGTCACGTATGGTACAACAAACCGGTTTGGAACCAATGAAGCTTCGTAGTGATGTGACATCCCCGGGAGGGGCAACCCAGGCAGCACTGAAAACGCTGGACGAAGGAGATTTCTTTGAAAATGTAATCGCAGCCGTCAACCGCTGTGCAGAGCGCTCACGGGAGATGGGAGCTGCTTTGGAAGGGGATCTAAAATGAATAACATGTGCACAGCCACATATCGTCTGCATGATGATCATGCAGACTTTCGCAAGAAAGCTCAGTCCATCGCGATTGGCATGACCGTGGGTAGCTGGACGGAGTTGCCACAAGCCCAGCGTGAAGCGATGCAGAAGCATCTGGGCGAAGTCATCAGCGTAGAAGTCCATGAAGCTGAAGGAATGGCTGTGGGTGAGCGTTACGCTGATATTACCATTGGATATCCTGATGTTAACTTCAGCCGTGATATACCTGCTTTGCTCGTGACGGTCTTTGGCAAAATCTCAATGGATGGCCGGATCAAACTAACAAAGCTTGGTTTCTCGGATGGCTTCCTCAGTGCATTCCCTGGACCCAAGTTTGGACTGAATGGTGTTCGTGATCTGCTTGGTGTGCATGATCGTCCACTGTTAATGAGTATCTTTAAGTCAGTTATTGGGCTAAATGCAGACGAACTGCGTGAACAATTTATTCGTCAGGCTCTTGGCGGCGTTGATTTGATCAAGGACGATGAGATCCTGTTTGAGAATAAATTGACACCCATCGAAAAAAGAGTCGAGGTCTGCATGAAAGCTGCCGAACAGGCACGTCAGGAGACCGGCAAGAAACTTCTGTATGCAACCAATCTTACAGGACCAACATCTCGTCTGAAACAGCAAGCTGAACGCGCTATTGGTACAGGAGCCAATGCACTGCTATTCAACGTATTGTCCTACGGATATGATGTCCTGCATGAACTCAGTAGTGATCCAGATATTAATGTGCCGATTATGGCGCACCCTGCTCTTGCAGGTGCACTGTATCCTTCACCACATTACGGCATGTCGGCTTCGGTTGTACTAGGCCAGTTGATGCGTCTAGCGGGTGCCGATCTGGTGCTCTTCCCTTCTCCTTATGGTTCGGTTACGATGCCGAAGGAAGAAAATATGGCGATCACGGAGCAATTACTGACAGCTGATCTGCCTGTACGAACCAGTATGCCCGTACCTTCAGCCGGCATCCATCCAGGCCTTGTACCACTCATTTTGCGCGACTTTGGTACAGATGTCATCGTTAATGCTGGTGGCGGTATACATGGACATCCTATGGGCACTGAGGCAGGCGGACGTGCATTCCTGCAAGCCATTGAGGCAGCTCAGCGTTCCATTCCACTTGCGCAATATGCAACCGAGCATCCGGAGCTGAAAAGCGCATTGGACCTGTGGGGTGGCGAACGATGAGAAGTGGTAAGAAAACAGTCATTTTCTGTGACTTTGACGGTACGATTACGCTCTCGGACAACATCGTAGCGATCATGAAACATTTCAAACCTGAGGGCATTGAAGCGATTATGAAAGATACGATTGAGCAAAAAATCTCGCTTCGTGAAGGTGTTGGAGCCATGTTTGCTCTGTTGCCTGCACCGCAGAAAGATGAAATTGTGGAATTTGTGCTTGGACAAGCGGACATCCGTGAAGGATTCAGCGAGTTTCTTGACTACGTTCGCAGCGAAGGGATCGAATTCAATGTAACCAGCGGGGGTATGGACTTTTTCATTGAACCGTTACTCGCACCATTTCATATCCCGCAGGATCATGTCTATTGCAATGGAGCTGACTTCTCGGGTGAAACCATTAAGATTGAATGGCCGAATCCCTGCCAGCCTCCTTGTGAGAATGGCTGCGGCATGTGCAAAACAACAGTGATTCGTACCTTCCCGGAAGAACAATACAATCGAATTCTTATTGGAGACAGTCTGACAGATTTTGAAGGTGCCAAAATTGCCGATCTCGTCTACTCCCGCTCCATTTTAACGGACAAATGTATTGAACTTGGTGTGGACCATGTGCCATTCGTTACTTTTTACGATATCATCGAAGATATGAAACAGAAGCAAACACAAGGAGTGCTGTAAACGATGGGCTTTGAAAAGATTACATTGGAACACAAACGTCAGGTCCTGGAAGAACTGGCTGATATTAAAGCGTTGTTCGCCAGTCGTAACTGGTTCCCCGGAACAAGTGGCAATCTGTCGATGCGTGTAGGAGACTTTGATCCGGAGCAATTTTATTTTGCGGTTACCGCCTCAGGCAAAGACAAATCTCTTCGCACACCGGAAGACTTCCTTTTTGTGGACAAACACGGCAAAGCGATTGAGACAACAACGTTGAAACCAAGTGCCGAAACGTTGATTCACTGTGAAATCTATCGTTTGACCGGTTGTGGTGCTGTATTCCACGTGCATACCGTGTTTAACAACCTGATTAGCGAATTCTTTGGAGCAGATGGACACGTACCGATTCAAGGAATTGAATTGATCAAGGCTTTCAACATCTGGGAAGAAAATGCGGAGATTCGTGTACCCGTCCTGCCTAACTTTGCAGATATTCCATCTATCGCTGAATTGGTGCCAGGTGTACTTGATGCCAACGTACCAGGGATCTTACTTCGGAACCACGGCATATATGCGTGGGGTAAAGATGCTTTTGAAGCGAAACGTCATCTGGAAGCGTTCGAGTTCCTGTTCGAAGTGATGTACCGTCAACTTCTGCTGAAGGGCGCTACGAAATAGCAATCATTTATTCGAAATCAAAGCTGGATAACAAAAAACACGCCAGAGGCTGATATACATAGCCCTTGGCGTGTTTTTATGTTAAGGGATAACAGCGATTAGAAGGTTGCTCTGTCATCGTAGTGTCAGTGTAAATAATCTTTAGGTCACTCTACAGTCGATCATCCCGATCCTTGAATAAAAAGAGACTGTCTGCTCCCTCATCATTTCGATGAGCAGCACTATGGATCCCCGTCCCCCTCTTCTTGCCAAACAGCAGCTTCAAGCCGCCAAAAATGAGCAGCAAAGATACAATGACGGTGTTCAGATAGGAACGGATCTCATACGTCATGAATGCATTAGGGAAGAGCTCATTCAGCTGTGGAATGACAAGACGGATCGCCAGGTAATATAGACCCAGCGCGGCAATCCCGAATCCAATCAGACGCTGATGACGGGCCCAGTCCTTGAAGATCGGTTGATCAACCAAAGGCTCGCGTCCATAGCGACTGGAACACTGTAGCCCGTCAAAGAAGCTGTAGAACCAGATCAACGGAATCATGAACAGGAACACCGATAAATGAAGCAGGTCCAGAATATAGATGCTTGCAAGGAACAGGAACATTAATTGCATGCCTCTTTTTTGCAATCCCAGATAGAGATGACCCGCACCTGGAAAAGCGGAAAGCAGCGTTGCAAGCACTTTGCTACGTCGTCCGGCTACTCTGCCCATCTCCAATTCTTCGAATAATGTCCGATCCTGCAGTATCTCACCAGCTTGCTTACGGTGGACATGCTGCACCGCATCAAACATGCAGTATACCCAAATTACTGGCAGAATGAGTAAGAACATTAGAAACACCGATTCATTGGTGATCGAAGCCACAAAAACCATCATGGCAAATGAACCAAAGAACGCCATCAGGAACGACAACCCACGATGCAACAAACCCAGATGAAGATGGCCCAATCCCGGAACAAATGAGAGCAAAATGGTGAAGAATCGTTCACCCTCACTGCCTTTTTGGTACATGGGTTGACCATAGGGCCCTTCAGGATGGCCATATTCACCACCTGGATGTTGATGTAGCTCATCTTCATTCATCTGCTCCATAGGCCCTTGCTGACCCATGTATGCTCCCTGGTAGGGTGCTCCTTGGTGTGGAGGAGCTCCATAAGGCGCACCGTATCCCCTATAATGAGCATCTCGTGCAGAAGGCGCACGGAGCAGAACAATAATCATGTCCAGCATACTGATCCCCCAGAAAAAAGCAGCACCGAGGGCACCGATAATCATTAAATCTTGATCATTAGTGACCATTGCTAGCATGAATGAGCCAACAGCTGTTCCGAAGAAAAGCAATGGATAAATCACAGCCCTTGCGGCCCGTCCCCAATACATGAAACCAAGACCGGGTATCAGGTTTAATAGAAATGCGAGTAATTTGTTACGATCTGAGTGCACAGTCGTCATCCTTTCTTTTCAGGCAATGCGAAACCATTTATGGTTTAGGCTTGAAGTTATCCAGCCATGAAGTGGCTGTCTCCGTCCATTTCTCGGTGAAAGACCCTCTGTGGTCGCCATCCTGGAACTTGTGATAAGGGGCTACCTTGTCAAAAAGTCCAGATGAGAGGAAGATCAATGTCAGACAGGCTGCTACCGCATAATGAAACACTTTATGTTCAAGCCAGCGCCGGTTTCGTCCAGCGCGGGATTTACGTTGAGACTTAGAGGATTGAATGCCCTCAATCCGATGCATGACTGAATCCGCAAACCCTGCCGGGTCAGGCAACGGAGGCAATTCCCCATGGATACCGAGCGCTTCCAAATAGATGTCCATTGCATCCGGATCTTCCAGCAGAAGCTGTTCCATTCGGTTCGCTTGAGTTTCACTCATATGGCCTTCAATATAATCAGTCCATTGCGCAGCGGTATACTTCTCCTGTTTACTCACGCCATTCATCCTCCTTCCAATGTTTTCGAATCCACTGCCGGGCACGATACAAGCGGGATTCCACAGTCTTCACAGCCACCTGTGCATCACTGGCAATCTGCTCATAATTTTTTTCGCTTAGATAATACGCAGTGATAATGTCACGATGCTGAGCAGGCAACTGATTAATTCGTTCACGAAGTTTATCCTGACGTTCTTCACGAACGAGACGGGTAAGAACGTCTTCATCCCGTCCGGGCATATTGATTATTTTTTCTTCTCCACCCGGATCCTCAGCAGCTCGTCTGCCCAGCTTGCGTTTGGCATCAATCGCTTTGTGAAAGGCAATTCGGGTTAACCACGTTTTGAAACCTTCAGAACGGTAGTCGGGGAGAGACTTATACATCTGTATGAACGCCTCCTGAGCTGCATCCTGTGCTTCCTGATCGTTCCTGAGTACGGAATAGGCCACATGGTATACATGTTGGCTATACTTATCGATCAGAGTACGCATCTGAGATGTATCTCCTTGTCGGATTTGTTCGATTACGCGCGCTTCATCAATAACTCTCCCCTCCTCTCCAATACTATAGACGACAGCTTGTGTGTTAACCCCTGCGTGATCTATCAAATTTTTGTAAAACAAAATGAATTCATTGCCTGAAAGGTTGATGTTGCTGATCACTCATCCAATCTATAATCCAAAAAAAACAGGCACAGAATGACTTCTGGCCTGTTTCTTGTCCCTGCCTACGCTGGAATTAACGTCCACCATTACGAAACCGCTGTGTGTACGCCTTCGCGTCTTGAACGGTCTTGACACGATTGCGACTCCACTCAAGCAGGATTCGATCGATATACCGGAAATGTACTTTGCCTGCAAAAACCGCTTCCTTCAGAGCAATTAGAATCAATTCCTCTTGATAACGGTCCTGATCCAACCAGCCGGATATCGTCTCACACTCCATTGGCGAGAGCGGACGTCCGAATTCTTTTTCGAAAATGGAGAACATGTTCCGTTCTTCCTCTTCTTTTTGAACACTGTTCGAATCTTGACGTGCTGTATTGCTGCGCTGCTGCTCCGCACGGAATGCGGCTACTTCTTCAGCAGTACATGCTGCAAGCTTGGCATATAATCCATGTAAATCATATCGCTCGTACTGGATGTCCCGTTCTTCGTCACGGTGCTCGTCAATAGCAATATACCTATCCCTCATCAGACGTTGCAACATTCTGGCAATGCCTTCAGGTGCAAGTCCCATGCGCGCCGCAAGCTCTTCAAGCGTCGGAAACTCATTGAACTCCGCCTGACGGAACCCTAGCAGTTGAATCAGAAGAAGAACTTCTGCATCTGATAGGCCAAGCTGGTGATAATAACGTAACAAGGCATACGGCAGATGGGCTGTACCCGAAGTCATGCCATAAGCTGCTCCATCCAACCATGCTTTGGATGTGGTGTCTTCCATAGACGCTCCCCGGTTAAGCATTAAGGGTACAGACGATAGAGCATACGTGGGAATGCGATTGTTTCACGTACATGATCCAATCCACAGATCCATGCTACCGTCCGCTCCAATCCCAGACCGAAACCGGAGTGAGGAACCGATCCGTATTTACGCAAATCCAGATACCATTGGTAAGCTTCATCCGAGAGATTGTGCTCCTCAAAACGTTGTTGCATCAATTCCGGATCATCGATACGCTGCGAACCGCCAATAATCTCTCCGTAGCCTTCTGGTGCAATCATATCCGCACAGAGGACAACTTCAGGACGATTCGGATCTGGTTTCATATAAAATGCCTTGATTCCAGCAGGGTAATGTGTGATAAAGACCGGTGTGTTGTACTTCTCAGCAATTGCTGTTTCGTGCGGTGCACCAAAGTCTTCTCCCCAAGGAATATCAAAGCCTTGTCCATGCAGGAATTCAATCGCTTCATCGTACGTAATACGCGGGAATGGCGCTACGATGCCTTCGAGTTTGGATACGTCACGACCGATAGATTCCAGTTCTGCACGGCAGTTCTTCACCACGGATTGAACGACATGAGCGATAAATTTCTCTTGTACACGCAGACTTTCCTCGTGATCTACAAATGCCATTTCCGGCTCAATCATCCAGAACTCAATCAAGTGACGACGTGTTTTGGACTTCTCTGCGCGGAATGTTGGACCGAAGGAATATACCTTGCCCAGCGCCATGGCTGCAGCTTCCATATACAATTGACCACTTTGTGTCAGATAAGCATCTTCATCAAAGTATTTGATGTGGAACAGGTTAGTTGTTCCTTCCGCAGACGATGGTGTCAAAATCGGAGGATCAACTTGTGTGAATCCGTTACCATCAAAGAACTGCTGAACAGCGCGAATAATCTCTGCACGAATCACCATAACAGCACGCTGCTTCGTGGAACGAAGCCACAGATGACGATGATCCATCAAGAAATCAACACCATGCTCTTTAGGCGTAATTGGATAGTTTTCAGTCAGGTGAATGATCTCAACCCCTGTAACAGTCATCTCGTAACCGGACGCACTGCGAGGTTCTTCACGAATAATACCTGTAACATACAAAGAGCTTTCTTGGGTCAGGCTTTTTGCATTGTTCCAGATCTCTTCACTAACTTCACTTTTTACAACAACCCCTTGGATATATCCGGTTCCATCACGCAGCTGCAAAAACTGAATTTTACCGCTGGAACGTTTGTTGTTAATCCAGGCACCGATTGTTACGGTTTCACCCACATGCTCGTTCACATTACGAATTACACAATTCGTATTCATGCCCATATCTCCCCTTGATTCCTGAATTTGAAAATGCAGCGGGCAGGCTTATGCCTGTCCTCTGCACTTCCTTGTCATTCTATATTTACTTTACAGTTAGATTACTGAGAATTCAATACGATTCGGTGTGTATCACGTGCAATGACCAATTCTTCGTTTGTTGGCACAACGAGAACTTCCACTTTGGAATTCGCTGTTGTGATCCGGCGCGGTTCGCCGGAACGAATGGCATTCAGCGCTTCATCCAGTTCAACACCCAGATAAGTGAGCTGCTCACATACTTTTTGGCGAAGTACAACGGAGTTCTCACCTACACCAGCCGTAAAGACGATCACGTCTACACCGTTCATTGCAGCTGCATATGAGCCGATGTATTTACGCAGACGGTATTCGTACATTTCAAAAGCAAGCGTGGAGTTGGCATCGCCATTCTCCATACCTTCCGTAATCTCACGCATGTCACTGCTGATTCCGGAGATCGCAAGCAATCCACTGTGTTTGTTCAACATGGAGTTTACTTCGCTTACGCTCAGTTCTTCCTTGTTCATTACATAAGGTACGATGGCTGGATCAAGGTCACCACTACGTGTTCCCATCATCAGTCCCTCAAGTGGAGTCATACCCATCGAAGTATCCACGGATACGCCACCTTTAACTGCTGTTACACTGCCACCGTTACCCACGTGACAAGTGATGATTTTCAAATCTTCCAATGGACGATCCAGATACTCAGCAGCAGCCTTGCTTACGAAATCATGGGAAGTACCATGTGCGCCGTAACGACGTACTTTATATTTTTTGTAAAGCACACGCGGAATAGCATACAGATAAGCTTTTTCCGGCATCGTCTGATGGAACGCTGTATCAAAGACCATTACCTGTGGAACACCAGGCATATTGGCTTCAGCCGCACGAATACCCATCATTGCTGCAGGGTTATGAAGTGGAGCCAAGTCGAACAAACGACGAATTTCAGCTTTGGCAGCATCATCTACCAATGCAGATTCTTTAAATGCTTCACCACCGTGAACAACACGGTGTCCAACAGCTTGAATTTCACTTACAGAATCCAGTACACCATTTTCTTTGTGAGTCAAAATATCAATGACTTTACGGATCGCTGTTGTGTGTTCCAAGATTTCACTAACTTCTGTAACATCCTCACGGCCTGTCGGTTTGTGTGTCAGAATGGAGGAATCCATTCCGATCCGCTCTACCAGACCTTTAGCCAGTACAGATTCGTCAGTCATATTATACAGTTGATATTTGAGCGAGGAACTCCCCGCATTAATTACGAGTACTTTCACAGTCGGTCACCATCCTTGTCGTACTTGAAGAATCCTTCGCCTGTTTTGGCACCCAGGTGTCCTGCACGCACCATTTTCTTCAGGACTGTAGAAGGACGATATTTCAATTCTCCGAATTCACGGAACATTCTTTCGAGTGCAGCTTCAACAGAATCCAATCCGAAACGGTCAGCCATTTCGAGTGGTCCATGTTGGAAGTTGTATCCGATACGCATTGCATCATCGATATCTTCAGCAGATGCAACACCTTCTTGCAATACATGCAACGCTTCGTTAATCAGCAGGCAGATCAAGCGAGAAGTTACGAATCCAGGGGATTCATAAATCATGACTCCTTTTTTGTCCGCTACTTCTTCAACAAAACGTCTGGTCTCTTCGAATGTTGTATCCGAAGTTTTCAGTCCACGAATAATCTCTACAAGATCAACCCGGGATACCGGGTGAATAAAGTGCATACCAATAACACGCTCTGGGTATTTGGTCGAGCTTGCAAGCTCGGTCAAACTCAGCGTGGATGTATTACTTGCCAGAATGACATTGCTTGGACAAACTTGGTCCAGTTGGCTGAATACTGCTTTTTTCGCATCCAGATCCTCTGAAATTGTCTCAATGACCATGTCGCAAGTTCCAAGTTCAGCTAAATGAGCTACCTTGGTAATACGGGAAAGAATCAATTTCTTCTCCGCTTTTGTAATCGCCCATTTCTCAAGTTGTTTATCCAGATTGGTTTCGATCATGTCATATGCATGATCCAGCTTTTGTGTTGTATGCTCCACGAGAAGCACATCAAGTCCTTTGGCTGCGAGCATCTGGGAAATACCTTGCCCCATCGTACCGCCGCCGACAACTCCTATTTTTTTGAAAAACATGGTTCTGCTCCATCCTTTCGGTTCTCTATTTCTCTATTGTACCCTGTTCGCCGAAAATTACAAATTTCGACCCAACATATAATAATATCTTAGCACGAGTGAAATGTAAAAAAAAATAACCAGCATAAATAAATTATGCTGGTAGAAGGGCACTGTCACGAAATTGACAACGAAATTGTTCGCCAGACAAAACTTCCTCACGAATCAAGATGTCGAGTGAATTGTCGAAAATTGTCCGTTGTTCTTCAAGCAACCGCTTTGTCTGTTCCATCAGTTCTTGCAGAATTAATTTATTCTCTCTCATCAGTTCCTCGGTTGTCACCATATCCATGTTCACAATCCCAAGTGAAGTCAATCCGGAAGCCATCATCGTCTGCACAACATTGGTTGCCTGATCGAAGTCATTGCGTGAACCTGTGGAACGACCACCGTAGTACATTTCCTCCGCAGCTGCTCCTCCGAGTGCAATCATGATCTGCTCTTCCAGGAAGCGCTTCGTATATAGGAACTGTTCCTGTTGCGGGTTATGACGGACATATCCCAGCGCCTGACCACGCGGACTGAGTGCCACCTGACTAACACTGCCTGGACGAACAAGTTCAGCCATAATGGCATGTCCCAACTCATGAATGGCGACCCTTTTCTTCTCTTCCACACTGGACTCACGGTCTGTCTTTTCACCCATCATGACTTTATCAATAGCCAGAGACAAGTGCCGCTGTTCGATGTTCAACAGCCCATCCCGCATGGCGTATATTGCCGCTTCGTTCATCACACTTTCGAGTTGTGCACCAGAGAAACCATATGATTCTTCCGCTGTCTTCTCCAGATTAACTTCCTTCATCAGAGGTTTATTCACCGCATGCAGTTCCAAAATATGCTTTCTGCCCTTTTTGTCAGGCAAGTCCACTTGAATGTGACGGTCAAAACGTCCCGGTCGCGTCAGGGCGCTATCCAGCATCTCTTTACGGTTCGTTGCAGCGATAACCAGAATTCTTGGCGTATCGGAAGAATAGATTCCATCCATTTCCGTCAGGAGCTGATTCAGGGTCTGATCATATTCACGCTGTTGACCACCCTCACGTTTCCCCCCGATGACATCGATTTCATCGATAAAGATAATAGCGTTTTCCTTATTTTCCTTGGTGGCACGGGTTCTCGCGTCCTTGAACAAATCCCGAATTCTGCTGGCACCCACACCAACATACATTTCCACGAACTCACTACCCGATGCTGCTACAAAAATAGAATCGGTGTAATGGGCAGCAGCCTTGGCCATCAACGTTTTCCCTGTCCCTGGAGGGCCCGTCAGCAAGATCCCTTTTAACGGGCGAATCCCAAACTTCCGTATTTCTTCATGTTTGATCAGAAAGTCAAGCGCTTCACGCAATTCCTGCTTGGCACTGTCCTGTCCGCCAATTTCTTCAAAAGTAAGCTTGGAAGGTCCTTTTTTCTTGCGTTTACGTTCCTGTGCAGCGCCTACTGTAATCCCGCCACGCATTTGCATCATGAACAGCAAAGCTCCGACAAGCACTGCTGCAATCAGGATCGGAACAATATTAACACCAGTAAATGCAAGGAAAATAATCAATACGGGAAAAAATCCGATGGCAACTTCTTTTGTCCACTTAGGCATTAGGCCACACTCCTATCTGACCGGGCACACGCGGCAGAATAATAAACTTGCTGGCATCTCCGTCTCTGAGACTGACATATACGTTGTTGTCATCCATCGCTGTATTTACCTTCATTCCATTCGTCGCCATCTTTGACAACGTTGGTGTAATCTCAGTGTATTGCTTGTTCTCCATCGCCTGAGCTACAGTAAACATCGCATCCCCCCACCAGCTCTCCAGTGCTTCACTGGAATGATCCACAACATCCAACTTTAGTGAACGTGTTCCAATCAGGGTCTGTCCTTCTTTGTGAATATATTGTACCAGTCTGCCCAAATCAACATCAGGTTGCAGATCAAGTTTCAATTGTACGTCATTGCGGTTAATAGTTAATTGAACGTCATTTACTCCATCGTACTGGGTAACCATCTTTTCAATCGGATTCTGCACGGCCACCTGACGATATACAAACCAACCTCCAAACAACACAACGGCTGAAATGACGGCAGTTAAAGCAATAGGCAATACTTTTAGCTTCAAGTGAATTACCCCTCCCAGATTTTGGCCTAACCTACTGGCTTATTGGTATATACGAATATGTGCACATTGACTCCTGCGAGAATTTCGACAGGTTTGTTTGTTTTTGAATGTAACTTTGAGTACATATCTGAGTATATCACATCGTATATACAATTTCGAAGGCGAAAATATGAATAAATTATTAATTTTAACTATTTAAATCAAAAATGTTTACAGACAACACAAAGAACCGGTTCAGTCGGATATCCGTCTGCCGGTTCTTTTATTTCTTTAAATTCTCTAGTTATGTCACTCTATTTGTTCTAGCTGTTCGGGAGTGTGTAGACCAGGTCCACCTGTTCTCCGTTGCTAAAACGATAAAAGCGATAGTGGTTATGCGTACCGTCTTTATAATACACTTGCCACACATATATTCCATTCACAACTCCGGGCATGATTCGCTTAATCTCACCGGCAGGAACTTCAGAACTGAAGCGATTGCGGATCTGCGCTTCGGACATTCCATTCTGCAGCAGCTCACTGTGTACAGCGTTTGCACCCTTAGCCGGTTGATTGTTTGCATCGAATTTAACCCAGACCATAACATCCTGGTTATCCTTATTTTTGCCGATCAGGGTCCAGTAGATGTTGTCAGAGCCTTCTTTGTCTCCCCAGATGTACTTGCGCAATTCATCATAGGATGTAATGCCCAGTTGCTTCTGTGCTGCCTCTATAGCGAGCGCTTCTTCCTTGCGCTGGTCCTGCGTGACATAGACGTAATAACGCTGAAGTCCAAACAGAATCAGAACCAGTGCAAGCAGCGAAATCCATATCCACTTCTTTTTTTTCTTCAAAAGCCGAACTTCCTTTCCCTATGATGCTGTCCTGCAATTAACGAGCAAGCAGACCATCAAATGCCAATTGAGACTCACGCAAAATGCGTTCTTCATCCAGCGTCAGACATTCGCCATGTTTCACCACTTGTTTTCCATCCACCCATACGTGCTCAACATCTTTGGCAGAAGCCGAGTAGATCGTATGTGAGATCAGGTCTGTATGTGGATAGAAATGTGCCTGTTCAATATCAAGGGCGATAAAGTCAGCCTTCATGCCGACCTGAAGCGCTCCGGTATTGTTCAAGAAGATGGATTTGGCACCATATGACGTTCCGAGTAGTAACGCTTCGCCTGCTGGTACTGCTGTCGGGTCACCAGATACACCTTTGTGGATCAATGCAGCCAGTCTCATTTCCTCGAACATATCCAGGTTGTTGTTACTTGCTGGTCCGTCTGTTCCGAGTGACACGGTAACTCCTGCTTTCAGCAATGCAGGTACCCGCGCAACACCGGAAGCGAGTTTCAGGTTACTTCCCGGGTTATGGGATACAGCCACATCATGACGGGCCAAAATTTCAATCTCTTCGTCATTAAGATGCACCGCATGTGCAACCAGAGATGGACGGGAGAAAAATCCCAGTTTCTCGAGATGTGCCACAGGACGCAGTCCATAATCAGCCACGTTCTGCTCCACTTCACGAAGCGTTTCAGACATATGTGTATGAAGAGGAAGGTTTAGGTCATTCGCGACCTGTACAAGCTTCTCTATGTAGTCAGGAGGGCATGTATATGGGGCGTGTGGCGAGATTACGGTTGTAATGCGACCATCTGCCTGTCCATTCCACTCACGTGCAAACGCTGCCGACTCCTCCAGCTTCCGCAATTGCTCTTCTTCCGAGCACAGCCCGATTACACCACGTGCCAGTGCTGCTCTAACGCCGGATTGCTCCACAACTTTGGCCACTTGATCCATGTGATCATACATGTCCAGGAAAGCTGTAGTTCCGCCTTTCAACATTTCAAGCACAGATAGCGAAGTTCCCCAATATACGTCTTGTGAAGTCATTTTTGCTTCCATCGGCCACATTTTTTCCTGCAACCATACTTGCAACGCAAGATCGTCTCCGTGCCCTCTGAGCAACGACATTGCTGCATGACCATGCGTATTGATCAGACCCGGCAGGAAGAACAATCCTTTTCCATCCACTTTGGTACAATTTTTGTCTTCATCCGGCAATGTCTCACCAATATGCACAATCTTGTCATTCTCAACAACCATGTATCCGTGAACCACGTTCCATGTTGTGCCTTCATTAACGGCAAATTTGCCGTTGTGGATTACCCATCTATTTGTTGTCATCTTCCTCGTCGTCCTTTCCAGTCTCCAAGTAATAGGCCAAACTAAGCAGATCCGTTGTAAAGTCAGCATGGTGAATGCGGATATGCGGCGGTGTTTTTAGAATGGTTGGTGCAAAATTAAGGATCGCTTCGATTCCAGATTCAATAAGCTGATCGGCTACATTTTGGGCTTCCGTATCCGGAACAGTGATAATTCCAATGCGGATGTTATCCGTTTTAACCGCTTCCGTCAATTCATCCATTGGTTTTACCGTCAAACTGTTGATTTGACTACCAATCTTCGGTCCATATGCATCAAATACAGCAACAATCTTCATGTTGTCTTTCAGATATGCGTTGTAGTTGGACAAGGCTTGACCTAGATTACCCGCGCCTACCAGAGCTACATTAATTTGCTGATCAATCTTGAGAATGTGACGAATTTTCTCGATCAAATAGGATACATCATACCCGATCCCTTTACGACCAAAATCACCGAAGTAAGCCAGGTCTTTACGAATTTGCGCCGGATTCAGATCCAGCCTCTGTCCAAGCTCTTGAGAAGAAACAGTAGCCACCTCACGCTGATGCAACTCGTTCAAATAACGCAAGTATACAGGCAGACGTCGTACCACCGCTTCCGAAATTTTATCCGATTTCATTCTTGCTCCCCCTTACCAAGGCCACGATAAAATAATAAATGAAAAGATGAGCATTCTGTATAAACTCAAAGATAAACGTGACATTTTATACAGAATGCTCCTTGTAATTTAGGTTATAAGTTCTTGCGTGCAACTACTTAAATCGGATCTGGGAATATCTAATAAAGTTTAACTCCAAACAATAGTGTCATGCAATGATATAACGAACAAAAAACCATTATTTTTGTTCATTAGCAGGTTTTTCCAACCACTCGGTAATTCGTGGAACCATCTGCTCCGTGAGCATATGCTCCATTTTGGGACCAGGTAATGAATATAAAAAGAATTTACCATAATACGCTTCAATCACCCGTGTATCATATACAATCACAATGCCTCTATCCTTTGCTGTACGCACCAATCGGCCAAATCCCTGTTTGAAACGAATGACCGCTTGTGGCACGGACAGTTTCATGAACGGATTTTTCTTCTGTTCCTGAAGCAACTCACTCTTGGCTTCCACCAACGGATGATTCGGTGGCTGGAACGGCAGTCGCACAATAGCGAGACAGGTTAGCGCCTCTCCCGGGATATCTACACCCTCCCAGAAGCTGCTTGTGCCCAGAAGTACCGTAGCTTTGGCATCTTGGAACCTGCGAGTCAATTTGGAACGACTTCCACTGTCAACGCCTTGACCAAGCAACGAGATGTCGTTGCCAGACAGTGCCTCCTTCAGCGGATCATAGACCTGTCGCAACATCTTGTATGAAGTAAACAGAACCATCATGCGTCCACGCGTAGCAATTGCCGTCTCTGCAAGTGATTGCACCAGCATATTAACAAAGTGCGCATCACCCACACTTCCCTTCACACTCGGGAAATCACGCGGAATCACCAGAAGTGCCTGATCGCGATAGTTGAAAGGTGACGGCAGCATCGACGTTAACAGCCGATTATTCTCAGAGGCTTCCTGTAAGCCAAGCTGCTCAATCATGAACTGGAATGACTTATCTACCGAGAGCGTAGCCGATGTAAGCACAACACTTTTCTTTTTGTCAAAAAATAAATCCTTAAGTTGGGCACTGACATCTACAGGTACGGCATACAGCTGAAGAGATTTACTGCGGAACTGACCGCTGGCTTCCATCCAGTACACCGTTTTGGCGTCATCCATTCGCATGAAGAACCGTAGATTCTCCTTCAATGTGGTCAGATCTTTCAGTAATCCTGTAATGTCCGTGATCAAACTATCCGATTGATAATCATCCTGATCTTCTTTCACCTCAAGCAGCAATTTGTCCCCTTTGCGAACCAAATCGCCCAGAGTCACATAGATCTGGTTCTCCAGATCCTGCAACTCCTGCCATTTTGCAGGTTTCTGAGATGCTTTCAGACGCAGTGAAAATTGCCCCGTTTCTCCCGGTGAAGCATCACTTCGTTCAGGCAACAGACCAAACAAGGCATCGCTCATACGATCCCACAGCTCCTTAACTTCAAGAGCGAGCGGGAACATCTGATCCACCATAGAGCCCCATTGCACCGAATTTTCATGCCCGGATAACTGCGAACGAAGCATAGGCAGCTGACCATTACGACTGTCTTTAAATAGGCGGGTCAGTGTATGAACCAAGGTGAAATATTTCATATGCATTCCAAGATGTTTACCAGCGACATCCTCCAGATGATGTGCCTCGTCAATCACAAGACTCTCATAGGCTGGCAGCAGCTGATGCGCGGCTTTCACATCCGTAAATAATTTGGAGTGATTGGTGATTACGATATCAGACAACCCTGCTTCATGTTTGGCACGATGGTAGAAACATTTGCGGAACCATGGACATGATCTTCCCAGACAAGACTCTGATTCGCTCTGTACCGTCTCCCAGAAGTCCCCTCCGCGTCCGCTAAGGTTAAGTTCCTCATCATCTCCGGTTTCGGTCTGTGTAAGCCAGACAATCATCTGAGCCGCTGTGAAATAATCCTCTTTGGGTGTAGCGAATTCACGTTTATTGATTTTGTGTTCAAATTTGCGCAGGCACAGGTAATGTCCACGTCCTTTGAATACAGCAGCCTTAAACGGGAACGGAACCACTTGGGTCAGCATCGGAATGTCTCGCTCTCTCAATTGCTCCTGCAGATTGATCGTATGCGTGCTGACCATAACTTTCTGTTCTTGCTTCACACTTTCGTATATAGCAGGCAACAGATACCCTAGAGATTTACCGGTACCCGTTCCTGCTTCGATCAAGAGATGTTTCTCTTCATCCAGGGCTTGCCTTACACTGCTGAACATCTGAGTCTGCGCTTCACGCTCTTCGTAATGATCCAGCGTATCCTTCAGGTTCTCCCGAACCTGGTCCATAAACTGTTCGAAGCTTACACCATCGAGGGGGTTAGCCTCCCGCTCATCGCGTGGTGCACCAATATCAGTCCAATCACTTACATTAAGAGCAAGCTGACGATAATAGGTATGTCCGTCCAGATCCTGAATCGGCTCTGCTTCCTTCTCACTGCGCATTCCGTCCAAAAACCAACCCAAGTCACTGTCTTCTGGTGAAAACAGGTCACTGAGGCGCTGAATCGTTATGAGCGGTAATTCCTTTAACTCATCCAGACACTTGAGCAACACATAGGCTGTCGCCAGTGCATCACTGTCTGCCTGGTGAGGGCGATCATGTTGAAATCCAAATTCGGAAGACACATAACCGAGTTGATAAGAACCCAGTGATGGGAATGTAATCTTCAGAAAATCAATCGTGTCCAGAATGCGGCCAGTGAACGGCAAATAACCGCAACGGTCGAGAGCATTCTGCAAAAAGTGAAAATCAAAAGCGACGTTGTGTCCAACAAGCACCACATCATTAAGCAGCGGAACCATCTCCATCATCATCTCTTCGAGTGAAGGAGCGTCCGCCACATCTTCATCGGTAATACCCGTCAACCCCGAAATAAACGGGGGAATCGGTACACCAGGGTTCACATAAGAACTATATATTTGAGTTATGCTGTAGTCATGATCTATGATGGCAAGTCCGGCCTGTATAATCTCACCGTCGGACTGCGTGCCGGTTGTTTCGAAATCCAATACGGCAAATTTCATTGCAATGTACGGTCCCTTCCATTCCAGTCTATGTTACAGCATAGCAAAAAAAAGGGGATTTGAAAATTAACTGACAAAAAAGCGGTGTCCCCGCCGCTATGCCAAAGGAGGGAACACCGTTTTTTGTCGCCGAATTCCCGCTTAATGAAGGGTCGTCAGCTGATTAGCATATTGCAATTTTCCCCTGTTCAACCTGCAAGCTTCCATGTTGTACAGTGGTTCGGTCAATGTCGGGTCATACTGAAGGGCCTGTGCAAAGAGTGAACATGCAGCTTCGGGATTTGCAAGCTTGGCTTGAATACAGCCCAGAGCGTTACATACAAGCCCTTTTAAGCGAGGTGAACCCTTAAGGTACATGATCTGCTGCAAATGTGTCCCGGCTTCCGCCATTTGTTCCAGATTCAGATACGCGAGCGCCAGGTAAAAACGAGTCAATGCACTCTCCGGATGGTCGGTCACAACCCGGGAGAACTGCATGATCGCCTGCGGATACATCTGTAATTTGAAATAACCCTGACCTCGACTGAAACATTCCAGATGGAGTTCAGGCAGAGCGGTAACAGCTTCCTGTTCCGGTTCAAGGGAAGCAGGTTTATCCATCTCTCGCTCCCTCACCTGGCTCATCTTTTCTTCAAACATCAGCCATTCATCCAGCATTCCGTCACTCATCCGCTTAAGCAAATTCCACTTTTGCAGCAATTCTTGTTTGTTCAGGCCTTCAGCGGAAGGATAGCTCTTGATAATTTCATCTAACATGTCGTTCATTTCTGCGAAAACATGCTGGAACATCGATGCATCCCCACCCTTGAAAAAATGGATTAGTGCAGTGACCTGTACTCATTTTTTGCTTCAAGGGCCGATTTCATTCTCCTTACCAGTCGATTACATAATTGTTGCGTGGACTTCCTGTTTCATCGTTTGTACAGGTTTATTCTGTCCATCTACAAACACAACGGTTGGTTTGTGAGTATTTGCCTCTTCCTGCGACATCATGGCGTAAGAAATGATAATGACGTTATCTCCAGGCTGCACCAGACGTGCAGCTGCGCCGTTAAGACATATGACCCCGCTTCCGCGTGGTCCTGGAATCACATAAGTTTCCAGACGTGCACCATTGTTGTTGTTCACAATTTGCACTTTTTCGTTTTCCATCAAGTCGGATGTTTCCATCAAGTCTTCATCTATGGTAATGCTACCCACATAGTTCAAATTGGCTTCCGTTACCGTAGCCCGGTGGATTTTGGATTTCATCAGTGTTCTAAACATGGGACAGTACCTCCGATTTTTGCAACCTTATATTGTCAATCAATCTTGTTTTTCCGAATTTCACCGCAAGTGCGATGAGCAGATCGTCACGTCCTTGAACTTCTTCCTGATCTGCGAGCGGCTCCAGACTTGGAAAAGCCTGAATCTCGGCGTAGTCGATAACAGCAAGCGGTGAGCTTGCAATCTGCTCGCGCAGAATACGACGGATATCTGCGGCGTTAATAGCTACACCTGTATCTGCAGCTTCTTGAGCTGCACGCAGTGCCTTCGACAGAACTAGAGCCTGATTACGCTGTTCAGCGCTAAGATAGACGTTACGTGAACTGAGGGCAAGACCATCCTCTTCGCGAACAATCGGACAGGGTACAATTTCTACAGGCATATTCAAATCATTCACCATCTGTTGAATGACCGCAACCTGCTGAGCGTCTTTCATTCCAAAAAATGCACGCTGTGGCTGTACGATGTTGAAGAGTTTGGAGACTACGGTCGTTACCCCGTCAAAATGTCCTGGACGTGAAGCGCCACATAAGCGCTCCGTCAATTTGGAGACAGATACCGTCGTTTGCGTTGCCTGTGGATACATCTCTTCAACAGAGGGAATAAATACGATATCCACTCCTTGTGAACGTGCTGTTTCCACATCTCTGGCTTCATCCCGCGGATAGCTGTCAAAATCTTCATTAGGGCCAAATTGAATTGGATTAACAAATATGCTTAATACCACGATATCGCTCTGTTGTCTGGCTGCCTGCATCAAGCTTGCATGACCTTGATGAAGATAACCCATTGTTGGTACCAGACCTACAACGGACGCACTGGACCGAATCGCTTGACGCTTCAAGCTTAGTTCCTGTCTTAACTCTGCGATTGTCCGTAATACTTTCATGAGTTATTCCCCACCTTTTCCTTGCGTTGTCCGCCGTACAGTTGATCCAGAACACCATCCGCAGCATTGAATACATGCTCTTCGGCCGGGAACGAACGATCTTTCACTTCTTTCACGTAAGCTTCGATGCTGGTTCTGATTAATGTACCCACATCTCCATAGGTTTTGACAAATCGTTTGGGCGTATACGGAGAGGCGTATTGAACCACATCGTGGAATACCAGTACCTGACCATCACAACCTCGTCCTGCTCCAATTCCGATGGTTGGGATGGACAGTTCCTCCGAGATCGCCCGTGCAACTTCTTCCGTAACCAGTTCAAGCACAATGCCAAACGCGCCTGCAGCTTCCAGAGCTTTGGCTTCGTCCATCAGACGTTTTGCATCCGCTGCATCCTTGCCCTGAATGCGGTAACCACCAATCTGATTAACCGATTGAGGTGTCAGTCCAATATGTCCAAGAACAGGCACGCCTGCTTGCACGACTGCTCTGACGGTGTCCGCTATCTCAACTCCGCCTTCCATTTTAACCGCATGGGCTTGCCCCTCCTGCATCAGTCGACGTACACCCTTAAGGGTCTCATCCACGCTGCCATGATAGGTCATAAAAGGCATATCAGCCACAATAAACGTTTTCTCGGCCCCGCGCACTACGGAACGTGTGTGGTACACCATGTCGTCGATGGTCACCGGAAGCGTCGAGTTATAACCCAGTACTACATTACCAAGTGAATCACCAACCAGGATCAGATCGATACCTGCTTCCTCTGCGAGGAGCGCCGTTGGATAATCGTAAGCCGTGATCATGGTAAGTGGCACGCCATCCTGCTTATATTTTTTCATTTTCACAATATTCAACGCTTGTTTGTTCGCCATTTTCTCTCATGGCTCCTTTCTTCTTTTCAAATAAACGCAACAAAAAAACCTTTTAGTTTTCCACTAAAAAGTCCCGAAAAGTCAAAAAAGAGTCACTTGCGATCGTCCCTTCTGTCTCGGTCCTCTTCGGCTCAGAGCAGAATCCAACAACTCACTTAAACGTATTTCATTCTGGCACTGCGGTCTGCTTGTATAAAACAACACATCAAAGCAGAACAAAGGTTACTGTTACGGGAGTGCAATTCGGTCTGCATTAGCCGATATCGCCTCACGAACACAGTATACCAAAGTTCTGCTCAAACTTCACGTCTTATGTTCATTTTACCAGTGAAAATTCGACAAATTGTTTATGATTTCCAGGAAATCTCACCAGAGATGATTAGTGTATGTTCTCCATCGTGCTTCGCCACGATAAGTGCACCAGAAGGGTCAAGACCAATTGCCTTCCCTTCAATGACACCATGAGGATTCGTCACAGTAATCTCTCGATTCATCGATACGGACAGGGCCTCCCATAGTGCTGAGATCACGCCGAATCCTTCTTTTTGATACAAATAATACAACTGTTCAAGCTCCGTCAAAATGGCAGCCGTTAGTTTGGTGCGATCAACGGGATGACCCGTCTCCATCTTGAGCGAAGTAGCTATAGTTGTAAGATCTTCCGGATAATCCTCTGGATCAAAATTCACGTCAACACCTATACCTGCAATACAGTATCTGACTTCATGATCTTCCACCGTGGATTCAAGCAATATGCCACATACCTTGCGTCCGTCAATCAACACATCATTTGGCCATTTAATGCCCGCATCAGCTCCTGAACAAGCTCGAACGGCACGACATACAGCCACTCCTGTTAATAAAGTTAGCTGGGGCGTATGCTGAAGTGGTAGATCAGGGCGTAACAGGACACTCATCCAGATTCCTTTACCCGGAGGAGAGAACCACTGTCGACCGAAACGTCCTCTTCCTCCTGTTTGTTCTTCCGCAATGACCACAGCACCTTCTGCCTGCCCTTGCTCAGCTAGCTTGAGAACATCCCCTTGCGTAGACAGGGTCGAAGCCAACAAAACAGCCTTACGGCCAAATACGGTTGTATCCAGTGCCAATTGGAGGGCAGTAGCGTCAATGCTATCCGGCTTCGTTACCAGACGGTATCCTTTGCGGGATACAGCTTCAAACTCATAACCCATGTCTCGCAACTTGTTCACATGTTTCCACACAGCGGTCCGACTGATGGACAGATTACGACTGATCTCTTCACCCGATACGAATCGTCCTTCTGCATTTAATAACATATGTAACAGATCTTCATGTTTGGTCATCTTGAACCACCCGCTTCACTTCGGCACTTAGTGCTTCATGCTGATTCGCTATCGTTCCAATCGCTGTTTCTCGTAACAAATGTTTCATCAGTTGACCCAGCCAAGGCCCACCTTTGCGCTGCACCATTTGTAACACTTGTTCCCCTGTGATATCCAGCTCTTTCAAGTCATGCACAGGGATCGATTGACTCCATTCGGCTGCAACCTCTTTAACCAAAACAACCTGTATTTCTGCCTGTTCGGACTGATTCCGCCATCCTGCTGGTAGTGCAGACTGTATTCGAAGCCAATCATCCGCCGCCTGAACGCCACAAGCCAGAACAGTAACGATCCAATCGGAACGGAGACTGACCGTATCCTTCGGCTCCTGAACGGAAGTGTGAATCAACTGTTCCACCTGAAGGACCCCTGTTATACGAGAACGATGTTCATTGGAGAATGTCCACTGACGTAATAATACATCTGCTTCATCCTTGCTATAACCACCAGCAATCAGGATGAGTGACCAGCGGAGCAACACATGCTCACCTGACAATTGTTCCAGATTGGATAACAACGTCTTGTTAAAACGCGCCGAGATAACTGGCGCTTTGATGTGCGCAAGCGCATCACTTCTGTATAACAGCTCCAACCCTCTTAAAGGATGCGGTCCCGACATCATTTTTACCATCTCGGTACGTACCCGTTCCATTGCTATATGTTGAAGCAGGTCTTTCTGCCTTACAAGACCTTTCCACGTGTTATGGGCAATTTTGAAATCAAATACGGAAGCAAACCGGACACAGCGGAGCATCCGCAGTGCATCTTCACCAAATCGTTCCATCGCAGAACCCACACATCTGACTCGCTCTTCCTTGATATCTGCCTGTCCACCGAATGGGTCAACGATTGTCCCAGTGACATCCATGGCAAGAGCGTTCATCGTGAAATCACGCCGCTGTAAGTCTTCCTTGATATCTTGAACAAATTGAACCGCAGCAGGTCTGCGATTATCCTGATATTCGGATTCTGTTCGAAACGTGGTCACTTCAAAGTAATAACCGCCCGAACGAACGGTAACCGTACCGTGTTGTAAACCTGTAGGAATACAATCGTCAAACAGTTCCATGACTTGCTCTGGAGAAGCAGATGTCGTGATATCCATATCGTCTACAACTCGTCCCAGCAATTCGTCACGAACGCAACCACCTACCCAATATGCCTTGTAACCATGTTTGTTTAATGTTGTGAGTACATTCTCACTTTGCATTGCCATTTTACGATCTACCTGTGTCCATTGAACCACCACATATCACCTCTTCTCTTGCCTGTTGTGGTATGCACAGTATGATTTAATCAAAGAAATGATTAACCGCAAACCGGCTTCAGATTCGGAACTTCCCTTCCTAACACCCGGTAATATATCTGTTCATATTCATGCCGAATAGCATCATTGCAAAAGTCGTGATGCGCGCGCTGAAGACATGCTTCCCTGAACTCCGCAGCCAAACGATCGTCCGTCAATAAACGGATGGTGTTCTCGGCCATGGATTGTGTATCCCCGATCGCGGATAAATACCCCGTCTTACCATGTAAGACCAGTTCCGGAATTCCTCCGGCCTGTGAACCGATCGTGGGTACGCCACAAGCCATTGCTTCGAGCGCCACAAGTCCGAAACTTTCCTTCTCCGATGGAAGCATCAACACGTCTGCCATGGAAATGACCTGAGCAATGTCATCCTGTTTGCCAAGGAAATGAACTTTATCATTCAACCCGAGATCATTAATTTTCCATTGCATCTTCGGCAAATCAGGTCCTTCACCAACAAATAACAGTTTGGCAGGAACCTGCTCCTGTACCTGACGGAAGACCTCTACCACATCCTGAGTTCTCTTCACCGGTCGGAAATTGGAGATGTGCATTAATATTTTTTCGTCGGGCGCAGCAAAGTCTCTTCGCAGACTGGCAGCATCCCGCGGATAATATATTCGTTTGTCAATAAAATTATAGGTTAGATCGATTGGACGCTGAATATCCAGCAATTCGACCGTTTCCCGAATCAAATCTTGTGATACGGCAGTAACCGCGTCACTTTCATTAATGGCTAGACGGATCAGATCCTTCAGAGATTCATCTTGAGCCAGAACCGTAATATCTGTTCCATGTAACGTGGTAACCACTTTAAGGCCGTCCCCTACCATCTGTTTCGCAAGAAAGGCACATACTGCGTGTGGAACGGCGTAATGAACATGCAGCAGATCCAGCTGCTGTGACTTAGCCACCTGAGCCATCTTTGTTGCCAGGGACAGGTCATACGGAGGGTAACGGAAAACATAATAATCATTTACTTCAACTTCGTGATAAAAAATATTTTTCTGGAACGTACCCAGTCTGAACGGGATACTGTTGGCAATAAAATGAACCTGATGCCCCTGTTCGGCAAGTAATTTGCCCAGTTCCGTTGCGACAACGCCAGACCCGCCGAGGGACGGATAACAGGTGATGCCGATTTTTAGCTTTTTATCCATCCTGTGGACGCTCCTTTGATCTCCCGCTTCATGCAGGTTGATATAATGCAATGGAATAATGAAACCCTTCGTTTCATTAAACGTAAAATGTGAAATCGCTTATTGGGCACCCGGGCCAAATTGAGGAACCACGTAAGGTGTAATTGTAGCAAAACCTTCTGCAAACGGGATGAGACTGCGTTGTCCGAGCAAGGAATCACGGGCTCTTACACGTTCAATATACCCTTGATTCAATGGCGTCGAGACCGCTCCGTCTCCCAGTTCGAATTGGGAACGATAAGAGAGCAATGATGTTTCTTTTTGCTCATAGTGTTCCGTAATATCAACAATCAAATCCGTAGGCCCGATGTCATTAATAAAGTAAAAATAAAGTTCCTTCACCTGCACGGCAGGCATGTCCGGCATGTAGTTGCGAAGCTTGGCGTTAAATACAGCCTCCTGCACAAGCTTACTGCAATTGACATGATCCGGATGACGATCTTCCCAATACGGAGCAAACACCATCCGAGGGGCATGACGCCGTATCTCAGCCGTTACCGCCTGTACATGTTCAGGAGTAAGATACAAGCCACGATCAGGAAGCCCCAGATTCGTTCGACACGAAAGACCGAGGATGCGGGAGGCTTGCTCCGCTTCCTCGGTTCTGCGCTCTACTGTTCCGTTGGAAGACATCTCAGCACGAGTCAGATCACACACGCCTACTTTCAAGCCAGCAGCGGTATGTTTGGCAATCGTTCCACCCATACCAATCTCCGCATCGTCTGCATGTGCTCCAAAGATGAGAATATCCAGACTCATTCGGAATCACCCGAATTCAATCCAGCCTCCGGCTTGTATTTATGTACCAGCTCTCTCCAGGCAAAATCACCACGATCCAGAGCCTTAACCAGAATCTCAGCGGTAGCGATATTGGTGGCAAGTGGAATTCCCTGCACATCACAAAGACGCAGCAACGCATTAATATCCGGCTCGTGAGGTTGTGCCATCAGTGGATCGCGCAGGAAAATAATCAGATCCATCTCATTTTGCGCAACCAAAGCTCCAATCTGCTGATCTCCGCCCAGTGGGCCTGATTCGAATCGATGAATCTTCAGAGACGTTCCTTCCATAATACGAAGGCCTGTTGTTCCTGTAGAATACAATTGATGGTCCGTAAAAACAGGCTCATATGCCGTCACGAAGTTAACCATCTCTTCTTTTTTACGATCATGGGCAATAAATGCTATTTTCAACATGACAATCTCCTTTAGTCGATAAAGTGGTCAAATCCGTAGATCATTCCTGTATATTCCATAACCTTTTGAACACCAATCTTAACACCAGGCATATAACCTGCGCGCTCGTAGGAGTCATGCCGAATTTTGAGTGACTGTCCATAGTCTCCGAAAACAACTTCCTGCTGCGCGAATACGCCAGGCAATCGTACACTGTGAATTCGGAAGCCGTTGTAATAACCGCCGCGTGATCCTTCAATCGTTTCTTCCTCATTCGGATTACCCTGACGAAGTTCTTCCCGATTGGCAGCAATCAGTTCGGCAGTTTTGATCGCAGTTCCGGAAGGAGCATCCAGCTTCTGATCCCCGTGATATTCGATAATCTCCACATTTGGCATATGTTTGGCAGCCTGTGCTGCGAATCGCATCATCAGAATGGCACCAATCGAGAAGTTAGGGGCAATAAGCCCTCCAATTCCTTTGTCCTGGCATTGCTTGTCCAACTGTTCAATCTGCTCCGGCGTAAAGCCGGTAACACCCATGACAGGTCTGACTCCATGACGGATCGCGATCTCGGTATGTGTAAAAGCATATTGCGGCACTGTAAAATCAACCATAACCTGAGGTTTTGTTTCGGCAAAAGCCATTTCGATATCATCAGTCACCAGCACCCCGCACGCTGGCAAACCAACAAGGGTTCCTGCATCCGTGCCTGCTCCGGAGCGGTTGACAGCCGCTGCAAGCTCCAATTCCGGGTCCTGAAGTACCAATTTCACAACTTCACGGCCCATACGGCCAGCCGCTCCGATCACGGCAACTCTGATTACTTCACTCATATTGACTGCATCTCCTCACTATGTTGGATCATATCGTAGAATCCATTTCAACTCGAAAGAAATCTTTGCAGAATGAATTCTTATTGAATGGATTTCATACGTTGCTTGATTTCCTGTAACATCTGATGCAGTTGCCCATTCTGCGGGTCCAGCAAAATTGCCTCACGCAGCGCCTGAATTGCATAGTCAAATTCATTCAAATCACTGTAAGCCAGCGCAAGCATAACATGAGCCTCCACTGAGAGCGGATCAAGTTTGACCGCTTCTTGCAGAAGCGTAGACGCTTCCACATAGCGCTCCTGTGTTGCAATACCCGCCTGCTCCAACAACAACTTCGCTCTGGAGGTCAATTGTTTCGCTTCCAACGTCTGCAGATGCAAAATATACTCTTCGGTTCCTGGCGACAATTCGACTGCTTTGCGCGCGAATTCAAGCGCTGGAACCAAATGCTTGCTGCGGGCGTGTGTAATGGAACAGCGGTAATATAACTCCGCATGTTTTGGATGAGCGTGAATGGCTGACTCGAACCAACGAATCGCCTGTTCAAAATCATTTTGCAATATACAGCGGTAAGCCTGCTGCATATATTCTTCCGGTTTCATCATTAAGCTGACCCTCCCCGATCGGGTGATGGTACAGCATATGTAATCTACGCCTAATCGGTGTTTTTGGGAGTCCACCGATTGGCATCGCGGGTGTTAAATTTATGCATGACTTTGTCGTGTGCCTCGGCCAGATCAATTCCCAGCGAGTTCGCAAAACAAATCGTGATAAATAAAATATCTCCAAGCTCAAGTTCAATGGAATTGGCTGCTTCGGAAGACTTCTTCGGCTTTTCACCGAACTCATGATTCACTTCCCTTGCAAGCTCCCCAACCTCTTCAGACATCCGGGCCAACATGGCCAGAGGACTGAAATACCCCTCCTTGAACTGGGAGATATACTGATCAACCTCACGCTGCATTTCTGCGATGCTTTTCTCCATGAGAACGGATTCTCCTTTTGAAATGATGTCGTATTTGTTCCTAATAATATCAGTTATTTAGATTCACTTCCACCATCATCAGCGACAAATCATTTTTAAAGATTCAATAAACAGGTATACTAGATGGGAATGATTAGTTCTTCATTCTAATTTATCTACAGCGAGGGATCTTATGAGCACTGCCAAAACCTGGGTTCAAGTTAAACTGGTTCTTCCCATCGTACTGGGGACAGCCTTATATGCCTTTGGGCTCCTCTATTTCATTATCCCCAACCAGCTTATGGAAGGTGGCCTCACCGGGGTTACGGTGCTGATCAATTACGCTTTTGGCATCTCACCTTCACTTACAACCTTGATTCTGAATGTTCCCCTCTTTCTGATCGGGCTCAAAATTTTGGGCGGCAGACAGATGATCTATACGGGTATCGGAATTGGGGCACTGACCGTTTTTCTATGGTTGTTTGAGAAGTTGATTCACTTGGGCTGGATTGAACCATTACATACCGAGAATGACCTCCTGTTAGCAGCACTATATGCAGGTGTTACCCTTGGAGCCGGTCTTGGCATCGTATTTCGTTGGGGTGGAACGACGGGCGGTTCAGACATCATTGCTCGTATTCTCAATCGGAAGTACGGGTGGAGTATGGGACGAGTATTACTGGGCATCGATTTTGTGATTATCGGGCTCTCTCTCATCTACATCCCCAAAGAAAAAATTCTGTATACGCTTGTAGCTGTATTCATCGCCTCCAAAGTCATTGACTTTATTCAGGAAGGTGCATATTCTGCCCGGGCATTTATGATCATTAGTGACCATGCACCCGAGATTGCGGACCAGATCACACGGGATATGGATCGTGGCGTCACCCTCATTCCAGCCATTGGCGCGTACTCTAAACAGGCCAAACACATGGCCTACTGCGTGATCTCCAGGCAAGAGTTCAGGCGTCTGCAGACCATTGTACGTTCCATTGACCCGAGAGCTTTTGTCATCATCAACGATGTTCACGATGTACATGGCGAAGGTTTCAAAGAAAGCTGATGTACGTACTCAGAAACTATAAGAAAACCTCTTTTTACATGAAGAGCCGTTAGCGTGGCTATTCATGCGGAAAGAGGTCTTTTTTTATATACCATTTATAGACTAGGATCAAGTTCATATCCGATTAGCGCCGAAAAGGAAAAATCCCCTGCTGCTGCGCACGATATTTACGATATCCGGCGTAACTTAACGTCGCCACAATGACCGAACTAATGAGCAGCCCGGCTGCCCTGCGATCAGGACCCTGTACAAACGGTACAAAGGCACTCTCGTCCTTCTCGCGACCAAACAACTGGTTCACCAGTTCCTCCCCATGGCCCACCATGCTCTTTAACTGAGCCAGATCTGGCTGCTTTGCATTGGTAAGCCCTTTGGTATGAGATAACCAAGCGTCCATCTGAGCAATTTCATACGGTTCACGGCGAATCAGTGCGGCAGGACGAATCGTCTCATAATGCTCCTCCAGAACGGTGTAGCGGTTTGCCAGTACGGCGGCAGTTTGCCCTTGATTTGTAGCAGCGGATAAAGCGTCCAGATCGTTTTTCACGATTTTATAATACTGAAGCCATAAAGGCTTGGTTGGATTCGCGAGACTATCTGCTGCAAGTCTGAGCTTGGCAGAGGACTGTTGAAGAGAAGCGTCGTCATTTTTCACCTTCACAACGGCTTGTTTCACTTCAACTATGGTTTCGGACAAGGCGTGAATGCCCTCGACTGTTGTTTGTCCCTCAAAGGAGATATGCTCCAAACTTTTACTGATACGCAGAATGCTTCCTCGCACTTCTTCAATATTATTCTCGAGCGCCTGACGATACAATATGGCTGCTTCCTCATTCAGTTGTGCAATTGAATTGCTTGTGGACACTTGCTGATCTGAATTCGAATTTAATGCTTCACTTTGCGCGGATACACGATATGCTAAGTTCGTCCAAAGCAGCAGAGCCATGAACGATACCACCAATAAGCCAGTTTTGACCCCAAACGTTCTCTTCATGGACATCCCTCCCACCACCAATGTATGGCGGGAAACAGTTCGTTAGAACAAGCTCAAGATCGGATATCAGGTTCGTTTCGCTTGTCTTAAGGCCAGCCACGCGCACAGAATGCTCACCAGTGTCAGTCCGAATGTGAAATTACGCACACCATCTACATGATCATAGAGGGAAGCGGGTAACCAAGGGTAAATATCATATGTATAATCCATCGTATCGTTCAACAGCGTCCAAAGACCTGCAACGACAAGGGAAGCCCAGCGGAAGCCGAAAAAGCGTACATAAATAAGAGCTTCAATGGCCATCGCACTATGCGAAGCAATCAACATCCAGTCTTGCCAGTGCTGTGTACCGCCTTGCATCCAGCCAGCGAAAATAATGGACACGGCCCACACGCCATATTTCACAGATGTAACCACGGCAAGCGCCTGAATCACATGTCCGATCCGTTTGATAATGATGGACCGTGGCGGGTACAAGACCCATAACAACGCTAAAGTAAAAAACAAGCTCGCTGTTGGGCTATCTGGCACAAATACGATCTGCCACATCGGCTGCTCAGCCAGCGTCAATTTCATTTGCTCTCCGTACCAGATGTATCCGTATACCGTTCCTACCGCATTACACCAAAATAATAGCCACAGGAAATAACGATTGGTTAGAAATTCTCTACTCCAGAAATACGATAAAGCCACATTCCCTGCCCCTTCCTTCATCAATATTGTGCACGATACAGTGCTGTCCAAAAAAACACTTCAAAAAAACCTGACCGCATAAACGATCAGGTTTCATTGGTTATTTCGATTTTACTGTTCTGCTTTCTGTTTCGCAAGCCATTCGGTCAGATGAGTAATCTCTTCATCCGTAACACCTTGAGCAATAGCATTATTATACTGAGGCTGCATTGCATTGTAGCCTTCTTTGATAATGGTCAGAATCTCTTCCTGGCTGTGCTTGTCACCCACACCCCGAAGTGAAGGTCCACTTGCGCCCTTCATATCAGCCGCATGGCAGCCAATACAACCGGCCTTCTTGTACGTTTCCATTGCAGGATCATCCTGTTCCACGATCGCAACTTCTTCTTGCTGTCCAGGTGCATTGGAAACGGGTGGGAGCCCCTGTTCACGCCTCTCCAGCGCTTCTTCTTCACGTTGAATATGTTCAGGCTTCTGTCCACTTGCTTCCAACTCATGCTCGTAGTGCGTCCACGCTACATTTGTCAGGTAGAATACAGAAATGACCGACAAAATCATCAGTGATGAAGCAATTGGGCGTTTATAGAAACGCCGCTCCTTGCCTGTGTCCAGGAATGGTGCCAGCAGCAAAGCTCCAAAAGCGACTCCGCTGACCCCCAGTACCCCGAGCAGAACGTAATCGCCCGATGCGTATGGATACTTCAAGTACTGATACAGAAAAAGGAAGTACCAGTCCGGCATGGGAATTACGGATGCGCTCGGATTGGCCGGATAGCCCAAAGGTGCAGGTTCTGAGATCGTTAGTACCAGAATCCCCACCAATACAACGACACCAACCATCCATTCTTTCAGCAGGAAGTTGGGAATAAAGGCTTCTGATTTGCCGGGATACGCCGTGTAATCAGGAGGGGTAATGAATCCCGCCCCTTTACGGACCCGTGAATCACCGACAAAGATAACCTTTTCCTCATCATCCTTCTTATGTCCGTGAGCCATTGCGATTCCTCCCTTCTCAGTTTATAGTGGTCCCGAAATGCCCTGTCTGCGGATCATGATAAAGTGTCCGACCAGAAGCACCAGAAGCACAGCGGGGAGGAAGAATACGTGCAGGGCAAAGAATCGGGTTAGTGTCTGTGCACCAACAATCGTACCGCCTTGCAGGAATTCTTTAATAATCGGTCCTAGCCAAGGAACCGTGTTAGCAATCTCCAATGTTACTTTTGTTGCAAAATAGGCTTTGTTATCCCATGGCAACAAGTACCCTGTGAGCCCCAGGCCCAACATGACGAAAAAGATCAGCATGCCGACAACCCAGTTCATTTCACGCGGTGCCTTGTAAGAGCCTGTAAAGAACACACGCATCGTATGTAAGAACATCATTACGATAACCAGACTGGCTCCCCAGTGGTGCATGCCGCGAACAATTTGGCCGAAGGCTACTTTGGTCTGCAGGTACTCCACACTTGCGTAGGCATTGATAATATCAGGTACATAATACATGGTCAGGAACATGCCTGACAGAATCTGAATAACAGTAATAAAGAACGTCAATCCACCAAAGCAGTACACGAATGCGGAAAAGTGATGAGCCGGATTTACATGCTCTGGAACTTCATGATCCGCAACGTCCCGCCAGATTGGCGTGATGTCAAGACGCTCGTCAATCCAGTCATAGACATTTTTAAACATCTGCGTTCACGCCTCCTAATTCACTCGGGTGTTCGGAACAATGTCGCCCAGATATACCCAACCCTGCTCTTCCTTGACTACGTACTCATCCAGCGGTTTGGGGGCTACGGCAAGATTCTTCCCTTCCTTGTCATAGTGCGCGCCATGGCAGGGGCAATGATACTCGTCAGGGTACTGCTTGTCACTATTCCAGCCTACTGTACATCCCAGATGTTTACAGATAGGTGAGAGTGCATAAATTTTACCCTGCTCGTCTTTGCGAATCCACGCCACTAACGATGCATTACTCAGATACCAACCATCCTGTTGTTTAAGTTCAAAGGTGAATTCTTGAGGCTCATTCGTAATTTTGCTGATTTCAGCTACTTTGACAGAGGTGCCTTCTCCCTTATGTTGCAAAATCGGGTCCACCGCAAAACGGACCATAGGAAGGATTGCACCGGCGGCCATGTAGGCTGTAGCTCCACCAAGCGTGTACGTCAAAAACTGCCTGCGTGACATCTCCATGCGGCTTGGCAATTTCAATGAAGCTTCGTGGTGGTCATGCTCACTGCTCATACTGTCTCCAACCCCCTTTTTCAGCCAACTCTCTCAAACGTTTTCATTTTCATAAATTCCACGACTTACTAGAACATACATAATCATATAGTAGCCCTAGAACACCGTCAAGAATTTGTCACACATTTTTAAGGTTCAATTGTAAGCGTTATTAAAAAATTGTTGTAAAATTGTCACATTTGTCGCTAAAAACTATTTTTTCCACAACTCTCGTATCTTTTCCCCTACAAATCTCGCAATCCCTTCTTCTCCGACCTCACGAGTTAACACGGACCGACTCAAAACCAGATCAGCAGCTGGAATTTCCATGCCATCCAAATGACCATCTGATGACATAATAACCACATATTTGAATCCTGAGGATTTAAGCTGTGCGGACAAGGAATTTAATGTCATTGACAATTCCGAATTAGCATAATGAAAGGCTGGATAAGTCATGATTCTCCCTTTGAAAGGAATTTCGACCAGATCCAGAAAATCTCTCAGCCGCTCCAATGCCTCGGTAGCTTCAACTGGCGACTGCTCACCGCTAAGAGCTGTGTATGGAATAAGGCATGTATCCAGATAGAGTTGCAGTTCAGCCCAGCTGTCTTGAGTCATCTCACTGAATTTCAATTCCCTATATCCCCTCTCTATCCATTTTATTCCCATATTATATATGACCATATCTTATAAATCCAGACATTCATTTTGGAATTACACATATCAAAAAAGGAAATACGCCTTTGCGCATTCCCTTTTATATCAGAAAGGAACTATTTTGCCTATCAGTTTATGGTCCTCAGTTCATCCGTCAGACTCCGGAAAGCTACTTCGTCTCCGGTAGCTAACGCTTTATCGATTTCCAAATAGAGCTTCTCGCTGCGCTGTTTGCGAAGCGCTTCGTCCCACACCATCTCAGCTGCCAGCCCCAACATGACTTCATACGTAACTTTCATTTTATCCAATAGGATGCACCTCCAAAACGGATTTAAGAGCTCCTATATTCTTTTCCTTTGGTAACATAACCCAGTGAAGTTCTGGACATCCGCTCCAGATCGGCATCAGTCAGCTCACGTATCACTTTGGCAGGTGTCCCCAAAGCAAGAGTATAGGGCGGAATTTTACTATTCTCAGTAACAACAGAACCGGCTCCAATCAGCGTATATTCGCCAATATCGGCTCCATTCAGCAGAATGGCTCCCATGCCGATTAATGATCCTGTTCCAATACAACAACCATGAATGATCGCTGTATGTCCTACTGAGACATCATCTCCCACAATCAAAGGTTGATCAGTATTGACATGCCCGACAACGTTATCTTGAATATTACAGCGCTTTCCAATGATAATAGGAGCCAAATCAGCCCGCAGGACTGCATTGAACCAGACGGAAGACTCTTCTCCCATTCTCAAATCACCGATCAGTTTTGCACCTTCAGCCATATATACCGAAGGGTGTAACTGAGGTTGTAGACCTTTGTATGGAATTATCATTATTATCACTCCTTAATTTGGGAGTGATTTTAGCAACTTGTCCTTCACTTGTCAAACATAATAGGCGTAATGTCTCCTGAGATAGAGCGACAGGATGCAGCAAGACGTGTGCCCCAGGCTGTCATTTGTATAGTCCTGCCTTCCTCATGTTCCCCAATACGGACCATGCCGAGATGCAACATCATTTTAACAATTCTGTTATCATAGATGGCCTCGGCCGTATCATAGTAAAACGGCTGAATGAACGGACCGATCTGACGAAACAGCGACTCGGCGGTTGACCATTCTTGGGCACATTCGCCTGTCCAATATACAATAGAGGACAGATTGGGAATAGCACCTTTATACAATCTTAACCAAAACCTAAATAGCTGTATCATTTCGGCTGTTTTCTCAGCTCCCAGCTTGTCTTCTCCAGCTGGTGATAACTTCAGCGTGCCTTGCTCCTCACGAACCAGCCGATGGTGAAATGCATAGTCGTAGAGAAGTGCGAAACGATCCGGGTAATCCTTGAAGGAACGGCCATATCCGAATCTCCATCCACCTTTGCCCACCAATTCCTCACTAATGTGCAGATGCTCCATAATCTGCTGTTGAGAGCGACGGTACATCATGCCTTCAGCGTTAAGGGCAATTTCGTGCTGCTGGACAAACTGCAGGAACAACTTGAGATCATCCGCTAAGAGATGATATTCATCCCGATACATGGGTGGTTCTGTTGTTTTGGTAATCCCTGCTCGCAGACGTGTGGATAACACATCCCTGAATCTTAGTTTCAGATCCTGGGGTACCTGATACAAATACCTGGTCTGCTGCGTTGTCCCATTGAACAACCATCCACTCTTATTGAAGCGAACGATGAGATCACGTGGACTCGCGCCAGCCTCACTCTCCTTTTTGTCCATCGATTGACGGGCTATGGCAATGAGTTCTTCCATACCATAATACTGGCGAGGGTCAAACAACAAGTTGTTCAAAAAACGCTGATCTGCTTGATTCAGTTGACGTACCTGCTGCTCAAAAAAAGGTCTGCTGCCCAATGTAGTGAGAATACTCTGGATGAGTTCATGTTTGGAATTGGGCTTGCATTCACATTGGTAATAGTCTGCTATTCGATTAAGCTGGCCAATATCGGCAAAAGTAAGCATATCCGCTAGATTCATGGGTCCATCGCCTCGCCCGTTAACTACTTCGACTGCTGATTCGGAGCCTGAAATAGTTTGGTTTTGTAAACATCGTTGACGGAATTCCCATAATCTAAACCTCTTTTTGGAAATCTTTTATGTTTTAAAACATACTATGCCTCAAGTTGGTCAATCAGAAGAAAAATGAGAGGTTTGAAATCATATACAGTCTTTATTTCCCCATAAAACGCAAAAAAACAACCCAAGTTAACTTACTCAGGTTGTTTCGCTGTGTCCAAAGACAGATGTCGTGTGCAATTATATAACAGCGGACTCCAGTCATCACGTTCCTTTTCCAGGATCGTCAGTGACAGGTTTCCAATCCGTTCTGTATACCGATCTTTAAACAAAGCTGTTAACAGGTTGGCCAAGAAAGCTCCGTGAGTGACAATGAGCACGTTTTGGTCCGGATAGGCAGACCATAGATCTTCCAGAAACGCCAGTGCACGAATCTGGATATCCGCTACCTGCTCCTGTCCCAAGTCCAATGTCTCCCAGGCTTGGCCCCAACGGGCAACCCGTTCTTCTGAAGTCAGACCTTCAATCTGACCAAAAGCCCTTTCTTTCAACCGTGCGTCCGGCTCAAGCAAAGGTACATTCAACAGCTTTGAGATAATCTCCCCTGTTTCCTGTGCCCGCGATAATCCACTTGTGATGATATAGTCCCATTGGTATTCTTCCGTCAGCAGACGTCTTCCCAGGCGCTCTGCCTGTTCACGACCTTCTCCATTCAGAGGAATATCCGTCTGACCCTGTATACGGCCCGCCGCATTCCAGTCTGTAAGACCGTGACGAATAAGCCCGATTCGCACTTACATCCCTCATTTCTCCACACGGCGAACGAAAGGTTATTACCTATGCACTCGCACCTTGTTTGCGTTTATTCGTTGTTCGATGCATACGTCCAAGAGAAAATAACGCCATTCCTATTGCAAGTAAAGAGAGGGCCATCCAATACTGCGGATAAGCAGGTCCCATGCTCACAACAAAAGGTTCTATGATACTTCCTCTGTCCGCTCCAGTCATGTTGTACTGATACATTCCAGAGGACGATGGTCCGCTTCCGGCAACCCCTGTCTCCAGAATACCCGTAGCAACAACCTTGGTTTGCTCAGCTTCTGATACGTCTGGCTTAAACATTGCCATATACAGAAAGCTGCATAAAAAAATAGCCAGGAACGCGGCGATCCACAAAGACATATGCTTGCGGATCACAGCAGAGAAACGATTAACCTTTACCTCTTCCGGCAGAAGCCATGGAGACTCCGCGTAGATCCGGTCCATAACGTTACGGTTCACTCTCTCTGCCTGTTGTTCTGTCACTGGAACCGGAATGCTGTGCAGCAAGATCTGAGCTTCTTCCCAGACCTCAAACTGCTCGGAGCACTCATCACAACCAGCGAGATGAGCATGAAATGCAATCCGCTGAGGATGAGTTTCCGGCAAGTCCCAGACCAGTGCAAACAGTTCCTGGGCTTCATTGCAATTCATCGGTTCTTCATCCCTTCATATGGCTCGTACACCGGTTCGAAGAAATAAGGTTCCAATTGAGTTTTTACGCTTGATCTTGCTCTGAATAATAGCGATTTCACAGAACTGACGCTCTGCCCAAGAATATTCGCAATCTCTTGGTAGTCTAGTTGATCATACTCGCGGAGTATAATCGCAGAACGCTGCTTCTCCGGCAAATTGTTAATCGCATCCCTAACCAGCATCACCCGCTCGCTGCGTAGTACAGCATACTCCGGTGCATTCTCCGAAGGAGCAACGGGAACAATCCCGCTCTCTTCAAGTGGGACATTTCCGCTGCGCTGTTTGCGAAGCTCACTCAGTACCGTATTTCTCGCAATGGTATATAACCAGGTTGAGAATGAGGCATCCACCTCACGGAAAGAGTGCAGACTGCGGAACGCCTTATAGAAAGTCTCAGAACAGAGATCTTCCGCAAGCAGCTCCATATTGGAACTTTTCAACATATGATATACGAAAGCCAGTATTTTACGCTGATAACGACTCATCAGCTCGGAATATAACTCCAGGTTACCTTCCTTGATCTCTCGAATCAACTGGGAATCCGTCATTTGAGTGCGACCCCTCCTCGCCCATCCATGTGCTTCTCCCCGTTCGACTCTATCCATGTATTACCGAACAGGCACAAAAAAGTTGCGGTTCTCACCGCATATAAAAAGCGTTCAGCGCCATAACTGGCCTTCCCGCCAAATTCCCCTATGTAATGGCAATTTCCCCAACGTTTCTACATTAACAGTATTTATTGTACAACGGTCTGCATCATCCTGGCAAATCCATTGGCATCCGCAAAACCCGACCTGTCATTCATATGCGGTCATTTTCACGTTCATGACTTCATTTTGAGCCTTTTTGGTAACCCTTGCTTATATAGACGGACGATATACTGAAAAGGTTACAAAAATGTGATATTTATTGGATCTAAGGTATCCTAACAGATTAAGGAGGGAGATGTAAATAGAGGATGTAAGTTCAAATGTAACTATTAACATATCAATGCCTTTCCCATAACTTTTTAAGACAAAAAAAAGACCGCTTACATAAGCGGCCATTGCTCACGTGGAGCAATACAGTTATTGGATAGGAGTGGAGAGAAACCATACTGTACCCTTATTATATGTATACGTTTTCATTTTGTCAACACTTTCAGTAAAATTGTTTGAATTAATTATATCTTTCGGTAAATCAGGATAATACATCCTTTTTTTGTGTGACTGAAAATCAAATAACAACTCCAATATAACCTCACAAAAAAGAGGGCTTTCGCCCTCTTTCTCGTCTTATATCCACACTTGATAGCCTAAGGAATCCAATAACGTCTTGGCTCGTTCCATATCTTCTTCCTGACGGAAAGACAGACGCATAATGCCCGGCACATCCACCCGGTTTTCGATAATCTCCAAGTTGCTCAAGTTGATATCATTCGCCCCAAGCTCAGTTGCAATCTTACCGATCATACCCGGTGCATCCTGAACATCAGTATATAGATCAAATAACGGCGAAATCATGCCTTTGCGTCGTTCTGGTAATATACTGCGGAACTCGCGGGCCTGACGGAATGCCTCCTCTATACCTTCACCGTTCTTATGTTCCAGCATATCCGTAAAGGCCGTCATCTGGCTATTCCAGTCCTTAAGCAAGCCCAGCAGTACATCACGGTTGCTAAGCAAGATATCTCTCCACACAATCGCATCACTGGACGCAATCCGGGTAATATCCCGAAAACCGCCTGCAGCCAGCATTTTATACAGTGGATTCGACTCATTATATTCACGTACCTGATTCACCAGCGCAACAGCAATAACATGTGGCAGATGACTAATCGCCCCCACGATGTCATCGTGCAGCAGAGGCTCCACACGCACGATCTGTGCCCGCGTATACGCAAGCAGCTCAGACAACCTGCTGTAGGCTTCCTCAGGTACATGTTCTGAAGGGGTTAAGACATAGTATGCATTCTCAAATAACACGGCTGAGGCCGCATCTACGCCTGCACGCTCCGACCCCGCCATAGGGTGACCACCAATGAAGTAAGCGTCAGTCAACCGCACATGCTCGGCACAAGCGGCAATGGAAGCTTTAGTGCTTCCTACGTCCGTGATGATACATCCTTTTTTCAATGGCAGCTTGGAGAGCTTTTCAAAATAGGATTCAAGCAAACCTACGGGAACGCACAAAAAAATAAAGTCGGCATCCTCTACCGCTTCTTCCAGAGAGAGCGTAGCATCATCCACTACACCGCTCGCTATGTACTTGTCCTTCAGTTCATCCAAGTGGGCGTAGCCCATCACGGTTACATCTGGCTTGCCTTTGAAGCAGAGCGCCAGTGAACCGCCGATGAGTCCTACACCAATCATTGCAATTTTTAGTTTCATGGGTCCTCACTCTTTCATCGCCAGTATTAAGGGCGTGCTACCGCCTTCTCAGCCAGCGTGTTCTCCAGTGCCGTGACAAATGCACGGTTCTGTTCTGATGTTCCGACGGACACACGAATGTAAGTTGGGTATACGTGGAATCCTGAGCGAACGATAATGCCTTGTTTGAGCAAGGATTGGAACGCAATTGCCGAAGGCATATTCAGGTCAACCATAATGAAATTACCCTGTGAAGGGAAATACGACAATCCGAGCCGTGTAAATTCATTTTGCAGGTAATCCCGATCCGTTGCATTCCGCTTCGAGCACTCTTGAACAAAATCCTGATCCAGTAGTGCAGCGGTTGCCGCAACCTGTCCAAAACGGGAGGTGTTAAACGGTTCACGTACACGGTTAATCAAATCAATAATTTCGGGACGTGCAATACCATATCCGATCCGAAGCGAAGCCAAACCGTAAATTTTGGAGAATGTCCGCAGGATGACCAAGTTCGGATACCGTTCGATCAATGGTATACTTTGCGGGTATGCTTCATCGGTTACGAATTCATAATAAGCTTCGTCCAGTATGACCATCACATGAGCAGGCACACGGTCCATAAAGGCTGTAAGTTCCTGCTCGGAGATAATCGTACCTGTCGGATTATTTGGATTACACACCCATACTGCTTTGGTTTTGTCGTTAATTTGCGCGAGCATCGCGCTCAGATCATGCGTGCCATTTTTCAGAGGCACTTCGATGGACACGGCACCCTCAATATCTGCATTGCTTTTATATACAGAAAATGTCTGATCTGCCATGATGGTCTCGTCACCCGGCAAGAAGAAAGCTCTTGTGATCAAAGCAATAATCTCATCGGAACCACAACCAAATATTAAGTTGTTCCGTTCAACGCCAAGATGCTTGGCAAGAACTCCCGTCAGCTCAACCGAGCTACCATCTGGGTATATGCTTATATTAGTCATTTCTTTCGTAATGGCTTCCAGAGCGGCAGGAGAACTGCCGTACGGGTTTTCGTTGGAGGCCAGCTTGATGACTTGTTCAAGCCCCAGTTCACGTTTCACTTCTTCAATCGGTTTGCCCGGCTGGTACACAGGCAGATTGACAATCTGGGATTTCGGTTTCAACCCGACCGCCTCCTGTTATTGAAATAATGTTAGACACGAATCAGCGTGCACCTCATGTGTCCAAAAGATGTCCTTTCAGGACATCTCTATCCCTTTAATTGTGCCACAAAGTTGCGAATTTGCAACAGTCCCGCTGCACGCGTATCCGGATTTTCAAGCAGAGGAATCGAATCTTCCACCTGACGAACAATGGCACTACCTACAACAACGCCATCGCAGATGCGGGAGAAATGTGCCACCTGCTCATGACTGGAGATACCAAAACCTACCGCTACAGGGAGGTCTGTCAGACTTTTCACCGTCTCAATGAAGCTTTCAACGCCATCAAAGAAAGAAGCTCTCTCTCCGGTTACCCCTAGGGATGATACACAATAGATAAAGCCACTCGCTCCCGTTACAATCCGCTCAATCCGGGCATTAGAGGTAGGTGCAACAAGCGGCACCAGATGCACACCCGCACGATTTGCCCGTTCACGCATCTCTTCCGCTTCCTCAATCGGCAGGTCCGGAATGATCATGCCACTAATATCGTGTTTGACCAATTCATCAAAGAATACATCCAGTCCTGTCTGCAATACCGGATTATAATAGGTGAACAGTACAAACGGCAGTTTCACACCTGCCTTACGAGCTTTTGCAGCAGTTTCCATAACAGTACGAATGGTAATCTGGCTTTTCAGCGCACGTTCGGAAGCACGCTGAATGACTGGGCCATCTGCAAGCGGATCTGAATAGGGAACACCCAGTTCCAAAATGTCCGCTCCAGCCTGTTCAAGCTCCTTGATGATATCAATCGTTGTATCCACATCCGGGTCTCCCACGGTTAAGAATGGAATAAGTGCCGTGCGATTCTGTTCCTTCAATTGCTGGAAGGTCTGGTCCATCAGATTCATCCCAAGTCACCTCCCGTGTATTTCATGATCGATTCAACATCCTTGTCTCCACGTCCCGACAGACAAATGACTACAATATCATCTGCTGTAAGTTCAGGCGCCAGTTTGACAACTTGGGCTACCGCATGTGCAGACTCCAGAGCAGGAATGATTCCCTCCGTCCGACATAGGAGTTGCAGGGCATCCAGTGCTTCCTGATCCGTGATCGGTACATATTTTGCCCGTTCAATATCCTTGAGATAGGAATGCTCCGGACCAACACCCGGATAATCAAGTCCGGCCGAGATGGAATGTGCTGGCTGAACCTGTCCATACTCATCCTGCAACAGGTAACTCATAGATCCCTGGAATACACCATGCGTACCTTTGGTCATCGTCGCAGCGTGATACTCGGTTTCGACCCCTTTGCCTGCGGCTTCAACACCAACAAGTTTCACATCCTGATCGCCGATAAATGGATAGAACATACCGATCGCATTACTTCCTCCACCAACAGCTGCTACAATTACATCCGGCAAACGCCCTTCGATCTCCTGAATCTGACGACGGGTCTCATCACCAATCACACGTTGGAAATTCCGCACCATCATCGGATATGGATGAGGACCAACCACTGATCCGAGCACATAGAATGTATCCTCCACATTACTGACCCAGTAGCGAAGTGCTTCGTTACCAGCATCCTTCAGTGTCCGTGTTCCGGACGTAACCGGAATCACTTCTGCTCCGAGCAGCTTCATCCGAAATACGTTTAACTGTTGACGCTCTGTATCTTCTTCGCCCATAAATACTTTGCATTCCAATCCAAGCAATGCGGCTACGGTTGCCGTTGCAACGCCATGTTGACCTGCACCCGTTTCGGCAATAACTTTCTTTTTGCCCATCCGTTTGGCAAGCAAACCTTGTCCAATGGCGTTATTAATTTTGTGCGCGCCTGTATGATTGAGATCTTCACGTTTCAGATAAATTTTCGGTCCGCCCAATCGGCGTGACAATTGCTCTGCATGATACAATGGCGTTTCACGTCCAGAATACTCGCTTAGCAGATAGTTCAGTTCCTTGTTAAATTCCTCATCTTCAGAGAAGTGGCTGTATGCCTCCTCCAACTCAATAAGTGCGTTCATTAGTGTCTCAGGTACAAAGCGGCCTCCGAAGTGACCGAAACGCCCGTGTTGATCCGGCAATTGATGTGTCATGCCTGCTTCACCCTTTCTACGAATGCTGTAATCTTGGCAATATCCTTCACACCTTCAGTCTCCACGCCGCTGGATACATCGACGCCGAAAGGTGCATATGTCTGTATTAGTTGTTGTACATTGTCCGGCTGCAAACCTCCTGCAACGAACAGAGCAATTTCGCGACTTTTTGCCCATTCAGCATAGGCAGGGATTCGCTCCCAGGCAAACGTTTTGCCGGAGCCCCCTCCATATAGAGGATCATGGGTATCGAGCAATATCGCATCCACGAATTTATCATAAGTATCAAGAGCCCTTATTGCTGCATCATCAGCTTCCGGTCCCGTTTCATCTTTGGGAAAAGAGAAAACTTTGAACACTTTGGCATTCCACCGCTGCTTCACCTGCTGGCAAAATTCCGCAGTCTCCTGTCCATGCAGTTGAATAACATCCAGCTGAGCAATGTCCATAATGTGTTCCAGTTCTTCGAGCGTAGGATTCACAAATACACCCGCAAGCTTCGGCCGATCATAAGTAGACCATTCGAACAACACCGTTCTTAATGCAGCAGCCTGCTCGGGTTCGATTCGGCGGCGTGATTTGGCAAAAACAACACCAATGTAATCCACAGGCAAGTTTATCATCGATTTTAGCACTTCAACGTCCTGAAGTCCACATATTTTTACGGCCGCTGGCAGCGGGTTTCTCAGTTCTGACATACTTTCGCCTGTGCCATCGTGTATGGAAGTATTCATCATTTGGGTCCCATCAGATCATATACAGCCGCCTCGACATCATCCTTGCGCATGAGATGCTCACCTACGAGAATACCATGAACACCGGCCTGGATCAGAGGTACTGTTGATTCTGGTCCGTCAATACCACTTTCGCTAATCAAGGTAACGCCACTTGGAATCAATTCCATCAAATCCAGTGTTGTGTTCAGACTGGTTTCGAATGTTTTCAAATTACGATTGTTGATGCCCACAAGTGTTGCCTGCGGAATCTCCAATACCTGCTCCAGTTCTGTTCGATCATGGACTTCAATCAAGGCATCCAGCCCCAAACTTTTGGCGAATTCCAGATATTGACGAATCTGTTCAGGTGTCAGAATACTGGCAATCAGCAATACCGCGTCCGCACCCAGCAATCTTGCCTCGGCAATCTGTCGTTCATCTATAATAAAATCCTTGCGCAATAGCGGAATGTTCACCGCTTGATGAATCGCCTGCAAGTACTCATTGCTCCCTTGAAAATACGACACATCTGTTAATACGGAGATGCAGTCTGCACCTGCTCGTTCATAAGCGGCAGCAATCTCTACCGGATGAAAATCCGGACGGATCAACCCTTTGGACGGCGAAGCCTTCTTCACTTCAGCAATAAGGCCGAGTTTGCGATTGCGTCCGCTTGATAGTGCTTTTTCAAACCCCCGGGTTGCAGGTAGTTGTTCGATTTTTTGGATAGCTTCATCCATGCGAAATGTCTGTGCCAGAACTTCAACTTCTTTATGTTTGGTTGCAACGATTCGATCAAGATACATGACTGTACGCCTCCGTTGTATGAATTAACTGTTCAAGCTTCCCGGCAGCTTTGCCCGAATCTACCGCTTCTGCGGCAAGTGTCACCCCTTCAGCAATGCTATCTGCAAGACCGGATACATAGATGCACGCTCCGGCGTTCAACAGAACGACATCGCGATAGGCACTCTGCTCACCCTGGAAGATCCTCTTAATAATTTCGGCATTCTGTGCCGCATCTCCTCCAAGCACCGCTTCGAGCGGATGCAGAGACAAACCCATATCACGTGGATCAATATCGTAGGTGTGCACTTCACCATTGCGAAGTTCAGATACCTGAGTTGGTGCCGAGATACTGATTTCATCCAGACCATCATGGCTGGCCACAACCAACGCTCTTTTGAGACCAAGACGATTCAGTACTTCAGCAATCATCGGCGTCCGGGAACGATCATACAGGCCAAGCAATTGGCGATCTGCTCCCGCAGGATTCGTTAAAGGTCCGAGCATGTTGAAAATGGTACGAACACCCAGCTCTTTTCTTGGTCCTGCCGCATGTCGCATGGAAGGGTGATATACTTGGGCAAAACAGAAGCAGATTCCGATATCATCCAGACATTGTCTGGCCTGCTCCCCGTTCAGATGGATATTTACACCGAGTGCCTCTAATACATCTGCACTACCCGCTTTGCCTGAAGCTGAACGGTTGCCATGTTTGGCGACCCGAACCGAGACGGCCGAAGCAATAATGGCGGATGCTGTGGAAATGTTGAATTTGTGAATACCCGATCCACCTGTTCCACACGTGTCCAGCAAGCCGCTGCCATCCGTTAGAATCCGTCCACCCTGACCACGCATGGCTTCAGCAAAACCGGTGATCTCATCCACCGTTTCCCCCTTCATCCGCAGCGCCATCAGCAAACCTCCGATTTGAGCCGGCGTTGCCTCACCTCTCATAATCGAGTACATCAAATCTCTTGCTTCGGCTTGCTCCAGATGGCTGCCCTCCAAAATCTTCGCCAGGCCATTCTTCATGCCTTCCTCACGAGTAATCTCAGCAATGGGGGTTACAGGGTTCTCATTCATTATTGGGTTTATGTTCATCTCCGGTCTCTCCTCTCTCAGTTCTTAGCGGCCGCTGGTGTGACAAAGTAGTCTGCATTCGCCAGTCTCAACGTGCTGTCCTTTTCTTTGGCAGGAAACATTGCTTCTGCTGTTCGAATCGCTTTGAGCAACGCTTTAGCTTTGTTAACCGTTTCCTCATATTCATTCTCAGGTACAGAATCCCATACGATTCCCGCTCCGGCCTGTACATAAGCTTTTCCTTTTTTGAAAATAATCGTACGAATCGTAATACAGGAATCCATGTTACCCGAGAATCCGAGGTATCCGATCGCTCCTGCATATGCACCCCGTGCCTCTTTCTCCAGTTCTGCGATAATCTCCATCGCACGCAATTTCGGTGCACCGGATACGGTACCCGCAGGCAAACATGAGAGGAATGCATCGAAGAAATCCTTGTCGTCTCTAAGCTCGCCGGTAACGTTGGACACCATATGCATAACGTGAGAATACCGTTCAATCTCCATGAACATGTCACACTTCACACTGCCGAAGCTGGATACCCGGCCCAGATCGTTACGACCCAGATCAACCAGCATCAGATGCTCCGCGCGTTCCTTCTCATCCTGGAGCAGATCAGCAGCGAGTGCACGATCTTCCGCTTCTGTTGCCCCCCTTGGACGTGTACCTGCAATCGGTCGTGTCTCCACACGATTCCCGTCCACCTTGACCAGCGCTTCAGGCGAAGTACCCACGATAATCTCATCATCCATTTTGAGGTAGTACATATAAGGTGACGGATTCAGGGTCCGGAGCACACGATACACGTGGAGCGGAGAAACTTCCGTATCAATGTGGAAACGCTGGGACAATACCACTTGAAAAATATCACCTGCGCGAATGTAATCTTTGGCTTGTTCCACATTACCGATAAATTGCTCCTTCGTGAGGTTGGAGCGAATATCCCCCAGTTCCACGTCTCCCGGAATGGAACGCGGATTCAGGTTCTCCCCTGGTCCTTGCTGCTGCAAACGTTCTGCGGTCTGCTCCAGCTTCTCCGAAGTCACTGCATACGCTTGACGTATCTCGTCATCCGTTGCACCGTCCTTGACGTGTACGTTACCAACGAGCAGCATCTGCTGCTTCACATGGTCAAACACGATAATCTGGTCACAGAACATAAAACGAATGTCATCCATATTCAGGTCATCCAGCGCGTGGGCTGGAAGCTTCTCATAATAGGAGAGCAGATCATATCCAAAGAAACCAATTGCCCCACCTGTGAATGGTGGCAGTTCATCATCTTTTGGACTGCGATACTTACGCAGCAGTGCTTTCAGTTCTTCAATCGGTTTGCCTGGCAATTCACGAGTTTCCCCTGCTTCTTCTACAACGATCCGACCCTTCTTGGCCGAAATCATCAGGAACGGATCTGTACCGATGAACGAGTATCTCGCCCATTGGATACCCCCCTCTACACTTTCCAACAGGAATGCACGGTCATTGTCAGCATAACGGCGGAATATTCGAATCGGAGTCTCCATATCTGCCAGAATCCGTTTGACTACCGGAATCAGATTATACTCATTCGACATTTTCAGTACTTGATTAACGTTTGGCGTTATCATCAGATCACGTCCTTTCAGATTTAGGTAAGTTCAACTAAAGATTGTTTACACTGAGCACTTCGATGACAGAACAACCTTCCGATCACTGTTATCCCCAGATTTTTTTGATTCCCTTTCAAAAGGGAAAATCCGGTGATAAATGTGAACGCTCCGCTTCTTCAGGTTATTTCTGTCCTCTCCGTTTTTGTGTAAAAGTTTAGTTGAACTTATAGGGGTAGAAGAAGCAATTCAATATACGAAAAAAACCTCTACCATCAGGTAGAGGTTTGGTTATAAGCTGTATTTAACAGGGTGATGCTTCATAAATAACAAGTCCCTATACTTCGCTCTCGGTTAATTCACAGGTCGCTGAATTGATGCATTTCACATCATTCAATCGGGAAAATAAATTAGTTATAACACTTCAACTACTCATTCCAATATTTCGTAAAATATGGGAGAGTACATTGATTGTGTTTGTACCAAAATATATCAAAACAAGATGTCCTATGACACGTTTGTTTTCCCTGTTCCTGTTACCTATTCCGTAGCACGACGTACCGTGAATCAGTTGACCGGTTTCTGTTGCCCCGGTTACCACCCACTGGACTCTGCTATATACTCCACTAGCTCAGCTGCTCTCAGCTCAATCTCTACTCTACTCAACTGGTTCTCACTATACATCATTATGATCGGTTTGACAACCCACTACTTAAGAGCCAGAAGGTGTTGCCAAATCCGGACGTAATGCCTGTGCACCGTTCAGATACACATGGTTGATTTCATTCTGAGCTTTGTTTGTATTCACATGCACCATGAAACGAATGCACTGCGCCAAGGCACCTTTAACAGGAACCTCCAGTGCACACATCAGTGGTACGAGTTCCCAGCCATCCAGTTGGCGAATAGCTTTTGCCGGAAAAGCAGCATCCAGATCCCCAGTTAACGTAATCCACACACTACAGATATCTTCCGGTTGGATCTCATTGCGATCCACGATCTCCTGCAGCAATACAGCCGTTTCTTTCAAAATCTGTTCTTCGTTGTTCTGCGTGACTGTTGTAGCCCCGCGAATTCCCCGTGTGACCATTGCTGTTATTCTCCCTTCCTGAGCATTTCAATGACGTCCCGAACTGCCGACACAGGTACGTCCTTCACAATTCTTGCAGCCCCAATCCGATCGGGAATGATAAACACCATATGACCTTCACGGAACTTTTTGTCATGCATCATCGCTTCCATTAATGCATCCGTGTCGAGATGAGCAGGCATCGTTGTTGGAAGGCGAAGTGAACGCAACATGCGGACCGTATCTTCATACAGCCCTGCTGGCGCACCAAGCTTCTCACCAAGCAATGCCGATCCAGCCATACCGATGGAAATTGCTTCTCCGTGCAGGAATTCTCCATAACCGGCAATCGCTTCAATGGCATGACCAATCGTATGTCCAAGGTTCAACAATGCACGTTCTCCATTTTCACGCTCGTCTCTGGATACTATCTCTGCCTTGATACCACAACCTCGCTCCAGACCATATCCCAACGCTTCGGGATTGAGCGCTAGCAACTCCTCTGCATGTTCCTCACACCAGTGTGCAAAAGCCGCATCACGGATCAGCCCGTGCTTCAGCATCTCTGACAAACCTGCCGAAACATCTCGTGGTGGCAAGGATTGAAGTGTGTCCACATCATAGAGCACTAGCTCGGGCTGGTGGAACGCACCGATCATATTTTTGGCCAGCGGATGATTGACAGCTACTTTACCGCCCACACTGCTGTCATGCGCCAAAATCGTTGTAGGTACTTGAACAAACTTGATTCCACGCATATATGTAGCGGCAACAAAGCCAGCCAGATCACCTACGACCCCACCACCTAGGGCCAGAATCGCAGAACTCCGATCCAACTTACCTTCGATCGCAACGGTCATCATATCCTGGTACACCGAAAGAGATTTCGATGTTTCACCAGAGGGCACAACCGCCGATACGACTGTATAACCAGCCGTACGTAGCGTTTGCTCCAAACCTGACAAGTATTTGGGAGCCACATTTTCATCTGTAATGATGAGTAGCGGACTTTTTTTGGTCAAGCCATATTGCTCAAAATATTGAGGGGCTTGTGCCAATAGGCCGCTGCCAATCAGAATCGGATATGAGCGTTCCTCCAACTGTACCGTCAGCTGACGCATATTAGTAATTCTCCAGTTGAGCGTTATAACTTGCAACATTGGCACGGATCTCTTCCATGGAATCGCCGCCGAATTTCTCCAGGAATGCTTTGGCAATTTCCCAAGCTACAACATGCTCCATAACCACACTCGCTGCTGGTACAGCACAAGCGTCCGAGCGCTCAACCTGAGCCGTAAATGCTTCTTTTGTATCAATATCAACACTTTGCAGTGGCTTATACAACGTTGGGATCGGCTTCATCACACCACGTACAACGACTGGCATACCGTTTGTCATACCACCTTCGAATCCACCCAGACGGTTGGTTGCCCGGTGGTAGCCGCGCTCGTCCGTATGCATGATTTCATCATGCACCTGTGATCCTCGAATGACTCCGGCTTCGAATCCGATACCAATCTCTACACCTTTGAATGCATTAATGGACATTACGCCCTGAGCGATTCGTGCATCCAGCTTGCGATCGTATTGAACATAACTACCCAGGCCAATAGGTACACCTTCAACGATACATTCCACTATTCCTCCGATGGAATCGCCTTCTTGTTTAATCTGGTCGATGTAAGCTTCCATCTTCTTTTCTGTCTCAGCATCCGTAACACGTACAGAGGAAGCTTCTGTTACTGCGATCAGTTCATCAATCGGAAGGTCCTGATACGGAGCTTCGATCTCTCCAATACGAAGTACACGTCCAGCTACCTTGATTCCGAATTCAGCCAGGAATTGACGTGCAATGGCGCCACATGCCACACGTACCGTTGTCTCACGCGCACTGGAGCGCTCCAGTACGTTCCGCAAGTCTTTGAGATTATACTTGAGTCCACCGTTCAAGTCAGCGTGTCCAGGACGAGGACGATGAACGCGACGTTTCTCTTCGTCACTGCCTTCAATCGGCTCAATATTCATAATATTCTGCCAATGTTTCCAGTCATTATTTTGAACAACCAGCGCTACCGGAGCACCTGTTGTATATCCATGACGGATACCACCAACAAAATTCGCCTGATCTTTCTCGATCTGCATCCGGCGTCCACGGCCATATCCCTTTTGACGGCGGTGAAGCTGGAAATTCAGTTCTTCAAAATCAATCGTCAAATTACTTGGCAATCCTTCAATAATAGCGGTCAATTGGGGTCCGTGCGTCTCCCCTGCGGTTAAATAGCGTAAACTCATAATACGTTCCCCCTTTAAACTGTTAAACTTCACATTGCTAAAATCCCATAATTTCTTTGCTTATTATAGTATAGCTGACCCGCTTTGACAAGAAAGTCGGCTCTTTCTTGTACTTGGTATACAAATAACCGCCTGAACACATGTACATGTGCTTCAGACGGCTCAACAACCATTATCATTATTTTTTCCGATAGAAGAATGTCTCTGCTGTCTCCAGACCATATTGTCCCGGGGAGAAGATCTGCTCCGTACTGCCCACAAACAAAATACCGCCTGGACGCAAACTTGCTGCAAATTTGTGATACAACAGGTTTTTGGCTTCCTCGGTAAAATAGATCATGACATTTCGGCACACAATCAGATCGTACCCATCGTCAAAACGGTCCACCAGCAAATTTTGTTTCATGAACTTGATCGAATTTTTGAGTTGCTCATCAATACGGTATACCAAGCCATCCTGCTTGAAGTAACGATTCGCCGTTTCCTTTGGCACATCCTTAAGTGAGCGTTCCATATAACGCCCTTCCTTGGCTTTGGCCAATGCACCTTCATCCAGATCACTTGCCGTAATGGAGCTGTCCTTCAAAATGCCCATCGTGTCCAGAATCATGGCGAGTGTATAAGGTTCTTCACCTGTTGAACAGGCTGCACTCCAAACTTTAGCACGACGCTTGGACCCCAGCAGCTCAGGCAGGATCTCGTCCCGCAACACTTCCCAACGATTGGGATTACGCCAGAATTCCGACACGTTAATCGTCATACGATCAAGGAACTCGTAAAACAATGATTTATCTTTCTGCATAGCTTCAAAAAAGTTAGAAAATGTATGAAACCCGTTTTTGTTGCGAAGTGTGGTCAGCCTTCTTTTCATCTGGCCTTCCTTGTATTGAGCAAGATCAATGCCTGTGCTCTCTTTGATTTTACGAATGAATCCGGTGTAATCCGGGTCTAGTAGTTGTTCTTGCTCCAGCATCGTGTATCACCCTTTTGGCTAATAATTACAACCAGGCTGCGATGCTCTTGTCGTATACCACCAGTTCATCTGAAGCAAAGAAATTTGCTGCTTCACGGGAAGCACTTTCCGGTGAATCTGCCCCATGAATCAGATTGTGTGGTGTGTGGCTGGCGAAGTCTCCGCGAATGGTACCCGGAGCTGCTTCCTTCACATTGGTTTTTCCGATGACGATGCGCGCAAGCGCCACAATATCGTCCCCTTCCCACACCATGGCAAATACAGGCCCAGATGTGATAAAACGAACCAGATCATCGAAAAACGGTTTACCTTCATGTTCAGCATAATGGCGTTTTGCCTGATCCTCAGACATCTGCACCAATTTGCCTGCCACCAACTTAAATCCTTTGTCTTCCAGACGGCTAATAATTCGACCGATCAATCCACGCTGCACACCATCCGGCTTCACCATCAAAAATGTACGATCCATCAGCTCACTCCTCACTCACGGTTCAAAGTTAATCACTATGTAAACGCAATCCCTCTGATTGTAACATACATGTCCAAATCCTCCCAATGAGGAATATCACAGTTCTGTTCATCTTTGGGTGTGAGCAATCCGAGAGTTGAAGGTCATACAAAGTTTAATGCGTACGTTTAACCACAAAATGAGCGATGTCACGCAGGTTTTTGGTCGTCTTGATGTTAGGTAGCTGATCGAGAGCATCGAGCGCTTTCTTCATATATCGGTCAGCAAGGGCTTCTGCTTTAGCAATTCCTTGACTTTGGCGAATCATTCCAATTGCATCCGATGCACTTGCCCGTCCTTCTTCATGCTGGACACGGGAAATCTCCTTAAGCAAAGGTTCCCGCAGATCGGATTCTTCCAAGGCATAAAGTACAGGAAGAGTGATATTCCCTTGCTTCATGTCACTGCCAGGTGGCTTGCCAAGTTGTTTCTCAGTACCTACCAGATCAAGTACATCATCTTGAATCTGGAAAGCCATCCCCACATTGTATCCGTACGTATACAGCAGGGAAGATACATGTTCAGGCGCACGTGTAGCCAATGCCCCTAACTGACAGCTAACCGCAATCAAAAGTGCTGTTTTGCGGCGAATCCGCAGCAGATAGTTACGAACACTTTGTCCCGTATTGAAAAAGTCGCGAATTTGCTCCATCTCACCAATGGACATCTGTACCATAGCTTTGGCAAGGATACGATGAATCGCTGGATCGGATAATCCGGCAGTCATTTCAAGTGCCTTACCGTAGATATAGTCTCCAGTATACATGGCAATCCGATTATCCCATTTTGACTTCACCGTAGGTTTGCCTCGGCGTGTCTCCGCATTATCAATAACATCATCATGAACGAGAGATGCGGAATGAATGAGTTCCAACGGAACCGCAACCAACTTCAGACGTTCAATGTCGTATGTACCAAATTTCCCGCCAAGTAACACAAAAACGGGCCGCAACCGTTTTCCTCCTGCTTTGAGCAAATGAAGTGACGTTTCACTCAGCAGCTTCTGTTCTCCTCGAACACTGCGATACAATTCTTTCTCAATGTAATCCATGTCCTTTTTTAACAACCCGAAAATATCCAATAGTTTCATTCGTTCACCCGTATCAGCGTATTGTCAGTCCATAAATTCATGCTTACCTTCCCCTCCAGCAAGTCGGGCCTGCAGGCATTACGAAAAACCCGGCTTACCGTTCTTGCTTGTGTTGTTCTATAAGGTAATCTAACGTGTTTTTCTTCTCCGAATGTCATAGCCGACACCCGAAAATTAAACTCTGCGACTTGTTCTGAAACAAAATACAGAAGTTGCCGGAGCATGGGTCAAGACTGTGGTTCATGAAGACTCACCATCAGCACTCACCAATACCCCGGGATTCGGGGGACAAATAAACCGAGCAACACGTTGGCAAAAAACAGCCTTGTATCGAACTCAGTCGTTATCCCCGTTCATCCGGTTCTCCCCATCTTGTAAACAGTTGATGTGGGATGCGCAAGCTATCCAGCACTTTCCCCACCAAAAACAGAATCAACTCATCCATAGTCTGAGGTTTGTAATAAAAAGCAGGCATAGCCGGTATCATTCGTACACCAAGACGAGAAAGCTTCAGCATGTTCTCCAGATGGATTGCATGAAGAGGTGTCTCACGTGGTACGAGGATCAATGTTCTTCCCTCTTTCATCATAACATCGGCTGCGCGAGACATCAGATTATCCGACGATCCCTGCGCGATGGACGAAAGAGTTCCCATCGAACATGGCATGATAATCATGCCGTCGGCCAGATAAGAACCACTTGCAATGGAGGCTCCTATATCACTCACAGGATGATAGGTCAGAGAACCGGCACGGTTGCCGAATTTTTCTTCCAGCACCGCGTCCCGATTCGTCACATCCCAGTCCAATTCTTCTTTCAGTACACGCCACCCTGCATTGGATATGACCAGATGAACGTTATATTCCAAATCAAGCAGTGTTTCAATTAATCGAACGCCATATATGCTGCCACTCGCTCCGGTAATTCCGACAACCAGTCGTTTATTGTCCGGCTGCTGCACCATTTATTTCACCGCCAGATCAATTAGAGTGAACGTAAATACAATTAAACTAAGCAAACTGTTCATGGTAAAAAACGCCGTTTGAACACGGCTCATATCATTAGGCGATACAATATAGTGTTGGTAGAACAGAATTCCATACGTCACCAACATGCCTGCACCATACCACCAGCTCAGATCTGTCATCAACAATAACGCAAGAAAACCAATTGCAGTAATCACATGGAAGAACTTGGCGATCTGCAAGGATTTAACCAAGCCAAAACGGGAAGGTATGGAGTGAAGCCCCTCTCCCTGATCGAAATCCAGATCCTGACATGCATAGATAATATCAAAACCCGCTGTCCAGAACACAATCGTAACGTACAGCACAATCGCTGTCCAATCCATCGTTCCTGTTACAGCTACCCAGCCACCAAGTGGTGCCAAACCAATCGTCATTCCGAGAACAACGTGGCATAACCATGTGAATCGTTTGGTGTACGAATACAGTACCAACATAAACACAGCAATAGGCAACAGCTGCATCGATAATACATTAAGATTGGATGAGGCCCAGAATAACAATATAAATGAGATAATGACAAATATAACAACTTCCCCATTTTTCAACAGCCCTGCCGGGATGGCTCTCATCGCGGTACGCGGGTTTTTGCCATCAATCGCTTGGTCGATAATTCGGTTCAAACCAAAAGCCGCACTACGTGCACCGATCATCGCAAGCAATACCCACATGATCTGCATCCAGCTTGGGAAGGTATCATTCACTACCATGGAGCCGAGGATCGCCCCCATAAATGCAAAAGGTAAAGCAAAAAGCGTGTGTTCAATCTTGATCATTTCTAAAAAAATGCGAATTTTCCTAAACATGCTGATTCTCCTTGGTTCCAATATGCAGTGCCGCGATACCTCCGGTCAGAGGGTAGGCCTGCACTTGTTGTAATCCAGTTTCTGCAAAGATATCTGCCAGTTCCTGCCTTCCCGGAAAAATGGCCAGTGAGTCCGGTAGCCATTTGTACTGCTCAAAACTTTTAGCAAACACTTTCGCAAGATTCGGTAAAACCTTCTCAAAATAAAAATAATAAATGCCTTTGAACGGCTGCCATGTTGGCTTGGACAATTCCAGGCACACAACCATACCACCCGGTTTGACCACACGTTTCATTTCAGACAACACTTGTCTGAGATCAGGTACATTACGCAGCCCAAACCCGATCGTCACATAATCAAATGAATTGTCTTCAAAAGGAAGTGACATGGCATTTCCCTGTGTCAGGGTAATCTGCTTTTGACGTTGCACCGCATTGATCTTTGTCTGGCCGACCTCCAGCATGTTGCTACTGAAATCAAGTCCGTGCATGTGCCCCGTTTCACTTGCCTCTGCCATAGCAAGCGTCCAGTCACATGTGCCGCAGCACAAATCAAGACCGGTATCGCCTTTGGACATATTCATCTTTTTCATGGTGAATTTACGCCAAGCCTTATGCCTGCGGAAACTTAGAATATCATTCATGACATCATATTTTCCGGCTATACTCTGAAAAACCGAATGGACATATTCTTCTTTCGGTTTGGTCTCTCCGCTCCCCATTCGTCTGTCTCCCCCTCAATCTTCCCTTACTGCCGCATGTGAAGGCTGCAAATATGCCAGGTAAGGCTCTAGAATTGCATGTATCTCATGCAAGCCCATCCGCCCTTCCTCGTCTTGCAACAACAGTTGAATGCGGTGTGTACACTCGCGAAGCTTGTCCAGCAAAACCTCACCAACCCTATGCTTCAGCACCATAGCGTTCCATGCACGTGCATCCGGTTCAGACTGACGCAACACATTGCGTTCATCGTCATTACCATGCTCGTATATGTGCCAGTATGCATAGCTATGAAGATATTGTTTTGCGTCATTCATCCGCTTCAGTTCTTCCACGATCGTTTCGCAGGAGCTGAATTCGGTCAACAGGCTGTTCCATAATGACTCTTCGTTATGTTGAATCATGCCTGTAAATGAAAGAAACAGCTGCATCCTCAGCTGTACCGTTTCACGCAAGTATTCATCAGCCGAAACGAGAAGCTTCTTCATCCGTTCATACAGCGTCATCTTGCGTGCGTTCACTCCGGATACAGCACCACTGAGTTTGCCAATCATTTCAATTCTGCCCGCTTGGGCAAGCAATTGGTAAAAACGGCTACTCAAATAATCCCCGGCGAGTACATTCAACTGGCGTGAACGCATCTCCTGCTCTCTCCGCTCACCGGAAATGGTATCGATTCGATCATGCGTATCCATGGCCAGCTGAACGAGCGAAGTTGCAAGAGCATATAACTCTTGATGCACCTTTTCGTCTGTGCGGCCCACAAATACCTGCAACAGACGTGCCCGGCTATCCGGAAATGATGGGATTTCCGTATGTTGTCGAATCATGTCGTAATCCGTATATTTCTTTGCTAGTTGGGGTACGCGATATGAATTCATTCTCAGCCTCCGAGCCTTAACATTGTTAAACCATTTCTGCACTACAATCTTATATATTATAGCATATGTTGAACGGGCACGCACTGAATCCTGCTATTCTATTACCCCTGACTTGTCATTTCGAATTGCTTCTTCCAGAGTTCGGTCTCCATCAAATGAAACCAGTCCTTCAATTCATCTGAAAAGGCCGCACTTTTCCAGTTCCGTAATGTTTCAATCGCATACAGAGGCCACTCTCCACGCCGAATATCAGCAGCAAGTAACAGATGTCGTTTATGCATCCATTCATCTTCTGCCATCACACGCAGCAACACCTGATCCACGTTATCCAAGCTCCGAAAGCCCAGATCCGCCACAGCTGCCATGTTCTCATAGATTTCAGTGTAACTTGTACCCGTTCCTTTAACTTTGAGGTCCAGCGTCAAAATAGACTGTTTCCATTCCACTCTTGCAATGGGCGTTGATAGTTGCATGGAACTTAGCACATCAACCAGATTGTCATTCGTTAGCTGAACTGGATGATGTGATGCAGAGGCAGGCTGTACGTTGTCCCCGCCCCATGTACGCATATGTAAGGTTTGTATCGCAACAAGCAGAAAGACCGCCGCAACCGTTGCCAGCATTGAAGCAGTAACAATCATCCGCGGTTTCATATACGCCTCCCTGCCTTTACCTGTTAGTGTAGTCTGTCCGGTAAAGGCTCATACCTCATTGTACAATGAAAAAAAGCAGGCTATGCCTGCAATCTTCATTTGAATATATTCAATCTGTACATTACTCCGATTCAATCTGTCCATGCTTGGTAATCAGCGTGGCTTTGCCCCGGATTTTAATAGCTGAAGTATGGGTGGTAAATTGGGCAAACATCACTTCACCCTTGTCCAATTTCTCGGTGTGGTGAAAACGTGTATCCTGACCTCGGGTTAATCCGATCACCTGGACACCATTTTCCTCTGCCTTAATTACAATATAATCATTGCCGGTTGGATGATCCATCACGCATGTCCCCTTCTTTCGTTCGATAGCGTTAATGATGATAAAGATTGTTTCATTTGTCAACCTGTGCCTTATACGAATGAACCGCAAAAATCATCGTTAAAGGGCAAAAGAAAAGGCCGTGAACAAGTCACGGTCTTTTTGTCGACATATGGAATATGTAGAAATCTTATTTAATTCCGTCTTTGAGCGCTTTACCTGGTTTGAATGCAGGAATTTTGCTCGCAGGAATTTCGATTTCTTCACCTGTTTGCGGGTTGCGTCCTTTACGTGCAGAGCGCTCGCGAACTTCGAAGTTCCCAAAACCAACCAATTGTACTTTATCTCCGCTTTGAAGAGCCTCAGAGATTGCTTCGAATACGGCATCAACCGCTTTCGTTACATCTTTCTTGGACAATTCAGTTGCTTCAGATACGTGTGTAATCAAGTCTGATTTGTTCATTTGTTTTTCACCTCCTGTATCAATGTCCTGAATGTTATACTGTGTTTCCGTTTTATAGCGAAATATACGTTCATACGCAAAAAATCTACGTACATCTTGAGCGCTGAACACAAATCTCCGCCTGCGGTCAACAGTCATTTTCGGCAGAATGTCGTCTGAAACCACGGGCATTTCAGACGCCGAACAAATTTCATACTAATACAGACAGCCCACAATTTCAAGTCCGGTTGCGGTTTAAGACGTAAAATGTAACCGCCAGGGCAAGCACGAGAACCCCACCTTTTACAATATCATGTGTGAAATACTGTACGTTCATCATCGTTAAACCATTCACAAGTACACCAATCAGAACCGAACCAATGAAGGTTCCGATGACATTGGGTTTACCCGCACCAAACACAGAGAAACCGACAAATACTGCAGCTACGGATTCCATTAACAACGGTGATCCCGCATCAATTTGCCCAGATCCTACTTTGGAAGCATAGATAATACCCCCGATTGCTGCAAACACTCCAGCGGCTACATAGGCGAGTGTACGCACCTTTTTCACCTTGATTCCAGACAACCGTGCAGCTTCCTCATTACCACCTGTAATGTACATCTGGCGACCATATTTCGTATACGTCAAAAAGATATGCACACCTATTACCGCAATAAGTAGCATGATAACCGATATCGGCATACCAAGCCATTTACCCTGCCCTATTAGCAGGAATGTCGGGTCCATCTCTCCCGCAGCTTTGCTTCCATCAGGGAACTGCATGTGATTATAAATGGTGTATCCCTGTGCATACGTTTTGTGAATACCTCCGATGATGTACATCGTGGCGAGGGTTGCGAGCAAATCCGGAATACGCAATTTTACGATCAGCAAAGCGTTCAGTAAACCAATTACAGCCCCGATAATCAATGGCACGATAATGACGATTGCCAGTGGTTGTTGATACCAAATCATTAACGAAGCCGTAACGACGGTAGTTAATGAGACAGTCGCCCCTACGGAGAGATCAAATCCATCAACAATGAGAGATAACGTAACACCGATTGCTACAAACGTAACGATAGAGATCGAGCCCAAAATATCGGTCAAGTTACTGTACGTAAAGAAATAAGGCAATTTAATGCCGAAAAATGCGATAACACCTATGATGACAATAATCGCCCCGTAACGGAACGCAAAATCCAGTGATTTATCCTTCATGATTGCACCTCTTGTCCACCGCTTGCATAGTATAGCAGCTGTTCTTGGTTAGTCTCGCCTCGTTTGAACTCTTTTACGATAACACCCTCGCACATGACAGCGATTCGGTCACCAATTCCCATGCCTTCATCCAGTTCACAGGTGAAATAGATGACACCCTTGCCCGCCAAAGCCAGTTCATTGATGATGCGGAAAATGTCACTTTTTGCCCCAATATCTACGCCTTTGGTTGGCTCATCAAATATAAATACATCCGCATCCGCATTAAGCCATTTACCAATCGCTACCTTTTGCTGATTACCACCGCTTAGATATTTCACTTCCTGTTTCACGGACGATGTTTTAATTCCAAGTTGTTTCACCAATGACTCTGCATTCAGACGTTCCCGCTTGCGGCTTACGAAACCTAATGTACTAAGACGGCTTAGCAAAGGTAGACTTAAATTCCGTTCCACGTTCTCCTGAATCAGGATTCCTTGTTTACGTCGCTCCTCGGGTACAGAAACAATCCCCAGAGCCGCCGCATCCGCAGGCTGAGACAGACGGAGATTACGGTTGTTAAGCCGGATCTCGCCTCCCTCCAGCCGATCTGCACCAATCAGCAAACGAGAGCTTTCCGTTTTACCCGCGCCTACCAGACCCACCACAGCGAGGACTTCACCTCGGCTTACAGAGAGGTTAACACCTTTAACCTTCACTCCACGACGAAGCCCACGCGCCTCCAACAGCATTTCCCCCACGGGCGCTTCTGTCTTTGGAAATTCTTCTTCGAATGGTTTGCCCAGCATCTGTGTAACCAAATCGTTGATCGTCAGACCCTTTGCTTCACCGGTAAATACATGTTGCCCATCTCTCATAACCGTAACGCGATCACAGTGACCTGTCACTTCCGCAAGACGATGGGTAATGAAAATGCAGGCTACGCCCCGTTCCTTCAGCAGATGTACAATCCGGAAAAATGCATCCGTTTCTTCCTGGCTCAGCGGTGCAGTCGGTTCATCAAAAATGATGACTTTGGCATCCTGAATCAAAATCCGTGCCAGCAAAATCATCTGTTTTTCTGCAAGTGTCAGATCGGCCACTTTCTGGTGAACAGATATGTCCGCCCCTAATTGCTTCAACGCCTCAACCGCACGCTGTTGCAGTTTTCGTGGACTTTTCCACCAACCCCCGGCAGATGAAGCCAACTGATCCAACATAATGTTCTCCGCAGCCGTCAGCTGTGGCACCAGTGCTGCATCCACTTCCTGATAGACACAGTGAATCCCACTTGCCTTTGCGTCTCCTGGAGAACTTAAATGTAGCGCTTGTCCACTCAACTGAATCGTACCCTGATCCAATGGATAGGCACCGGACAAAATTTTCATTAACGTGCTCTTACCGGCACCATTGGCACCCAACAGCGCATGAATCTCCCCACCTTTTACAGAGAAATTCACATCCTTCAGTGCAGGAATACCTGAAAACTGCTTGTGGATATGTTCCATTTGAAGCAGAATCGGTGCAGTGCTCATGATGTTAACCTCCAATCGTTCCCTTCCGGGAGCATCCCTTTTTTCATCCAGACCACATATATCTTCATTTATGTTTGAAAAAGCGCGCCTTGCGGCGCGCTTCCCTTACGCTGCTTATTTAGCAGTAATTCCGTATTCGCTCATCCAGTCCTTGATTCCTTGTGTGCTGCCACCCCAACCTTCAACGAACTCTGACAGCTCCGAAGTGGAGATTTGTTTATCTGGAAGAGCTTCACGTTGAACATAGACCGGGTTAAGAACAACTGCGTCTTCCGTCTCGTCCCCGTTCAGTTTTTGATAAGCATAACGTACCTGGACGCGTCCAATATCCGTTGGATCAACAGCAGCAGAAGCAACCCAAGGATTTTTCGGGTCCTGAATCATTTGCAGGTCCTCGTCACTCATATCGATACCATACACTTTGATCTCATCACGTCCAGCTTGTTGAATCGCACGTGCTGCACCTTTGGCGAACTCATCCCATGCAGTCCATACAGCTGTAATCTCACCTTTTGGATACTGCTTGAGAATAGCTTCCATTTTGGCTTGAGTATCCAGCGCCGGGTTCTGTGCAGAACCGAATGTAGCTATTTCCTTGATGTCCGGATTTGCTTTCATGAATTCACCGTATGCGATCTGACGGCGTTCCATCGGTGCGAAACCAGCTACCCATACTTTGACAATATTGCCTTGTCCATTGATATCTTTTTTCATTTGCTCCAGTGTCAGCTCAGCCATCTTCTGATCATCCTGCGACAGGACTGTGGCTCCCGGAACACTAATAGCTGCGTCGAACACAACCACTGGAATGTTCTGTTCTACTGCCTTCTTCACACCTGGCTCTAATAGGGAATCCCCGTGATCCGTGAGAATGGCATCGAACTTCTGGTTAATAGCGCTATCAAGCAAGGATACCATCTTTGCTTTGTCATTATCGGCAACAAACGTTGTCAGTTCTCCACCGAATTTTTCGATTTCTTCTTTTACACCCTGTACATATTGCTGAGAGAAAGTACCTGTATTGAATTCCATAATAAGTGCGATCCGTTTGCCACTAAGAGGGCCTGTGACTGCTTCCGTTTTTGGTGTATCATCTGATGCACCCGAAGCCGGAGTGGCTGCCGGTTCTTTTTTGATTCCGCAAGCGGACAACGCCAATGCAAATACTAATAACACACTCAACCATACCCATTTTGTCTCTTTTCTTTTCATCTCTGTATCCCCCTGTCCACTCTCTGTGATCTCGATCACAATAGTTGAATATTAATATAACGGCTAATCCCTAGTATGTAAATGGGTTTTAACAATTTAAAGCTAAAACTCGCTAAGTTTTTTCAAAAGTACTATTCTTCCCATCCATTTCATCCAAAATAAAGAAATCACGTAAAAAAGACCGCGAGGGGATGCCCCCTTACGGTCTTTTGATGTCTTACAGAATGATGGCGATCAAGCCGCCCGAACCTTCGTTAATGATTCTTCCCAGCGTCTCTTGCAATTTGTACCTTGCATTATCCGGCATCATGGCAATCTTGCCCTGAATACCTTCTCGCACAATGGAGTGCAGGGAACGACCAAACATGTCTGAATCCCATACCTTGATCGGATCGTTCTCGAAGTCCTGCATCAGGTATCTCACCAGTTCCTCACTTTGTTTCTCCGTACCGATGATTGGAGCGAACTCCGATTCCACATCAACCCGGATCATGTGAATGGACGGTGCCGTTGCTTTCAGACGTACGCCAAATTTGGTACCCTGACGAATGAGCTCAGGTTCATCCAGAGCCATCTCGGCGAGAGATGGAGCGGCAATGCCGTATCCGGTCGTTTTGACCATCTCCAGCGCTTCTGCAAAGCGGTCATACTCTCTCTTCGCATGCGAGAATTCCTGCATCAATTGCAGCAGATGATCCTTACCGCGAATCTCGATGCCAACCACTTCCACGAGAATCTGATCATACAGTTCATCTGGCGCGTACAGGTCAATTTCGGCTACACCCTGCCCCATATTCATGCCACTCAGGCCTGCGCGATCAATGAATTCATATTCCATGAACTGTGCGACAACCCGATCCACGTCACGAAGTCTGCGAATATCCTTAACGGTATCACGTACGGAGTTTTCGTAGTTGCTACGCAGCCAGTGAGTCTCATTGAGTACCATAACCCAGCTCGGCAAGTTTACATTCACTTCATGCACAGGGAACTCATAGAGCACTTCACGAAGTACACCCGTCACATCATCTTCCGTCATGGTCGCTGCACTGAGTGTCATCACCGGAATGTCGTATTTGGCAGCAAGCTCACTCCGCAATTGCAGGGCTTCTTCACTGCGAGGACGAGTGGAGTTGATAACCAGGACAAATGGTTTACCCACTTCTTTTAATTCCGCAATGACCCGTTCTTCAGATTCCACATAGGAGCTGCGGGCAATTTCGGCGATTGTGCCGTCTGTTGTTACCACAACACCCAGTGTAGAATGCTCCTGAATGACTTTGCGAGTACCAATCTCGGCGGCTTCCTGGAATGGAATTGGTTCCTCGAACCAAGGCGTGGAGATCATGCGTGGACCATTCTCATCCTCGTATCCCTTGGCTCCTTCCACCGCGTAACCTACACAATCCACAAGACGCACATTGACATCAAGTCCTTCTGCCACCTTGATCTGGACTGCGTTATTTGGTACGAATTTTGGTTCGGTAGTCATGATGGTTTTACCTGCTGCACTCTGTGGAAGTTCATCCACCGCTCGACCACGGTCAGCCTCGTTAGTGATGTTTGGCAACACGATGGTTTCCATGAATCGTTTAATAAATGTTGATTTTCCCGTCCGGACTGCGCCGACAACCCCGAGATAAATATCCCCTCCGGTCCGCTCAGCTATGTCCTTAAAAATGTCCACTTTCTCCAATGAAATCCCCTCCCTAAATTACTCCGAAGGAAAAATGCTAAAGAGCATCCGCTTCGTTTTTTCAATCAGAAGACTGAAATCCCTGCAACGGTAGAGCCGCCTTTGTGAGTGCCCGGAAGTCGTCCGCCGCCGAACGTTGCATTCTGATGAAACCGGCGAGAGCGGCGTTAACTCGTACATGCAATTGGACTAGTATCATCTTATGTATCCGTATGCGGCAATATGACGCGTATTTTTGTTTTTTTATCTTATGGTGATGACATTAGGAGAATCCCCCGATCTCGGACTGCGCGTCTTTATTTCAATCTACTTTATGTGATCCGTGAAGCTTTTATGACGGTTATTGCTCATACTGACAAAAGAAAAAGAGATATCCCTTATTTGGAATATCTCTTTTTGAACCATTAGAGGCATGGTGGTCATACAGCTAAATCATTTGAATTGCAACCATGCTTATTTTATGGGCTGGGCAACCGGCGCATTATTTTTCCAAGCGTAGAAAACGGATTTTACAGGTACGAAGTAGGAGTGTTCCACCAGTAAATCCCGAACATCTTCAGTGTCTGTTGGAGACACGTCAGACTTTTCCACCGCCTGCATAATGTCAAAAGCATAATCCACATAGACCTTGCCTTCGTCATCCATCATAAAAGGTAACGCCTGACCTGAATATACACTATTCAGCGTAATGGAAGGAGTACCTGCCTGAGCAGCCTGCTCCATATCCACAGCATATAACCCCGGATACAGTTCTTCCCCGCTTGGCAGCTTATTGTTATGTACGGACTTATATTGATTAACCATTCGTTGCACATCGTTTACTTTCTGTATGGTCAGAAGATCCATCACTTTAACAGTCGGATTCACTTCTTCGTCCTGAATAAGGAAGTAAGCGCTCCCACCACTTTCAAAAGCAGTCCCTGGTATTTCATCCAGATACCCCAGTTGTTTCAACTTGGGCAGATCCACTCTGAACTTTTCATATTTTGGCGTTTCCATATCTGCATTGATGATTGGCAAAATCCCCTCATCTTGCTGGAATGCCTCGACCGCACTCTGGATACGGCTCACGCTTTCCCGATAGGCTATCTTAGGGTCCGAATTACTCTGGGATGGATACATACAACCACTTGCTGTAAAAGCAAACAACAGGAATAACAGCAGACCGCCCGTCTGATGTTTCAGACGCTGCCGTCTGCTTCCTTCCACACATTTTGGCTTGTTCTTAATCATTCGTGTCCTCCTTGAATAACTCATTAGAGAATCAATGTCATAACGCTCAGAACCAGTCGTCTTCCTGTTGTTGACGTTCCAGTTGTTTCCGAATGGCTGCCTTCAGCGGGTCCTCTGGAACATGAACCGATAGAGATCCACACACCTTGGCCTGACAGGACAGTCGTGTACCTGCTTCCAACAGTGAACCCAGCTTGCGCTTTTCTGCATCTGTTGGTGGATACAGTTCCGCCCGATGTTCTTCATCCACATTCACTTTGCACATCAGGCAAGCCGCTTTACCATCACATCGGGTCGTAATCTTGACACCAGCACGTCGTGCTGCATGCAGAAGTGTTGCTCCTGGTTTGAGCACTATCGATTTGTTCATAGGTAAAAAAGTAACTTTATAGTCCATCATTTTCCTCCCTCAACCTACTGGGGCCATGTAAAGCCAACAAGCTCTTCCACTTCGGCTCTGAAGCGGCTTGTCCATACATTCTGTTGACTTAAAAGCATCATTATAGGTTGATGTGCATCTGGCTGCTCGCGCATCTGTGTCGCAATGGGGACATAACGATCTTCACGACCTCGCAGCAGATTAAACAACAGCTCATGCGCAAGCGGCATCAGTCGCAGGCTATATGAACCCACTTGTGCTACTGGTGCATGCGGAGCAAGTACATGTTCAATCTCAATACGGTACCAACTTTTGCGAGCCCATATTTCGAAACCACCCACCAGTTCCAGCGCACATTCACCCACCTGATAGTGGCTTAGCAGAGAAGCATAAGGTCCTGTCTTGTCCACTGTAGGCTCGTCAAGCATTTCCCCCGGAGCGATTCGGTGAAGTTCCTTAGCAGCAGCAACATCCGCATAGATATCAATATCTCTCGGAGCCTGTTGCAACTCCACCCCTTGAAGCAGCAACCCACAACTTCCTCCAAGTAACCATGTCTGCGGCTGTGTGTTCCAGGCTTTGGCCGTTTCCAGCAAAGCCGCGTGTAATTCCGGATAACGCTCTGTCCGACCCTCCGTATCATGCGGCCCCATAGGCTCACACTCCCCTCATCCGTGTTCATTGTGTCAGTTCTTATGATGTGCTTATGCGGATGTTATCCTTCAGGCATGGGAAATCAGGTCAGAGAAGCGATTCCACCGAACAAGCCAATCAGCATAATCAAAAATGCAATCAGAGAAAGAATCCCCCGTACAATACCCTTTGTTTTGGCACGAGCAAACGTAATCAGGAATACAGATAATCCCATAATGAGGATGGCCACCAATGACAGCCACATCTTGTCCATTGCGCTCATAATCCAGCAGTCTCCCCTTCAGTCCGATATTCATCACTGACACTGTGACAATTGCAACCATTATAACACGAAATTCAGCTCAACTTTCCAAAAAAAAGACAAAAAAGCAAGCCGGCAGAAGCCGACTCGTCTTTTTGTCTTACTGGATCACCTGCACATGCAGGTGTGATCTATTATTTTTTCATCATCATTTTCATTAACGATTCCATACTGCTCGGATTCAATCCGCTTTTCTTGACCGCACTCACAATATCCTTAACCGTATCCTCAGATACCGGAACTTTCGCCATGGCGGATACTTGTTTGATCAATTGGCGCAACTGAGCTTCATTCTGAATCGTCGTTGGTTTCACCGTGCTTGCCAATTTCTTAACGGCACCTTCCGTTATCGTTTTACCCGTTTTCTTGTTGATTGCATTCAATGCATCTTTGGAAATGTTGTTACCCATTCGTCTCCCCTCCTCCGGCAATACTCATGTGTATAGTATGAGTCTGCGACAGAAAAGGTGAATAAGCTTCTTATTTCACAAGGTACGTTTAGGCTGATTACAATCAGGAATGCCACTGCTCCCAGGTTTCAAGCTTCATGACTTCCATTTCAGTCTTCGGGTCACGTCCCATCAAGGCTTCAACCGCATCACGCGGCTGTCTCTCCTGGAATAAAACGTGATATAACTGATCCGCAATTGGCATTTGCACACCGTATTTTTGTGAGATGAAATAGGCAGCTTGCGTAGTTCGAATGCCTTCTACCACCATGCCCATGGACTTCAGTACATCATCCAGCTTCTGTCCCTGGCCCAACATGGAACCTGCTCTCCAGTTCCGACTGTGCTGACTTGTAGCCGTTACAACCAGATCCCCGATTCCGGCAAGTCCCGAAAACGTTAGCGGATTTGCTCCCATCTCAACACCAATACGTGTGATCTCTGCCAAACCGCGTGTTAGCAAAGCGGCTTTGGCATTATCACCAAATTGCAGACCATCGGACATGCCTGCACCAAGAGCAATGATATTTTTGAATGCGCCTGCAAGCTCAACGCCGATCATGTCCCGATTCGTGTAAACCCGGAAATAGGCATTCATAAACAAAGCTTGGGCAGACTCGGCAGATGCCTTATCCAGTGAAGCTACAACCACTGTCGTTGGACAACGCTTCACCACTTCTTCCGCATGGCTTGGGCCAGAAAGAACAACCACACGTCCTTCCTCACATTCAAGCTCTTCTGAAATGACTGTGGACATCCGTTTCAGGCTTTCTGTCTCGAAACCTTTGGTTGCATGAATGACTAACATCTCAGGCTTGTAATACGCCTTAAGCTGGTTCGTAACTGCACGCATGGCTGATGAAGGCGCAACAATTAACACAGCTATAGCACCTTCCACCGCAGCTTCCATATCAGTTGTTGCTTCAATCCGTGTTGAAAGCTCCGCATCCGGAAGATAGCGAGTATTGGTGTGTTTGTTATTGATTTCGTTAGCCTGGTCTTCACCACGTGTCCACATCATCACGTCCAACTGATTGGCGGCGAGTACACTGGCGAGAGCTGTCCCCCAGCTTCCAGCGACCAGAACAGCAACTTTTTTAGACAACTCGTTTACCCCCTCCAGGGTTTTTCGATCCCAATTTATTTTCCTGTCCTTTGGCGAGCTTCGCAATATTGGTACGATGTCTCCAGAACGCAAACAGACAAATAATCAGACTCCCCCAGAAGATATTCATTGAATATCCGGGTAATACCAGGATAAAGATGGGTGTAAATGCTACAAAAATCAGAGACCCCAATGAAACATAGCGTGTCAATACAATAGACAGAATGGCGATCACCCCAGCACATAACGCAGGCAGGAAAGCAAGACTCACCAGAACACCAATGGCTGTGGCAATGCCTTTTCCTCCACGAAAATGGAAGTAAAGCGGCCAGTTATGTCCTGCAATGGCTGCTATACCACTGAGTGCAGGAATCCAGGCAGAACCGTCACTCAGCCAGATTCCAATCCATACAGCTGCAACACCTTTAAGTACGTCAAGTAAAAGAACAGCAATTGCCGGTCCTTTACCCAAAATACGCAATGTATTGGTAGCTCCCGCGTTTCCGCTTCCGTGCTGACGAATATCGATCCCCCGTATCGCTTTGGCAAGGAGGACACTAAAGCTGATCGAACCGAGCAGATAACTCAGTACAATCGCTGCGATTTGTAAAATCACACACTTCTCCCCTAACTTTCGTCGGACTTCTTCCGAGTAAATATGCGAATTGGTGTTCCTTCGAAATCAAACGCTGCACGGATTTTATTCTCCAGATAGCGCTCATATGAGAAGTGCATCAACTCAGGATCGTTCACAAAAATAACCATGGTCGGCGGTTTAACTGCAACCTGAGTCACATAGTTAATTCTCATTCTCCGTCCTTTATCTGTTGGCGGAGGATTAATGGCAACCGCATCAGACACCACATCGTTAAGCAGATGGGTCTGCACACGTAACGAGTGTTGCTCTGCTACACGTTGCACAACCGGCAACAATTTTTGTAAGCGTTGTTTTGTGAGGGCCGACAAAAATACGACCGGAGCATAAGTCATAAACAGGAAGTGATCCCGAATTTTTCTCTCAAACTCTTTCATCGTTTTGTCATGCTTCTCTACCACGTCCCATTTGTTCACAACAAACAATGACGCTTTACCCGCTTCGAATGCATATCCTGCAATATGCTTGTCCTGTTCAATAATGCCTTCTTCACCATTAATGACAATCAGAACAACATCTGCACGCTCAATCGCACGCATCGCACGCATTACACTGTATTTCTCAGTTGTTTCATATACTTTACCACGCTTACGCATACCTGCTGTATCAATCAGCACGTAACGTTGGCCGTCTTTTTCAAAAGGTGTATCAATTGCATCCCGGGTCGTTCCAGCCACATCACTTACAATGACACGCTCTTCACCCAGAATAGCGTTCACCAGTGAAGATTTACCCACATTAGGACGTCCGATCAGAGCTACACGAATGACATCTTCATCGTAAGTCTCTTCCTCAAGTTCTGGTAGCTTCTCCACAATTGCATCAAGCAAATCACCTACACCTGTACCGTGACTTCCGGATACGCCGATGGGATCACCGAAACCAAATCCATAAAACTCATAAATGAGCTCACTTCGTCCGATATTATCCACTTTGTTAACGGCTACAACAATAGGCTTGCCTGAGCGGTAGAGCATCTCTGCTACCTCTTCATCCGATTGCGTAATACCTGCTTTTGCATCACACATGAATACAATAACATCCGCTTCTTCAATAGCGAGCTCTGCTTGCATCCGAATCGATTTTAAGATTACATCTTCACCATCAATTTCGATACCACCTGTATCAATGATACTAAATGGTTTACCGTTCCATTCACCGATTCCATATATGCGGTCACGGGTAATGCCCGGCTTGTCTTCCACAATGGCCAGTCTGTCGCCGATGATCCGATTGAAAATGGTGGATTTACCCACGTTCGGTCGTCCGACAATTGCCACAACGGGTCTTGCCATACATTCCACTCCTCCTGTCCATACTTACGATACTCATCATAGCAAAAAAGATATGTCTTGGCTAACGTTTCATGCCAAATTACTCGCAATAAAAACAATCGGCGAACCCGCCTTGGGCTCGCCGATCTTGCTTTTGTTATTCAGCAAAATATGCAGTATATAACTTAGAACCATGCATTGTTAACTTATTTGAATTTGCTGAGTTTGTCTCCAAACAGTTCGCCAAGCGTAGTGCTCATACCTTGATTGTTCAAGGAAACGTTTGGATTGTTGATTTCTTCACGCGGAGCGTTGTTTCTTGAAGGTCTTTCTGATTTTTGTGGTTGAGCTGGAGCTTCTTCTGTTTCTTTGATGCTCAAGCTTACACGTTGCTCAGAAGGGTTCATGTCCAAGATTTTAACTTGAACTTCTTGTCCTTCTTTCAGCACTTCATGAGGAGTGCCGATGTGTTTGTGGGAGATTTGCGAGATATGCACAAGTCCCTCAACACCAGGAGCGATTTCAACAAATGCACCGAAGTCTACCAGACGTTTTACAACACCTGTTACGATATCGCTGGAATTGAATTTTTCGCTTGCTGTTTCCCAAGGACCTGGTTGAACAGCTTTCATGCTCAGGCTGATTTTGCCTTTTTCAGGGTCAACTTTCAGCACTTTCACACTAACTTTATCACCTTCAGACAGTACATCGGATGGTTTTTCAACGTGTGTCCAAGCCAGCTCGGATACGTGAACCAAACCGTCAACTCCGCCCACATCAACGAATGCACCGAATTGAGTCAAACGTTGTACTGTACCTTCGATTACTTGACCTTCTTGCAAACCAGCCATTACTGTAGCTTTGTTTGCTTCGAATTCTTGCTCCAGTACGTCTTTTTGGGAAAGGATCACTTTGTTGTTCTCACGGTCGATCTCTTTCACTTTAACACGCAGTGTGCGTCCTTTGTAGTCGCTGAAGTCTTCAACGAAATGGCGTTCAACCATGGAAGCCGGGATAAATCCACGTACGCCCACGTCTGCTACCAGACCGCCTTTAACAACATCACCTACAACAACTTCGAATACGTCTTGGTCTTCAAAATGCTTTTGCAATTGATCCCATGCGTTTTCGCTGTCGATTGCACGTTTGGACAGAACGAGTTTTTCTTTCTCGTCGTCGATGCTAAGAACTTTAGCTTCAACTTCTTGTCCAACTTCTACTGCGTCAGACGCGCTGTCAACATGTAATGAAGACAGTTCACGAATTGGAATGACACCGTCATATTTATATCCAATGCTCACATAGGCTTGGTTATCTTCCAATTTGACGATGGTTCCTTTTACGGTATCTCCTTTTTTCAAGGAAACGAATTGATCCAACTCATCTTGGGTTGCTTCTTGATTTTTCATTTCTTCCGACATGTCAAATACCCTCCTCAATTCAAAAACCCCATTATATTCAAACCTGCCTGTAGCAGAGTTCAAAACACTTTCATCACTGAGTGCTCAAGCTTTAGTCTCCCTCAAAAATATGGAAACATGCACTCAGCTACCGACGAAGCCATTACTTGCTTGGCACGCCCGTTTGCACCATTTCGTTAATCTTGGACATAATCTTTTCAGTCGCCTTCTCCAGAGCTTCTCCAGATGGGTCTTCCTTGAACTCGTCCAAACTTACTGGTGCTCCATATACAACTTTCATCTTACGAAAAACTTTGTAGTTACCGATAATAGCAGTAGGAATAACTGTAGCGCCACTGCGGAGAGCAAAACTCGCTGCCCCTTTTTTGCCGATACCTCCATCATTGTGACGGCTTCCCGAGGGGAAGATTCCAAGCACTTGCCCATCACGCAAAATATTGAGTGAGGTTTTGATGGATTCCTTGCTGACACCTCCACGTTTAACGGGGAAAGCACCCACGGCTTTAATAATTCGGCCGAGTACCGGAATGTCAAACAATTCGCTTTTGGCCATGAAACGCACCTGACGGCGAATTTTGATACCAACGGTTGGAGGATCGAAGTTACTAATATGATTGGAACATAAAAGTACGCCGCCTTCTTTCGGAATATTCTCCCGTCCAACGGCCTCCAAGCGGAAAAGAATGGTATAAATGATCCGCAGTAATGTGCTGCAAAATGTGTAAATCATAGACCGATCTCTCCTCTGACCATTGTGCAATAAGATACGATTTTGTCAACCACTTCATGAATGTTCATCTCCGTTGTATCAAGGACGATAGCATCCTCAGCACAACGCAATGGGGAAATTTCCCGATTCTCATCCAATCTGTCACGGGTGGCAATGTCTCGCTCCAGCTGTTGCAACGTCAGTCCTTCAGAGGGGTCCAGTTCTTTGAAGCGGCGAAGCGCACGCTCTTCGACACTGGCAGTCATGAAGATTTTCACTTCCGCATCGGGCAGTACTGTCGTTCCGATATCGCGTCCATCCATGACGACGCCCTTGCGCAAAGCCATTTGCCGCTGAGTATCCACTAATTGCGTACGCAGCCCCTCGATTTGCGCATATCGGGACACGATTCCCGTCACTTCACGGGAGCGGATTTCCGAGGTTACTTCTTCCCCATTACAGAACACTTTCTGTCCGTCGGGATCCGGTTGTAAATCAATGACCAGCTTTTGGGCTTCCTGAAGTACCTGTGCCACTTCTTCCGGCGCAATATCTTTCCGAAGCATGTGCAAGGTTACCGCACGGTACATTGCGCCTGTATCGACGTATACATACGCGAGCGCCTCTGCAACCAATCGGGCCACCGTGCTTTTCCCGGCACCGGCAGGTCCGTCAATTGCAACGTTCATTTTCCCGTTCTCTGATGTGTTCTGGCTTGCCAACGGGGCATTCCTCCTCAAACGATAAACCTCAATAAAAAAACAGGCATTGCCTGCATCGTGAAAATTATACCACACTCTACACATGGATGCAAAAACAGACAAATCAACGACATTTGTAATCATTCACCGCTTGCACTTCAATTGGCGTTCCTTCCAGGCGGTCAATGGTGGTCAAATTCTTTTTGAAGCCTGGTACCAACAGTAGCAATTGATATAGCACAAGCAGGATTAGAAGGGCTGTAATCAGAATCGTAACCTTTCGTTCCATTCTCCTGGAGAAAACATAATAAAGTCGTTCATATCTGCGGGTTGCATGACGATGATTCAAGGCAATACCTCCGTTTTTTTCATTACGGTACCCGCAGTTCCCTCTCTTTATGCCACGACATTCCTATTTCGTGCGATAGTCAAGTTGCCGTTCAAAACAAAACTTGATAATTTTTTGGCGCTCCGAATCTGAAATCTGGACAAATTTCAGCATGCATAGCTGTCTGCCGGTTTCCAGGGTTTTGATCCGCACAACTTCAGCTTCAAAATTCACATGTTCAATAGTTGAATTCCGGTAGGGAACAAGCAACCAGCATTTCAATTTTTGACCTTCAGCTATTGAAAACCCTGTTTCGCCGTAGATGGACAATCCACCGCCACCAATATCTTCAGTCAATCCGACGGCACGGGTCAGATCTTCACTCTGGATGGCCAGTTCGAGATTTGCGTGAACACGAAGAAAGCTGCGCCGTTGTATTTTGGATATATCGCTCGGAAGCGGTTTGCGGATACGGACAAGACGGACCACATCTTCCTCAAATCCCGTGACATAGGTATTAAAATAATGCCGGACCCCATCCTCCGTAATATATGAAATGGACAATTCTTCTCCGAAAAAGAGCCTTTTCAGACGGCTGCTTCCTTGTTGCATCGGGACCTCAATCAGAAAACTGGTGTCATCCATATCTGCAATGCGTGATTTGTATTCTTTGTGTTCCTCTTTTTCATCTGCAGAAGCAATCTGGATGTATAAAATTTCATTTATTTTAGGAAACAAGCTGTTCACCGCCACTTTATGTATTTATCTTCGTATGTACGAGGACTATTATACCATGACCTTTCTCACATTGAACAAGAAAAAACAGACCACATCGTGGTCTGCCGCAGTTATTCGCTCAGCTTAAAATTCAAATTATCCATCTTTTTATGAGGTTGCATTGACCGGTTTGATCTCTTCAACCGCTTCTTCCATTCCTGTATTCGCATTAATGTATATCCGGTAACGAGAACCGTTAATTTTCCCTCCGAATTCATAACACAATACTTCTTTGCTGTAATCATTCTCAATCAGGGATTTGCGAACATAATTTTCTTCGAACTCCGAGTTAAGCTTTTTCCGCGCCTGTTGCTCCGTAAGCGTTGCTTTCGGAATTTTGCGCTTGTCATTATGTTCGTAGACAAAGTCACTCGCCTGGAAGCCGGTTACTTCACCTGTATCCAAACCTACACGAACTGACATTTTCTCAGGATAGATCAAAGTGTCTCCTTGCTTACGTACATAAGTAAGGTTACCCAGATTACCATATTCGTCGTAGTTTACGGCCTTCATATCCTTATAACCTTTGTTCATTAGAAATTGATCTGCTTTAGCCATGGCATTCTGACGAGACACTTTTTTGGTTCCGATTGGACGGGTATCACTGTAAGAGATCAGCATTCCGCCATTACGGGTGAAATCCATCATCAGTTTGCCATTGTTGGCATGATCAATTGTGGCAGTGTAGGACTCCCAGTCAGTTCCTTTGCCGTTCTCCTGCACTTGGATTTTGCTACTATCCGCATTAGAAAATTTTGCAGCCTTGCTCTGGATCTGTTCTTTGGTCACCGGCAAACCGCCCAGTTTCTTGACTGATCGTTTTGCATAGATATTGGATACGGAAGGCCCCCAATCAAGCTCCGGGTATTCCTGTACCTTTTTGTTCACAGTACGAAAACCATCAACGATCGTGTTGTCCATGGTTTGCTCTTGCGTTGCCATGGCAGTCTCTGCATCCATCCAGCGCAATCGGTCCGTCAGGACTTTCTGCTGCACATCCTGCAGATTCTTGGTAATCTCGGATGAATTCTGATACAGCTTTTTCAGGTTGCCCATTTCCTTCTCACTTAGCGGTTCGTTCGTCAAGTCACGCATCGACGCCCGATAGGCAAAGTTGGAAATACGTGAGAGAAACTCCTCTGTCTCGTTAAATGGCAGCATGGTGAGTGGCAGTTGGTTGATCTCATTCTGTGCTTCACTGGTGAGTCGCCATACATTCATCAAACCTTTGCGATGCATCCCCTGTGATGTAGAGTGAACCGCCAAGGTGTTACCAATCTCCGAATGCAATTTGTCCATATGAAAAGATAAATCGTGAAAGGCACGCTGATATTGGTTCTCTGCCTTGATCAGAATTGCATTCTTCTCCTGATTCTCCTGATAACCCCACACGAGCGCACCGACCAGCAGAACCGCAAATATCGGAAACATAACTGAACTTAAACGTTTATACATCCGTAGAGTCTCCTTTCTTCTAAACCACTACCTCTATTGTGGATCGAAGAAAGATCTCTTATGCATGCGATTTCCAGTCCTTACACAAGCAGGCTGCTAAAGTCCCGTTTGGGTCCTCCTTTTAATTCAGCTGAATCCCAGTTGCCATGCCCTCTTCTTCAATTTCGAACTGGTCTCTGTTATCACATAGGCACTGCTTGAATCCCGTCTCAATTCGGCCCCGCTCTTTCTTGCCTCGTAATGTAAATCGTTCACCGCATTGTTTGCATCTGATTTTAATTTTAATTCTCATCACAACGATCTCCGTTTCTGTTGGTCATTCCCCGGGAGTTTATCCGTAAAAATAAAAACACACCGGAGCCATAGGCGCAATATGCACTTTATGTCCACCAGTGTGTCCCTATTTTTATAATTTAACCTCTTCCTCCCGCTTCACAAAACGAAAAGGAGAACGGTTATTAGCTCGTGTGATTTTACCCATTGCCCCATACCACAGGCCCGCCATTAGCGGCGCTATAAACCACAACCAATTGTTCAGCATGGTGTTCATGATGACATCGTACAATGCATGCCAGAAAAAAGGTAAAACCAGAGAAAGAACCAGGTACCACCGCTTTTTCTTACCACCGATAAACTTGGCTTTACCCATATAATAACCCATGATTACCGCAAACATAGCGTGCCCTGAAACAGGGAGCAGTGCCCGAAGGAACATGGCTGAGACGGATGCATTCCCCCCAAAGGCATACAACACATTCTCAACAGTGGCAAATCCAAGTGAAACAGCGACCGCATATAAGATCCCATCATACGGCTCATCAAATTCGGTGTGATTATAGATGATATGATAAAGTACGAACCATTTAACGAATTCCTCCACACCACCTGAGATCATAATGGCCTCAAGATAAGGATTATCCCCGAGCCATATCATCATGCCACGCTGAATAATCATCACAGGCAGTACCATCAGAATCCCCATGAGGAAAACCCGCAATACCATATGAAGTGGCTCATAATCATAACGGTCTTTCAGGTAAAAGTATGTTAACAAGGCGAGACCCGGAGCAACTGCTGCCGCTAAGACCGAAAACAAAAGCACCGAAATTCCCTCCTCTGACTAAAGACGCGATTACAACTAGAGATTAATCCTGGCGTTTGAAGTGGGTGCAGATAACATCAATCGCTTGTGCAGGAATAACAACCTTACCATACTCTTCCATAACTGCCGGAGTAACTGAGGATCCTTCGCCAAATTCAGCAAGCAAGGCAATCAATGCCGCATGTTTGGTGGAATCTACCTCATCTGGCTCCAAATGCAAGAACCACTTGTCTTTATAAGAATAAAGTCTCCCAGCATCCGTAACATGCTGACGCAACATATGTGCAGCTTCAATGAGCACTTCAAAGTCCTTGAATGCATAAACGATGGAATCGCTTTGCTCGAGTGTAACTTCCATTTCATATACTTCTTCAGGAAGATCATCTTCATGACCTGAACCATATTGTTGCGGATCATATTTTCCACGTGTGACAATGACAACCATCCCTTGAGCGGGAAGTGCGAATACTTCGACAGCGAGTGGACCTGTGGCATCAAATCCAAGTTCGGAATAGGCCTGATCCATCATTTCAGTGAACAGTTCATGAACCTTAGGTATTTCCTGCCACATATCTTCTTTTTGTATTCCGCGCTCGCTCAGATCGTCAAAGGTCAGGAAAATCCGTATCTTATCGTGACTTAGTCGTTCTATTTTCATACAGGATCTCCCCTTTATAAGCAAGTCTTATAACAGATTATGAAGCACAAAACAATATGTGCTGAAAATAAATCTATGTAGTTATGTTATCATTTTATACCTCTAAATGCACGAAGTAAAATCGACAAAAAAAGAATCATTCCACAGCCAATCTAGACTGTGGATGATTCTAATTGGAGGTTTTGGTTTATAAACCCGGTACTGTTGTGTTTGTTTGGCTTAAAATTTGCTCAACTTCATGCTTCACATCGGGATTGGTGCGAATAAAATCTTTGAGCATGCTCATATTCGCTTCTTTTTCCTGCGGTGTGATTGCTCTTGCGGTCTTTGCTGCCGGATTTTTGTGGGATTCACCATGTTGATTTTGCTTGCTTGTGAACCCGTCCATACCCGGGAAAGTCATTTCCATCATCTTATGTTTTGCCTGATCCATCATATTTCTTGATGAACCCGATGACATCATGGGCAATTTGCCTTTGGACAGCCATGAACTGGCTGCAACACCAATGACAATGCCCCAAAAAAAGGATGACGTCTTCATTACACCAACCTCCTTCAAGTGTTAAAATCATATTTAGTGTTTGCGGTAGTGAGCGATCTCATTCCGTATAAATACAGGAAAGCGAGTTGAAATCATGTTCAGACATACAGCCGCATTGATCATTGCTGCAAGTTTGCTGCTGTCAGCTTGTGGGACAGCGGAAGAAAAACCATCTGATAATTCAGCACCAGCGGGCGAATCAACTACCACGGTTCAAGAAGAGCAAGATAACTCTAACCCTACTGAAACAGAAGAACCCGAAACTGGTGTGCCCGAACCTTCCACGGAAGATTCAACTGCGACAGAGGAAGAACCTGAATCTTCGGAGAAGGTTTCTACAGAAGAGAAAGTGGATAAAACGTATCATATGAATGAAAATTATTATATTAAACCAAACGATGAAGCGAGCCCAAACAAAGTGGTCTTGTTAACTTTTGATGATGGACCTAAAGAAGAAAAAATGATTACTTCTCTAATCGACACTTTAGATAAACATAACGCTAAAGCGATATTTTTCGTCAATGGTTACCGGGTGAAAAGCCATCCGGAATTGCTCAAACTCATACATGAACGGGGTCAGATTGTAGGCAATCATGCCTGGGATCATGAGGATCTCAAAAAAATCTCCAACGCTGAGGCGGCAAAACAGGTTACAGATGTCCAAAAAATAGTGAAGGATACCATTGGTGAGGAACCGCAATTCTTCCGTCCACCTTTTGGGTCGGGAAATGATGCACTGAAGGCTGCTGTGAAGAAAAATGGCATGTTATATATGACTTGGTCTAATGGTTCGCTCGATTGGGATAAAAGCACCAAAGACAAACCGGAAAAAGTCATCCAAAATGTACTGGACCAGTTAAATCCCGGCAGCAACATTTTGATGCACGAGTTGCCATGGACGGTTGAAGCATTGGATGAATTGCTGACCAAGCTCGAGAAGAAAGGATATTCCTTTGTTGATCCGCGTGCAATTGAATTGGAAGCTCGTTAAATTGTACTTTTGCGCATTAAAATGAAACAGCCTTGATCCAATGGATTAAGGCTGTTTCTCTGTGAGTGCTTTTTCCGTGGGCACTCTTAACGTGATGATATGCATCTCCGCAGGACAACCTAGTCGGAGAGGAAGATGATTTGTACCGTATCCTCTGCTAACAAGCATTTTGCCTTCTTGGTAAACGTCCTCCGGACTTCGCTTCAGGGAGTACCACCCGTTCGATACGGGACGATACGCTTTGCTAAGGAACACAGGTCCGAAAAATGGTACAACCAATTGTCCGCCATGTGTATGACCGCTTAAAATAAGATCTGCATTTTCTTCCAAGCGCAGGGCCTGCAAAGGATCATGAACGATAGCAATTTTGCAAAAACGGTTATCGATCTGCTGTAGTAATACATCGCCCTGTTTGGAACGATAGTCTATGCCGATCAGGCTCAATCTGTCGTTGCCCCTTTGCAGATATTCCACATTATCCTGCAGGAGCTTAACATCCGATTCCCGAAGGATACGCGCAAGTTGAGCGGTACCAGCCCTCTTGTCATGGTTGCCATACACCGTAAATGAAGGAGCAATGTTCGATAAAATTTTCATGTTATGTCTAACTAGAGACCATGAGATTCCTTTTTCCGCAACATCCCCGCCGATCAGAACCCAGTCCACCTTGTTTTTAACGTTTGCCAGATCCTTCTGGTTCAGCTTGCGCTTGTGCGTGTCGGATACATACAAAATCTTAGCCCCATCAAAGGATGTTGGCAGATGAGGCACTTCAACCTCTTCTTCAATCATTTGATGAACGTGGGCTTCACACCACATATGAAAAAGTAGTAAAACTCCCATCAAAATGATTAAACCTGTGAGTAAAAGCATTACCACGGCAAGGGAAGGAACGTATTCAGAGCGGGTGCCCCTTCAACCCCCCACCAAACCAGACTAATCGTTAACATGACAAAAATAAAAATGAGTGAATTGACAAACCTCTTGCTCAATTTTAACCGACGTGAAGGATGTAATTCTGTTCGTGTAGGAAGCGAACCCGCTTCGGGGATCGATTCTTCCGTTGAATTTGACGTTTTTTTGGAGCGTGATGGTGCCCTTTGAGGAAGTACTGGACTTTCCAGTTTTTCTGTATAAGGCTTGCGCTGTGATCTAGGTAAAGAAACGGAAGTAATTGGTGTGATTCCGCCAACCTCAGCAGCTGCTGCCGTTTCAGCAACGATGCTTACTTGAGAAGCCACCTGACGCTCGGATTTCTCTTTTTTATCCGATTGACGATGGCGCTGACTGCCATATGTCTTCATTCTACTTAATGGCTGATTCATGATCCCCTCCGAAAACGTATCGCTAATCCGGACACCAAATCAATAATAAAGTGACACAATATAGGCGCCCATAATGTGCCGGACTGCAAGTAAATCCAACCCAATCCATAACTTGAGACAAACACCCAGCCTGTTGGAATCCAGTGGCGCAAATAACGAATATGGATAACTGCAAATAAAATACTTGTCCAGTAAGGACCGATGGCATGTTGGATGGCTCCACGGAATAATAATTCCTCACACACAGCAACAATGGCTGCTATACATACAATGTGCCAGATGGGACGCCCACGGAACAACATCTCGTTAATTCCACCGTCATCCATGCTTTCCTGAGGTATAACATACGACAGTACCAAGTCCATAACAAGCATAATTCCTGCAAGACCAAGACCCCACCATATAAATTGGTAATTATCAGGCCAAGCGAGTACATCTAACAAGTTTCGTTTCTGCAATAAGATCCACACAACTCCGATAATCAGTGTCAGACCTTGTGTAAAGTATAGATTGATTAAAAGCAAACGCTCGGTAAGCTGCTGTGGCTCAGCCTTCTGAATCTTGAACTTGGGAAACTTGAATTTTTTCATCGGATGCGTCTGTCCTCTTGAGTTAAATTTGATGGATAACAATTACGTTGTCCAATCGGATAGTATACTAAATGATAGCCAAAAAACCAAATAGGTTCAAGACCTGCCCCAAGTCCTGGTTTTATGTCCGTGCCATTACTTCATTAAAGCAGTAAAATTCAGTTCACCAAACAGCTTACTGTCCATCTTCTTGTCGTAGGTATATTAACTATTGTATTACTTATGGTGACTCTGTTTATGTGTGAATCTAAAGACATCTGCAAAACATTTTAAAACATTTAAGCCTATTGACATGCTCATGTCAGCCATGATACATTATGAAAAAATTAGTCACGTTAAACACGATGATGGAAAAAAGACGTTGCTTCGTCTTACAGAGAGCCGATGGTAGGTGTGAATCGGTGGCAGGCAAATGGTCTTGAGCGCTCCTGAGTTATTGCATTGAAATTGGAGTAGGTGCAATCGGTTTAGACCCGTTATCCTCTTCGGTCTTCATTGACCGCTAAGACTGTCGTTGCGAAACGGCGGTGAATTAGGGTGGTACCACGACAACTCTCGTCCCTTATTGCGCAAGCAGTATGTGGATTGAGAGTTTTTTGATTTATTTTAAAGGATATCTGTGGGATCACTCTATTTGCTTCACCTTCCCCCTCTGTTGCGACACCGCGTTGTTGGGCGGAAGAATCAACCTGGTTTTAAGGAATACCTCTTCGCTGAGGTCAGACCTTGACGATATAGATACACATACCTAAGGAGGAAGAAACCATGTACAAAGTGTTAGTGTCGGACCCAATCAGTGATCTGGGAATCCAGCAACTGGTGGATGCAAATGATGTTGTTGTTGAGAAGAAAACCGGTCTTAGTGAAGATGAACTTGTTGCCATTATTGGTGATTATGATGCCCTCTTGGTTCGCAGCCAGACTCGTGTTACAGATCGTATTATGACGGCTGGTACCAACCTTAAGGTGATCGGACGTGCAGGTGTTGGTGTAGATAACATTGATCTGGAAGCTGCTACACAGCGCGGTATCATCGTTATTAATGCACCTGATGGCAATACCATCACAACCTGTGAGCACACGTTTGCCATGATGATGGCATTGGCACGACACATTCCTCAGGCATATGCCAAAACAATTCAGGGTACGTGGGATCGTAAAACCTTCCTGGGTGTGGAATTAAGAAATAAAACGCTCGGTGTACTGGGTATGGGACGGATCGGTAGTGAAGTTGCCAAGCGCGCCAAAGCATTCGGAATGGACATTCTTGCTTACGACCCGTTCCTCACGGAGGAGCGTGCCGAGAAGCTGCAAGTGAAACTTGCTAGTGTAGATGATATCATTCGGAATGCGGACTTCATGACCGTTCACACGCCATTAACACCGGAAACACGGCATATGATTTCACGTCCACAATTCGAAGTGATGAAAAAAGGCATGCGTATCATCAACTGTGCGCGTGGTGGTGTAGTTGACGAAATGGCACTTGTGGAAGCCATTGATCAAGGTATTGTTGCTGGTGCAGCTTTTGACGTATTTGAAAGCGAGCCGCCAGCCGCTGACCACCCGTTCCTGAATCACCCAAGCATTATCGTTACGCCTCACCTTGGTGCATCCACAGTAGAAGCACAAGAGAACGTGGCTATCGATGTGTCGGAACAGGTGCTTCACATTTTGCGTAACGAACCGTTTAAAAACGCAGTTAACATGCCGGCTGTTGCACCAACCGTGATGAACAAATTGCAGCCGTATTTCAAACTGGGTGAAACGTTGGGTAGTTTTGCAGCACAGATTACACAAAATGCAGTGCAGGAGATTCGGATTGACTATGCTGGTGAACTTTCTGAAGTAGATACTTCTCCTCTCACACGTTACATTGTGAAGGGTATTCTCGCCAGACATTTGGGTGGGGAAGCCAACATCGTTAACTCCATGCATCTGGCCAAAATCCGTGATCTGAATGTGGTTGTAAGCCAAACCTCAGCAACTAAAGGATTTACTAACCTGATTACCGTAACATTGGTTACAACTCAGGATGCTGAGGAACGTCGTGTAGCGGGTACATTGCTTGCAGGTTATGGAGAGCGTATCGTTCGTCTGGACAAATTCCCGGTAGATATCGCACCGGAAAGTCATCAAATTTTGATCTCCCACAACGATAAACCAGGTATTATCGGACGTGTAGGGACCCTGCTTGGACAAAACGATGTCAACATCGCATCCATGCAAGTTGGACGTAAAATTATTGGTGGTGCAGCGATCATGATTCTGACCGTAGATAAAGCTGTTCCAAAAGATGTGCTTGTGCAGCTTGCTGCGCTGCCAGAAATCAATACTGCTGTTGAAATTGTTCTGGAATAATCAAACATATTTCTATATGTAAAAGGAAAGACGGGACCCTCGTGGTTCCCGTCTTTTTTTGTTGTGTACCCGCTGAAATATCGGTGATGAAGCTTGCAAACAAAATTTAACTTAACTGAATAATGTTTAGTGTAGCTCCCGGAGGAGAAAGAATAGCTGTGCCAACGAGCCCGAATAATTGTAACTGTATTGTTGAACCAGCGGTAACGGTGACCATAAAGTCAGACTGCAGCTGACTGAGAGAAAGTACTGGAGATACTACACTCGCTGGAATAGCTGTACCGTTAAGTAAAACCCGAGATTGGATAGCAAGTGCAGCTGTCAGACTTATTTTGTATGAGATATAGTAACGACCTGCATTGGTCAGCGTGAAGGTGTCATTAGCCCCATTGACGGTTATACCTGTGCCAATATTTTGGTTATTCGGTAATGGAACGAGTGTACCACCCAATATTACAACAATCGTACCATTAGTGTTCTCAGCAAAAGCCGAGTTAGATGTTACAGATGTTCCTGTTGCACCTGTTGCTCCGGTAACTCCTGTACTTCCGGTTACGCCCACTCCCGTGGCTCCTGTAGCTCCTGTTTCCCCAGTCGCACCAGTTGCTCCGGTGCTTCCCGTTAGGCCAACTCCCGTTGCTCCCGTTATACCTGTGGCTCCTGTTTCCCCAGTGATACCAGTTGCTCCGGTAATTCCCGTTACACCGACTCCCGTGGCTCCGGTTATACCTGTAGCACCAGTTGCTCCGGTTTCCCCCGTAACACCGGTTGCTCCGGTACTTCCCGTTACGCCGACTCCCGTGGCTCCGGTTATACCTGTAGCTCCTGTTTCCCCAGTCGCACCTGTTGGCCCGGTAATTCCCGTTACACCGACTCCTGTTGCTCCAGTTATACCTGTAACTCCTGTTTCCCCAGTCGCACCTGTTGAGCCGGTAATTCCTGTTACGCCGACTCCCGTGGCTCCGGTTATACCTGTGGCTCCTGTTTCCCCAGTCGCACCTGTTGCCCCGGTAATTCCCGTTACACCGACTCCTGTGGCTCCAGTTATACCTGTGGCTCCTGTTTCCCCAGTCGCACCTGTTGCCCCGGTACTTCCTGTTACGCCCACTCCCGTGGCCCCGGTTTCCCCCGTGACACCAGTTGCTCCGGTTATTCCCGTTATGCCGACTCCCGTGGCTCCTGTTTCACCTGTTACGCCTACTCCCGTTGCGCCAGTCAATCCCGTTACGCCTGTTGCTCCTGTTTCACCTGTCGCTCCAGTACTACCCGTTACTCCAACTCCAGTTGCACCCGTAACTCCCGTAGCTCCTGCGTCCGCAAGCAATGTGTAATCCGGTGATGTGCCCGGCGTTCCGGTTGGCGATGCCACATTCGCAATATACGTACTACCATTGAAAGTAACGACCTGACCCGATGGATACGTTGGGGCTGCGGCTGGATCAAATGGTACAATGCCACTCAAACCTACACCTGTCGCCCCAGTCAACCCCACAAGACCAGTCGCTCCTGTTTCACCAGTACTTCCTGTCACTCCAACTCCAGTTGCACCCGTCACACCCGTTGCTCCCACCCCAGCAAGCAACGTGTAATCCGGCGATGTGCCCGGCGTTCCGGTTGGCGATGCCACATTCGCAATATACGTACTGCCATTGAACGTTACAACCTGGTCTGCTGGATACGTCGGGGCTACGGCTGGATCGAATGGTACAATGCCACTCAAACCTACGCCTGTCGCTCCTGTTACCCCTGATGCTCCTGTAGCTCCGGTACTTCCTGTCACTCCAACGCCAGTTGCACCGGTCACACCTGTCGCTCCTGCGCCCGCAAGCAATGTGTAATCCGATGAAGTCCCTGGCGTTCCGGTTGGCGATGCTACATTCGCAATATACGTACTGCCGTTGAACGTTACTACTTGACCCGCTGGATACGTTGGGGCTACGGCTGGATCGAATGGTACGATACCACTTAAACCTACACCTGTCGCCCCAGTCAACCCCACAAGACCAGTCGCTCCTGTTTCACCAGTACTTCCTGTCACTCCAACTCCAGTTGCACCCGTCACACCCGTTGCTCCCACCCCAGCAAGCAACGTGTAATCCGGCGATGTGCCCGGCGTTCCGGTTGGCGATGCCACATTCGCAATATACGTACTGCCATTGAAAGTGACGACCTGACCCGATGAATACGTCGGGGCTACGGCTGGATCGAATGGTACGATACCACTCAAACCTACGCCTGTCGCTCCTGTTACGCCCGATGCTCCTGTGATTCCGGTACTTCCCGTTACTCCAACTCCAGTTGCTCCCGTAACTCCCGTTGCTCCTGCTCCAGCAAGCAATCTGTAATCCTGTGAAGTCCTCGGCGTTCCGGTTGGCGATGCTACATTCGTAATATACGTACTGCCGTTGAACGTTACTACTTGACCCGCTGGATAAGTTGGGGCTACGGCTGGATCGAATGGTACAATGCCACTCAAACCTACGCCTGTCGCTCCCGTTACCCCTGATGCTCCTGTTTCACCAGTACTTCCTGTCACTCCAACGCCGGTTGCTCCTGTATCACCCGTTGCTCCCACCCCAGCAAGCAACGTGTAATCCGGTGATGTGCCCGGCGTTCCGGTTGGCGATGCCACATTTGCAATATACGTACTGCCATTGAACGTTACAACCTGACCCGATGAAAACGTCGGGGCTACGGCTGGATCGAATGGTACGATACCACTTAAACCTACACCTGTCGCCCCAGTCAACCCCACAAGACCAGTCGCTCCTGTTTCACCAGTACTTCCTGTCACTCCAACGCCAGTTGCACCCGTCACACCCGTTGCTCCCACCCCAGCAAGCAACGTGTAATCCGGCGATGTGCCCGGCGTTCCGGTTGGCGATGCCACATTTGCAATATACGTACTGCCATTGAAAGTGACGACCTGACCCGATGAATACGTCGGGGCTACGGCTGGATCGAATGGTACGATACCACTCAAACCTACGCCTGTCGCTCCTGTTACGCCCGATGCTCCTGTGATTCCGGTACTTCCCGTTACTCCAACTCCAGTTGCTCCCGTAACTCCCGTTGCTCCTGCTCCAGCAAGCAATCTGTAATCCTGTGAAGTCCTCGGCGTTCCGGTTGGCGATGCTACATTCGTAATATACGTACTGCCGTTGAACGTTACTACTTGACCCGCTGGATAAGTTGGGGCTACGGCTGGATCGAATGGTACAATGCCACTCAAACCTACGCCTGTAGCTCCCGTTTCACCTGACGCACCTGTGGCTCCTGTAGGTCCTGCACCTGCAAGCAATGTATAGTCTGGCGAAGTACCTGGCGTACCCGTAGGAGAAGCCACAGTCGTTATATACGTACTGCCATTAAAGGTAACGACCTGACCTGCTGGGTACGTTGGAGCTACTGCAGGGTCAAACGGAACTGCACCATTGAGACCGATGCCCGTAGCTCCGGTCGCACCTGTAACTCCCGATCCTGCTAACAACGTATAATCTGGCGAACTTCCTGGCGTACCCGTTGGCGAAGCGACATTTGTAATGTAAGTACTGCCACCAAACGTGACGATCTGTCCAGATGGATATGTTGGGGCTAATGCGGGATCGAATGGCACGATGCCACTTAATCCTGCACCTGTGGCTCCAGTTACACCACTCGCCCCCGCAGCAGCGATTAATGTGTAATCTGATGAAGATCCTGGTGTTCCTAGAGGGCCAGCTACACTCGCAATGTAAGTACTACCGTTATACGTAATGACTTGACCTGCTGGATAACCCGGGGCGAGTGCTGGATTAAATGCCACGGCTCCTGTCAAACCAGCTCCGGTTGCTCCCGTCGTTCCACCTGACAGCAAAAGAGTGTAGTCTGGAGAACTTCCGGGTGTACCCAAGGGACCGTTTGCGTTGGCAACATAAAGACTGCCCTCGTAGCTTACTACTTGACCTTGAGCATAAGTTGGTCCCAGTGCAGGATCATATGCAGTAATATTGTTCAAGCCAACACCAGGTGCTCCTGCCGACCCCTGTGCTCCCTGTGGACCGACTGGGCCAATTCCTCCAGGTGTTCCAGTAGCCCCTTTCACCCCAGGGACTCCCGGGACACCGGGTACCCCCGGAACTCCTGGCACTCCCTGTGGACCAGCTGGTCCGGTAATCCCTCCAGTTCCAAGAGTTGTCGTCGCCCGGCCTAATGATATGGAGATTGATCGAATTAATCCCACAAGTTTATCTTTTTCTGCAGGTGGTGCTTCCAGAAGCAACGTCACACTTAACAAGTCATCCAGTAAGTTTTGCAAGTTACCTGCGAGATTAATAAGAGGAACAGGGACAACCTCTGACCCTGCAATCGTTAATTCCAATACGGCTTGTAATTCTGCCTTTACCCCGGCACGAAATCCGGATTGATTCACAAAAGTAAGTAACTGACGTAATGCGTTCTGCAAAGACATTATATTGGCTGAAGTCGGCTGACTGATTGCAGCAGGAATAGCCACAGCCAAAGAACGAAGTATGGATTCAAACTGCTCCAGTTCTATTGTGGTTATTGGAATAAACGGAGAGCCCGCTCTAAAAGATCTGCCTTCCAGGAATGCTTTAATATTGACCCTTTTTCGATCATCGGACATGCTTTACTCAATCCTCCTCTATCTTGCTTGCTTTTCAAGCTTATGTAACATAAGAAGGAAATTTATCTTGGACACTCTTTTTAGTCAAAAAAAGACCATTCATGTTCCACGTTGAACAAGATTAAACGGTAGTCTTCAACAAAAAAACACCCTCCTTAAGAGGGTGTTTCCGCACTTTTTGTATGAAATTCAGGCTATTTCGATGAATCCAAAGGAAATTGCAAAATAAACTCTGTTCCTTCGCCAAGTACACTATTGACAGTAATCATGCCTTGATGCGCATCAACAATATTTTTCACAATCGCTAACCCAAGCCCCGTACCTGCACTTTCTCCCCGAACACGAGCCTTGTCTGCTTTGTAGAATCGTTCAAAAATAAATGGCAAGTCGGATGAAGGGATGCCTACACCCTGATCCTTTACAGAAACTCTGACAAATGGAGCACGAAGATAAGTGACCCGCTCGGCTGAGATCATTACATTTTTGCCAGTAGGTGTATGTCTGAACGCATTATCCAGCAAATTCGTAAATACTTGCTCAAGTCGATCCTCATCTGCTTGTTGAAGTTCAATGGTTGATTGTTCGAACTCAAAGTGCAGTTGAATTCCCTGTTCTTTTGAACGCACAGAGAACTTCCGATATACACGTTCAAGTAGCTCTCCGAGGTCAACTTCCTTCATCACCATGTCCGTGTGTCCAGCTTCCATCCGTGCCAGATCAAGCAAGTCTTTAACCAGTCTGCCCATCCGCAGGGACTCATCATGAATGACCTGGATCAGTTCTTCGCTCTCTTCCGGTGAGGTTGCCATGCCGTCCAGAAGGGCTTCACTGTAGCCTTGCATCATGGATAGCGGAGTTCGTATCTCATGAGATACGTTAGCTACGAAATCACGCCGCATTTTCTCCAGTCGCACTTCTTCTGTTACATCTCTTAAGACAGCCACAGCCCCTCTGACAACACTGTCAGCGTACAACGGTGCCATCTGAACAGACCAGACACCTTGCTGTACGTGAACATTGGAGTTCTGGTCCCCACCTTGCTCCATCACCATTCTGAACAAAGGAAGAAGGGGCTCAGGTACATCACGCGAAGTCTTGTCAGACTGCTCGGATTCTTGTCCTTCGTCCATTTTTGCCCAATCGAGATCATACCATGCCTGCATGATCTTCTCTCCAGGCGGATTCGTCAGAATAACTTTGCCTTCACCATCAAATGTAACCACCGCATCGGTCATGCTGCGAAGCACACTCGCCAAATGTTCCTTCTCATGGTTAAGGTTTCGAATATTATCTTCCAGTTGGGCAGCCATATGATTAAATGTGTTGGCAAGTTCACCAATCTCATCACTCGTTACCAGGGAGAGACGTGTTCCGTAGTTCCCTTTGCGAATCGCATTGGCTGCCTGAATCAATTGCTGCATGGGCTGCGTTATTTTAGTGAATAGAAACAATGCAAAAAACGTGGTTAAACTGAATCCGATTATACAGATATAGGTGAACAACCGCTTAATATCTCTGGATTCGGATTCTGCAAAGTTCGTATCAATGTAGGGCAGCAAAAAAAGACCCAGCGCTATAAGTACACAACCCACAAGGCAGATAATAGTGATCCATAACTTCCCGACCAGTGATCTCCAGAAACTAAAACTACTTCGGTACTTCCAGTTTATAACCCACACCCCACACCGTCGTAATCATGGCCGCCGATTCAGGCGATACCTTGTTAAGTTTCTCGCGAAGACGCTTCACGTGCGTATCCACGGTACGAAGATCGCCAAAGAATTCGTAATTCCATACATCTTTGAGCAATTCTTCTCTGGAGAAAACTTTGTCGGGAGATGTTGCCAGGTAGTGCAGCAATTCATATTCTTTTGGTGTAAGACTAATCTCTTCGCCACCAGCGGTTACCCGGTGGGCATCATGCTCAATAACCAGATGCGGGAACACGATGTTGTTACTCGAATTGCTCTCTTTGGAGAGATAAGCTGTCGCGGAAGATCGACGCAAAATCGCTTTGACGCGATAAATCACTTCACGCGGGCTGAATGGTTTTACAACATAATCATCAGCGCCAACTTCGAAGCCTTGAACCCGGTTAATCTCTTCACCTTTTGCAGTGAGCATCAAAACCGGCGTTGATTTCACCTGACGAAGACGGGTACACACTTCAACTCCATCCATACCCGGCAACATCACATCAAGCAAAATCAGACCGTAGTCCCCTGCTGTTGCTTTACGCAGCGCAGTTTCCCCATCCTCAGCTTCATCGATTTCATAACCTTCTTTTTCAAGATACATTTTCAAAAGCCTGCGGATTCTCTCTTCGTCATCCACGACCAGTATTCGATTCTCATGTTCAGCCATGCCTCTCCAGCCCCTTTGCAATAACTCCTCATCACTTCTATTATGTTCGATCTGACGAACAATATTTGAATACCCTTCAATAAAAAGGTACGTTTGTGTTTCCCGCTTCTAAACTCAACCTTTGCAATACGAGTCTGTCCTAGTCAGCTCCAGCATAAGAATGTAATCCGGCAATGATCAGATTCACTCCAACCAGCGTAAACATAACCACCAGGAAACCAAGAACTGCAAGCCATGCAGACTTCTGACCTTGCCAACCTCTGGATAAACGCAAATGCAGATACACACTATAATATAGCCATGTAATCAATGCCCACACCTCTTTGGGGTCCCAACCCCAAAAGCGACTCCAGGCAATCTGAGCCCAGATCATGGCAAAAATTAATGCTCCCAGCGTAAATATCGGAAAACCAATGGCAATCGCGCGATAACTTATCTCATCCAGATCATCGGCATCGATTCCATCCATCATTGGCTGTAACGCTTGTCCCAGTGGTCTGCGCACAAGAAGTCGTACAATTCCATACAGGATCAGACCTACAATAAGTGACCAAACCACCGTATTCAGCTTGCGCCCGGCATTTACCCCGTTCATCCAGGAAGGCGTCTCAAGTAAAGGTTTTTTTATGCCAAGAAACGGTGTCATGCTCTCCACTTCGCTATTATATGGTGCAAAAATCGGAGGCATGCGATAAATCACTTTCTCTATTGTACTATTTTCCTGTACCTCTGTGTCAATGCTGACCGTTTTCTGTACAAAAACCGCCTCGTAACCAGCTGTACGAAAGGCAAATACCGTTCCGATGAATCCGATGACTACAACAATCGTAACCAGGGTGAATTCAACCCATCCTCGTTGACGTCTTGAAGATTTGTCCTTACCACTGAAATCAACAGTACGGAGCAAATACATGAACCCTGCGGCAAAACCCACGGCGAAGAATGCTTCACCAAGCGCCGCCAACGTCACGTGAATTTTCAGCCAGATGGACTGAAGCGCCGGGATTAATGGTTGTACCTCCTGAGGAAATACAGCGGCGTACGCCATAATAATAATGGTAAGTGGTAAAGCAAACAAACCCAGTAATGACTTGCGGTATATGGCATATACAACAATAAATGCAACCATGATCATCATGGACAGAAAAGACATGAACTCATACATGTTACTAACCGGGATATGACCTGCCCCAGCCCATCGGGTTACAAAAAATACGATATGTGCCGCCAAGGCGACAGTCGAAGCGATAAAAGCTCTTTTACCCCAGCGATTCATATGGTCCAGAGGATCACGATTACTCCATTTTTTGCCCATGACCGCGACAGCATATAACAAGAATGCAGCACAATAGAGAAAGAAAGATACGATAAATGCGTCGCTGCTGAAATCCAATAATCTCATGCCTGGTTCCCCCCGTTATCCAACGACTTCTCTTCAACTTCCAGATTCATCTGTTTCAAAACGGCCGCAACTTCACGCCTGAAGCCAAACCAGTTTTTGTTGGTATGTCCACCCAAGGTGAGCTGTTTATCATCAAAACGAATCCAGATGCGGCGATGATGCCAATAAAAACCCATGACCAGACCCAACATAACAATACCGGCTCCTACCCACACAAAAGGCATTGCCTTATCCACTCTTATATTGAGATAACTTACGGACTGAATAATATCGACCTTGTCCATGCTGTCTACTTCCAGCTGTAAAGGAATATCAGCTCCAATCAGCTGTTGGTTAATCGCATCCTGTTGAAACCGTTGTTTATCAATCTGCTTCGCAAAGTACAGATATTGTATCCCCTCTTCGGGCAGATCCGGTCCCGTGATGAGAAAGAGAAAAGCAGGTGCATTAGGTGAAGGCGATTTTGATTTGGGCTGACCATTCTCATCCAATCCAAAGTCCATAAACTTTTCTTTTACCGTGAGCTTATAAGGACCAGCTTCAAATGTTCTTTGGGTATCTACCATATCGATCTTAATTGGCCCATATACTTCACCCGTCTTTGTATTGACCAGATCAGGCGTTACGGACCGAATGGTGGGTGTTAGATCATAATCAAACTGATATGCTTTCAGACCGTTATAATTCAATGGATGATTCACGCGTACATCATGTCTGGCTACCTCAGCTAACTGAGGTTTCTTCGAGAGATCTGAACAATCTGCTGTACATTCATACAAAACAACTTTTGTTTCGAACAATTTTGGAACGGTCTTATTCAGGTTACGGAATTGCTCAGGTACTTCTTCCTCACTGTAGAATTCAACATTAAACTGTTCATTTTGCAGATACATCGACGTATTCGGGATCTTTTTGATCTCACCTTCAGGAAAAGCGACATGCTCGTCCAGATTCAGACCTGGAAGCCCTCGTGCGAGCACCGCCAGCAGAAATATAATGAGTCCAATATGGATGACATATGGGCCCCATCGACTGAATCGCTGTTTCTCTGCGAGTAATGCATCCCCCTGGGTGTGCACGCGGTATCCTTTCTTTTTCAGCGGCGTAACCGCTTTCTTAATCCAGTCTTCTGGTGCCTCTTCGATGGTACCTTGGTACACCAGACGCTGTCTTGTCAAAAATTGCGTATGCTTACGTATTCTCTGTTTATTCAATGCTTTGTAGAGCGGCAGGACGCGATCCAGACTGCATATCACCAATGATGCCCCAATCAGCACCAGCAGTAGAATAAACCACCAGGATTCGTATGTATGGGATAAACCCAACAGATAATAGATATGACCCAACTGACCGTATGTTTCTTTGTAATACACGGAAGGATCAATATTCAAGAATGTACTTTCTTGCGGATAGATTGTACCAAGCATAGAACCTACAAGCGTAAAAACAATCATATAGACAGCAATTTTAACGGAAGAAAAAAAGTTCCATATGCGGTCAATGATGTTGGGATTACTACGCTGTGAACGGCGCGCCATGCCATCATAACGCATTTCCAACACTTCATCCGATTTAGCTTCAGACTCCAGCAGCGGTTTCCCACATGCTTCACATAGTACAGTGCCTACCGGATTCTGGTGTCCGCACTCACATTTGGTATTTTGGAACACGAATAGACCTCCTGTCAGGGCTGCTTCGCCAGTTGCGAAATTTGAGCGTCAAGTGTGTCCAAATCAAGTTGACCGATATGAATGGTAGAGATTTTGCCCGTGTCGGATACAAAGAATGTCGTTGGCATCGGAGAGATCCCAAAATCACGAACCGAGTTTTTCTCCCGATCAAGCATGATTGGAAACGTAACCCCAACCTGCCGAACAAAATTATCCACGGTCATCTGGTCTTCTCCAACATTAATCCCGACAAATTGCACTCCCTGTTCCTTCCATTTGTCAGCTTGCGCCTGAAGTGCAGGCATTTCTTTAACACAAGGTTCACACCATGTGCCCCAGAAATTGATCACCATCGCTTTTCCTTTGTACTCATCAGACATATGAACTTGACCATCCAGGCCCAGCAGTTCAAAAGAAGGAGACTTGTCCCCTTCCTTTGGCTTGCCATTCGAGCCGGATACCGATGTGGTAATCGCATATCCGCCCAACACCAGGATCAATAACAAAATGACGATTTGCACCGTTCTTCTTGATTTCCCCATGTGCTGCTCCCCTTTTAAGTGACTGTAGCATTCGCATCTTATTGGTCTAAGACAACTGTGAACATCCTATGAACAATTATAGCGAATTTCGTCACAAAACTGCGGCGGTTTTATGAAAATTATGTGTCCTCACATTACCTTTTTTTCATTTTTTTGGCTGGTTCTGATTGTGCGAGGGTAATTAGGTTGTTAACTTCTTCTTTGGTCAGATGACGAGTCAGACCACGTTTCAGGTTTTGTAGCAAAATACCACCAAACGAAATCCGTTTCAGACGGGTTACCGGATGGTTGATTGCTTCGAACATACGTCTAACCTGACGGTTACGTCCTTCATAGATCGTAATGGAAATAACCGACTCATTGGCCGCTGTATCCACATCTTTGTACTCTACCTCTGCAGGAGCAGTCATGCCGTCATCCAGCATAATGCCTGTCTTTAATTTCTCCAGAGCTGTACCATGCGGCACACCTTTAACCGTTGCATGATACGTTTTGGGTACGTGATGCTTCGGATGCGTCAGCAAATGTGCAAACTCACCATCATTGGTAAGGATCAATAAGCCCTCTGTGTCATAATCCAGACGACCCACAGGATATACACGTTCCTTGACACCTTTCAGGTAGTCGGACACAATTTTCCGACCTTCCGGGTCAGATGCACTTGTGATTACACCTTTTGGCTTGTTTAACATCAAGTACACTTTTTTCTCACTGCGGATCGGTTTTCCATTAACCGTAATCATATCCTCTTCGGGGTTCGCTTTTGTACCCAGTTCGGTTACGACCTCCCCGTTAACTTCTACTTTGCCGGACAGGATTAGTTCCTCGCTCTTGCGGCGGGATGCAATGCCTGCCTGTGCGATAATTTTTTGTAATCTTTCCATGTTTGTCATGTCACCTCACACTAATGATACCCATCACGCAGGGAAATCACAAGGATAATCCAAGGATTTTGTAAACTGGCGACACGAATATGCATTTTAGGCTACCTTCTCCTTTGAGATTGACGCAAAAAAAAGCCTGCCTTTACACGAGCTGTTGAACACAGATGGCGTAAAGATAGACCTTTTTCTCAAATCATTTAATTGGAAACTTTGCCGGCAACTGCAACCTGTTTTTTGGCAGGTTTAGTGCTCTCATTAATGAAAGTCTGCAATGTTTTGGAAGTAATATAATAGGTACGTCCACCGTACACAAATGTCATCATACCAATGACCCGGTTGTTCTGATCCATAACAGGGCCACCTGAATTACCTTGTGCCATGGATTTCACAATACTGCCGATTCCCTTTTTACCTGGAACGTCCAAAGCTTGGGAACTGAACACTCTGCTTTTGGCTATCGTATTGTAGGTTGAAGGAAAATCTTCATCCAGGATGACAAGATCACCAGCAGGATTTTTGGGGAATCCAATCGTATAGACAACCTGGTTATCCCTTGCATTTGCAAATGTGACCGGTTGGGCATCTATTTCCTTGTCCAGCTTCAGCAGTGCCATGTCTGTGACCGGATCTGCCTTAATAATCTTTGCCTTTACAGGCTTACTAAGGGAACCCGGGCTTGCAACAGTCAGTGTACCTTCATCACCATCAGACAGTTCAGCAAAACTCTGAACGACATGGTAATTCGTGAGCACTTCATCCTTTGAAATCAAAATAGAGGTACCAACATCATAATATACCATATCGGGTTCATCCTGCTTGACCAAACGTACATTCACGACTGGAAAAGAATCTGCCGTAACTGCCATTTGTGCACGCAGCTGTTTGTCAAAGTAACCTGTAAAATGTATTGTCTGAACGGATTGAGCTGCCGCCAGCCCCGTAGACCCTGCGAGCATTGCAATAGCAAGCACGCCTGTCATTCCAACACGGAGCATTCGTTTCCAACTCTTCTGCATGTCTCACTCTCCTCCGCTATTATTCTAGCATATCTAATATATCGGAAGGAAAGGAGATATCTTTTAACCAAAAACGAGCAAACAAATGGCGAGGGCAGCAATAAAACCAACGACATCGGAAAACAACCCTACTTTGAGTGCATATCGACCGTTCCGTATGCCTACAGCCCCAAAATAAACAGTCAGCACATATAACGTGGTGTCTGTACTCCCCTGAATCGTAGATGCCATACGTCCAATCATGGAGTCAGGGCCATAAGTTTTGATCAGATCGGTTGTAAACGCCAGAGAGCCTGTCCCCGTTAAAGGACGCAGTATTCCGAGTGGCAACACTTCCCCTGGAACACCCATCCAGGACACCAGTGGAGCGAACAGACTAATCACAAAATCCAGTGCACCCGAGGCACGAAATACGCTGATTGCGACCATCATGCCCACGAGATGCGGAATAATACTGATTGCAGTGGAGAAACCATCCTTGGCCCCATCAACAAAGGATTCGTAAACCGGGACCTTTTTGGTAAACGCATATAATGGAACAAACGCGATAATAACCGGGATGGCCCAGACGGAAATCCAGTTGATGAAGGTTAACAAAGGTGCTCATCCTTTCATGCCGGGATTGCCACTTTTCTGTATGCGCGGCGGTTTGTGTAATGCCCTGTTCCGATACCAGCGATCGGCGATTATAGCAGCAAGTGTAGCGATAATGGTAGCCATCAATGTTGTTCCCACAATCTCTGTAGCATTGGCGGAATGATAGTTTAAGCGGATGGCGATCAGCGTTGTCGGAATAATGGTAATACTAGCCGTATTCAGAGCCAGTAAGGTGCACATCGCAGGAGAAGCGGTTTGTTTGTCCGGATTAAGCTCCTGCAGCTGTTGCATGGCTTTGATTCCCATCGGAGTAGCTGCATTTCCTAGCCCCAGCAGATTGGCACTCATATTGGAGAGAATATAACCCATCGCCGGATGATTTTTGGGCACATCGGGGAACAGGAAGCCAACAACCGGACCGAGCAGCTTGGCAATCCGAGCCAGGAGACCCGCATCTTCAGCCATTTTCATCATGCCCATCCAGAACACAAGCACACTAATCAGTCCAAAACAGACCGTGACTCCCGTTGCCGCCCCATCAAAAGCGGCTTGCGTGACCACTTCGATATTACCGTTGACGGCTGCAAAAACAAATCCGATTAAAATCATGAGCAGCCAAATTAGATTAATCATGGATTATATCCTCCCTTCAATGGCGATTTAGCTAAGGAGACAACAGGTGGCTTAACACGGCACGCCATGCAACTGCCCAGGAAGAGACATCACCGATTCCACCCAGCGTTGCATCTTCTGTCTTCGGTTCAGGAGGAATATAACTGCCTTTGCGATACACTGGAATTGAGCCAACAAGTATGCCATCAAGCTGCATATCAATGCGACCTGCCAATCCGAACGAAGTGTCTGTCGATTGTTCCTTGCCTTCCGTTTCCGACTGTCCTCGATTTTCGTGTAGTATCAGTTTCTTGGTCAATGAGCCTTGTTCACTCTTAGCCAGTGGGTACCAGAATCCCCGGCCCGTAACGACATCCGTATTTTGCACAGGCTGTTCTTGCTTGGCGACCTCTACCAACGGGAAGTATTCAAACCCGAAATCAAGCATCCGAGCATGATCATTCCAATCGTTTCCGTCGTTCAGCGTTACCGCGGCGAGCTGCTGTCCATTACGTGTAGCGGAACTGACCAAACATCTGAAAGCTTTTTTTGTGTAGCCGGTTTTCACTCCATCCGCACCTTCATACATCCGCAGCATTTTATTTTTATTGTGCCAAGAGTATTCCCAGCTTTCATTGGGGTTCGGTGCGGATTTGTCCTCCGTGGCTACGATTCGTTTGAACACCGGATTGTGCAACGCATATGCCGTTAATCTGGCCAAGTCATTGGCTGTAGAATAATGACCTTCTGCATCCAGTCCATGAGGGTTCATAAAGTGGGAATGTGTCAGACCGATTTGCTCTGCCTTTTTGTTCATTAACAGAACAAAACCTTCTTCCGAACCACCTACATGTTCCGCTATTGCAGAGGCCGCGTCATTACCTGAACGGAGCATTAGCCCGTACAACATGTTCTCGAGTGTCATCTCTTCACCTAACTTCAGATAGAGAGACGATCCTTCTTTGGCAAATGCCGTGGGAGACACTTTCACTTTCTCATCCAACTTGCTGTGTTCAATCGCTACAATCGCCGTCATGATTTTGGTCAAGCTGGCAATTCGCAGTTCCTTATCCCCATCTTTGCTGTATAAGATCCGGCCTGATGTCACATCAATGAGAGCAGCGCTTTGCGCATGTGTAGACGGACCTTGAATTGTTGCCTGGGCTTGAGTAACCCCAAATGAAGACAGCAAGAAGACAGGGATAAGCATGCATGCAATGACTTTCGTTATTTTTCGCATCAATTCATTCCTCCGGGTCACTTGGAATCTTGTACTATCTTATGTCCGGACAACTTGGAGTATGTCCCATCAGGCAAAAACAGCAAAAATCCCTCACCGCTTGGATGCGGGAGGGATCATGACGAAATGATTCAGCTATACGTTGATGGATCTGGTGTAACCGGTACATCTGTAGCATTCGTTGGTGTTGTATTCCGTTGGAACATGCCTTGAATTCGGTCCAAAACATAAGGGGTGGAGTCAATGAGTTTCTCAAACAGATGTGTGGAGTTATCGAGTGGTACAATGTGTACCCCCTGTTTACCTACCACCAGGAACGCAATAGGACGTATGGATACACCGCCGCCACTACCGCCACCAAACGGAGAAGCAACTTTAGCTGAACTCGCATGTTCAGCAGAGGTACCCGTAGCACCACTTTTGCCACTACTTTCTCCATTAACGTGAAAATCACTACCACCGGCAGCAAATCCGAATCCCACCTTACTGATTGGCAAAATAACGGTACCATCTGGTGTTTCGACTGCATCGCCAACAATTGTATTGACATCCACCATGGCCTTGATATTTTCCATTGCGGTTTCCATTAAGCCTTGAATTGGATGATCTGACATTTAAATTCCCTCCAGTTTCAATGTAAGCTAGGTTTGATCTAACCATATCATCCCCAAACTTGAAGGGACTTATGTAAATAAGCATTTTAAGAACACTCACCGAACCCCAACCTCATATTTCCAAAACAGATTGGTTATAATGGGTTTTTACAGCGTTGTCCCACTAAGTTTCTTCTTTTGCTTCTCCTTATGCCTGCGGCGCTGTTCCTGAAGAAGTTTGAACCACATCCGCCATCCGCCTTCGACTTTAAGCACACGGGTGAGTAGTGTAACTCCAGCGAACAGAACGGCTGTAATCCGAATTTTCGCTCTGAAATCGAGCTCCGTTCTAAATTCCATTTCATCGGACCATACCGGCATAACCTGAAGCACGGGTCTTTCATCAAAGCGGATCTGATAGGTGAGAAAACCAATAATAATGGACTTGATACTCCACACCCAGCCCGTCAGCACCGCTGTATATGCTGCATCACCAACGCCGATGTGGGTAGCCCAGGACAGTTGGGTCATATGTACGCGTGTGAGTGTTTGCTTAAGCCACAGCTTGAGCGCGTCCGTTGCCCTAAGCATAATTTTCACATCTTTAGCCCACTTCTTGACTTTGCGTTTGTTGACCCGCTCACTTCCCTGGGCCTCGCCTCTCGAATGATTCATGGATTGTTCGGTCTTGACCAGAAAACCTTCCTTCATATTGCGAAAAACGATACTCGGTATCTCATAGTTAATCCGCACGATTCCATAAAGAAGACGAACATTAATATTGGCGTAATCATCACTTTTATGTTTACTGAATGTAAAATGTACATGAACATTTGAGATGAGGACTGCGGCAATCAGCAATGCGAACAACAAACCGATTCCTCCAAGCCAAATCCACACAGGCCTTACCTCCAAGCCCTCAATTCTTTTTCTCGTCTAGTATGGCACTTTGAATAGGAAAAAATTCACGCCTGACCTAAAAATCCCATTTCATATTTGTTTGGAACCGGTCCGTAACCTTTTATTTACACAAATTGGACTAAAGATTAGTTACACTGGTCACTCCGATGACAGAATAACCTTCCGATCGCTGTTATCCCCAGATTTTTTTGATTCCCTTCTCTAAAGGGTAAATCAGGGGATAAAGGCGAACACTCCGTTTCTTCAGATTATTTCTGTCCTCTCCGTTATGTGTACAATGTTTAGTTCAATTTATCTAAAAATAATGCGCAAAAAAACCGACTCCACTGATGGGTGTCGGTTAGTATGAGCTTGCAAATTAGAGTGAAGAATCCGTATTATCAACTTCGCTGTCGATATGACTTAGATCATCCGCCGGATCAGCACTTTCCGGTTCCAGTTGTTGCAAATCCAATTTGTTGAATAACAGTTGTGTCTCTTCCTCCAAGTTCTCCGAATCTTCGAACAAGCCTGGTTCCGGTAGGTCTTTAATTGAAGCCAATCCGAAATAATCCAGGAATGACTTTGTCGTTCCGTACAGAATTGGTCGTCCGATCGCTTCGGCTCGTCCCACTTCAATAATCAAATCCTTATTCACAAGCGTATGAATGGCCCGCTCCGATTTTACACCGCGGATTTCCTCAATCTCTACCCGTGTAATGGGCTGCCGGTACGCTACAATAGCCAGCGTCTCCAGAGCCGCTTGGGATAAGGACGTTCGTGCTGGAGAGTACGCCAGTTTCTCAAAATATACAGCATGCTCAGGCAAGGTGCCCAACTGAACTACACCCGCGATCTTGAGAATCTGTACACCTCGTCCCTGCTGTGAAAATTCATGAATCATCTCCTCAATCGCGTCCGTTACAAGCTCCACTCGTTGGTCGACGATCTCGGCGATTTGTTTGATACTCAGACCTTCTTCTCCGGACAAAAACAGCAGGCCTTCAATAATCGATTTCAATTTCGGAAAATCCATGATTCTTTGTTTCCCCTCTCCACTCCATAACGATATCCTCAAACATCCGTTCCTGATAACAGACAATCTGCTTCATCTTCATCAGTTCCAGCACCGCCAGAAAAGTGACAACAATCTCATGGCGATAGATATGCTCGTCCATCAACTTGGAGAATAACAGTCTGCCTCCCGGCCCCATACTTTCCAAAGCGCCGATGACATCCCGTATCCGGTCCTTAACCGAAATCTCATCCCGTTTGATTCGGGTTACAGTTGTACGCTTCTCAGCCTTGCGTAGCGCCTTCTGAAAGGCTGCAATCAGGTCAGAGGTGTGTAAACCCTCAACCGGGTTCGATTGGGCTTCTACGGGCATATAGGGGCGCAGATCCTCGGGCTCTTTGGAAAATATAAGGCTGCGTTCCCACTCCCGTTCATGAAGATGACGCGCAATTCCCTTGTACTTGCGATATTCTATCAGACGTGCAATCAGCTCTGCACGTGGATCATAATCTTCTTCTTCCATATAATCATAATCCTCGAAATCCTCAATGACCGGTGGTTTGGGCAGTAAAAGTTTGCTCTTGATCGACAGCAATGTTGCTGCCATGACCAGAAATTCACTCGTAATATCCAGTTCCAGTTCCTGCATCGAATGCAGGTACGCCATGTATTGATCGGTAATATCGCTGATGGGAATATCCTGGATATGAATTTCAGCCTTATCAATCAAATGAAGCAGCAGATCCAAAGGCCCTTCAAAAGTCTCCAGTTTGTATGTAACTACCGTCACTAGACGAATCCTCCCGCCAGAAAAATACAAAACCCTGCTAAGCCGTCCGAATCCGGTTTCCCGTGTTCGTCTGCGCAAAGCAGGGCACTACTATTAAATAAGCACTATTTTAGCTGTTTCGTCAAGTTTGCCATCTCAATTGCCGCCGTAGCCGCATCCCAACCTTTGTTACCCGCCTTGGTTCCGGCACGTTCAATCGCTTGTTCAATATTTTCTGTTGTAACCAGTCCAAAGATTGTAGGCACGCCTGTTTTCAGGTTGATTGCCGCTACCCCTTTAGCCATCTCGTTGCACACATAATCGTAATGTGTAGTTGATCCACGAATGACAGTTCCCAGTGTAATCACCGCATCATACTTGCCACTCTCCGCCATTTTCTGCGCTATTAAAGGGATTTCGAACGCACCTGGAACCCAGGCTACATCCACTTCCTCATCTTTCACGCCGTGACGTTTGAATGCATCGAGCGCTGCACTAAGCAATTTGCTCGTGATGAATTCGTTGAAACGTCCAACAACAACTCCATATCTTAATCCTTCTGATACTAAATGTCCTTCAAAAAATTGTGCCATTTATGTCATCTCCCTAACGGTATAATGTAATGTAAGTAACGGAAATTCCTAATTAATCTCTTCCATAAATTACATGGTGAACGTTATTCATCTAAAATATATTTACTCTTCGTTCTGCTCGATATCATCAAACTTGAGCATATGTCCCAGCTTAGCTTGCTTGGTATGAAGATACACCGTATTGTCCTCATTCTCCTCCATCTGGATCGCGACACGCTCTACAACTTCAAGTCCATATCCTTCAAGCCCTTTAATTTTACGAGGGTTGTTAGTAAGCAGTCTGATCTGACGAACTCCAAGGTCTTTTAGAATTTGAGCGCCTATACCATAATCACGCAAGTCAGCAGCAAAACCCAAACTCAGGTTTGCATCAACAGTATCCATACCTTCCTCTTGCAGCTTATAGGCTTTGAGCTTGTTGATCAGGCCAATCCCCCGACCTTCCTGTCTCATATATAACAGTACGCCATTGCCTTCCTCATGAATCTGTTTGAGTGCCGCATCAAACTGCGGACCACAGTCACAACGATGCGAATGGAATACATCACCTGTCAAACATTCAGAGTGCACACGTACAAGCACAGGTTTCGAACCATCAATTTCTCCTTTAACCAAAGCCACATGTTCCTTATTGTCCACAGCATTTGTATAAGCCACCGCTTGAAACTCACCAAAGTCCGTTGGCATGCGTACAGCCACTTCACGTTGAACCAGCTGCTCTTTTTCGTTACGGTAACGAATCATGTCCTGAATACTGATCAGCTTCAGATCATGTTTACGGGCAATCTCCTGCAAATCCGGAAGTCTGGCCATTGTGCCATCTTCCTTAATCACTTCACAGATAACGCCAGCAGGGTAGGAACCACACATGATAGCGAGATCTACTGCAGCTTCCGTATGTCCGGCACGCCGAAGTACACCGCCGTCTTTTGCAATCAACGGGAACATGTGACCAGGCTTACGGAAGTCCCCAGCTTTCGCCTCAGGATCGATCAGACCTTTCACAGTAATAGAGCGTTCATGTGCCGAGATACCTGTTGTCGTATCTTTGTGATCCACAGAGACGGTGAAGGCTGTTCCATGGAAATCCGTATTTTGTTGAACCATCGGTTTCAGATTAAGTTCGTCCGCACGTTGTTGTGTAATCGGAACACAGACCAGACCTCTACCTTCAGTAATCATGAAATTAATGACTTCAGGTGTCGCCTTTTCGGCCAAAGCGATAAAATCGCCTTCATTCTCCCGATCTTCATCATCCACAACAATGACGGGTTTACCCCGCATGAGATCATATATGGCTTCTTCTATTGTGTCCAGAATGGATTGTTCTGACATTGCTCCACCTCCAGTTAATTTCTGTTCTCTATTTATGCAAATCCGTGATTGGCGAGAAAATCTTCACTGATACTGCGCGGCTTGCCAGCACCCGTCTCCCGATGTCCTCTCCCATACTGGAGCAGATGATCCACATATTTGCCCAAAATATCGCATTCGATATTAATGGTATCCCCTGTCTTTTTCACATTTAGTACAGTTTCACCAATGGTATGCGGGATAATGGAAACCGTGAATGCGGTATCCGACGTTTGGACAACGGTCAAGCTAATGCCATCCAGTGTAACCGATCCTTTGGGGATCAGATATTTGAACAACTGGTGATCATCAGGCTTGACCTCAAACACAATTGCATTCTGATCACGTGTTATACTGCCAATCACTCCAGTACCATCGACATGACCCTGTACGATATGTCCGCCAAAACGACCGCCTGATTGCATGGCCCGCTCCAGATTAACTTTACTGCCAGATTGCAGCTGACTGAGATTGGTATGGCGATAGGTTTCAGGCATTACATCGGCGGTAAAACCTCCACCTTCGAGCGTTGTCGCAGTTAAGCACACGCCGTTCACTGCTACACTATCACCAATCTTCAGATCATCCATGATGGCGGAAGCTCCGATATTCAGGACCATCGCTTCGCCTTTCCGACCAATACGCCGGATCTGACCGACTTCTTCCACCAAACCGGTAAACATGCTGCCGCCTCCCTTTTTCAAGTTATAAAAAACTTAACTTTCTACTTTAAAATCCATTTATTTATTCAGGCCACACCGGAATACCGCCAATGCTGATATTATCTCCAACTTGTTCGATCTCCAACTGATTCAATTGGATCGCCTGATTCATACGTTCCACACCCTCGAAGCGGAAGCTTCCAGGTGTATCATAACCGCCTACAATCTTCGGAGCGATAAACATGAGCAGTCGATCGACCAACCTTGCCTCCAGCATGGCTCCATTCAAGGTGCCTCCACCTTCAAGCAAAATTGAACCAATGTCACGCTCACCCAACTTGCTAAGTCCGTTTAACAGATCCACACGTGGTCCAGGACCACAGCGAATAATTTCGACGCCGTAGGCTTCCAAACGTTCAGCAGCTTCAGGACTGGCTTCGTCTGTTGTCAGCACCCATGTTGGAGCAAGACCATCCTTAACCATTTTGGCACCTACGGGAAGACGTAACTTGGAATCCACCACAATGCGCACTGGACTAATGCCTTCGACTTGCAAACGGGTTGTAAGTTCCGGATTATCGGCAATCACTGTGTCGACGCCAACCATAATTCCCTGGTGACGATGACGAAGGGCATGCACAATCTCACGAGCAGGCTCGTTGGAGATCCACTTGCTGTCTCCGCTGCGAGTAGCAATTTTCCCATCCAAAGTTGTAGCTGTCTTCAACGTCACAAAAGGTAGACCCGTTGTAATAAATTTAATGAATTTTTCATTCATGCGTCTTCCACGCTCACGCAGTACGCCAACTTCAACTTCAATGCCTTGTTGACGAAGCATGCTTATGCCCCTGCCAGATACTTGCGGATTTGGATCTTCACAACATACCACAACACGTTTCACCTTTTCATGAATCAGGCGTTCACTACAAGGTGGCGTCTTGCCATAATGACTACAAGGCTCAAGTGTAACGTATACCGTACTTCCTTCTGCATCACTGCCTGCCATGTTAAGTGCATGCACCTCTGCATGACCGGTTCCACGTTTCAGATGGCTCCCCAGGCCTACAATACGACCTTCTTTCACAACTACACATCCAACGACCGGATTGATCCCCGTCTGTCCCTGTGCTCGTTCCGCCATATCCAATGCCAGTGCCATATAAAATTCATCATTGATCATTTCCAAATCCGTTCACCCCGCGGTTTAAAGTCTTGTTTATTAAAAAATCCCCGTCGAACAATCAGTTCGATGGGGATGATGAGAGACAAATGTCAACAGCAGGAGTGAAATGTATACAGCACGCCAACACTTTGCCCAAAACTTCATTTCGGGCAAGTGAAAATAGACACATACCTTAATGAACATCAATTACAGGTAAAGAGCTTTTATAGTGCGGCATATGTATGGAACTGTCCGGCGTAACCGGATCTTCCCTGCACAGTGCAAGACATCACACATCGTGACCGTGCAGCAATACTCCTGCTGAATGCAAACCTGTTAGGTCTGCACCTCTCCTTCTCCCATCCAGACTATACTGTCGGTTCTGGAATTACACCAGATCAGCCATCTGCCAATGGCAGACAGGTCACGGACTTTGCATCAAGTGCTGGACACATAGGTCCTTACACTTCCTGCATCACCGCCGGTAGGGAATTGCACCCTGCCCTGAAGGATTGCTTTCGTTATTAATTGGATGTTAGCACTTTAATGCCAAAAAATCAATTGTTTTTTGTTCCTTTTTGTCACATACTAACTTTTAATAAGCTAAGAAACAACAAAAAACCGCTTCCTCTTAAGGAGGTACGGTTTTTGCTTGGAGGCACATTTTCACATCCATCGTATCATTCTACATATCAGGAAAACACCAGCTCGCCATATGCTTTAATTCTTTGGCATTATGGAATGGAGTGCGGTCAGGTTCTTGCAGGGGCGAAGTCGGAAGCGGGAACTCTCGTGCGACCCTTCTGACCCAACTTGTGGAATCAATCGCAATAGCCGAGCATTTCCAACGTCCATTCGCTCTTGGTCGAAACGTCCCATGCAAATCTGCTTTTCCCGGCATCTCTGGAAAGACACCATCCAGATATTCAACGATGACACGCTTGTCTCTGACTTCATGACAATATACTGTCACCCAAACACCTTCCCGGACCCTAACAGCATACACATCGCCAGACTGTACCTCCCCGGTACCTGCATCAGGAGATGCCTTTGGCACTTTTCCACGAACACTTCTCTTCTTCTCCAATGCCCCTAAGATTGTGTCCTTTACAGCTGGACTCTCACCAGGCTTATTCGCAAGAGATATATTATTCAGATCAAACTCATGAAATATCTTGTTCAGGTTGTTCTCATTAATTCCGACAGATGAATCCCACCACGCCAGAGGGGCCTGCACTTCAACCCGCACATTGGGGCGTGCGTCACGTTGCATGTAAGAGGTGAATTCCGTAATCATTCCAGGATGCTCCGGCGTATCCAGTATGCCAATCAGAGCTAACGTCTCAAGCAAATCACGGTAGGCATATTCCTTCTGTGTAGGTAAAAGACGTTCCTTCTTGAGCGCTACTGCTGCCTTGCTGTAACGTGTTTTGGGAGGTAATTCGCGCAGCACCGTTAACACCGCACGGAATGTCCAGCGGTCGTAATCATTGGGTATTGGAATCTCCTGCGCGGCAGCCAGTTCTCGAAGTGCCAACACGCTTCCAAAAGGATCACCGTCCAACGGGGTTCCATTGGTCATCCGCCAATACCATTGCAGCGTTGTGTCGGTTGCTTGATCTACACTTAATCCGCAGATCTTACAAGTGTTCGAAGATGGATATGGCGTATGTTCATGACTTGGCATACTGCTCGCAATAAGCTTGCCTGTAAGCAACGAGCGCCAGATCATGGGTGCTGACCACAAAGAGGATACAAAGGCCTGCGCTGCATCATTGATCGTCCATTGATTCGCAACTTTTTTCAGCTCAGTAATCGTTTCATCGTGTTGCGGACGTACAAATCGATTCGGTGAATGCCCGGCTGCCTCAAGCGCTTCTCGATCCTTTACGGATAGACTATCCGGAACGACATGCCGGGATGCCTGCAGTTCTTCATCCCACAACGTGCGCTCACTATAAATTTGTTTTAACAAGCTTAGCTGAGTAACCATATCCAAGGTTTTATTCATCCTTTCTAATTATCGATTTGAAGTATGTAAAAATAAAAAAAGTGCTTCTATAAAAGAAGCACTTCATGTTTGGATCCAGTTAAGGTGAAGGTATTAAGCTTCTACAACTTCAACAGTTTCCATTTTGTCTTTACCTTCTAAAGCGTCCACGAACTCCATACCTTTAGTTACTTTACCAAATACAGTATGTTGTCCATCCAAATGTGGTTGAGGTTGGTAGCAGATGTAGAACTGGCTTCCACCTGTGTTACGGCCAGCATGTGCCATAGCAAGTGTTCCGCGCTCATGTTTGTTCGGGTTAATTTCACAATTGATTGTGTAACCTGGGCCACCTGCACCGGAACCGTTAGGGCATCCGCCTTGAGCTACAAAGCCCGGGATAACGCGGTGGAATGTAAGACCATTGTAGAAACCGGAATTAGCCAGTTTCTCAAAGTTTGCTACTGTGTTTGGAGCTTCTTGATCGAACAGATCGATCAGAACTTCTCCGCCGTTTGCCAATTTAATTTTCGCTTGTTTCGCCATATGTAAATGACTCCTTTCGTATTGACCATCGTTAATGGTGCCAGAACGCATGACCCTGGGCCAAGCATTACAGCACTTTTCTTAGTGTACACCGAAAATGTCTGGATCGCAAAAAAAACGGCAACTTTTTTCATGATTTAGCTCAAATACGCAAAAAGCAGACGAAAAAGGAAGGTCCCTTTTCATCTGCTTCAACTTTTAAACGAATTAGCGAGTTACTGGCTGTTTGCCAATACGTGCAGGTACCAGGTCATTCTGGATGATATCTTGATACGTCTCACGGCGTACCACGACATCTCCTTGACCGTCTTTGACAAATACAACGGCTGGACGACGAATCCGGTTGTAGTTGCTCGCCATGGAGTAGTTATACGCGCCTGTGCAAGCTACAGCGAGCAGATCGCCGCTTTCCACTTTTGGCAGGTCCAGATCCCAGATCAGCATATCGCCACTCTCGCAGCATTTACCTGCAACAGATACCGTTTCCTGAGCAGCCTCATTTGCACGATTTGCAAGCACGGCTTCGTACTTGGATTCATACAAAGCAGGACGTGGGTTATCGGTCATACCACCATCCACGGCAACGTATTTACGCACGCCTGGAATGTCTTTGCTTGTTCCAACGGTATACAGCGTTGTTCCCGCTTCACCCACGATGCTGCGGCCTGGCTCAACCCAGATCTCAGGTACGGCATAGCCGATTTGAGCAAAATGATTTTTAACAGCGTCTGTAATAGCCTTCACATATTGCGCAACTTCAAGCGGCGTATCTCCATCGATATAACGGATTCCGAATCCACCACCCAGGTTAACCACTTTGAAAGCAACATTAAGACGCTCATATACACTTGCTGCAAATTCAGCAACACGTTGAACAGCCATCTGGAAGCCTTCAACTTCGAAGATCTGGGAACCGATGTGGGAATGCACACCGAGCAATACCAGGTTAGTCTGCTTGGAAGCCAAGTCAATCGCTTCAAATGCTGTACCATTGCCGATATCGAATCCAAATTTCGAATCCGTTTGACCTGTGGAAATATATTCATGCGTATGTGCCTCAACACCAGGCGTCACACGAAGCAAAATGTTTACTTTACGATTTTTGTCCGCTGCTACAGCCTGCAACAGATGCAATTCATTGAAGTTATCAACAACAAAACATCCAATCTCCGCATCAAGAGCCATTTCGATCTCTTCCAGCGTTTTGTTGTTACCGTGGAAGTGAATGCGCTCAGCCGGGAATCCTGCTTGCAGTGCAGTAAACAGTTCACCGTCAGATACGACATCCAGGGAAAGTCCTTCTTCTGCTGCAAGGGCACACATCGCCATTACACAGAATGCTTTACTTGCGTAAGCAACCTGGAAGCCCAATCCGGAAGCACGGAATGCTTCCATATATTCTCTGCAACGCTCGCGAACCAATTGCTCGTCCACAACGTACAGGGGAGTTCCAAATTGTTCTTTCAGATCTGTTGCATCAACTCCGCCAATCTCCAGATGTCCTTGCACATTTATTTTACTTGTACCATGTAAATACATAATCTGCATTCCTCACTTTTTATATACTGGAACAATTGATATTCCAATGATTTTACACCAGTATATCAAATTAGGCAGCGAGATGAATGGATTTTTCGGAAGATCATTTGTGTTTTTTACTTTTTCGCAGTTCCCCGTCCGGATCATCGGACATTTTGGTGTTGTCACGGGTTTTATTGAATGATGGACGTTTTTTATTTTCCAGCAACGGAAGCCGGAATAAAAAATTACCCAGGGCCTTTGCATTAAACGGTATAAAAGGCCAGAGATACGAAGAATTGTACGACCGGTGAACGGTAAGTGCCAGTATGAGCAATGTACTGCCCACGACCAATCCCGGAACCTTGAATATCGCAACAGCAATTAACAGAACCAACCTGACTAGCCTGTTGGCAAGTCCAAGCTCGTAACTCGGTGTGGCAAACATTCCGATGGCTGCGATAGCCATATACAGTACAACCTCATTGACAAAATATCCTGTTTTCACGGCGATATCCCCGACTAAAATGGCCGCGATTAAGCCCATCGCCGATGCCAGAGGTGTAGGCGTATGAACCGCCGCCATCCGTAATAAATCGACGCCAAGTTCAATCAGGAGAAATTGCAGAATAATCGGCAGCTTTACATTTTCCTGTGGACCAATGAAGTCAAGTCCCATCGGTTTAATCGAAGGATCAATTACCATGAGAAGCCATAACGGTAGCAAAAACAGCGAGATGAGAATCCCTGCAAAACGCACCCATCGTAAATACGTTCCCATCAATGCCGTCTGTCTGTTTTCCTCCGCATGCTCACACAGGTCGAAGAAGGTCGTAGGCAGAATCATCACACTGGGGGAAGTGTCTACGAAAATGACAACTCGTCCTTCCAGTAAATGGGAAGCTGTAACATCTGGTCGCTCGGAATATCGAACGAGTGGGAACGGATTCCATCCCTTGTTGATAATCGCTTCCTCCAGCTGCTTGTCGGCTGCGGGAATACCATCGATATCCACTCGCTGAATTTTTTCACGAACTGAATCCACCTGCACTTTATCCACAATATCGTCAATGTACACCACGCAGACATCGGTTTGTGTTCTCCGCCCCACCTGCATAATCTCAAATTTCAGTCCTGGGTCGCGTATTCTGCGCCGCACCAAGGTTACGTTGGTCAGGAGTGTTTCGGTAAAGCCGTCTCTGGAACCTCGGACTACCCTTTCCAATGAAGGTTCTTCGGGTGAACGTACCGGATAACTCCGGGTATCCATAATTAAAACCGAGCGGTCCCCTTCAACGAACATTGCACTCATCCCGGTAAGAACCTTGTTAATGACCGCACTCATCTTCTCGACTTTTTCCACCTGAATATGGGGAATGTAACATTCAAAATAGGATTTGAGAGCATGTCCTGAGACGTCATCCGGTGTGAGGTAGGTCAGTCTTTTCAATACTTCAAGCAAAATCTCATCCTTGGCAAAACCGGTAATCATCAGCAATCCAACATGCTTGCCACCCAGGACCATTTCCCTCATATTAACATCGAACGATTCTCCAAGCCCCAGTACCTGTTGCAGCGTATATTTGTTCTCACTCATGCGTGGGGAGATATCATCATTTTCCTGCCAATATTGTACGGATTCCTCAATGCTGTCGGACATCTCATTTTGTTTTTTCTTATTGTACGCTTTCTCCTCTTCTTCCTTCTGAATCTCATAAGCAGACTTGTGTAACATCTCTTCTGTTATACCTTCACTATTTTCCTGGCCTGTGTGCTCCGTTCGTTCATCCATCTTCCATCCTCCTATGGCCACGAGTTACCGCTGATATATAAAAAAATCAAACAGGGAACCTGTCATTTTGCCCAAAATCATGGCGAGCAGTAATCCAAACAAATAAGGTTTCATGCCCAATCGTTTGGCTAGTACGGGCAGTACATTGAGTACCTCAGTGAGCGCCGCGGCCAGCAGTCCGATGAACACGCCACAGAACATACCAACAATCGGGCTGAGCAGCAGCACCCCATGCATTTTCCAGTGCCAGAAGTCTGCTACCGTCCCAAGCAGTGAACCACCTATTAGCGCCCCTTCGTACCAGTGAGTCTTGTCATACGATTGCGTAAGTTGAGCCAACCTTGGGATCATATCGAGCACCAGAATGAGCGCAATTACGCCGCTCCCTACGGCAATTCCCCCTGCAATACCCAATACAATGCTGATTGCTCCATTAAGAACGCTCATCCGCATTCATCTCCCTGCGTTCCTGCTCGTGCATCCGTTCGCTCTCTTCAATCACCACATATTTATCTACATTTTGCTGGTATAGGAACATCTCCACTTCTAGCGGGGTAGGTTCCTCATTCCACTTTTTCTTGAACAAATGATTAAAAAATACGGCCATTCCGAATCCAATGCCAATGGAATATGCCACTTGGAACAGATAGGGATGTTCGTCCCGATGCCCAGTAAGCATCTCCACAATTCGAATCTGTACTTCCTGCATGTTCACATCGGCATGAAAATTCATGATGGTTAAGGCTGATCCAAAGAACAGCAGCAGCCAAACCAGAATGAACAGGGACTTGGAAGGTTGACCATTTCCCGCAATGACTTCAACCAACGTATGACCTGATCCCATCAGTTCCACAGTTACCTCCGGCAAGATGTGCCGAATTCGGGGAATAATCTGCAATATATCAATGAGGATCAGATTGCCATCCTCCGGTCCAGGGCGCAGCAGTTCAAGCTCCAGTAGCCTGCCCTCCTGGTCTTCAGAAGAGGTCAGTACATGTGCAATGTCTCCAAGCTTGACTGCTCTGCCCCTCTGGATGCGAATACGGCTGCGCAGACGAATATAGACCATTGGAGTGGGTGTCTGGGACATCCATAGCACTCCTTTACTGCGTAATTTAGGTTAGTATTTGAAGAATGTGCAAATTTATTACAAACGGGTTGGAAAAAAGGTGGAAGGGTGAGTTGGCGCTGCGGGATGGATCGGTCATTGGTCGCTGATACTCGGGGGAGGATACACGCAGACACTCCGACGGCAGACCAACCTTCTGATCGCTGTTGTCTCCAAATTCTTTTGATTGATTTCTAAGTGTTAGAAATTTGGAGACAAAGGCGAACGCTTCGCTTCTTCAGGTCTAATCTGCCGCCTGCGTTGCTTATGTATCCTTAGGTGAGCCCTCACGCTTCGCTCCTTTTGACCGATTCCATCCCTCCGCTACCCTTCGTCCTCCCGCTTCCAAACGTTTGAAATAAATATGCTGAGGAGTAGGCAGGAAGGGAATTGAAAGATGGGCTTTTTGGGGTTATTTTATTCGCTCTCCTTTTGACCGATTTGAGGCGTAACTAAGTGTGAAGCATTATTTTACATATCAAAAAAGTCGCCGTATGGGCGACTCTTCGGTATTGGTAGTTAGGTTCACGGATCATGTACAAGAACTCAAGAATTATGTTCTTTTTTTCTTTTGTTCAATTCCCTTCTAAATCGTAAAGGGGTTGAATTCATTGTTTTCCGGAATTGGTTAATGTAATAACTCGTGCTGTTAAAACCAACCTCATAGGCAATCTCGGTGATGCTACGCTTGGAGGATTGCAATAGTTCAATGCTTCTTTGGATGCGGTACTCGATCACGTATTGCATGGGTGTGGTTTTCAGGATTTGCTTGAAATAACGGCACGTCTCCGACCGACTTAACTGTCCAGCCTTTGCAATATCTTCAAGCTTAATTGGATCGGCATAATTGAGATTAATCCATTGCAACATGTCTTTCATTCGGTTGTTTCTGCTCATCTCTGATGGATCATGTTCAAGAGAATATCCGTTCATAATCAGCAGTTTCCACATATTAAGCACCGCCGAAGCAATATTCACTTCGTAAAAAGGAACTTGGTGCACTAGCTCCTTTCTAATCCGTGCAACAGCATCCAAGATCTGTTCTCCCCAAGCGTTAGCTCTTTCGATATACAAAAAAGGCAAATTAGTTGCTGTTACATATGGATGTACGTACTTTATATACAAATCCGAAGGCATGATAACATGTGGGGACAAATTCAGACATAAATAAATGCAGTTCTCGCTCACCCCGTGATCTTCGGCCATATGCATTATTCCACTGTTGATAAAAACCCCGTCACCTTTGGACAAAATCATCTTTTGATCGTTGATATGGAACAACGCCGTACCCTGAAGAACGGCAACAAACTGCAATTCATCATGCCAGTGGAGAGGAATATGTCCGTGAACATTTTGAACAATGGTTGTCTCATAACAGGCTATAGATAAGGTATCGGTACGGTGTTGCGTCATTTCTTTCAAATGTTGATCAATGATAAATTCGATCTTCTGCATGGCCCTCATCTCAATATAGTTATATTTTTAAGTGTAATATTGATATAAATGTACCGCATTTCTCCTTAATATAACACTATTCTTATATTTAAGGTGAGGCGAACAAGAATGACAACTTCTGTAAAATCCAAAATTTCAGGCATCGTACTCGTTCTGACGGGAGCCATCTGCTGGGGCATTGGGGGTACGGTATCTCAAAAACTGTTTCAACTGGATGGAATTGAGGTCAATTGGTATGTCACTGTAAGATTGTTGATTGCTGGGTTACTATTACTGGTTATTCAATCGTTTACTAATGGGCGATTTCAGATTTTTGATGTGTGGAGAAATAAAAAAACGGCTGGACAGTTGATCATTTTCGGATTGGTGGGCATGCTTGCCGTCCAGTATACGTACATGGCATCCATTAAACACGGCAATTCAGCGGTGGCTACACTCCTGCAGTACCTGTCCCCTGTCATGATCATGATTTACATCGCACTCCGGAAGCAGTCTGTCCTCACACGCAATGACCTTGCATGCGCCGTTCTGGCTCTCGGTGGGTGTTTTCTCCTGCTGACGAATGGCTCACTTACGCGGTTATCTGTCTCCTCGCTCGCAGTGATATGGGGGCTGTTATCCGGGGTTTCAGCTGCATTTTATACGCTGTATGCCGTGCAACTGATTAAAAAGTTCGATTCACTTGTTGTGGTCGGCTGGGCAATGATCATCGGTGGTCTGGGAATGAGTTTTATTCACCCGCCCTGGAAAATGAATTTTGCTAACATCACGCTCGAAACCTACGGATATTTGATATTTACGATCCTTTTTGGAACCATGATTGCTTTTTGGTTTTATATTGCGAGTCTCAAAAGTCTTACACCCAAGGAAACTAGCCTGCTCGGGAGCGCGGAGCCCCTTGCTGCTGTTGGAACAACCGTCATATGGCTCCATGAACCCTTTGGCTTCTATCAATGGATTGGTATGGCATGTATTCTTGGCATGATGCTGGTCATGCAGTCCAATCGTTCGAGATCTCGCCGTATTAACAACAAATAACCTCCCTCGCCATAATGCGCGATAGAAGGTTGTTAGTTGTCGTATATTGGTGTATAAACGCCAATACTGTTGTTTGCACTCCACAAGATCACTGCGCGATCTGGTCGCGGATGGATTGCAGTATTTTTTTCTCCAGACGTGATACCTGAACCTGAGATATTCCCAGCCTGCTGGCAACCTCGGACTGCGTCTGATCCCGGTAATACCGAAGATACACGATTAACCGCTCCCGCTCGCTGAGACCACCGATGGCTTCGTTCAGAGCCAGCTTGTCAAACCAACGTTCCTGAGACTCGTCGGCAATCTGATCCATTAACGTAATGGGATCACCGTCATTCTCAAATACCGTCTCATGGATGGAGGTCGGTGGTTTGTTTGCTTCCTGGGCAAATACAACTTCCTCCGGGGTTACCCCCAGCTCTGCGGCAACTTCCTTAATCGTTGGTAAACGATCCAGATGTTTGGACAGTTCGTCCCTTTTTTTGCGGACTTTATTCGCCATCTCTTTCAGTGAACGACTGACCTTCAGGGTACCGTCATCCCGCAGGAATCGCTGGATTTCTCCGATGATCATCGGTACCGCGTAGGTTGAGAACTTCACGTCATAACTGAGATCGAATTTGTCTACTGACTTGAGCAGACCGATACAACCAATCTGGAACAGATCTTCCGGATCATATCCCCTGTTCATAAAACGCTGTACGACGGACCAGACGAGTCTGATGTTGCAGTTCACCAGCGTATCCCGTGAAACATGGTCACCCGACTGACTGAGCGCAATCAGCCGTTTGACCTCGGCATCGTCCAAATAGGTCTGTGAAGATGGTTTCACTTCAGCATCCATAAGAACACCAACCCCTAATTATACAATGCTTTCTTGGATTCAATCCTTTTTTTCATCTTGATGGAGGTGCCTCTGCCGGGCTCACTGCTGACTTCGAATTCATCCATAAAGTTTTCCATAATGGTGAAGCCCATGCCCGACCGCTCAAGTTCGGGTTTGGACGTATATAGCGGCTGCTTGGCCAGTTCAAGATCTTCGATTCCTTCACCGCGGTCTTCCACGATGATTGTAATCATGTCTTCCCGAATCTCGGCCTGGATGGACACAACACCCTCGGAGTTATTGTTGTATCCGTGGATGATGCTGTTGGTCACGGCTTCCGAAATGACCGTCTTCAGGTCACTGAGCTCGTCCATCGTTGGATCAAGCTGGGAGATAAACGCAGCAACGGTAACCCGTGCAAACGACTCATTCTCTGACTTGGCCGCGAATTGCAGATTCATGAAATTTGTCCCTGTTCCTTCATTCATGAGACGACCTCCAGACCTGAGAGAGCAGTTCCCTCATTTTCGTATATCGGCATAATCTTGAACAGACCCGACATTTCCAACAAACGGTACACTGGCGAATTGACGTCACAGACCACCATCTTGCCACCTTTATTCTTAATGAGCTTGTATCTTCCCAAAATGACACCCAGACCTGAACTGTCCATAAATTGCAGATCTTTCAGGCTGAGTACCAGATGCTCGCTTTGTCTCCGCTGGATGGCTTCATCCATTTGCATCCGTACCATGTCAGCTGTATGGTGATCCAGCTCCCCGGATAATCGTACAATCAGAATCCCGCGATGGTGTTCCATTTCCACATGCAAGTTCACGTTTGCTCACTCTCCTCCCTGTCTTAGAACAAGGATTTCTACGCTTCCGAAGGCTTTTCCTGCCCCCCGACAAAACTAGAAGAAAACCCCTATTTAACTACAAAATATGTTCGAAGGATGCGTGCAACTCGCAGAAATCGCCGTTTTAGTCAAACAGGTTGGACGTCGTCCGCTTGAACAGCTTCCACCAGCCCGCCTTATTCACATCCTGCGGAGCCTGAATGTCGAACTCCTTTATGACGTCGTTACCCTGGTAAACCACCAGTTTACCTATACTTTGCCCAGCCTTGATCGGAGCTTTCAATTCTTTAGCAACCAGCAATTCATGCCGGATGTCATTGGATTTGGCTCCTTTGCGCATCAGCACACTATAATTTTGCGTGGCATTCAGAGGTAATTCGGCAACTTCACCTTTTTCGATCTTCAGACTACCCAGCAGATCCCCTGCCTTGTAGAGAGCCTTCATCGTATATTGAGTAAAGGCATAGTCAAACATCGAAGATACTTCGCTGTTCCGTGTTTTGGTATTTGGTTCACCAAGTACCACGGAAACGACACGCAGTCCATCTTTGGACGCTGTTGCGGACAAGCAGAATTTCGCTTCGGATGTGTAACCTGTTTTCAAACCGTCTGCCCCTTGATAAAAACGAACCAGCTTGTTTGTGTTCACCAGCCAGAATGGCTTTTCCGTATCTTTGCGAAGGTAATCCTGATATGCACCGGTGTACTTCGTAATCCCGGAATGCTTCAACAGCTCACGGCTCATGACGGCAATGTCATGGGCGGAAGAATAATGATTATCGACCGGCAGACCGTTACAGTTGGCAAAATGAGTATCCTTCATGCCAAGCTCCTTCGCACGCTCATTCATCAGCTGCACAAAGGCTTCTTCCGAGCCAGCGATCTTCTCAGCCATCGCTACCGAGGCATCATTGCCCGAAGCCATCGCGATCCCTTTTAACATATCGTCGACCGTCATTTCTTCCCCAGGCTCCAGAAAGATCTGCGAACCGCCCATGGAAGCTGCGTATTCGCTCGTTCTTACTTTGTCGGTCAGCTTCAGCTTACCCGAGTCGATCGCTTCGATTGTAAGCAGCATGGTCATAATCTTTGTAATGCTCGCTGGAGGCAGCTGATCATGACTGTTTTTCTCATAAATGACCGTTCCCGTGTCTGCATCCATTAAGATCGCAGAGCGCGCCGACGGGGCCAGATCAGTTCCTCCCGCTGCCTTCGGTGTTTCTTCAGCTAATGCCGTTGATGCCAAAAGGGACAGCAGGATACAAAGGGTCATGAACGATGCCATTATTCTTTTCTTCACAAGGTTACCTCCTCAAATGACTTGCTTACTGCATGTTCCATGCATGTACTGCTAATCATTGTCGGCCCGTTTCCAGTAAATTATTCCATGTAAAGCATGATTTCCCGAACTTTTATTGAAAATGTGGTCAAAGCCAAAAAAACGCACTGCACTCAACGAATGAGTAAGCGTACGTTCAACACAACAAAAAAAGGTTACCCCCCCGATGATTTCTCATCCAAAGAGGTAACCTTCTCTACTCAAATCTTGCTTACATTTGTGGAATAACTGCCACTACCAGCGCCAGGAACGACTCACGCACACGTTCCGTCGTCTCCATAACCTCATCATGTGACAACGGCTGGTCCAGAATTCCGGCAGCCATGTTGCTGATACAGGAAATACCGAGTACTTCCAGGCCCGCGTGGCGTGCCACAATCACTTCAGATACAGTGGACATGCCCACTGCGTCTGCGCCCAGTGTACGCAGCATTCTGATCTCTGCCGGTGTCTCATAGTTCGGACCGAGCATACCTGCGTATACCCCTTCACGTACGTTAAAACCTTGTGATGCGGCCGTATCCTTCGCCAGCGCACGCAAACGGCGGCTATATGCTTCGGACAGATCAGGGAAACGCACGCCCAGTGCAGCGTCATTTGGTCCGATCAGTGGATTTTTGCCTGTGAGATTCAAGTGATCAGAGATCAGCATCAAGTCTCCAGCTTCATACGACGTATTCACGCCGCCCGCAGCATTGGTTACAAGCAGGCTGCTTACACCCAGTTCTTTCATAACCCGTACCGGGAAAGCTGTCAATTCCGGACCATATCCTTCGTACATGTGGAAGCGGCCTTTCATCATCACAACTGGACGACCTTTAATGGTTCCGACCAATAGTTCACCTTCATGTCCTTCTACTGTGGACACTGGAAAATGGGGAATATCCTGATAAGCAATACTTACGCCATCTTCAATCAGTTCTGCCAGTACGCCAAGACCTGAACCCAAAATCAAACCGACTTCCGGCTTGATGGAGCTTTTGCTTTGAATATAAGATGCTGCTTCCGAAATCATTTGTTGGTTTAATGCTGTCATGCGATGTATGTTCCTCCTTGAGTTGAAACGATCCGTCTTATGTATAACGGCGTTTGGATGTATTCAATTTATTTTATCCTAAATCGGCCCAATGTTCCGCATTTATTTGTGAATGCCATGCGTCAAAATCTATCTTGCCCTTGGATGATGGGTTTCATAGATTTCTTTCATGGTTTTGCGACCATGATTGCCATATTGTTGTCCGGGCTGCTCCACGTGACCCAGCATGTCTTGAACCGCACGTGTATCCGCCCCATTGGCAATCAGGTGTGCTGCAAACGAATGACGCAGCGTATGCGGCGTAATTTCTTCCGAGATTCCTGCGTCCACCGCCGCTTTTTTGAGCAGCTTCCAGAAGCCCTGCCGGGTTAAACGCCTACCAGATACATTCACGAATAGTGCCTGCTCGTCCGAATCGGTTTTGAGCAACTTATTGCGGAATTCCTCCACATACACACTTGCCCAATGAGCTGCTGGTGCACCGATGGGAAGGATGCGTTCCTTGCCCGCCCCACCGCATCGTATAAAGCGCATGCCTGCCTGTACATCCCGAATGTCAAGGGCAATCAGTTCCGATACCCGAATACCTGTAGCATATAATAGTTCAAGCATCGCTCGATCTCTCACACCCTGCGGTGAACGAATATCAGGCGCTGTCAGCAGTTGTTCGATCTCTTGGATACTTAACACCTGTGGTGGCGTCTTGTCCGCCTTGGGAGCTTCCACATCAAACGTAGGGTCCTGTATGATATCACCCCGCCGCATCAAAAAATGAAAGTAGGAGCGCAGAGATACGATGCTGCGGGCAATGGTTGCATTGGCACGTCCTGCCTGTTTGAGCTGACCTGCAAACAGGACGACATGTGTGCGTCTGACCTGATCGGCTTCGCGTATGCCATATTCCTTATCAGCAAATTCAATGAACTTGTCCACGTCTCGGAGATACGATTCAAGCGTGCTGCTCGACATCCCTTTATCATCTTCCAAGTATAAGGCATAGGCGTGTATCGTCTGTTTCATGTACAACGCTCCTCAACTGACAGATCTGCCGCTCTGGCAGACTGCTCCCGTATTTGCATCCCTGGCTGTTCGAAGCTACTCCCCGTACCAATAGAACAAACGGAGACGCTCTGCCATCGTAGGACGTCCTTCTCCATTACCCGGCCAATCCGTTTCCTGAAATACTTTGATTGCATTGCCAGTTGGCATCTGATACTGATCCACAGGTGAGATCCAGCCATTAAACAGATCCAGAACATGATAGAACAGATAAACTAATGCGGCAAAAACTATGATAAATCGAATAAAACGGAGCCCTCTCCGCACTGATATAATCATGGGCGTGTCCCCTCCTGATTCGAATCCGGTATTGTCCTTGAATCAGGATATGTCCATAAACACAGGTTTATGCCATTCGGGCGAAACTCCAGATCATGTCCGGTGCCAAAAAAGCTCTCCCGTCAAAACCGCCGGTGAGAGCTTGAAGATATGCTATGTTATTCTTCATCTTTGGGTTTCTGTTCATTTTTAGCTTTGCAACGATAACAAATTCCATGAAAGTCCAGTCGGTGATCTACTACCGAAAAGTTGAATTCCCGCTCCAAACGCTCTTCAAGCGGTCCAAGCCAGTCTTCACGTATTTCATCCATACTTCCGCATTGAACACAGATTAAGTGATGATGGTGATGCTTGGATGTATCTCCGCGCAGATCATAACGCGCTACACCGTCGCCGAAGTTGATTTTCTCTACAACATGCAGCTCACTCAGCAGTTCGAGGGTACGGTACACGGTTGCCAGACCGATTTCGGGAGCCTTTTCTTTAACGAGCATGAATACATCTTCTGCGCTCAGATGATCTTCTTCATTCTCAAGAAGTACTCTTAAGGTGGCTTCCCGCTGGGGCGTTAATTTATATCCTTGGGACTGTAGTTGCTGCTTAATTTTATCAATCCGTGCTTCCATTTTCTCCCTCCCCCTAGGAAATCACTGCACACTGCAACTTAACCCACTCTTTTCATTATAGGGGGAGTGCGTAATTAAAGTCAACATTTTACACTATACGGTGCACGTTAGGCCGGTAGTAACATTGGCGTGACCCAACGCATCATCGCAGGTGTAACCCATGTTTCAAAAGACGCCACGCCGAGCAGCAATGCAGCCATAACCAAAGTTAAAACTATATATGAAGCAAAAGGCCTTTGTCGACCAGGTGTTCGCTGCATCAAAACACGATTGCGAATGATGTATAACGAGAACGTCATCGCCGCCACACTGCAGATCAGGAGGATCGGAATGACAAATAGATTATGCGGTGCCACGGACACCAATGCAAACAGAAGCCCTTTCCAAGAATACTGCCCAACAAGGTACCCTACCGTGAATCCAATGAGCACACCTTTCAGAAAATCCAGAACCAGTATACCGGGCAGTCCAACGACGGATAAACCCAGAATAAAGATCAGACCCACCCATTTCAGATGGAGCATGGCAATGTCCCAATATGCCCCGGTCTCAGTCACTTGTGCACTGTGCTGCACGGTCATGAAGAAATTGCCGAGATAACCCTCCAGATCCTGACGTTGCTCAAGAGACAATGCGTTGACCATGAGCGCGCCAAAAATCACGCCGACCAGAAACAAGACAGCCACGAATACATATAACGAAGTCTGACCTTTAAATGTAAAGTAGGAAGAGCGCATACAGGTACGAGTCCCCTTTCCGGTATCATGCTGCAAGGATTCTCATTTACATCCTCATAGTCATTCTTATGAACCGGAATGCACCTGTATGACTTCTTGTCCAGATTGGCTCTACGTGAAGTGAAGCTTTATCAGTTGCACCTAGGAGTATTTACACGGGTCACTACGATGACAGAACAACCTTTCGATCGCTGTTATCCCCAGATTTTTTTCATTCCTTTTTAAAGGGGAAATCCGGGGATAAAGGCGAAGCATATGCTTCCGATGCAGCTTTCTTTCAGAAAGCTTTTAGCTCCGCTTCTTCAGGTTCTTTCTGTCACCTCCGTTTTGTGTAAATGTTTAGTTCAATTTATCTAATCTGAAGATTTCACCTGAACAGCAACCTTTCCGTACGTACCGCCACCTCCGGAGGACAGCTCCAGTTGTCCGTTCCGTGCAGCCACAATCAAGCCTGCCAGCACAGGTCCAACAACCGCAGCAAGTTCTTCCTCACGCGTGCGATGAAGTACGTTCATTTCTGTACCAAAATGGTCCAGTAGCTGGCGAAGTTTGGCTTTGCCAAGTCCGGGGATGAACTCCAGTGGTACCTGATAATGATAGGCTGGTCTGTTTGCAGGAACATGAGGACTCTCTCGATCAGAGATCGCCAGGATGCGATCCAGCACCCCCTGCACCAGCTTCAGACTGCCACAGTGCGGACAACGCTCTGCTGACATGGCTTGCTCATCCATAATGCTGCCACATGCTGCACAGTAGGTACGATGATATTTGCCCAACCTTGGATTAAGTCCATAATTGGCCGCAATTTTCCTGCCGGCTTCTCCTTGGAGTGCCATACGGAACTCATCAAAAGAAGGTGCAGCCACTTGCAGTTCATTATACTCCCGTCCAATCTTACCGAGCGAATGAGCATCCGAATTGGTTAGAAACGGTACATGGTCCAACTCCCGAATATAACTGGCCATGGATGAATCAGAGCTTAAGCCCAGCTCGACAGCATCCACGAGACGGGTATCCAGTACATCGCCCATACGGGGCGCAGTACTGCCATAGATGCCTTTATGCGGTGTAAATACATGTGCAGGCACAATAAGCCCGCCACGTGCCTTAATCTCGGCTTGCATCTCTAGAGCGGGCACGTACACCCGCTGAGAACTGAGATTCACATTTTTCATATAACGTTTCATCCAGTCCGTGAAGGACTTCATCGTTTTCAGATCACGGAAATACGCCAGCATATGGAACTCACGCATTCCAGGCTCGCGCAGCTCAATCTCTGTACCCAACAAAATGGTGGTGTCCTGGTAGGCAATACCTCCGCCATCAATCTCGGACATGGTACCACTCTCCAGCAATTGCTCGATATCCATCTGTACAACCGGAGAATGACAATCAATAACACCAAGCAAATGAATTCCTTTGCGATCCGATGCTTCCCGGGCAATATTCTCAAATGTCAGATCACGACTGCCGCTGATTTTAACAGCCTCACCGCGAGAGGTTCGTCCGATGTGAATATGCAGGTCTGTATAACAGGGCTCCCACGTCGTGGACGTTTCCAGTTCGTCTTGCATGCCTAGAACCGTCCTGTCGTTCTGTAGAGGTCCCACGCGTATACAGCCATCATCGTTTTGGCATCACTAATCCGATTCTCATCCATGAGAGCGTAGGCTTCCTCCAGAGTTATTTCGGCAACTTCAAGGAATTCATCTTCGTCCAGTGCCATGTCCCCTGCTTCCAACTCTTCAGCGATGTATAGATGAATGATCTCATCTGCGAACCCCGGTGACGTGTAGAACGAACGCAAATGACGCAGCGACTTGGCTACATATCCCGTCTCTTCTCGCAATTCACGTGCTGCGGCAACTTCCGGCTCTTCTCCCGGGTCCAGTTTTCCCGCAGGAATCTCCACTTCGGTGCGTCCCATTGCCTGACGATACTGATCCACAACAAGCATGCGATCCCCATTCAGAGCGAGTACAGCTACCGCTCCAGGATGCCGGATTATCTCACGTGTAGCCGTCTGGCCATTCGGTAGTTTAACGGTATCGACTTGAAGTGAAATCACTTTGCCCTCGAAGATTGGCTTAGTGGATACGGTCACTTCATCCAGTTTTGGATTGGCAGGTTGCGTTGCGTGGATGGATTGGGCAGATTGGTTTGGTTTCATTGGTTCTTCAACTCCATATCGTAGGATTATATATAAATGGACTAAAAATATTTACACTAACCACTCCAATGACAGAACAACCCTTCGATCGCTGTTATCCCCAGATTTTTTTGATTTCTTTACTAATAGATAAAATTTGGTGATAGCTTATGCTTACGATGCAGCTTTCTTTCAGAAAGCTTTTAGGCGAACGCACCGCTTCTCTTGGTTATTTCTGTCCTCTCCGTTCTTGTGTAAAGGATTAGCTCAATTTATATATTTGGTGAATGTATAATTTTCTGATTTTGGGCATATGGTGAGCGTATAGAATTCTCACAGCAAATATAAACGAATCAGGGGGACTTTCGATGAACAGTTATATGACGCCTCAATCCGTACACGTGGTAGGACAAGCCCGGCAAGTGCAGCTCATACTCAAGCAATGGTTGCGCGAGTGGGGCCCGGATGCCAAGTTAGTCGATCTGCTCGCTGGACGCAAATGAATCGGTCATCGATCCATTCATCCATTGATTCAAATTGACCCTAAATTAACGATTCTTCTCCCTTGAAATATAACATGAATTCACAAAAAGTCCGAATCCGATACAGATAGACCGGGTTCGGACTTTTGTCTAACAACATGTGAGGTAACATGTGCTCTATATTATTTCTTGTCAGCTGCCGTTTCCTGAATAATAGCCACGACTACTTGGGATAACTTCACAATGTCTTCGGCACGAATACGTTCTTTGGTTGTATGGATATCCTCATACCCTACCGCTAGATTCACTGTCGGAAGGTCGAATCCGTTAAAGATATTGGCATCACTGCCACCACCGGAAGCAAACGTACTTGTCTCCAGCCCAATACTGCGGATGGCACGCTGTGCAAGCTGTACAACTTCGTGTTCATCATGGAAACCAAATGCAGGGTAGAGGATCTCACTTCTGAATTCAGCTGTTGCACCGTATTTGCGACATGTCGTTTCCAACGCGTCACGCATCTGTGCAACCTGCAATTCAACTTTCTCCTGCACAATACTGCGAGCTTCCGCTTCAAGCTGTACAAAGTCACATACCACGTTGAGTGCTGATCCACCTTGGAATTTACCGATGTTCGCTGTCGTCTCATCATCAATTCTGCCCAGTGTCATGGCTGCAATCGCTTTGGCTGCAACCTGAATGGCGCTGATCCCGTCTTCCGGGTTCACGCCCGCATGGGCGGACTTACCATAGATGCTCATTTGAATTTCAGCTCTGGCTGGTGCAGCAACACAGATCGTACCTACAGCTCCATTAGAATCCAGCGCATAACCGAACTCGGCATCGATATCCTTCGGATTCATGGCACGTGCACCCACCAGTCCAGACTCTTCGCCGACCGTAATGACAAATTGAATTTTACCATGTGGAATCTTGTTTTCCTGGATCACACGAATCGCTTCAAACAATGCCGCAATCCCTGCTTTGTCATCTGCTCCCAGGATCGTTGTTCCATCACTGCGAATCCAGCCATCTTCACCCAGTTCAGGCTTGATTCCCTGTCCCGGCGTCACGGTGTCCATATGACATGTGAAAAAGATCGGTGCAACCCCTTCAGTTCCTTCGGCTTCCCAGGTAATGACGAGGTTTCCGGCGCCATGTCCGGTTTGCTCCATGGTATCATCCTCATAGACATGAAGCCCAAGATCTGTAAACTGCTCTTTTAACACCTTCGAGATGTTCTGTTCATTTTTCGTTTCACTATCAATCTGCACCAGTTCCATGAACTGATCGATAACACGTTGTTGTTTAATCATAGGACTTTCCTCCCTCTCGTGGATACGGTACAATACAATTACTATGGCTTGTTTACTTTAATGAGGTTGTTCAAAAAGTCTGCTTTTGATTACGAAGGATGCCTGGCGGCATCATCAGCATCGAATATGGAATTCAATCGAAATAAGCGGGAGGCTTACGAAGTATGTTTCCTTTGGAAACATTGTGGTTGCTCACGTAGTTTTCCCTACGCTCCGCTACTCCATTTCTAGCTTCATCCCATCTTCTTGGTACTGAAAACCAGTCTTTTTGAACACACACTTTATGTTGAAAGGAGTTCTCTCATCATGCAAAAAAAGAAATGGTTCAAAATCATCATCTATCTCATGCTGATCGCCATGATCGGGTCCACCCTTTTCATAGCTCTCGAACCGTTGTTGTTCGGATAGCAACCCAAAGCCTTTCGACGATCTGTTTACAGACGTTGAAGGGCTTCTTTTTCCGTGACCCAATTAATCTGATATGGAAAAATACGATTAAAGTACGGAACAATTTCCTGCGCTACCTGCTCCACTGCATAGGACTTACCCGTTATATCCTCCAGTGAGGTAACGCCATACTGCTCTATCCCACAAGGAACAATCCCCTGAAAACCTGCATGTTGAATGCCTGAGCTGATGTTAAAAGCAAACCCGTGACTGGTTACAAAACCTCGGCGGTGTTTGCAACGATTAAACTTGATTCCAATTGCAGCGATCTTCATATCGCCAATCCACACACCTGTGTAACCCTCTTTGCGTCCGGCTTCAATGCCCTGGTCTGCGAGATAATCCATAAGTACCTGCTCAAGTTTCCGTAAATAGCCGTGCAGATCCAGGTCTTCATCCCGACCAAGAATCAATAACGGGTAACCTACCAACTGGCCCGGGCCATGATAAGTAATATCACCGCCACGGTCAATTTGAAACAAGGAAATCCCTTGCTCTCGCAACTCTTCCGGACTGAGAAGTAGATGCTCCGGATGATTCTGTGAGCCGATCGTATACGTTGGGGGATGCTGTAAAAGAAGCATCTGCTCCGCTCCCTCGCCCTCGTCCAATCGCTGCACAATCGCTTTCTGGCGGTTCCAAGCCTCTTCATAATCAAGCATCGGTATGTATGCAACATCCAGCGGCTTGCTCATGATTCCCCACACCCTTCTGCTTCAGGTTCAATGTACTATTGAGCACTTGTCCGTAGACAGCAGGAAAAGTGCACGGCCTCCGGCACATACACTTTCCCAACAACTATTTACTTAATACACCTTGCTCTCCATGGTGTATCCTTCAAGGTTTTCTTTGACACGTTGCAAGAACCGTCCGCTGATTACACCATCCAGAATTCGGTGATCCAGCGACAGACACAAGTTAGCCATCGAGCGAACAGCGATCATATCATTAATAACCACTGGTTTCTTGACAATCGACTCGAATGTAAGAATCGCTGCCTGCGGATAGTTAATGATTGGCTGGGACAGGATCGAACCAAATGAACCTGTGTTGTTCACCGTGAACGTACCCCCTTGCATATGGTCCAGCTTCAACGTACCTTCACGTGTTTTGCGAGCCAGTTCATCCACTTCACGGGCCAGACCTGCGATATTACGCTGATCGGCATGTTTGATTACGGGTGTCAGTACAGAATCTTCGGTTCCTACCGCCATGGACAAGTTGATGTCCCGTTTGACGATAATTTTGTCCACTGCCCATACCGAGTTCATGATTGGGTAGTCTTTAATCGCGTTAACGACTCCCTTCATCATGAAGGACAGATATGTCAGATTGATGCCTTCCTTACGCTTGAATTCATCCTTGAGTTTATTGCGCAGCATCACAAGATTGGTTACATCCACTTCGATCATTGTCCATGCATGCGGGATTTCCGATACGCTTTGACGCATATTCCGGGCAATGGCATTACGCACAGGGGTAACATCGATGAAATACTCCGATCTTCCCTGGCCGCCACCTTCCACTTCGATCTGTGGAATTTTCGGACTTTCGGTTAGATGAATGCCTGAATGTCTCACAGGAACACCTGCATCGGACGCTGAGATCGCTTCTCCAGCGGTCAAACCCATTTCTCCATTTCCACGATTCACTCCGCTGAATGGAGAAGCAGACGGCATACTAGAAGGTGTATGCTGTGCTACAGGAGATGATGCTGGTGCAGACGATCCAACCGCGTTACCTCCCTGTGCAACAAATGTCAGCACATCTTTGCGGGTAATACGACCACCGGCACCGGTGCCTTGGATGCTTTGCAAGTTCAAGCCATGCTCTGCTGCCAAGGATTGCACTGCTGGGGAATACCGATTACGCATCGGCTGGTTCGGATCATGTCCTGCTGTATTTGACGCGGCAAGAGGAGTGGGGCTCGCATGTTGCTGCACTTGCTCCTGTTGCTGCGATACTTGTGTTACTTGCTCAGCCGCTTCTTCGTCAGAAGCTGCGACCTGCATGCGGCAGATTGCTTCACCAACAGCAATCGTTGTTCCCTCTTCCACCAAAAGGTCACCCATAATTCCATCCACAGTGGATGGAATCTCGGCATTAACTTTATCAGTGATTACTTCACAGATCGGCTCGTACTGTTCCACACGGTCGCCCGGTTTTTTCAACCATTTGCCTATGGTAGCCGAGACCAGCGATTCCGCCAACTGCGGCATAATGACCTCGATCCATTTCATACGTTCAGCCATTTGATTATCACTCCAAACTTTACTTTTAAACGATCCAAAAAACAAAATTAAAACTCGGCAAGTGTACGCATTGCTGCTTTGGCTTTGTCTTTGCTCAGCATGTAGAATTTCTCCAATGTTGGGCTAATTGGCATGGCCGGCACGTCAGGTCCGCAGAGACGCTGAATCGGTGCATCCAGTTCAAATAGACATTCCTCACTAATAATCGCGGCAACTTCGGCACCTACACCACCGGTTTTGTTATCTTCGTGTACAATCAGCACTTTACCTGTCAGACGAGCGGAAGCAATAATCGCTTCACGATCCAACGGCTGCAATGTGCGCAGATCCAGAACGTGTGCTGTAATGCCTTCTTCACGCTCCAGCTCCTCAGCAGCCTGCATAACAAAATGCAGCGGCTGGCTGTAACCGATCACCGTAATATCCGCACCCTCACGAAGTACATTGGCCTTACCAATTGGAACGATGTAATCATCTTCAGGCACATCTTCCTTGATAAGTTTGTAGCATTTTTTATTTTCAAAAAAAAGTACCGGGTCCGGGTCACGAATAGCGGCCTTAAGCAGTCCCTTGGCATCGTATGCCGAGTAGGGAGCTATAATTTTCAGACCAGGTGTACCAAAGAAAATCGATTCCGGACATTGGGAGTGATATAACCCACCGAAGATCCCGCCACCAATCGGCGCGCGGATAACAATCGGACAGCTCCAGTCATTGTTGGAACGATAGCGAATCTTCGCCGCTTCACTAATGATCTGGTTGGTTGCCGGCAACATGAAGTCCGAATATTGCATTTCGGCAATTGGCTTCATGCCATACATCGCTGCACCAATGGCAACACCTGCAATAGCGGATTCAGACAAAGGTGTGTCCATCACTCGCATTTCGCCAAACTGATCTTGCAGCCCTTTAGTTGTGGTAAACACACCACCTTTGAGACCTACGTCTTCACCAAGGATAAAAACATTCTCATCCCGTTCCATCTCTTCTTTCATCGCGAGACGGATTGCATCAATATATTCCATCACTGCCATCCTTACCGTCCCCCTTCTTCGCTGTCCGCATAAACGTGCGTCAGAGTGTCCTCAGGTTTAGGATATGGCGCGTTGTCTGCATATTCAGTTGCTTCTTTCATTTCCATCGCAAGCTGGGAAGCCAGATCCGCATCACGGGCTTCGTCCCAGATGCCGCAATCGATCAAGTAGTTCTTCATGCGAGGAACGCCATCTTTCTTCCAGTTCTCCTCAACTTCCTCTTTGGTCCGGTAAGCCAGATCATTATCGGAGGTGGAATGAGGTGACAACCGATACATCATCGCTTCAATCAGTGTCGGGCCTTCCCCGGCTATAGCACGGCGACGCGCTTCCTTCACTGCAGCATATACTTCTAATGCATCGTTACCATCTACACGCAGTCCAGGGAACCCGTATCCTTGTGCTCGATCGGATATTTTGCCGCTCAGCTGTTTGTGAATCGGTACCGAAATTGCATATTGATTGTTCTCACACATAATAATGACAGGCAATTTATGCACACCTGCAAAGTTGGCTCCCTCATGGAAGTCACCCTGATTGCTTGATCCTTCGCCAAACGTAACAAAAGAAACAAATTCCTGCTTTTTCATTTTGGCAGCCAGCGCAAATCCAACAGCGTGCGGAACCTGTGTTGTAACCGGGCTGGAACCCGTCACAATCCGCAGCTTTTTGTGGCCGAAGTGACCCGGCATTTGCCGACCGCCACTATTCGGATCTTCCGCCTTCGCAAAAGCAGACAGCATCAACTCACGCGGAGTCATACCTACCGCCAGTACAAAGCCGTAATCGCGGTAATAAGGTAAATAATAATCGTGATCCCGATCCAGACCAAAAGCAGCGCCTACTTGCGCAGCTTCCTGTCCTACACCGGATACGTGAAAGTTAATTTTGCCAGCCCGTTGCAAGAGCAAGCAACGCTCGTCAAACTTGCGCGCGAGCAGCATGTATTTGTACATATCCAATACTTCACCATCGCTAAGTCCCAGCTGTTGATGCCGATGGACCGCGTCTGCAGTACCTTGTGAACTCATATGAGGTACCTCCTTTTAATCAGAGCCTGTGCCACTCTTACTACCCGATCTTATAACCTGGTACTAAGACTTGGCTTAACCTTATTATAATCCCTTTTACCCAAAAAAGGAAAGGACCTTTCTCATAAGTTTGTTTGGCTTACATTCCAATGGCCTTTCCATCGACCGCCAACATGGCTTCACCCATAATTTCCGACAGAGAAGGGTGCGGATGAATGGTTTGTCCGACTTCCCAAGGTGTGGCATCCAGCATCTGTGCCAGAGAAGCCTCAGCGATTAATTCCGTCACATGGGTGCCAATCATATGTACCCCCAATATATCATTCGTCTTGGCATCTGCGATCACCTTCACGAATCCATCCCGACTTCCGTGAATAAGCGATTTGCCAATAGCCGAAAATGGAAACTTGCCTGTTTTAATATCATAGCCACGTTCTTTGGCTTCACGCTCGGTGAATCCGATGCTTGCTGCTTCCGGACGTGTGTACACACAGCGTGGGATGCGGTGGGATTCTACGGCATGTACCGTTTCGCCCACCAGATGATCGACAGCGAGAATACCTTCATGACTTGCGGCATGTGCAAGCTGCAAACCGCCGATGCAGTCACCAATGGCGTAGATGTGACCTTCACCGGTCTGTAACTGTTTGTTCACAGCGATGAATCCACGCTCCAGTTTGATATCTGTATTTTCGAGTCCGATATTTTCGACATTAGCTTGACGTCCAACCGACACAAGCATTTTCTCCGCTCTCAGCGTTTCCTGCTTATCTTCACCAAGCTGCACATCAATCTGGATGCCCTCTTGATCCGTGTTATATGTTTCCGTTAGAACGGTGGCACCTGTCAGGAAACGAACACCTCGTTTGCTGAGCAATCGCTGCATTTCTTTGGCAATATCTTCATCCTCGGCAGGCAACACGTGAGCAGCTGCTTCTACTACTGTGATGTCTACGCCAAAGTCATTCAGCATGGATGCCCACTCCAGTCCAATCACACCCCCACCGACAATGATGAGTGATGCAGGAAGTTCATCCATACGCAGGGCTTCGTCACTGCTCATAATAAACTTGCCGTCCGGTTCCAGGCCCGGCAGCGCGCGTGGACGCGAACCAGTGGCAATGATGAGATTGGTTGGTACAACCGTATCCATCTCGCCATCTTCGAACTCTACAGCGACTGCTCCGCTCTGCGGTGAGAAGATGGATGGTCCGATGACGCGACCTTTCGCGTGTACAACCTGGATTTTATTTTTTTTCATCAAATACTGAACGCCCTGATGGAGCTGTTCGACAATTGCATCCTTGCGCGCCTGTACTTTGGGAAATACAAGTGTAGCTCCAGCTGTCTCGATACCATACGTCTCGCTCTCCTGGATCTCGGCGTATACTTCCGCACTTTTCAGCAAAGCCTTACTCGGAATACAGCCACGATGCAGACAGGTACCGCCAAGCTTGTCTTTCTCAATGATAACGACCTGTTTTCCCAGCTGTGCAGCCCGGATCGCGGCTACATATCCACCGGTCCCTCCTCCAAGAATTGCAACATCACATGTAATTGGCATCTCTCATGCTCTCCTCTATGAATCAAATTTCAATATAATTTATGATGGCTTAAATCATGGTTTAGCTTATACCTCTATATGCCATTGTACTCTCCTTGAGCGGTCAACTCAAAGTTTGAAGCAATCACACATGGACAGCCTATGCATTCCAAGCTATGATGGAATCAGGTATGATCTGTAAGCGTAACCTTTATTTAATGTCGACTTTGGCAGAAAGGGTATAATGCTCATGAATACAAGATTGGTCTTTGCGCGATTCTTGGCAATTGTTGTTCTGGTCATCCCCGGGTTAATGGCAATGAAGGGTTTTCTGATGATGAAAGATGCCCTGTTCCTATATTATGCCGAGCACGGGAACGAACTGATTTCACCAGGGTTCCAATGGCTCTCCTTTGGCGGTGGACTTGTCCTTTTTGCCGCAGGTATGAGTTTTCTGGGAGGCTGGATCCTGTTCCGTGACCGCAAGCGTAATTATGTAGGTCCCCGTTTCCGGTCCAAAAGTGTACCCGAAAAAGCAGAGACGCCCGGAAGGACTCCTTGAGCCCGGGCTTTTTGTGTGTTTCTACAACACACCGCTTACTTTACATAGACAGGATGGATCATCATGGTATCATTTCTAATCACGTTACAACGATTGCTCAAAGGCATTTTCCATGCGTTCAAAGACCCCAAGTTTCTGGCTTTGTTCGCCTTAACGGCAGCAACGTTGCTGTCAGGCACTTTGTTTTACACTCGTGTTGAAGGCCTGCACTGGATCGATGCATTATACTTCTGTGCGGTTACCCTGACTACGGTGGGACATCCTGAATTTGTGCCAACCACCGGATTCAGCAAAGCCTTTACCGTGATCTACATGTTTGCAGGCATTGGTCTCACCTTTGCCATGATTGCCAGAATTACAGCAGGTATTCTATTCCCTCGCAAATTAAAGACAGAAGAGGACCCGGAGTAATCTCCGGGTCATTCGTATAAGGCATCCCGCAGTTTGGTAGACATACGTGATTCTTTGGAAGAAGACTTCAAGATCGTTCTACGCAAGGTAAGGTTACTTGTCTGCAGTCTTTCCGCTTCTGCGAACAGTTCTGCAAATAATCCCTGCGCCGCTTCATCTAGAGACCCCTGTTCTTTCAGGCTTTCATATTGCGCTTGCAGTGATGATAATGCTTCACTCATACTAAACACCTCTTTTCACAACTCCTGTTAACTAGCTGCCGTAACCAATACCTTAACAATCCATATAGTAACACAAAGCTGCGCAGATTAGTTCTGGCTCTTTCCAAAGATTTTGTGGTACTCTGTAAAGGTCGCTTTTTTTGTTGAATCCCGTATGTGAGAGGAGTAGCAGCACCGTGCAAACAGGACGTATTACCGTAATTACTGGACCCATGTTCAGTGAAAAATCCGGTGAACTCATTCGCCGTTGTCAGAAATTAATACAATTTGGCCGTAAAAAGGTTGTGGCCTACAAACCAGCCGAGGATGATCGGTTTGCCCAGGACGAGATCGTAAGCCGAATTGGTTATCGACTCCCTGCCCATTCCATTCCCCGGCAATTAACCCCGGAATCCGTAGAAATGATCTTGAACCAAACCATAGATGCTGATGTTGTTGCATTTGATGAAGTACAATTTTTCAGCAGTGCCATTATGGAACTTGTCTCGGAGTTAGCGTATTGTGGCAAACATGTCATTGTGGACGGACTTAATATGGATTACCGTGGTAAGGAATTCGGATATGTCGGTGGTTTGCTTGCCATGGCAGACGACATTGAGAAACTCTCGGCTTTCTGTGCGGTATGTGGCAGCCCGGATGCAGCCTTTACGCAACGTATCGTCAATGGGGAGCCTGTTACCTTGGGTCCGGTTGTCATGATTGGCGATTCAGAAGCTTACGAGCCACGCTGTCGTTGCTGCTTCATTCCTCCTCACAAAGTTGAATGCTCATCATAATTGCTAAAAGATTTTTGATATCTTCCAAAAAGGCCCTTTGGGGCTTTTTTTGTTATAGAGCAAACATTCGCACAAAAAAGCACCGCTTCGCAGCGATGCTTCCAGAGTCACTTCCCGCTAGTCACGGGAAACAAAATATTTGTTGGTCATGTAGTAAGCGTCACCACGCGACGTTTCCACCATTCCTTTTTTGGCATCCAAAAATACAATCTCTTTACACTTTGTACAGTACCATTTTGTGCGCTTGTATGGGGATTCCGTCACATAAGCCGTGCCACATTTACAATCAATCTTCATTAATAACTCGGTTGATTTATAAGCACTGGACAAGCGTTCCAGGTTATCCTGCTGCTGTGTAGGCATAATGGTCTGCTGATAATCCGATAAATGGTTTTGAACCTTGAAGTCTGCTACCAATCCTGCATTCAATCCAAAAAACTCCTTGCCAATTTCGGTCACGAAGCGCTTCTCATTTCTGTAGCAATCCAGCCACTCAATAATCTGCTTATTAGACAGTGGAACCGTACCCTTGATACCGCTGTTTAAGGTGTAGGTCATGATGTATAAAGTATCGTCTTGTCTACCTGAGTACATTAGAATCCTCCTTCGAATACATTTGCTAATGTACTACAAAAACGCGCATAAATCAAAAAATTCTTATTTCCTGAGCGCATCTCTTCTTATTAAATGGGAAACATTCCACGTTCATCCGCCAAAGACTTACAAGAACTGCATACACCTGAAACATTTCCCTGTGGCGCCGCATAATGCACGACCGATTTAACGTTTTTCTTGCATATGGAACAGTAGTGCCTCCTTTCCTTTTTTGGGATATAGTCCGATAGCTTAACCACGTTTTTGTTCGGTCGGAATCGTTGTAAGAAGCCCGGCCATTTCATCTCGCTTCACTCTTTCTTGTTCGTCTACTTCGTAGTCATTTTTTTCTCTGGGCTAAAAATCATCTCGCCTTTTTTATGTATACGATTCCAAGTTGTGCGTGCCTATCTCATAATCTATTCGACGTTTTGAGCGTTTTTCCTGTTTTTAATCTCTACACATATAAAAAAAACCGACAGAACCTGCTCTCCTTTTTTTGGAAGAACAGTATTTTAGTCGGTTCCAGCCTTATTTATAAAAAGTTCCCAGAACGTCCAGCTCTGATGAGCGCTCAATTCGAAATGGATAGATATAACCCTGATTCATTCGGGTAAATTTGCGGCTCCACAGATCCAGTCCCGATGTGAACTGATAGGCCTGATATATAAACTTAGAGCAGTAATTGCGCTCAATACTGCGCAGATTGGTCTGCAAACGGTAGAATTTGACCTGCTTGTAATGGTCATGTACCCACCCGGCTGCTTTCATGCCTGCCTCATTCAGTCTGGAACGGAATACAATGAAACGATCTCCTTCATAAAATCGCGTGAGATACCACTCTAATGAATCAGCAAATACAGGCCCATAAGGGTGCACATGATACACCTTGCCGTCGAGACCAATAATGCCCATATGCCCGGCGTAATAAGTCGATTCCGAGCTTGGCGTGTACACAATATCCCCTGGCTCTAGCTTCATTTCGCCCAACACGTTAATAGGCAAGTCCTGATGCAGCCGTTTGGCTGCTGAACGTTCACGCCGCCCTTCAACCAACAAGCGATGAAGTGCACCAGCCAGTGCGAGATACATTTCAGACCATTTGATCTTTTTTTTATCAGATCGTTTGAACCACCGCTGGATGAAGGTGAAACCTCGTTGTGGCTGTGATCCCTTTTTCATACGCTGCACTCCACTCTGATCTAGTTATTGTATCTATATAAGTTGAAATAAAGTTTATTTACACTGAAACTACGATGACAGAACAATCTTCCAATCGCTGTTATCCCCAGATTTTTTTCGATTCCCTTTTTCTTAAGGGAAAATCCGGTGATAAAGGCGACCGCTTCGCTTTTTCAGATTTTTTCTGTCCTCTCCGTTAACGGTAAATGATTATTTCAACTTATATAGTGTCATTCTACAGTTTATCAGCCTTATTATAGACATTTGGTAGTTCATGTTCAATTCTAAGCGTGTTCTATCTTGTGCCATTATGCCTTCTTATTACCCATTTTATGCAAAAAAGATGACTTCGGAATGAACCCGAAGTCATCTTAATATAACCAATCGCAGACCTTTATTCTTCTACAACACCAAGGGCTTTATTTTTCTCCTTAAAGCGGCTGTTATGGGAAGAAACATAAGCCACTTTTTCCGCTTCAGGGTCCATATAAAGCTTCGCACTGTTCACCGCTAAGGCTGCATCAGTGAATGTTCCAGCAATCAGATACAGTTTGCTACCATAATCTACAAAATCACCTGCGGCAAATACGCCAGGAATATTGGTTTGTAATCTCTCCGTTGTAGTGACATGCCATTCGCCAAGATCAAGTCCCCAATCCCGGATTGGACCAAAGTCACTCTTCATGCCGTGGTTTACAATGACAGCATCGACTTCAAGCAGTTCAGTTTCACCTGTATCCACGTGTGAGATGGTTACCTGTTCAATCACATCACCACTCATACTATGCAGTGTCTCTACCGCATAAGGTGTACGCACATCTACAGAGGATTCTCTCATACGCAGTACATTACGCTCCAACCCGCCAAAGCGGTCACGACGATGCACAACCGTAACTTGCTCTGCCAGTGCTTCCAGTTCATTCGCCCAATCCACAGCAGAGTCGCCTCCACCTGAGATCAGCACACGTTTACCGCGGAAAGGCTCCAATTCCTGCACGGTATAGTGCAGATTGCTTACCTCGTAACGGTCTGCACCTTCAAGCTCCAGCTTGGCCATTTTATATATACCATATCCGATTGCCATAATGACGGTACGTGTCCAATGTTGTTCACCTGTTGCAGAAGTTAACAGAATTGTGCCATCAGGTTGACGCTCGAATCCTTCGATCTGTTGTTCAAATACGAGGGTTGGCTCGAAAGTTCGTGCCTGTTCTTCCAATTGTTTGATCAGATCTTCACACAGAATTGGCGTCACACCCCCGACATCCCAGATCATTTTCTCCGGATAAAAGAGCATGCGACCTCCCAATCTGTCACGTGCCTCAATCAACTTGGTCTTCATATCTCGCATGCCGCTATAAAAGGCAGAGTACATACCCGCAGGGCCACCGCCGATAATGGTTACATCATAAAGTTCCAACTGCTGATTCATATTAAAAATACCTCCGTTAATTCGATCCAGAACATCGAGTATTTGATATCGATTATCATTATCACTTAATTCCTAGTGTAATGGTAATCTTATCAAATTACAATGGCTAAAAAACAAACATTTCTTGTACAAAAATTCTACGAACACATCTGCTCTTTACTATTGGACTCTTGGAGCCGCCAACAGCTTTTCAACGACAAAATCAATTTGTTTATTGATTGAATAGATATCCGAATAGTAGAAGAAATCAAAATCAATTTCAATTAGGCGACCTTCTTTAACAGCCGGGATGCTACTCCATATTGGATCATCCGTAAGGTTATCTGCCCCTTCATACACCGAACGAAACACGTAGTCCCCGATATATTCAGGCAGTACTTCCATGGATAGATTAGAGCCTCCCGCTTCCGAAACTACATCAATTTTCTTTTGTACCACTTCAGGTGCTTTCATCCCCAAGTATTCATATAGTGCCTGAGATCCTCGGCCATATTGCTTGCTCTCTACAACGACCATACCTTTCAAACCGCCCTCCACAATGGAAACCGTTTTGTCCAATATGCCTGCATCTGCTAGTGTTTGCTTACTCTCTTCGACTTTGCTATTAAGATTATTGATTAATGTCTCAGCTTCCTGTTCTTTGCCAAAAATACTCGCTATACTCTGGAGTCTTTCTTCTGTTGTCATTTTCTCGTATGGAATATATACCGTAGGTGCGATATCCTTTAACAACGTATACGTCTCTTCTGAAGGAACAATGATCAGATCCGGATCAAGGTCAATGACAGCTTCAGGATTCGGTTCGAACCAGGTGCCTAGTGAATTTACACCTTCAAGCTCACTCTTGTAGGCAGCCCCGTTGAATACTTCAGATGTAGCAATTGGCTTAATTCCAAGCGCAACGACGTCTCCCTGCAGATATAGTACAACAACCCGTTTAGGATTTGCTGGAACAACCACATCCCCCTTAACCGTTGAGACTGTGCGTGTTTCATTGTCTTTGTTCGTTTGGCTTCCTGTATCTGATGACACGGCCGTACTGCTGTTATTGGAACTGGCACCTGTTCCTTCGCCAGCAGTTGTTGTTGTAGCTGTACCTGAAGAACAGGCTGCGAGCAGCATCGTTATGCTCAATAATGCAACCATAATCATACTGGAACTGGTTTTTCTTCTTTTCATTGGTGTAGACCCTCCGTCTATATATTGATAATGATTCTCATAATCAATATATCCCGACTTCCAATTCAGGCCAATGGACGATTCAGAGATTCGGAATGGACGATCCTCTGTTCGCCCCTCTGCTCTCATCTTCCGTTGATATAGAATCGGCGAGATTCCTACATGTTTTTTGAAGATACGACTAAAATAGTACACATCCGAATAACCCACTTCTGCTGCAATTTCACTCAGCGTTGCATCAGATCGTACAAGCAGATTTCGAGCCTTGGCGATTCGAGTCTGAATTAAATAATCAATGGGACTGTGACCCGTCTGTCGTTTGAATTGCATGGATAAATGACGGGAGCTGTAGTTGAATTGTTCAGCTAGGAAATCAAGCGTGACCTGTTCCCTATAATGGTTCTGTATATAACGAAGTGTTTGTTTCACCGGGTCAGCAAGCTCTGTTTTGATCTCCTGCTCTGCCAACTGAACCATCATTTCATGAATGAATTGGTAAAATAAACTTTTTGTATGAAGCATATCCAGACTCCCAGATTGAATCCATGCACCCTCAAGCTCATCAAGGTAACGTAACAACCCCAGCGGACTGCTCGGTGCAAATCCATATTGCAAAGAGAACGGCGCAACTTCCGGCTGTGCCAATAACCACTTTTTACGATAACTAGGAAAGGCAAGGAATGCTCTGTAATAGAGCAGAATATATTCAAAATCTTCGTTGGTTTGGATATCCAGTGAAGATCCTTTCGCCCCATGAAGCATATGAAATCGCTCTGCCTTATATGTTTGTCCATCCAACTGAAGCACAGCCGATCCACGTATCGTATATATAAAACCATTTGCCGGAAGTATATAGGAACTCAGTTGTTCCCCTGCCTCCATAACGATCCGGCGTATATCCAGAACCTTAACAGCGGCAAGATTCCAGTATTTCATTTGTTCATCTAATTGCATCGAATACTCTCCAATCCCAGCCTCACCCGGAACAAAGGCCTTACAAGGTCATCATTCTGCCACACATTTGATAACATATGCGTAGCAGAGGTTCACTAATATACCTTCATTATAAATGATAATAATTTTCATTATCAACTGTAATTTTAGGCTGGAATTGCATTTCTTCTTATCATACAGTACTCGTTACTTTATTGTTGTTCAGAGGCCTTTTTAAACCACGCGGCCAATTCCTCCGTCTGATCTTAACGGCATCCAGTGAACTCCAGACCAGTTTGGAGTTCAAATCTTTCAGCGTCAGATTATCATAGAACTGCATGACCGACACTTCTGCTTCTGGAACGATAACCATACTGACCCGTTTCTTGGCATCTGCAATTCTGGGGTCATAATCGGCTAACCATGTCTCAGATTCTTTTTCTTTATTCAACGCTTCACCGAAATAGGCCTACATAAATGAATCCATTCTAACGAAGCAATTGATCTTCAATTACTTCTCTTAACATCCGATATATGTAAATAGAACCATGATAAAGAGTAGAAGGAGAACAGAGGATATGAATTCAATCTCATCTGCAACCAAAAGCAGTTTCACCCCCGGGAATCAAGTCTCCAATCGGGATAAAGAAATTCAGGGACTCATGCAGCAGAAGATCCGGCTCAATGAAGAAATGCAAGGTGTAAAAACCAATGACGAGTTGGATACTAAAACCAAAGCTCAGCGAATTAAATCCTTAACAAGCTCCATATCCCAGATCGACAGCCAGATTGCCCAAATTAAAGCTGAAGAATTGCAAGAAAAGAACAAATTAAGACAGCCCGAAAAAACTCAACAGCAACAACCCAAACCAACCGACGAGGCACAAGCCCCTTCACTCGATCACCTGATCAAGCATAGTCAGACTTATGATCAATTGGGTAAGTTGGTCGGTTTGCGGGATCGCATGCAGGGCTCCATTCAGACCACGGAAGGAGAAAGCCGCTTCGACCGACTTGTCCTGGAGATTAATCCTCCTACAAATGATCTCGATCCCGGCAAATCAATGATGTTGGAAAACTCAGAGCGCACCGTCTTTCAGGCAAAACGAGAGGTTGTTCAGGACATCAATTCTCAGCTCAACAAGGTCAATCAAAAGATTGGGGATCTGGTGAAAGAGATCCATCAGCCCGCACCTAAAGAGGCAGCACAAACTCCTATCTCTGCAACATCTGGAGAAGAAGATCAGGAAATTAATGACGAAAAGAAAACGGGAAGTAAGGAGCACCCATCCGACGACGGAACCACAGATCAGGAATCCGGAAACGGTCCGCAAACTCCGGCCTCTGGATCTCCTGCTGCTTCATATCCATCCGTTGATATTCGAATCTGAGTACCCTTTGCTAAAAATACTTATATGTATACATAATGAGGTTGAAGTGTTTTCGCAACACAGCACTCGACTCGAATCACATAATAGATAAACCGCTATTACAGGTGAATAACTCCTGATAAATAGCGGTTTTTCTTGTATCTTTAACGTTTGTAGCTGTAGCTACTATGAGTATTTCTTATCTCTAGCACGGAGTACCAGCGGTATCATTTGCACAGATGATACTGCCAGCAATCGCTTTACAACCTTTTTTGATGCGTGTGGCCTCATCAATTATCTGATCTATGTTTTCATATTTTCGCTTGCTATTGGTTACAACGGCGATGGATACCGACACGAGAGGAATGGGCCGATTCAGCCCGGAGCGTCCTTCCCCCAGAACATATTGATGATGCCAATCATGTTCGTTGTAAAACGTCTTTTTCATTTCCTCAAAACCTGAGATGACTTCCTCACTAATATATTTGTAATCATGGTGATTCAGGATCGTAATAAAATCATCACCACCGATATGTCCAAGAAAAGCTTCAGGGGGAACAAATAACTTGCGAAGCAAGTTAGCTGTCGCCTGAATAAGCTGATCCCCCATTTTGAATCCGTAGCTATCATTGTAGGATTTGAATTGATCGAGATCAACGTACAGTACGCTAAAATGGTCCATCTGAAGAGCCTGAGACAGCCTTTCATCGATGATATGATTACCTGGAAGACCAGTCAGCGGGTTCATAAAAATCGCCATTTCAGCCCGTACATCAGCAACAGCAAGTAGCAAACGTCGAATACTCACAGCTCCAAAGAAACTTTCCCCTGACGTGACCAACACAAGATCATATATTTCTCCTTCATCTCGGTCCATGGCTAGAACACTGACATCTGTAATCTGTTCCGAATAATCCACGACCAATGCCTGCGTGTTCATCACCAGTTCTACAGGACGTCCCATATACAGATTATAGCCATACTGGGTGCCAATCTGCTGAAAGAATCGGGGCCGCATCATTAATGACACTCCCTTCTCCCCCATAACAGCTATACCTTCCAGACTAGGATTGGACTTGAAAAGATGATAGACGATATCACATCTTGTATCAGATTGTACTACAGGAATTGGTTCAGCAATCTGGCCTATTTGCGTAAACATACTATTCTACTCCTCTGTTCGTAGCATCTAATCCAACTTTTTAAATATATATGTAGGTCTTTGTCAATGGTCACATCGTACCACTTTCTACTTGAAAAAGCGTTAACTGAGGGTAAAAGTTTATGAATTGTTTCCTTTTCTGAATTTTGCTATAGGGAGCTTTGTTTAATGCAGAAACTCTAAATTCAGAAACAATCATGCAAAATTAAATTTCATCATCATGTTCTGTGTTATTTCGTTATGCAAAAATACCGTCAATTATTGGATATCTTGAATCCAATAATTGACGGTATTCGTTGGCATATATTACAGAAGTTTATCGGCATGAAATGAACGAGTTCAGATATAGGCCGCCAAAATTCATTTGGCTAGAACATATAATGAAATCAAACTATTACTTGCCTACTCACTACTCCTGACCCTTTCAGCTTACCTTATGCTCAATTCTCAGCTTGTCAGCAACCATCGCGATGAATTCCGAATTTGTCGGCTTCGACTTGCTGATGTTGATCGTGTAACCAAACAAGTGGCTGATGCTGTCGATGTTACCGCGAGTCCATGCCACTTCAATGGCATGACGGATGGCACGTTCGACGCGGGATGGCGTGGTTTTGAATTTTTCGGCAATCGCCGGATACAGTGTTTTGGTGATGGCTCCCAAAATTTCGATATTGTTATACACCATCGTAATCGCTTCGCGCAAATACTGATATCCCTTAATATGCGCAGGAACGCCGATTTCATGTATGATGGACGTAATATTTGCATCCAGATTTTTGTGTTTGCCCATTGGCACAACATTGGATGATTTCATGAACATGGATGATCCGCTGCTTGTGGACATCGCCGTCTGTGTTCCCACCAGTTGACGCACACGATTCGCAAGCACTTCCATGTCAAACGGCTTAAGAATATAATAAGAAGCTCCGAGTTGCACGGCACGCTGTGTGATATTCTCTTGTCCGAATGCCGTAAGCATGATGACTTTAGGCTGTGGAGACAGGTTCAGGTCGCGCAAGCGCTCAAGCACACCCAGTCCGTCCAGGTGAGGCATGATAATATCCAGAATCAATACATCCGGCACATCCCGAGTTTGCTCCAGCAATTGCAGTACTTCTTCTCCATTGTATGCAATACCGGTTACTTCCATATCTTCCTGCTCAGATATATATTCGGCAAGCAAATTCGTAAATTCACGATTATCATCGGCCAGCAATACCTCAATTTTTTTGCAAAACGGTATCCTCCTTTAAATTAAACATCGTTTCGTACATTTCCTTACACGTTTAATTTTCGACACAGCGAGTTAAATTCCTCCTGTCGAAAATTATTTTTCTTTATTTTTTTTTCTTGTTCCTATATAATAAATAATTTATTTCATTATCCGATATATTATGTTTGCTTTCGACAAAAAAGAACCTCAGGGCTGTTTAGCCAGCCTTGAGGTTCTTATCGTTTTCCTTTTTCATCATAACGCCAGCATCTTGTAACATCCATTCAATGAAGCAACCGTAACCCGATTTCGGATCATTCACGAATACATGAGTAACTGCACCAATCAACTTACCGTTTTGTACAATGGGGCTGCCACTCATCCCTTGAACAATACCTCCGGTCTTATCCAGCAGTTTCGGGTCCGTGATTCGAAGTACCAGACCTTTTGTTGCTGGTTCGGTTTGATCTGCCACGTGAACAATGTCAATGGAGAAGCGTTCAACCTGTTGACCGTCAACCACGGTAAGTATTTCGGCCGGTCCTTCCTTTACTTCATGAGAAAAAGCGACGGGAATGCCTTTCGAATACAAACTGTGCTCAGGATTTCCGGACATTTTACCAAAGATGCCAAAAGCCGTATTACGTTCAATATTGCCCAAAATTTTGCTTTCCTTGAGGAAATGAGCACGTTTTTCACCCGGATCACCGGTCTCACTTTTAGAAATGGACGTCACATTGGACTGAACAATCTGACCACTACCCACAACAATAGATGTTTGTGTGTTCATATCTGTAATCACATGGCCCAGTGCGCCGTATACGCCCTGATCTGGAGCATAGAAGGTAAGTGTGCCAACACCGGCTGCAGAATCACGAATATACAATCCAAGCCTCCACGCTTGATCCTCGGAGTCATACGCCGGAGTTAATCGTGTCTTCACCGTTTCCTTACCACGTTTTAACACAACATCAATACCCTTTTTACTTTTACCTGCAAGTTCAACGGCTTCAGAGACACCTGCCACGCCATCAAGACGTTTACCATCCATATGAGTAATCAGATCTCCGAGCTTAATGCCAGCCGTTTCTCCTGGCGATACACGCTCATCCTGCCCAGAATGTACCAGATGATGACCTACCACCAGAATGCCTGCCGATTTAACTTTGACGCCAATCGTTTGACCCCCGGGTACAACACGCAAATCCGGTATCACATTCACATGGACTGTTTTGACCGGAATTTTACCCCACAACTTCAACGTTAATTTGGCATGTCCCGTCTGTTGGGGGTGAAGATGCAAAGGTTGTTGCCTGGTAACATGCATCGCTGCCTGATCATCCAAACCAACGATATCAGGACGATCTACAACGGCGCTTGAAGCAGCAGGTACAGCGAGCCGGACATCCGCTTGCCTGCCAGCAAACACCTGCAATTCATCCGGCAGTGAAGCATAACTTTGCACAGGCTGAATGGCCTGGCTAATCACACAAAGAAAGAAGGCAAATAAAAGACCTAGCAATTTCTTCCTGAGGGGGGAATTCAATGGCTGTCACACTCCCTTTGCTTCTTTCGCTTGACGAAAGGTGGTCGCCAATTGCGTACCTTTAAGATAACCTCGCCCCCAGGCTTTTATTACTGTCAATCATTACGCCAGCCGTCCGTTTCACCCTTTTTTGGCTTCCGCCAAATTCAGCATTTCCTGTGCGTGATGCAGTGTTTTTTCTGTAATTTCCACACCGCCCAACATACGTGCCAATTCCTTCACTCTGCCTTCGTCTGACAGCGATTCCACCTGCGTCATCGTCCGTCCATCGTAGACATGTTTCTCAATGAGATACTGATGATCTGCCATACAAGCCACTTGTGGTAAGTGCGTTATTGAGAAAACCTGACAAGTCGAAGACAAGCGGAACAGTTTTTCCGCAATGGATTGAGCTGCTCTACCGCTAACTCCGGTATCAACTTCATCAAAAATCAACACAGGTATCCGGTCATGTCGCGCAAAGATACTCTTCATCGCCAGCATCATTCTCGACAACTCACCACCTGAAGCAATCTTGCCAAGTGGTCGTAATGGCTCGCCCGGGTTCGGTGAAATCAGGAATTCCGCATTGTCCGCGCCCTGACGATTCAGACGAATACGACGTCCATTCCATTCAATGCCCTTAGGATCTTCGAAAGGAGTAATCTGAACACGCAGTGTAGTCCGCTCCATTTGCAGATCCTTGAGCTCGCTTTCCACCTGTGCAGCAAGTTCCTCGGCGCATTGTTTGCGAACCTTGCTGAGTTCTTCAGCAGACTCCATCACAAGGTTAAGCATTTTGTCACGTTCAGCTCGCAATTTCTCCAGCCGTTCGTCCTTGTTCTCCAATTGGTCGGTTTCATGGCTAATCTGCTCATAATAACTCAGAATAACTTCAACACTGTCCCCGTATTTCCGTCTGAGGCCAGAAATCAGATTCAGCCTTTGCTCCACTTCTTCCAGCCTTGCCGGATTAAATTCAATCTTCTCCCGGTAATCCCTTAACTGAAATGTCGCATCTTCCAATTGATAAAATGCGGATTGTAGCTGTTCTACGATTGGTTGCAGTCCTTTGTTATCATATCCAGAAATGTCTTCAATTCTTGAAAGAGCAATGCTCACTGCTTCAAGTCCGCGTTGACCACTGAGCAGATCATATGCACCAGCAACACTGTCCATCATTTTCTCACTATGGGATAGTTTGACCCGTTCTTCCCCGAGTAATTCATCCTCGCCTCGTGTAAGGCTTGCCGCTGCGATCTCCTCAAGCTGAAAGCGATACATGTCCAAGAGTTGATATGCCCGCTGACTGGACTCCTGAAGCGCACGCAGTTCCTTTTCCGCCGTGATAAACTTGCTGTAACGCTCTTGATACGTCGCTTTGACAGGTCCGATGACTTCGGAGCCATAAGTATCGAGAAGCCCCAGATGGCTCTCTGCACGAAGCAAACTCTGATGTTCATGTTGTCCATGAATATTGATCAGCTTCTCGCCTACTTCCCGCAGCATGGTCAGATTGACCAATTGTCCATTAATGCGGGACGTACTCTTCCCCTGGGTGTTCAGTTCACGTCGAATGACCAGATGCTCTTCAGGCTCACAATGGATACCCAGCTTCTCTAATGTCTGCCATACCGGGTGACTCTGCTCCATCTCGAACAAGGCTTCCATCTCTGCCTTATCACAACCGTACCGGATCAGATCCGCTGAACTTCGTCCACCAGCAATTAAGCCAAGTGCATCTATAATAATCGACTTACCTGCACCCGTTTCCCCTGAAAGTACATGGAATCCCGGGTGGAATACAACATCCACTTCTTCCACCACAGCCAGATTACGAATCGATAACGTAACTAACATCTGCAAAAACACCTCCGGATGACTAACTCAGAAATTATGTTTTTGAACCATTGATTTTAAGAGGTTGTTCAAAAAGTCCGCTTTTGATTACGAAGGATGCCTGGTGGCATCATCAGCATCGAATATGGAATTTAGCCGAAATGTCCGTTGCTCACGTAGTTTTCTCTACGCTCCGCTACTCCATTTCTAGCTTCATCCCATCTTCTCGGTACTGAAAACCGATCTTTTTGAACACGCACTTTAAGCAATATAACCCATGATCCGCTCAATAACGGTCACACTGTTACCTTCAGTCCGGCAGATAATCAGAATGGTATCATCTCCACAGATCGTCCCCATGACTTCATTCCACTCAATATTATCAAGTAAAGCTGCAATGGAGTTGGCTGTTCCTGGCAAACATTTCATCACAACCAGATTGTTTGTGTGATCAATGTGCAAGAAGTTGTCAACAAGTGCACGCTTCAACTTTTGAATCGGATTATATCGTTGATCTGTCGGTAAAGAGTACTTGTATCTTCCGTCATCCATCGGAATCTTGATTAACAGAAGTTCCTTGATATCTCGGGATACCGTCGCCTGAGTCACCTGAAAACCTGATTTGCGTAGTGCTTCAACCAGATCATCCTGGGTCTCAATTTCATTTTGACTAATGATTTCACGAATCTTGATGTGCCTTTGTCCCTTCATATATGCCTCCAGTTAGATGTATTGCAATAAAGCAGCATTTGTAATTCGCCGCAGACTTTGCCCTGCAATGTTCATTCTTTTATATTAGTCCAGATCATCCCCATCATACACATCTTCCTGATAGTCCATGAGCCTGATTAACTTAATATCGGAATCCTCCACGTCAACATACAGCAATCCTTCACAACCAGGATATAACAACAGATAATTGAGGAAGCGATCCCTTAGCGCAGGGCCGGTCATTTCAATTGGCTGTCTGCGACGAGACGTTTTCACCAGGTATCTGAGATCCTCACGTTCTGCAACATAATCAATGAATAATCTGCTGTAATAAACGGATTCATTGGCCTCAAAAGCCAGAGGAACTTTCATTTTGCCACCAATGACTTCGTAACCCTGTGCTTCAAGCAAGTCCAATGCCGGGGAATCCTGAATCTTCACGTTCAGTTGCATTCCAGACAAGCTTACCGGCATCGGTCGATTCACCCAATTACGCAAGCCAAAGAACAACCACAAGATCAAACAGACAGCAAGTACACCTATAACGATTGTGTCATATTGACCATCCATTATCGCTCACCTCGAAGACATATTCGAGGTTCAGTAACGATTTCCCTTTACATCAATCACCTTTCCAGCGAAAAGAAACCCATCTTATGATGAGTTTCCCGTAAATGTATGAGCTGCTTCCTTCGCAACTTGCTCTGCAAATGCGTCAAGTGAAGCTGGATCGATCTCTGGTTGTGTTGCCTCTGGTGCTTCCAGACGCCAATGTGCGAGAAATTCGATATTACCTTCTCCACCGGTTATCGGTGAAAAAGTTAAACTCTGCAGATGCAAACCAAGTTGACTGGCAAAATGAAGCATCGTCTGCAATACATCCTTGTGTACCTTCGTATCACGTACCACACCGGACTTGCCTACTTTTTCACGTCCTGCCTCAAATTGAGGTTTAATCAATGCAACGATATCTGCAGGTTGTTTCAAAAGAGCCAAAAGGGGCGGCAATATGATTCGCAGTGAAATGAACGACACATCAATGCTCGCAAAGTTCGGCACGGGTCCCGCCAGATCTTCAGGAGTCACATAGCGAAAATTAGTTCGTTCCATAACAGTAACCCGCTCATCATTACGCAAAGACCAATCGAGCTGATTATATCCCACATCAATAGCATAGACGTGAGACGCGCCATGCTGAAGTGCACAATCCGTAAATCCACCGGTGGATGAACCAATGTCGAGCATGACAAGTCCATTCATATCAAGGCCGAAATGACGGATCGCTTTTTCGAGCTTCAATCCGCCTCTGCCGACATAGGGATGTACCGAGCCTTTAACTTTCAGCTCGGCTTCCCTTGGAATTTTCATGCCCGCCTTTTCGATTGGCTCATTATTGGCATATACCAGTCCAGCCATGATTGCAGCTTTTGCCTTCTCACGACTTTCATAATAGCCCTGCTCAACCAGCAGAACATCAATTCGTTCTTTCGGGAGTGACATGTCTGTCTCCTATCATGTAAATTTACGAAGGAAAACGTGTTTTGGGTATGCCGTAAGATGATTGAACAGCCATCTTGCGCAGTTCAGCACATACATTTTCAACGGTAAGACCCACTTCCTCACGTTGTTCCTTAATACTGCCATGCTCGATGAAGCGATCCGGAATCCCCATCAGTTGCACATGTACATCATGCAGTCCCTGTTCTGCGTAGAATTCCAGAACCGCACTTCCCATGCTGCCTGCTTGGGATGCTTCTTCAAGTACAATCAATTTAGTGCCTCGAACAGCTAGATCATGCAGCATTTGCTCATCCAGAGGTTTGAGGAAGCGAGCGTTGATTACGCCTGCTGTGATACCTTCCCGCTTCACCATCTCCGCTGCTTCTTCTGCAAGCTGCACCATTGAGCCTGAAGCGATGACAGCATATCCTTCCGAAGGACGTAGTTGCTCCCATGATCCAATCGGAATCGGAACAAGTACATCATCCAAAGGTACACCAACCACATTGTTTCGTGGATAACGGTAAGCAATTGGACCTTCATTATAATCAAGCGCCGTTTTCATCATGTGGCGCAATTCATTTTCGTCTTTTGGCATCATCAGAACGATATTTGGAATATGGCGCATAAATGCCACATCGTATACCCCTTGATGTGTTTCCCCATCCGGACCAACAAACCCCGCACGGTCAATGGCAAACATCACGTTAGCGTTATGACGGCAAATATCATGTACAATCTGATCATATGCACGTTGCATAAACGTAGAATACACGGCAAAGACCGGCTTCAAGCCTTCCATAGCCAGTGCAGCACACATGGTTGCCGCATGCTGTTCTGCGATCCCTACGTCAATCATGCGGTCAGGAAATTCCTTACTAAAAGGAATGAGACCTGATCCTGTAGGCATTGCTGGCGTTACCGCTACGACCCGCTTATCCTGCTTCGCAAGATCAATTAACGTTTGACCGAATACTTCCGTGTACATCGGTTTTCCGACTGCCTTCAGCACTTGACCGGATTCAATTTTGTACGGAGAAATCCCGTGCCACTTGTGCGAATCGGCTTCTGCTGGCTGATAACCTTTGCCTTTGGTCGTAAGCACGTGAACGAGCACAGGACCATCAACGTTATCTGCCTGTTTGAAGGTTTCAATCAATTTGGGAATATCGTGCCCATCAATCGGTCCCAAATACGTGAAGCCCAGTTCTTCGAAAAGAACACCTGGTACCATCATATATTTGACACTATCTTTGATCCAGCTTGCCGATTTGGCCAAACGGTCCCCAATAGCAGGAATTTTTTTAAGCATCCCCTCGACATCATCTTTCGCTTTCAGATAATGACGATCCGAACGAATCTTGCTCAAATATTTATGCATGGCCCCAACGTTTGGAGCAATGGACATTTCATTATCATTCAGAATAACCATCAGTTTTCTCTGCTCATGACCGATATGATTAAGGGCCTCAAAAGCCATACCGCCTGTAAGCGCTCCATCACCTATCATCGCGATGACTTGATTGTTCTCACCCTTCAGATCACGTGCAAGGGCCATCCCCATCGCAGCGGACAATGAAGTACTGCTGTGTCCAGCTTCCCATACATCATGTTCGCTTTCGTTGCGTTTAACAAATCCGCACAGGCCGTTATGTTGACGCAATGTATCAAAACGATCCATACGCCCTGTCAGGACTTTATGCACATAAGCCTGATGCCCTACATCAAAAATCATTTTGTCTGCTGGACTGTTATAGCAGTAATGCAGGGCTACCGTGAGCTCAACCACGCCTAAGTTGGGTGCGAGATGCCCACCTGTAACAGACAGTTTCTCAATCAGAAACTGCCGGATCTCTGCCGACAAAAGGGCAAGATCATCCTGAGACATCGACTTTAGATCACTGGGTTGTTTAATTTGTGGAAGCAGCACGAGAATCTCCCCGCTTTCCTAGATTGTTTAGTTATTGTTGTAAATCGATATATACATTATGAATCAAATGACATTAAATCATTATAACATAAAAGAACAAGAATCATAATTTACTGCACTATACTCCCGATAACGAGCATTCTCGCCAGCAAGTTATTTAAAATTCTTCTCCATATGTATTCCCGCATCCATTCGGGACAGACTTTTTCCATCCACTCGGAAAAAGGACATTACATTCATTACACGGTTATACAGGTTTTGAAACAGACCGCTCTTTCAAAATCTAATGGTCTCGACTCATCAGATAATCTGCAATTTCCAGCAATCTGGATGCATCAGGTAACTCGGCTCTTTCAAGTGCATCTTTTGCAGATTGGGTAAGGGATTTCACTTCCTCTGCAGAAGCCTCCATGCCAATAAAATAAGGATACGTTACCTTCTGCTGATTCACATCGCTCTGTGTTTTCTTGCCCATCTTCTGCTCGTCGCCCGTCAGATCGAGAATATCATCCTGAATCTGGAACGCCAGCCCCAGATCACGTCCAAACACACGCAGTGCTTCCAATTGTCCTTCCGTTGCTCCACCGATTCGTGCTCCTGCAATGAGGGAGAAAACAATCAGGTCACCCGTTTTGTGCAAATGAATATATTGGAGCTGTGCAAGATCAGTCATGCCCTGCTCGCCTTCCATATCCGCAACTTGACCGCCGACCATGCCTCTTGCTCCAGCAAGTTCGGACATGTCCTCTACGATGGACAGCAACGCATCTGCCGCCACAGCACTACGGCGTCCAGCTTGAACAATGCTATAAAAAGCATGGGTTAAGAGCGCATCCCCTGCCAATATGGCGGTTGCCTCACCATATACCTTGTGATTCGTTAATTTTCCTCTACGGTAATCATCATTATCCATAGCAGGCAGGTCATCGTGGATCAGTGAATACGTATGAACCATCTCCACGGCGCAGGCTACCGGCATTGCAGCTGTACGCTGTGCACCGAAGGCTTCCGCCGCAGCAACGACCAGAAGAGGACGAAGGCGTTTGCCTCCGGCCATGAGTGAGTACTGCATCGCATCCGTCAGCGATTGGGGTACATCCCAGTGATCGGGAAGCGTATGTTTCAACGCTTCTGTCACCTCAGCTATGACCTCTTCGAGGTATGCTTGAAACGAAGGACGATTACTCATGGACTTCACCGCTCTCATCGTCAGCAGTTCCGAAAGGTTTCTTGCGAAGCTCTCCATCTTCTTCTACGATCATTTCGATCTTGCGTTCCACTTGTTCCAACTTCAAACCGCAAAGTTGCGAAAGTTTCATCCCGCGCTGAAACAGATCGATGGCCTGTTCCAACGGAACATCACCATGTTCCAGCTGACCTACGATGTCTTCCAATGCCGCCATTGCCTCTTCAAAATTCAATTCCGGTTCATTCGCCATGGGTATTGTCGTCCTCCTTCATTCCCCAAACCTGACAGTCCAGCTGTCCGTCTGTTAATTTAATCTTAATTGAATCTCCAGGCTGTACATCCTTCGTTGACTTGATCAATCGCTGTTCTTGCTCGTCATAGACAAGGCTGTATCCCCGTGACATGACTTTAAGTGGGCTAAGCGCATCCAGATGCCGCACAGATGATTTCCACTGTTGCTGCTTCGATCTGGTTATAGACCTGATCGCAAGTTCAAGTTGTCTGCGTGCTGCCGCATTCTCACGGCGTGCTGCATTGACCTGCTCACGAGGATTGAATCGTTGCAGTGCTGCCCGCAGACGCTCCTGCTTCTCTCCTGTCCATTTCATACGCGTATCCACTGTTCTCAAAAGCCGTTGGTGCATCATATCCAGTCGCTCCGTATGCTGCATCAAGGTACGTCTTGGATGAACCAGCACTGGCGAACGCTGTAATCTTGCGAGCCGTTCGCGATTATGTACAGCACGCTGACGCAAGCTATGCTGTAACTGGCGCTGACGTTGTCCGATCTGATCAAGCAACTCAGCTCGATTAGGTACAGCTAATTCAGCAGCTGCTGTAGGTGTAGCCGCACGCAAATCGGCTGCAAAATCAGCAATAGTGAAGTCCGTTTCGTGCCCAACCGCAGAAATGACAGGAATATCCGAAGCGACTATTGCTCTTGCCACAATCTCCTCATTAAAGGCCCACAACTCCTCCAGTGAACCGCCTCCGCGTCCAACGATAAGTACATCGGCTTCTCCCATCCGGTTCAAGTTGGCAATTGCTTTGACAATGGAAGGTGCTGCACCTTTGCCTTGTACCAGAACAGGATACAAAACAACTTTGGCAGAAGGGTATCTACGCTGAAGTGTGATCATGATGTCTCGCACCGCCGCTCCCGTCGGTGAAGTTACAACCCCGATGGTCTGTGGATAACGAGGGATCTGTCTTTTTCGCGAAGGTGAAAATAACCCTTCACCCTCGAGCTTTTTCTTCAGCTGTTCGTAAGCCAGATACAGACTTCCAATTCCGTCCGGCTGCATATGGGTAGCGTAGAATTGATACTGCCCATCCCGTTCATATACCGAGACATTACCACGGGCAATAACCCTTGCACCCTCCTTCGGTACAAAGGGTAATCGCTGGTTATGGGACGCAAACATAATTGACTTAATTCGGCTGTCCTTGTCCTTCAATGTAAAATACATATGGCCGCTGGAGTGATGCGTGAAATTCGAAATCTCCCCGCGCAGCCAGACGTCCGACAGGACCTGATCCGATTCCAGTTTCATTCGGATGTATCGGTTCAGGTCTTTGATGGAGTATATCTTCTGATCTGCCACAGACAAAACCCTAGGCCAATCCGTGAGCGCGTTTGGCAGCGATCAATGTATTTTGCATCAGCATTGTGATTGTCATCGGACCAACACCACCAGGAACGGGTGTAATTGGACCAGAAACTTGTTTCACGCTTTCGAAATCAACGTCTCCTGCCAGTTTGCCGTTCTCCAAACGGTTCATGCCGACATCAATAACCACAGCACCCGGTTTGACAAAATCAGCATCCACAAAGTTTGCACGACCGATGGCTACAACCAAAATATCCGCCTGACGTGTAATTTCTTTCATGTTGGCTGTACGGGAATGACACATCGTTACCGTTGCATTCTCACGTTGGAGCAACAGGGATACTGGTTTGCCAACGATGTTGCTTCTGCCGATGACTACTGCATGTTTACCAGACATTTCCAAACCAGTACGTTTGATCAGTTCAATTACACCCGCTGGGGTACATGGAAGCAGACTATCGTCTCCTATAACAAGATTACCAACATTGACTGGATGGAACCCGTCTACGTCTTTATCCACGGCAATCGCGTCAATGACCGCTTTCTCTTCGATATGCTTCGGTAGTGGTAGTTGAACCAAAATTCCGTTAATGGATTGTTGATTGTTCAGCTTGTCCACCAGCGCAAGCAGATCTTCTTGGGACGTATCTGCATCCAAGCGATGCACTTCGGAGTAGAAACCGAGGTCGTGACATGCTTTTTCTTTATTACGCACATAGACTTGGGATGCCGGATCTTCCCCGACGAGCACAACAGCCAGACCAGGTACTACCCCCTGTTCGCTAAGCTGTTTTACTTCTGTTGTCATGCTTGCGCGGATCTCTTGGGATACTTCTTTACCGTTAATAATAGATGCTGTCATTGTACTCTCTCTCCCTTATGTGAATATAAATTTAGAGGTTGTTCAAAAAGCCCGCTTTTGATTACGAAGGATACTGAAAACCGGTCTTTTTGAACACACACTATAATTAATCATAACTTAAGATAATTTTGCTTTAATGGTGTCAACTTCCTGAATTATGCGTCCAAGTACGCCATTGACGAACTTACCGGATTCTTCTGTACCAAAATATTTGGACAGTTCAATCGCTTCATTGACGGATACTTTTGCCGGAATGTCATCACGGAACACCATTTCATACGTAGATAGTCGTAGAATCTGGCGATCTACACGTGACAGACGGCTGATCTGCCAACCTTTCAAATAATCCACAAGAAGACCGTCAATTGCTTCCTTATTGTTCCAGGCTCCTTGTACAATCTCAGTAACATAAGTACGCATTACATCTGCATCGCGAATAACTACTTCGGTTTCATTATCTTCAGCAGCTTCATTGATCAACATGTTTACAGCTTCTGCTGCACCTACCTCATTCATTTCCATCTGATACAGACTTTGTACTGCAATTTCCCTTGCCAAACGTCTTTTCATGTCCTGCCTCCTGCAGCGCTCCGTCTGGAGCGTCATCATGCTTATTTTATAATCCATGCATCCATCTCATCAAATCCTGTAACGGTTAGATCAATGGCTTACACGGTATTGTTATTGTTATCCCTTTTCACAAAAAAACCTGCAATACGTTTCCTCCAAAAAACGGGCAACCTAAACTACAGCTCTATTTTCGGAAGAAACATATTGCAGGGTTCAGGTAGGTCACTTAAACGGACGCCAGCGATCGCCAAGCCATTGTCCCCACTCCCTCCAGGGAATGGCCGAACCCAGCTTCGAATCGCTTCGTCTGCCTAACGTATAACCGATGAACACCAAGAGTGCAAAGAACAACATATCCCAAAAACCGATCCATACATAAAGAAATCCAAAAAAGATGCCGCCGATGATTCCGGTAATTCGGCCTCTGTGACTATCCCAAATCTCTTTCCACAGCATCAGTGAAACTCACCTCATTCCACTCGACTCTTGTAGTTAGGCGACTGGGTTACATTAGCGATATACACCGTGACAAAAGAAACCGGGATGCCCGTAATCTCTTGTACATGATCATGTATCGCCTTTTGCAGATCAGAAGTCAGCGCAGGAATAGGTGTCTCACCATCCACTACCGCACGGATCATAATCTCCAGTCCTGACTCAACCACACGTATGCGTGCCTTGACATCACGTACTCCCCGGAAACGAGAAGTTGCCTTCAAACAGAGATTCTCAATCGTCTCCATCGAAATCTGTACATCACCAAACTCAGTACGTTGATCTACAGACGGCAACGATGCACGCTCACGCCGAACCGAGATGTAGAAAAATCGCAAACTCAGGATAAACAAAATCGCTGCTGCAATAACCGATGCAACAATAACGTTTTGTTCCTGCTGGTAATTCAATTCGTAAGGCAGCACACCGCTAATCAGAAGAATGACGGCTGCCGATATTGCTCCAACGCTTATGCTGTATATAAACAACAGAAGCCGATCCAGTATTTTAGCCACGAACTGCACAGCCTCCCTTGCTCACTAACATTACTTAACCAGTTCACTAGCAAAAAATCAGATCCTCATCTAGCTTTCGCTATAATGAAGACCTGTCCAAGACGGGATAACCCCCGGCAGATGATGCCGGGGGAATCTGTCTTCTTTTATTTTACGCGCTGACTGTTCAGGTCGATCTCTTCCACTTTCTCGGTGCTCTTGAACTGAACGTCATGAATGTGCACATTCACTTCATTCACATTCAATCCTGTCATGTTCTCGATGGAACGTTTCACGTTCTGTTGAATCTCCGTAGCTACTTGTGGCAGACGGTATCCGTACTCGATAATTACGGAAACATCAACTGCCGCTTCACGTTGGCCCACTTCAACTTTAACGCCTTTGGAAAGGTTTTTGCGACCCAGCAATTCAGCAAATCCGCCAGCGAATCCGCCACTCATGCCTGCGACACCTTTCACTTCAAGGGTTGCCAATCCAGCAATCACTTCAATAACTTCAGGTGCGATCTGGATTTCACCGATATCCGTTCGTTCAAATTCAGTCGGTAGTGTACTCATAACTGTTCAACACACCTTTCGCGAGATAAGTTTGCGGCCATCCGTCAGGGCGCTGGAATCAGGTCAATCGACCTTCAGAACCCTTCCGGTCCGGCTTTACCGGAACTCCTGCAAACATCCGCGAGGTGCGGGCTTATCCTTTGCAGGAGACATGCGCTCTTATTATTCATACTATATCATTTGGGCTACATTATGACAAACAAGCCCAATATACCTTTTAAATCTCGTTTTCCTCAAGAAATTTGATATCAAAGTCACCACGAATGAACGTTGGGTGCTCCAGCAATTTCTGATGGAAAGGAATGGTTGTGGATATGCCTTCAATCGCAAATTCCCCAAGCGCACGTTTCATCTTGGCAATCGCCTCTTCACGATTCGCTCCCCACACAATCAATTTTGCGATCATGGAGTCATAGAAAGGTGAAATGGTATAACCCGGATAAGCAGCACTATCTACACGAACGCCAGGTCCTCCCGGTGCAAGGTAGAATCCGATTTTGCCTGGGGATGGCATGAAGTTACGGTCCGGATCTTCTGCATTGATACGACATTCAATGGACCAGCCATTGATAACCACGTCTTCCTGACGGAATGAGAGTGGGTTGCCTTCAGCTACCGAGATCATCTCACGGATCAGATCCACGCCAGTAACCATCTCAGTCACCGGGTGCTCTACCTGAATACGCGTATTCATCTCCATGAAATAGAACTCGCCATTCGGGCTGAGCAGGAACTCCAATGTACCCGCTCCCGAGTAATCCACAGCAAGGGCAGCCCGTACCGCAGCTTCGCCCATCAGTGTACGCACATCTTCGGAGAGAATCGGACACGGAGCTTCTTCTACCAATTTCTGGCGACGACGCTGAACCGAGCAATCACGCTCTCCCAAATGTGCTGCATTTCCGTGTTTATCAGCAATGATCTGAATTTCCACGTGTTTCATACCTGTCAGGAATTTCTCCAGATATACTCCTGCATTGCCAAATGCCTTTTGTGCTTCCTGCTGAGCAGCGGTAATCTGCTTAATCAGCGTTTCTTCATCTTCGGCAATACGAATTCCCTTACCTCCGCCACCAGCAGTAGCTTTGATAATGATAGGATATCCGATATCTCTAGCAATCATGATGGCTTCATCCATATTTTCAACAAGGCCATCTGATCCTGGAATAACAGGTACTCCTGCATCTTTCATCGTTTGTTTGGCAACAGCCTTGTCTCCCATTTTGGTAATGGCTTCGGGTGAAGGCCCGATGAATGTAATGTTGCAAGACTCACAAATTTCCGCAAAATCAGCATTCTCCGCCAAAAAACCGTATCCAGGGTGGATTGCATCACATTCCGTCAGCGTAGCTACACTCATCAGGTTTGTGAAGTTGAGGTAACTGTCCTTAGACAGTGTCGGTCCGATACAATAAGCCTCATCTGCAAGACGAACATGCAGAGAATCCTTGTCCGCTTCCGAATAGACGGCTACCGTTGAGATGCCGATTTCACGGCAGGCACGAATAATACGTACCGCAATCTCTCCACGGTTCGCAATCAGTATTTTTTGAAATTTCATTTCGTTTTGTCCTCCTTCGAAGCTCATGCGGTTAGCTGTTAACCAGCTATAACGGTTATTCCGGTTTCACCAGGAAAAGGGGCTGCCCATACTCGACCAGCTGTCCGTTCTCAACCAGCACTTCAACGATTTCTCCCTTGATGTCCGCATCAAGCTCGTTCATCAGCTTCATAGCTTCGATGATACATACCGTTGTTTTCTCAACAACTTTATCACCAGCGCTCACAAAAGGACCCGCTTCCGGCGAGGAAGCTCTGTAAAAAGTACCTACCATCGGAGATACAATTTTATGTAAATGACTTGTAGTATCGACCTGCGGTGCAGCTTCACTTACCACTGCTGCCGGCTGTACTTGCGGAGCAGCAATCATTTGCGGTTGTACAGCAGCTGCTTGAACATACTCCGTTTTGCCCGGTTTGCGGATTGATAACCGTGATCCTTCATTTTCAATTTCCAACTCTTGAACGGAACTTTCATCTACCAGTTTAATCAGTTCTTTGATTTCACTCAATTTAAACATTTCCATTATTCACTCCTTCGGCATCATGCCAGTCTCACTAGGACGGTCATATGGCTTTATGTATTATATCATAATCATTAAAAATGGAAAGAGCCCGAGAGTACAACCGGCTCCCGGGACTGCATTTCCATGATTTGGATTACTGTTCTGTGACGTATTGCACGCTGATTTTGTTCTGTGAAACCGCCAATTCTTTCATGACCAGATCCACAATGGATACCGCCTGTTTTACATCCAGTTTGTCACTGAGGACCACAACTTTATACTTGTCGGCATCTTCTTGAACGATCGCATTAGCGTACTGTTGAGAGAGCGTCTCCTCAATGCCAGTGATTTTAGCTTCTTTTTCTTCCAGTGTACGGAGTTGCTCCGTTGCTTTGGCATTCTCCTCTGGCGTTTTGCTCAGATCACCTGCCACGGTCATCAGTTCCTCATACTTACGATTGTTGCTTTCCTCACGTTGCCACTGGTAGTTCTGGAACTGGCTGCTCGCAGATGCTGTCGTATTCTGCTCTTCCATTTCCTTGAGGACTTCCTCATCTGTCTTGGTTGCAGTGCCGTCTGCCTGACCGTCTGTCTCCGGTGTAGTTGTTGCGCCTTTGTCGGTCTCTTTGTTGGTTTCTTTGCCTGCCTCACCCTTATTCTCGCCTGGTTCGACAGCAGGGGTTTTCTCTGTATTTCCAGCTTCTTCACCTTCCGTAGCCGCCGGTTCTTCCACAGCGCCAGCCGCACTTGGATCACTTTCAACTTCGCCGCTATTCACCACTTCATTTACAACCAAACCTTCTGTAGGATCAAGAATGCCTGCCGTCTCCTTGGCTTCCCCCTGCTTGATTCCATCCACTTGCTGACTGTCAGCCACCGGCGCGTTGACTGGACCGGAATCCTCAGTGAACAGATAATACGCGGACAAAATGACCATCAGACTCAGCATGGAAACGAGCCATACCGTTTGACGTTTGTTATTCATTAGAACTTCCTCCTCAAATTGGCTTCAATCTTATGAGAATTGAATCTTGTGATTCAACACATCAGATTAGTCTTGTTTGCGCGGTACAACCGAGATCCGGTAGGCTGCCACATTCAGTCCTTTTTCCACAGCATCGGTTATGAGGTCCTTCACAACCTTGTTCTCTGCACCCCTCGCAACCACAAGCACCCCACGGATCTGCGGTTTGAGCTTTTTGGTCACTATAGGTGTCTGATCCCCTGCTATTTCGTACGTAATAATCTCGCCATCACGGGTATATTGGGTCATATGTCGTTTGCCCCCGCTAGCATCCGTTTCTTCGGTAAGTTGCTGAGAATCCTTCACGTTCCGCTGAACGACCAATTCTTCTGTGGAATCCACGGTAACCATCACATCAACCGTTCCCACACCAACAATGTTTTCCAGCACACCTTTAATTTTGTCTTCAAATGCAATTTCGATCGCCTGAAAAGGATTCTGTTCTGACGGATCACTCTGTATGGATGCCATGGATGTTGCCGGGTCCGGTGGTTCCCGACCGATATTTTCGGAATCAATTTTTTTGACATTGACGAAGGAATTGAACAGCATGATTCCCACCCCGATCAAACCCAGGATAATCAGCCAGCGGAAGGTTTGACTTCGCCTTGCCCCACCCTCTCCGCCACCCATCCAGGTTTCCATCTTTTTGAACCATTGTTTCATCGGACACCCTCCTTCTCAGAGCACTTCAGCACTTTTTGGTTCTGTCACTTGAACGTTGTTCGCATCAATATCCCACTTTTCAGTCAACAATGTAATAATCTGCACCGCATGTTCGGACCTTGTGGATGTCTCACCTTGCTGCTTGGACTCATCTGCCTGATCACGTATAACAGGCTCGGAAGACGCTTCATTTCCATTATGTTGACTTTTACTCACATCAATCTGTACATCAGGCACTTCAATCTGACCGATCTGGATGGGCTGCTGTATTTGATGTGTTTCATCCTTCTCGGATTCTGTGTCTGTTCCAAATATAGGTTGTGTATTTGCAGCAACTTCTTGCTGCGTTGAATTCACTTCTCCTCCTGCCTTCTCTCCTGCCATCTCAACCAACACACGCTGGATTACAGGCAGTTCGACTGACGAGGCTGCTTCCATTTCCGTTTCATATTTACTCATTGCCAGTTGCACCTCTACGGACCGAACCTTCGCTCCTGTTGTTTCTTCAATCTGGCCTTTCATGACATTAGCCAGTTCTTTCGCTGTCCATTGTAAGGATTGTTCCTGTTCATTGGATTGCAGCCGCTTGCCCTGAGCTAATATCTGTTCGAGCGTTGCATTTCCATCCGCTGGAGCATCCATTGCCGACATTGCCCGTTTCAGTTCGCCAACCGGATCACTTTTGAGGAGCTTGGTTATGGGTGATAAAAGGGTCAGCAGGATGAGAAGGCTCAGCACAAGCTTGACATAACGTTCCATGGATCTATTGGGCAACAGCATATCCACAAAAGTCGCCAGCAGAACGATCATAATCAATTCCTGGAGCCAGTTGCTCAGCCACCCCATCCTTTCCATCCCCTTTCTTGCCAACATACATTCAGCGCATCATGACAGTCATATTACCCGCGGTCAACAAGATGGTAATGGCCAGGAAAAACATCAGCCCGACGGCTGCGAGCGCCGCAAATACGTAGATCATGCTCTTACCGATGGCCTGGAGGCATCCTACAATCGGGGTGTCTCCTAGCGGTTGCATAATGGCACCAGTCACGTTATATATCAAGGCAAGAGCCAGGATTTTGAGTGCCGGAAAGGCACATAGAAACAAAATGATGATCACTCCGGTGAGTCCAATTGCATTTTTGACAAGTAAAGAAGCTGTAATTACCGTATCCGTCGCATCCGCAAATGTTCTGCCCACGACAGGTACAAAGTTGCCTGCGATGTATTTGGCGGCCTTCAGGCTGACTCCATCCGCTACCGATCCCGATGCTCCCTGAACCGAGATTACACCCAAAAACATCGTCAGCAGGATACCCAGCAGTGCCACACTAATATTGCGCAGGAGGTCTGCCAGCTGTGTCAGCTTGTACTTGTCAGACAATGAACTGACGAGATGCAGAACAGCTGAGAAGAAGAGTAATGGGAATACCAGCAAGTGAATCAACGTACTCACCAGATGAATCATGAAAATGATGAGTGGATGTGTCACCGAGACGGTGATGACATTACCCATGGACGCAAGCAGTGTGAATAACAACGGAACCATGGCCATCATGAAGTTGATCATGCCGGTTATGGCATCCTTGGCGTATCCGATCGCCACACTGAAGCTGTTGATTGCAATAATGATGATGACCATATAACAGATGGAATAGGCGATTTTGCTAATATTATTTTTCTCAAATGCGGTCTGAAGTGTCTCCAGAATCATGCTGAGTACACTTAACATCACAATCGTGACCAGAAGTTTGCCATTATATAAAATTTCATGCAGCATGAAGGTTCCTATCGCCACAAACACCGATTTCAGGCTGAATCCTTCATTGCCGGGGATTAACATATCCATGAAGGAAGGGGTCTTCCCCTCCGGGAAGAAACCACCGTATTGTTGCATCAGTTGATCCCAGTATTTCTCCACCTGATCCTTGGGAAGCTGATCGGCCTGCTGTTCCATCCACTCACCGGAAGGCGAGGTTGCAGTAACCTGTCCCAGGATACCAAACAGAAAACAGAGCATCAGCACAACCGTAAGGCGCCACTGCGGCTTAAGATGCATTGATTTCATATGGAGTCCGCACGCCCTTTCTACACCGGCATCAGCTTCATGACGGTTTCGATAATAATGCTGATGATCGGTATAGCAAGTACAAGGATCAGTACCTTACCAGCCAGTTCGATCTTGGACGCAATGCTCTCCTGACCTGCATCCCTGACAATCTGTGCGCCAAATTCAGCGATGTACGCTATGCCAATAATTTTCAGCACCGTTTTCAGATAAATACTTTCCATGCCTGAATTCTCGGCAAGCCGCTTCAACACTTCGATGACTGCACCGATTTTGCCAATCAACAACATGAAGATGACAATGCCGGTCGCGGCAGCAATCAGAAAGGCAAACATCGGTTTCTGTTCCTTAATGACCAGAATGAGCACTGTTGCGATGAGCGCCAAACCTACAACTTGGATAATTTCCACAGGTCACCACCATCCGGCTTCATGACCGTTTTTCATTGAAAAAGAAATATCGATTTGATCTCTTGTAGCAGGCTGTCCAGCATACGGACCACCATGAACAATACAACGACAAATCCGATTACGGTCACCCAGTGAGCCATATCTTCCTTTCCCATTTGTTTCAGTACCGTGTGAATCATGGCAATGATGATTCCGATACCCGCAATTTGAAAGATTGCGTTCACTTCTAGATTCATGACCTTGGCACCTCACTATCCCGGCTATTTCAGAAGATCAGAATGACGATTAACGCTCCGACAAGCATCCCGAGGCTTCGGCTCATTCGTTCATATTTCATTTGATCGGCCTGGGCGCGGGATTCCTCATGCATTAGTTGTTGAATGGCTAACGATATATGTTTGGTCTGATCCTGACGGTCACTTGTGCCAAGGCTGAAGCTTAATTGCAGCATCACTTCCTTCTCGTCAGCCTTCATGGCCGATCTTCCCCACGCCAGATCCACGCCTGACTGCAGACTTTCCCGGGCAGTGAGTCCATGAGGAGGTTCCATCTGTGTAGCTGCATGAAGAAACAGCGTCTTTACAGGTTCTTTAGTCTGTGCTCCCATCTTGCCCATGGCATCGGGAAGTGGAGTGAGCCCATAGTTAATCTCCGTCATTAGTCGCTGGAGGGCTGCAATGAGTTCTCGCAACTGTCTCGGTCTTAATGCATACTGTCTGGCCTTGTAAAATCCGGCGAGGGTGCTGGCTAACAGAATAATTACCGCACCAAACATGTTAACCAAAGGCTTCACCTCCTGCCCCGGTCTGCTGCAACCCACGCATTTTGCCATCAGCCAGCCGAAAGGTCATGCCCCGGCTCGTCCGTTGCAGCTGGACATAACGTTGAAACATCTGCTCCGTAATTAAGGTTCTGAGGGCGGGTCTGGCCGACAGCTCCGATAGGTCACGGCCATGCGCAGTCGCAATCACTGAGACTCCTGCATGCAGGGCTTCCATCACCGCTTCGGCATCCTCCGGACGACCGATCTCGTCCACAATCAGGACATCGGGCGACATGGAGCGAAGCATCATCATCATGCCCTCAGCCTTCGGACAACCGTCCATCACATCTGTTCGGGGACCTACGTCGAATCCAGGTACCCCTTTGTAGCTACCAGCGATTTCGGACCTTTCATCCACAATGCCCACTTTCAGACGCGGACGTATTCCCTGAACCAGTTCAGTTCCCCCTGTAAGCTTTGTACCACTGCTAATTTGTCTCGCCAGATCTCGCAGCAACGTCGTTTTCCCTTGTTGTGGTGGTGATAGGATCAACGTGTGCAGGACCTGTCCGCTCTTCATATCGAGAAGATAAGGAAGAATACGATCAGCCACTCCATGTACCTCACGGGCTACCCGAACGTTAAACCCGTTAATGTCACGCAGGTATTCGACACGCCCACCGCTTAGCACCGTTCGTCCAGCAAGCCCGATTCGATGTCCCCCAGGTATGGTGATGAACCCTTTACGCAGTTCCTCTTCCAATGTATAAAGTGAATGGTTACTGATCAGGTCCAGCAACCTGTGCGTCACTTCTTTCTGAGGAACATACGCTTCTTCAGGATTCCCGGTCGGACAACCTTGAGGTGTCAGGAAGTGGTATGTGTTGCCTGCATTAATCTCCAGGGGTCTGCCTTCACGAATACGTACTTCCTCCACTTGTTCCAATAGAGCGGGTGGCATTCTTCCAAGAATGGTTCGGATCGGTTCCGGAAAAAGTTCCCTCCAGTTCACCTTCATGAGTAGGCTCCTCCAACCTTGAGATCATTTGGTTCACACTTCTGGCGCTTGTTCATATCTCAAGTTTATGCCTGTACATTTAATTTATGACGCTGAAATCTATCAATTCTTCAGAATACGGTTGAGAGTTGAAACCATAGATGCACCTTCTGTTCTAGGCACCCGTCTAGATGTGCATGCATATAGTAATTGCAGATAGGTAAGTTCCATTTCGGTTCAAAACAGAACTACCGATCCCCAGATACAGAAAGGAGTTGTGGGGAGTGCGAGTTGATGTCGTTGGCAATGTGAATGAAGTACGTACTATTGATATTGCAGGGCGAAGTGCAGTTGTCATTGATGTATTGTGTACGACCAGTACAATTGTTACGGCTCTGGCGTATGACGCTTCGGCTGTGATTGCCGTAGAGACCGTTCCACAAGCCAAACAAATGGAAGTGAAAGATTGCATTCGAGGCGGGGAGCGTTTTGACAAAAAAATCACCGGATTCGAGGCGGGTAACTCCCCCTATGAATATATGACTGAGGACATTGTAGATAAAACGATCATACTGACCACAACCGATGGAACCCGCGCCTTGATTAAAGCTTCCAGGGCGAAACATGTACTAGCTGGATCATTTCTCAATGTCAGGGCTGTCGCAGCAGTGCTCTGCCAACTTCAACGAGATGTATTGCTGTTATGTGCGGGGAATCAGGATGAATTTGCTCTGGAGGACGCCTTGTGTGCTGGATGTATCATCGACGAACTGCACCGTCAATCCTGTTCTCCCCTCCAACTTAACGATCTCGGCATAGTGCTTCATCAGGCGGTATCCCAATGTCAGGAGAGCATCCCGGAGTTGGTGCAGGGATCTGTTAGCGGGCGGAGGCTTGAAAAGTTAGGCAGAGTTCATGACATTTCATATTGTTCTCAATTAAACTTGCTGGATTGTGTTCCCGAGATGGGGGAGGGGAACCTCATGCAACCTTATAGAGGTATACGCGGCGGAAAGATGTTCAAGTTGATGTGAGAATTAATATGAGAACAACAAAAAAGGTGTACTGCTGCCTATTGGCAACAGTACACCTTTGCTAATTTACATACACAGAAAATACTTATCTGCGATCTTGAGGTCCACCGACAACGGCTTGCTCGGCAGTGTCGAGATCATATGCTGTATGCAATGCCTTAATGACGTCATGCAGCTTATCTCCGTCAATAACACAAGATACTTTGATCTCGGAAGTGCTCACCATCTTGATACTCACGCCTTCAGCGGAAATAACTTTGAACATCTTCGCAGCTACACCAGGATGACTGACCATGCCTGCGCCAACAATGGAGATTTTAACGAGGTTCTCCTCTGATGTGACTTCACGGTAAGGCAAACGGCTGTGAAGGCCTTCAATGACACGTAATGCGTTCTCACGATCAGACAGCGCCACAGAGAATGAGAAGTCTGCTTTGCCATCCATCACACCGCTCTGAACGATAATGTCCACATCCAGCTGATTGGATGCAAGCGCACCAAATACTTCGGCCAGAACTCCTGGTACATCCGGCACACCCAGAATACTGATGCGAGCCACGTTTTTGTCATAGGCAATACCACTAACCACTACGCCTTGTTCCATTGCTGCTTCCTCCTTCACAACCGTTCCTTCATTATGGTTAAAGCTGGATCTTACAATTAAAGGTACACCGGAATGCTTCGCGTACTCTACTGCACGCGGATGCAACACCGCTGCTCCCAAATTAGCGAGCTCCAGCATTTCGTCATACGATATTTCCTTCAGCTTGCGCGCAACCTTAACGATCCGCGGGTCCGTAGAATATATACCGTCTACATCCGTATAGATCTCACACGCATCAGCCTTAATTGCTGCCGCCAGCGCTACAGCAGTTGTATCCGAACCACCACGACCCAGCGTTGTGATCTCGCCGTCTTCCGTCATGCCCTGGAAGCCTGCAACAATAACAATGTTGCCCTCGGCAAGTGCTGCATTCACACGGTCAGGTTGAATATCATGAATACGTGCTTTTCCGTGAACCGGCTCTGTGCGGAATCCCGCTTGCCAGCCCGTGAACGATACTGCCTTACGTCCAAGCGCTTGAATAGCCATCGATAACAAAGAAATCGAAATCTGTTCTCCTGTCGTTAAGAGCATATCCATCTCACGAGCAGGAAGATCACTATTCAGTTGTTTTGCCTGATCAATCAAATCATCTGTTGTATCCCCCATGGCCGAAACCACGACTACACACCGATGTCCTTCATCAGCTTTTTCTACAACACGTCCGGCTACACGCTTCATGCGTTCTGTATCTCCGACCGAGCTGCCCCCAAATTTCATGACGTACAATGACAACGCAAATCCACTCCCTACCTTGTGCAGTATGCATAATTAATGTCCATCGTCATTATTCTCTACGAGAAATGACTTTAACCCAGTATATTACGAAAGCGCCTGATAGGCTAATCTTTTTTCGAAAAAACCCTCTGCCAAAGGAATGGCAAAGGGTTGTTAATAACCTTTTTTAGCTTACAAGCTGTGAAAGTTACGCACGGGAAGAGTATTTACCTTCACGTGTGTCAATCAGGAGAACGTCACCTTCGTTAATGAACAAAGGAACCTGTACGTTCAAGCCTGTTTCCACTTTTGCATTTTTGGTAGCGCCTTGTGCAGTGTTACCTTTAACACTTGGCTCAGTCTCGATGACTTTCAACTCAACGCTTGTTGGCAAGTCAATTCCGAGGATTTCACCTTGGTAGCTAACGATCTTAACGACCATGTTTTCTTTCAGGAAGTTCAATTCCCATTCCAGTTGATCACTAGTCAATGTGAACTGATCATAGGTTTCGTTATCCATGAACGTGTGCTCTGTACCGCTTGCATACAGGTAGGATACGCCACGGTTTTCGATGATGGCACGACCAATCGTTTCGCCTGCACGGAATGTTTTTTCAACGGTGTTACCATTACGCAGGTTTTTCAATTTGGAACGTACAAAGGCAGCACCTTTACCTGGTTTAACGTGTTGGAAATCAAGAACGGTATAGATATCGTTATCTACTTGCACGGTCAAGCCTGTTTTAAAATCGTTTACTGAAATCACAAAAAATCCCTCCTGATATGGTTAAAAAGTAGGTGATATAAGACGATGAGTTAATGTAAAAGGTGGGTTTATTCTGAATTGATGACCATGTGCGATGTGACCGTTACGGGTTCGGATCGTTCCTCCGATCGCTGTTGTCTCCTCATTTTCCCGATTAGATTTTAATAAGGTTTAAAATGAGGAGACAAAGGCGAGAGCTTCGCTTCTTCAGAATCGATTCCGCTCCCTTCACTACTTTTGCAATGGTCCATAACAATCAGCAATAACCTGTACCTTTATATTAAAAATCGTCTTATATCCCTGTGGCTGTAATTTAGCCGATTACGGTGAACTTCTTGTCCGACTTCGTGAGAATATGAATACCCGTCTCGGTAATCACTACGTCATCCTCGATACGCACGCCGCCAAGCCCGTCAATATATATACCCGGTTCAACGGTAACAACCATACCCGGTTTCAATACATCGTCGCTAAGCTTGGACAAGCGAGGAGCTTCGTGAACTTCCATACCCAGACCGTGGCCTGTGCTGTGTCCGAATTGATCTCCATATCCGTGACCTGCAATGATATCACGAGCCAATGCATCTGCTTCCCGTCCGGTCATGCCCGGTTTCAGGTTCTCCAGCGTATGTAACTGAGCTTCCAGTACAATGTCATAAATTTTGCGCAGTTCAGGTACAGGTGTACCTGTTGCAATGGTACGTGTCAGATCTGAACAGTATCCGTCCAAAAGTGCACCAAAGTCAAATGTAATTAACTCATTCTGTCCGATGACCTTGCTGCTCGCTACACCGTGAGGCATAGCAGAACGTTCACCCGAAGCTACAATGGTGTCAAACGAAGAGGACGTTGCTCCATGTTTGCGCATGAAAAACTCCATCTCCAGATCCACTTCACGCTCCGTCATACCTTGTTTTGCAAACTGCAAAACGTGGCTGAACGTGGCATCCGCCAGATCTGCTGCTCTCTGCATGACCGCGATCTCATCTTCATCCTTGAACATACGAAGTTGTTCCACGATCCCGGATACAGCTTTCAGTTCGATAGATTGAAGTGCTTCAGCATAAGCGGAATGCGTGCCAAATGTAACACTATCCTGCTCGAAGCCCACTTCTTTGATATTCGCGGATGCCAGTAGTTCACGCACTGTATCCATCGGCTTGGCTCCATGCTCCACAACGGTGAATCCTTTGGCTTGTTGAGGCGCTTGTGACATATAACGGAAATCAGTCAGCAGATATGCATCCTGTTCCGTAATCAGCACATATCCCGCCGAGCCTGTAAAACCCGTCATATAACGACGGTTAATCGGGTTTGTAATCAGCATTGCAGTGAGTTCATGCTCACGCATGGCTTCACGCAACTTATTTACTCGTTTGTTTTCCATCGGTAACCCTTCTTTCTCTCACATTCCCGGGTTCCCGGCTCAGGTTTGTTTGTCCAGATGACGCACAAGAGCCAGCAATCCCAGTTCATAGCTTACTTCGCCAAATCCGGCAATCTGCCCGATTGTTTCCGCTGCAATCACTGAATGATGTCTGAACGCTTCGCGTGCATGAATGTTGGATAGATGTACTTCCACCGTAGGGACTTTTACAGCATTGATTGCATCACGTATAGCATAGCTATAATGGGTAAATGCTCCGGCATTCAGTATGATTCCGTCTGCCTCACCCATCGCTGCATGAATGCGGTCAATGATGTCTCCTTCATGGTTCGATTGATAAAAAGCGATGGAGACGCCAAGTTCATCAGCCTGTCTGCGAATTTTGTCTTCAATATCCTTCAGACTAAGCGTTCCATAGATGCCCGGTTCACGTACACCAAGCATGTTCAGGTTCGGACCATTGATCACAATAATTCGTTTCATCGCTTCTCCACCCTCTCTGCAAATAACCATCTGCTATTTTAACACAGCCATTGCCGGATTGAGAAGCTTTTTTGCGCTATGCCCCCGCTTGCTCCGGCTCACGTTTGCGTTCGTCCGTGTACTCCATGGCTACCGTGTAACCAATGAACAGCCCCCATAACAAAAAGAAACAGAGTTCCGTGATGATTGAATCCCACGTTAAACCGTTCAAAGGCTTCATCATCCCGAGTTTCGGTCCTACCAGTATAAAGAGAATCAGCCACCAGACAATTCCATACACCATGCCGGGTACCGGCCCTTTTAATTTTCTAATCGTGAACGTGTAGAGCAAGGAAGCCAAGATGGAAAAAACGATAAAAAACAACCAGCCTGTCAAATGTCCAGCTGCGGTATATATATATTCATGTTTGAAAAAAGGCTCGGCCAGAAATCCGACAGGTACAATCGTAAAATGCAGCAGATAGAATAGCCAATGCAGCCCGCCCCAGATAAAACCGGCAAAGAAGCCAAGCTCTAACGCAAAGGGAAATGGCTTCGTGTAGTAGTGAGCTTGACCTTGCCTCTGGGTAGGGCGCCTGCCTCTGTCTTTTTGCTGCCGTTCTTTCGAACGTTGGCCTTCATCTCGCGATGTATCTTCATGCGTACGCTCTGTCATCAATATTCTCCTTCATTCAGTTGATAATCCCGCATTATGCCTCGAATTTCCGCTCCGATTCTACGAGGTAGTATGTTCAAAACAGGACAATCTTAACAACATCCTTCAAGGTTTGACTCACAAACTAGAAATTGCGCTTAAAATTCGATACAATAGGGTTATTAAACTGCCTTTGATCGCGAAGGCCTAGAACAGAATAGGAAGGTGAATAATTTGCCTCAACAATCCAAGCCTGTCAGCTATGGGGGGCAAGCTGTCATTGAAGGCGTAATGTTCGGTGGGAAACATGTCAACGTTACAGCTGTTCGTAGAAAAGACGGCGAAATTACGTATCTGGAAGTTCCCAAGCAAGACAAGTCCTGGGTCACGAAATTGCGGCGGATTCCTTTATTACGCGGAATTGTCAGCATTATAGATTCAAGTGTTAAAGGTAGCAGACATCTTAATTATTCTGCTGACGCTTATGCTGATGATGAACTGGAACCGGAAGAGAAAGCCAAGCAAAAAGAGAAAGAAGGTTCGGGCTGGAGCCTTAGCATGATTATTGGTGTGACCGCCGTAGCCATCCTTTCATTCCTTTTTGGTAAAGTTGTGCTCACTTTGCTTCCTGTTGTTATCGAGAATTTTCTATTCAAAAATGCATTCGACAATCAGTTTTTGCATAATTTACTGGAAGGCGGCATTAAGCTGATCCTGTTACTCGCCTATCTGTGGTTAATCTCACAGACGCCGATGATTAAACGTCTCTTCCAGTATCATGGAGCGGAACACAAAGTAATCAGCGCACATGAAGCTGGTGAAGAACTGACACCGGAGAACGTGCAAAAGTACAGCCGACTGCACTACCGCTGCGGAAGCAGTTTCATTATGTTGACTGTTATCATTGGAGTGTTTCTATACTCCCTTTTCACGTACGATAACCTCTGGGAACGGATGGGTCAGCGTCTATTGTTATTGCCAGTTGTGCTAGGCATTTCTTTTGAACTGTTAAAGCTCACGAATTCGGTACGTGATATTCCTGTACTGCGTTATCTCGGATACCCGGGATTGTGGCTGCAATTGCTGACAACAAAAGAACCGACCAACGAACAGGTAGAAGTATCCATTGCTTCGTTTAACCGTATGCGTGAGTTGGATGCCAAGCTTGCCAATGTCTCTGCTACCTCAGAAGTACCTGTTGCAACACTCGATCCTGTGAAAGGGTGAATGATATGAACAAGCAGGCAATCTTATTTTGGACGTTCATCGCACTAGCTGCTGTTGGAGTCTTGACTTGGCTGGGGAACGCTAGTCCATCCAGGATCATTATTCCTCTGGTCGTGTTCGGAGCCGTATTCCTGCTGTACAAATATCCGCCTCGTCGCTGGGCAAGCAAAACCAAATCACCGAAGATTAAACCATCGGCACGAACCATGGCAAAAGTTAATGCACAGTCCAGTGCCAGAAAGAGCAGCGGCTCTTCAAAGAAACGTAAGGATTATCCTTTCCAAGTGATTCAAGGACAAAAAGGGAAAAGTGATGAAGATATACCGAAATTTCACTAAAAGCTACTGAACAACCAAAAAAGCAGTTCTCCCAACTTGCGGAGAATTGCTTTTTTCACGTTTATACAGGAATCAGAGGTGGAGCTTCTGCCTGTTTCTTACGCAATTCTTTTCTTTGTTTGTCCAGCTGTTCACCATACATTTTCATATTCCATCCGTTGAAAAATTCGCTCCCTGCGGTAGCGCCTGATCGATATAAGGCTGTGCTGTCCTGTAACGATAAATGAAATTGCGTTGGTTTAATCCCAAGCGTTGGTATCTTCACTGTACGAAACCGGTTAATCTGTTCGATGTAGCGTTCATCATGTGCTGTGAGCATCGTCTCTACAAGGGCCTGAAGCATGCTTAGCGGTCCTTTAATCCGGGCGGGTTCTACTTCCGTCTTCCCCACCATTTTGAATCCGACAACCGGAATAACGTCTCCTCCTCGTTCCGAGCGATCACCATCGAAGAGCCACAACGGAAAATTGCTAAGCAATCCGCCATCCACGACATAAACGAACTGATCTTGAAAAGGAAGGCCTTTGGAGAATACTGGCGATTTGCGTATGACTACCGGATCGAAAAAATACGGGATACTGCAACTCATACGTACCGCCTTTGCAACATCCAGCTTCGCAGGGTCAATGCCAAACCGCCGAATATCGTCTGGCAACACCAGAATGGTCCCATTGGATATATCGGATGCGGTAATAAGCAACTTGCCTTGTGGCAAGTCAGCGAATGTGCGAATCCCTTTCTGCTCCAGCATCTTGCGAATCCATGATTCCAGCGCTTCTCCCGAATACAAACCTTTCTTCAAGAACAGCCTCGCGGCGGGTCCGATCCATCGGGTATTAAATATGGGGGAACGACGCAGCAATGAAGCAAACGGCGTATTCTCAATAATGACTTTCATCTCCTCGGCCCTGTAACCGGCCGCTAGCAGAGCAGCAACAATGGAACCGGATGATGTGCCTGCCACTCGATTAAACTGAATGCCGCAGTCTTGAGCACCCTGCACAGCACCTGCAAGCGAGATCCCTTTGACGCCTCCACCTTCAAACACCGCGTTAATTAACATAACAAAAAACCCCCGTTCTCCAGGCAGCCACGTTTCTACTGCCACTCTATGAGAACAAGGGTTTGTCTTATCACTGTATTGTTAAAATGTTTTAGAGACCATAATAAGCTTTTAATTTGGCAATTAGGCCGAGAGGGTTCTTCGTCAAGTATTGTGAACTAAAGAAAATATCCCCTTTGACCGAACCATACTTCTTGTTGTAGTTCAGCTGATCGATGATCTCCTGTGAAGTCTGCCAACCAATTTCCGGCGTACCTAACTTATAAGGAGAGTGACCGATATACAATTTTACATTTGTGTTAGCCACTTCATTCGCCCACCAGTCCACGACTTTGTCATATCGGGCTACGTTTAATGTCATACTCCAATACACCTGCGGAGCGACATAGTCGATCCACTCTTGGTTAATCCATGTCCGCACATCTGCATTCATGCTGTCATACGCGGTTACTCCTGCTTTGGTATCAGAACCTGTCAGATCAACGGATTTGTTACGCCATACACCAAATGGACTAATTCCATATTCAACGTTAGCTTTCACGCTGTGAATACTCTGCCCGAGCTGCTTAACGAACTGATTGATATTGTCCCGACGCCATTCAGCACGGTCTTTGGTATTCAATGTGTTATAGGTTTTGAAGGCTGCATCATCATTAAAAGTCACATTGGACGGATAGAAATAATCATCCAGATGTACGCCATCAATATCATACTGATTGACCACTTCCATGATCGTATCGATAATATGCTGTCTGGCTTCCGGGATGCCCGGGTTAATGTACAATTTGCCGGATGCATTCACAATCCAGTCGGGATGAAGCTTCGAGATGTGGTTTGCAGCCAAGTTTGATGTACTTGCTGAGTTCGTTGCTCTAAACGGATTAAACCAGGCGTGGAACTCCAGACCCCGTTTGTGTGCTTCCTCAACCATAAACGCGAGGGGATCATAACCTGGATCTTTACCTTGTGTTCCTGTCAATACGCTGTTCCAAGGTACCAGACCTGAAGGATAGATGGCATCCCCATTGGCTCTCACTTGGACAAATACGGCATTAATGCCCATACCTTGCAACGTATCTAGCTGTTTTGTATACTCCTGTTTTTGCTTCTCTACATTTCCCTTGGCACCAGATGTAGGCCAGTCTCCATTCACAGTGGAAATCCAGGCTCCCCGCATCTCTTCAGAAGCTGGCACAGTGCCCGTACCTCCTGGCTCCGCTGGGGTTACCGGGGTTGGTTCAGGAGTTGGGACTGATTCGTCTCCTGTGTACAGATCAATGGTCTGGGCAGCCTGATTCCAGTTCACTCGAATGCCCAGGTTCTCACTGACGAATCGAATGGGTACCATGACCCGACCCTGTTTCAATTCGACCGATGCATCCAGACCAACTACAGCGTTATCCACCGTCGCCTGCTGGCGTCCGCTCGTCATAGAGATGACCGAATCGGATTTCTGAATGGTCACGGTACGAGTAGCTTGAGACCATAAAACAGACGCACCCAGTCCTTCGCTAATAACACGCAGAGGCACCATCGTTACATTTACTTTGGGCAAGATGTAGGGTGATACATCCGATTCCAAACGGTTGCCGTCTAGAAAAATAGCGATTTCCTTCTGCCCGGCCGCTTGTGCCGTCATACCTGCTGTCTGTAATCCAAGTACAAAAATGAGCAGCAGCATCAATCCTTTACGAACGTTCATTAGTGCAGTCCTCCAAAATCATTATAAATTTGCGGTAAATTCTACTAGTTTAATAGACGCTCCTACCAATCGTTTAGTTGCGAAAATCACCAAATTATGGTGTGATTGCACAAAAAAAAATGCTTCCTGCCATTGAAACGGCAAGAAGCATCCTTTGATCACAGGATACGATTCATTGTATATCACCATGTGTATTCCACTGCTGAAACTTAAGATTCTGTATTACTCATGACATCCTGAAGATTTTTGAGGTCACGCAACCGACTCTCGTCCTGACGGAAGTATTCAACCAAGGACTCGATGCATGTAATGGAGTCCCAGCTCAGATGATGTTCAATGCCTTCAACATCATTGTAGATATTTTGTTCCTGAACACCAATCGTTGTCAAAAATTGTTCAAGCAGATGATGGCGCTCCATCAAACGTTTGCCCATCTTTTTGCCTTTTGGCGTAAGCACCAGTCCGCGGTACTTTTCATAGATCAGGTACTCGTCTTTGTCCAGCTTTTGGATCATCTTCGTCACCGATGAAGGATGTACTTCCAGTCCTTCAGCTATATCAGACACACGAGCATAGCCCTTTTCATCAATTAATTTGTATATACGCTCCAAATAATCTTCCATACTGGGCGTTGGCATCTGCTTCCCTCTTTTCTCTCTGACCGGCCCCTATTCGTGCCTGGTCCCTATCTTATAATGATACATGTTATCAATACGCATTGGCAAGTCCTGCACAGTTCGGAGCGCGCTGTTTCACAAGTAATTGGCAGGCGTGACTTCTCCCCAAACGAGGCAAACTAAGCAAAGTTCCGCATCGAAAGGAGTGATTTCGTGAGTACAAGTGTAGCCTCACCGCCCGTTCGTAAAGCAAAAGGCACTAAACCCTTTATTCCCGATTTGGTGTATTTTGAACCCGGTGCGTTGGAATATGATAAAGGCAAACGGATTATGGAGTGGGTGACATCCAAAAACATACCTTATCAAATGACCACATCCCATAACCGTATCACAAACTTGCCGGGTGAAACCGAACAAGAAAAATATCGGATGGCAAAGCGTACTCTGGTCGTTGGTGTACGCAAAACACTTAAGTTCGACCAGTCGAAACCTTCAGCGGAATATGCCATTCCCATCTCTACAGGCTGTATGGGGCACTGCCATTATTGTTATCTTCAAACTACACTTGGTGCGAAACCTTATGTCCGTGTCTATGTTAATACCGAGGAGATCATTCAGGCTGCAAAAGGATACATCGAAGAACGCTCGCCTGAAATCACACGATTTGAAGCCGCCTGTACGTCTGATCCCGTAGGACTCGAGCATATCACGGAGAACCTAAGTGACCTGATTCGTTTTATGGCGGATGAAAAATACGGGCGCTTGCGATTTGTAACCAAATATCATCACGTTGATCCGTTGCTGAACCTTAAACATAACGGCCACACCCGTATCCGGTTTAGTGTCAATTCGGATTATGTCATCAAAAACTTTGAACCGGCTACCTCCAGATTTGAGGAACGCATTGAAGCTGCTGGCAAAATTGCACACGCCGGTTATCCCCTGGGATTCATTATCGCTCCGATTATGTGGTATGAAGGCTGGGAAGAAGGATACTCGGAGCTGTTGCAGAAACTGGCAGATACACTTCCAGAGGAAGCAACCAAGGATCTTACCTTTGAGATGATCCAGCACCGTTTTACCAAAACGGCCAAAGCGACCATTGAAAAGCGATATCCCAAAACCAAGCTGGAGATGGATATCGAGAAACGCAAGATGAAATGGGGCCGCTGGGGTCAGTACAAGTATGTGTATAAGGATGACCAGCAAGATGCGCTTCGCGAATTCATTACGGAACGAATCTTTGAACATTTTCCACTAGCCAATATTGATTACTTCACCTAAACGAACAACAGGATTGCCCAAAATCATATGCAGTTAAAAGCATGCCTAACAAACGATTAAAAAGCAGGTTACATGACCCAGAGTGACTCTGGTTAACATGTAGCCTGCTTTGTCATGCATTTTTAAATTCGAATTCAGTTCATCCGTTTAAATAATCATCCAGTCTGGTGTAATCTGCTGCAACCAGATGGTAATCTTCGTCATCTGATCTGTAAAAAGCAATACCCCAAGGAACAACATTAATGCTCCCCCAACTTTCATCATGACATTGGAATACCGTAAGATCCAGCGTGTTGAACCGATGAAAAAGGCCAAAATGAAAAACGGGATTGCAAACCCTGCCGTATAACCTGTAATCAGCGCCAGCCAGGTTGTGGGCTCACTTGCAGCCATCGCAATGATTGTTGCCAGAATGGGACCAATACACGGCGACCAGCCTGCTGAGAAACCGATGCCAAATATAAACGAGCCCAGATAGCCTGCAGGTTTCCATTTCATATCCAGCTTACGTTCCTTCATCAGAAACTGTGGCTTGAACACACCAAGCAAAAACAACCCCATAAGCATAATCAAAATCGCAGACAATTGCCGAATCAGTTCTCGGTTATCATTGAAAAATTGGCCAAACAGTCCAGCACCCAGGCCAAGAGAATAAAATACTGCCGAGAAACCTAAAATAAACGCCAGCGTATGCGTCATCGTCTTAAAGCGGACTTCGCGCTGATTGCGGTCATCCTTCAGTTGTTGCACCGTCATACCTGTAATGTAGGAGAGGTATGATGGATACAACGGAAGACAACAAGGTGATATAAATGAGACCAAGCCTGCTACAAAAGCCATCCATACATTAACATCAGGCATGAAGCGGATGTCTCCCTTCCCCGGGCTCACGTGCTTGCTCGTTCAGTCGTCAGGCTCGGAACCCTTTTTTTCCAATCATCGTCAGAATCAGCATCATGATCAGCAATAATACAATCGTTGCTCCAGGTGCGAGGTTCCAGATACCTGCTACAACCAGTCCAAGGACTACGGCAATTTCGCCGATAACCACGGATAAAATAATGGCGGATTTGAAACTTCGAGCCATCAACAGGCTGACCGCTACCGGAATGGTCAATAGTGCTGACACCAGAAGCGCACCGACAATCTTGATCGCCGTGCTTATGACAAGTGCTGTCATCACCGTGATTAACATGTTCAGAATTCTCACAGGCAACCCTGTAACCGCTGCCGCATCTTCCTCAAAGCTGAGCAGGAAAAATTCCTTATGTAACAATGCCACTACAATCACCACGATCAGCGTAACCACACCTACAAGCTTCAGATCCGTAGCGTCTAATGTATATATACTGCCGAATAAATAACTCATGACATCTGCATTATATCCTTTGCCCAGTGTAAAGAACAAGGAAGCAAGAGCCACGCCACCGGACATGATAATGGCAATCGATAATTCGGCATAACTCTTGTACGCTTTGCGCAATTTCTCTATCGCAAATGAAGCAAGCACGGCAAATATCAGGCCCACTGCAATGGGATACACTTCAATCAGGAATCCAAGTGCAACACCGGCAATGGTCACATGAGACAAGGTGTCTCCGATCATGGATAACCGCCGTAAGACCAGGAACAGTCCGATTAACGGAGCGGTAATGCCAATTAACAACCCACCCGCCAGGGCACGCTGAAAAAAATCACTCATTAATATTTCCAAAACAAACACGACTCCTTCGGCCTTACTCTAATCTAATGGGCCATAAATACGGCTAGCGTACCTGTGCAGTGGTATGTTGCAGATTGGTCTCAGCACAATCCTGTACCTCATGCGAATGACGGACATGAAAATTAATTTTTCCATTCGTTACAACAGCTTCAGAACCCAGATAACTCTCCATCCGATCCATATCATGAGACACCATTAGAAAAGTCATTCGGTGATGTTCATGCATATGCGTAATCAGTTCAAAGAAACTGGCCTGTGATTCAGCATCAATACCTACGGTAGGTTCATCCAGAATCAACAGATCCGGGTGATTGATAAGCGCTCGTGCCAAAAATACACGCTGCTGTTGTCCGCCGGACAATTGACCAATACGTTTGTTCGCCAGATCCTCGATCCGCATGACCTGCATCGCATCCGTGCACTGTTGCTGACATTTGCGAGACATACGACGGAACATGTTTTTGTTATTATACAAGCCTGACATGACCACTTCACGAACGGTCGCAGGGAACAACGGGTTAAATGCATTCTTTTGAGGCACATACCCGATTCGGTCCCAGTCCTTGAACCTGCGGATCGACTGTCCGAATAGTTTGATATCTCCCTGCGCAGGAGGAAGAAGTCCTACCAGCATGCGCAGCAATGTCGTTTTACCCGCCCCATTGGAACCGATAATCCCGACAAAGTCCCGTTCCTGGGCCATAAAATCGAGATTCTCAATCACTCGCTGGTCCCCGTAGGAAAATGATAGTTTCTCGATCTCTATAATTGGATCATGACATAGTGGCATGATTTGCTGCATGGCAAAGCCGCCCTTCATTATATATAAGAATCCCATAGCGTCCTAAGAGCCTTCACCGTGAACGGTAAAGACTCTTCGATCTGAATTCTTCATTCTATCTTATTTTAATGCGATCAGCAGATTTTGCAAATTTTTCTCCATGAGGGTGAAATAATCATCCCCGTTTGTTGCCTGCTCCTTGGTCAATCCCTCAACCGGATTAAGGACCATGGTCTCCACTCCTGCTTCACTTGCCAATGTTTTCGCCAATTTGTCAGATACCAGCTCTTCGAAGAAAATGTATTTAATGCCTTCATCTTTAACCAATTTCGCAAGCTTCACAATATCCTGTCCTGTCGGTTCAGCATCCGGGGAAAGTCCCATAATGGCATGCTGAGTTAATCCATAATCACGTGCAAGGTAGCCAAACGCTTGGTGCGAGACAACAATCTCGTTGTTTGGTACGTTAGCCAATTCATCTGTAAAACGCTGATCCAGCGTCTCAAGCTTCGTACGAAGCTCTTCATAACGTTGTTCGTAACCTGTTTTGTGATTAGGATCTGCCTCGACCAGACTATTTTTGATGTTTTCAGCCATGATCATGGCCGATTTCGGACTAACCCACGTATGTGGATCAATATGATGATCAGCGACATCTTCACTGGTAGCCCCATCTGTATGTTCATCTGTATGTTCATCTGCATGCTCGTCTTCGTGCTCTTCGCCGTGACCGTGCCCATCATCACCTTCAGCGGTTAACAGCTTAACACCTTCGCTGACGGCAACAGACTTCACCTGTGTATCGCTATTCAACGACTTCAGGAAATTCGGCACCCATCCTTCCAGTCCAGCTCCATTATAGAGAAACAGCTGTGCCTTGGACGTATTAACAATATCCTGACTCTTCGGAGTCCAGTCATGTGGCTCTACTCCGGTTGGCAGCAGGTTAATAACATTGGCATCCTCACCACCGATTGCAGTCGTAAAAGCATATACAGGATAAAATGTCGTCACAACGTTTACCTTGCCTTCCACAATCTTCGCACTATTGGAACTATCCTGCCCACAAGCTGACAATACCAGCAAAGTGAGAATAAGCAAACCCGTCCACAGTAACTTCATGTTGCCTCTTTTGCTCGTCTTCCCTATCCGGTTATCCTGAGCTTGATGTTGCTCTTTATAAAATGTCATTATGATTCACTCCGCATCTCTTAATCGTAAACATTACTGAAAGAATTATAGGTAACCTGAACCTACTTGTCAAGCTATCCCGTCCTATTCATTCTTTCCTGAAGTACGGAGTTCATAACAGTATATGCTTGTTCTCTTCCCTTAAGATGCGATTTATATCAACAAAAAAAGGGGCCCGAATTACATCGGGCCACCTTGTGTCATTTTTATGACAGAATTTGAAACAATTTCATAACTCAATTCTTATTTCACTTGTGCGCCATTAGGCATGTTGTCCGGTACTGTTGCCAGTGTTAGTTGGTCGCCATGCGATGCTGCAAGGATCATGCCCTGAGACAGTTCACCACGAAGTTTCACCGGTTTGAGGTTGGTCACACAGATGACTTTGCGTCCAACCATCTCTTCTGGTGAATAGAACTTCGCAATCCCAGATACGACCTGACGCTGCTCATAACCCAGATCGAGCTGCAATTTCAGCAACTTATCCGCTTTTTTGACCGGTTCGCAGGCAATGACTTGCGCGACACGCAGTTCAACTTTGGCAAAATCGTCAATCCCGATCTCTTCGGTACCTTCAGGGGCAGTTACCGGTTCAACAGCTGCTGAAGCTCCAGCATCTGCTTGACTTGTTTCAGGCTGTGCTGCTTTTTGGCCACCAGTCATTGCTTCGGAGATATAAGCAATTTCTTGTTCGGAATCCAAACGCGGGAAGATTGGATCACCTTTTTGCAATGCGTTTCCAGTTGGAACCAGACCCCATTGCTTGGCTGTATCCCAAGCGGTAAGTTCACCTTCCTGAATGCCGAGCTGTGCCCAGATTTTATGAGGAGCACGTGTCAGGAACGGTTGCAACAGAATGGAAGCAATTCGCAAGCTTTCGATCAGGTGAGCCATAACGGATGCCAATTCATCGCGTTTCGCCTCATCACGAGCCAGCGCCCATGGCTGCGTCTCATCAATATATTTGTTGGTGCGACTGACAAACTGGCTGATCGCTGTCAGTGCTACGGAAAACTGCAGGTTTTCCATCGCCTGTTCCACTTTTTCCACTGTAGCATGGCCTGCTTCTTCCAGCGAAGCATCAAATTCCGTTACATTCGATGCAAACGTAGGGGCTTTGCCTTCAAAATATTTGTCTACCATGGCAACGGTACGGTTCAACAGGTTACCCAGATCGTTCGCGAGGTCGGAGTTGACACGTTCTACGAAGCTCTCCGGTGTAAATGTACCATCGGAACCAAACGGTACTTCACGCAGCAGGTAATACCGCAGTGCATCGAGACCGTAACGGTCAATCAGAGTCACTGGATCAACGACATTACCTTTTGATTTGGACATTTTGCCATCCTTCATCAACAACCAGCCATGTGCAAACACTTTCTTCGGCAAAGGCAAGTCCAGCGCCATCAACATAATTGGCCAGTAGATCGTATGGAAACGAACAATTTCTTTCCCTACCAGATGAACATCTGCAGGCCAGAACTTGTTATACAGGGATGCATCGGATGAACCGTAGCCCAGTGCTGTAATATAGTTGGACAACGCATCAATCCACACGTAAACGACGTGTTTTGGATCGCCTTTAACTTTGACGCCCCATTCAAATGTAGTCCGCGATACGGCCAAATCTTCAAGGCCTGGCTTGATGAAGTTGTTGATCATCTCGTTCTTACGGGATTCCGGCTGAATAAAGCCCGGGTTCTCTTCATAATATTTCAACAAACGATCTGCATATTTGCTCATACGGAAGAAGTAGGATTCTTCTTTGACCAATTCAACCGGGTGTCCACTATCCGGGCTCTTAGCCGAGATAATCTCACCCTTCTCATTCTTCTCTACATCCACCAGTTGAGTCTCCGTGTAATACGTCTCATCCGGAATGCTGTACCAGCCTTCGTACTCACCTTTGTAGATATCTCCCTGTTTCAGCAAACGGTCAAAGATATCCTGAACGACGGTTTTGTGACGCTCTTCGGTTGTACGAATAAAGTCGTCATTGGAAATGTCCAACTTGTTCCACAGTTCCTTGATCCCCACAACGATATCGTCGATAAAAGCTTGCGGTGTCTGTCCTTTCTCTTGTGCCTTGCGCTCAATCTTCTGGCCATGTTCGTCGGTTCCTGTCAGATAATGAGCATTGTAACCGCGTAGACGCTTGTAACGAACCATCGCATCTCCCGCCACCGTTGTATACGCATGCCCAATATGCAATTTGTCACTCGGATAATAAATCGGGGTTGTCAGATAAAATGTTTTTTGGTCAGCCATGAATGACTTCTCCTCCTTCAAATGTTCCTGCTTCATGTGATCCCTTCGTCCAAAACAACTAAAAAAGAACACAAAAAACTCCCGCCCCTATGGGACGAGAGTTGCTCTCACGTGTTACCACCCAAATTCCCCATGTTTTTCGCAAAACACAGGCTCTGTCGGTCCTTCGACCGCCCATTAACGCTGGATCACGCCTCAGCCTTACGACAGCAGCTCTGAAATCACTGTCTGCACGCTCGAAAGAGGTTCCTCCGGGACCATGTTCCATCCTCCTCCCAGACCGGTTCTCAGCTCATCCGGCTCTCTGCACTGGGGGTGTGTCTGTACTTATCCCTTCACTGGAAATCATATAGAAGTTGTTCAAAAAGTACACTTTTGATTACGAATCATGCCTACCGGCATCATCAGCATCGAAGTTGAAATTCAGCCGAAATGTCCGTTGCTCACGTAGGTTTCCTACGCTCCGCTACTCCATTTCTAACTTCATCCCATCTTCTTGGTACTGAAAACTAGACTTTTTGAACTCGCATATATAGGAAAAATATACTGAAATGCGGACCCCTTTGTCAAGTGGACAGCATCCTCAAGTTCAATCCCGGCCTGCTTCCAGGCCACCTGAATACTTCAACCTACATCGTTACTCTGATACCATCATGGATTTCTCCGCCTTTGGTGGCACCAGATCTACACCGCCTGGATGAAACGGGTGACATTTGGCAATACGTTTCGCTGATAACAACGAACCTTTGAGCGCACCGTGCACTTCAATCGCCTCCATGGCGTAAGCCGAACAGCTCGGATAGAACCGACATGTTGGCGGTGTTAATGGAGAGATATAGTTGCGGTACACCCGAATGGGTGCCTGAGCAATTCTACGAGATAACTTCATGGTCAGTGCTTCCCGTGAGCGTGTTGATGTCCAGACGCCGCTTTGGCAGGAGCATGATCAGCACAGTCCTTGCAATAACCAAATACCTCGAACTTGTGATCTACAACCTGAAATTGCTCAGGCGCATCCGCAAGCTGCATCGGGCAAAAAACAATGGGATATGTCTTCTGACACTTCAGGCAGATCATATGATGGTGATGATGATCTTCACTACAATGTGCTCTGAATTTAACGCCATCTTCGAAGATGACCTGTTCCAGTACACCTAATTCCTGCATCACCCGCAAATTACGATATACTGTGTCAAAACTCAGTCCGCTGTAAGTCTTACCCATATATTCATAGACGTCCTTGGGTGTAAGATACCCTGGAGACTCGGCAAATAACCGGGCCAGTGTTTTCCGCTGATCAGTAATGCGAAGCCCCTGTGAGGACATGGTTGAAATAATCTGTTCTGTCGACAACATGATCTAAAGCACCTCCTGTCATACGAGCATTTTGCATCATTCATAGAGCGACAGTTTATTCGGCAAAAGCGAAAACTTTTGCTTTCTTGTATACCTCTAATAATGCATCAAATTACGATTAGAGTCAACGAAGACACCGGGTTATATCATTCCAACATCACATAAAAAGGACTCCATGCACATGCATTGTCATTAGTCCAGCTTGAGCTAATGACAGTACATTTTGATGGAGTCCCTTCCTGACGGTTCAGATGATCAATCGTTCGGGCGACTTTTGGGGTGAACGGGTATATATGATATAAGCTTTCACTCCAAACCGTCCGTGCATGTTCATGTTATTACTTTTCAGCCGGAAGCGGCGTGAACAGCAGGTTAACAGGCAAGTTACTTCCTGGTGCCGCCGAGAAGAGAATAGTTACACTCTCGCCGTACGAACCTGTGCGATACATTACGCTTTGCTCATTAGGTGCAGTTACAGATTTACCTGTGGAAATCTGAACGACCTGTCCGTTCACGAGTGCCACACCTGAGTATCTGCCTCCACGAGGGTTGAATGAAATCAACGTGCGCGGAGCAACATTATTCAATGTAATTTTGTATAATACACCGAAGTTACCTGCGTTGGAAGCTTCTGTGAAAGCCATAGGGTCCGTTCCCACGAGGTTTGGATCACTTGCATTGTCTCCAAGTGGAAGACGTGCAGGCTTCGATCCTATTTCCTGATCATACGTAATGATTCGTGTTGCATTCGGGTACGTTCCGCGGTTGTGAACACCATCACGATCTAGAACCGGCAGGCTCGACAACACTTCCATCGGGTCCTTGTTTTCTTCGATCATGATAATGTTGTAATCCAGTTCATAATCACTGAATACATCGGAATACAAGGAAATGACTTGTCCCTGTTTCATCGGAAGAACGCTCAGATCATTGAGAATCAACTTGCTTTCTCCTGGCTGGATGTACACTTTCTTTTGTCCGGTACCATTCTGCATGGATTGGAACCAACGGTCAATCGACAGCTTTCCAGCTACCGTTGCAAAAGGAGACGGTCCTGCAAAACCCATGTTTTGCTGTTCAATGGACGCCGTGTATGCATTGTTGTTTGTCGCTACAACATACATTTTCACGTTTTTGCCCGTGTTGTTCACATGGTGAATCATGAAGCGTGTCTGTCCGAAGGAAGATTCCTTGTACACAATGCCTTCCGTATTCACGGTTTCCGGGCTGTTACTGCGGATCAGCAGACTTGGTTCATCATAATAAGTGAAAGGTACTTTCTCCAATGCCGGTACTCCACCACCGTCAAAAGTGAACTTCTCACCAACTGGTGTGAACAATTGATTGAAATCAGTCAAACTATAAAGCGTTTCGCCCGTAATATTGATCATCTTGGTATAGCTATCGCTAGCACCATGTTTATCGGTAACTGTAATCGTTACGGTCTTCGGTCCTGGAACAAAGAATGCAAGTGCATTGTTATCCCATTCTGTTTTTACAATTGCGTTCTCATCATCTGTACTTTGATCAATATAAGTGATTTTCTCACCCATTTTGTATTCTTCTTTATCTGTCGTAAACATTGCGACAGGTGGCAGATTCGGTCTTTCAACCTTAATCGTAACCGAATACGGATCGCTCCATTGACCACTTGAATCCTGGACCGCATAGGTTACTGTGTATACACCTGGTTGGTCGAATGAATCCTGACGACCTGTCCAACGCTCATCTACAATGCTGAGTCCCTTGGGAGAGCTGGATCTGGTTGTGTAGGTTACCTGGTCTCCGGCAAAGACCTCTTTTTGTACCGTGAAGCTTGCCACCGGTTTGGTACTCAGATTCAATACAACCGTTTTGGCAGATTGATTTACTTTATACGTAATGTCCAGAGCCTGTGTAATTGAAGTCAACGGCACCATGAACGTATTTTTTTGTTGATAAGCCGCGCCCTTCATCGTTCTGGACACACCATTAACGGTATAGATCTTGCTGTTTGTTTTGAAACGCAACTCATCTTCACCACTAATAATGATCGTTTCTTTGGTTGTGTTATCATATTTAACATCATAGCCAACCCGATCAACGAGAGCACGGATCGCTACATAGGATACACCATTTTTAACAGCCATTGGCTGTCCAGCAAGATACGTTTTGCCATCTTGCATCATTTTATTACTGTTCATATAAAGAGTGAGGTCTCCACCCCCGCCTCCAGCAACAGATGAACCGCCTGTAGATGGTTGCTCCACTTCTACTGGTGCAGGTGCTGGTGTTTCCTCAGCTGTACCTTCTTCGTCCGTAGGTTCAATTACCGGCTCAACAGGAGTCGCGTCTGTTCCTGTAGGAACATCTGTCTCAGGGTTCACTTCTTCAGTTGTTTCATTATTTGATGTTGGCGTGTTTGTTCCGGATTTCACTTCGGATTCCGCGATGGTTTGTTCTTTCTTCACAACCTCCACGGATTTAACTTTGGCTGTATTCACTGATGTAGTATCGCTCTGATCTGCTGATTGTGCATTGGCAGGAATCACTGCAAACGCCTGAAACACAGCAAAAGCGGTAAGTATGGACAATTTCTTCTTCAAATTCATTCTTTGTCTTTGGCTCCTTCTGCTCCCATTTTATAAATATCCCCCTCAAAAAGTCATATTATTAGACGCTTGGAACCGGGAAAAGTTGCTAAAAAGTTAAGAGGAGAATTGTAAACTTTTAATAGAAGGAAAATACTATGAAAATAGTTATCTATCAATTATCTTTTTGGCATTTATATCCCAAAATTAACCAATATAAAATTTCAACAAAAAAATCTCTCCGGGAGATGGTCAATCAGCACCATATCACAGAGAGATGTAAGGATTGAATAGGTCTAGCGCAAACGGACAGGCAGACTTCCTGTTGGCTGCAGTCCTCCGGTTAACACCTGGGACAGTACCCGAACAACTGCGGGTGTATTCTCATACGTACACACATAACTTCCCGGCCTCGAAATCTCCAGCAGATCATATGGATTGCGCAAAGCAATTACAATCAGGGAATGATTCTTACTAAGCTTTTCAACCAAATACTGTTGCCCTTTCGGAAGATGACCTCCCGATGTGTACGTACATACGATAACTTGTTCACGATCCGACACATCAGCCAATATCCGATCTGCTTCATCATACGTGGGCTGCGTTGTAATTTTGTGCTCACGAACTCTGCCTCGCAGCTGCGATAATGCCATACCCAGCGATTCTGTATGGGACCATGGTTCATCCACCTCTGTCCGTTGCACAACCTCAGGCCAGATGACATATACGTCCTTCTCTGGGTCCAACGGCAGCAGCCCATCATTATGAACGATGGTAATACTGCTTGAAGCAATCTTGAACAACGTCAATTCGTTGGGCACACTGGAATCGGTGGTTTCAGTGGATTCAGTGCAATTAACAGGTTCGACATCGGTTGCTTCGACCGTTTCACTCGCTTTCGGCGAAACAAGATGATCATTCTGCTGCCCGCAGCGCTTTTTTTTCCATGTCATAATGCGTTCCACCGCCTGATGAATAACCTCTTCCGATATTCGCCCCGTTCGAACTGCTTCCACAATGGCTTCCAGCGCAGCCACCTGATCTTGCAAGGTATGACTCACCAGAATCAGATCTGCTCCTGCTTCCACAGCACGAATCGCAGCTTCAGCTACACCATATGGCTTGGATATCGCATGCATTTCAAGACAGTCTGTAATAATAATGCCTTCAAAACCCATTTCCTCACGTAGCAGACCCGTTAACACCTTATGTGACAACGTAGCCGGAATGGGCTCGGGCTCAATCGAAGGGAACATCACATGAGCTGTCATAATAGCATCAACCCCGGCCTCAATCGCCCGGCGGAACGGTAACAACTCCATCTGTTCCAGTCTGTTTCGATCATGAGGTACTGTAACCATACCAAGATGAGAATCTACAGCGGTATCTCCGTGTCCCGGAAAATGTTTGGCAGTAGCAGCTATGCCCTGTAATTGATATCCGGTGATGGCTGCTACGCCATGAGTGGCCACACTTTCAGCATGTTCACCATACGAACGCACACCGATAACCGGGTTAAGCGGGTTGTTATTCACGTCGACCACTGGTGCAAGGTTCATATCAATACCGATGCTTTTTAACTCACGACCCAGAATTTGAGCACACTCCAGTGTATATTCCGGATTGCCTGTCGCACCAAGTGCCATATTACCCGGTACTTGGGTCATTCCCTCTTTGTCAATCCGTGCAACCATGCCACCTTCCTGGTCCACCGAAATCATGAGTGGTAGGGCCCCCGCTTCAGCAGCCATATCTTGCAGTTCGGCGGACAGCCGTGTCAATTGATCTACACTTTCGACATTGCGCCGGAAATAAATGACGCCGCCGACGTGATAGTCACGGATTAAGCGAGTAATCTGTTCATCTGCGTGCTGACTGTGAAATCCACACATCAACAATTGTCCTACCTTTTGCTCCAATGTCAGATCATTCAAGGGTTTCATTTGACCTTCCCTCCCGTTTCCCTTGGTACTACAAACCCAATTGTTTACTCTGCCTGTACTCGGAGGGTTTCATGTGAAAGTGTTTATGAAACACCTTGGAGAAGTAACGGCGCTCCTTGAACCCTGTTGCTTCCCCAATCGCTGTAATACTCCATTCGGTTGTACTCAACAATAAAGCGGCACTTTCCATCCGTTTCTGCGTCATATATTCCACAAAAGTAACACCCATTTGGGTTTTAAATAGCTGGCAAAAGTAACCCGGGCTGATTCCGAGCCAATCTGAGACTTCATCTATTCCCAAGTCCTGTTGCAGCCGTGCATCCATATACTCACATGCAGACAGGATCAGTTCCGATACAGAAGGACGTGGCTGCGTTTGTTTGCCCTGACAGGCATGGGTAACAACCTCTGCAAGTTCAAGGAGTTCCCTCATGGATACAGCCCCTTGCAGTGCATTCCAGTAATTCACTTCGTGCTCTTCAGCGAGGGCCTGTACTTCACGCAGTTCCCGAAGCATGTGTACAAGCATAAACCGAAGATTGGTTTCATCTATCCTGTTGAAGGATTGTCCTGAACGCTGTTTAAGCCGCTCCAATACATCACGCAACCCCTGCTTGTTCCCTTGCCGAATCCACCGAGTAACAAGCTCCAGATCTTCTCTTGTAACCCATGAGTTAGCCCCTTTGGAGGCCGTATGATCATACGATGATGTGTTTTCGGGACAACTCGCCTTTAGCACCCCGTCTTCACTTTCCGAATGGGACATCAGTATTTTTTGACAATGCCGATATCGCTCCAGAATGTGACTTTCCAGGTTCACGGGTACAGCATCCTGAACAACCCTAACCTTCACATTTGAATCCATGGATAATATCTCATTTAATTCGAGACACAGTTGATGGGCCAGTTCCTCTGAGCGACGTTTCCACTCCCCCGATGCCTCCAGCAGGATGCACCACTCCCCTTTGCGGGTCGAAAGAATCTGACAGTCCCCTTCAATTCTCTCTGCTACTTCCCTAAGTGTGGAACTTACGGTCTCATGCCATCGTTGATGCTGAAGCTCGGACCAGCCGATCGAATGGCGAAAATAACCGACCGCATCCACCAGCAGCAACGTATACGGTTCAGAAGTTGTTATGAATTCGGGAACAGAGGCAGGATAGGCAATCTTCAATGGTGCTTCTCCTCGCAAAAGGTCAATCAACTGTTTGTGTCTGATCCAGCTTTCCATCTCTTGGCTGCGACAACGTTGCGATTCGTTTTCCAGACGTCTCTTCTGGATCTGCCCGGCAAGCTCACGCAGTTTATGTTCCAGATTCAAATAATCAATTGGCTTACATATGTATTCATGTACGTTATACTTGATAGCGGTTCGAGCATATTCAAACTGCTGATAGCCGGTCAGCAAAATAATTTCACACGTTTCACCCTGCTCTCGCAGCAAACGAATAAGTTCCAATCCATCCATAGACGGCATCCGAATATCACACAAGAGAATGTCTGGATGACTTTCTGTTACTTTCCCCAGCGCTTCTACACCACTTCTCGCTGTACCTGTGATTTCAATCCCCATCTCTTCCCAGGGTAAAATGTAGTTCAGATTTTCCAAAATCGGCAGCTCATCGTCAACCAGCATTGCAGTCAGATTCATCCGGCTTCCTCCTGCTCATATAATGGAATGATGCATCGAATAACTGTGCCATACCCCGGTGCTGAACATATAAATATGCCATACCCGGCCCCGTATTGAATACGAATTCGATCTGCCACACTTCGTAATCCCAATCCCCTGCGTTCCGTTATGGACGATAATGATTCCGCCCCTTCCGCGAGCATATCTTCCGGCGGATCTTCTGCCATATACTCAAATCGTGCGAGCATTTCCTGGGGAATACCGATCCCATTATCCTCAACACATAACACCAGATAATCCCGTTCTGCATATGCGCTTATCCGTAGTATACCTGGATAGGTGATCCCCTCAAACCCATGTTGAATGCTATTTTCCACCAGAGGCTGGAGGGTAAGTTTAAGCAGAATTGAGCTGTATAGATGGGGTGGAATGTCAATCTCATAGGTGAACAAATCACTGAACCTGTACTGTTGAATCTCCAGATAACTTTGCAAATGTCTGATTTCCTCACCCAGCGGAATCTCCTCCTGATCCTGAATGCTGATACGAAGCATATTGCCAAGTCTGGTCACCATCTCGCTTACTTTGCGGCCCTCCCCTCGCAGTGCTAACCCATTAATGGATTCCAATGTGTTAAACAGAAAATGAGGTTTGATCTGGGCCTGTAATACACGTAGTTCCGCTTGGGCCTTCTGCTCTTGCTCTGCCCGAACACGACGGAATAATCCCCCGATCCGATCCAATAGTTCATTGAACCCTTGCGCAAGCAGTTGCATTTCATCGAATCCTTTTCCTTCCACCCTCGCGTTAAAGTCACCATCATCCACACGACGCATAAACCGTACAAGTACAGCAATGTTACCCGTAATGCGATTCATGAAAAAAAGATTAAAGATCATTGCTGCGAGCAGGCATAACAGAATAATGATGACAGACCAACCGGCAAAGGCATTGGTTTCCGCAGATAAGGCTTCCCATGAAGTCACACTGACGAGACTCCAGTTATAGTTCTTCAGATGATATTGCGAAAGGATGCTCTCCTTGCCGTCAAAGACCGTTCTGACACTGCTAAAACCGGGACCGTACCTTCCGGATTCAGCACCAAGGTTTTCCATGTTCTCACCGTTGTAAATCCCTGCAGGATCATAAACGATCAGTCCTTCTTCATTAATTAACAGGAATGATGTATCCTGTGCCGAATCGCTGATTTGCAGGTGACGGAAGATCCGGTCGATCTCTCCTTTTTTGATCTGAACAACAAGCACGCCGATATTTTGAAAATAACTGAGTTCTTTGACCAGTCTGATCTGGGTGAAGACAGGTTCTACCCCGGTTAATTCGGGATATTCCAGAGGTGCGAGCCATTTAGGCACGCCATTAAGTTGCTGAATTTCGTTGAATAAGGGGTGCACTTTGAATTGCTGAAAAGGAAGGGCTTGAAAGTTCTCTTTGGTGAAAATGGAGACAATCTGGTTGTTCTCGGACGAACGCAAATCATATAAAAAGGCATAACTAATGAACGGATAATTATATAGAAGGGAACGGAAATTGCGCTGGCTGGCATTTAGGGATAACTGATTACCGGTCCCCAGATCCTGCTTGGTCGGATCTTTGGCGTTCAATGCCATTTGGAAAACCGATGTGGCTATCCCGTTGTCGGTCACATTGTTAATCTGCTGAAATACATTTTCGATATTGTAACTGATGGCCTGAAGCGCATATTCGGCCTGTTGATTGTATTTTTTCTCAATCGTATGTGATGTGACCAAAAACATGCCAATGCCCAGTGCACACATCGGTACAATAATCAGCAGCAGAAATGCCAAGGCCAGCTTCATTCGCAAGTTCATATCCCGTTCTCCCTATTCACTGGTTCATGGTATTAACCTTTGACACCACCCGCAGTTACTCCTTCAATAATTTTCTCCTGCAGTATGGCGTAGATCACAAGTACGGGTACAACACTGTATACAATACCTGCCGACATCTGGGCATAGTTCATCTGATATTGATCCCGAAACTGGACCATGCCCACTGGCAGCGTACGCAATTTATCGGTGGATAAGAAATAGTTGGCGAGTAAAAATTCGTTCCAGTTGCCGAGGAAATTAACGATAAAAACGGTAACAATAGCCGGAACCGTAAGAGGTATCACTATTTTAGCAAAGATACCCGGTGCCCTCAAGCCGTCCATGACCGCCGCTTCCTCAATTTCTCCAGGCAGAGAACGCATAAAAGCCGCCAGTATAATAATGGTAAACGGGATCGCATTGGCCACATAGGGCACGATCAATGCCAGATGCGTATCCAATATGCCCATTTTGCGAACAAGCAGATAAATTGGCAGCATAAGTGCATTGTTTGGAATAAGCATACCCGCCAGAATCAGACTGTACAGAAACAGGCTCCATCTACGATGTCTCATCCGGGTTACGGCAAAAGCAAACATGGCCCCGAGCACAATCGTACACGCCGATGATAAAACCGAAATGTACAGGCTGTTCCAGAAATACGTGCCAATCTTGGCATTCACCCAAGCCTCCACGTAATTGTTAAACTCCCATGTTGTAGGTAAACCGAATGGATTCAGGGCGATTTCATTGTTATCCTGCTTAAATGAAGAAAAAATTACAAATAAAAAGGGAAACAAAATCGCGATCAAATACAACATTAACAACACATGAGGTATACTACTTTTTATGCTTTTCGGCATCAATATTCCACCTTCTCGCTCCGCCTCGCCACCAGCAGTTGATACACCGCAGTGAGCACAAGCGTCAGAGCAAAGATCAGCACTGCAATGGTATTGCCATAGCCATATTTGAAGTTGGTAATCGCATATTTGATCATGTATGTCGCCAGAACCTCGGTGGACCCGGCGGGCCCACCTTTGGTCATGACAATCACGATGTCGGCTGCTTTCATGGCACCTGCGATGGACAACATGATCACCACTGAAATGATCGGCCGGATCAGCGGCAACGTAATTCGCATTGCACGTTGTACCGCCGTTGCCCCATCGATTGCGGCCGCTTCATCCAGATCACGGGGAATCGCCAGTATGGCCGCCAGCACCATGACAATGTAAAATCCACTCCACTGCCAGGCATTGGTCACCAAGATGGACAACATGGCAAATCGGTTATCCGATAACCAGTAGATTGGATCGATACCCAGCACATGAAGCATTTTGTTTAATAGACCGATATTGGGTTCATAGATGAATCCCCATAAAATACCGATAACGGCTGTCGACATGATGGATGGTAAAAAAACAGCTGTTTTATACAGGCCCTTTAGCCTTTTCACATTGGCAATCAGAAGTGAAAACAGGACGATCAGGGGTACCTGAATCAGTACCGAAAATCCGATGAAAAAGCCGTTATTCCTTGTGGAAATCCAAAAACGTTCATCTGTCAGTGCCTTCACATAATTGGATAAACCCACAAAACGTGGCTCAGCCGATACCCCATTCCAACTCGTCAGACTGTAATACAGGGAGCTACCAATAGGGTATAGAAAGAACATCACAAACAGAATTAGGGCTGGCATTACAAACAGCGTATAGATTAACGGGCTGCGGAGTGAAGTATTCATGGTCAGCCTCCTTCAGTCACTTCAACGATCGCAGTTTCAACTTGGATTGATTTATTCTACGGAAGCGTTTGCTTCCTCCTGCACCTTTTGCAGCTCTTCTGCCATTTTCTCTGGCGTCGTCTGCCCACCAATCAACTTCTGGATTTGCAGATTGCTGATCTCTGTCGTCACATCGGCCTGAACGAGTGCATCAAATGCCGGGAACGACGTCTTGGACGCATTAAGCACAGCCACAATTTCTTTCATCAGATCATCGGTAATGCTGTCGGTCAGCACTTTCTCGTCCAGCTTCATCGCAGGCAACACACCGTCTTCCACAAGACCACGGACCTGCATATCTTCATTGTAGAAATTTTTGATAAAAGCTTTCACTGCTTCCAGCTTCTGCGGGTCATCCGCCACTGCTGCCGAGAATCCGTATCCATTGTTCACATCCCGCATCAAAGACGTCTGATCACCTGCTCCGTTCTCTACCGGAGGCATATTGAAGAATCCAACCTTGCCAATGAGCGATTCACCACTCTGGCCTTCTTTGAATACAGATGATTTCCACGTTCCGTCATACATCAACACCGCTTCTCCGCTCGTAAATTGCGTGGTATATTCGGCATACTCGAAGCCCAGCTCACCTTTTTTGAAATAACCCTTATCCACCCATTCCTTATGTTTGGCAAAACCTTGCACAACACCCGGATCGGTCCACTTCGCTTCACCTGTTGCAAACTTTGCGGTAATCTCCGGTCCGGCATACCGGGACCACAGGTGGTTGGTTAACATAAGAGGTACCCAGCCCGCCTTGGATGCGGAAGCAAGCGGCACTTTGCCATCAGCCTTAATCTCGGCCAGTATATTGTCCAGTTCAGCCATGGTGGTTGGGGCTTTCCATCCTTTTTGTTCAAAGTACTCTTTATTATAGAAAAAACCTTCGCCCGAACCGCCAATCGGCAGTCCATATACTTTGCCTTCATACGTAAACGGTTCAAGGGATGTAAACTGGTCCTGAATGCCCAGCTCTTGCAGGATTGGGGTCAGATCAAGCAGCATACCTTCCTTGGCATAAACTTTGGAATCCGGGCTACCGAACAGTTCAAATATATCCGGCGGGTTACCTGCCGCCATCTCTCCGCGAAGCTTTTCCTTACGATTCACATCGGATTCGACGCCATCCAGCGTAAAGGTCAGATTGGGTACCTCTCCCTCCACTTTGTCCACAACATCCTGCAGAATGGCCAGTCTTTTCTGTTTGTCGGCTCCCACCTGCGTGTGGCGGAGAAGCATCTCAACCGGTTCCTTACTTGTTTCCTCCACAGGTGTATTGCCTGCGCCTTGCTGCGGCTCGTTACTTGAGCTTGCACATCCCGCCAAAGTCCATGAAGTGATAAGCAATAATGAAAGCAGTAATGTCATTCTTTTTTTCATCTGGTTGACCCTCCTCAAGATATTGAGCTTTTGCCTTTACACTCTGATTATAAAAAGCCGGAGCTTACATCGTAAGGATGACAATTCATCAATGGAGGGATAAAATCCTTCACTGGACAAAAACAGCCCCTGCGAAACATGTTCGCAAGGACTGCTTGGTTGATTGTTTTTACTATATAAAGGTTAGATCACTTACCTGAACAAGCCACGCCCGCTGTTTCCTGGCGACCTTGTTCGATCAGGCGATACGCCCGCTCCACTTCTTCTTCACTTGGTGAAGGAACTCCATCCAGTGGATATACTTTACCGAGCGCCTCCCATTTGTAGATCCCCATCTGATGGTATGGAAGAATTTCGAATTTCTCAACGCCGTTTAATGTTCCAATAAACCGTCCGAGGTTAAGCAAATCCTCTTCCTCGTTATGAATGCCAGGCACATACACGTGCCGAATCCACATTTTCCGACCTTGCTCCGATAACCACTTGGCCGTTTTCAACGTTCTCTCGTTGGATTTGCCTGTCAACTTGATATGTTTCTCGTCATCAATATGTTTGAGGTCCAGAAGAACCAGGTCTGTGTGATCCAGGAGATCGTGAATCCGTTCCGGTTCGTTAAACCCGTTGCTATCCAGTGTCGTATGCAATCCCCAGCGCCGCTTCACTTCCTTGAAGATTTCGGCTACAAAGTGGGCCTGTAACGTTGGTTCTCCGCCAGATATCGTGAGTCCGCCTCCAGAGCTGCGGTAGTAGGATAGATAAGGCTCAATTTCAGCCAATACCTCCTCTAGCGTCATTTCTTTTCCACCATCCAGCGCCCATGTATCAGGGTTGTGGCAATACTGACATTTGAGTAGACATCCTTGCATAAAAAGCACAAAGCGGATGCCTGGGCCGTCAACCGTCCCGAAAGTTTCGAGTGAATGAATATGTCCGTTAACCATGCTGCCTCTTCCTTTCTGTATCCGCATCCGCTGTGCGTTTAATATGATTTGGAATGCCTTGCTCTAGCGGTCTTCTACTTGCAAATTACTTACATCGAGCCATGGAACGTACGGTTGATGACATCCAACTGTTGTTCACGAGTCAGTTTAATGAAGTTAACCGCATATCCGGATACCCGTACAGTCAGTTGCGGATAGTTTTCCGGGTGATCCATCGCATCAATCAATTGCTGACGATCAAATACGTTAACGTTCAGGTGATGAGCGTTTTGACCGAAGTAACCATCCATCATCGCAGTCAGATTGGATTTACGTGTAGTCTCCTCTTTACCCAATGCTTTTGGCACGATGGAGAAGGTATTGGAAATACCATCAAGACTGTGTTCATAAGGCAATTTGGCTACAGAGCCAAGGGATGCCAGTGCACCTTTTTTGTCACGACCATGCATTGGGTTTGCGCCTGGAGCAAATGGTTCACCTGCTTTACGACCATCCGGTGTAGTCCCTGTTTTCTTACCGTATACCACGTTGGAAGTGATCGTCAGAACGGATTGTGTTGGCACTGCGTTACGGTAAGCTTTGTGCTTGCGAATCATGCCCATGAAGTTCTCGACCAGTTCAACAGCAATGCTGTCTACGCTGTCTTCATTGTTACCGTAACAAGGGAAGTCTCCTTCGATTTCGAAATCAACAGCGATGCCTTGTTCGTTACGAATTGGTTTTACTTTGGCATATTTGATTGCACTCAGTGAATCTGCTGTAACCGACAGACCAGCGATACCACAAGCCATCGTACGTACAATGTCACGGTCATGCAATGCCATCTCGATACGTTCATAGCTGTATTTATCGTGCATGTAGTGAATGACGTTGAGGGTGTTCATGTACAGCTTCGCCAACCACTCCATCATTGGTTTGAAACGTTTCATAACCTCATTGTAATCCAACACTTCGCTTGTAATGGCAGGATACTCAGGTCCGACCTGTGCCCCGGATTTCTCATCACGACCACCGTTGATCGCATACAGGAGAGCTTTCGCCAGGTTGGCACGAGCGCCGAAGAATTGCATTTGTTTCCCGATCTTCATAGCCGACACACAGCATGCAATACCGTAATCGTCACCGTAGATCGGACGCATCAGATCATCATTTTCATACTGGATTGAGCTGGTTTCGATGGATACTTTACTGCAATAATCTTTGAAAGCTTCTGGAAGTTTCGTGGACCAGAGAACAGTCAAGTTCGGTTCTGGTGCAGGACCCAGGTTGTACAGTGTATGCAGGAAACGGAAGCTGTTTTTGGTTACGCGTGTTTCGCCATTCACAGACATACCACCGATGGACTCCGTCACCCATGTTGGATCTCCACTGAACAGTTCGTTGTAATCCGGTGTACGCAGGAATTTGACAATCCGCAGTTTCATTACGAAATGGTCAACCAATTCCTGAGCCTGTTCTTCGGACAGAATGCCTTCTTGCAGGTCACGTTCAATGTAGATATCCAGGAAAGAAGATACACGTCCGAGTGACATCGCAGCACCGTTTTGTTCTTTGATCGCAGCGAGATAACCGAAGTACAACCATTGGAACGCTTCTTTTGCTGTTGTCGCTGGCAAGGAAATATCGAACCCGTGCATATCGCCCAATTGTTTCAATTCTTGCAATGCACGAATCTGTTCAGACAATTCTTCCCGCAGACGAATGACATCTTCATCAATAACATCAACTTCGAGTGCATTCAGTTCGCCTTTTTTGTTACGAATCAGGAAGTCTACCCCGTACAAAGCTACACGACGATAGTCACCGATGATCCGGCCACGGCCGTAAGCATCTGGCAGACCTGTAATAATCCCTGCTTTACGCGCTGCACGCATGTCGGAAGTATAAGCATCGAATACACCTTGGTTATGTGTTTTGCGAATGTTTGTAAATATATCAATGACGCCCTGTGGCATTTCAAAGCCATATGCCTCACATGCGTCAATCATCATGCGGATTCCGCCTGTTGGTTGAATGGAACGTTTGAACGGAGCATCGGTCTGAACGCCGACAATCTGCTCTTTGGATTGATCCAGATAACCCGGTTGGTGAGAAATAATAGTACCTGGTGTGTTCACGTCAACGTCAAGGACACCGCCGTTATCCCGTTCTTTTTTGGTCAGATCAGATACGATATCCCACAATTCTTTGGTATTCTGGGTTGCACCTGCGAGAAATGCTTCGTCGCCGTAATACGGAGACAAGTTGTGTGCCAGAAAATCATTCACATCTACGGATTTGGTCCATGTTCCTTTGGTAAAGTTTCTCCAGCCTGTTTGTTGTTTGACATCTTTTTCAATCACCGACATCTTAATCCCTCCACTAATTTGGATTTCTGGACACATAACATCTTGCTTCATTCGTAGCATTGTGTGCCCAGAGCCGCGATTAATGTGAATTGTTTCACATAAACCGGAACATGTTCTCTCTACTTGGGAACCGGAACCGCGGGATGAATGTTTTTCTTACATTTTCAGTATACGACTTGGGGCTTTCATCATCTGTGATTTTTGTCACAAAGCCAGTGAACTAACTCACTCCACCTGCGCTGTGTCCCATTGAACCCGGTAAATTCACACTTAGCCACTGCGCGGGCAGAACAACTTCCGATCGCTGTTATCCCCGGATTTTTTCAATTTTATTTTTCAAAGGGGAAAATCCGGGGATAAAGGCGAACGCTCCGCTTCTTCAGTTTTTTCTGCCCTCTCCGTTATTGTGTGAACATCTGGTTCAAACGGCCACATCACGAATTCCGTGCCACCTCTTTAGAACATTTTGCTCCTCCATGCTCGGAGCAAATCAAATCCTAGAATAAATCCTGAAAAACAGACGCTTCGCTCTTCTGTTTTTCTGCCCACTCCGTTATTGTGTGAACATCTGGCTCAAACAGCCACGTCACGGATTCCGTGTAACCTCTTTAGAGCCCTTTTGCTCCTCTATGCTCGGAGCAAACCAAATCTTAAAATATATCCTGAAAAACAGATGCTCGCTCTTCTGTTTTTCTGCCCTTTTCTTTATTGTCGAACATCTGGCTCAAACGGCCACATCACGGATTCCGTGTAACCTCTTTAGAGCCCTTTTGCTCCTCTATGCCCGGAGCAAACCAAATCTTAAAATATATCCTGAAAAACAGATGCTCGCTCTTCTGTTTTTCTGCCCACTCCGTTATTGTGTGAACATCTGGCTCAAACAGCCACGTCACGGATTCCGTGTAACCTCTTTAGAGCCCTTTTGCTCCTCTATGCTCGGAGCAAACCAAATCTTAAAATAAACCTTGAAAAACAGGTGCTTCACTCTTCTGTTTTTCTGCCCTCTCATTATGTGTGAAAGACGGCAATCGGGGCTCCCCTCTTGGGGAACCCTGATCTTCTTGCCGTAAGGCACGCTTCGTTCTAAATTTGTTATTCAAACTTTCCGTAGAAAGCGTTGCGGTATACATCAGCCAGTTCAGTTACCAGCGGCAACTTCGGATTGGCGGTTGTGCATTGATCTTCGAAGGCACGGTCAGCCAGATAATCGACATGTGCTTCAAAGTCTTTGGCATCAAATCCGATTTCCTGGAACGATTCTTCAATGCCTAATGTTTTGTTCAGTTTGCGAATGGCATTGATGAGACTGGTTACGCCTTCTTCTGTCGTACGAGCAGGCAATCCCAAGATGCGGGCGATTTCGGCATACCGCTCATCCGCTACAAAGTGCGAATATTTCGGGAACGATGCAAATTTGGTCGGTTTTTTCGCGTTGTAACGAATAACGTGTGGCATCAGGATTGCATTGGTGCGTCCGTGTGCGGTGTGATACTGACCGCCCCATTTGTGCGCCAAGCTGTGGTTAATGCCCAGGAATGCGTTGGCAAACGCCATACCTGCAATCGTGGAAGCATTATGCATTTTTTCACGTGCCAGTTTATCGCCTTGCAGCGCAGATTGCTCCAGGTATTGGAATACCAGTTGGATTGCTTTGATCGCAAGTCCATCCGTGTAATCATTTGCCATAACAGATACATAAGCTTCAATCGCATGCGTCAGTACGTCCATACCTGTATCTGCAACGGCTGTTCTAGGCAGGGAGTATACAAACTCCGGATCGACAATCGCTACGTCTGGTGTCAGCTCATAGTCGGCCAATGGATATTTGATGTTACCTTGATTTTTATCTGTGATAACCGCGAACGATGTCACTTCAGAACCTGTACCCGATGTGGTTGGGATCGCTACAAATTTCGCTTTTACGCCGAGACGTGGATATTTGTAAATCCGTTTGCGGATATCCATGAATTTTTGTTTCAGATCGTTGAAGTCCGTGTCCGGATATTCATAGAATAACCACATGGCTTTGGCAGCATCCATCGGTGATCCACCACCAAGTGCGATAATGCAGTCTGGTTGGAAGCGGCGCATCATTTCGGTTCCGCGATCTACCGTTGTTGTGGATGGATCTGGTTCTACATCGGAGAACACTTCGATCGCTACTGGCATTTGGCGTTGACGCAGATAGTGTTCTACCTTTTCAACATATCCAAGTTTCACCATCATGGCATCCGTAATAATCGCCACACGTGTGATGTCAGGCATTTTGGCAAGATACTGTGTTGCCCCTTTTTCGAAGTAGACTTTGTTCGGCACTTTGAACCATTGCATATTCACGGTACGGCGAGCCACCCTTTTCACATTGATTAAGTTCACAGCGGTTACGTTGGAAGAAGTCGAGTTACGTCCGTATGATCCGCATCCCAGTGTCAATGACGGCATGTTTGTGTTGTAGATATCCCCGATGGCACCGTGTGTGGATGGTGAGTTCACAATAATCCGTCCAGTTTGCAGACGATCTGCGAATTTGCCGATCACTTCTTCATTTGTGGAGTGGATAACCGAGGAGTGACCCATGCCGCCAAAAGCAACCACTTCTGCCGCACGTTCAATGCCCTCTGCTGCCGTTTTAACTTTGTAACAAGCCAGTACCGGGCTTAATTTCTCAGCCGACAATGGGAATTTGGTACCTACCCCTTCAATCTCGGCCACGAGAATTTTGGTGCCTGCTGGAACTTCAATACCGCACAATTTCGCAATGCTTACCGCAGATTGACCAACAATCGCCGGGTTCACCGCACATTTCTCTGCATTAATCGCACCTGCTGTCAATTTTGCTGCTTCATCTTTGTTAACAAAGTAACAGCCATTTGCAATCATTTTTTTCTTCACTTGATCAAAGATCGGTTCTTCAATGATCACCGCTTGTTCAGAAGCACAGATCATGCCGTTGTCGAAAGACTTGGACAGAATCAAATCCGTTACTGCCTGATTGATATCCGCGCTTTTCTCGATAAAGCAAGGTACGTTACCCGGTCCTACGCCCAGTGCAGGTTTACCACAGCTGTACGCTGCACGTACCATGCCTGATCCGCCTGTTGCCAGAATGAGAGCCACATCATTGTGATTCATCAGTTCGTTTGTACGATCCATGGAAGGATCATCAATCCATTGAATACAATCTGCTGGTGCACCATGCTTCACCGCTGCATCACGCAAGATTCTAGCAGCTTCCCGGCTACAATTCTGTGCAGATGGGTGGAAACCAAAGATGATTGGGTTACGCGTCTTGATGGAGATCAGTGCTTTAAACATCGTTGTTGATGTTGGGTTCGTTACTGGGGTGATCCCCATGATGATCCCAACCGGCTCCGCAATTTTCTGGAAGCTTTCGTACTCATTATCTTCAATTACACCTACCGTTTTGTCATATTTAATGCTATGATACACATATTCTGTAGCAAATATATTCTTGGTGATTTTATCCTCATATACTCCGCGGCCTGTTTCTTCTACGGCCATCTTGGCGAGCATCATGTGTTTATCTAGACCCGCAAGCGCCATTGCTTGCACAATCCGGTCAATCTGCTTCTGGTCCATCTTCATGAATGCGGCGTGTGCTTTATTCGCTTTGTCGATTAACGTTTGAATATACTGACCTGCTGTCGGTTCTTTTGCTGGGGCGACTTCGTTCTTTACAGCCATCTCCCTCATCCTCCTAAAGGTTCGTTTTGGTTTGTCTCTCTTCTTTACATTCACATCGTACCATGGGTAAAAGGTTAAATATGTGATTTTTTTCACAAAGTATAACAAATTTAATTTAAGTTTTGTAGTGTCCTTCACACGACCATTTTCACTTCCTATTTAAAATAGAGGGCTATAAAATTCATCCTCTCCATCAAAAGTGAATTTAATCACAATGTTTGAAATTTCGTCATTTTTGCCCCCTTTCCTTCCCCCTCAAACGGTAAGATTAGGTATATACTGAACTTAAAAATTGAACCACCGCAATTTGTACCGTCCTTCCTCCCGGCCGAGATGACCCTGATCAGGACGGCAACGGTTTGCGGCGAACCTCGGAGGCTACTGCTCACTACAGAAGGTCGTCCGATGGACATAAAGGGGAGATAGACTAATGAGAGAACTAACAACTGTACTGGAAAAGCGCGGTAATACCAACTGTTTCTCGGAAGCGAATTTCAACCATCTGCTGGTTACCATGAAAGATAGAACCTATCCGGAAGGTACACATCTGTACTGGGAAGGCGACATCTCTGACAAACTTTATTATATGAAACGAGGTCGTGCCCAGATCACCAAATCCACGGATGAAGGCAAGGAACTGATCATGTACATGTATCAATCCGGTGATATGATTGGGCAGGCTGATCCCTTCTTTGGCTCTAAACACAGCTTCTCAGCGGAAGTGCTGGAGGACAGTGAGATTGGTGTACTGGAGCATAAAGACCTGGAAATGTTAATCTGCCAGCATTGTGACTTTGCGATCGATTTTATGAAATGGATGGGCATCCACCACCGGTTGACACAGACCAAGTTCCGGGATCTCATGTTATATGGCAAACCGGGTGCACTCTGCTCCACCCTCATTCGGTTGTCGAATTCGTATGGTGAGCCTCATGGAGAGCATGTCATTATTCACAAAAAAATTACCCACACGGACCTGTCCAATATGATTGGAGCCACTCGTGAAAGTGTAAACCGCATGTTAAGCGACCTGCGTAAGAAAGATGGGATTGAATATGACAATGGCATGATTGTTATCAAAGATCTGAAGATGCTGCAAGGGATCTGTCACTGTGAACTTTGCCCGAACGAGATCTGTCGTATTTAATATTTGACTGTGCTAATCGGATATTGCTTATATATTTAATGAAAAAAAGCCCAGTTCTCTAAAAAGAGATTGGGCTTCTTGGTATACTTAGGATGCATTGGTCAATTCAAGCTTTACCGCATCACGTGGATTCAATTTCATGTCGAGACCATTTTCCATTAATTCTTTGTCATTCACCATAATGACCCACCGCTCATTCATACGAGGCGTGACATTCTCGACCGAAACGACAAATTTGTTATTCTCCGACATTCTTACAATGCCGCTGGACTTCAACACATCGCGAACTGTGCACTCTTGAACGTAGACGCCGGCATATTGACGATTAAGGGTTGGCATAATGTTTCCACCGCTAACCTTGAGTAACGTTGTCTGATATGCAACGCCATCCCCCCCACTGTCAGCGGCTTTCACGTAAATGATCACTTCATCTTTGGCATGAAGTTCCATGTCCCAATCTTCCTGCTCAATATCCTTGCCATTTAATTTGACAGCCCAGCTAAGCGAAGAATCCAGAGAAACTTCACCGACGGATTGAATCCGTTTGCCATCTGCCGTAAAATCAACCAGTCCGCTATTAAGTAATGCTTTTTTGAGTGTCAAACCCTCACTAAAATCTCGCTTAATGGACTTTGTTGCATCAGGCAAAAACGTACTGCCATCTACAGCCACTGTGATTGTATTCGCTGTTTCTGTCTCTTTGACAATTGGCTGCTCAGAAGGCTGTGTCTCACTACAACCAGCCAAGATCGCCAGTAGGAGCAAACATACACCTATGTAACCGGGGATTTTTTTCATCATGTAGGTAACACCACCCTGCGTAAAATCATTCACCCTGTTGTCCATAACCTCTATTATGGCACAACCTTAAGCAAAAAAAAGTGTCAAAGCCGTTACTTTTATAGGGTACCGCCTTCAAATAAGGCTTGTACAAGAAAGAGAGCCTGCACACAGGCTCTCCAATCTAAATTATTTTCACGTTATCATTGGTTACGTTATCATTGGACACAAGCCTGCATGTATGTCCGTCCTCCATCGCCATCTTTCAGATATGGATTAAGCCCAAAGAACTGCTCCTCAGATACGTATACCCCTGTCAGCAATCGCCCTTCAAGCAATCCACCGTCCACCTGCACGCAGCATGAAGGTGCGTCTACATACTCCTGATACAACGGAATCTGACCATATTGTTGATGTACCTTGAATACCTTGCCTTGCTCATGCAAAGGGCGTTCCGAGAAATAGGTAGGCACAATATAACGGGCAATGACATCCAGTTCCTGAACGCTGTAAAAGGGTTCATCACCAAGCCATGGTGCAAACATTCGAATCTTCTCATATTGAGACCAGACAACCGCCTGAATCAGCATTTCTGCCTGAACCAACCGACCTTCTCCCACATCCAGAACCCATTGCTTACCATGGATAGTTTCTTCCATCTGAGACATCGTTGAATCAGGTTGTCCCAGCTCACATCCGATACACTTCCAGCCCCTGGACGTTTGAATCCATTTTTGCAGCACCGCCGGAGCTAATCTCGGACCATCGCTGTTCACAGAATGCGTATTCACTTCGGCAAAATCATCTTTAACTGAACGGGAATATGCTGTGCGCTTAAACAACTCCGCAGCTTTTTTATAAATTAGATGGACCTGAATGGATGCGCTCTCAAGTTCTGCAATATCTTCTTTGCCGTAGCGTACTTCACGGGATAAGCTTTCTTCTCTCATGACAAGTGGGCCTCCTTCGCTCCGGCCGTCTGTGGCCATTTTCTATAGATTATACTACAACTCATGACAACATGTGCATAGCCCAGGAGAAAAACGCCGATCCACCTAATCCTTAAGACAAAAACCCCTGATTTCCACGGAAATCAGGAGTCTATGTCATTCATGTAACAAAAGTGGATGATATTGCTTATGCGTTAGTCAACCCACTGCTCAGCCCAGTCTTGAATTTGATTCATGACAGGCTGGAGCGCTCTACCTTTATCCGTCAGTTCATATTCAATACGAACTGGCGTCTCGGGATAGACGTGACGAACCAGAATACCTTCACTCTCCAGATCTTTCATCCGTTCGGATAACATCTTATCACTCATGGATGGGATCAGATTGGAGATATCCTTGAATCGCTTCGAACCACTCATCAACGTTTGAATAATTAAACCATTCCAGCGCTTGCCCAAAAAAGAAAACGCCGTCTCAAAACGCGGACACATCCGCAAGTCTTGACCTTCCACATTAATCACCTCTTTAGAGATCACTCAACTTACATTTTGTTAGTATATTTCATAATAACATATTTAAGCTTCAAAGAAAACGCCTGCAACTAAAAAGTTTAAATTTTAGAAGCATAACATCCAAAATGGATCATACATCCCAGTATACATTACACGATGCGTCGTAACCATGGGAAATATCGTATAACTTCCCCATAGTACTATCTTACCCAAAAAGAACCCAACTGCCACAGTCATCAATGACTTGGAGAAGGGTTCCTGGGTATATGCTTGCGTTTACGTTATCTATATCAGTTCAACTAAAGAATATTTACACTAGCACTCCGATGTCAGAACAACTTTCCGATCGCTGTTATCCCCAGATTTTTTTGATTTCTTTCTAAAGGGAAAAATCCGGGGATAAAGGCGCACGCTCCGCTTCTTCAAGTTATTTCTGCCCTCTCCGTTAATGTGTAAATGTTAGTTGAACTGATATATATCTTTCACGAAGCAAATTATGAATTAAACCAGCACGCCACCAAATGATCTTACAGGTTCACTCTTGCCATATTCCGGCTTAAAGCTGCGGGTAGGATATGCCCATTTCACAGCGTTGCTGATCACTCTTAATATTTCCGGCTTGTAATAGGTCGGATATGTCTCATGACCTGGTCGGAAATAGAAGATTTTACCTTCACCACGCCGGAACGTACATCCGCTCCGGAATACTTCCCCACCCTGGAAGTTGCTCACAAATACCAGTTCATCCGGCACTGGAATATCGAAGAATTCACCGTACATCTCTTCTTTTTCCAATACAATCTTGCCTTTGATGCCATCCGCAATCGGATGAGATGGGTTAACACACCATACAATTTCCTGCTCGTCAGCTACACGCCATTTCAGATCGCAGCTTGTTCCCATCAGCGCTTTGAATGGTTTGGAGAAATGACCTGAATGGAGCACAATCATTCCCATGCCGTTCAGCACTCGCTGCGCGACCTTCTGTGAGATCTCATCGCTTACGCGATCATGTGCCATATGTCCCCACCATATGAGCACATCTGTGGAATTCAGCACTTCATCACTTAATCCGTGTTCAGGCTGATCCAGTGTAGCTGTACGAATAGCAAAGCCTTCGCCGCCAAGTCCGTCAGCCAGTGCTCGATGCAGACCATCCGGGTAGACTTCCCTTACTTCATCGTGAATTTTCTCATGGACAAATTCATTCCAAATGGTGACGTTGATCATATTCAATTTCCCCCTAGTGTAACTCTAAACCCACCACATATCGCCCAGCGGTTCTTCGATCAATACTTGCTGGAGATTTTGCACGGCTTTAGAGAATCCTTCTTCAACCGACATCAGACCGTCTTCGTGTTCAATACTTACTACATAATCATATCCGACCAGACGCAAGGCACTCATAATGTCTGCCCATGTCTTGTTATCATGTCCATAACCAACCGAGCGGAACTGCCAAGCCCGATCCAGCATATTGGTATAGTCCTGCATATCCGTTACACCGTGTTTGTTCACGTTTACCGGATCAATCGTTGTATCTTTGGCATGGAAGTGATGGATGGCTCCTTCACGCCCCAAGATGTGAATTGCCTGAACCGGATCAATACCTTGCCACCACATGTGACTTGGGTCCAGATTGGCTCCGATCACTTCACCTGCTGCTTCACGCAGTCTCAGCAACGTTGCTGGAGTATGAACGGAGAATCCACCGTGCAGCTCCAATCCAACTTTTACGTTACGATCTGCTGCAAATTTACCCCACTCTGTCCAGTAAGGGATCACTTTGTTCTCCCACTGCCACTTCAGGATCTCCTGGAAGTCATTTGGCCATGGTGCAACAGGCCAGTTCGGATATTTGGCATCCTCATGGTCTCCCGGACAACCGGAGAATGTATTCACTACAGGTACTTCCAGCTTCTCAGCCAGTTCTACCGTTTTAACAAAATCATCGTGGAATCCTTTGGCAATATCCTTTTGCGGATGTAGCGGGTTACCGTGACAGCTCAGTGCACTGATCGTCAAACCGCGTGATTCCACTGCATTTTTGAAGTTTTTCAATGCTGTAGGATTGCTTAACAACTCATCTGGCTTACAATGTGCATTGCCTGGATGTCCGCCTGTTCCGATCTCCACTGCTTTTAATCCCTTGGATGCTACATAATCAAGAGCATCCTCCAATTTACGTCCTCCGAATAGTACCAAAAATACGCCGAGTTTCAAGTGCGATTCCTCCCTGGATTAGATATCGTATGATTGCTGAATTCATGAATATTGAACTGTATACAATTACCGTTCAGATCACATGCCTGTTTGATTAGTGTGGAAAATCGAGAGTGTTTCTATCCTGAAATTGAACGTAAGAATACTGGTTATTCTGCATCACTCGTAAGAGCATCAAGCTTGGAACACTTTTTACTCAGACTAGTGGGATTCCACGGTTTCAACCTCAGTTTGAACTGTGTGAGTTACTGCAAAAGAATCATAGCTGCTCTCCAGATGTATGTGCTTGCCTTCAAGTGAAGAACGCTGGAATGAATGCATGGCTTCCAGTACGTGATAAGCAAGCTTGCCACTGGCTTTGTGTTCCCGTCCGGCACGAATGGATTCAACCATTTCCGTTACGCCGATGCCTCGTTCGTTTTGTCCACTTTCGAAGACTGGTTTGACCGTCTCCCAAGTGTCTTGACCGTATCTGCGAACCTTCACTTCCCCGTTAAAATAATTGGGGTCCGGTACACTAAGCGTACCTTCTGTACCATAGATTTCAATACGTGGCAGATCCGAAGCTCCGCGAATATCGAAACTGGTGATCATGGTTGCAATGGCACCTTCTGCAAAATCAATGGTTCCTGCTAAGTGAGTAGGCGTCTCTACTTGCAGTGCTGTACCTTCCTTCGGTCCGGAGCCAATCTTGCGATCTGCAATCTGTATGCCTGCCGAGGCACTGATTCTGCGTATCGGTCCCAGCAACGTAATCAGAGCGGTCAGGTAGTAAGGTCCCATATCAAACATCGGTCCGCCACCTGCGACATAAAAGAACTCTGGATTAGGATGCCAAGCTTCTGGTCCTCCACCCATGAAGAATGAAGTCGCTGCAACCGGCTTGCCAATCAGCCCATCCTCAATGGCTTTACGAGCTGTCTGTATGCCTGAACCAAGGAAGGTATCCGGTGCAGAACCAACATACAATCCCTTCTCCTCAGCCAGCTCAACAACTTTGCGGCCATCCTCAAGAGAAATTGCGAGCGGCTTCTCGGCATACACATGTTTGCCTGCTTCGAGTGCAGCCAGATCGGTCATGGCATGACTGCCAGGAACCGTAAGGTTCAACACAAGTTCAATTTCGTTATTTTGCAGCAACTCATCTACATTGTAAACGTTTGCGATATTAAATTCATCTGCCCGTTCCTGAGCGCGTTCACGAATCAAATCCGCAACAGCCACGACTTCAATGACCGGGTTGTTTTTGAGATTTTCCAAGTAGATGGCGCTGATGTTACCACACCCGATGATGCCTGCTTTCATTTTCTCCACTGTGACGTTCATCTCCTTACGCATGGTGAAAATCTGCGTTTGAATGGTTGAGATACATATGTTTTGTTGGATGTTTCCTGTTCCTTGAATCTAATACTATGGTATTCCGTTTCAGCTTCAATTAAAATGAATAATATGATTGAAACATGAACTATCTGGTCATAATTTTCAAATTGCAAGGAGTATGCCCATGCCGACAGATCAATCCTGCCAAGTTCTTACAGCAGGCTTTTCATTTCATCGTAAACCCTACGCTATGGTGCAGCCTGAAGGCGTGAAGAACTACCTGTTAAGACTGCAAACAGACGGACGTTGCCGTGCACGCATAGACGGGGACATGTCCCTGGTAGATGCGGGCGATCTGCTTCTTTTTGATCCTGACGAGCCCTATGAGCTGAGAATAGACAATGAAACCAATCCGATGGGAGAACGACTGGTGGAGAGTGGTGACTATCACATCTTCTTCAATGGTTCCTGGGTGGATGAGTGGTGGAAGCGTCACAAACGGCCGACCCGGATCAAAGTCGAACTGACGGAAAGCCTCTTGGTCCTGTTTCGACAGCTCGTACTGGAGCAGCGCCGCATCTCCAATCCTTATCCGGAAATTTCAAGTTATTATATGCGAATTTTATGTCTCGAAGTGGATCGTCTGCTCGCGGAGCATCCAACGATAACCAACACCAATTATGTGGCTTATGAGATCAAAAACTACATTGAAGAAAACGCTTCCTCTTTATTCAAGCTCGATGATGTGGCAACACATATTGGCATCAGTGTCTCACGGGGTGTTCATCTCTTCAAAGAAGCGTTTGGCAAAAGCATCATGCAATACACGCTTGACGTACGGCTGAATATGGCCAGGGAACGGATTATTTTCAGTCCAATGACCCTGGAGCAAGTGTCTGAGTCTTCCGGCTTTAACAACTATACCTATTTTCATCGGGTATTCCGTTCCCGGTTCGGCATGTCGCCGAAGGAATTTCGCGTCATTCACCGGGAACAGATGTAATCATATTAGTATACGTAAGTTGAACTTATTTGCGCGCGGCTATGGCCTCGGATACAACCATCGCCAGATCTTCATTGCCAAACATGGACAACACGCCAAGTACCGTATCATCCGGGATCTCACCGGCTTCCTCCTTGGATACAATCAGCTTCTGCACCTGCTGCAAACGCTCGTTGCTCTGCTGATCCGGGTAGGCTTGCCGGTACATCTCTTCCGGGTCCAAACCATTATTGACACACCACTGGGCAAATACGAGGATCATCATCTCTTCTTCCTGTTTATAGGTTTCTACAACAGCTTCCTCGATCTGTTTATTACGTTCCTTTTCATATTCATCCATGACTTGTATTCCTCCGTATGTGTATTCTGCAATTATTTCCGAATCAATTGTTCCGCCAGTTCATGACTGTCCATTACATGACTTGCACTGATCAGGCAATCATCAGGTGAGTCCAGACAAGCCAGGAAATTATCAACTGCTCCGCTAAAACCTCTGCGTGTTAACACGGTGTCCCAGCTCCCGAACGTTTCTTTGGTTTCCAGACTCCCCTGTTCCATGCAGCTGATCGTGTCCATGTTCACCACTTCAACAGATCGTCCACCACCATGCAATTCGATCTTCTCCAGATCTGCCCCAGCTTCACGCACCATATCGAATCGACCGTAGGGTGTTCTGCCCAGCTTGGCCGTTCCGGTTGCATGCAGCAGTCTGTCCAGATCATTCTTCCGAATCCATTGATGAAGCAACTCCACATTATGATCCGAGTACCACAACATCAGATCCAGCATATGGATGAGATCATCATAGATGGTTTCTGCCGCAGGACGATCCTGAATGCCTGTACGATGTTTGGTCACTGTCAAGGATTCAAAACCTTTTCCACCCTGCATCCATTCTTTCGCTTTTTGGTACATCGGTGCGAATCTGCGGTTGAAGCCTACTGCGAGTAGCAGCCCTTGTGCTTCGGCAAAAGCAGTCATCTCTTCCGACTCCCGAAGCGTATAGGACAACGGCTTGTCTACGTACACGGCTAATCCCTGTTCCAGACATTGCATGACAATGTCAAAGTGCGCTTCCGTTGCTGTATGTACAAACACCGCATCCAGATCCCAGGACAACAGTTCTTTCAGATCCGTTGTTCCCCGTTCTAATCGATACGCCTCCTGAACGGCTTTGACCGGCTCCGGAGATCGGTTCATTATGCCTACAATCTCCACGTTCGGATGAGCTGTTAACAGCGGCAAATATACTTTACGTGCAATATCGCCGAGGCCGATAATTGCAACTCGTTTACGTTGGGTTGTTTCCATGATGATCATTCCACCTTCAGTTCGGTTCTATATTTCCACGTCCTATAGTGTAACCCTTCGGACAGCAACTTGCCAGTGATTGCAGCACACTTCGCACGAATTGTTCAGACAATGGGCGAACGTGGTAAACTTATGAGGAACAGCAGTACAGATCGGGACACGACTAGACCTGCCTGATCTGAAAGGAGCGTTTGGGATTTTGCGAAAATGGTTATGGCTTCTGTTATATGTTTTACTTGCAGGAGTCACGTTTATTTACAGATATGAACTGCTGGCCTGGACCGATCTCCATCAGTCCATTCCGCTGTTACTCGCCATGGCAACATTGTTTGCTCTTGTGCCAGTAATTCCTTATAAGTTTGTTATTATCGCCTTTGGTTACAGTTACGGTACCACCACGGCAGCCTGGATATGCTGGCTTGGCACAACACTTGCAGCCATGCTCGTGTATGGCGGAGCAAGAACCATCTTCAGACATCAGGCGAGATCGTACCTCGAACGTATTCGGGGTCTGAACCGTTTTACCACATGGATGGAAGCACATCCGTTCATGGGTGTCATGTCAATGCGACTGTTGCCGATCGTGCCTCAGATGGCCGTTAATATCTACGCAGGTATAACGTACACGCCATTCTGGGTCTTCATGGTTGCCACGGCCATTGGGAAAATGCCAGCGATTTTTGTATTTGCCTATGCAGGCGCACAGGCTGAAACCTCAATCTGGCTGAGCCTGGCGATCCTTGCCGGATATCTGGTGTTCATGGCCATTGTATTGCTCTTATTTCGCTTTCGATCACGCAACAAAGCTTGAATTCAGAATTCGCAAACCGTTCAGATTCAGCTTGTTTTCATTCCGGCTTGGTTGGCTTGCCAATTCAGGATATAATAGAAGAGCAAGCCTAATGCTTGTGTAACAAGTTTAATAAAATGGTAGATTGCTGGAGCTCGAACACGAGCGCTAAATCTTCATCAGAAATGGAGTGACTATAGCATGGAACAACATTCAAGTGAGTTAGCAACTTTTGCAGGCGGATGCTTCTGGTGTATGGTATCCCCCTTTGAAGAACTGCCCGGTATTCATAAGATCGTATCGGGTTATACAGGAGGACATACCGAGAATCCAACATATGAAGAGGTCTGCTCGGAGACAACAGGACATGTAGAGGCTGTACAAATTACGTTTGACCCTGCCATCTTCCCTTATAAGAAACTGGTTGAACTGTTCTGGCAGCAGATTGATCCTACGGATACAGGCGGGCAATTCCATGACCGTGGATCTTCCTATCAGACGGCCATCTTCTATCACAGCGAAGAACAGCGCCAGATTGCGGAAGCTTCCAAAGCGGAGCTGGGACAAAGCGGACGTTTTGATAAACCAATCTTCACTCCGATTTTGCCAGCCAAACCGTTCTATGAAGCGGAAGAACATCACCAAAATTATCACCGGAAGAACCCTGCCCATTACAAACGCTACAGCAAAGGTTCTGGACGTGTAGATTTCATCGAACGCAACTGGACCGGTAACGTGGATAAAGACGGGCTGAAAGAGCGTTTGACGCCGCTTCAATATGAAGTTACGCAGAACAGCGCGACCGAGCCTGCATTCCATAACGAATTCTGGGATCACCACGGTGATGGTATCTATGTGGACATCGTATCTGGCGAGCCATTGTTCAGCTCTACCGACAAATACGACTCCGGCTGCGGCTGGCCGAGCTTCACACGTCCATTGCGTGACCACAACGTGAAGGAAAAAACCGATCTCAGCCATTTCATGATTCGTACCGAAGTGAGAAGTCGTGAGGGCGATTCCCATCTGGGTCACCTGTTCAACGATGGTCCTGCCGAAGCAGGTGGAATGCGTTATTGCATCAACTCTGCGGCACTTCGTTTTGTACCCAAAGAAGACTTGCAAAAAGAAGGATACGGTGAGTACGCCGTCCTTTTCCAATAAGTTATAATACAAATACAAAAAGAGCAGTGGGATGATCCCGCTGCTTTTTTGTTGTACGTTCTTGTTTTAATAGACGAACTATTGTTGCACAAGAATGCATTGATTAGGTTTGGCTCGAAGAGATTTCCGAATTCAATTGATTGGCAGGAGCCGTCTGATCATTACGAAATTGAATACGCATCGCTGGAACAATACCCATGATCATCACGGTAACCGAAATTGCGTAGACGATAAAAATGGATGTGCTGTTCATCAGTACACCTGCCATGGAAGATCCAAGAAGCATGCTTCCTATGAATAAAGGTGTGATGGTGCCATTCACTCTCCCGATCAAGTGCTCATCTATCCGGGTGACCAGGTACGTGGAGATGATAACGTTGATAAATGCCAAACTGATGGAGCTCAAGAAGCTGATCAAAAGGGTCAGCCAGAACCAACTGGATAACACTTCTCCCATCGTGGCTACAGCCAGACACAGCACACCTACGATCAGAGTTAGAGTCTGGTTCAGCTTGGCACTTACAGCAGCCGCAATCCCTCCTCCAATCAATAAACCTAATCCGGACGCTCCAGAGAGAAACTGTAATGACGTTGCTTCAAGTCCCAGACGTTCGGTGATCAGAAATATTCCAAGTGGGCTGATGAGACCCGCAGAAAGCCCTATACAGATGAATACCAGACTAAGCATTTTTAACGATTGAGATCGAGCAACATATTGCCAGCCCTCTCTGATATCCGCTAATAATGAGGTATTTGTTTCCCGCTGGGTGGCGTCTTTAGGCAGAAATGTGAGTAGAAGCGCAGAGATGAGGAACAGAATGAGTAATGCGTACATGGATGCCTGAATGCCCATTGCAGTGTATATAAACGTTCCGACGATTGGTCCGAGAATTAAAAACAACGATTGACCACTCTGTGTAATAGCAATTGCAGACTGCAAATGTTCTCCCTTTACATTTCGCCTCACAATCTTGAGAGAGGATGGTTGAGAAAACTGGCTAACGACAGAGGATACAAACGTGGCTACGTATAGAATCTGCCAATACCCGGAAGATAAGACGCCAATAATCATGACAATAGATAACGCACTCAGAATATCCCCCAGTATCATCGTACGTTTGGGATTCCAGCGATCAGCAAGTGCACCGCCAATGATGGAGAAAACAAAAATCGGGGCATATTCAAGTACGGTAATCAGCGAGACAGCTATTGGACTTCCTTGAGTTCGATCCATTACATAATAGAGGATTGCCATATTCCGGATCCATATCGCCAGATTTTGCAGCAGATCAGACCCTGTCACGATTAAAAAAGCTTTATTTCTGAACAATGTATTCATTCTCCATCTCCTCTTTTAAACCGACTGTCCGGTTTATTAATATTTAAAAAGAAAAACTGACGTTACATCAGCTTTTCATGGTTAACGTTGTTGAATGCCTGCTAGCAGACTGGCCATCCCTTTGTGGTAAATACGACGAATATCCGTCAGGTCCTTCTCATAATAGAGTGTAGTCAATCCGCTAAACAGACCGTAGATAATGTGCATTACATCCTGTGGGTCATCCGGTTTTAACTCCCCATCTTCCATCCCTTTAGTAATAATGGACTCATATGTCGCATACGGAATACGGATCAGGGAAAGCATCTCATCAAGCATCTCCTGGCTGACGACCTGACCCGAGACAAACTCGTTAATGGCGTGATTCAGCGGGTTAGCCAAATCATCCACGTAATGGTCAGCAAGTCCGTACAGTTTGTCTATGGCAGTCTTATACCCGGATTCTTTGTCCAGCCAAGCATCCATCCAATCTTCATTGTTAAGCTTGATTAGATACATGAATAACTCTTCTTTGCTTTTGAAATGATAATAGATGCTGCCTTTACTCCGATTGTTAATCGTACATATGTCTTCCATGGAAGTTGCACTATATCCCTTTTGGGCAAACAGTTCTTTGGTATTACGTGCAATGTCTTTTTTTATCTGGGCAACATCTTTTCTTCGTTTAACTTCGATTGGAAAAACCTCCATAAATTAAACCGACTATTCGGTCTAATAGTATCACAGCACAAATACTCCGTCAATTCATTTTGCACAGGCACCCTCTCATTTGCTGTTTCAAAAGATGTACAAGAGAGTGCCTGGCTACAATTCAGGAAAGAAGTCGTCACATCATACTTACGATCCAACCGATCCAATACGCAAATGGAATTAATAACAACTGTGCCAACAGTGTACCGAATAAACGGGATACGAGCATGCAACCATAAATCTGATTCATGCGATCCAAACGGATCTCACCACGTAATGATCGGTCACTGAGCAGGGAAATCCGCGGATCAATCAGGATGGTTAACAAAATAGTCGCTATTCCGTTAATTAGCCCGGTTGATTGGGATGCAGCTACAGCCTGCCCTGGGTAAAGATATGCTGCGTACAAGCTGGACAGGACACCCGTGGTGTAGATTGCGGTTACCGCTACATTCAGCAACATTAACCGTCTTGGCATCCCATGTTGTACCAATCGTTTGGCCATCTTCCAGGATGGCGGGGTGATGTAATACGTTGCATTTCTAATCTTGCTTCGCTTCAGCATACCGCGAACCATCGCAGGGATAGAGCCGGCTGCTTCAAAATGTACAACCATTCTCGATGAGAGCTTCACCATGGTTGGAAAACACAATATGGCTAATGCCGTTCCTATTGTTGCCGCACCCATTAACCAGTGCAGCTGCGCTGCAAAGTGTGGATTGGCTCCACGTGTTGCGGTATCCACCAGATTACCTACCATCGGACCTTGGGCCATATTCGAGGTTCTAGAAACCAGCAGCAAGATACCCGCCAAAGAAATGGCTAGCGCAATTCTGCGAGTGCGTAAACCACCAAGGCGTAGCGCGTATGATAAGCTGTCTGCGGCATGAATCAGCATGGTGAACAGCATAGGGATTGCCAGACTAAGACTAAACATATGTATGTACTCCTTTATATTCCTGTTATTGAACTTATTTCTTTCATGGACAGCATTATACTCCTCTGACTTGCAAAAGTATAGGAACGAGATCCTTTTATATAAGTTGAACTAAAGAATGTTTACACTGGGACACTCCGATGACAGAACAACCTTCCGATCGCTGTTATCCCCAGATTTTTTGATTCCTTTTAGAAAGGGGTAAATCCGGGGATAAAGGCGAACACTTCGTTTCTTCAGTTTTTTTCTGTCCTCTCCGTTTCGTGTAAATGTTTATTTCAATTTATATAGATCATCGGTAAATGCACTTACGACCTCGGATGTTCATCGTTTATCCCTCTCCTCACAGGGTAATATACAATTAATCCATTATTGTACAGGAGGGGTTCATATGCCTTGGAACAAACAGGATTATCCGGTATCCATGAAGAACCTGGAACCACGTGTTAGACATAAAGCAATTGAGATTGCCAATGCTCTGCTCGATGACGGGTATGAGGAAGGACGCTCGATTGCCATAGCGACAGCTAAGGCGGAAGAATGGGATGAAAATCATCCCGCACCGGAAAGTTCGAAATCGGACTCCACATCTTCTTCCGATAATTCCAACCCTAAAAAGTCGTCTTCCACGGATCGTCGTCATTCCGAGCCCGTTTCTTCGTCCAAAAGTCATGACAACATCCATGTCGTGCCTACCGACTCCGGTTGGGCGATCAAAGAAGAAGGAAAGTCTACCTATCTGTCCACATTTGATACTAAGGCAGAAGCTGTAGATAAGGCCAAAGAACTGAGTAGCAAACAAAATATTCGAGCGATTATCCATAATCAGGATGGTCAGATTGCTTCTTCGATCAAGTCTTGAATGAATCGGAAAACAACAAAATCCCTTTTGCTGCTGAAAAGCAGCAAAAGGGATTTTGTATGAACTTTAACTATCAAGACCTGAATATGATGAATACAGGTTATGGTTGTTCTGAAACGTATGGTTAATTGGATACCCCTCTAGCCACCGTAGTCCGTTGTGAAATAGCAGCAGCGTTAACTGCCTTGGCTGCAGCCGATGGCATCGGCAATTTCACAGCCGAAGTTGTAACCACGGTTCCGCGAGCCGGAACACTAACGACGTACGTGATGACTTTGCTGGCAATCCATACGGCCAGAATCGTATATAAAGTTTCTTTTACCGGAAGAAAGAAAAGCGACAATCCCAATACAAAAGCATCGCTGACAAAGAAAACTGTTCCCAGCTTCCATCCCTTCCAGCGGCTAACCAGCACGGCGAGAATATCGTCTCCACCTGTCGCTCCACCGAATCGAAGCACGATCCCAGCGCCTACCCCTGTCAATATACCGGATAGAACTGCCGGAATCCACAGATTTCCGTTAAACGACAATACCAGTGTGGAGTATCGTTCAAAGCCGTCATAGAATAGAGAAAATGCACCGACGCCAAGCAATGCCTGAATCATGAATTTCCAGCCTTTAAGGAACCAAGCCAGGATCATGACCGGAATGTCCAGTAACAACATACCGATAGCAGGTGATAAGCCTGTTGCGTATTTTCCGAGCAGGGCCAGACCAACAAATCCGCCCTCCGATAAATGATTCTGAAAGTTAATGTGATAATAAGCAAAAGCTAAAATAAATGTACCGAGTAGCATAATGGCGAATTTGATCGCCTCTGTTTTAACGTGTTGTAAGGTTAACGATGTTCTCTTCATTCAGGTTCCCTCGCAGTTTGTAGGTTGGTTTTTTAGACCGACCGTACCCTGCAAAAGGTAAGCCTGGAAGAAATCATCGTGTACGTCCTTCGAATATTCATTCCAATCCCCTCTTTCGCAGAGTCAGCCGTTTTTTTGAACCGGTTGGTGTACTCTACAAGGGGCGCTATGTGTATGAGAGATCGTAACGTTTCCAGATCGTCCTTGGGGAGATTGTCCTTCGGGAACTCATGGTATCCTGATCCTTTCTGTTCTGTTGTGGTTAGCTGTGCTCAGTTAAACTGAAAAATAACTACAATGCATAAGCTTGAACATTTAATTGTACACTTACACTTGGATTACAGTACCCTCTTTTGATCGCGGTTATCCCCGGATTTTTGGAATTCCATTTTCCCTCTGGGGAAAATCCGGTGATCGCTTATGCTTCCGAATCTGCTTTCATTCAAAAAGCTTTCAGACGAACGCTTCGCTTCTACAGATGGGTTCTGCACTCTTCGTTCCTGTGTAAATTGTAAATCCAACTTACAGCAGTTGCAAGTTCATTCAGTTTAAACACCAAAGCTAACTTGCTTGTTCTTCTATTATATAACACCAACGTGACCGGGTCTAAACAGTAGACCCCTCAAAAACAGGCATAAAGCAGCCTTTGGACTGCTCCAGCAGTCATACGGCAACACCAGGATAAGCAATGCTTGCTAATGGTGCAACCTGCTCCTTTATTCTATGACCAAAGCTTCCAAAAATAACTGTCAGTCACCCAACTGTGACAAATTGGGGCCTTTTTTTATTTTCTTGCGCTTTTTAAAGGAATCATTTTCCTTTCACACATACACTATAGCAAACGTAATCGGCTTATTCTTTGTCCAGTTCAGACGTTTCCAGACTTACTCTGCTGTTTATGGTATAATATAACAATTGAATCCCACTACCGTTTAAGCGAGGCGGATTGATGAAAACGTTAAAGCCAAGAGTCTTTATTGGCTGCTCGCTGGAAGCGAAGCCGATTGCAGCCGCAGTACACGAAAACTTACGTTTTTCAGCCGAAGTTACCCCTTGGTATTCCGGGGTTTTTAATCCAAGCAGCTATACCATGGACGATCTGGAAGTAGAGGTCCGTACGACTGACTTTGCCATTTTTATTTTTCATCCGGATGATATATCCAAAATTCGCGGGAAGTACTACGCGTCGGTCCGGGATAATACAATGCTGGAAATGGGTCTGTTTATGGGTCGTCTGGGACGAAAACGTATTTTTTTCATTCTTCCTGAGGATATTACAGACATCAAGGACACAACCAAGGTCGAAGGATTGCGTATGCCCACAGATCTGCTGGGGTTAAATCCACTCGTGTATGAAATCCGTTCTGACGGAAAGTGGGCACCAGCCGTGTCCGTGGCATGTTCCAAAATCGCAGACAGTATTGAGGAACAAGGACGCTGGAGTGACCCAGAATTGGAGAACATCATTGAGAAGCATAAACGCACTGAGGGAGAAGCGAGGTTACAACTGCTTAAGTTGCTGCGGTTCTTTAGGGAATTGCTGCGTACCCGCAAAGCAGATGCCAAGATGCTGGAGCGAATGAGCGATGCCTTGCGTACTGCCTTTGTCTCTCATCCTCCATTCGCTGTACGTGGCACAGCCATATACCGTACAGATGACAGTGGTTATATTGAGCAATTATGTGGTAATGTTGGAGAACCGGGGAGAAAGTATGACTTGTCCGCTAATGACGACAAACAACCGGATGATCCCAAGCGCATCCTGGTGATTGATTCTTACCGGGAGAATAAAATCAAGATTAACCTGTATGATGATTACCTTGAGAAAGAGTATCTGCTATGCTATCCTGTAGCCAAGAGGTATGTAATCACCGTTCACATTATTGGACATATTGAAGCGGATGAGGCGGTATTTCAGCAGATTGACCTACAGAATCGTCAACTGTTCAACGCCATCAACGATTTGTTAGGAGGCGAACCGGAATGAAACCGGAAACGAAAAAAATAAGCAAGCGCTGGGGCAGCGAAAAAAAGGTACGCCTCAGTTCTGCGCCCGAATCATCACGACCGGTTCCGGAACCCAAGGAAGAAGATCGTTTCCACAAGCCGGCCGTACCGCTAACTACCATTGGGCCCTCCCTGAAGGGCAAGGAAAGACCTTATAAGGTCATCCTTGAAAAAGAGGCGTTCTACGAAAAGCCTCAATATCTTGCTTAATTTCTGAACACATCATCAAACCTGCCGCTGAATCGGCAGTATTCCATAGGCCCCGCCGCCCAAGGCAGGGGCTTTTTTGTTGCTCATTTTCGCTAAAATAAAGCTGCTTCTACTCGTTGACCTGGTGCCATCGTGTTAAGGCAAAGCATCCTTGAATCATGATTGCAATTCATTGCAGTAATTCATTGCTTGTAATTACTTCTGTAGCAGACTGCATTGCATAAGGCTTAATTGGTTTATGGCCTTAGGTTTCCTGCAAAACCCATAAATTATACCTTATTTTGGAGCAGGCTTGTCCCTAAATCCTTAGCTTCATTCAATATCTGTACCTTTAGGAAAATGCGGTAATGTGTGCTTCCAATATTTCTCGGTTGTATTGTGTATCTCCATTACATATATTGATTATAATATAAGAACACATGTTCTGTAAATATAAAATTCCAATTAAAGGTTAAGGAAGTGAACATATGACATCCTCAACTTCCGCCCCATCCCCTGCGGATGAAGACCATCGTCTGATTAAAGGTCTGGTTGTGCGAACGCTTTTGCTGGATGTACTTGAACGAGATATTCGCACACTGGATACGCTGTTGCTGAAGATGCCCGAAGTCTACATCCTGTCGCTGACCCGCATTCAGAACAATGTGCTCAAGGAGATGTTGGCCCTTCGTAAACAGATGAGAACCCGCGGTGTCAAAGTACTGGAAGAGAAACGGGAAGCCGAGGGTATCGAAACTCTGTATATGTGCAGGGGGTATTGGCAACGGTTCTATATGCTGTGGACATTCGCACGCAATGAAGTCAAAAAAGAACTCAGTCGGCATCTGGAGATGGACTTGGCGCAGACTTGATATAACTTTGACACTATTGAACCCATCCCCAGCAAAACAAGTTGACCACGGAAGGTTACGTTCATTAAGATGGAATAGAGATATCCAACCATTCCAATAAGGCATGAAAAGATTTCAACCGGATATACTCTCAACGTCTTATCAATCAAGGAGTTGTACTTCATGGATTTGAATACACATTCGATTAAACAAACACCCGCACATACAGGCATTGCCGCAGATGTAACAGAACTGATCGGCCAGACACCTGCCGTTAAACTGAACCGACTCACAGGCAGCGACTCCGCTGATGTATACGTGAAACTGGAATACTTCAACCCGAGTGGCAGCGTCAAAGACCGTGCCGCCTATAACCTGATCGTTCAGGCTGAACGTGCGGGACACTTGCTCCCTGGTGCTACCATTATTGAACCGACGAGCGGCAATACCGGGATTGGTCTTGCCATGAATGCCGCCGCCAAAGGATATAAAGCCATTCTGATCATGCCGGACAATATGTCTAAGGAGCGCATCAACATTCTGAAAGCCTACGGCGCAGATGTGGTGCTCACCCCTGCTGCAGAGCGGATGCCTGGCGCAATTCGCAAAGCGAAAGAACTTCAAGCAGATATTCCGGGAAGTTTCATTCCGCAGCAGTTCGAAAATCAGGCAAACCCGGATATTCACCGGATTACGACAGCTCCCGAGATTATGCAGCAGATGGAAGGCAGGTTGGACGCCTTCATCGCTACGGCGGGAACCGGCGGAACCATTACCGGGACGGGAGAAGAACTGCGCAAGCAGTTACCCGATATCCGCATCTATGCGGTGGAGCCCAAAGGTTCTCCGGTGTTGTCCGGTGGCGAGCCCGGACCACACAAGCTCGTCGGTACAAGTCCGGGGTTCATTCCGGACATCCTGAATACCGACGTATGGGATGCAATCATCCAGGTGTCCGATGAGGACGCACTGGATACGATGCGGCAGCTTGCTGCCCGGGAAGGGCTGTTGCTCGGCCCTTCCTCTGGGGCTTCGGTGTGGGCCTCCCTTCGCATCGCGAAGGAACTGGGGCCGGGGCACCGGGTGCTCTGCATTGCGCCGGATACCGGGGAACGGTATCTGAGCATGGGTATTTTTTAACACAGCATAAATCTGCACACATCAAAAAGGGGCTTCCATGTCCCAAAAGTCATGAGCATGACAGAGGCCCTCCCTTATTAGCGCTCATTGGTCATTGGTTCTAATGAATCTGACACACGCTATTCGCTCCTATTTACGCAGGTCTGACGTGTAACGAATCACAGCGACGTTATTTCTCCAAATTCGGTCGATTTACAGGCTTAAAAGCCATTTTCGGCGGGATAACGTTACTGAGATTCGTTAGAATTTACATCACTTAATGATCACTCTAATAAGGTGCGGTAGGTTCGTTAGAATGTTGAAGCAATTGGTAGCGAGGAGCGAGGGAAAATCCCTCGAAAAAAAGGGAAGCGAATTACATTAGAGGAACCATCAAAACAAAAAAAGCCCTTGCTCACTTACGGATGGTGAATCCGCAGAGAACAAGAACTTATTTTGGCAAGAAACCTTATTATCAAAAATAAAGCAAGAACATTTAACGTAAGCTGGTTAGTGTGTCAGGGTTGTCCATTCCACACCTTCAGGAAGCAGGGCCGCAATGCGGTCTTTGGCTTCCTTTTTGGTATACAGCGATTCATCGAGAATGACCGCAGAACCGGAATCCGTGCTTGTCCGAATCAGACGTCCAAGACCTTGCTTCACACGCAAGAGCATATACGGAAGATCGATCTCTTCGTATGGTGCTGCTGACGCACTACGTTTTGCATTGAAGACAGGGTCCTGTGGTGGATACGGAAGCGACCAGATCATGACATTGGATAATGACGGACCCGGAACGTCCAGTCCTTCCCACAGATTAACGGAGCACAGCACACTCTCCTCATCCTGCTGGAACGCCGCGATCAGATCACTGATCTCCCGGTCGCCCTCATACATAAAGCGCAAACCTTCTGCTTCAGGTACATGAACGATGTCCTGTTTGAACGCGCGTAATTCTTCCATCGTACGGAACAGAATCAGCGCACGCCCTCCACTCTCCTGTAGTAACGACACCGCATCACGCAAGCGATTTTCGTTCTCCGGGTGACCCGGTACAGCTTCATCGGTAATTTTCATCTTCATTTTGTCCGCATAATCATACGGGGAAGCCACCGAGAATGATACAAAATCATCAATGCCCAGGCTGTCCGCCACATAACGGAATGAACTGTCCACAGATAACGTGGCGGAGGAGAACACGATTGGAATACCTGTGTTGAACACACGCTCGTTCAGCATTTCCTTCACAGTGCGCGGCATGATCGATAAGGTCGTCTCATCCTCGCTCTCTTCCGCCCAACAGATGTAACCATCTTCCTTGCGGAACAAGGCAAGCGCAGACTGAATCATATCGAGATGTTCTTCCACGACACGCATCTGGTAACCATCCAGCGAGAACAATCCGCTCTCAAATACCAATTCTTCGCCGATTGCATCCAGCACACTCGTCAGACGTTCAATCTCACGCAGCAGTGGCGGCTCTACCCGAACTTCTTTCCGTTCCGAACCAGGGATCGCGACCGTATACGTATCCAGCAACGCAAACAGTCGCTCACTGCTCTCAATCGCTTCATCCACACACTCCGCGAGGGATTCACGAATCTCTCCTTCTAACAGGCGAGTGACGAGTTCCTCGAAGATGCGGTGTTTCAGCTTGTAGCTTAGTGCGTTCAGGGCTGCTTCTTCCAGCAAATGTCCTTCATCAAATACAACCGAGCTGTGATCGGGTAGCAGAGGCAATTGTCCCTCGCGTTTGCGCGCATCATAGGTCCACACATGCTCCATGTAATAATCATGGGAACAGATGATGATGTCTTTGGAACGACGGTAATGGTCACGCGACAGCGTCAGGCCGCAGCGTTGTCTTTTTGGACAAACAAAACAATCCTGGAACGGGTCCCAGTTGATTTTGTTCCACTGACGATCATTCAGATGTGGGTACTGTTTCCGGTCACCGTACGGATGGAAAGCCTGAAGTGTACCCGGCGTATTCACAAAATCCGGCAGACTCTCATGTACCTCTTCAATAACAGGTGCATCTTCATCCGCGAATCGCACCGCACTCAATTTGTTCAGACAGACATACTGGTCCGGTGACTTACCCAGACGTGCATCCACTTCCAAGTCCAGATGTGCAGCCAGCTTCGCAATATCTCCACCGGGCTTCACAAGCTGTTCAATCAAAGACTCATCAGCACAGGCGATCACTGCTGGTTTGCCCGTATAACGTGCATAACAGACCGCGTAGAGCAGATAGACTAACGTCTTGCCTGTTCCGACACCGGCCTCAGCCATAATGGTCTTTTTATCTCCATAGGCCCGTTCGAGCTGGTACGCCATAAAAATCTGTTCATCCCGTACCTCGAAGCCGAACTCTGGCAAAATATCGTAAAAAACATCGGCAACCCATTCTCCCAGACGGGATACAAAAGGTTCAGCCGGATCATATGCAAAAGGATAACGTTGTGTAGACAATCCTAGGTCAGCCTCCATTCTTAGACAAAGCGGTCCAATTTCAATTTTCCGTTCCAAAAAGGCCGCTGGGCAAAAGTTAATTATCTCACGCGGCGAGGCCGGTGACAAGCTTTTTTTGTTAGGTTATTTGCAAGGTTGAATGTATAGAACCAACTTTCAGGGAAAATATATACAGGAATCCACTTTAAGGAAAGGCGGTGCTCCACTCCATGAATCATCAGTCTTCACAACCAGAGCATTCCTCAGACAAATCAGCTGAGACATTAACGGATCGACAAGGGCATCCCATTACGGACAATCAGAATGTACGAACCGTTGGCAGCCGCGGACCGACTACGCTGGAGAACTATCATTTTCTCGAAAAAATTACACACTTCGACCGTGAACGTATTCCGGAACGTGTGGTCCATGCCCGCGGCGCTGGCGCTCATGGCATATTTGAAGCGTATGGAACGGCCGGTGATGAACCGGTATCGAAGTACACTCGTGCACGTCTGTTTCAGGAAAAAGGCAAGCAAACGCCGGTATTCGTTCGCTTCTCTACCGTTATTCACGGTGGGCACTCACCGGAGACCCTTCGGGATCCGCGCGGGTTTGCTGTAAAATTCTATACTGAAGATGGCAACTGGGATCTGGTGGGTAACAATCTGAAAATCTTTTTCATTCGCGACCCGCTCAAATTCCCGGATATGGTACATGCCTTTAAGCCAGACCCGTTGACCAATGCACAGGATATGGAGCGGTTTTTCGATTTTGTCTCGCTGAGCCCTGAAGCTACCCATATGGTGACATTCCTCTTCTCTCCATGGGGCATTCCAGCGAATTATCGGCAAATGCAAGGGTCGGGTGTTAATACATATAAATGGGTCAATCAGGAAGGCACGGGCGTGCTCATCAAATACCACTGGGAACCGCTCAATCAAGGGATACGCAACCTGCTGCAAAAAGACGCGAGCGAGATTCAGGGACAGAATTTCAACCATGCGACGTTGGATCTGTATCACGCCATTGAACAAGGAGAGTATCCCGAATGGGAGCTGTGCGTTCAAGTAATGGAGGACGGCGAGCATCCAGAGTTGGACTTCGACCCGCTGGACCCAACCAAGCTATGGCCGCAAGATCAGTTCCCTTTTCTACCTGTGGGCAAAATGACGTTGAATCGTAATCCCGAAGATTATTTCAATGAAGTGGAGCAAGCAGCGTTTGGCACAGGTGTATTGGTAGACGGGTTGGATTTCTCAGATGACAAACTGCTGCAAGGACGGACCTTCTCCTATTCGGATACCCAGCGTCACCGGGTGGGTGCGAACTATCTGCAACTGCCTGTGAATGCACCGAAAAATCGGGTAGCCACGAATCAGAGCGGCGGGCAGATGCAGTATCAGGTGGATCGTGCACCGGGTCAGAATCCGCATGTGAACTACGAACCTTCTTCGCTTGGTGGCTTAAAGGAAGCACCCCCTCGTGGCAAGGAGCATGAACCACTGGTGGAGGGCCGACTTGTCCGCGAGAAGATTGAGCGCACCAATGACTTTGGACAAGCGGGTGATACGTACCGGGCGTTCGAGGATTGGGAGCGAGATGAGCTGATCAGCAACATGGTCGGCGCGTTGGCACAATGCAAACCGGATATCCGGGATCGAATGATCTCTTACTTCACCCAAGCGGATGCGGATTACGGTCGGCGCGTCTCTGAAGGGTTGGCCTCTGTTCCAACCGATGATAGCGTAACGGTCCAACCGAAACATGAACCAAGTGTCGAGCAAGCAGAGAAACGCAGTCGCGAGACGGACGGATATTAAAGTAGCTGGACAGCATTTAGACTGATAAGTCTGACACTGTTAGTACATCCGAGTATTTTGAGTAAGCAGATTACGTTCTGGATTAAACATAGCCCTGATCGTCAAGTTGCTCGTTGCAGCTGCTATCAGGGCTTTTTCATGACTAGCTTGAGTGTAATCTCCACTTCAGGATGTAGGCTGCTATTTATTTTAGGTTGAATGAAGTTCATAGGAGTGGATCATAAGTAAAACTGGTACTCTGAGGATGGAAAAGCGTACTTCTCTACGTTCATTTCAGATGATTCTTCGTTAAATGAGAGCTATCACCCAATGGAAAGATTACATAATTCACGTGATATTACAGGCATTGGAAGCTTGCAGGCCTGACCTACCTGCATGTACCTCCATCTGATCAGATGATTATTGATGATAACGCTTACAACATTTACCATAAAGCTGTGTCCTAGAGATTACATCTAACCAGCCGGCATGATCTATCTCATAGGTAACGGTCTGGTACACAGCTACCACATGCTCTTCATTCTATTCCCAATTAACCAAGGAGGCTTACGTAATGAAATTATTCCCATCCACATCCACTCATGTATCTGCACGATCTGCACGTTCTCTGAAGGAACGCTCCCTCAAATCCAAAATGGCCCATATCTGTCTGAGTGCCGCGTTCCCTCTATTATTGATTGGTGGTGGATCGGTTGGTGCTGAAGAGCTGATCGAGAGCAGCTTGCAAAATCCCTCTGAATCGGTGGCGACTTCGAATATCGCACTTGCTGCGGGTGATCTGTATGTGTCTCCTGGCGGCTCAGCCAGCAATCCGGGAACACTGAACAGTCCAACGTCACTGGCTAACGCATTGACCCAGATCGCACCAGGCAAAACGATCTATCTACGCGGCGGTACCTATAACTTCTCCCAGACCATTACCATTGAACGTGGCAACAGCGGCACATCGAGCCAACGTAAAAACCTGGTGGCGTATGGATCGGAAAAACCGGTCTTTGATTTCTCCGCTCAAGCCTTCGCTTCCACCAATCGTGGACTGCAAATGTTCGGAGACTACTGGTTCGTCAAAGGGCTTGAGGTGAAGGGTGCGGGCGACAACGGCATCTTCATCGGAGGCAGTTACAACCGTCTGGAGCAGATCGAAGCTCATCACAACCGGGATACGGGTATTCAAATGGGACGTTATGCTTCCACAGCCGCCAAGAGTGAATGGCCTGCATATAATGAAGTGATTCGTTCTTACTCCCACAACAACTATGACCCCGATGACGGCGAGGATGCAGACGGTTTTGCGGCCAAACTGACCGTAGGCCCGGGCAACGTCTTCGACGGTTGTATTGCGGCCTATAACGTGGACGATGGCTGGGATCTGTATAGCAAAACGGACACAGGTGCCATCGGCGCGGTCACGATCCGTAACAGCATCGCCTATGCTAACGGTGCAACATCAGACGGCACCTCCACCTCCAACAGCGATGGCAACGGCTTCAAGCTCGGCGGCGAGAAGATTGCGGTGAATCATATCGTCGAGAACAGCATTGCGTTTAATAACAAAAAGCACGGCTTCACATATAACAGCAATCCCGGTTCGATTCAGATGAAAAATAACACCTCCTGGAACAACGGGCAAAGCAACTTTGCCTTCGATAAAGGCACCCATATCTTCACCAACAACCTATCCTTCCAAGGTGGCGCCAGCGACAAAACGAGCGGAACCGACGTCAGCAGCACCAACGTCTGGTGGAAAAACAAAAAAAGCGAGAATGCCAAAGGCCTGCTCGCCAGCGCAGCCGACTTTGTCTCCCTCGTGCCTTCGGTAACGCGTAGCGCGGATGGCACGCCTGTCCTAAGCAATTTCCTGAAGCTTGCAGGTGGTAGTGATCTGATCGGCTCGGGTACGCCAGCGGGTAAGAATATTGGGGCACGGTAGGTAGTAGTTATTGAGATAAAGGAATAATTTAAAAGCAGAATCCCCTCCCCCATGCCAGCCTGATTGGCGGTAATGGAGAAGGGGATTTTTGATTACTTTGTTCTGTCTGCGGCTAACTTATGAAGTAGGTAGATACTCACGGTTTGGCTAAAACCTCAATCATCAGTCTGCCGCCTGTGCGAAAACCTTGCTCAAACGCTGCTTCCACATACATGGATGTGGATTGTCCGATCAAGTCTATCAGTTGTTCCAGAGCATCGTATTCGTTCCCCGTAAGCTGTGTTTTGTAGTCCTGCATCAGGTCCGATATTTGGCGATTGATCTCTTGATATTCGACCTGCTCAGGATGAATCGACTCGTCCAACCGCAGGTTCCCGTGAAACAAATCCTCGATCAGGTTTGACATGTTATCCCCACCTAGTCTTTTTACCAACTATTCTCACTATACTTTAGCGGATTTTCCGCTAAAAATCAATAGCGGATAACACGCTAAAGTATGATGTTGGTGAGGTGATGAACATGTATGCTCGTATACGCAATTTGCGTGAAGACAAAGACTTATCCCAAACACAAATGGCCACCTATCTTGGCTGTAGCCAACGTGTATATAGCAACTATGAACGTGGTGAGTTGGATATTCCAACAGCTATATTGATAAAGCTTGCTGATTATCATCAAACCAGCACAGATTATCTTTTAAATCGGACAGATGTAAAAAAACCTTATCCTATAAATTGATAGCCATTTCTGCACCAATTTTTTACCAATAAACTTTATTCAAAAGTCAAATCATTCAGTATAAGGTGCCCATTAGAAGGAGAAAGTCACTAAATATAAATAAGATAATCTATAGGTAGAAATATAAAAATCCCTCTGAACTCATTGAAATTCTTGACCATATATCTTGATGTTTAAGAAATAAATTAACCTAGCAACATTTAAATTTTATGCTGATCCTCCAAATCAGCTCTTTGCTTTATCCAACTCATCAAATTATCGTTTTGGGTCATTTCTTTAATGAAAAACACATCTTCTGAAGTTAGAATTTTGGATAGCTTATTTCTTAGTTTTATATATCTTAAGGCAACTGACGAGAAATATAATATTGAGGTTTCTAACGCAATAAATGCTAGATTACTTCTATCTAGATGTGAATCTCCAGGATAAGAAGAATTATTAAATAACCCAATAGGAAGTGAATGAACACTATTTGATAATAAATTAAAAATTCCAGATTCAATCTCTTTACTGATGGGAGAGTGTCTTTTTCGTACTCTATCAAAGAAGAATGGTTTTTTCCCTTTTTGTATCTCCTTTTTTAAACCATCACTGAGTGATATATAGATACTATTATTTAGGAGCATATTTTGACTGTAAGAAAGACCATAACCCGCTAAATAACCTGTAGATTTCGGAATACCAAGTGTAGCAATTATTTTCTCTGATGATAAATGTTGATGATAGGAAAATAGATAAAATCTGAATTCAAATTCATCACTTGAAATACCTCGTTCGCACATGTAATTGAATACATTATGAATTTCAATTAAATTTCTAGATAAACTTGCTACAGAACTAATATCTAAGTATTTTTGAGCTTCTTCATAATTATCTTGATTAGAATTGGGTATTAAATTAATGATACTATTAGCATTTAACAAAGATTTTTCGTATATAACCTCAGAAAAATATGACCTCATAGAGGATGTCATAATTTGCTTCCTATTATGTTTTGATATACATTTCCCAATTTGAATTAATCTAAAATATTCTTTCGTTCTATAAATAATCTCTGACATTTCCTCACCCTTCTAAAGGTTATTTTATATTTTGACGATTCCATCATTTAATTCATTATCACTAATTCAAAGTACCCCTTCCGAATTTTCTTTCCTCGAAAGGGGTACTAATTTATTTTCAATTTACACCAACATAATATATTTATTTGTTCTGTTATCGAAAGCTGGCCATGTCCCTTCAAGAATATCAACAATTTTATTATTGACCTCGATATTTTCGATTGCCCCTGTAAGATAGTTAACTCTATTTCCATTTTTCTTATCAATTGAACTATAAATAATTTGTTCCGCATCACACACAACTGCTAAATTGGGGTTATGAGTAACAATAAATATTTGCCTTCTATTTTTCGCTTCTTTAATGCAAGGAACCAGCAGTTCAAAAACCGATTGATTGTCTAGATTTTCCTCAGGTTGGTCTATTATTAAAGGGCGGTCATCCAGATCAACTAAGAGATAAAACATTAACAATAACGCACCCTTTTCCCCGGGTGACAGCTTATCAATTTCCTTATCTCCAAGTTTTAAAGCATAGATTGGTGATAAATAATTTAGATTAAACAAAAAACTATATATTTGCTCTTTGGTCACACCTTTTCGAAGCTGTGACTCAATAGGTATATCAGATTTAGATGAATATCTCTGATCTGTTTCTAAGTTTAGAATAATTTCTTCAATAAAAGAAACAATGGAATCAAAGTTTAAAAATTCGTACTTATCAATAATATCTTTTAGTCTTCTATTTCCATCTTCTGTTCCATAAAATGAGCCTCTAGAATTCCCAACCATTTTAAAAAATTCTTCCACAAATGTGTTTAGCACTATTGAGACTTCGAAGTTCAGCTGGTATTTTTCCCTGATCAAAGGATGGGTACTTATCGCAATTTGAACAGGATTATAAAGATCCTTATACGTAGATATTAACTTCTGTATTAAATCAAATATTTGATTAGAAAGCTGTTTTCTCAAATCTTTTAACTTAATCAGTTCGGCTGGTAACAGAGAATCAAGTTCAATCAGTTGGTTGCGTATGTATGCAAGTGAATTCGGTGTTAACGCATCCCCCATTAATTCCTTTTCTACTCTTCCCCATTGTTCCATTTGCGTCAAGTAAGATTGATAGAGTTTATTGGGCCTATCCAATTTCTCTTCAAGTTGTTTTAGTTTTTCATTTAGACCTTCATATAGGTAATTATATGATTCAACAGAGTTTTCATCCAAATACTCAGTTAGTTTGATAAGTTCATCATTAATCTGTTCTTGATTAAATAAAAGTAAAGATTTATCAATTTTCAAAGTAATTATTTGTTCTTGATTCACTTCTAACAATTCTAAATTTTCACTTAAATCTTTTATTAGTTTGTCAAACTGTAAAACGAAATTATCAATTTTCCCCAATGAACTTTTGACTGCTTCTTGTTTCTTGACAAAAAATTTCCTTTTTTCTACTTTCATATATTTTTCATCTTGAAGCTGCGACTTTTGAGCATTCAGTAAAGCTACTTCTTCAGCCAATTGCGCATAGCCACTATCTACTTGATCACCACTAAGTGGTTTTTCTACTACTTCTGGCTTTGTTTTTATATGTTGATCATATTCTAATTGTTTTACTCTTAGTTGCTCAGTCAGCTGTTCTCTATAAGTATTTGTTAATTTTAATTCTATTTCACATATTAATGAATTAGTTTCACTAACTTGCATTCTATAAATATTCATTTCCTCAGACAGTTCTTTAGTCTTTAGAGCCAACAATAAGTCAAAAGTTTCACAGCCAAGTCTATTCTCGATACTAATATGAGAAAAAATAACCTTTTTTATTTCATCATCAAAACTGTTGCCACTAGCGATATTCATTTCATTGCATAGTTTCTCTAAATATTGCTGGGGGATATATTTGACTTTTTCAACTTCAGTGTTAGACACATTTTCAGACAGACTTTTTGTAAATGTATCTTCACTTGCCCATTTTAATGTCGCTTCAAAATGCTGTGAGATATTGTTTTTTGAATTTCTGAATTTTTTCTCATTTAAGAATTCAAAGGTATTATGTGAACTTCCTCCTAATAATCCGAGTATATCCACTAATGCACTCTTTCCATTTCCTTTATTTCCTATAATAGAAACAAGTCCTGAGTTAAACTTTAAATTACATTCATCAAACCATGAATCTGTCATTTTATGATTGGTTTTATTTATAATAAGTGAGTCTATTATTTTGGTTTTTTTTGTTTCATAATTAACTATTTGCTCAGGCTTTATTCCTAATTTTATTCTATCGTTTGAGTCAGTAATTGCTTGTTTTAGCCCTTTATAAGTAAGATCAGATTTAATCCAAAGATTTGCTTTTGTGTGATATTCCTTAATTAGATGATTGTCTGAACAAATAATCAAAGGAAAGTTCCTTCCCAAGTGTGGGAATACAATGTTTTGATAATCGTCCACGTCATCCAGCTGCCCAACCTCGAATACATCTATATATCCGCCTTCTACCAAGTCTTTCTTTATAGCCTGTTTATATTTTTGGTTGTTGCGAATGCTTTCAATACCATTTGTTTTCTTACCAGCATGTACTGTTACAATTCCACCAAGTTCATGTATTAATTCGGAAGATTCTTTGAAATCAGAATAAACAAAATCGTCACCTTTCCTTCTAATATCAGAGGAAGTGATTTCAAGCTTCCCTTGTAATTTCACTGATATTTCTCTAACATCAGAATCTTCTGGAAAAATACCAATAAAATGTATAGATTCACTTCCACCGAGTTCAGATCTTAACTCAATTCCGGGAAATACAGTAATCCCTTTTTCTTTACCTAATCTCTGAAGCTCCTCTATTCTTTCTACATCCATGACATGATGATCTGTTATGGCTACTGCTCTAACCTCTTTTTTTTCGAGACCCTCTATTATCTCTAAATTAGTAATTGACTTGTTTTGATAATCAAATGAAGATGGTGTATGGAAATGTAAATCCCATTTTCTCCATTTTGATCCACGTAAATCGTTCAATATTACCCCTCCTTTTTAGGATTATAATACCATTAAAACGAGGGAAAAAGTTATAAAAATATAAGCCTCATACTTTAACTAAAATTGGAAATAAACCAATTATCAGCACCTCTAAACATTTTTTTCCATCTATCTTAACATTCAAAATTACTATTTTACTTTTTTCTATTGAATACTGAGGCTTAAATAGAGGCCCAGTGGCTAGCTTTTAACACATGACGTTCCCGCTGAAACATGTTCAATTAAGTACTGATAATTTTAGTGATCGTGGTGTTCTGAAATAAAGTTGCATCCTAGTCCTTGCACTGTATTTATCATTGCAGCAGTTTAAATAGTTGAGATTTCTTAAAAACCACAGGAGAAACAAGGTAACAAAAAACAGATCAATCATAGTGGTATCTCACCATAATCGACCTGTTCAATGCGAAAGAGTAGCATTAATTAGGGATGAACCCAAAGCCTTTTCCAGCATACAACTCAATTGATGAAGTCTTTATACAGATCTTATGTTATTGATTGAATGATGGATTCACTCTGCATCGGGTAATCCCATCAAACTGTAACAATGACGAATAACCGATCTATCCTATAAAAACAACAGCATCTTTGCGCTGAAATGCTAGTGGCAATTTATTTTGAAGAATTGTTATTCTTTCGAACATTTTATCCCTTTTTTCCTCAGTTAAGTTTTTTACCGCCCAATCTTTGATTTGAGTTAGTTCCTCAATAATTGACGGTACATCTTCCTCCTCTACATCAACACCTGATGAAAAAAGGTCTGTCCATTGTAACCCTAGTGCTTCAATCGCAGGTTGCCAACATTCTTTAAAAAACGATTCTGTAGCAATGGGAACAAAGAAACTCTGTTCAAAATCATTTTGCGGTTCATATATTACAGCACTGATTGACATGCACTTATTCACCTCCAAAAGTAACACTAAATTTGTAGTCAGGAAACTCTTCTTTTAGTTTATTAATGCTTTTGTTAACAGCTTGCCTCAATTTAGGTGTATCACCGTCTAGTCTAAAAACAAACTCTTTAATGCCTTTTATTTCTTGAAGTGCCGGTATTTCCTGAGACCCATTCACAGTTGTTCTTGTCGATGTGGCGTTCTCTAGAGCAAAAATCCGATTTCGCGTTTTGGTAAGTATTTGTTTGTCCGCGAATTCTTGCGGTGTTTGTGCAGGTAGTCCTGTTTTAGGATTAACTTTATTAAGACCTTGAGCAGACTTATCTTCATAGAAGACGCCTTTTTTCAAGTCAATTTCATCAAATTCACCAAGAGATTCTCCCCTTTTATTAATAATCTCAACCTCTTTTGCACTCTTAACCCCTGAAACATCACCCGTCCCCTTAATCTTACTACCTTTCCTCGCTTCAGCCGATTCCAAATTCTTTTTAATCTTCGCCACAGCTGGATGAGAAGAAGGTACGCGAAACGGCCCTTTGCCACCCGGCATACTCCCACGAACCATCTGAAATGCCATAAATAGCTGGCTGAACTTCAGAGAAGTCAACATCATCTGAGCATATTTATCGGATACAGGCTCGCCTGTGAAGGGATGAATTCCATTTTCAAAGGCTTTGATCTGCATCGCATAAATATCTTCCCCTGGCGCTTCAGCATCCGTAGCTTGCATCCGATTAAAATCCAAATGCCCCTGATCCTTCTTATATGCCTGCAAGGCTGCCTGATCCGTAACACCATTCTCATTCACAGGCATCCACATCAGCTTCCCAAACATATTGACTTGTGCCATCCGGTAGCCCTTATCATCCGAACCGGCATAATATCTTGAGGTCTTCATCATTACTCCCGCAACTAGAGCACTAACAGCACTGCCAAGACTCACTTTTTCAGCATCGACATTCTCAAATCGCGTGGCGATATCCTTCAGTTCCATAGAGGTGTTTACCATACTTTCTAGCGCCTTCTGCAATACAGGACGTGACCGTGCAAACTCATCATAAAAACGCTCCTGCGTCACACCTAGCCACATCTGCTGAAGGAACATGATCTGTCTTGTGAGATCCTCCCGTATATGCTCCAATTGTTGTCTCGCCTGATCCACTTGATTCGATACGTGATGTAACTGTTCAGGGGTAACTTTAATGGTATTCATCCATTTTCACCGCTCATCTAAGATATGATACAACTATGTTAGCAGAAGTTTAATGGCAATTACATCCGGCTAACCTCCTGATTTCACTGCATGAATCCACGCTCAGAATGATTTATATCCGTCCCTCAGCCCCATACGATCTCTATGTAGGTGTATACATGTTCCAGAGGGTTTTCCTTTTACGACTACAGGATACTGTGGCATTTTACTACGACAAGCAGAAAACTTTAACAAATCATAGTATTAATGAAGAAACTTGACTCGTACGGATGATTAGGTGTACTATATGTTTGTATAAATGGAATATATTACAATTTAAATATTTATTTTGAAATCTTATATTTTCAAGATAAGTATCAGAGCCTATCATAGCTAAGATATCAATGCGTATAAATGAGTTTTACATTTTGTCTGCAACACATAATCATTGGCAGGCATTCATTTTACATATACATTCCTACTTCATAGAGTTTTCTAGCCTGTAGAGTTCTACCTCCTTAATTTCTTTTTTAGTAAAGAAAAAAGGGGAAGAACCATCTTTAAAAGAGAGGAGGGCAAGAGGCTTTAAGCTGCAAGCAGGTCTATTTGTCGTAACCGCATGTTTTTGTAAAAGAATCCCCATAACAAGAAAGGTGGAATTTATTGCTATGAGAAAATTGATTAGTTTAGCTCTTATTCTTGTTCTAGTGCTTTCATTTAATGTAGCTGCCTATGCAGACGGTGATGTGACTCAAGCCAAACCTATGACAAAGGAAGAAATTATTAATTCCAAAGAATTCCGTGAAGCTGTGAAAGCGGCTAAGGCTGAATTTGAATCGCAGAAGGCAGATAATGCGGGTGGTCCAGTTCTGTTTGCACCTGCTCCGAAAGTATCTCACATTAATGTATACGGTGTCGTATCTCCTAATGGCGGTCAAGAAATTTACGGCTTCAATAACAACCCGCTCTCCACGACCAATGATCATGGTGGGGCTTGGATTCAGTGTATTACTTTCCAGATCGGTTATGACAGCAGTCACTACGGCACACTCGCCGGCAATACAATGACTAACAACTGGTCTGAAGCTATTGATCTGGACGGTGACCGTGTCGTAGATGCTTTTGCCCATTCTTGGGTTTATGAAGCGCCTAGTACAGGTGGACAATTTGTAGGTACGGTCTATTCCATTAATATTCCAACACAGTGGACCGCTTGGATTAATGTTCGTTAACAGGAAGGATGTAATATGAATATTGGAGGAATTGGCTATCCTGGTTCTATCATGAGGAATACGGGAAGTAAGCCCAAAGGCTCGCTTCGGATGCGAATCAAATCGCACCTAAATTGGATGTGACAGTTCACTCTTCTGCTAACAATTATGTTAGTACATTTTCTCAGGCGACCTTGAAGAATGCATATCAAGAAGTCCAAGATGCGTGGAACAAAGCAGAGGAAAAAACAGTGGCTTCAATCCCTTGACCGATGCTGATGGTAAAATTGCAGGTTCGTCCTTGTTGGCGCGACATATGGAGATGGAATACAACCTGATGCTTCGTTATGGGGCTAAGGAAGCCCGCATTCGCATGGACCATGTGTTTGAAGACAAAGATTCCGCCAAGTCCCTAATTCGTGCGGCTTTGGAACGAGCTAATCATTCGTTAACAAGTGCTAAAAGCTCTGCCCAGCTTGAGTTAGAAAAGCATTTTTTAGAGTCTTTTCTATCTTATCTGGATTGATGTAAACGGATTTGATTCTTGATTAGGCGCAGGGATATACATCCCCTGCGTCTTTTCTCCGTTGTGACGTGATCCTAAGAGCAACATTGCAAAGAGCATCGCCGAGTATCCTGCCACGAACAAGCTAGAAGTTGCAGCCTGCCACTACCACGTTTTCAACTTTTTAATATGTGGCTTCAAAAAATGAGGATCTGGTTCAATTACTGATTGATATCAAAAAATTCCTGATAGTCCGTATCCAAGAACCAACAGGCTTCTTTTCGATACAAATCTCTATCATCAATCTCTTCTCCTTTTATATAGGTTCCTGATGGCTCGATTCCAATCTGTTCTGTGATTAACTTCGGCTCAAAATGATCTCCTATAATATTAAATTCAGCCATGATATTCGTTTTGTCCATTAAGATCTCACAACTCGTTCATATTCATTTGTCAGAAAACACTCGAAATATATCTAATAATTAACTTTTCAAATAAAAGAAATGAGTGTCTCCTTACACAATTATGGTTTATTTGGTAATGGTTTTTTCTCCCGATAAACGATTCAATTTCATCCGAAAGTTTTTTGTTCCGTTCACCCATATATTTTTGTGCTTCTATATATATTTAGATCATCACCAATTCTTGCTAAAATGGTACATTGTCGCCAAAAAAACATGTGCTAACTCTTCATCATAATCTGAAATGTGTTCTTGATATGCTACTTCAAATTCAGGAAACATATCAAAAAACACTTTGGTTATTACACTTTTAAACATAACACACCTTGTACTCTCATTTACTGTTAAGATCCTTTAATCAAGTGGACTTTTACTAGTAATCTAGTAGAAAACAACATGAAATATAAATGCTTTGCTAGCATCTCTTGAAGAAAGGAAATTATAGTGTATGGAATTCACTTGATCTTCTCTCACATAAAAAGTTGATGTATATTCAAGGAATTGAACCAGAGAATTAAAAATCTCTTTAGCCGTTACTTTACTGAATTATCCTAGTTGGTAGGTGAATTCAATCCCCAGGTACACTCGCCCCGTTGTAGTGCCTTTCAAAAGACTTAAGACAAATGAGCCAGCCCACTAATGGACTGGCTTAATCATTAAAACTAAAAAAGGCATCATCAAACTAATTGTTGTTACTGAATCAAATACTCTTGTGATGTTTAACTACATGTGGTCTATAGTTTTTCCAGCCATTTAATGCAAAAGATCTATTTCATCAAATATCCTTAAGTAAATCGTGTTCAAGGTCCCAAGGCTCTATCGTTTTTATTGCACTCAACGGAATCAGTAATCGTGTATCATCGTGAGCCTCTTCAGGTACAATCACTATAACATTATTAAGGTAATAATAATTAATGTAGATACCAATTACATTTAAGTTGTCAAGAAAAGTTATCTTGATTCCTCTATTTAGATACCCCTTCATAAATATCTCTTGTTTTTCCACAATCTATCCCCCTACATCTTAATTATTAAATTTTTGTTTCCAGCTTTCCAATCAAAATAGTAAATTCCTTCATCTGCCCAAACTTGAATTGCATACATAATAGTTGTTCCTTTATACCTTTCTGCAAGTTTGGTGCTTAGATTCATTATATCCTCTAAATCATATTCAACATTATAGTATGTTAAATCATATATAGCCACATAAGCTCCTTGTTTTTCAATTCCATATGTTATCGCACTCATAGCACTGGTCAAATTAAATTCCCCTTGTTCGGGATTGGCAGTTTTTAATTCAACCTTATGGTATCCGTTAATTTTGAAGTCATACTGTTTTGAATCTACCTTCGCAGGGTTTAAGTATACATCTTTCCCCATATGTCTTAATATATCAACTACGTATCTTTCTGCTGCGGTTAAGGCTTTCCTGTCTTTAGCTCTGTCATAGTCATATTTTCCAATTTTTTCTCCTTGCACGTAGTCGCCTACAGTTATGCCGAAAGATTTTAGAGCAAGAAAATCGGCACTTCTTATTTTAAAATTTCCACCTGGGTCACTATACTTTAAAGGATTATTTTCTACATAAGTATATAGATTCTGACTCAGTGGATTCGTCATTTCCCCTTCATACGTATCCTCACCAATAAAACGTGCCATGCCTGGATCATACCAGCGTGCTCGCAGATATTGCAGCCCAACCGTATCATCCCAATACTCCCCTGCATAGCGAAGTATATTCGGTACAGTTGCTTCCGTTGTTAACGGCCCACCCCAGATATCATAAGTATAACTGTTCAGAACCTTGCCTGTATCGTCAACGAGGCCTACGACATCTCCATGTCCGTTCAACTGGTAGTATTCCAGTTTACCAGTTTTCTTGTCTTGTCGAGCCCATAGTTGTCCATACAAGTCATAGATATAGGCGTAAGTCAGTTCTGCTTTTCCAGAATTTACAACAGCCTCTGCCATCAGTTTGGCTTGCTCATCGTAATAATAACGAGTCTGTTGCTCGCCTTCCGCACGTTCGTACAGCAATCCATCCCCATTATAGCTGTAGGTTACCGTTTTGCCTTCACCTGTTGCCTTGATCAAACGATTCTGGCTGTCATACGTATATTGAGCATCCTTTAAGCCGTACACCTTACCGCTTCCGGTACTATATCGGTTACCATTGCGCTCGTATGTGTATGTTTCCTTTTGCGTACCCGTTTCTGTCTGAATTCGGCTCAGTTCATCATACGTATATTGATCGGTTTCCCCGTTCTGTGTACGGGACGTGATATTTTTGTTGCCGTCGTATTCATAACTAAACTGTTGAACTGCGGACGTTCCTTGCGAGACCGTAACTCCTGATAAATCATATCCGCTGAACTGATAACTTGTACTAAGACCTTTACCAAATGACAATTTTTCCAACATGCTGTTTGGTGCATAACTGAATGTCATACGATCTACAGGTGTTGTTCCAGAGGTAATATCCATGGAAGTTACTCGCTTCATAGCATCTACTTCACCATGAACGCGCAATGCTTGTCCTTTGTTATCTGTCAGGGTATACCCTAGACGTTGCTGGGTATTATTTTCATAATTCAGTTGTGTTCCATCTGGAAACGTTAATCCGTTCAACATACCATCTGATACTTGATAACTGTAAGTGGTCTTGCCATGATCATCGGTCATCGATGTTCTGCGTCCAACATGATCATACGTATAAGACACGCTCGTATCCTGTGCTTTCATGCTTGTGAGCATGTCGTCACTATTGTACGTATATTCTGTTACTTTTCCAAGTCGATCCTGCTTTTTGATCAGATTACTTCTTTTATCATAGTAGTAGCTGGTTGCAGAGCCATCAAGAATTGGTGGTGTCTGCTTGATCAGTCTTCCTAATTCATCATACTGTTTGGTAATTGTCTGACCATTCGCTGAAACGACCTGAGTCACTTGGCCTTGATGACTGTAGAAATAGCGACTTGTTTCTTGTTTGGCTGTTGTCGCAGTTGCAATTCGCCCTGCGGCATCATACGTATAAGTCGTTCGTTGATTATTACCATCAGTGGATGCAGTTACGTTTCCATCGAGATCGTACTCGTTTTGTTGTAACGGAACGTATGTGCCATTCCGATACTCTTCCACTACGGTCACACGACCTAATAAATCTTGCTTCTCTCGTGTCTTGTTACCAGCCGCGTCTTCATAGATAACCGTCCGATCCGCAGCATTATAGACTTTCGTTGCTATAGTCTCATCTGGATACTGTGTTCTAAGTGTTCGCCCAAATGCATCCATTCCGTATCTTGTAACATTACCTTCCGCGTCTTCTACAGCCGTGACATTGCCCTCACGATCGTATGCATACTTATAAGTAGCCACAGCCGTCTGTTCTTCAGCCAAAAGACCTAACGGATTGTATCGTTCTTTGGTAACCATATTATCTGGCGTCGTATTGGCGATGACATTATTCATATCGTCATATGAGGTAGTTGTTTTCGTGCCATCGGCATGTGTGACCTGAAGGATTCGTCCTGTCTGGTCATACTGATACGTTTCTTCTTCTCCTGAAGCATCTATTGTTTTTTTCAATTCGCCGGCGCTGTTATACTCATAGGAATCCACATAGGACTCTGCTCTGCCAGCCACATCAGTTACCGTGATAGTTTTTGATTGGACTAAATGCCCTGCGTTCGCATTATAACTCAGCGTTGCCACGCTGTCTTTAGCCAGATAACCGCCTTTAGCAGTGGTGTTGATGACTCTTCCCTTATCATCTAGCTTTAATTCCAATTCAGTGAGCAACTGCCCACCGTATCCATTTTTAGTTGTGCTTTTCAAAACGGAACCTTGGCTGTTATATGCTGTTTCGGTGTATCTGTCCAAGGTACTATTAATCTTGCTGGTCGAACGAATAGGTTTGATCCAGTTGTATGGAGCTTTGCCAGTTTCGTAAGCAAAGGTGGATTCCTGTCCTGTGCTTTGTTTCTCGGACGTCACCATGCCGTTGGCATCATAAGCGATAGTCGTTATCAGCTTTTCGCCTGCACGTCCACCCTCACTAACCCACTCCGTCATTTGAGTCGGAAGGTTTCGCTTCGTTTGGTTATCGTACTGTAACTCCGTGGAATAAGTCACATCATCTCCAGTTAACGTGTGCTTATCTGCTTGAACCAAATCTGGATGCGCTGCATCGCTAAACGTTTTAGAGAACGTCCGAGTATCTACAGTGTTCTCTGCTTTCAATTTCGTTGTCCATGAGGCGGATTGACCGTATGCTTCCAGGTCTTCTCCAGAATATTCAAAGTTAACCTTGTCCAGAACGCCTTCGCCTTCCGTTGTACTAAACTGGCTCTTGCGCTCTCTTACTTTGAATACGAAATGGGAGGAAGCTTCGCCAATCTGCTTCAGCGCCGGAATATATGCATAATCCGTTATAGCTGATGAAGGGCTTGTAATGCGCGATAGCAACGCTGTATGCATCACACCTTGAGTATTTTGGTTGCTTTGCAACTCAGGTAAAAAGTTGAATTTGGATTCCGGATAATAATACGTATACGTCGTTGTCCGATCGAGAGCATCCGTGAATTCTCGCAAAATGCGAATGCCTTCGTCCTCGCGTTGCGTGTACGTTGCTTTCCGATCCGTTCCGGCAAGCTGTACAGTAACCTTCAGGTTGTCATAAGCAAATGTCAGCGCCTGACCTTCACTGTTTTCAATTCTTGCAATGGCTTGGTTTCCGTTCAATGTCGTATAGTGAAAATCCACGGTATTGCGGTAGCCATCTGTAATTTGCAACAGCTCTCCGACTTCATTAAATAGATAATCGTAGCCGTTTCGGATGGATAGACGATAACTGCTAGATACGCCATTAACAGTCACGGTCGCATCTCGCTTAACGCTTAAGTCATTCCATACGTAACCCTCCAGTTCCAGATTCGCGTTTAAGCGGTAATAGCCCACGCCTGGAATCAGAATATACTGATTATCGCCACGCTTTTCCATGAAAGGAATGTCCCAACGCCATCCTTGCCCCAATCCAGCAGAGAGTTCTTCCTTGCGTGGCGTAACTATATTAGAATACGTCTGTGTCGTTTCGTCATATTCAACGCCCAGCTGTCCACTCGCTCTAGCGCTGTCATAGACGCGTGTCAGATCAAACGGAATGAGACCAGGTAGAGAAAGGTCAGTACTCTGAATCATCATTTCCCCTGTAGCAGTTGAGATGGATTCTGCTCCATAAGACGTCATATAAAGCGATGCGTCATCTCGGATATCTACATGGTTAAGTCCAGTTTCGTCCACGGTTGTTCCTGTACCTGGAGCATCCTCATTAAGAGCATTAATCGAGAAGTTATTTTGCTGTGATGATCCGGAAGGGCGTAGCCCCTCCATTTGAATCGGTTCGCTTATTTCTTGTGCTTCTAGCCATTTTTCAGCAGCCTCGCCGCCTGTGCGATCTGTCTGTAAAGCTTTATACAATTGGTACAGCGAGTAACCTTGATCTAGTTTTTTCTCAATCCAATCTTCTTTAATACCAAATTGCTCTTTTAAACTATGGATTGTAATGTAGGTAGCGGAAGGGAGGGAATCCCTACCTTCTGCCGCCGCTGCTGCTTGTCCTCCATATCCAAAGGAACCGAACCCACTAAGAACCAATATGACGCATAACCAAATAATCGTTATTTTCTTAAACACTCCATCACCTCAACCTAGATTTAGACAATCATTAATTAAATGGGAAAATCTTTTTCGTTCGTTTCGTTAAATTACCGTTGCGATCATACTCAAACACAATTTGATCTCCTGTAAATAGAACGACTTTAAGCAATTGATTGCCATAGCCGTACTCATAGCTATTGTCATTGCGAATGTTCATCCATGCTGCTTTTATGGCTCCCTGAATCGGTTTTCCTTCTTTTTCACTTAGCTTGATATAATAATTCTGTCCACCTTCAAGCTCAAATTCAAGAACGGTATATTGCTCACCATATACCTGTTCTTGCTCTATTGAAGCAGCTACCGGAATGCTCAATTCCTTATCTGAATACAATTCGATCTGAGGCTCAATAGAAAAATCACCTGATTCCTTTATCGCAATCCGATACTTGTCAGAGCTATACGGACTAAAACGGTAGTATACATTCCCTTGCTGAACTGTCGGAAGCGCCGTCTCTGTGTTTTCATACAAAGTCAGAAACTCCACTTCCACTTCCTTGACCGTAAAGTTACGGTAAGGACCTACAAATCTCAGCGATTGGGGTGACACATTATGCACCTGAATGTCAGACTTTCCAGGTACAAATTGTCCTCCTGTAGCGTTCTTGCCTTCCTTAACAACAGCTTGATTCTGATTTCGAATAACGTAATCATAGGTTCCTCCTTCAGAAGGAGAACCAACGAGTATAGCCTCATAAGGTGAGGTATTCGAGAACAAGAGCATGTTATTTGGCGTCAAATTCCGCTTGATAAGTGCAGGCTCCTGACTTGAGCTGGCTGTCACAGGAGAATGATATTGAATCGTTACAGGTTCCGTAGATACTACGGTAACAACAAGCGTTGCACCTGCTGGAATATCCCATGTTGCATGACTCATGCCTTCCACGAAATACAATGCTTTATTAGATTTATCGTAGACTGTATAATCCACAACGGAATTTACTCCTGCGATTCGTTCAATTTGAGCAGGTTCCAAACCCGGATTTGTAAATACTGCGCTCTGCCCTTGGTTAACAGTGATTTCCGATTCTGGTGAAGGGACTTGATCATCTTGTCCACGGAAAACGCGGTAAATCCCACCATACGTTATAGGTTGATCCGAGATGTTGGTAACAACAACTTTTTTACCACCCAAGACATACGCCTCGATCGCTGTTGCTGTTCTACTGCTTGACACTGTTCCATCTACGTTGTAAATCGTGTAATCATACACCCGCCCCTCACTGCTGGAAGCATCATTTCGGACCCTTTTCGCATCTGAGCTTATGTTGGTAAAGGCATAGCTCTCGCCTTTGTTCAACGTTACGCGCAGATAAGCTGGTTCCTGGCTATCCACTACAGAGAAATCATCCGTGTATTCAAATGTTACAGGTGTACTTCCCCCTACGGTAACGACGGCTTCACCACCAGAAGGAATGGTAGCGAGACTTACATTGCTATTGAATTTGTCACTATGTGCTCTGCCGTCTGCCTTATACACCACAATATCAAACAGTGCACCTAATTTTTTGGCGTTACTCCGTATTGGGTTGCTGAGTGAGCCTCCATTATGGAATTTGACCGATTGCCCCGGTGATACCGTAATCTTAGTTAGTGCTTCATTTGGTCGATCCTCTACATCAAAAATGGTGTAAATCGCCCCTATGGTTACAGGTTGAGCGGATACACCCGTGACCACTGCTTTATTTCCATAAAAAACAACAGGTTCAACCGTTGTTGCTTTTCTTGTACTCCGTTCTGTACCATCTGGATAATAGGTGACGTAATCAAAAATCCTCCCTTGACTAGTAGAAGCATCACTGTCTAGATATTCCCGATCGGTGCTGTTATTCCAAAATGTCACGCTTTCTCCCTGTTTCAGTGTTACACGATGGTATGCAGGTTCCATGCTTTCTTCAACCGAGAAATCATCCGTGTAACTAAACTCAATAGGGACTTGCCCAGCTACCGTCACAATCGCATACCCTTGTGAGCGAATGATCGGATTGGTATTTTTGTTAAAACCATCCGAATGAACGACGTTCTCTGCTGTATACAGGACGTAATCAAAAACGGCTCCATTAGTACTGCTTGCATTGTTTTTTATCGGATTGGCCAACGAACCATTATTACTGAAAATCATAGATTCTCCAGGATATACAGTAATTCGAGTAATTGCATCGCCACCGGCTTTTTGGACATCAAATGTCCGATAGGGCACACCATATGTTACAGGCGTTGCTGTAACCAAAGTTACAACGGCGGTTCTTCCTGCTGCTACAGTAGGTTTAGTGGTCGTATTCGTCCCTGTAGAACTTTCCGTTCCATCCGGAAGATAAACAACGTAATCATGCTTATCTTTGGTCGTTCCATCCGTTTGGAGTGCATCGGATTTGGAACTGATATTAGTGAACTGGTAGCTATCTCCCTGATATAGCGTTGTACGCGTATAGGCTGGCTCATCGCTCCATTCACCGGTATAGACTTCATAGGGAAAACCAACACTAACAGGCTGTGAGCCCGCTCCAGTAATAATGATTTCGTTCCCTCCCGCAAGTGAAGGTTTCCCAGTCGTTTCGAAATTGGAAGCTACAAGACTACCATCTTCTTTGTATGAAGCGTAATCTATCTTCCTGTCCTGAGCTGTGGAAGTATCGGCACTTAGAACTCTTGACTGTGTCCCTTCATTAAAGTATCGATAGCTCTCTCCTTTGGATAACGTAACCCTAAGCATGGCTGGGTTAGCTGATACACTATAAGAAAATTCTGAACGGATTGTCACTGTAAACGGATTCTGACCCGTCGAGGTGATTACAGCTGTATAACCTGAACCTACTGATAAACTACTAGTAGAGTCCATGTTTTCGCCCATGATGCTGCCATCTGGTCTATAAATAACGTAATCGTATGCACTGCTTCTTGAAGTCGCCGCATTGGTACTTAACGATCTTGTGGCACTTCCGTTATTCGTGAACGTATAGGAATCTCCAGGACTCATGGACAACGTTTCGTCTGCCATGGCCATTGCTTGAGGAGAGAAAGAGTTCTCCCCGTATGTATCATCAGTAACCGTCGGTTCATCTTCTGGTTCTTCGATAAATTCGTCTACACCTTCCGGTTCTTCATAGAAATCCGGATCAATATCTTCCAGATATTCGTTGTCTGTTAAAGCTGACTCCTCCATAGAAACATCAACTTTCTCCGCGTTACTTTCAGTTGTTATTATGGCATCCGATTGATCCGAAAGCGCATAACCGCTGGTCGGATACATGGTTCCAAACAACAATAAAGCCATCAGAAAAACAATAAAACCTTTTCTTAAACTCATGGAATTTATATTCCTCCTTTATGTTTTTTCTCCATTTCCTCCCTCAACAGATGTATAAATGGAGCCTAATAAATCATTATCGTCATTTTCCTTATTTTAGGACATAGTAAATTAGTCCCTAAATTCAGGGACTTTTTTCCTTTTATATCTCAGATAACCATTTAAAACACAACCTTTCATTATCCTGATACAAAATAGAATAATAGATTAGATGCAGTTCAAATGCTATTTCAACTGAGTTAATCTTTCCTATTTAGATTAGGACTTAGAGTTATTATCTGAAGAATAAAAAAAGCCGCCAATTGGCGACTTTTAAGTGAATCAAATAGTATCATTCTGGTACATGATCAGTGCACAGCAGGCTACTTTCCCTCTGCTTGTATGAATACATACGTACTCTCGTCGGATCGTTCTTCTGAAAAAGCGAAGTTCAACCGATCAAAGTTTCTTACATCCCTCACATCTGTAATCTTGTGCTCTGCCATATAACGTACCATTTCACCTCTGGCCATTTTAGCCCAGGTTGCCTTTTCAACAAGCTTCCCATTGACCATTTGTCCGAATACACAAGTAATGAACCGGGTTTCCTCACTCAGAAAAGGTAAAATATTTTTGCTATACTCTTTGGAAGCCAGATTCAGAATACAGTCGCTTTCTGATTGAAGCTGATCAGAGAGTTTGCTGCCCCAGAATTGATAGAGCGATTTGAAGCCTGGACCTTGCAACTTGCCCTGCATCTCCAACCGATAAGGTGTAACGCCATCCAAAGGCCGTAACATGCCATAAAAACCGGATAATATGCGTAAATGCTGCTGAAGATACTCTAATTCCTCATTTTGAAAAACACCCGGAGCCATATATTGATACTGAATGCCCTCATAGGCATATATTGCTGGCGTAAGATTTGCTTTTATATTCATATTCCGAATCCGCTCCACGTTCTGTTCGGCGATTGCATCGTTACACTTCCACATCGCTTTGAGTTCGTCATAAGATAACTCTTGAAGCAGACTCAATAGCTGTTCTGACTCGTTTATAAACTGCGGCATCTGCGCGATAGCCATAAGATCGGTATCAATCTTCATCTTTTTAGCTGGTGATATAATAATTCTCATCGTGCTGATCCATCCTTAATCTACCGTTGTTTTTGTCGTTATCCATTGTACAGGATTAAACAGGCGAATCCAATGCCAAGGCTTAACTAAATCCCTCATGGTACCTTTGAAAAGACTCAAAAATGAACAAGTCAGCCCACGATTGGACCGGCTTGTTCATTCGAATTCAACACATTCAATTGGTGAGAAAGCAAGGCTCGCATTTCAAACCGCTATTAGGGAGATACGCTCCCCGTGCTGCTATTTTGCTCTGTTTTTGTAGTCGGCAATTGAATCATTGGCGTATTTGACCCACTTACATATGGAAGGGCTCCATCCCATTTCTTGATGGTTTCATATTCAACGAGTTGACTTGTTAATGATTGCTGAAGCTCTTTATTTGCTTTAGCTTGACCTTCTGCTTCGATCAATAGTTTGTCTGCATTACCCTGTGCTTCCACACGCTTACGATCTGCTTCTTTCTTGGCGATCTCCAGTTCAGTCGTTTTACGTTCCAGTTCTTGAGAAGCTTCAACACGCTTATCGATTGCTTCCTGAGTCTTAGCATCAGGCTGAGGAACACCTACGGTAACGTTTGATACAATAAAGCCTAACTCTTTAACATCATCAGAAAAACGTTGTTCGACGTCTACGCCTGCTTCGGATGATTTTTCACCATAAACATCAATGACTGTAAACTTGGAAATACCTTTACGAGCTGCATCACGGAAACGTGTTTTGAGATATGTATCCTCAATTTCTTGAATGCTAATTGGCCCAAATGTATTAAAGATCGAAGATACTTTACTTGGTTCTACTTGGTAGTTGTAAGCAAAATCGATTGTGATGTTTTTCCCGTCAGAGGTAGCGATCTGAATATCTCTGTATTCCACCGTTTGAATTCGGATGGGATATTTTGTCACTTTATCAAACGCTCCAACGAGTTTCCACCCTTGACTCAGTGTACTATCTTTTACGCCTCCATTTGGTGAATATACGACCCCAACATATCCATTAGGAATTCGTGTTAAAAAGAAGGTCACCATTAGCACTCCCACTATAATAACTAATGCAACCGCAATTGCCCCTACCCTAAACGTCTTTGAATTTTTCATCACCATTCTCCTCTTGTTTGAATTTATTGTATTTCTTCAAAATTCTACTACCTATTTTATTGAATAGCGGGAACATTAATGACCATAGAATAAATGCTAGGATAAAAATTAAAATGATTCCCCCAATAAATGGCATATCCGTCCTCCCCTCTATGGATGTAACCGAGTACAAATTTATAAATGTTAACTAATTATATCCTCTTTTATATATACTTTGTAAATTCGTATTCGGTTTCAAGGATATTCAACGTCACTTCATATAGACCTCTGTAGGTACATACATATTCCGATTAAGACAACCTTAGTCTTACAAAAAAAAAGAGCCATCAAATGGTTGATGGCATTTTACGAGTGTGTGCCCTATACGAACCAAAATTTACAAACCATTTTACAGCAGGCTACTGTCCCTCTTGAATATATAAATACATAAGTACTCTCTGCCGACTTCTCTTCTGAAAAAACTTTCACGATCCAGAAGTAATCTAGCTCAACTTCATCGCTCAACAAGGAATACATTCCAGCTTGCAAATCTTAAAATGAGAAAAGCCAAAAATAGCATCCAGGACGCCCACATTATTGGATGTATTTTTAGTTTAACTTCAAAAATAAACATAATGTTGAAGTTATTCACTATACTTCAATGTGTTTCTCTATTGTAAAATCTCGCTCCCTATAGTCATTTCATTGGTGCAGTGTGACGACATTTAGGGAAACTATTGCATCCAAAAAAATCCCCTCTTGAACCGGAACGTTTAACAAGATTGTTCCCACATTCTGGACAAGTGTTTTGGTTTATAGGTATTTCAGAGAAAGCCTCTATAGTAACAACTCCCCGATCTTTCATGGCTAGCACCATCTCAATTAAAACCTCTCTGTTTATTAATCTCACTTTGTTGGACTTTGCAAGTTCATACGCAGCTGAAGTGTACTCACTATTAGAAACAACCCATGCTTCATCTGTTCCATAATGCGCAATAGAGGACTGTGCTTCTTGGACCGCCTTGATCCCTACATTTTTACTGTAGCGTTTCGCTTGAACTGCAATTCGCTTTCCCTCTTTGACTAAGATTAAGTCAGCTCCAAAATCACCAATTGCTTTCGTAACCTCGGCCTTATAGCCTTGAGAACGAAAAAGATGCCCAAGATACTGTTCGAATTGGAATCCATCCATTTGATCAATCTCTGCGATTCCCGACCTCTTTAAACGCTTCATTCGTTTACGTTGAAGACTAACCATTAATGAAATCACACCTATAACTCCAAGAACTCCAACACATATTGAAACTTTCCATGAATTTGTTAATGAATATGTACCCGCAGTGCCTCCCAACATAGCCAAGCCAGCTAGTCCCTGAAAAAGTTCTTCTTCCTGTTTCGCCTTACTTTTTCTTCTTGCCATATCTCTTCCTCCAAACCTACTTTATACATTCTTAAAAAAGGAAATAGATAAATATTCAATTTATAATCCATCTTCAGATTCCCGCAAAAATCTTACCAAAATCATATTTTGATAAATGTCTAATGCTTCTCCGATAAATTTCCAGATACTTTGGCTGCTTCACTAGAAAAAACTGAGGGTATCGTGGTCTCCAGAACGAATCACCGAACGTTACCGTGCTGATAGTCTGCCTGTATTCTCCTTAAAACCATCTATCGCTGGATCTATACAGGACGTCCCGTTCACGTCACATTAAAGGTCCTTCCGCACAAGGGAAGGCGTCAGAAACCAACAGAACTCACGGTAAATCTAAGATTGCCAGAACCATTTCGGATCGTCCATAAGAAGTACGCTCCCGTGAAACATTTGGATATTCGGAACTGGATACCATCGTATCAGGTCGTGGGAAAAGTAAAGGCTGCGTAGCCACACTCAATGAAAATAAAAACGAGTTTATACACTATTATTCCCTGCCAAATCGTACCCCATTTTCCATGGAGATAGCTCTTGGTGTCTATCTCACATTACCCCAGAGGGACATTCCTCACGGTTATAGCTGACCGAGGCATGGAGTTTGCTTTTGCTTGCTATGCCAATCTAGAAACCACCCATGGCCTGTACTTTTATTTTGCTGATCCGTATTCATCCTGGCAACGTGGATTCAACAAAAATGCTCGGGTTTGAAGATCTCTCACGAATCTTTCACAGAGGAACTGTCGAACTTGTTTGACAATTCATCAAATATAAAGAAATAACTTCCTACCCTATCTTAATTTTAAAATTCAGAATCATCAGCTACCACTGGTATTAATGGAGATAAGAATGGATCGTACTTCTGTTCCAAGCGCCCTCTCGAAAGAACGTATACACTGAATTCATTAAAATATTCAGGATGCTCATCATTAAATACATAGAGCATCCCATAAGAACCAGGCGCGATACTCCCTACATTCTTCATTATTTCTACAGGAGTAAACTTTAGTGAAGGCTCGCGATTCCATAGTCCTGTCATCCAAAGATGATATTGTCCGTTTATCGCTTTCACATCTAACACATCTACACTCGGCTTTAAACTTTCGATATAATTTTTAACCGTTTCAAAAACAATGTTTACTCTTTCATTACTTGTCTCACCATCACCAGTATTTTCTAAAATGACAGCCCAACCATGATATTGATACATAATTTCACCTCTCAAATTTTCTTTAAAATGGCGAGATATCGATGATAATCTCAACCTCGTATCTTTTCTCATATTCTCTTAATTGCCTAATTACTTTATCAGCAGGTGCTCTCTCAAAATGAAAGTATGCTTTTCTCCCCGTTTCAATAGCAGCCTCAATAGTTGCCTTTGCCTGTTCCCTAAATTGAGAACTCAGACTATTCATCGAAGTCTTAGTCTGACCAATATACATGTCAGACACGGTATCAAACTCTCGGCCTTTGGGGTCATTATTAAAAATCATTCGAGACTGTCCACCAAGTTTTTTTGCAAGCAAATCCGCACCTGCATCTTCTTTGCTCGCCTGTTTTAGCCCACCTGAATACTGAGTGTAGACACCTTTACCTTTAATTAGTTTAGAATTGTCATGAGCGACTCCAGCAACACCACTGTTTGTTGACTTATCTCTCTTCACCTTCGCTTCCCGAATCGTTTGCTTCACTTTGTCCAATGCTGTACTGGTTCCGCGACCTTTATATGGACCTTTGCTGCCTTTCGCACTTCCAACGACCAGCCCGATCCCGCCTACGATTTGGCTCCATTTCAGAGATGCGATCATCATCTTGGCGTAAGAGTCCGTGACAGGCTCTCCCGTAAACGGGTTAACCCGCAACTCCAGTGCTTCAATCTGTAATTGGATCAAATCCTGATCTATTGGTTCGACAGGACCAGGGCCTTGATTCAAGGTACTAATATCTAAATTACCCTTATCCTTTTCAAACGCCTGAAGGGCTGCCTGATCTGTCACGCCCTTCTCATTAACCGGTAGCCACATATGCCACTGAGAATTATACACCATTCGATATCCTTTATTGCTAGGACTATTCGTTGCTTTCACGCCAATCGACATCGTAGCTACGGTACCTGCCACTGCTGCCCCGCTCATCTCATCTGCCTGTTGAAAACGGACACCAATGTCTCGAAGTTCCTTCGCGATGTGGGTCAAATGCTCCAGCGTTTCGATCATGCGGGGCTGGGTTTCTTCAAATCGTTCTAAAAACCGTTCTCGCACCATCCCGGACCACATTGATTCCATCCAGCGGATCAATCGAACCAGTTCCTCGCGTGTATCTCCCATTCGCGCGCGAGTCCGTTCAACCTCTCGTGAGGCTTCAAACAAACGCTCCGGGGTTACTTGTATTCTACTCATCGCGTTCTCCATCTGTCCATTGCCGGACTCTATGTCTTCCTTATCTCAACCTATTGTGTTCTAAACGTTCAGCATATTTCGTGCTTGTTTTATTAATGTGGCACCTGTGCACTGAAATCATCTCGGCTGGAACGATCGGCATGGTAGAACACCACATCTCCGTCCCTTAAAGTGAACGAGTTGCCGTAGCTATCTTCGACTTGACGCTGAAATCCTTCCAGCAACCATTGGTTCATCAGCGGTGCATGGATATATTGCAGATGCGGAGCCCCTAGGTTCCCTTCCTGGATCGACTCTAAATTAAAGTTGACCACGATATAACCATTTTTCAGGAAGATCGGTGACTTTGCATCCAAACCACCATGGGTACGCCCATACTCGGCCAGATTGGTTCCTGCTTGAACCACGTAAGGCTCGGCGGGTAGACTATACTCTCCATACCACTGCTGAATGGCAGCATTTGCACGAAGTACATCCGCACTTGCGTTCGTCGGAATATTCGTTTTGGGTCCGATAAACGTACGTAATTGCTCCGGCATCAGCAATAGACTGTATCCGCCTACAGGGGTTTTCATTTTCGTAAATTTATCCCGGTAGTACTCCTGATACGTACGTTCACTCATCATCCCTGGATGAATTTCGCCATAGCGATTATATTTGTAGGTCGCCGTATCTCGTAGCTGTTCCGAAGGTACTTGACGTAACCGATCATTGAGAATGACAAACCGCTTGACTTGATCCTCTGCTGAACCAATACGAATAAAACTTCGCTGGTTCGTCGAGTAATACAGATCTACCGGTACGCGTGTTTTCCCATTTTTGCTGACAAAATCAAAGGTCGGAGTCAGGCGAATGCCGTCTCTGGGCCCGAACATATTGCCCTTGGTTTTGAAATCAAACTTAAAGTGATATCCCGTCTTCACAGCCACATTCTGATACCCTTGCAGCGGATGACTGCCTGGGCGAATCGGTACGGTGAATTGCGGTTTGTTCCCCCGCTTGTCACCGTCGATGCCCTGCGTTCCCGTCCAATAACTGATCCAGGTTGGGGCAATGCTGCCCTTAAATCGCCGGAAAACAAGCTCCCAGTTGTAGTCTGCAATGTCCGTGATTTCAAAGTCGTATAACCTCCCAATGACCTCCACAGATACTTCGTCGCTGGCCAGATGATAGGTTAGATCTGTGTTGGCATCGGGTTGGGCATTGCTCCTAGACATCGATTCAAATTCGGCAGGTGCATTCTCTGCAATATTACGGAACTCCACCTGGTAATCTCCCTCATCTACCCACACAGGCAGATAAAAGGTGGTATCGAGCACGTCCACCGGAATATCGATCCATGTACTCCGCGGGTAAAACTGTGTCCGGTCGGCACTGTACACGTCAAACGGAAACCGCACCTGTTTGATTCGATAATATTTGGCATAATCCCGATCCCCATATCCCGGATAAGAGTTGACATCCAAATGCTGTCCGCTCGTGGGGATACGGACTGTGAACGGCCGCTCCAAAATAAGGGCAGATCGATCCATATTCGGTATCGTTTTCTGATTATAAGGTTGATCGTCTGAAACAAGAGAATAGTTCACGACTGGCGTATGAACAGTGACTGTGTTGATCCCCGGAATTTCAAAGGTTTCTTCCTCATTACCCTCATTAACATTTCCACTCATTAATTCATAACGGATTTCGCCTATGCTAGGCGTATCCTTCTTATTTAACAAGGTTTTGGATATTTCATTGTCAGGACTGTACAGAACATCTTTGCCAATCATTTGGGGTTCTGCGATCTGACCTGGCGTTGGCCCCGTTTCTTCTACTTTTGCGTTGTCCATGACAACAGCCCCATTAAACTTCAAATAGTCATTCTTAACTTGGACCTTTGGCACAGCATCTTCCGCAATTGATGAGAGATCATCTGTTGGTGTTGGAGGTTCAGTGGTCCCTCCCGGCACTGGCTGTGAAGGCGCTGTTAACACAGCCGGTGTATTGGGTGCGTAAAAGGTACCGTTCGTAGCCGCCGCATAGATGGGACTACGATAATCAGCAGGATATAGTTCAATCTGTGGTAGAGCATAGTTTTTCAGGATCGCATCGGTTATCTCATATACAAGCAAAGTGTCAATTTTCCAATACTCGAAATCCCGTTTCACAGTATAGGTGTAGGGTACTTTTACATCTCTAGATCTTGGAGTTGATACCGTTGTCGTACCACCTTTACCATCCGAAATTTTCTTTTCGTCTGTCCACGTTTTGTTATACGTTTTTTCAACAACTACGATATATGTACAAGTGCCTTGCATATTCACAAACTTATTTTGGAATAGGTAACTTAGACCAAATACATTGCCATACAAACTTTCAGAGGTAGGGATACCTCGCAGTACGTCAAATGGCTCACTTCCACGTTGATCGGCCTTAATAACTGCGCTTGCATTAGGGTCCATTCTCTCCCCTGTCATTTCTCCGACAGGCGACTCTGCACATGCCGCATCTGGCGTTTCCGGAATTTCGGGTGGCGGCGTATCGCCAACCGTAATCGTTACATTTTCATAAATGTGATACGGTCCATTTTCTAAATTTTTCCATTTTGCCGTTATGATTGCCGTTCCGACGTTTTTAGCAACAATTTGCCCTGTTAGTTTCTCTACGTAAACTACTTCTTTTTGGTTAGAACTCCATTCGATTTGTTCAGCACGTTTGGAGACATTCACCCAGTTACCGAATTCTTCTTGGTTGTATGCCTTAGTTCGGATCTCTGCAACCAATGATTTTACATCGTCAACTTGCAGCTGCATGTCTTCTCGTACTCGGATCTCTTTTGTTTCGTTTACGTAACCGGAATAGTCAATTTTTAAAGGCGTTTCATAATCTGCTTGGAACTTCTTATCTCCGTCTTGACGTATGCCATATTGTCGTTTTTCAGTAACTTTGTTTGGATATCCAGTTTTCGTTTCAATGATGGCGAACAATTTTCCTTTCTCGAAATCAGGTTTAGCACCAACTGGCGTGTAGGATGCAACATCCACATAACTGATGTCATCAATTCCAACTGATTTAACGAATACTTTCTGAAATCTATTTCCCGCCTCATCTTGCAAAGAAGCTGGAACATAGTTGGTAGTATTTATTTTATCCTTCACGGCTTTTTCCATCGGCAAGGCATTATCGCCACTACTAAATGTTTGGGTTTCAACTCTATCACCCTCATTACGTGTGGCTTGCCATATGTCATAATCTCCCTGAGTCCAGACCGTTTTCGGACGTGGCGTTGCTGTTCCTGTAACTTTAACTTTAATCGTCTGTTTTCCTTTTGCTAGTCCCGATGGCGTAACTTCGATGTCTTTATCTGGATAGCCATTACTGAAATTAGCATCAGCCAGCATCGGGAATATACCAAGCATTATTACTAAAGCTAGTAGAAATGAAATAATAGCCGGAATCTTTCTCATACGTTTTTCACTCATTTCTTTTTAATGACTGCAAACGATCCATCATCCATATTGAATTGATTATTCGGATTATCAAGACTGATGTAGTTGACCACCCACAACTTAATACCATTTTTATATTTCGCGAAAAATTTAGCACTTTCTAAATTCGGTAGAATTTGATAACCAAATTTAGCGTCTAAACCATTATCAATACGCGAACCACCAGTCATGTCGATCACACCATTCGAATAATGTGAGATGCTAAAATCTTTAGCTTTTGGATAGATAGTTAGCTCCGAGAACACAGGGAATACATTTCTGTTTTTGTAAAATGATTTATCTAAGTCATCTACGAATAAAGGTGCATAGATACTTTTTTTCTTGTTCCAATCGCTAATACTCACCCCAATTAAACGATGAAACACAAGGCTGCCAGATCCGTTCCTGAACGTTTTTCTCTTACCTGAGATATCCGCAATGGACGTGTTTCCCGTTGTTAAATTAGAAACTAACTCAATGTTGGATTTTTCCGTACCTACCATACGTAATTCATTCAAATCATCAAAGCTTGTTGCTTCTTTTTTCAGTACATTTTCGAGTCGCAACAAAATAGCAGAAGATTCCGCTCGTGTTGTTGTTTTGTCCATTCCAAACGATCCGTCTGGAAAACCGTTCATCAAGTTGGTTCCCATTGCAACAGCGAGATAAGGAATTTTATCTTGAGCAATTCCTGGTTTAAACGACTCTTTGACTGGAAGTAACGTTCCTTTCGTTTCAGCAAATGCTGTTTTATACTCAGCACTGGAAGCAACCAATCCGGAACTCAACCATTTGGCCATTTCCTCGCGAGTAATCGGAGTACTTGGTTTAAATCCGTTTGGATAGTCTTTGGTATTAATGAACCCCAAAGTAACTGCCCGATCCACCTCAGCCTTACTCCAGTGTCCATTCAGATCCTTGAATGAATCAGTCTGGGCATCTTCCGGAAGTGTCATGTCTTTGGCTACTCGTGAAATTAGGGATGCAAATTCTGCTCTTGTTACCGAAGCATTGGGCTTGAACAATCCATTACCGTATCCTTTGAAGTATCCCTTGGAAACTGCAGATTCAATAGCAGACTTTGCCCAGTGATTAGCTTGTACATCTCTGAAGGTTGTTGTTGCGGCAGAAGCCTGGAAAGGAATCAATGTCGATACGACTACTACAGCGCTCATCATGGGTAACATTATTTTTTTCAAATTTTCCACTCTCCGATTAGTTAGATTTAGTTTGGTTAGGCTCTTTTACTACTATGTAAATTTTCACTGTGCTCCGGAATCTGCTTGTATAAAATCTTCTGCCTTCTGATTAATGTAGTCCACCAGTTCCGACGTATGCTCCATGTGCCATTCATCCAGCTGCTTAATACTCATTTGAAGATCCCACACGATAGGTACAAGTCGCTGACTATGGCTGCTCTCGGTATACTCAAAAAAGTTCCGTTGAATCCGTTCAAAGGTACGACTCATATCCTGAGCTTGTCGTCTCCATTTGTCCGCAGTCTCTTGCAATTCCTCAGGAGTTAGCTCTATGGTCCCTGCGGAGTATCCACCAACCACGTTGGCCACCGATTTGAATCATTTGGTCAATGTGTCCCATGCTTCGAGCGCGTGATCAAGTATATTATGCTCCGAAGGCTTTCGCGGAGAGAAATTTACTCGTTCTCCAGTAACTTCATCATAAAGAGGATTATCAATATATCCATCTTGATCGAAGCTATAGTGCTTCATATCGTGATATTTAGGACCATCCTCAAAAAACGTATCCACTACCTTGGCCCAAACGTTAATGCCATAGTTTTCATTTCCATCTGCATAGTTAGAATCAATAAGAAACGTGGCCCCCACATGCCGCTCATAACCTCCAAAAAAACCACTTGCAATGCCATCTCCAGGATGTATAAAGTTAGTCACTTGTCCATCAAATGCCCCTCCTCTGCTTTCCTTCTCATCTCGGGAGTAAGCGAACTATGTTCATCACATTCTATAATATTGAATATTATATCCTTTTTCATTAAGAGCCTTCTTTAGTTGTTTACTATATCCGAAAGATTCTTGTTTATTTGTTTCATAGTTTTTATAAACACTAAAAGTTTGATCTTCATGTCCTGTTACATATCCATAGATAGTGACACGACTCATCGCCATTTTAGGTAGAATTTTTTTTTGTGTTATCGTTACATCTAATTTATAGTTATTTTTCAAATATTCAATTGCTATCGCTTCCGACCGATTTATAATTTCTTGATCCTTTATTTTTTTCTCATTCACACCTGCACAGCCCCCTAATATTAGTACCAACATAGCAGCCAAGATGATCATAACCATACGGTACATAATTTTCCTCACTTTCAATTCGCTCCTGCTTTCCTGGGTGAAACATGAATATTACTAGAACTTCTAATTTGAATGTAGTTCCCTCCAGTGCGTTAGACTAATTCTAGACTGTATATTACTTTATGGTCTTTGCTGTAGACTACCACCTCGGACACGTTACATACTTGGAACCTACAATAGATACTCCTGCTTAGTAGAATTAATAACAATTTCTTCATTTAAAAAATTACTTTTCTTCCTAATTATGTACGTTACTATTCACTACAAGAGCCATTTCATCTAGTCTAATAGGTTCAAAGAAAACAATCATATTTGGAAATAGTAAGAATATTTTACCACTAAACTCTCAAAAGAGGTAGATATAAGGTATGATTGCTGAATCCTTCGGATCAAGCATGGGATTTGGCTACAACAACAGATCTAGACTTATTAGCACCATCATTAACTTTCGATTTAGGGTAAAACTCTAGTTATAGTTTATAAGTTATACAAATTTAAATTAACCCCGATGAAGACTGCACCTCGCAGTACCCACCGGGGTTATACTATGGTATCCAATTACTGTCTACGAATTTAATTCTCCACCAACTTATCCTATCTCGTAAAATCATGCTGCCCGATGGTCAGCAGCGTCGGCCTGCTCTTACTCCACACCGACGTGGCAATCTTCGGATTGTAATAATAGAGCGCTCCGTTCGTCGGATCAGCGCCATTCAAAGCTTTGCGAGCAGCTCTGTAAGAGGTCTGGGTTGGCTTGGTATTAAACTGGCCATCGTCTATAGCCGTGAATTGCCCTTTCTGGAAAATAACCTTCGAAATAGACGACGGGAATTCACTCGAATGTACCCGATTCAACACAACCGCTCCTACAGCGACTTGCCCTTCAAAAGATTCTCCGCGCGCTTCACCATGGATCAGCTTCGCCAACTGGCGTAACGTCTCACCTTCGGCTTTAGCCTTTTTATTCAGCCTGTTCAGTGTCGCCGGACCTGCAACTCCATCTGCACTCAGTCCCTGCGCCTGCTGGAACTTGCGGACAGCACCTTTGGTGATGGTACCGTAATATCCAGTCATTCCAGCATCGAAGTAGCCCAGATCGCTTAATTGCTCCTGCAATTGCAGCACATGTTCGCTACGAACGCCCTGTTCCAACTTCTGTGCTCCCGCAGAAGGAGCTGCCACGGTCAATCCCAGAGTCAATGCGCAGGCACCGAGAAGCAAGCTGACCCGCCCTGCTCTTTTGCCAGCCGTGTTCCCCTTCCCATGAGTGACTTTCCGACTGACAGTGATAGGCTCCATGTTGTCAGCAAACGTTAATAGATCCAGCCCCTCATTTGTGCTATCAACTGTAGTCCGTTCATTACTGTTCATATGGCTTACCACCTTCATCTCTTTCATCTCACTCACGCTATCTAATTCAATTATCATATTCTTTTCATTCATTTCATTCGCTTGATCCATTCCAATATTGTTCTTCATCATTCCATTAACCTCCACTTTTCTGAATCCAGATCCCACATCTTTCTACTGAATCCTCACGGTTGGACATCCCGAGTGTCATTATAGGATATAGAAAAAATGAAGTCTATCGGACTGATGACGCAGTGAAAAACCGACGCTGAACATAACAAAAAGAGGCATGAGCCCATGGTCACACCATGGTCATGCCCCTTCTTGTATCAACCATATACCGCTTGTCCAACCCGTTATTTCCGTAGGCAGGCAGACCCGTACAAAAGTTGCGTTGTATTTATTGACAATTACTCGGCCAGTTCCTGACCCTTTGTTTCCCGGCCCCAGAACAGTACAGCCGCTGCGCCAATGAGGATTGTCACGAAGAAAATCGTGAAAATCAGGCTGATCGCAACTTCACGTTGAACCAGCATACCGACCATTAATGGGGCAAGTACACCACCGATTCGGCCAACCGATGTGGCAAGTCCAACACCTGTCGAACGAACGGAAGTCGGATACAATTCCGGGCTGTAGGCGTACAGACCACCCCAAGCTCCCAGATTGAAGAAGGATAGACAGATTCCTGCGGCCAAGATCGTCGCTTCCGTTGTTGCCAGTCCGAACGCAATCGCACTGAATGCGGTCAAGGTAAGGTACACAACAAGTACGAACTTGCGACCGTAACGTTCAATGAAGTACGCCGCGGTGAAGTAACCTGGCAACTGTGCAATCGTCATGATCAGCACGTATTGGAAGCTTTTGACCAACGTAAATCCTTTTGCCATTACAACCGAAGGCAGCCACAGGAACATTCCATAATAAGAGAAAATGACGGTAAACCACAAAATCCAGAGCATCAACGTTGTACGGCGATGTGGTGCTGACCAGACGGTAGCCACTTTCTCGCGGAACGTGATTTTATGAAGTTTGGTATGATTCTTGTACCGCGGCGGGTCCTGAATGGCACGACGCAGATACAGTGCATAGAACGCCGGAAGCGCACCAATGGCAAAGGCAATTCTCCATCCGTACTCCGGAATGACAAAGTTGGCAATGAGCGCCGATACAATCCAGCCTCCTGCCCAGAAACTTTCCAATAATACAACGGCACGTCCTCGTTCCGCTGTAGGCATCGACTCCGATACCAATGTGGATGCCACGGGCAACTCTCCGCCGAGTCCAATACCTGCAACCAGACGCAATGCACACAATACGGCGAATCCAGTCGCTAATGCAGATAGACCACTTGCAATCGTAAAGATTAACAAGGTCCACATCAGAATGGCCTTCCGTCCAAAACGGTCCGCAAGTGCACCTGCAAGCAAAGCACCTAATGCCATACCGATGGAGTTAATACTCGTAAGCACGCCGACTTGTCCGGGACTGAGACTCCATTCCTTGGCGAGTGCAGCCACGATAAAGGAGATCATACCAACTTCCATCGCATCAAACAGCCAGCTCATGCCGGCACTGAACAGCAGCTTGCGCTGCTTGGGATTCCGCAACACTTCCAGTTTGCTCATCACTTATAGCTCCCTTGATCTCTATGTAGTCATCCTGACACTAAATCATTATTATGCAGAATGCTCCAGAAATCAATGCAAAATAAGCTTTTCCTTCCGATTTCTGCGATACCTTACCCCTTGAGTGAACCCGCTGTCAGACCTGCAACAAAGTAACGCTGGAGCAAAAGGAACAACACGATCATCGGAATGGCCGTTACCAGCACACCCGTAAGCATCATCGGATAGTTCGTCACGTATTCCCCGCGGAACTGCATAAGCGCGAGTGGTAACGTTAGCTTGGACTTACTGCTGAGCATTAACATCGGAATAAGCAAGTCATTCCAAACCATGACGAGCAGGAACGTAGCCGTTGCCGCCAGCGAAGGTGCAGCCAGTGGCAGTGCAATCCGCGTATAGAGTCTCCACTCGCTTGCTCCATCCATACTGCCCGCTTCCAGAATCTCCGAATTGAGCATTCGCATGAAACCTGTCAGCATAAATACTGAGACAGGCATCAGCATAGCCGCGGATACGACAATCAATCCCGTGAGACTGTCCGACCACCCGAGTGTACGCGTGAGAGAATAGATCGGCAGCATACTCACTTGGGATGGAACGATCAGACCTGCTACGAACAGAGCAAACACGATTTTACCTACACTACCGCCCCAGCGGACAATGGCGTAAGCAATCATGCTACTCAGCAACAACTCAATTGCAACAGTACCAAGCGTCACGACCAGACTGTTTCCGAAATATTGCCACATCGGCTGATTGCGGAACATGCCAGTGATGTTATCCCACGTAAACGGGTCCGGCCAGCTGAACGGACTGGTGAAGAAGTTGCTGCTTGTTTTGAACGAGGATACAAACACAAAGTACAGCGGCACCAGAATCAGCAGCGCGTACACCAATAAGATCAGGCGATTGAACCATTTTAAAAACATGTGGACTCCCTTCTGCCTCGGTTGCAGGATGAATGCTCCAGCATCAACCTTAATAGCTTACCCGGTCGGCACGCAGTGCCTTGAACTGCAACAGCGTCAAGAGCGCGAGCAACACCAGGAAGATCATGGAACCGGCAGAAGCCAGACCAAATGAATAGCTGCCAAAGGCGGTATGATAGATATATGTTGTCAAAATTTCAGTTGCGTAGTTCGGGCCTCCGTCCGTCATTGTAAAAATGAGGTCAAATGCCTTGAACGACTGAATGGTCGTATAGGCCACAACAATCGTTGCCGAAGGTGCCAGCAGCGGCCAAGTCACGGTACGGAATACCTGCCATTTGCTGCCGCCGTCCATACGAGCCGCTTCATACAGTTCTGCCGGAATACCTTGCAGACCCGCGATGAATACAATCATCATCTGCCCAGCATGGGCCCAGACTTGTACCGCAGCGATGGAATAGATAGCGATCTTGGGATCACCAATCCAGTTGCGAGCGATGCTGCTCATCCCGGCCTCATTCAGTCCATAGTTGATCAATCCAATGGATGGATCATACATGAATGCCCAGATCAGTCCAACCGATACGGAGGACAGAATCGCAGGCAGGAAATACAATGCCCGAAGCACGATGCGTGTCTTGGTATTACGTACCAAGAGTAGAGCCAGGACAAGTGAAATAAAGGTTTGTGCAATAACAACCGTTAACATGAACTCCACGTTGTTGCCAAAGGCTTTGCGGAATACGATGCTGCTGAGACTGTCCTTGTAATTATCCAGCCCTACAAATGCATACGACGGGGATACCCCATCCCAGTCCGTAAAGGAATAGAACAGCCCCGTCAATGTAGGAAATACGAACAATCCAACGTACAGCAGCAACCCGGGGATCAGAAACAGGGATAGCTGAAGACGGTTTTTCATCGTTTATTTCCCGATATGCTGATCAATGATCGCTTGTGCCTGCTGTGCTGCTTCTTCTGGAGAAGTGCCGCTCAGTACAGCCTGGATGGAGTTGGTTACTGCTTTTTGATTATCTCCGTTCAGGATGGTGAACCGTGGCTGGAACACGGTCTTTTGGGTTGCCCATTCTCCGGCTACCTGAAGCTCAGGCGTATCGTACTTCACATCATTCACCGTTACATTCTGTCCCGTTTGGTTGGCATAGTCACTCGCTACATCGGGATTGCTAAGGAATTCGAGGAACTTCTTCGCTTCTTCCGGATGTTTCGACTTGCTGTTCACCGCGAGCATGAACGTAGTCGTATGCACCCCTTCATACTTCGCTTGATCGGCACTTACCGTAATCGGTGCAAGCAGTTTTTGCTCCAGATTAGGATTCTGCTGCTTGTTCTGAGCCAATTGATACGACCCACTTGCCAGCATCGCTGCTTTTTCTTGAATAAACAGTGCGCCCGCCGCAGGGTCCTTCGTACCCAGTGCATCTTGCTGGAAGTAACCTTTATCGTTCAGTTCCTTGATTTGAGTCAACGTTTTCACCCAAAACTCATCCGTCAGTTTGGCTTCGCCAGCTTCCACTTTGGTAAAAATGTCGTCACTCGGTGCATTGTTCATCACCATTGTATTCATGAATTGTCCTGGACCAATGTCCGCTCCGGCAAAGGCAATCGGAATGATGCCATTGTCTTTCAGCTTCTGGCAAAGGGCCAGGAAGCCTTCCCAATCGGTCGGCGGCGTCAAGCCGTATTGTTCAAACAGTTTTACATTATAGATGGGATCGTTATATACGAGTTGATACGGGATTGCATATTGCTTGCCATCGTGCTGTCCTGATTCAATCAGCTTTGAATTGTAGGCCGACAGAAACGATGATCCGGTCAGATCCGTGAACAAGCCAGCTTTGGTGAAAGCTTCGAACTGTGCACCCGGGAAGGAAGCAAATACATCCCCTACCGAACCGTCACTGATTTTGGATTGTACGGTGGACTGATATTGATCGGAGGGCAGTGTCTGCATCTCCACGTTGATGTTCGGGTTTTCTTTTTCAAATGCGTCAATAGTCTTGTTGAGTGCTTCGGAATCTTCTCCACGCCAGTGCATGAAGCTGATCGTAACTTTACCTGAACCCGAGGAGCCGTTCTCTCCAGATGACGCGTTATCCCCGCCGCCGCAAGCTGACAGCAGGATGGACATCACCAGCATACTGACAAGCGGCAGGATCAATTTTTTATTTTTTTTCATGAAAGACGACCTCCTGAGGATGCTTGATACTTTAACTAAAGAATGTTTATACTGACCACTCCGATGACAGAATAACCTTCCGATCGCTGTTATCCCCAGATTTATTTGATTCCTTTTTATAAAAGGAAAAATCTGGGGATAAAGGCGAACACTTCGCTTCTTCACGTTATTTCTGTCCTCTCCGTTTTCGTATAAAAAGATTAGTTAAACTTACTTAGTTAGTAGTAACTTGATGCTGCTTCTGTCTTGTTTTCCATTTCTCGCGAATGATCGGCATCACGGTACGTCCGAAGATTTCGGCCTCTTCCAGATGCGGGTAACCGGACAGAATGAAAGTCGTAACGCCCAGATCTCCATATTCCATCAAGCGTTCAGCGACCTGTTCAGCTGTACCTACAATGAGGATCGCACCGCCGGATCGCACAACGGACAAGCCTGTCCACAAGTTTGGACCTACGACAAACTGCTGCTTCTCGGACAGTTCCCGTAGCTCGTTCTGTCTGCGTTGGTTGGTTGCATCCGTCTCGGCAAAAGCGGCTTTGGCTTTCTCAATCGCTTCTGGTGGTACTTTGCTAATAATCTCCCAAGCCGCTGCCCATGCTTCTTCTTCGGTATCCCGAATGAGTACCTGAGCACGCATGCCGTAACGGAGCTGACGATCTTGTCCGGTCTCCTCTTTCACCTGCTGTCGGATGACCTCAATCTCTTCGATCTGCTCCTGAATCCAGTCATGGGGCTCGCCCCACATCAGGAACGTATCCGCATGTTCAACAGCGACCTTCTTCGCAATCGGTGAACTTCCTCCCAGATAAAATGGTGGATGCGGATCTTGCACCGTCTCCGGCATGCCTACCGGTCCTTTGAAATTGTAATACTGGCCGAATTCAGGATTGGGATCACTGGGTGCATCTGCACCAGAGTTTGAACCACTTCCGGCAAACTCCGTCAGATTCAGTCCCGTCGATTGGGTCCATGAACGCTTCATCACTTCCATATACTCGCTCGCCCGTACATACCGTTCATCATGCGCATGTGCCAGTGGATCGCCGAGTTCCTCCAGATCTCGAACAGAACTGCCTGTCACCACATTGATCATGGCCCGACCACCAGAGAGCTGATCCAGTGCCGCTCCCATGCGTGCAGCGAGTACGGGTGTAACCAAACCCGGGCGAATGGCCACAAGGGGACGCAATGTCTTTGTGTGACTCATTACTGCCGAGCCGACAACCCACGCGTCCAGACAGGCTCCCCCTGTCGGAATCAGTACAAATTCGAATCCTGCCTTCTCCGCTGTCTGTGCCACATCAACCAGATAATCCAGACTCGGCTCCCGCTCCGGGGCAACCCCTACATACTTACCATCCCCTGCTGTAGGCAAAAACCATCCAAACTTCATTTCTTCCTGTTCGCTCACAAAAGTCAATCCCTTCTATGAATAAATAAAGTCTCATGTTAAAAAAAGATCACTGTTCTGCAACTTGGCCGTTCCGGTTACGAATCGTTCTTACGATCACTGTTATCTCCAGATTTTTTGATCCCCTTTTCTAAGGGGAAATCCGGAGATAAAGGTGAACACTACGTTTCTTCAGAATCGATTTCGTCCCCTCCACTACGTTTGCACTGGTTGAAATTGATTTTTAAAGTGTGCCTAATTTCTAATTCATTTTCAAAACACATATCCAAATGCCGATTAATTAACTTGGTTTAATAGGTATGGACATCATATCAATTGATTTGTCTGTGAGCAATGTCATTTCGCGGCAATTTTGTTTTGTCATTTTGTGGTCTTTTCTCAGATTTAGGTCTTCCTGATCTTGAATATATATAAAACCCACCTGTATAATAGGTTATAAGCGAAACTTTTAGATCGTACGAACGATACTTATACAATAAAGAGGTGTTCCTGATGACCGAGAGCATGAAGGAGGACCACCATGAGTTTTTGGAACTTATTTTCTTCACTCCATCTGAATTCGAGAAAGCTGGTGGCGCCTGGCCGATTCGCATCGGACGAAATATAGCCAAGACCAACTATCATATTGGTCCGCGCACTACGCCTTATCATTATTTACTGTTTGTGCTGGAGGGGGAAGGTACATTCATACAGAACGGACAGCGTCACGCCCTTCGAGCCAGGGATGCGTTCTGTCTATTTCCGCATGTTACCCATGAGTACTGGACGGACCCAGAAGACACGTTGCAGAAAATATTTATTGCCTTTGATGGTGCACATGCAGCCGAGCTACTGTCTCGAATTGGACTTACACCCGACTCACCGCACCGTTCAGGTGTACTGACACCGGAGACTGCAAATGCCATGCGCTCGTTCATGGAGGATGTTCGCAAACCGCAGGACCGGGCGAGTGATCTGGGACGACTCACCCGATTTCTAAACCTCTTCGACCGAATTGCCCGGTCCCCCGCAACCAAAGGATTGCAACCGGATTCAGCCACACCTTGGCTCCAGAAAGGCAAGGAATACATGGACATTCATTTTGCAGGCGGCATCTCCGTGGAAGGTGTGCCCGCTCATGCGGGTGTGGATCGAACCCATTTTGCCAAACAGTTCCGCAAAGCCTATGGTCTGTCCCCTGTGCAATATATCCAACAATTGAAAATGAATCAGGCCAAACGCCTGCTGGTGCAGACGCCGCTAAGCTTAACTGAAGTCGCTCATTCCGTAGGTTACCCGGACTTGTTCTCCTTCTCCAAAGCGTTCAAAAAGCAAGTTGGTCTGCCGCCCAATCGCTATCGCACAGCGGAGAGCACGAAAGAATGAGGGAGCGACCTTTTGCTCCCTAGCCTATAATCCATGCCTCATGCACCACGCCTTGTGTACGGTTTGTACGATACCGCGTCTACCAAATTGCCAATAGACTCCTGAGTTTCATATCCTGCACATCATAGTGCTGCAAAACCCATTACTATATAAATTGAACTAAACATTTACACGGGAACGGAGAGGACAGAAATAACCTGAAGAAGCGGAGCGTTCGCCTTTATCACCAGATTTTCTCCTTTGTAAAGCCAAATATAAAAAATCTGGGGATAACAGCGATCAGAAGGTTGTTCTGTCATCGGAGTGGCAAGTGTAAATTTTCTTTAGTTCAATTTATATAGATCCACCACCAAAAAAGGCAAGCCCCATCTACTCGGGACTTGCCTTCTTTCTATACAATAGTCTTGACGCATGTACCAGGAACCAGCAACTTGTTAACACTGACCTAACGCTATTCCTTCTTTTCATCCTTGCGCGCAAGCGGAATACCGTTCTCCTTCGCATACCATGCTTCATAATGATGCACAGCTACACCTGCAAATGAAGAATGAGAGGTACCGAGATCAAACACCTTTGCCATCTCTTCATTCATGTTGCTAACCGGTTTACGGAAAAAGGTCAGGTGATCCCCCTCGTGTGTATCCGCGAGTTCCGCTCCGACCCAGACTTTCTTGCCGAGATCATCCGCTTCGTCCAGTTCTTCCTTGGACAGATCATACATCTGCTGCCCACTATCCCGGTAAGCCATAATGGCCACCGCATCAAAGTGGGAGATCACCCAGCGACTGAATGTACCTCCTTCAGCCGACTGACGGGCATCAAGCCAGAACGGAATGGCAGCGCTCATGTACAGTCCGGCATCCTCGCCGGCTTTTGTCCAGGCCTTCATGTTGTTCTGCCACTCTGCAATGACGCTGCTCTCCTCGTTCTCCCAGCGCTTCAACTGATACGGCTCCACATCCAGTTGAATGCCTTCGAAGCGTTCATTCTTGGCCGAAGCTGCATTGTATGCTCTTACTCGCTCGATAAAAGCAAGTCCTTCATCCCGCTTCTCCTCATAGGCCCAGTCTGCATGACCGTTAAGTCCATGCACTTCAATCTCAGCCTGTCGGGCAGCCGCAATGAATTTACGGTATGTTGCGTCAGGCAGCTCATCCTGGATTTGCAGGAAGATGGTATCTACGCCCTGTTCTTTGGAAAAGGCAATAATCTCAGGCGTTTGTTCTGCAATAATGGACGCGTCCCACAGCCAGGTCGCTTTGTGTTCCTCTGCCGAGAACCATTTGAACATCCAAGATAGAAGCAGCAGGCACAATACCACAGCCAGAATAGCCCATTTCGCCATACCCACCAGTTTGCCCCGTTGCCTCATATATTTCCTCAGACGAGCAACGCTTCACTTGGTTCAAGCACAGGATGCTGTACCGAGTGACCAATCTTGTAGATATGCGGATGTGTGTACGAACGGAACGCATTACGTGTATCCAGAATCGGGACACCCATCTCGGCAATATCAAAGTAAGGCAAATCGCTGTGGTTGGTGATCAGCACGATGCAATCGTACTTCTTGAACTGTTCCAGATTGAACACTTCGCTGTATACTGTCTCCCCATGCTTGTCTTGGAAGGAATCCGCGTGTGGATCGTAGTAGCTAACGTTAGCTCCACTTTCCTTGAACAGTTCATATACTTCCAGTCCTGGTGATTCACGCAGGTCGGCAATATTAGGCTTGTACGACATGCCGAGGAGCAGAATATTTGATTTACGTACGGATTTAGCGTATTCGTTCAGAATCGTTGACGTTTTGTTCAATACATAATATGGCATGTTGTCATTGGTGGATTGCGCCAGCTCAATGAATTTGCTATAGAAACGGAAGCCTTTGGCTTTCCATGACAGGTACATCGGATCCAGCGGAATGCAGTGTCCACCGATGCCTGGGCCTGGATAGAATGGCATAAAACCAAATGGTTTCGTCGCCGCCGCGTCAATAACTTCCCAGATATCGATACCCATACGATCGCACATCATCGCCATTTCATTCACAAAGGCAATGTTCACGCTGCGGAATGTGTTCTCCAGCAGTTTGGACATTTCAGCTACTTTCGGCGAAGATACCGGTACTACCGTTTCTACATATTTGCCATACAGTGCTGTTCCGAGCTTCAAGCAAGCTTCGGTCGTGCCTCCGATTACTTTCGGCGTATTAAATGTTGTGAAACGTCCGTTGGACGGGTCTACACGTTCAGGCGAGAAGCAGAGGAAATAGTCTTTACCTGCTTCTTGTCCGATCTTGTCCAGCTGCTGCTGGATCAGTTCTTCGGTTGTACCTGGATAAGTGGTGCTCTCCAAGGTAATCAACATGCCTGGTTTCATATGCAGTTTGATCTGATCCACAACCGTCTCGATGTAAGACGTATCCGGGTCCTGATTCTCACTAAGCGGTGTCGGTACGCAGATACTGAGTGCGTCGATCACGCGCAGCATGCTGTAATCTGTCGTTGGCTGAAAACGACCGCTTTGCATTACTTTTTTCAACTCATCAGACGAAATATCGTGAATATAGGAATCTCCTTGATAGATACTTTCTACTTTGGACGCATCCAGATCAATTCCGATTACCGTGAAACCTTGATTGACCATTTCCACGGCAAGTGGAAGTCCTACGTAACCGAGCCCGACAACGCCGAGTACAGCTTCTTTATTTTCAATCGCATTCAGTAATGTGTGGAATTGTTGATTCTCCATGATATTCCCTCCGGGCAGTGTATTTGGTGGTGCTTAAAATCCATATAAATAGATGAGTGTCTGTGCTCTAAATGTTGCTCTAATCTATCTGATTCATAGTGTAAAAAAAGCTCTTACTTTGCACTTCACACAATCAGCTTATTCAAGCCGTCTTCTAATGCAGGCAGCGTCTGATTCGGGCATCCAGTTCTACAGGCGAGAACGGTTTGGTCATGTAATCATCGACTCCGCTGCGGAAACATTGACTAATCGTCTGCTCGACACGCTGTTCGGTCAACACGACAATTTTGGGTGGCTGCTCCATCTCCAGATTCTGAATATGATGGATGAACGGCAGACCGTCGATGCCATACAGATTCAGCTCCGTGAGCACCAGGTCTGGTGTAACCTTCTCGATCAACTCCAGTGCAGCCAGTCCATCGACGGCTTCATAGGTTTCGTATCCCTGCATCTTCAACCGCAACTGCAGGAATTCGCGTACCGTAGGATCGTTATCCACAATCAAAATTCGTTCCGGCTCGTCCGCCGTATTGTCCAGCGTGTAGATATGAATCTCCGACGAATCTATAAGCTTCGAGGACTCAGCCATATGCTGAATGGTTGCCTTCGAAGGGCGCTCCCCTTCCGGGAAACTGGCCAGTGTAATCTGTGGATCGGCACCGGGTACAGTCTCTTGCAACTCATGCTTGATCCGAAGTCCTTCATAATGAACTTCATCCAGTGACAACCCTGGCAGCAGGACGGCAATCGCCTGAGTGGCCCCATCCTTCCACACCTGGAAAGCTGTCCCGCTCGTTTGCTCCAGATGTGTCCTGACCTGCTGCTCAGGTTGAGAGTTTCCTGCACAATGGATGAACATTAAGCCACATGTTTCGGCACCCGTTTCCTTCAATCCCTGTTCTACACTTCGGTACACATTAACGGCAGCCTCACGCTGCAATGTCGCCGTATTTGGCATGTTCTTTTCCACCCTTCTCCTCGATTATCTATATAAGTCCCAAAAATGTTATTTACACTGACACTCCGATGACAGAACAACCTTTCGATCACTGTTATCCCCAGATTTTTTGATTCCTTTATACAAGGGGAAATCCGGGAATAAAGGCGAACGCTTCGCTTCTTCAGGCTTTTTCTGCCCTCTCCGTTATCGTGTAAATGTCTAGTTGGACATATAATTGTTTTGATTATTCTTTACTTAAGCGGCTTCGCTTGTTTTCTTCTCATCCTCGGACCAGCTTTGGCGTGTCATGGTACCCCATGAGTTGTTGTTTTGCATGAACTGCACATGTCCCTGCAATCTCCACAGTACGCCGAGCTGATGGTAACCCACGAATTTCAGCGCGGAGTAGACCAGCATTTTGACCAGATCGGAGAGTTTGTTGTAACGTTTGAAAGCAATCTCCTCCAGGACAAGTGCGCCCACACTCAGCAGGTAACCACTCACGAAGTTCAGCAGTCCAAACAGAACCAGGATCGGCCACTGGGTCATATCCAGAAGCACATATCCAGCGAGAGCCAGAAGTCCGGTAATCCGAAAATACGGGTTCAGCGCTTCAAAAAGGACGTTATATGGCATGGTCACCATACCCATAACCTTATATTTTGGATTGAACAACATGCCGCGATTCTCGATCATGTTCTTCAGATTCCCACGGCCCCAGCGCTTGCGCTGACTGGACAAGATCCGGTAGGAATCCGGTGCCTGCGTCCAGCACACGGCCTCAGGGCAGAAGGCAATGCGATACTTCAATTTGTTTTCCAGCATGTAACGGTGAAGTTTGATGATGATGTTCATGTCTTCCCCAGGATAACCATCCCGGTATCCACCTACGGCGATAACAGCGTCCTTACGGAACATACCGAAGGCACCGGAGACAATGATCAGACCGTTCATGTGACTCCAGCCAATCCGTCCGCCCAGGAAGGCTTTGAGATATTCGATCGACTGGAACATGGGCCAGATTTTGCGTGGCAGTGATACATCTTGCACTGCCCCATTTTCAATTTTGCAGCCATTGGCGATCCGTACATCTCCACCGATGGCTACCGTCTCTTCCGGATTCTCCATATACATGCGTGCCATGCGGATCAGGGCATCCTTCTCCAGCAACGAATCAGCATCGATGGATGAGATTAGCGGATAATGAGACAGGTTGATCCCGGCATTGAGGGAATCGGCCTTACCGCCATTTTCCTTGTCAATGACATACAGATCCGGGAACTCCGGGTTATGGTAGATCCCACGAATTTTCTGACAGGCGATCTTGCCCCGAATCTTCGTATTGGGTACTGGCTTCAGACGATATTCTTTCAACAGGATATTCAGTGTGGCATCACTGGAACCATCATTCACAACAATGACTTCATACGTTGGATAATTCAGCGTCATCAGACAGTTCACATTTTCAATAATCGTCAGTTCCTCGTTGTATGCCGGTACCAGCAGAGAAACCGAAGGTACCAATTCCGAGCCTGACAATGTATTGTATTTGGAATAATGCGACCGCCGGAAGATCGTCCAGATGTTACGGAACGATAAGGCCAGAATGGAAAAGTAGAGCGTATTTACAAAAACAACATAGTAGATTGCGACCATTCCGTAGATTAATAGCAGATCCCTAAGCAGTGTAATCCCCTCCTACCGTAGCAACACCTGTGCGCTTCTTGCTGGTTCTGTTCTCTCGGACAGGGCCAAAATAGCGATCGTACAGCAGTCTTTTTTTGTTATGTGCAATCATCTGCTCTACAGCTCTGTCATCGGTTCTCGTATGCTGCATGGTACTCTCAATCTGCTGCATCGCAATCTCGCGTTCAGCAACTGTACCTTGCACCGCAGCCTGACACAGCGCTTCGAATCCCGGTTCACCGAGCTTGCTCAGACTCTCCGCACTGTTATATCGAACTCTCCAGTCTTCATCCCGCAGCGCTTTGCGCAGTAATGGAATACTGCCAGATGCATGCTTGGAACCAAGCGCTTGTACCACTTCGGCGCGAACTTCCGGATCGGGGTCCTGGATCAGCTTCAGAATCGTCTCATCCCGGAGCGCCGGACTTGCGCTAAGATACAGCTTCACTGCTTCGGCACGTACATCCTGATGTTCTGCGCCTACCAGTCTGTCGAGTGCAGGCATCACTTCAGGTACAGCCTGCCCCCACATGGCAACCAGTCCGACTTTGACAAAATCAGGATTCCGGTCTTCCAGCAATTCGATTAGAATTCTGCTCGTATCCAGACTCGTTTCGAGCAGAATATCTGCTGCCAGATGGTGAATGGACTTACCTTTGGTTAACAGCAATGCGAGCATGTCTTTCAGTTCACCTTGCCGAGTCGTACATCTGGAGATGGAACGACCAATCATAATGGCCATCGGGCCCGGTTTCTCATCCTTCAGCAATTCCATCAAGCCCGGAACGGCTTCGGGACAACGCATGCCACCCAAGCGATAAGCCGCATCAATCTGGCGACCGTAACGCAGACGGCCCAGTTCCTTCAGATCATGCTCTACGAATCCTGCTTCACGGCACAGTGCGATTAATTTGTCGCGATACTCACCCTTGAACTGGTCGATCCATTCAATCAGCCTGTCCTGAATGACTCTGCGTTCCAGCGGAGCCAGTTTGCCTGGTGGCAATTTGAGCGGACTATTCTCGGTCAAGGCTGTTTGCAGATAGGTGAAGTAATCACGCTGCTTCACTTCATAAAACGCCGTCTTGCGTCGTTTGCCATTGTGGGACATTTTCATGGCAAACAATACGATGACGCCTACAACAACAAGTGCGATACAGATGTACAAAAACAGATAGGCCAAAGCCAAACTTGGAAACATGTGAAAAGGTCCTCCTTTATACTCATTTATTCGATCTGAAAACTAGGAATTTTTTCATAACTCTTCTTCATTTTTTCGTAGCTTAGCTTCAGGCGTTCACTATACTGCACCTGCTCCCAAGGCTGCCAGCTATATACCGGCAATGTCTTCAGGTCCAGGGTCGTCTGTTCACCCCCAGGCCAAGATACTTTCTTCGTGGCGCGGTCCGTTAACCACGGAATGAGGGTAACGCCTTCCACAGCAACTGTGGAGAATTCACGTCCATTCTTGAGCGGTCCATAATCGATCGCTTGCAGCGAACTCGGATCACCGAACCCGAGCAGCATCCAGGGAATTCGCATCTCCACCTGATTGCCGTTATACTGCCATGCCGTTAATGAATCCGTATCGGGCTGACCGGGAGCCGTCGTTCCCCGTTTCAATGTTCCGACCTTTTCATTCATGAATGGATGGGCAGATCGGGTATCTGGCGGTGTCATTCTCAGGCTGACTGCCAGATTCCATGGGTGGAACGGATCTGCGGAGTCTGACTGCTGATCTGGCAGCATGTCGTATCCTTCCTTGCCATATAGACGCTGATTAAAGTCATAATCCTTGGCAATCTCCACCTGTGATTCTTCATCCTGCCCCAGTGTAATCACCGTCTCAAGACCATCACTGAGTGTTCGGCCCGGGAGTAACTTGTCAGGCTGACTGCCTCCGGCAAGTGTATCGGTCCCAATTCGCAGCACTGTCTTAGCCGGGTCAAACGGTTGATCCAAGGTCAGCCCAATATACAGATAGGCTTCATCATGGGTCATCTTCATTTCCTGAATGCCGTCCACTTGGCCCTGCCAGGTCGTGACCTCTTCATCCTTCAGATCATCCCAGTCATCCAGTGATCCGTCGATGGTCAACTGTTCCTGTTTACCAGGGTCCATGGCAAGCAGACCAAACATTTTCTCGTTTGTCAGCACGTTCAGCCAATATGCACGGCGATCAGCCGGGATTTCCAGTGGCATCGTGTTCCATGTTTTTTTGAACCATTCATCCTGCCACATGAACACAATTGCTCCCGAGTATCCTTCATCATAGATATCCTGCGTCAGTGACGCGTCAATATCTCCCTGCTCTACTTCGTTATGTCCACCCTGATTCCGGCCTCCCATACCCAGATGGGAAATACCAAGAGAAGAGGGTACGCCATACTCTGTAATCATTACAGGCATATCGGAAAACTCGGCTTTCAGCTTGCGCAGATAACTTCTGTACGTGTTGTACTCACCGTTCTCATCCTTAATGGTTTGGAGTGTTTTATCAATATGGAACAGATCCGGGTAATACGGGTACACATGGTAGGCTGCAAAATAACCTCCCTGCCACGCCTCCGGCTGAATATGTCGGGCATCCACACTGACGAGATCCTCTTCATACAGCGGCTCGCCGGGATGATCCAGCACATCGGTGGTTACCCAGTTGGTGAAGGTCATCGGATGTTCCCATCCATACTTCTTCTCCAGGACCGCCGTATGATCCAGCAGCTCTGCGAGCCAGTTCTCGAACGGTGACGCTTCTGGACTCGCCGAGAAATGAACTCCCTTGTACTGCGGCACGTCCGCATGTTTTGCGTTTGTATTGTCTACCATCGCCGGGTCCCATTCCGTCCCCACATGCCAAGCCATCAGGTATTTTCCTGCATTCGTTTTGTATTTGCCGCTGGACTCTCCCTGCTTGGCAGGAATGTCCGCATCGCCATAGACAGCAGATACGGCCTTTTCAATCTCCTGCTTGAACGTCTGCTCAATATGGGTCGCATAGGCATCCTGTTTCTCAATCAGCTCTTCTTCAGGTGACCATATGCCCTGTATAAAATATAACGGTTGCTCCCGGCCGCGGTTATATTCGACCAATGCGGAGTAGAAAATCGGTTCGTGAACCGTGTATACCCGAATTACATTGGCTCCCAGATCCTCGATCTGCTGGAACCACCGCAAGTAATCCTCTTTGGTCAGCGGGAATTCTCCCGGGTAATGCCCCGGTGAAGTTGCGCCCAGGTTGACACCTTTGACGAACATCTCCCTCCACGTTCCATCCGGCCCGTATTCCATGAACCGGTCTCCATCGGTCTTGAATTTCATCTCCGTGCCGTTCTCCGCTGTGTACGTAACGAGCTTGGGTTGCATATAGTGCCACCCGGCAAATATCCCGCCAGTCACCACCACTGCTCCTGTCAACACCGTTAATAACCAGCGTCTTCGTCTTTGTCTGCTCATGTCTTTAGATTGCTCACCTCTCTATTATGCATCCTGCTTCAACACCGAATGGTCCAACATGAAGCATAGGAATCATTCTGCTTCGGATGTCCGCTTGGTAGAGATGTCAGCGGTGTAGTTCTCACTATAGCGCTAAGACTCTGCATTTGTAACTAGGCTGATGGAAGCAAACATGAAATGGAACATTCTGCCCATGATTCATAAAAAGGTCCATCAACTACCACTCGGAAGCCTCTGGGATACCTCTGATTCCCAAACACTAATATTTGCTCGAATTGCATGGATTAGATGCCTGCTGATCTTGCACTTCTGGAACCTTTATTGTTATGTGCAACGCGGTTACAGGCATCGTTTTCCGTTTGAACACATACCCCATTAAACGCGAGTCATATGTTAAAGTTGCGGACCTTTTTACAGTATTAACCATAAAGATTACAAAATTGATACTATAGTCCGATAACGCATCAGCGATATTCCGCGTCACATCAAGGTTTTCTGAAAAATGCAGAAAACCAAAAAAGGACGTCAGTCCCCCTCTATAGGACTGTGCCCATTTATAACCCTTTTACAAAAACCTAAATGAACGCCCGGTCATCACCCAGAGGTCACAGATCTCTCACATTAAATGTAAAAAAGCACATCTTATTTCCTAATTTCTGCCTCTAATATAGCTAATCCATAATTGTGTCCAATTTGCAAAATAATTCCGGTTGCCGCATTTTGGATTGTCAGATATGCTTATAAAACAAGAACACTTGTTCCATACTGTAAATAAACTGTTAATTATCGATGTTCAAATGAAGATAATGGATGCTTAACAGAAGAGCTTAGCATCACGGATAAGGAGAGAAGTCTTATGCCCCGCCAAGACAGACGTGTCATCATGCTGGCAGACTGCCAGTCATTCTATGCCAGTGTGGAGAAGTCTGCACATCCCGAATACAAGGACCTCCCTCTCGTTGTTGCGGGAGATCCGGCGCGCCGTTCGGGTATTATTCTTGCGGCCTGTCCACTCGCCAAGTCCTATGGAATTACGACAGCAGAACGACTGGGCGAAGCGCTCGCCAAATGTCCGGATGTTGTTGTTGTTCGCCCCCGGATGGCCGAGTACATTCGGGTGTCCCTTCATATTACGCGTATCCTTCAGTCTTACACCGATCTGGTGGAACCCTATAGTATTGACGAACAGTTTCTCGATGTCACCGGAAGCCTGGATCTGTTCGGCAGTCCTGAGACGATTGCCCGCAGCATTCAATCGAGAGTGATGGATGAGACGGGTGTGTATATTCGAATCGGTATCAGTGATACCAAGGTCGTTAGCAAGATGGCCTGTGACCTGTACGCCAAGAAAGTTCCCGGGGGCATCTGCACGCTGCCTCGCAAAGATCTGCCTTCAACCATCTGGAAGAAGCCTGTGCGAGACATGTTCATGGTTGGTTCCCGCATGGCGCAGCATCTCTACAAGATGGGCGTCCATACGATCGGTGATCTGGCCCAGACCCCACTGTCCCGACTAAGAGAACGTTGGGGGGTGAATGGCGAGGTACTGTGGCGTATTGCCCGTGGTATCGACGATTCTCCGGTCAAACCCGGGACATATGCTCATCAGCAGCAGGGGATCGGACATCAGATGACGCTACCCCGGGACTATGACTCCTGGGAAGATATCAAAGTGGTACTGCTTGAACTGGCGGAACTCGTCAGCCGACGTTCCCGGGACAAATCGCTCATGGGCCATGTGGTCTCGGTTGGATGTCGCGGACAGGATTATGATCGGCCAACCGGTTTCTCCCGCCAGATGAAGGTGAATGAACCCACCAACATTACGGATGAAGTATATGATGCGGCCGCAGCTCTGTTCCTGCGCCATTGGGACGGATTACCCATCCGCCGTATCAGCGTGTCACTGACCGGACTTGTACCCGATTCCGAAGTACAGCTGTCCTGGTTTGATGACCGCGAACGTAAAAGAGAATTGGAACGTGCCACGGATGATATCAAGCGCAGGTACGGAGAAACCGCCATCATGCGGGCATCCTCCCTCTGCTCGTCCGCCCAAGCCCATGAACGTTCTCATAAAATTGGAGGTCATTATAAATGAGTAAAAAATTGCAGCAAAACGGTATCTTCGAATCCTCACGCATGATGCTTCCCGAGCACCGGGAAGCCTACATTCTTCATCAGGAACAACTTGCTCCTCGTACCCGCCCATCCCTGGATGCCCAGGCCGCGGAAGAAATGTCCCGTTTGCTTAGCAACTCGATGATGCTTGGAGATAAGGTCACTATTACGTTGTTTCACGAACATGACGATATCCGTTACACGGGGCAGGTGCTTCGGTTGGACCGCCCTGCCCGGACCCTCAGACTACTGATGGAAGATGGGTCCCGGGATATTCAGATGAACCTCATTACAGATGTGGCCCTAGCCGATGACTGAAGGGAGATATACCCACCCCGATGTTGTGGATATTCCATGATAGATGCAGCATAGCCGTTGTCATGCAGGACTGTCTTCCTACACTTCCAGGTGAATACCAAAAGCAGCCGACGAGACATATCCAGACCATTCACTTCGTTCTAAAGAAGCAAAATATCAGATACGTGATTCATCGGCTACATATAAGGGTAAAGCTTCTTTTTTCTGAAAAACTTTTAGAAAAAACTCCAGTCGAATTCCTTGGACAGACGCTCGAGCAGATGCACGCCGGCAATACTGTTGCCTTTGCGATTCAGAGCCGGGCCAACAAGACCTATGCCGAATTGTCCCGGTACAAGGGTCAGAATTCCACCGGATACTCCACTTTTGGCGGGCAATCCAACCTCGATGGCAAATTCGCCTGATGCATTATACATACCACAGGTGGTCATGAAGGTTTTGGCAATCTGAACATAGCGACGAGGGATGAGTTCTTCTCCCGTAATTGGATCTGTTCCATTGTAGGCCAGAACGAGTGACATTCGAGACAAATCTGCACACGTCACTTCAATGGAGCAATGACGGAAATACACGGCAAGCACGTCTTCAACGTCATCCTTAATGACCCCGTTGTGCTTCAAAAAGTAGCCAAGTGAACGATTCATATGACCACTCTCCGATTCGGACTGAAACACCTCTTCGTTATAGCCCAGCTGATCATTGTGTGCCAGTTTGCGGAAAAACTCCAGAATGCGCCGTGACTTCTCCTCCTTACAGTCTCCTCCAACAAGCGAGGACACCGTAATCGCACCCGCATTGATTAATGGATTGAACGGGATTCCGGGTTCAACTAGTTCAAGCTTGATCATCGAATCGTAATCGTCGCCTGTGGGTTCTTTTCCTACATTAAAGAAGACTGCTTCTTCACCATGGTCCATTAAGGCCAGAATAAGGGTAAATACTTTGGAGATACTTTGCATCGTAAATGGGACACCGCAATCCCCTGCCGACACATAGTTCCCTTCGGCGTCCATGATATGTATACCAAGCTCATCCTGAGAGGCTTTCACAAGCTCTGGGATATAAGAAGCCACCTTACCCTGCCCGGTGTGCAGACGACTGGTCTCCAGCCACTCCGGCAGCAATGCATTCAGACGTTCCATGGTTGAATTGCTCATATGTCATCTCCTCCACATCTCTATATAAGAAAGCATCTGATTACCCTCAGAACAGTTCCTTTACCGCTTCATTTGAAGATTCAACTCCAAAATTTCGCCGGGAAGACCATCGTAATCGCCTGTCCAGGTAGATACAAAGTTCTGTCTGGTCAAGATCCGGCGGGAAGCAGCGTTACCCGGATCGATAACTGCATAGAGTGATCCCATCCCTGCGGCTTGTGCCTGAATAATCAACCGTGACGCTATGGATGTGCCTTGACCTTTGCCCCAATGTTCAGGCAAGATCATGTAACCTATCTCAGCCTTGGTCGGGTCCTCCTGATCCGGAATCAATTTGGCATACGCTACACCGGCCCCATCTTCACTGAATACCCGGTAATGTCCGCAAGTGGAACGCTCATTAAACTCCAGCATGGACTCGAATTGCGTTCTCGCCTCTTGCTCCGGTATTGCACGTTCTGTAATCTGTTTCATTACTTCCATATTGGAAACCAACGCATAATAATCATCAAAATCAGGTTGTGTGTATTTAATGAACTTCATGATATGCCTCCTCTGGGGTACATAACTTATCTTGGTCTTGTTGAATTCACCTAGAGTATAACAGATGCGAAGGATGGAATGCACACAAGGCACCACGCTTGCAGGCAGCCAGATGATCCGATAGGCCAACAAGTCAGCAATCTGACAACTGTAGATACCAAAAAGCGGCCTCAACTGGAGACCGCTTTGCTTACTTTGTTTTAATTTGCTTTTTAAGATGAAGAAATATTCTCTGTTCCGTACTTCCCGTGCATGTTGTTAGCTTGCCCGTGATGAAGGGTTAAGATTCATCTGTTTTTCACGTTGACGTGCACGACGACCTTCACCTGGAGGGGTGATGATCAGTGCGAGCAACAGCGAGACAGCACAGAGTACAGCAATCACGATGAATGTTAGATGGAATCCGCCCAGCAGGGCGCTGATGAATGATCCTGCCAAGGCACCAAATCCAAATCCCTGATAGATCACACCATAGTTTTTGCTCTGATTTTTCAGTCCGAAGTAATCGGCCACAATCGCCGGGAATACCGTAATGTTACCACCGAAGCAGAATGCAACGGCCGCCACACAGGCGAAGAAAATCCCGAAGGTCAGTGGAACCAGACTGAGTGTCATGACAGCTACGGCAGTAACCAGCAGCGCACCAGCGATGACCTTCATTCGTCCTACTTTATCCGACAGCGCACCAAGAATAATACGTCCTGCCGTGTTAAAGATTGCAACCATGGCCACTGCATTCGCAGCGGTAGCTACATCAAGACCTGCAAGCTGTACACCGATATCTTTGACAATACCGATCAGATACAAACCGCTCATACACGCCGTGAAGAAAATAACAAACAGCATGTACGCTTCTTTTGTACGCAGCATCTCTTTCACCGTGTAATCATGACGTGCCACGACTTGTTTGGATCCTTCCTTGCTTGCCGGAGCCTGTTCACGAACAACCGCTTCACGGATCAGGAATGATCCCGCAACGACCAGAACCAGAACGATAATACCCCAGTACATAAATGCCTGAGCAGGACCAACGGCACCAATCAATGCCGTGTTCACATATTTAAACAATAAACTACCAGTACCAAAGGCTCCGACCGAGATCCCCGAGATCAGACCTTTACGCTCCGGGAACCATTTGATCAGATTAGACAGCGACGTAATGTACGCCGTACCATCTGCAAAACCAACGACAAATCCAGCCAAAATGTACAGCAGTGTTAACGAGGTGACTTGAGAACTCAGAATAAGACCCAGCCCAAGCACAACCCCGGCTACACGGATCAGGCGCTGAAGACCCCAACGTTCCTGCAACCGGCCTGCAAACAATGTGGCAAATGCCAAAGCAAAACTGGTAATTGAAAAAGTTATCGCGACCGAGCTGACGTCCCATCCGAAACGATCAGACAACGGTTGATTAAATAAACTCCAAGTATAGATGGTTCCAAGACCCATTTGTACAATGATGGTCCCCAAAACAATAAGCCAGCGATTCATTTTGGTAGGTGCAGATGTTGATTCAGGTGTTGATGAAACGGATGAAATTGTTGCTTTCATCGTGATCTCCCCTTTGCCGATGTCATATACATGAATGCGTTCACAAGCTAATCATACATGAAAGGGGATTCATCACACCGTTTTGAGCATGAGTTGCATCAGATGCGGAATGAAATGCTTCTAGATGCGCATGAGTTGCCTGAATTCTTTGACCTTCCCACGACTCACGGGCACTTCAGCTTCCAAATCGCGTAGACGGAGCAGATAAGTATTGTTGAACCAAGGTACAATTTCACGGATTTGCGACAGATTTACGACGTACGAACGGTGGCAGCGAAAGAAGGTGTCCTGTGGCAGTCGGCTGTGGAAATCCGATATACTCACTGGCATGGTGAACTCACCATTTTTGGTATATACCTTTGTCACTTTCTCTTGTGCTTCCGCATAGTAGATGTCTGCCGTATCCGTAACAATAATATTATCATTCCGCAGCAGATTAATTCTTCTGTCCGTATGGGAATTCGTATCTCGTTCTCGTAACAGATCTCCCTGTGCAGCAGATCCGTCCACCATAGGAGCTGGTCCATCCTCAACATGTTGCTCCACCGGCGTATGATCACGCTTGAAAGCCATCTCCAGCTTATGGAGCATTGCAGCAATTCGTTTCTCGTCATACGGCTTCAGAATATAATCAAACGCCTCCAACTCAAAGGCTTCCGCTGCATGTTCCTTATACGCCGTCGTAAATACAATGTAGGGTTTCGTTGCAAACTTTCCAATATGATGGGCCAGCATCATACCGTCCAGCGAGGGAATATTGATATCGAGAAAAATAACATCTACTTCTTGTTCCTGCAAAAACTTCAGTACATCCAGCCCATCTTCAAGGCGATCCACCACTTCAATCTGACTATGTTCCTGGATTAAATAATTCAATTCCTCACTTGCCAGAATCTCGTCTTCCACAATAAGAGCTCTCATTGATCCATCATCACCTTGTTACGACATCTCCTTTGGGCACATCAAATAAAATATCGGTTCCTTGTTCCAGCCTAGTAATGGTTACACCTTGTCCGTAAATAAGTTTGACCCGGCGATGCACATTATATAGCCCGATCTGGTTACCAGGCATACGGTCATGGTAGACACGTTCAATAATATCTGCACTGATGCCTGCTCCTGTATCACTGACACTGATTCGTACAAACTCCGGATAATCCTGTACCCGAATTCGAACAGTCCCGGGTCCTTTCACCTTGAGAATGCCATGAATAATTGCATTTTCGACGAGCGGCTGGATAACAAGACTCGGAATATGCACCGCGACCTCATCAATGTCATAAATCACGTTAAGCCGACTACCAAAGCGAGCTTTCTCAATCTCTACATAATTACGGACCTGCTCCAGTTCCTTATGAATATCAATTAACTCATCCGACAGCTCCAGATTGTAGCGCATATACCCGGATAGGTTCACAATCAGCTCCCGCGCACGATCTGGTTTGGTTCGGATGGACGATGCAATCGCATTTAGCGCATTAAATAGAAAATGAGGATGAATGGTCGTCTGTAAGGCACGGAGCTCTGCTTTGTTCGCAGCAGCCTTGATCTCTTCTACCCGTGATACCTCCATCTGAGTGGAAATGATCTGCGACAGACCTACAGCCATCGTTTGCAAAGGATACGTAATTTTATACGCTTTGCGATAATAAATTTTGAGCGCACCTGTAATGTCTCCTCGTTCTTTGAGCGGAATGATTAACAGCGAGTGGATATCGGGTGTTTTTTCATCAATCACATCATTACTAATCGTAATCTCACCGCTGGATATCGTTTTCTTGGTCATCTCACTTATAATTTCATTACCGATATGATATCGTTCCTCGCCAAATCCTACATAAGCCAGTACATTCCGGGTATCCGTAATTGCAACCGCATCGGCCTGAATATCCTCCTGGATAATCCGGCAGATTTTGCGCAGAGAATCCTCATCAATCGAACGGAAATACGGCAATGTTTTATTTGCAATCTCAAGCGCCAGCTTCGCCTGACGAGCTGCAATCATTTCCTTTTCCCCTTCAACACTCTGCACCAAGAGCACAATCAGCCCAATGTTGACTTCACCCAGAATCATAGGCAGCGCAATCTTCGAAACAATGTCGGCACCCAGTGGATCGGGATAGGAAAATAACAGGATTAATAACATCGTCAGCGCTTCACAGATCATTCCAGCACCAATACCGATGATCCATCGCTTGGGCTTGGGCGTGTACTTATGTATATATCCAGAGACCAGACCTGCCAGGATACTTGTAATTAGACACGGTATAGCTGTGACTCCATCCATATCAATCAAATACCGATGCACCCCGGAGACAATCCCCGTAATAATACCCACAGGCGCTCCGAACAAAATACCACCCGATAACACGGCGATGATCCGTACATTCACCAGTGAACCTTCAACATTAATGCCCGTATATGTCCCGAAAATGGCAAAAGCACAGAATAACAAGGTAACCGCAATAGACTCCTGCCACCTTAATTTCCCCTTTTGCAGAATTTGCCTAAACCTTGGCACCCTCGACAGAAAGAATAAAAATATAATCAACAGCGCCGCCCGTTCAAATAAACCCAGCAGCATCGTAAACATCTCCAATCTTACTTCCTCCACATCTATCTGAAAATAACATGCATACCGACACAGCCACGCCTTTTTGAAAGAACATCCAGGACATTAAACCATAAGGCTCTTATACTCGTATGCAACAGTTTACCGCTCCCCCCAGAGGAAAGCAAAGTCCATCTTGTGAAAATGCATCAACAAGACTGCACCAAGCACACAATAGTTCATCCCTTAACTTCTATGAAAATCTGCGATTCCAGAAAAACCTATGTTATAATCAGTTGTCATGTTATTCCAATTATTAATGAAATTAATCACAGAAAGGTGTTCGTGCATGCTTGCCATTCTACTCCTGGGTTTACTTCTGCTTTTTAGCCTAATATGGCTTACCCTATATGCTGTCTCCAGACGATCCAATAACCCTCATCGCTCAACAAGACTTGTCCTGCAAATTATTTTATTTATTTCGATCCTGACTTTAATTGTACAGGACTATATCCTAAAAGAAGATCCTTATAACAGCACTATAATTGTAGTTCTAATCATAACCTTAATATTCATCAGCTCTTTCCAAGATAAAAGTAAAAGTGCAGCGGATGAAAATACATAAACACCATTTAAAGCCCCACTAAAACGATCTTCATCCCTGCTGCTCTTCACTACAAAAAAAGGGGGTGTTCCATCATGTCATCTGCATGACTTAATGGAACACCCCTCTTTTCATTACCACACCAACTTGGATGTAATTTGGTCTTTCTAAAGTACTTTCGTTTACACAACAACGGAGAGGACAGAAATAACCTAAAGAAGCGAAGCGTGCGCCTTTAGCCCCGGATTTTACCCTTTAGAAAAGGGAATCAAAAAAATCCGGGGATAACAGCGATCGGAAGGTTATTCTGTCATCGTAGTGCCCCATGTAAACCACGCTCTTTACCTCACCCAACATGACATCGAATCCCTACCTAAACATCCCCCACAGCTTAATCAAATGAAACGTATTGTTCGGATCAATCTTCTGCGCGAGCACAAAAGCAACAAACTGCTCCTCCTGCGCCGGAGAGAAATTCTCATTCATAATGACAGCGGAAGACTTGACCAACCTTCTGACCTTGGCCTTATCTTGCAAATCAGACTTGGTTACGCCATCAATCAACTTTTTGATACGCTCTTTGACAGCGGGATTTTTCATCTTTAATTTGATCCGCTCCACCAGCTGCGGACTAATTCCATATTGTTGATAACCCAAAACGTATAGCACCTCCCATAAGAATGAACTCACTTCTTATTCATATGTCGGGAGGGCTTGTACACTTGTCTTTTTTTACAAAGGTAATACGAAAAACCCGTTATTATGGCAAGCTCTAGTCAATCAGATCACCCTTGAATACTTGCTGTTGCTGTAGGAAATCACGCAGAGGTGCATAGTCCATAGAGGTCCAGAAGGTCGCATCCTCAATTAAGTGGGTCACGTCATCTCTGGCCTGTTCGAGCACAGCAAAATCGGCAACCATATCGGCGAGACGGAACTCGGGTAATCCGCTCTGTTTGGTACCAAAGAAATCACCCGGACCCCGGAGATCCAGGTCACGCCGGGATACCTCGAATCCATCCTCCGTTTCCGTCATGACCTTCATACGTTCTTGTCCAACCTCGGTCTTGGGATCAGCAATGAGTACACAATAGGACGCATGGGCCCCACGACCAACACGACCACGAAGCTGATGCAGCTGGGATAGACCGAAACGATCCGCATCCATAATGACCATTAACGTTGCATTCGGCACATCGACCCCAACCTCCACAACGGTAGTCGAGACGAGCAGCTGAATATCATTGCTGTAGAAGTCACGCATCATCTCTTCTTTCTCCGCAGCCGTCATCCGGCCATGCAACAGACCTACACGATATTTCGGAAAGTTCTGCTGCATCTGCACATGCAGATCTATGGCATTCTGCACATCCAGCTTCTCCGACTCTTCAATGAGTGGACAGATCAGATAGGCCTGACGGCCCTGATCCACTTCTCTGGAGATAAACCCGAGCACCCGCTCCATCATATCGTGTTTGACCCAATACGTAGAGATTGGAATCCGTCCTTTCGGACGCTCTGAGATCGTGGATACCTCAATATCCCCAAAAGCCGTAATCGCAAGTGTCCGTGGAATTGGCGTAGCCGTCATCGTCAACACATCTGGATTATATCCTTTGCGTCGTAAAACGCTGCGCTGATTCACACCGAAGCGATGCTGCTCGTCCGTCACCACAAGACCCAGATCACGGAAGAAAACATCTTCCTGAATCAGGGCGTGTGTACCCACCACGATATCAATCATGCCCATTTGCAACGAGGCAATCAGATCTTTACGTTTACGCCCATTTACACTGCCCGTTAACAGCCCTACGGTTACCCCAAACGGTTCAAACAGCTTTTGCAGTGACCGCATATGCTGCTCCGCCAGAATCTCTGTAGGCACCATCAGAGCCCCTTGGAACCCAGATCGAACAGTCGTGTATAGCGCAATTGCCGCAATAACCGTTTTACCCGATCCCACATCACCCTGCAATAACCGATTCATTGCATAGGGCGAACGCATATCATGCAGAATTTCAAGCTCCACCTTTTTCTGAGCATCTGTTAATTCAAAAGGTAAACTGCGAACAAACTCACGAATCGTCGTATTGTCCGTGGTATGCACTACACCATCCATGCGATTCCGGTTGAGCGCGCGATACGCCTGCATTTTCAACTGGAACAGAAACAGCTCTTCATACACCATCCGCTGTCTGGCCTGTTGACCTTCCCGGTTGTCCTGTGGACGATGGATTCCAGCAATCGCCTGTTTACGAGGCATCAAGCTGTATTTCTTCAACAAGGACTGAGGCAGAATCTCGGGAATCATATCTCCGAATTGGATTAATCCCTGATTGATCGTTTTCCGCATCCATTGTTGCGTCAGTTTGCCGGTTACCGAGTATACAGGTTGCAATGTACCTGAACGCCCATCGCCTTTATCGGGGAACTCCGAGTCAGTGACCGTCATCTGCATACGTTTTTGTTCCCATTTTCCCGTAATCACAATCTCCCGATTGGGCGTAAGCTGCTCTTTGAGGAAATGGCGATTGAACCAGGTGGCTGTAATCATCCACTCTTCCGTCATGATCTTACAGGTCAGACGGGACTTTTTACCGTATCGTTGTAATACAGGAATACCCATCACCTGTCCCTGGACCGTAATCTTGTCCCCATCCTTCACTTCACTAAGGGAACGCAGACGATAATCCTCGTAACGGAACGGATAGTACTCAAGCAAGTCTTTAACAGTAGAGATGCCAAAGGCGTGAAGCTCTCCCTCTTTGAGAGCACTCACGCCGTTAATTTGCTTAACTGATATTTCTTCCAATTTCATGTCTAATCCCTCATTCCGGAACAGGCCACATAAAGATCGCAATGACACCAGGTCCAACATGACTGCCTATTACGGCTCCAATATTGGTATAGATCACTTCATTCAGTGTAAAATGACCCCGCAGCTGCTCTGCACAAGCGATCGCTGATCCCGGGTCAGCGGTATGACCTACCGCCAGGTTAACCCGTTTGCCTGCAAGATCCTTCTGGAACAGCTCAATAATGCGTGCCATTGCTTTTTTATGACCTCTGACTTTCTCAACTGCGTAGATAACGCCTTCTTCATCAATAGACAGGATCGGCTTAATGTTAAGCAACGTTCCCAAGATGGCTGAAGCTTTGCCAATCCGACCGCCTTTTTGCAGATACTCAAGGGTATCCACGAGAAAGAACAATTTGCGAGATTGTTGCATCCCTTCAATGGCAGTAGTGATTTCGACTGCTGACTTGCCCTGTTCGGCAAGTTCAGCAGCCTGTACTACCATTAGACCGTATCCATACGATGCTGACTTCGAATCCAGCACGGTGATGTCACCCTCACGCTCCAGCAAAGACTTGCCAAGCATGGCCGATTGGTAGGTACCACTCATGCCGGATGACAGGTGGATCGATACAATCGGGCGTTCCGGGTTCTCATCAAGCAATGCTTGGTACACATTCATGAAGTCAGTTGGAGATGGTTGTGAAGTTGTAGGCAACACAGATACCTTCTTCAACTTTTCGTAGAACTGTTCAGAAGTCAGATCAATACCATCTGCATATGTTTCTTCCCCGAACAGTACACGCAGCGGAACAATATGAATCCCGTATTGGCGAATGAGTTCTTCGGGAATATCTGCCGTACTGTCTGTTACTATCGCAACCTTGTGGCTCATGACTCTCCTCCTCTTCGCTAGAGTGTTATTAGGACTCTACGGAGAACAAATAATAATATACAGGCTGTCCTCCAAGATGTACCTCTACCTCAGCATCAGGATACTGTACTTCAAGCCATGCAGCGAGGGCAGCAGTAACCTCAGGGTCAGCTTCGTCCCCTTCAAGGATCGTCACCACTTCATCTCCACTCTCCATCATCTGTTTGAGCAGACCTTCACATGCTTGAAGCATGGTTTCATCCGTCGCTACAATTTTGGAGTTATGAATACCGATATAGTGCCCCGCCTTGATATCCAATTCATCATATTGCGTATCACGAACCGCATGAGTCACTTGACCGGATTGCACCCGGCTAATGGCCTCAAGCATTTGGTCACGGTTTGTTTCCGCAGACTCATCTTCCTGGAAAGCAAAAGCAGCAGCCATTCCCTGTGGAATGGTCTTGCTTGGAATAACCGTAATTCGGCGCTCATCTTCAAGCAGTTCACGTGCCTGCTCTGCAGCCAGTACAATGTTAGAATTGTTCGGGAGTATAAATACCCGCTCCGCAGCAATGGAACGAACGGCTTTCACAAAATCCTCAGTACTTGGATTCATCGTCTGTCCACCGGACAGAACAACATCGACGCCAAGACTTTGGAAAATCTCTGCAATACCGTCACCGGAGGATACCGCAATAAAACCGTACGGTGCCATCTCATCTGCAGGAAGCACAGCCTCTTCCATACTGCGTGCTGCCTCAGGTGGAATCTCTGCAAACAATTCAGGTGATGGAGCACTGTCCATGCCTGCTGTCAGCAGATCCCGGTGCTGTTCACGCATATTGAGAATATGAATCTGTGTAATCTCACCATATTGTAGCGCCAGGTTTAATACATCGCCCGGTGTCTTGGAATGGACATGAACTTTGATGACTTCATCATCGGCAATGATAATGATCGAATCCCCATTAACTGACAACGCTTTCCGGAAGGCTTCGTCATCAAATGCCACTCCTGCGTTCTCTCCAAGCTCACGATTAATGAAGAATTCCATGTCATACAGGAATTCAATATCTTCCGTTTCCAATCTCGCCTGAGCGGACAATGGCATCTCCGGTGCAATCACCTGCTGCTGTGCAGGCTTCTTGATATCCACTTCTGTCGGTGCAGCCGGTTTCAAAGCAGATGCTGCCACGGATGGGGTTACTTCTTTGTTCAGTGAAGTACGACTCCCTCCGTCACTTTGCAGCAATACTTCCATAAAGCCCTCGTAGATATATACAAGCCCCTGACCACCTGAATCCACAACACCAACCTGTTTCAGTACAGGCAGTAATTCCGGAGTCATTGCCAGTGCTTCTTTTGCTTTTAACAAAACTTCATTCATTAATTCAGTAATATCATTCGTCCGTCTTGCGTAGTAGTTGGCATGTTTCGCCGCTTCCTTGGCTACGGTAAGAATGGTCCCTTCAACGGGCTTTACGACTGCTTTGTAAGCTGCGTCAACACCGTTCTGCAGGGCTGCTGCAAATTGGAGCGTATTCAGTTCCTCATAGGGAGCAGCTGAACGACTAAAACCACGGAACAATTGCGACAGAATAACTCCTGAATTCCCCCGTGCGCCCATAAGCAGGCCTTTCGATAGAATACCGGCAGCTTCGCCGATGGAGGCAGAACTTTTTCTTTTAATCTCTGCGACTCCTGCACTCATTGTCAAATTCATGTTCGTTCCCGTGTCACCATCCGGCACAGGGAAAACATTCAGGGAATTGACGTGCTCTGCATGCTGTCCAAGTTGTTCCGCTCCGGCAAGTACCATTGCGGTGAAATCTGTTCCATTTAAAGAACGTATACTCAAGTGAGAATTCCCCTTCCTAGCTTGATACACGAACACCTTGCACCAAGATGTGTCTGGTCTGTTCATGCGCTAACGCGGACTGCGTTATTCTTCGTCCATACCTTGTCCGGCACAGGCATACAATACAACATGTCAGCCGGATTAACGGTCTGGGCGGCCGGGCTACCAATATCCTGCACTCTCTGCACCCCTAACTTCGGGGCATACGGATATGCACCGGTATCAAGAGCCGGCATGAATGCCGCATGGAGACTGGTGCCAATGATGGAATGCCGCAGCTCACAGCGTTGCCAAAAAGCAGACCACCGACCTCTAAGTACGGTTTATTCTCCGACTTCCTCGCGGCAACAGCCTGTTCACCACTGTATTATGGACTACTCAACATTGTACTATATTAGACAAGAGAAATAAATAAAGTTTTTGGATCAGTTGACGAAGCTTTTTTAATTATGATATTATATTCAAGTATTGTTTTATGCAGGTTAAGTAATGGAAATGATCCGGTTTATGCCGGCTTAAACAACGCCATTAGCTACTGAAACCTGATCTTTATGATCAGGAAGAACAATTTAGCCCTTATGGAATGACTTTTCGTTTCTGAAGGCAACTGGTTATTTTAGGATAGGAGGTGTAATCTATGTCTCGCAAATGTTATGTGACAGGTAAGAAACCGGGCACCGGTAACCACGTATCCCACGCTAACAACCGTAACCGTCGTACTTGGGGCGTAAACGTTCAGAAGGTCCGCATTCTCGTTGACGGCAAACCAAAACGTGTATACGTAAGCACCCGTGCACTGAAAGCCGGTAAAGTGACTCGCGTATAATCACGCAAAGCTACTATAAATCGGGTAAGCAAAAAGCACCTTGTTCCTTGCAGGTGCTTTTTTGGTATTCAAAAAAGGGATTCTTGAATACGCTCATTAACATGTGAATGGCCGCCGCATGGCGCTTCGCAGGTACGAATTCCAGATAAGCCTGAGCCAAAGCGGCGGTATTCCCTGTTACCTTATCAATCGGATCAGTTCTTTTGAAACGTATTAAGTATCGCCTTTACAAACCCTCCCAAAAACTTCGGCAGTTTGAATGTGTAAAATTTCATAATTCACCCTCCCCATCATGCTCATGCGTCCGCCGTATCCTATGCTTCAGGCCTTCTTTACCTCAAACACGACAAAAAAGGCTACATGAGAAACCTGCTCATGTAACCATATTTATGCGGAACCTTCGATCCCTATTCCACAATGACAAGCCCGAAGATCAGTTCATTTACGTTTGGGAAGGAATATATTGATAGACAGCGATCATGAAAACACTCAGTACATAATACAGTATGCTGAATATGACAAAAGTAACCCGATGTCCGGTACGATCAAATTTGCGGAAATACATAATAACAACGCCTACCCCGATTAATGACGTAATAGCATTAAACGGGGATTGAATAACCGCAAACAAAGCAAGCACAAGTCCCGTCACGAGACTCGCAGCCATCGTCCACAGTGTCTCCTTGAGGGTCATAGATCAGCCTCCGTAGCTACGGCGAATTTCAGTAATCGCTGCAGCGCGATCCTCGCGTCCAAATACGGCACTCCCGGCAACGAGCACATCTGCTCCAGCTTCCACTACAAGTGGAGCTGTATCGGCTGCTATCCCGCCATCTACTTCGATATGTACATCATGGCGTCCCTTTTCGTTCAACCAGGTACGAATCTGCTTGATTTTGTTCATGGTACCCGAGATAAATGCCTGTCCGCCAAAGCCAGGATTGACCGTCATAACAAGAACCATGTCCACATCATCCAGAACTTCGAGAATGGCAGACGCTGGCGTTCCAGGATTAAGGGCAACTCCTGCCTTCACTCCTTGCTCCTTAATGAGATGAATAACGCGGTGCAAATGCACACAAGCCTCAGCATGAACAGTGATTACCGCAGCACCCGCTTTGGCAAATTCCTCAACATAACGCTCCGGATTCTCAATCATCAAATGCACATCGAGCGGCAAGCTTGTATGTGGAGCAATTGCCTTCACAATAGCAGGTCCAAGTGTAATATTAGGGACGAAATGACCGTCCATAACGTCAACATGAATCCAGTCTCCTCCTGCAGCTTGGGCTTCTGCAACTTCCGCACCAAGGCGGGCAAAATCAGCTGATAATATCGATGGGGCAATTTTAATCATGTTAATACCTCCGCTTCTTATCTTTCATTTCGGTCAGGAACAGGACATAGTGCTGATATCGGCTTTCGGAGATCAGACCTTCCTCCTTGGCCGCAAGCACACGACAGCCTGGTTCATGTGTATGGGTACAACCTCGGAATTTGCACTGATCTGCAAACTGGGCGAATTCCCGGAAACAAGTGGAGAGTTCCTCCACACCGATCTCCAGAAAGTCCAGTTGGCTGAATCCTGGTGTATCCGCAACAAATCCACCATTATCCAACGGAATAAGCTCCACGTGCCTGGTGGTGTGTTTCCCTCGTCCCAGACGCATGCTGATCGCATTTGTCTCCAGCGTCAGGCCCGGCATCAATGCGTTTAACATGGACGACTTGCCTACACCGGATTGTCCAGAGAATACGCTGATCTTACCAGCCAGACGGTCTCTGAGCAATTCACTGCCTTCACCGGTACGTGAACTTGTGGAGATCACTTCATAACCCACCTGTTCATACAATGCTTTCACTTCAGCAACAGTGTCTTTGGCTGGATCAGCCAAATCCAGTTTGGTCAACACAATGAGTGCATCCAGCCCCGCCTGCTCGATGTGAACAAGGAACTTGTCCAACAGGTTCAGGTTCATATCCGGTTCCTTCACAGAGAACACAAGAACAGCCAAACTTACATTGGCTACAGGAGGACGGATGAGCTCTGTCTCACGCTTCCGGATTTCATCTACCGTTCCTTCTCCGTTCTCTGTCAACATGTAGCTGACGCGGTCACCTACAAGCGGTGACGTTCCCCGTTTTCTGAAGATACCTCTGGCTCGACATTGAACGGCGGAACCTTCAACCGAAGGAACCCCGTTGTCTTCCACTGGCATGACATAATAGTAACCGCTTAGCGCTTTAACGATGATACCTTCTGGCATAGCTCCGTCGCCCTCCTTTAGATGGTGGTACATTTACTCCAGACGCCAGCATAAGCCGCCCTTATGGACGGCTTGATGCGTTAATGACTTCCTTTTTCTTCTCTTTTTCCTTGCCGTGCCCCTTACCATTATTCATGGCAGAAGTGTCCTCATCTACGCTCTCACCCTCACCGTCTGCCGGTGTGGACTCAGGTTCACCTTCCTGATTGGAATCAACACTTCCCTCATCAACGCTACCTTCACCTGGATCAGGCTCATTTTCTGGCGGCGTCTCAGTGCTTTGTTCCGGGTCAATGGAAGGTACGTTTACTGTTCCGTTTTTGGCTTCACTGTAGGAGACAAGATACGTATCCAGGAACTGTCCATCACGATAGACGGACACAGCCCCATTTTCATTTGGAGCGAGTACAAGTGGAATGGTCAACATTTGGGTTGAATTAACAGTGCGAGTTCCCCATTCCTGATTTTTGCCACGTGCATCTTCATATGTGATACGGATTTTACTGTTTTTGCCCTCTTCTTTGGGTGATACATTGATATCAAAAGGATATTGCAGCGCTTCAGGTGGATACCCTGTGCTGATAAAGATCGTAATCTTATCGCCAGGACTCACCTCTGTGCCCGCTTCCACAGGCCATTGCTGCGTCACTTTGCCCTTTTCTATCGTATAGCTTGGTTCTTCCTGCACCTGAGCAAGTTCCAGTCCAGCAGATTTAAGCTTTTCTTCAGCTTCACTGCGGGTAAGATTTTTCAGATCAGGCATTTTGACCGTTTCAGTGCCTTTACTTACGGTTAACTCAATCTGAACTGTCACAGGATCGAATTCCTCATTCACACCCGGCGTCTGGGAAATAACAGAACCTGAAGCCACATCATTGGAGAAGTCATCTTTCCGCTGAATCTGATCTTCCTTAATGCCAAGCGCAGTCAACTTCTTGACAGCCTCATCATAAGGGTCTTGTTTGACATCAATCATTTTCACCAGTTCTTTTTCTGCCCCAACACTGATCTGGACCTCGGAACCTTCTTTGACAACATCGCCTTCTTTTCTGCTCTGTTCATAGACGATACCGGGTTCGACACCTTCCTGGTACAGACGGATGACCTCATCACTGACGACGAGTCCTTTCTCCTCAAGCATTTCCCGAGCTTTTTCTTCTGTCTGGGTGATCACGTTAGGCACGGTTACTTCAGGTACAACCAGCATACCCTTGACATACCATACAACTCCCACCATGGCGATTAGAATAAGAACGGTTAATGAGATGAGTAGTGCTGGCTTCTTCCAGCTCTTGGATTTGGCCTTACCCTTGCCAGTTTCTTCGTCAGACTCCATCACTGGCACCGCACCCGTCGATGTAACTCCACGCGGTTCAGGCTTGATCGCTGGCATTACGCGAGTCTGGTCTATATCATCCTCATCCGGAAAATCAATCTTCGTTTCATTACGTCTCTCCGGCATCAGGCAAGTTTCCAGATCGGTCTGCATTTCTTTGGCCGACTGATAACGTTCCTGCGGATTTTTACGCATGGATTTTAAGATGACATTTTCCACACTTTGCGGAATCAATGGATTGAATTTGCGTGGTTCATCGAACTCTTCCTGCAAATGCTTCAATGCCACACTGATTGGACTTTCACCCAGAAACGGAAGTTGCCCGGTAAGCATTTGGTAAAGTACGATCCCAAGAGAATATAAGTCCGATTTTTCACCAGTAACGATGCCTTTGGCATGCTCTGGTGAGAAGTAATGTACAGAACCAACTACGGAACCGGTCTGCGTAATCGTTGTAGATGTAACCGCACGGGCAATCCCGAAATCCGTTACTTTCACACGGCCATTCCGGCCAATTAATATATTGTGGGGTTTGATATCCCGATGAATGATTTGATTATGATGTGCATGATCAAGAGCATCTGCAATCTGGGAAGCGATTCGCACCGATTCGTCCACCTGCAGAGGGGCGCGTTCTTTAATAATTTCATTCAGGTTTTTGCCTTCCACATACTCCATTACAATATAATGAACGTCATCTTCCTGCCCCACGTCATAAATGCTGACTACATTCGGATGAGACAGCGATGCTGCCGACTGTGCTTCCCTGCGGAAACGGCGAATAAACTCTTCGTCATGCACAAACTGTTGTCTAAGAACTTTGATCGCTACATTCCGGTTCAACAGAAGATCCTGGGCTTTGTACACAAGAGCCATGCCGCCACCACCGACACGCTCAATCACTTCATAGCGTCCGCCTAGCTGGTGCCCAATCATGACTCACACCCCGTTTCCGTATCCACGGAACCTTCCCTCTGCAACTCGAACAAAGCAACCGTGATGTTGTCGTCTCCCCCAGCAAGTAAAGCCAACTGAAGCAGTCGGTCTGCACGATCTTCCAATGCCAGTTCCAGATTGCCGGCAACCTGAATAATCTGCTCATTGCTGACCAGGTTACTGAGACCATCACTGCACAGGAGAAGGACTTCGCCTTCCTCCAGCTTGACGGTATCCAGATCTACCTTCACCTCGGCATCTGTTCCAAGTGCACGAGTCAGTACGTTGCGACGCGGATGATGGGACACATCTTCTTTGCTAATCTGACCATTTTTGAACAATTCATTCACCAGTGTATGGTCCTCGGTTAGCTGGATCACAGCTTTGTTCGCAATTTTGTAGGCTCTGCTATCACCGATGTGTCCAATAACACCTTCCGCATCGTTCAATAATGCCGCAACCACCGTTGTTCCCATGTTGTGATACTTGTCATCTGTTGATGCCGTGCGGAAGATAACTTCGTTGGCATGCAAAATAGCATCGCTGAGAGCCGCAGACAGAGACGCATGTGACAGACCTGGTTCCAGTGTTCCCAGATCTTTCACCAACGTCTCTACTGCCAAGCGGCTTGCCGTATCCCCTGCAAGATGTCCACCCATGCCATCGGCAACAATACCCAGAATATATCCTGTATCGAGATTACGAATCCAGGCTGAATCTTCATTCACCGAACGCACTCGTCCGATATGGCTCACATGAACTGTTTTGATCAAAACGTTCTCACCTCAACTCCATATGCTTTGCACGAAGCTGACCGCAAGCGGCAGCAATATCATGTCCCTGTTCACGACGAATGGTTACATTAACACCCTGTTCCGAGAGAATCTTCTGAAAATTGAAAATGTCGCTTCTCGATGTTCTTACGTATTTGCGTTCAGGTACATGGTTAACCGGAATCAGATTCACGTGACACAACATGTTCTTAAGCACACTTGCCAGTTCTGCTGCATGCTCTGGCTGGTCGTTTACCCCACCAATAAGTGCATACTCGAACGTAATTCTCCGACCTGTTTTGGCCAGATAATAACGAAGGGACTCCATCACGTCTTCAAAAGGAAAACGACGGTTAACCGGCATCAATTTCGAACGCAGTGCATCATTAGGTGCATGGATCGAAATGGCGAGGTTAATCTGTGTATCTTCATCTGCAAACTTGTAGATGTTCGGAACGATTCCGCTCGTGGATACCGTGATGTGACGCTGACCGATGTTCAGCCCTTTTTCATGAATCATAATGCGCAGGAAAGTCATCGTAGCTTCATAGTTTTCGAAAGGTTCACCCGAACCCATGATCACGATGCTGCTGACACGCTCGTTGCGTTCATCCAGAATTTTCTGAGCCTGCACAACCTGTGCAACAATCTCCCCAGCCGTAAGGTTACGCTTGAGACCACCCAATGTGGATGCACAGAACGTACAACCAATACGACAACCAACCTGTGTGGTTACACAGATGCTGTTCCCGTAGTTATGCTTCATGATTACTGTCTCAATGGCATGATCATCATGAAGACCAAAGAGGAATTTAACAGTTCCATCTTTGGATTCAAACTTGGTAATTTCCTTAAGCGTTACGAATTCAAATTGCTCTGTCAGCTTTTCACGCAATGGCTTGGACAGATTGGTCATTTCACTGAAATCATTCACGCGTTTTACATAAATCCAGTCAAAGATTTGGCCACCGCGAAACGCCGGCTCCCCATTCTCCACAGCCCATTGCTGCAGTTGTTCCAGAGAATAATCATATATAAAAGGTTTCATTTTGTTGTCAACACCTATTCCTTCTTTTCTTTTCGTTGGCTTCCTTCTTTTCGTTCCATTCGTCCTATTCTATCACAAAGACCACGTTACATCCATGTATACCCTTGATATCTGTACTTCATGCATTATAACACCTCAATGCCACCATCGCACCCTGTCATCACTTTTCTCTGACAATTATATCGAAGTCCCATCACAAAGAAATCCGCCGAAGTTCCCCTCGGCGGTCATGCTTCCGTGCTCTATTAAACTGTTATTCCGCTGTTTTTGTCAACCGTGCGATGAAAAATCCGTCGCTGTGAGCGTATTGTGGCAAAATCTGAATGCCACCGTTCACAACCTTCAAGTTTGCTGTCTCCGATTCGGACCAGACAGATGCTCCTGCTGGACTATATTCCGGATGTCGACTCAAGAAGTCTGCAACCATATCCTCATTCTCAGCAGGCTCAATGGTACACGTGCTATACACCAGAATACCACCTGGTTTTAACAACGGCGCAACCTGATCAAGCAATTCACGTTGCAAGCCTGCGATATCTTCGATATCTTTTACGGTTTTGGTCCATTTCACGTCTGGTTTGCGGCGAATAACACCCAGACCTGAACATGGTGCATCCAGCAAAATGCGGTCAAACGACGCTTCCGGATACCGCTCGTTCAGATCTAGCGCATCTCCAGTTACAGCATCGATGCAACTCAGACCGAGACGCTCCGCCTGATCCAGGATCAGCTGGCGCTTGTGAGGATGTACATCATTCGCGACAATACGACCGCGATCCTGCATTTTCTCCGCCATGTGAGCTGTTTTACCACCTGGAGCTGCGCAGCAATCTAATACAAGTTGGTCTACTTCTGGTGCAACTGCTTCAGCGACAAGCATGGAACTTTCGTCCTGTACAGAGAACAACCCGTCCCGATACCAGGACGTTAGAGCCATATTTCCGCCACTACGTACAAGAATACCATCGGAACTCAGGCGAGAAGCTTCAACGACTGCACCTGTGCTGGTCATCTCATGCATCAGTTTCTCCCGTGTGGTCATTGTGGTGTTGACCCGGACACTCACCGCTGGCGGCTCATTATTCGCACGACATATCACTTCTGCCGTCTCCTCGCCGTACTGGGCAATCCAGCGTTCAACCATCCATAACGGGTGGGAATGCTCCAGTGAAATACGTTCGGCAACAGGCAGATGTTCTGGAATACGAAGTTCATCCCGATTACGGATCATATTGCGAAGTACACCATTCACCATGCCCGAGATTCCCTGATGGCCCAGTTTCTTCGCCAGATTAACCGCTTCGCTCACCACGGCATGCTCCGGAATACGATCCAGATATATCATCTGATATACGCTGATTCGCAGCAGGCTACGAACCCATGGTTGCAGTTTGGATACTCCTTTGGCGACGTAACGTTCCAGAAAATAATCAAGTGTATTCAATCTGGCGATTGTTCCATACACCAATTCGGTAGCTAGTCCAGCATCTGCGGGGCTTAAATCCGCCTCTTTCAGACGGCGGTTCAACTCCAGATTACTGTATGCTCCATCTTGCTCAACAGCACTCAGAACCTTGACTGCCAATGCACGAGCAGATGTTTTGGGTTTCTGGGAGCGAGATGCACCACCCGATTTACCCGAATTCGGACGACGGTTTCCTTCACGCCCGGATGAATTTCCAGTAGGTTTCTGGCCTTTTCCTGACGAACGACCTGGTATGTTACCGCTCATCGCAGCACCGTTCCAGGTTTCAGTGTACCACCGCGAGCAAAGTCAGCGGCCTGCATCACTTTTTTGCCTGCTGGCTGCACTTCAGTCAACCAGAGAGACCCATTGCCTGTGCGGACTTCAATCCCTGCCTTGTTCAATTGCAGCACCGTTCCCGGTTCTGCTTGTCCAGCATCCGAAGAAGTTTCCAGGTCCACCTGATTGGGGTTAGCCGCAGCCCAGACTTTGAAGACCTGATCATCCCACATCGTAAATGCACCGGAGAACGGCACAAGACCACGAATCTGATTGAACAGTTCGCGTGAAGTACGACTCCAGTCCATTTTCTCGTCATCCCGAGTCAGATTGCGAGCATACGAAGCCTCGGCATCATCTTGAGGGACCGCCGTTGTCTCGCCTGCAATCAATCGTGGCATTTCTGCCTGAAGCAGTTTGGAACCAGCCTCACTTAATTTATCAAACATCGATCCTGATGTATCTTCATCCGTAATTGGCAGTTCCACACGAGAGATCATATCTCCGGTATCCAGGCCTTCAGCCATATACATCAATGTGACTCCTGTCACGGATTCCCCATTAATAATGGAACGTTGGATCGGGGCTCCTCCGCGATATTTCGGCAAAAGAGAGCCGTGCACGTTCACACAACCGCGAACTGGCATATCCAGCACAGCTTTGGGCAGAATCTGTCCAAAGGCCGCGGTCACGATCAGATCCGGCTTCCATTCAGCCAAGCGGGCTACGGCTTCCGGATCACGCAATTTAACAGGTTGAAACACCGGCAGACCGTGGCGTTCTGCCGCGGCTTTAACCGGTGTTGGCGTAAGTACTTTTTTGCGTCCCTGTGGTTTATCAGGCTGAGTCACCACACCCACCACATTGTATCCCTCTGCCATCAGCATATCGAGAGAAGGAACTGCAAATTCAGGTGTTCCCATAAAAACAATATTCAAATCGATCACTCCTTAATTACGACGCGGTCCCGTTTGATCGGCTGCAATTTCGTACACTTTCTCGGCGACATCCGTAAAGAGTACGCCATCCAGATGATCAATCTCATGCTGGAATGCACGGGACAGCAAGCCACTACCCGTAATAATCAGCTCTTTGCCTTCACGATCCAGACCTTTAACCGTAACGGTCTCGAAACGGCGAACGTCACCATTAATTCCAGGGATACTCAGACAACCTTCCGGTCCAAATTGTTCTCCCTCACTTGCAATGATCTCCGGGTTAATCATCTTGATCAGCCCTTGCTCATCACCTGCGTCGATAACAATCAGACGTTTCAGAATACCAACCTGTGGCGCAGCAAGACCTACACCTTCTGCATCGTACATGGTATCAGCCATATCATCCAGCAATTTTTGTACATTTGGTGTAATTTTGGTTACTTCTTTGGCTCTCTTGTGGAGCACCTCATCTGGTTCTTGCACGATAATGCGAATAGACATGTTGTAAGCACCTTCCTAATCCTCATCATAATTTCAGGACGATATCTGTATTTTGGGGTATTCAATTTAATCTATGTTTATACCGCTTGTTTACATCCGCATTGCTGCAAAATGCTTACATTAACATTTGCGGGTCTACATCCAGACTAATGAGCAATTTTTGCGCCTGAACATCATCGTCCATGCGCCGGGCCGTAGCCAGAGCAAGTCCTATGGCGTCTACATCCCCCCGCCATTTTATCATACATTGGAATCTGTATCTATTCTTGATCCGAGGAATCGGAGACGCTACCGGCCCCAGCACATCAAAGGCATCATTGCTGAATCGATCCAGACTGCCGAGCCATCCGGCCGCATTAGCCTTCTCTTTCAGTATTCGCGTGTAGTTCTCGGCAAGACGAATCAGTACCGGAAGTTGCTCATGCGAAAAGGTCACCAGAATCAGGCGACAGTAAGGCGGATATTGCAAATTGCGACGGTGCAGCAATTCCTCACGTACAAAAGACACATAGTCATGCTGACTCGCATGGCCAATGGAGTAGTGTTCCGGCGTATAGGACTGAACAAACACCTCACCAGGCAATTGGTGCCGACCCGCTCGGCCAGCTACCTGTGTTAATAACTGAAACGTTTTTTCCGCAGCACGGAAATCAGGTAAATTCAACGCTGAGTCCGCTGTTATCACGCCAACCAGGGTCACATCCGGGAAATCAAGTCCCTTCGCAACCATCTGGGTGCCCAGCAATACATCCGCCTTTTTCTCACGAAACTGTTTCAGCAGCTTCTCGTGAGCCCCTTTTTCCGTTGTTGTATCCACATCCATCCGTATAACCCGAATACCTGGAAAGAGCTTTGCAAGTTCTTCCTCGACCCGTTGTGTACCTGTACCAAAGTATCGAATATGCTCACTTCCACAATCCGGACACACTTCAGGAGCCGCTTCCGCATATCCGCAGTAATGACAACGGAGATTATTCGAGCGCTGATGATACGTTAATGAAATATCACATTCGGGACAACCTGCCACATATCCACAACTTCGGCACATAACAAAGGTCGAATATCCACGGCGATTCAGCAGAAGCACCGTCTGTTCACCACGTTCCAAGCGCTCCTCCAACCCTTTGTGCAAAGCCCTGCTGAACATGGAGCGGTTGCCATCCTTCAACTCTTCACGCATATCAACGATCCGCACTTCAGGCAGCTTGTTACCCAGTGCCCGCGTTGGCATCTCCAGCAAGAGTGGTGCAAAATCATCATTACTTTGCGAGCGTGCTGCATAATAACTTTCCAGCGAAGGTGTCGCTGAACCCAGAACAACCACCGCCTGGTGCTGCTGTGCTCTTTTTACCGCTACATCACGAGCATGATATTTCGGAGTTTCCTCCTGTTTGTAGGAAGTCTCGTGTTCTTCATCCATAATGATCAACCCAAGCCGACTGAATGGAGCAAATACAGCTGAACGTGCCCCAATTGCAACCTTTACCTGACCCTCACGAATCTTGCGCCATTCATCATAACGTTCACCGCCAGACAGACGACTGTGCATAACAGCAACTTGGTCCCCAAATCGCCCTTTAAAACGTTCTACCATCTGTGGTGTGAGTGCAATCTCGGGCACCAGTACGATAGCCTGCCGATCCTGTTCGATGCACTGTTGAATGGTTTGAAGATAGACTTCCGTCTTGCCACTTCCCGTAACACCATGTAGCAAAAACACCCCGTGGCGTTGTTCCTGCAATCGGCCATTGATATTGTCGTAGACAAGTTTTTGCTCATCGGTCAGAACCAGCGGTTCAGTCGCTTTGAACGTCCTGCCCTGATAAGGGTCACGAAAGACCTCAACGTCCTCGGTTGCGATTAATCCCTTTTCCTCAAGCCCTTTAATCGTCGCGGCCGATACCTGTAGTGTAGATAACACTTCTTTCATCGGCATGGGTAGCAGTTCTTTCATTTCCAGCAAAAAAGCCAGAATCTCCTTCTGCCGCTGTGCTTTCGCCGGGAATGAAGCAAGTGCTTCCTGAGCAGCAGCAATATCTACAGCCAGATCAACGGATTTCATCGTTTTTTTATTTAACTTGTCCTTGATGGCCTGACTTTCCAGCAGCACGCCACCAAGCAATAATTTCTTAATTAGTGCAGCATGATTGGGATATTTTCTACTCAGTTGTTGCAGCGGTACCTGACCCCGACTTTTGACAAAACGGATGATATCCTGCTGTACTTTCTCGGTCGTAGACTCTTCTCCCCAAACAAATAACACCTCATCATCCGGTTGTGCACCCGCCATCTGTCCATCAAGTGCATCTCCCAGCGAGATGTATCGCTCTGCTTTCCCTTTCAATGCCGTCGGCACCATGACCTGCAATGACAAAATCCGGTTACTGGCGTAACGTCCACTCATCCATTCGGCCAACTCAACCAAATCCTTTGACAACGGGGGAACAATGTCCAGCAACTCCTGAATCTGCTTAAGCTTGAATGATTCCTCTCCGGTACGCGGCACAAGATCAATCACGAATCCCTGCACCGTCCGATGACCAAAAGGTACACCCACCCGGCTGCCAATCTCGATCCATTCCCTCATCGATTCAGGTACCAGGTAATCAAACGGCCGGTCTGTTTCCTTCACGGGAACATCGACTATGACCTTGGCAATCTCCATATCCTAATTCCTCCCGGCAATGCGCTCCGCCGCAATCCGGAGCAACCGCTGAGCCACATCGTCCTTGGCCAACACTGGAAGCTCCTCCACCAAACCTTCCCGGTCATAGATATGTACCGCGTTGGTGTCTGTTCCAAATCCTGCACCCGTGCGGGTTACATCATTGGCTACGATCAGATCACAGTTTTTCCGTTCCAATTTCTCACGTGCATACATCTCAACTGACTGAGTCTCCGCAGCAAAACCAATCAAAAACTGATGGGTTTTCTGTTTGCCCAGTGTTTCAAGAATATCTATATTTTTAATAAGTTCGAGCGACAGCGTGTCGCCTTTCTTCTTGATCTTCTCGGTATAAACTTCCTTTGGACGATAATCGGCAACTGCCGCCGCCTTAACCACGATATCAGCATCGTCCCACTCGCGTGTTACCGCTTCATACATATCCTGTGCAGACTGTACAGGAATCAACTCAACGTTCTCCGGTGGCTTGGCTTGGGTATTGCCCATAACCAATTTCACATCAGCCCCCAGATCACGCGCAGCTGCGGCTATGGCAAATCCCATTTTGCCAGATGAATCGTTCGTAATATATCGTACTGGGTCAATGCGCTCAATCGTACCGCCAGCCGTAACAACAACCTTCTTGCCTTGTAACAACGAAGCTTGTCCCTGCCGACTAATATCTGCAGATTCGCGCTGTTCAAAGAAACGTTCCACCACATCCACAATGCTCTCCGGTTCTTCCAGACGTCCCTTGCCCACATATCCACACGCAAGCAGACCTTCACCCGGTTCAATCATCATGGCGCCCCGTTCAACAAGCAGGTTCATATTATGCTTTACAGCTGGATGATCATACATATGTACATTCATCGCTGGAGCAATCATGACAGGGGCTGTCGTGGCAAGAAGAGTTGTTGAGAGCATATCATCTGCCATGCCATGCGCCATCTTGGCAATTACATTGGCTGTTGCCGGAGCAACCAGAACAAGATCAGCCAGATCGGCCAGATGAATATGAGATACGACTGCCGGTTCACGCTCATCAAATGTATCGGTATATACGGTGTTTCGGGTCAACGTTTGCAGCGTTAATTCGGTAATAAACTGTGTAGCGGAAGCTGTCATAATCACATGTACATCCGCTCCCTTTTGCACCAGTCTGCTGCATAATGTTGCCGCTTTATAAGCCGCTATGCCGCCAGTCACACCAAGCACGATTTTTTTACCGTTCAACATGTTTATTTCCCCCGATATTTATACGACGTCTAAAGAAGATTCCGTTAAAATATGCTTATTCGTAAAAAAATAACAACCTCGCGGTTGTCAATTAATCCGGCTTGCGCCGTATGCAGTTGAAGAGCAGCCGCAGGCGGCTTACTCTTCTTCTTCGTCCTGTCCTTTGATGACAACGAGCAGGTCTCCATAGATTTCTTCCAGTGCAACGCCAACTTGTTTATGGGATCTCGCACCTCTTAAATCCGTTTTTTCACCTTCACGTAGCTGTCTAGCCCGGCGGGAAGCAGCAACAACAAGGGAATACTTGCTGTCGACTTTGTTCATCATTTCATCAATAGAAGGATACAGCATATTAACAAACACCTCTTCGCATTAGTATAATCGCAAGTTGCCGCCTGACAGAACTGATGTGGCATGTCTTCACACCCGGGCATTCCGAGAAGGAGTGCTTCAGTATATGATATGACAACTGCCCCACTTATATCGCATTCTGCAGCGGCAAAAGGGATTATTTATTGATCTTACAATGTTCGGCGATTATGATGCTTTCTATTCTCTTGCACGCCAAATCAATTTCATCATTAACAACAGCGTAATCATACTGCTCCAGCAGACTGATCTCATCAACCGCCACGGACATCCGGTGATCAATGGTCGCTTGGCTTTCGGTACCACGGCCCTGAATGCGATCTTTCAGCTCGTCCAATGAAGGAGGAAGCAGGAAAACAAAGATCCCTTCCGGGAATTTCTCTTTCACTTTTAACGCGCCTTGAACCTCAATCTCCAGAATGATGTCGCGGCCTTCGTTAATCGTTTTCTCTACAAAATCACGCGGTGTTCCGTAATAATTACCAACATACTCCGCATGTTCCAACAATTGATCTTCAGCAATCATGTTCTGGAACTCTTCATGACTTCTGAAGAAATAGTTCACACCATGTTCTTCACCCAGACGAGGCTGACGGGTTGTTGCCGATACGGAATAGATCAATTCCGGCACCCGTTTGCGCAAAGCGCTGCATACAGTACCCTTCCCGACCCCAGATGGGCCGGACAACACTACCAGTAATCCCTTAGACATATTACACTCCATTTTATTCGTCGTTATCATCATCTTTCGAAGAAAGACGATGGGCGACCGTCTCAGGCTGAACTGCAGACAAAATGACATGATCGCTATCCGTAATAATTACGGCACGAGTACGTCTTCCGTACGTTGCATCAATCAGCATGTGACGATCTCTTGCCTCTTGTATAATTCTCTTGATCGGCGCCGATTCCGGACTCACGATGGATATAATCCGGTTCGCCGATACGATGTTACCGAATCCAATGTTAATGAGTTTGATTGCCATAATCAGGTTCTTCCCCCTATACATGCGACTCTTTTGCCGAAATATGGCTGTTCATTCGATATTCGCCGCTTGCTCGCGAATCTTCTCCAGCTCTGCCTTCATCTCGACAACACGATTCACCAGAGCCAAATGGTTGGCTTTTGATCCAATCGTATTGACTTCCCGATTCATCTCTTGAATTAGAAAGTCCAACTTACGACCTACGGGTTCATCACTCTTCAGCAGTTCCCTGCTCTGTCCAAAGTGACTCTGTAGACGCGTAAGCTCCTCTTCTATGTTAGAACGATCGGCAAACATTGCAATTTCCATACCCAATTTATGCTCATCAAAAGGGAAAGAGCCTTCTTCCTGCATTTCCGTAAGCCTCTGTCTTAGCTTGTTGCGGTAATCACTTACCACAGTCGGTGCAAGATCAAGCATCTCGGTATGCAGTGACTCCAGACGGGTAATCCGCCGTTCCAGATCACTGGCCAGATGAAGACCCTCGCGAGCGCGCATCTGTTCAAGGCTGGACAGAGCCTCTTTCAATCCTTCCTGCAGAACTCGCTCCCATTCGTCCTTCTGCTCTTCGGGAATGGAACTTGTCCCATCCGAATGAACCATGACGTCCGGCAGACCAAGCATATCCACAATACTTGGTTTGCCCTGCATTCCATATTGGGTCTCCAGTTGCTCTGCAGCCTGCAGATAGGCCCTGACCGTCTGTTCATTCAGAACAGCGGGAAGAGCCTGGTCTTCCTCTTTTTCTTTCATTACATAAACATCAATCCGCCCACGTTTCAAACGACTCTGTACGATTTTCCTCAAACCGTCTTCATAATACGTCCACTCTCTTGGCAGACGCATCATCACTTCGCAATAACGATGATTAACAGATTTGATCTCTAATTGTACCTTATAGCCGCCAAAATGAAAGGCGGATTGACCGTATCCGGTCATACTGAATGACATCGGCATCACATCCGTTTTACTATTGTAATTGATTATTAGGGTTGAAACAAGTAGGACATTGATGCTCCGACTTCTCCCATACGTATTGAGTCAGTTCGGCCGTCATCCCGTAGAACATAAACGGTGTCATGAGATAGATGCCTTTGAAATGTGCTGTTGCTACATCCAGCAGTTCTTTGGCAATTTTTACCCCCATTGCACGGCCTTCTTCGCCTTCCAGACCTGCCATGCGGGAACGCACTTCATCTGAAAGCTGAATTCCGGGAACCTCGTTGTGCAGATACTCTGCATTCCGTCCACTCGCTAGCGGCATTACACCTACAAAAATGGGCACATCCAGATGTTTGGTCGCTTCGTGCATTGCTACAATCAACTCAGGATCATAGATCGGTTGTGTCATGATGTAATCAGCGCCAGAGGCAATTTTCTTCTCCAGACGTTGTACAGCTTTCTCCAAATATTTCACATTGGGATTAAATGCTGCTCCGATGACAAAACCCGCTTTTTGCTTCAGCGGTTTACCTGAGAAAGCCACTCCATCGTTCAACTGTTTGATCATGCGTATGATTTCAAAAGAAGTCAGATCGTATACCGAGCTTGAACCCGGCAGATCACCAAATCTTGCAGGATCTCCTGTTACAGCCAATACATGATTAATGCCCAGAGCATCAAACCCCATCATGTGGGACTGCGTTCCAATCAGATTCCGGTCACGGCAGGCAATATGCACCAGTGGACGAAGGCCCGTGCGATCCTGAACGAGGTGACCCAGCGCCATGTTGCTCATGCGTGTAACCGCGAGTGAATTATCCGCCAGTGTCAGGGCATCAGCTCCTGCTGCTTTTAATGTCTCGGCACCTTTCATGAACTTGGCAATGTCCAAGTCACGCGGCGGGTCAAGTTCAACGATAACGGTGTGACGATGCTTGACCAGATCAACAATCGTAGGCTGTCCGCCACGTCCGGAACGCTCATCCACATGTTCATGCAACACAATACGCGGTTTGGACTCTGACGGATCAGGCTCCAGAATGGGCGAAGGCACATAGTCAGCAAGCGCCTCCTTCATAGCGGTAATATGATCAGGTGTCGTACCACAGCAACCGCCGATAATACGAGCACCCAGTTCGGCAAATTGCACTGCCGTCTGACCAAAGTACTCCGGAGTCGCACCATAACGGAACTGACCATCCACATAATCTGCGGCACCCGCGTTCGGGTAGACGGACATTGGAATACCAATTCGTCCCGAGACGGTTTCCATGGCACGCATAATTCCGTTTGGACCTGAGCGACAGTTAAAACCAATGACGTCCGCCCCCTGCTCCCGCATGATCCGGAAGGCTTCAGGCATTGTATATCCGTCCAGTGTATGCCCTACATCCTCTACCGCGAACTGTCCAATCACGGGCAGATCACTCAGCTTGCGCGCTTGCAAAAGGGCAATATCCATTTCCTCGATATCATAGAAGGTTTCAAGCAAAATGCCATCCACGCCTTCATCAAGCAGTGCAAAGATCTGTTGTTGATAAAAGCGTTTCAGTTCACTCGTTGACACGTTTGTCCGCTTGCCACCTCGAATGGAACCAACTGCACCAAGCACATAACCGGTATCCCCAGCTACCTCTTTGGCAATGCGTACGCCGGCACGGTTCACGTCCTCCACCTTGGACTCCAGACCGAACTTGGACAACTTGTCGTAATTGGCAGAATACGTATTTGTTTCAAATATTTCTGTACCTGCATCCCGATAACGGCGATGTACATCCGCCACTACTTCAGGTGAAATCAAGTTTAATTCTTCATATGAAATCCCCACCGGGAACCCCATTTGGTACAGAAATGTTCCCATGGCCCCATCTCCAACGAGAACCCGTTCCTGCATAACTTTGCGCAAATCCGCCTTCATCCCATTTCCCCCCGCCTAGCTGTGATCATTTACATACTAATGTAACACAAAAAACGCTAAAAAACGAAGAAAAACACAGGTTTTTAATGAGTATCCAGCTCATATGGACTTTCTTGCCATACAGCCCCCAATATGTCTCTGTACAGGAGACACGACCTATCCTTTTTGACAAAAAAAGAGGCCCACAGGCCCCTTTGGTTAAACCTTTCACTTTTTATGAAGTGATTCCTTTAAAAACAACTTCAGCAGGTCCAGTCATGTACACATGATTGTCAGCTTCATTCCACTCAATGTGGAGATCCCCACCCTTGAGGCTGATGACAGCTGTACGATCTGTATGTCCGTTCAGGACAGAGGATACCAGTGTCGCACAAGCTCCGGTTCCACAAGCAAGTGTTGGACCCGCTCCGCGTTCCCATACACGCATGTCCACATATCCACGGTCACGAACTGTGGCGAATTCCACATTGATTTTTTTTGGAAACATCGGATGCACTTCAAGAAGGGGTCCCCAAGTCGTGAGGTCAAAATTCACAGCGTCATCTACATAGATAACCGCATGTGGGTTACCCATGGATACGGCAGTGAATTTGAACGCATGTCCATTCGCTTCAATGTAGTGATCAACCACCGGGTTGGCATCCACCGTTGTAGGCACTTGAAGACCATTCAAGATCGGCTCACCCATGTCGACACGTACCGTTTCCACTTTACCATCACGAATGTTGAGACTCACAGGTTGTACCCCTGCACCAATCGTTTCAATGGTGATCTGCTCCTGGTTCACGTGACCATGATCGTATACGTATTTGGATACACAGCGAATGGCATTACCGCACTGCTCTGCTTCCGAACCGTCCGAATTCATGATACGCATCTGAAAGTCCGCTTTCTCCGAAGGCAGTATATAAACCAGACCATCCGCACCGATGCCAAAGAAACGGTTGCACCATTTCACAGCCAGTTCTGCCGCATCTGCCGGAAGCTCCTTTTCACCAAATACAACGATAAAATCGTTACCAAGTCCATGCATTTTCGTAAATTCCATAATCTTGCCCACTCCTTTTGGCAGTCTGCTGCCAAAGCTATATTCTTGCTCTTCTACAGGATTACCATAGAAATTCATATTCAACATTTACACAAAAAAGCTATCCTGCAAAAATGCCAAAGCTTCCGCTTTGAATCATTTTGAGGATAGCATAACGAAATGGGTCAGTAAAAGGTATTGATTTTATGCTGAAAACTTTGTACTTTTCGGTACGAAGCGGCCAGAACCACCCATACGGCGGCGGTTACGACGACCACCCCACACGCTGCCTGCGCCCATAAGGAACGTTGGAATGCCTGCAGCAACGATACAGAGCGCCCATTCACGCAATCCCAGAGGTACGGTTTTGAAGATCGGCTGCAATGGTTCAACGTACATGACAACCAGCATCAGTACAACCGATGAAATAACCGCAAGAACCAGATATTTGTTCTGTAAAGGATTCCGGTGGAAGATGGACCGTGAACTACGGCAATCAAAAACATGGATAAGTTGCGCCAAAACGAGTGTAGCAAAAGCTACAGACTGTGCCTTGATGAGTTGACCCGGATTCTCCGGTGCAGCCTGTAAGGTAAGCCAGAACGCTCCGAGTGTGCACAATCCAATCAACACACCCCGGCTGACGATTTTCCAACCCAGTCTGCGGGCAAAAATGTTTTCCTTGGCTCCACGGGGTTTGTGTTCCATCAAATCTTTCTCCGGCTGGTCTACCCCGAGCGCCATTGCAGGCAAACCATCCGTCACCAGGTTAACCCACAGAATCTGGATAGGTACGAGTGGTAGCGGCAAGCCCATCATCATTGCAAAGAACATTGTCAATATTTCGCCCACGTTTGATGCCAGCAAATAACGGATAAACTTGCGAATGTTCTCATAAATATTACGGCCTTCTTCAATCGCAGCCACGATCGTTGAGAAGTTATCATCACTCAGAATGAGCGCCGAAGCTTCCTTCGTCACATCTGTGCCTGTGATGCCCATCGCAATCCCGATGTCAGCCGCTTTAATGGCTGGAGCATCATTGACTCCATCACCCGTCATCGCGACGACATGCCCTTTGCGTTGTAACGATTTCACGATACGAAGCTTGTGTTCAGGAGACACTCTTGAGAACACATATATGCCCTCTACCTGTTTATCCAGTTGCTCGTCTGTCATGCCTGCCAGTTGCTGACCACTTAACGATGCGCCTCCGCGTGGAAGAATCCCCAACTGATGCGCAATGGCTTCTGCCGTTGTTCCATGATCACCTGTGATCATGACGGTACGAATGCCTGCTTTGCGGCATGTTGCAATTGCATCTCGCACTTCACGACGCGGTGGATCTATCATACCTGCAAGTCCTACGAAGACAAGCTGACTCTCGGCGGCGTGTTCGTCAGCCACTTTTTCTTCCGGCCGCACTTCACGATAGGCCATTCCGAGGACACGCAGTGCCGCTCCGGCCATGCTCTCGTTAGCTGCCATCACTTTCTGTCGCAGCGTTCCAGTGAAAGGTACGACCTTGCCTTCCCACAAAATATAACTGCAGTGTCCGATCAACACATCCGGTGCACCTTTGGTGTAGATCATTCGGCCTCCCTGATGATGAACGAGGACCGACATGCGTTTTCGCTCCGAATCAAACGGGAATTCCTGCTGGCGGGCATACAACTCTTTGAGTCCGGATGGAGTAAGCCCCATTTTGGAGGCCAGTGTGACGAGTGCCCCTTCCGTCGGATCACCTTTCAGCTCCCAGAATACATTATCTCGTTGAACGGTTTCTTCTTTGAGGTCACCTTTTTTCGTGTTTTTCTTGCCGTCTTTTTTGGTATCCTTACCCTTTTTCTTGCTCCCCACCTCGCTTGCAACACTTTCCACAATACTCGCATTGTTGCAAAGCGCACTAATCTGAAGCATTCTGCGCAGGGACTGGTCACTCTTCAGTTCCACCATACGACCGTTCTCCAGCATCTGCCCTTCAGGTGCGTAACCATCCCCGGTAACCTTGATGTTACGTCCCTCCAGCCACACATCCGTTACCGTCATCTTGTTCTGGGTGAGCGTACCAGTCTTATCCGAACAGATTACAGATGCACAGCCAAGAGTTTCGACGGAAGGCAGTTTGCGTACAATGGCTTTACGTTTGATCATACGCTGTACGCCTAGTGCGAGTGCAATGGTTACAATGGCCGGCAGACCCTCTGGTATGGCAGCCACCGCGAGGCTGACCCCAGCCAGAAACATGCCAACGGCTGGTTGTCCGTGCAATATCCCTGCGACGACAACCATAATGGTTAATCCCAATGCGACAAAAATCAGAATTTTGCCCAATTGCTCCAGCCTGTGCTGTAAAGGTGTTTCTTGCTCCTCCGTATTTTGGATCAGATCGGCGATTTTGCCCATCTCGGTCTCCATCCCCGTACGGATAACCACACCTTTGGCTGTGCCACGAGTAACCATGGTACCCATAAAACCAATATTCTTCTGATCACCCAGCGGAACGTCCTCGTCCGCAATCGGAAGGCAATGTTTGCTTACAGGAACCGATTCCCCGGTAAGTGCCGACTCCTCGACATCCAGACTGTTCGTTTGCAGCCAGCGCACATCAGCGGGTATGCGGTCCCCACTCTCCACCATAATAATATCCCCGGGGACAAGTTGTTTGGCGGCAAGGTGTACTTCCTGGCCTGAACGAAGCACTTTGGCAAGAGGTGCAGACAACTGTTTTAATGCACGAAGAGATCGTTCAGCCCGGAATTCCTGTACAAACCCCAGAATTGCATTCAGTACGATAATAGCCACAATCGTTACCGCATCCAGATACTCACCCAGTAATCCGGATACCAACGTTGCTCCCATCAACACCAGCACCATAAAATCCTTGAACTGATTCAAGAGCAATGTAATTGGAGATATGCGTTTCCCCTCGCTCAGCTCATTCGAACCGACCACTTTCCTCTTCTCTGCTACAGCTTCATCCGTCAATCCTTCCTGCGGGCTGACGCCAAGAGTGTTACGAAGCTCTTCATCACTAAGTTGATGCCACTTGGTATGTTCCATGCTTCAAGTTTCCCTCCCAGTCTGTATTTCATCTGCAAAATAAGCTCATGACTCACCGGCGCGCTGGTCGACAGGCTGTACACTATGCCGGACAAACTACCTGCTCTATATGTATTCGGACAGGTCTGTGATTAGCACCCGGAAGGTGAATCCTTTCCCTGATGGACAGAATAGGCTAAAATAAAAGTCTGCGATGTTCTGCGCAGTACCAATTCCAGCGTTCAACAGGCAAGCAACGAAGAATCTGTAGCCAGTCCTTGTTTTTTTTACATACCTGGTTGCACGTTTCAGTTATATAGATGAAGCATTTGGCATGATAAATGCAGATGCTCGATAGAGAGAGGAAGTGGAAAAAATGGCATTGGACGGCATTGTAACACGGGCCATTGTTCATGAACTGCAAGGCTGCATTGGTGGACGTATCAGCAAAATCCATCAGCCGAATGGCCATGACGTAGTTCTCACCCTGCGTGCTCAGCGCGGAAATAGTAAATTGCTTGTTTCGGCAAGCCCAACCTATCCCCGTGTGCATTATACGGAAAAAACATTCCTTAACCCTACGGAAGCACCCATGTTCTGCATGTTGCTCCGCAAGCACTGTGAAGGTGCAATCATTGAGGAGATCCATCAGATTGGCATGGAGCGTATTATCCACATCAATGTGCGCCAGCGCGACGAACTGGGGGATGTTTCGGTTAAACGGATCATCATTGAATTGATGGGGCGTCACAGTAATATTATTTTGCTTGATCCTGTTACAGGAACGATTCTGGATGGCATTCATCATGTGACTCCTTCCATCAGTAGCTACCGGGTAATCATGCCTGGATTCGCGTATACTGCCCCACCCGAGCAACATAAAAGTAATCCGCTCGAAGTGAGTCGTACAGCATTCGAGGACAGCTATCATGCCGCTGAAGAAGATGCATCACGCTGGCTTGTGAACTCCTTTAGCGGTCTTAGCCCGTTAATTGCGGGAGAGATTGCCGCCCGTGGGATTGCTGCTGAAGGCACCGTGAGCACTCAGGCTGTGGTGGAGGGTGAGAGCCTAGTTGAGGCTGGTGAAATCTGGAACGCTTTTGAAGCCGTGATGGGGCCTGTCAGAGATCATATCTACACGCCTGTAACCGGAACAAACGCCAAAGGCAAAATGATTTTCTCGGCCGTTCATCTTCAGAGCATTCAGGATCTGGAGAAAATCTATGACACGATGAGCAAGTGCATGGAAGATTATTACGGAGACAAGGCTGAACGGGACACGGTAAAACAGAGAGTAAGTGATCTGCTCCGTTTTCTGCAGAATGAGCGAAGCAAAAACATCAAAAAGCTGGACAACCTGAACAAGGACCTGCTGGAAGCAGACGATGCGGACAAGTTCAGACTATGGGGCGAGTTGCTGTTTGCCTCCCTGCATCAGGTTCACAAAGGGGACAAGAGCGTGGAGCTTGTGAACTTCTACGATGAAGACCAAGCCAACATTACCATTCAGCTTGATCCACTGCTTACACCATCTGACAACGCACAACGTTATTTCAAGCGGTATAACAAATACAAGAACAGTCTGGCTGTCATTCATGAGCAGCTTGGCAAAACCAAAGACGAGATTGACTACCTCGATAACCTGTTACAGCAGCTCTCCATTGCATCGATGAACGATATTGAGGAAATACGGGATGAGCTTGTACAGCAAGGATACCTTCGTGACCGGAATAAAAAGGGTAAAAAGAAGAAGAAAAGTGACCGTCCAACCGTACACCAGTTCACCTCCTCCGAGGGGATTGATATTCTTGTGGGCAAAAACAACCTGCAAAATGAGTACGTGACCAACCGTCTCGCTTCTTCCAACGACACCTGGCTGCATACCAAAGACATTCCAGGTTCACATGTCGTTATTCGCAGTACGGACTTTGGTGAAGCTACATTGGAAGAAGCAGCACAGCTTGCTGCCTATTTCAGCCAAGCCAAGGAATCCAGCAGTGTGCCTGTGGATTACACATTTATCCGTCATGTACGCAAACCAAGTGGTGCGAAGCCTGGTTTTGTGATCTATGATCATCAGAAGACCTTGTTTGTCACGCCAAATGATGAATTGATCAAAAGTCTGCCATCCACGATTAAAAATGGATAGTATGCTTAGCTCATAAGGTGCGATGTAACAGTAACAATAGAAAAATCCCCTGACCATTAACGGTTCAGGGGATTTTTATGGTTGCATTACTTGTTTGAATGATAGTTGAAGCTCAACCTATTTTTCGCTTTTATTGAATATTAATTCATTTATGTGTATAATAATTCAACCCTAAGAAATATAAATTACTTTTAAGGAAGTGTACCATGACCATACTTATCAGAGAAACGCAACCTGATGATTTGAAACCACTGATGGCATTAATGCATGACTATGTGGTGGGATTCTACAACAACCCCTGGCCTGGTGATCAATCCATCCAGCTTCTGATCAACAACCTGCTTAATCAGCAGATCGGTGCTCAATTTGTGGCAGAAGAGGACGGGAAGCTTATCGGATTTTCCACCCTGTTCTTTACATACAGCACGATGAAAGCAGAGCGTGTCGCCATCATGAATGACCTATTTGTTACGGAAATATTCAGAGAGGGCGAAGCAGAAGCTAAATTATTTGCACACTGTCAACAATATACGCGTGACCATGGATGTGCATATATGTCTTGGATCACAGCAGTGACCAATGAGCGAGCACAGCAATTATTCGAACGTCTCGGGGCTACACGTGGCGCTTGGGTAAATTATTCCATTACATAGACTATTTTCAGAACAAAAAAAGGGACATGCAAACATGAAGGTTCAGCCCTATCATGCTTGCATGTCCTTTACTCCTTCGATCTTAAAATGTAGCCAGTAATACAGAATTTATTATAGTCAGATAGAGCGTTGCAACGTCTCGCTTACTCTCCCCTTTGCTGTGAAGCAGCTGCCTTCAGCCTTTCCAACACATCAACCGTTACGGTCTTGCTACCAAGATCCCCGTGGAAAACAACACCTTGCCGTTTGCCATGATAATCAGATCCACCTGTTTCAATGAGTTCGTATTCCTTGGCCAGCTCACCATACCTGCGTTCCTCTTCCGGGCCATGGTCCGAATGAAACACCTCAATGCCATCTGGACGAGAGTCTTCGATGATACGTCGCACCAATTCATCATTATTATAAAGACCCGGATGGGCAATCACAGCGGCTCCACCTGCGGCTCTGATCCACTCGCACGCATCCTCTGGTGCAACGCGGGGTACAGATACGAAGCCTGGCTTGCCTTCAGCAAGATACTGATCGAATGCATCCCGCATGTCAACAGCGTAGCCTTTTTTCACCAGCACATCGGCCATATGAGGTCTGCCAATACTCTCATCCGGCTCTAACGGTCGTCCCAGCTCATCCAGTACCTCCTGCCAGCTTATATCAAGCCCGAGTTCTTGGAGCTTGGCGATAATCAGATGATTGCGCTCATCTCGCGCTTCTCGTAATCCCCGCAACCGTTGCAGGAATTGCTCATCCTCTGTATTCACATAATACCCGAGCACATGAATATCTTTCCCACCAGCCCGAGTGCTAATCTCCACTCCGGCAACAACATCAATATCGTACTCTTTCCCCGCTTGCTGTGCTTCCGCTACACCGGCTACTGTATCATGGTCTGTTAGGGCAACCGCAGATAGCCCTTTTTGTTTGGCAAGCTTCACATTATCAGCAGGTGGCTGCATTCCATCTGAAGCCTGACTATGCGTATGAAGATCACAGCGTCCTTGGCGCTGATCCATGAACAACAGCTCCTTTGTGTAAAATTGATTAATCTTATCTATCATTGAAGTTTCCAACTATCATGCCTTCCCCGTCTTATGTACCGACTCAGGCTGCTCCTGCTGACGCAGATAATTCAGAAAAGCGACTGCTGAAAGGGGCAACAAGGACGATTTTAGATGGATGGCATAGAACTGCCTTTTGAATTCGAGTCCGCGGATATCCACAATATGAACAAGTCCCAGAGCCAGTTCATGCTGCACCGAAGAAGGAGATAACATCGTAATGCCTACCCCTGCCTCTACGGCCGATTTTACCGCTCCTGTACTGCCAAGTTCCATCACAACATTCATATCCTGTGGATCAATCTTTTTCTTTTGCAATTGGTCTTCCATCACCTGACGAGTACCCGAGCCCTTCTCACGCAACACAAAAGGATAATTCATTACATCCTCAATGTTCACTTTGCTACGCTTAGCCAAATCATGCCCGGCAGGTACAATCAGTTTCAGCTCGTCCTGCATGACAGGCTCCACAATCATGTCCGGGTGGTGCACTGGCGCTTCAATCAGACCAAAATTAAGCTGGTGCTTCAATATATCATCCATAATTTGCGTTGTATTCATCACTTTCATGACAATTGAAATATCCGGATATTGAAGTGCAAATGGTCCGAGCATGCGTGGAAGCACATATTCCCCGATCGTTAAGCTGGCTCCCAGCTGGAGTCTGCCCTGTAACATCTGGGTAAACGCCGACATCGCTTCGTCCGTCTGTCTGACCAGCTCTACACTCCGTTTCGCATGAGGTAATAACGTCCGGCCAGCCTCGGATAATTCTATTTTTTTGGTGGAACGATGCAGTAACTTGGTCCCAAAATAGTCCTCCAATGATTGAATCTGCATCGTTACTGCCGGTTGAGTCATATGTAATGCTTGTGCAGCAGCCGAGAAACTCCCCTTCTCTGCTACCGTATAAAAAATATGCAATTGGTGAAAATTCATATCTTCGCCCCTCTTCGATTACACTCTCTACATTGTAGCCGATTTCCCGCTTGGCAACAAAAAAAGCATGCAGCTTGTCTGCATGCGATAATCCTTGAATCTATGATTTCAACATATTGAATCTACTCAGGCTTACTTATGCTTACGGCTATTTTTGACCAACGTCATTCTTCTTGAATGTCTTAACCATGAGTAATATGACTTCAGGTCCCTTAATTCAATGGTCTCCGACATACGTCCCAGAAACGTAACTACAATCATTTTGTGCAGCGGGTTGCCCGCAATATCATATTCTCCTTCAAGTTCGGAAAATTCGGCGACCACCACCAGATCCTCATCAATCAGGTAGACGTCCTGTTCATTACGGTAGTATGGTGTTATACGGTCCTGCTTCAGACACTCCCATAACCACGCCGCAATATGGTCATCATCACTACGTGCAGGCTCAATACGGTCTGCATACCGCATCTTGGCATGATGGGTAATGACGATGTCGGCCACTTTCTTGTCTCCAAGAGCCACGAAAAACGGCTCGTAGGTGCTCCAACGTTGCATCACCTTATCACGCATGGGAATCACTCTCCACCAGATAGGACTTTCTATCTATTTATTACCAAATATATTACAACATTAGTCCCGCAACCTCAAGGCGTAAGTTTAACTTTTTTTCACAATAGCCAATTTGTGTATAATTCAAGAAAAGAGCGACCCCAAAGGGTCCCTCCAGTTTCTCTTCTATATTCCGTAAAAGCTCGTTTTGTCCATCGTTTTGCTGGCATACTCGGTTTTGATCTCATTACGATACGAGCGTTCGATCTTGCGCACATAGGAAAGTCGCTTCACATTTTTCATCGTATCATCTGCCCGTTCTGCATTAACATACATGACTACATAATGCATACGGCGGGAGATATAATGCACGGTGCCATATTTTTCGAGATTACGGGCAGCTTTCAAATCACTGACCCAAATAATGAATCCTGTCCTTTCCGCAAACATCATCGTTCCCCGCCCTTCTATAATGATTACTTAACTGCAACCACACTTGCCGCCACTACCGCAGCCGCCCTTCGGATTCGGGTCATTGCTCGGTACCTTAATGGTCGTTGACACTGCAAATGCAATGGTCTCTGACATCTGGAATAACATATCATCCAGGGACTTCTCTGCCTGTTTGAAGCGGATTACCGCCTCGAAATTTTCCAACTCCTGTTCCAGAGCCTTCACCTGGTCTTTTGCTGCATGATAATCCGGGTGAAAATGACCGAAACGCTGTGTTTCTTCAAACAATTCCTTCTTGGCATTCAGCTTCCGAATCCCCATCTGAATCTCAGGGGTAGTCTCGACTTGCTGCTTCCAATATAAATAATCCGATACTTCGGCAGATTGGTTAATCATGTCGCCCAGTTCATATGCGCCCGTTAACACTTGGGCCATATCGACCGTGTTCATTTCCGCTACGCTCATGAAATATTCATCCTATCTATATATAAAGTTCTACTTAACGTAGACTACCTCATCATAGCATATCCATGAATAGTTAAGAAGAGTTTTTCCTGCAATTAGAAATAGGGGGAACTCGAAAATTCGCCTTTCAACTTGATATTCACGTGAAATAGTCAGGTTATGACATCATCTGGCAGGATAAGACGCATTGTATCCCACTCTGACGGGGAGAATGTACGCCATTCCGTCTCTGATGTATTTTCACTTGAATCCAGCATGCACCAACCGCTTAAAGTCCATTGTTCATGACCCTCTACCTGATGTGGAATGAGGTATTGCGTACGATTTTCCTGTTGTATCCCCAGCTTGGTCTGCCATTCAATGGCTTTGGCAGCAATCTGTCGGGCGGTTGAACTATGATATCGACGCCACTCCTTGTACCAGGTCTCCGGTATCTCCTCAAATCCCAACAGAGAGAACTTCTTCTCAATGACAGAATGATCACGCTCCAACCCATGCAGAGATGCAGGGACATCAACCAGACCTTGATTATCGGGTGTGTAGAAAGAAGAATATACACCGCTCAACATATCTTTTTCTAATAACTTCGGATCATCTGCGGAGCCTGTACTTTCCTCCATTACCTCCATACTTCTATCTACAGTCAATGGTGCAACATCCGTCTCCTTGCCCCAATCTGCTAACGCAATACGTACATTATCTGGTATGCCTGTCAGCGCATATTGATCCAGAAACTCTATCACTTCATGTAATGCATACCCTCTGGCTATGGCCGAAATGAATCGTTCTCTTGTCAAACGGTAGATGGACATTCGATCACGCGTCACCCGTTCTGCGTATTGCTCCAGCATCCAGATTACATCAGGCCCTGCTTCCGGCGCTACCAACACTTCGAAATCAGGCTGCATGTAAAATCCACACGGCTCCGCCTCACTTACCATCTCTTGTTCTCGATATAACAGGCTATGCGGTTCGATCAGCCAACGGAATGCCAGCGCTCCCGACTGATCTTCTCCGATGTCACCATAACCCCAGCCAGCTAGTGCGCAGAGCCAGCCCCTAACCCGTGGTTTCAATTCCGAATTCTCTATATGGCACCATATGTTTTTTTCTGAAGCAAACAATGCCAATTGATAACGGAAATGCTGCAACGCGGGTTCAGCTTCTCCGTATCTTTCCATACACGCTTGATATATTTCCCGATGCATCTGTCTCCACGAGAGCTTCAACCATGTTTGTAATCGATGATCTACAATCTGAATTCGTCCATCTGACTTCTGAGCCAGATTCAGACTGAGCAGTAGATCGAGAAGGATCGCTACGTGGGTCGGATACAAATCCGAATGTTCATATCGGATACCCAGACCTTCAAAGTCTGTCGAAGATAATACCGTGATCACACTTAATTTTTGAACACTTTTCTTATGTATAGTGCCCTTCCCTGTCAAAGGAAGTCCTTCTCTTTCGATCCACGCGATCAGATGAAGCAGCTCTGCAGCAATATCCGGCTTTCCCTCCTGTAGTACTTGAGCATGCTGTGCCATCTGTTCAACGGTTATGCCCACTCTTTGTGCGTAAGCAATCGTCAATGTCTCCATCAGCGAAGCAGGAATATAGAATAATCGCTCCCCCCAACTCTTATATACAGATTCAATCCATTTTTGCTGCCTAAGGCTGGCGAATGAAGAATTGGCTTCTGCGACACTTAGTCCTTCGATGGCCCACTGTTCTCGCGGCAGGAGGGAGGAAAAAGGCTGACCGGCATGTTTGTGAAAAATTGCACCAAGCACTTTTTGTTCCACCAAAGACAGCTTTGACCATGAATCAAGGTTCAGTTCCACCGGCTCATCTATTGGTTCAAATAAAGACATATCCAATCCCTCCTGTTTGCGCGAGTATAAATGGACTATTCGTTCTCATGAACGATGGCATATTCATATCCCTGCTCCACCAAGAACATCTGACGGTTTAATGCAAACTCCTGTTCCTTACTATCCTCTGATACCAGCGCATAGAAATAGGCTTTGTTTTCTCCAGCTTTCGGTCTCAGAATTCTCCCCAAACGCTGTGCCTCTTCCTGCCTTGACCCGAAACTCCCGGATATCTCGAGCGCAACAGCAGCATCAGGCAAATCCACAGCAAAATTAGCTACCTTGGATACCACAATCGTTTTAATCTCTCCACGTCGAAATGCAGCAAACCACTTGATTCGCTCTTGCTGTGACATGGTTCCCGAGATCAAAGGTGCTTCAATTTCCCGGGCAATCAACTCAAGTTGATCCAGATATTGTCCAATCACTAGCGCAGGCAAATCCCGATGACGTTCCAGCAAACGCTTGACTACACTTACCTTCGCCGGATTCTCGGCAGCCAATCGAAATTGATGTTTAACCTCGGCTTGCAGATAATTCGATCTTAGTTCCGGGGAAAATGGGATACGTATCTCCTGGCATTGCACATCAGCAATCCACCCTTGCTGCTCCAGTTGTTTCCACGGCATATCATAGAGCTTCGGACCAATCAGCGAGAAAACATCCTGTTCACAGCCATCCTCTCGAACCAATGTAGCCGTTAATCCCAGTCTTCGCGTAGCTTGAATATCCGCAGTTGCACGAAATACTGGTGCTGGCAGCAAATGTACTTCATCATATATGATCAGCCCCCATTGCCGCTCACTGAGCAGTTTGATGTGGGTAAAATCAGCATCCTTTGATTTCCGGTGTGTAAGAATCTGATATGTAGCTACAGTCACAGGTTTCACCTGTTTTTTCTGACCTGAATACTCACCAATCTGTTCGCTGGTAATCGTGGTTTTGTCTTGAATTTCCTGAATCCACTGTCGCACAGACGTTGTATTGGACGTCAAAATAAGGCATTCACATTGAAGCCGCTCCAGCACGGCCATGCCAATGACCGTTTTGCCTGCCCCGCAAGGAAGTACGAGTAGACCACTTCCTCCCATGCCCTCACTGCCTTCGAATGCATCCACAGCCTCTCTCTGGTAAGAACGCAGCGCAAATCGCTCAGAGTGGTCCCCTGGATCATTAGACCGCCAATCAAATGAAAGCTTGGTTCCCTCCCGATACCCCACGTAATCAAGTACGGGGTAACCTAACCTTGTTAATTCCCTTTTTAATAACCCGCGCTGTTCTCCTGGGAGCAGAAGTTCATGAGCGTCCTTGCGTTCCATGCGAAAGGCAGCTATCGTTTTCAATCCACTTAATTCATCCAGCAACCGCTCATCCTCACTGTAAAGACGCATTCTGGTGTGATCTGCTTCGGAATGCAGCTTTAATTTGCCATACTGATCCATGATTCTCCGAACATCCTGTATGAGTGCAGCAGGCACGTTCCAGCGAGATATCAGCTCCAGACTTGCGATGACCTGATCGGCATTCCATCCCAGCGCAGCCGCATTCCAGAGCGATAGCGGAGTGATTCGGTAGGTATGAAACGCTGCCGGTGTCTTAACCAGTTCTGAATACATCCCAAGCTGCTCTCTTGCTCTTTCGAATCCGGGGTGGCCAACTTCCAGCAAAACTGTAAAATCTCGCTGAACGATACAAGCATCTGTCCTTACCATATGTTCTGTTCCTTCCATTTGGAGCCTTCCTCCTATCACAAAAAAAGTCCAGTTCCGGTAGCTTCCGAAAATGAACCACATTAAGTGCAAGTTCAAAAAGTCTGGTTTTCAGTACCGAAAAGTGGACTTTTTGTCCAATCTCTATAAAAATCCACAAAAAAACATCCTGCCCATACCTTCGTATGAACAGGATGCCCAACTGAATCTAAAGTCATTCGGCTGTGTAACCTTTAGCCATGGCGATAAATAATCTCACGGCCGTCTGCATCGCGTCTTCATCAAAATCAAACATCGGATGATGATGTGGATAGATCGCATTTTTATCCGGGTTACCTGCTCCAACAAACATAAAGCACCCTGGAACCTTCTGCAGATAATACGCAAAATCTTCCGCTGGCATCAGCATTGGGGATGCTTGCACTCGTTCTGCCCCAAATAATTCTGTAGCTTCTCTGAAGAAACGTGCTGTCTCCTGTTCATTGTTCACCACAGGCGGATATCCCATAATATATTTCACTTGCGTCTCTGCTCCATATGCTGCCCCTGTCTGGGCTACCATGGTAAGCACGCGCTCTTTCATTCCATTTCGGGTCTCTTCATCAAACGTTCTTACCGTACCGCTCATTTTGCATTGCTCTGCAATTACATTCTGAGCCGAGCCCGCCTGCATTGTACCAATGGTCAGCACCGCGGGTTGCAATGGATCAACCGAACGACTGACAACGGTCTGAAGCTGCATCACAAGCGCAGAACCCGCGATAAGACTATCTATCGTGGATTGTGGCATCCCGCCATGTCCACCTTTGCCTTTGATCTCAATGTAAAAATCGTCCGCCGCCGCCATCATCGGTCCTGCTTTACTGGCAACTACACCTACAGGCAACGGGGTCCACAGATGAATGCCATATATGACATCCACGCCTTCAAGCGCACCATCCGCAATGACCTGAACTGCACCGCCCGGCAGCAGTTCTTCTGCAGGCTGGAACAAAAAACGAATCTCTCCTTGAATCTCCTGCTTGTGACGGCTGAAATACAATGCCGTACCGAGCAAGATGGAGATATGACCATCGTGGCCGCATGCATGCATCGCTCCTGCTTGTTGTGATGCATACTCAATATTCTTCTCATCCTGAATTGGAAGTGCGTCCATGTCAGCTCGCAGCATGACTACAGGACCCGGCTTGTCCCCACGAATGGTACCGATGACCCCGTGACCACCAACATGACGCCTCACTTCCACGCCAAAGCTCTCCAACATATCCGCTACAAAAGAAGATGTCTTCTCCTCATGAAAGGAAACCTCGGGATTGCGATGAAGGTGACGCCGCCATTCCACCATGTGGATCTGCAGATCTTCCCACCATATATTATTAGTCATGTCTCTCCACCCTTTCAATCTTGAACGGGACTTGGATCAAGCCCGAACCTTCCTCTTCAAACCTATTGCTGTATATTGTAGCAGAATTGGAAGAAAACCGATACGAAACGCCTTCGGAAAGCTTGCACGGGAAGGGGAAACATACTATCATGAACTAGAGAAATACTCGAGAAATTATACTCGGAAGCTTATGAGGAGGATCAAACGCTTATGATTTTTGAGAATACAGGCTTGGATGGCTTGAAGAGCGACTTGGCATACCTGGATGAGAGCGCCGAGAAAGTCGGATTTGTCCGGTGGCAATGGGAATATTACCGTGCTACATATGACTACAAAATTGAAGATGAACAAACCAACTCAGAATACTTTGTACGCATTAATACCCGCGCTGTGGAAGGCAAATTGGAAAAACCGGATACCGTTCTTGCTGTTGAAGCAGTATACCTTGGCAAAGCCACTTTCCCTCACGGCCTGGATTATGACTCTTCCGTTCCGCAACCAGTCGTGAAGCTGGCAGCCGAAAAATTACAGCAGCTCAAAGAACTGCTGGAAGCATAGGCTGGGCCAAACGATGAAACAACAAACGGCCCAAACGAAAAAGAAGAGAGGCACGCCGGATTTTCAACTGCTAATCCTCACTTTATTGTTGGTGGGCTTTGGACTGGTGATGGTATTCAGCTCCAGTTCCAGCATTGCAATCGCAAGCGATAAATTTAACAATGATGCCCTTTACTTCACGAAAAAACAACTTATGTGGGCGATTATCGGTCTATTTGGCATGTTTTTTGCCATGAATATCCGCTTCAACAAGTACAAAAAGCTCTATGCACCCTTTTTCCTGCTCACTACGGTCATGCTGGTGATTGTTTTGATCTCAGGTGCAGTATTGAACGGTGCACGAAGCTGGATTCACATTTTCGGTTTCAGTCTTCAGCCTGCAGAGTTCGCGAAAATTGCTATCATTCTCTATCTCTCTGCTCTTATTACAAAAAAAGGTGAGAAATTCAGGGTTTTCAAGACAGGGTACGTTCCCGTCTTGTTCATCGTTGGATTCATCGCAGGGCTGATTATGCTGCAACCAGACTTCGGTACCACCTTCATTCTGGTGTCTACCTGTGGTCTCTTGATCTATGCCGGTGGAGCCAGTATGAAACATATCCTGGGTTCGATTCTCCTGGTTGTGCTCGGTGGGGCACTGGCGTTTGGAGCGAATTCCCTGTTTTCTTCCATGTCTCCTTCCGACACAACGACTGCTACAACAGCAGTCACTGCGGAGCAGAACTACAAGATCGGACGTATTCAGGCTTTTCTTGATCCATTATCCGATATTAATGGCGGAAGTCTTAACCTCTACCGTTCTCTTGTTGCCATTGGTGATGGCGGCATGACAGGTTCCGGGATTGGACAAGGTACGATGAAGCTGCACTATTTGCCAAATGCGTATAATGACTTTATTTTCTCCGTAATTGGGGAAGAACTCGGATTCATCGGAAGTGCATTATTCCTGCTTGTTTACCTGTACTTCATCTGGCGCGGAATCATTGTCTCTCTTCGCTGTCCCGATCCATTCGGAACACTGGTCGGCATAGGTATCATGGGACTGATCGCGATTCAGGCATTTATCAACATTGGTGGTGTAACTCAGACCATTCCGGTGACGGGGGTCACGCTTCCATTTATCAGTTATGGGGGTACCTCACTCTTTGTGATGATGGTTGCCATGGGCATTCTGCTCAGTATCTCACGTACTAACAATCTGGACGTGATCAAGGAAGAGAAAACGAAGTCCGTGACTGTACAGACACAGACTCGTACCTCTCCTGCTCTTCGTTCACGGGAGTCCATCCGTCGGATTCGATAAAAAAGCAACACAAAAAAGGCTGTGCACCCAATGGATGCGCAGCCTTTTTCTGTGTACTGAATAAACTCTGTCTATCAAGATGAAGAACAGGTCAATATGACTCTGTCCTCCATTGCGGATTGCGATTTCTACAGATCGTCGCCTTTGAAAGATACGCCTTCTACCTTTACATTGACTTCAACCACGCGTAATCCGGTCATGGTCTCTACCGCTTCTCTTACATTCTGCTGAAGCATACGGGAAACTTCATGAATCGGGGTTTCGTACAGGACGATGATGCGCAGGTCAATGGCTGCTTCCAGCTGGCCGACCTCAACGCTCACGCCTTTCTGTACGTTTTTACCGCTGAGTCGCTTCGCCCAGCCCTCTGACAATCCTCCAGACATTGCGGCAATTCCGGGTGTTTCCATTGCAGCCATTCCGGCAATTTTTGCAACCACGTCATCGGCAATCCGGATGTTTCCGCTCTCCAGTTGAAGTTGTTCTGCCATGCCACATCCTCCTTCACTTCGTTACTCGTATTTTAAATCCTTTCCACCCCAAAAAGCAAATTAAACTCAAAAAGATGCGTTTACAACCTACCACCACTTGGTTATATTGAAATATGAAAATAATCTCATAAGCGATTTACAATGCAATTCAAAACAAAATAATTTATAACCGAGGTGTTTGTTGTGAGAAACCGGATTTCATCCATTTTGCTGATTGCATTCTTTGCACTCAGTGCCATCGCCCACTACTTGAAATGGGATTCGATTCTACAGTTCGTGATATCAGCCATTTCGGTTATTTTTGTGGCCGGTTTTTTAGGCAAAGCCACCGAAAATGTTGCCCACTACGCCGGACAGCGGCTGGGTGGATTCTTGAATGCAACCTTCGGCAATGCCGCCGAATTGATCATCGCCATTTTCCTCGTCAAAGAGGGACTCTTCGACATGGTCAAAGCAAGTCTGACAGGTTCCATCATCGGAAATCTGCTGTTAGTGCTTGGGTTAAGTATTTTTGCCGGAGGACTCAAGTTCAAAATTCAGAATTATAATGTTTCACTTGCAGGTCTGAATGGTTCCTTGATGATTGTTGCCATCATTGCCCTGTTTATTCCAGCAGTCTTTCTCAATACACATTCCATTACACAGAAAGACACCAATACACTTAGTCTCATCGTGGCCGGATTGCTCATTCTCGCGTATATTGCGTGGTTGCTATTCTCCATGGTAACGCATAAGAACTACCTTGCAGACGTTACTGAGGATCGCGATGAAGAGCTACCCCATGAGCATGCTCCGGCATGGTCCAAGAAAAAATCAATTCTCTACCTGGTGCTCGCAACAGTCATGGTTGCCTTTGTCAGTGAATGGCTAGTGGGCACGCTCGAAGTATTCACTTCGGAATTTGGACTTAGCGAACTGTTTGTCGGTGCATTCCTTGTCGCCATCATCGGTAATGCGGCCGAACACAGTGCAGCCATCATGCTTGCCATGAAAAATAAAATTGGAGCCGCCGTTGAGATTGCGGTTGGCAGCAGTTTACAGATCGCACTCTTCGTTGCTCCTGTACTGATTTTTGTCAGCTACTTCACAGGCAGAACCATGGATATCGTATTTACAACGATTGAGTTAGTCGCCATCGGCGTATCCGTATTTATTGCGAAGTCCATTACCCAAGATGGTTCAACGAATTGGTACGAAGGTTTACTCCTGCTCGTGGTATATATCATACTCGGTGTATCCTTCTTCCTGGTGTAACCAGGCCTTCACGTAGCGATATAAGTTGAACTAAAGAATATTTACACTGGACACTCCGATGACAGAACAACCTTCCGATCGCTGTTATCCCCAGATTTTTTTGATTCCTTTTATAAAGGGGTAAATCCGGGGATAAAGGCGAACGCTCCGCTTCTTCAGGTTATTTCTGTCCTCTCCGTTTTGTGTAAATGTTTAGTTTAATTTATATAACTCTAAAATAAACAAGCTACAAGAGGCAGGCCGAATTTACATTCGGTGCTGTCTCTTTGTTTGTATACGCCTTCCGGCTGGCTTTCATCCCAGTCCCGTTCAGACGCACAAAAAAAGCATGCATAAACGCCTGCATGCCTTCTATTCTGACCCGCGCATTTGCAGGCTATTGCTCATTCTTCTTGTTCAAGGCTTCATATAGAATTGCCAAATTCCGCTCAAGCGCGCTAACCAGCTGCTTACCTGCACCTTCTGGAAGGAGCCCTGCACGAACAGCAAAATCAACTTCCTTGGAGAACCCATACATCTGTGTATCCAATACTTCCTCATAGAGAGGGCAGTAGCGGGTAGCCAGATTCTCCATCTGTACTTCAATAAGCTTCTGTATTTTATCTGCATCTTCTTGAAGAAGACTGATCGCTTTCAAATTCAGCTGGTCCTGCAGATCAGATGAAGTCATGCATTTTTCCCCCCTATGTCCCAAAAATCGCGTAAAGACGTTCTACCTCTAATATTAGACGAAATGAAGAGCTAATACAAGAACTTGACCAAAATAAGCCCGCAAAGTTAAGCCTTCTGTTGAAGCTTAATCCACCTGTTCCAGTCACGTCCAGACGAGTATTCAGATCATTCCATGCCAAAAAACACCCCTGCCTAAAAAGGCAAAGGTGCTTCTTGAGAGCTATTACTCAGATGCAATGCTTACATTCAGTCCATGCTTGGCAAATACTTCTGACATGGCTGCTTTCGCTTCAACTGCATCTGGACCATGAACATGCAGTTCATAGCTGTGCGTGCTAATCAGCGTTGTAAACAATCCGAGAATACTTTTTACATCGATATACTTGTTCTCCGAATGAAGCACGATTGAAGAAGTAAACTTGCCTGCTGTTTGAGCAATTTCCACTACAGCCGCGTTATTACTCGACATAGGAATCCCTCCGTCTTTTTACTATTGGTATCATCTATTAATTACCACTACATGATACCGTGAATCCGCTTTCCTAGCAACAGCAAAATCCTGTTCCTACTTCAAACGGTCCGGATTCAGGCATTCCAGCTCAGGAATAACAAAGATACCGTCTTTGCGAATCAGCACATCGTCAAAATAAATCTCCCCGCCGCCGTAATCCGGACGCTGGATCAATACCAGATCCCAGTGGATGGACGAGCGGTTGCCATTGTCCGTTTCTTCGTATGCCTGACCCGGTGTAAAGTGCAAGCTGCCTGCGATTTTCTCATCGAACAGGATATCTTTCATTGGATGCAGAATATGCGGGTTAAATCCAATCGCGAATTCACCGATATGACGAGCACCCTCATCCGAATTCAGGATTTCATTCAAACGCTCTGTATCGTTACTTGTCGCTTCAATGATTTTTCCGTTCTCGAATGTGAACTTGATATTTTCAAATGTCACTCCGTTATACAGCGTTGGTGTGTTATAACTAATCGTTCCGTTCACGGAATTACGCACAGGGGCACTGTACACTTCGCCATCCGGGATATTTTTTTGGCCAGAACATTTCTCTGCACCGATATCTTTAATGGAGAAGCTCAGTTCTGTTCCTGGTCCAGTGATACGAACTTTGTCCGTCCGCTTCATCAGGTTAGCGAGCGAGTCCTGCGCTTTGTCCATTTTGGCGTAATCCAGGTTACATACGTCGAAGTAGAAATCTTCGAACGCTTCTGTACTTGTATTGGCGAGTTGCGCCATACTTGCATTAGGGTAACGAAGTACAACCCATTTCGTATGTTTGACACGTTGTTCGCTATGTACCGGGTGGGAGTACAATGAATTGTACATTTTCATTTTTTCTTCCGGTACATCGGACAGATCATTCACATTTTCTCCCGCACGAATACCGATATAACAATCCATCTGTTTCATACGGTTCAGATCAATCTCTGCCCATGTTTTCATCATTTCTTCTGTGGCATTTTTCAGCATCGCACGCTGTACGGTTTTATCAGTCAACTGTACAAAGACGTTACCACCTTTTTTGCCTACCTCTTCTATAATGGCGTTAATCAGATCACGTTCCGATCCAATCATCTCAACCAATACATTTTCACCAGGCTGTACATCTACTGAATAGCCCACCAGGTTTGCTGCAAGCTTTTGAATTCTTGGGTCTTTCATCTTGGTAAAATCCTCCTGTCATCTGCCATACTTGAATTGAACAACGGTAAATTACGATACTATTGTAGCACGCGAACAGTCATCCCGTCAGCAGGCAGTCCCTCACTTCGTTTATTGATATGACTTGAAGTTAACATCGGTGACAAGGGCTTCTTTGTTACTTTTATGGTTGTTGTCCGTGTAACTCATCTGACTTTCAGAGGATAAGCGAAGAGGCAGACTGCTCTTCCGATCTACCGTGAGATGATATACCGTCTGCACGCTCGCTTGTTTCATCATTTGTTGCATCGTTGTTTCACCCTGTTTCCAAACTTTCTCCAGATCCTTCTCAAGCTTTTCCTTACGCGTCCCTTTCATCGTAGCTGACTTATGCATATATTCTGCCCGAATGGCGTTCATCTCGTCGTTTAGCTGGGCTACAGCCCATGATTTGGCGTCTTCCGGTGCAAGTTCAATCCGTAATGTTCTGGTTCGACGACCGGCACCATACTCGGATTGAATGGTTTTGTGCATCCCATCGATCTTCTCCAATTGGGCAATTGGATTAAAACGAGAAAGAGAGCCACGGAGCGGCTCATGCTGCGCTGACAATGCCATCCATTGCCCTTGTTTCCGCTCGAAAGAGGCGCTAAAGCCACTGGGCTGTCCGTTATTTTTTACGGCAGTTGTTTGAATGCCTGTGCCCACAGCGGTCACCTCTCCAGGTAATCGGGTCTGAAGGGTCAGACGATCATGATTCTCCAGCTTGCCTTCAAATTTGAACTGATTCTCAAACAGCCCACTGTTCTCCCGTCGAAGTCCTGCCTCTCCTTCAAAACTCAATGTTTCTTTTCCCGCTATCCCGGATAAAGCCAGGGAAAAAACCTCTTCAGGCGTTTGATCTCGCTGGATTAATCCACAACCCGGAACACCAATAATCACGATGCTCACAAATAACCATAATGTACGTACCGAATGGCGGTTAAACATGTCTATCTTCACCCTTCCGAGAACTTTCTCCATAGATTGCCCCGCCCGTATACGCTTATACTTCCTTCTATACACAACTTGATCTCCGATGCACAAAAAAAAAGAGAACGACTCCGCAATTGGAATTGTTCTCTTAACGTGTTACATCCTGTTCCTCTACAACGATTCTGTTCCGACCACCATTCTTGGCGCTGTACAAAGCCATATCAGCCCGATAAAACAAGGACTCTACACTGACCTTTTCATCCATCCAATTCCACTCTGCGATGCCACTGGATACCGTAACAGGCGGTCTGGTCTCTTCTGCGACTCTCTTTCGAATCACTTCCGCATAATCTAACGCCTGCCTTACACTCACCTGTGGCATATAGATCGCCAGTTCTTCTCCACCCCATCTGGCACAGATATCCTCCGAGCGAACAGAGCTGGTGACAATCTCACTCACTTGCTTCAATACTTGATCCCCCGTCTGGTGTCCGAATGTGTCATTCACCTGTTTGAACTGATCAATATCCACCACAATGAGGGAGCCACAGAATTCATGAGCCTGTCGCTCGTGAATCACACTATCCAGATAATGCCTCACGTACAGACCTGTCAACATATCCAGATTAGCCAAGCGCCGAACCTCGGCATGCAGCGTGGCATTTGAAAGGGCAAGCCCGATATGGATGGATAACATCTGCAAGAGCCGATAGTTATCATATGAAAAGTAGTGCTCTCTACTGTGTCCCAGCAAAATGGCACCCTTCACTTCACCATTGACTCTGATCGGTGATGCAATCAGTGACATGGAGCCCGTATCTTCCATGAAAAAGGAGGACACTTTATCATATTGCGCATAATTGACTATAATAAGCGGTTCCTCTGTTCGGTACACCAAGCCTGCGATACCGTAATCTACTGAAAAGGATTGGTGAAAAACATCTTTCACGTTAGATGACATCACTTCGAAGTCATTTGTACTGTCATTGAGTTGAAGAATGCAACACGTTTCAGCCTGGAATATTTCCTTTAACTCTTGCTCGGATAATTGATAAATCTCCGAAAGATGCAGGCTTTTGTTCAACCGCTGTGTAAGATCATTAATTAAACGAAGTTCCTGAATTAACATATTGGATTGTTCATGCAACTTGGCGTTCTCAAAGGCCGTGCCTGCAGTGTCTACCATCATCGTAATCAATTGCAAGTCCGATTCTTCCATAATCTCTTCATTCATTTCGACATGGAACACACCGTATATGCCTTGTTTGCCTTTCAGCGGAATCCCTATATCTACAATGCGGTTCTCTGCATCATCTGAGCGAGCAACAATCAGCTTACCTTCCATAAATGAGCGCACACAAATATCTTCTCCTCGCTCGTGGACAAGCAACGGTTTAATCCGTGGATCAGAATTACTCTGATCCTGAGACATATATAATTTGATATAAGTGGCCGGGTACAAGTAGTCCATACTGTCAAATACCTCATCCAATATGGCCTCGACATCCATTTTGTCATGCATTCGCTGAACAATCTGAAAGAGGATGGACCTCCGGTGTTCCTCACGGGCTGTTTGTTCATGAGCGTGTAACAGGTCCGTCATAAATATGTATTCAAATCTTCGGTAAAAGCAGGTGCGATAATGCAATGCCTCAGATTGAACCACAGCTTCAGACGTTTCATATCCATTGGATTCATAGATCACAGCAGTGAATACGGCAAACATATCCTTGTTTGTTCTGGAGAATAAGGGATGTGTTATTATAAGATACTCTCCGTGTTCGCTTGTCCCTTTAAGGGACAGGACCTGTCTCTTATCCAAACATTCCAATACCAGCCTGCGTGCATTTACGCCCGGATCAGCTTCATGATCGCTATCGTATCCTATGCAATCGCCTTCCGTGTTCCATACGCTGTAAAAGGTTGATGTTCTGGCCAGCCTTGAACCCACTCTGGAGTTCCAGTCACTGTATGCCTGCTCTAGCAAGCTGCCCAAATATGAAAAATCAAAAGGTGTGATATCCATTTTTTGCATCCACAACACATGCTCTTCATGAGAATGAGGAGCGGCAAAAGATGCGGAATCGCCCGAACTTCGTGAATTCAAGCTGGCAGGTAAACTTCTTAGATGTTCTAACATGTCAGGCGCTCCTTTGCACCGTTTTTGCATCCACCAGGATGCATTAATCTGCAGACGTTATCGCAAACCTGCAAATCGTTGCGATAACCTTGTTACATAAAGATGATTTAAAGTTAAGATACAATCTATTTTACTCTGTTTAAAGCTTTTTTGCATCCATATTTCAGAAAATCGTCCCATTATTTTAGGCCCAATGACCTATCGACAAATTTAGACGTTTTTTTGCTTTTATTCTACGCTTGACTTTGTTTCTCTTAAACTGTAATATAAATTGTTGATGAAGACTACTAATGGGTCTTTAAATTTGGGCATTACCGGTTGTGTCACCCTCATTCTTTTTGTTGCTTTCAGGACAGCGGCTGAACTTTCCTGATCGTTCTATGCGAGGCCAAGCCCGCATCAACAAATTGGAGCGCAAACAGAGCCCTAATATGAACTTTAACTAAAAAGGAGCTACTTTAAACATGGCACGTTACACTGGTCCTAAATTTAAATTGAGCCGTCGCCTCGGCATTTCCCTTAGCGGAACAGGCAAAGAATTGAAACGTCCTTTCCCTCCAGGTCAGCACGGAGCTAACCAACGCAGAAAAATGAGCAACTACGGTATGCAATTGCAAGAAAAACAAAAATTGCGCCACATGTACGGTTTGGGCGAGAAGCAATTCCGCACACTGTTCTCTAAAGCTCAAAAAATGCAAGGTATTGCCGGTGAGAACTTCATGTTCTTGCTTGAGTGCCGCCTTGACAACCTCGTTTACCGCCTTGGGTTCGCTAACTCCCGCGCTGGAGCGCGTCAGTTGGTAGCACACGGTCACGTAACTGTAAACGGCAAAAAAGTCGATATCGCTTCTTACCAAGTAAGCACTGGCGATGTAATCGGCTTGCGTGAGAAGAGCCGTGCTCTTTCTTCCATTAAAGAAGCTTTGGAAGGCCGTTCGCATCTTCCAGCATACGTTGAATACAACGAAGCAGCTGTAGAAGGTAAATTCATCCGCTTGCCTGAGCGTGCTGAATTGTCCCAAGACATCGATGAAAAACAAATCGTCGAGTTCTACAACCGTTAATCGTTGCAATCACATTAAAGTTTCAATCCAAACAGCTGTCGAGATTTTCTCGGCAGCTGTTTTTCTATGCTTTTTTTAATTATCTTCATTATAGGAACGTAAATAACGATATAAAATATAGACTCCCTTCAGGAGAAGCACACATCCATATATACATCACAAGAATGACATCGAGGGGGATTAGAACATGCATTTTTTTCGCAATCGTAAGCTCGCTGTTAAGCTTGGACTTTTACTCGGGATCGTATTACTCTGTTGTATTGGAGCCCTGATTGCATTTAACACCAAGTCCATTTACGACAAAAGCCTGCAGTACGGTGAAAGCGTTGCTGGACAGGCTGCAAATCGGGCTACGAAAGAGTTTATGACAGACATTAATCAGGTCAAAAACACATTGGACACCATGAGTACCACGTTATTGGATGCCGCTCAGAATGGATCACTCAACCGTGAGGAAGCCGTTAGACTCCTTGAACAGTATCTGAAAAAGGATGAGAAAGTTTTTGGCTTTTATACGGGCTGGGAACCTAATGCCTTTGATGGAAACGATGCGGATCACGTGAATAAAAATGACTATGATGATGCTACAGGCCGCTTCATCCCCTACGCCATACGGGACGGTAATACCCTGCATTTTGAGCCTCTGACTACCTATGAGGGAAACAGTGAAACCAGTACTTACTATCAGCAGCCAAAGAAAACCAAATCCATCTATTGGTCCGAGCCTGTTACCTACACGGTTGGCGGAAAAGAAACACTGCTCGTTTCGATTGTCCTCCCTCTAGTTAGATGAAAACAAAAATTTTCTGGGCATTGTTGGGGCCGACTTTACCATTGATCGTTTTCAGCAAAATATAGCATCACTTAATCCCGATCAGGGTTATGCCATGCTGATTACTAGTGAAGGACAGATTGCTGCACATGGCTCCAAACCGGAACTGCCTAATGAAGGAGCCGTAATTCCATCTGAAATGAAGACAGTCATTCAGCGTATACAGTCTGGCGAGTCTCAGTTTTACGCCACTGACCCTGAAGTGGGGGAAGAACTATTTATTGCCGAGCCCGCCAGGTTACAAGGAACGGATTCAAACTGGTACCTTGTATCGGCGCTGCCAAAGAGCCACATCCTTCAACCCTTCTATGACAGCTTGAACTGGTCCATACTGATTGCCGCACTGGCTGTACTTCTGCTTGCAAGTGTGGTTACCTACACTATCGTCTCCATTGTAAGGCAGTTGAATCAAGTTAATATCGTCGCTGGACAGCTGGCTGGCGGGGATTTGACACAAAAGTTACCTGTACGATCCAAAGATGAATTTGGCGTCATGGCGGGTCATCTGAATCAGATGATGGATACACTGCGACATACCATATCGGTTATATCCGAACATGCTTTATCTGTCGGCTCCACCTCTCAACAATTGACCGCAGGTGCCGAAGAAACAGGTAAAGCAGCCGAACTGATTGCATTAACAGGAGTCGAAGTTGCAGATAAAGCAGGTAAACAGATGCAGGAGCTGCAAGAGTCCTCCCGTTCCATGAATGAAATATCTGCAGGGATCGGAAGAATTGCAAAGGCCGCCTCCGATGTATCGGATTCATCACGAGCTGTGGCTGAGCGAACAACTGTTGGAACCGATAAGATTCAGTCCGCCATGCGTATGGTCGATAGCGCCACCTCTTCTGTGCAGACGTCCATGACCGCACTGGAGAATTTCCGTCAACGTTCGGAAGAGATTGGCCATATTACAGGCATGATCACGGAAGTTAGCCGTCAAACCAATCTACTTGCCCTTAATGCTTCCATCGAAGCATCACGAGCAGGTGAACATGGGCGCGGGTTTGGTGTTGTTGCTTCCGAGATTCGTAATCTGGCTGAACAATCCAGAATATCGGCAGCGCAGATTGCAGCGTTAATTCATAGCGTTCAGCAAGAGGTCCTTTCTCTCGTTGAAAATATGGAACAGGGGAATGCCGAGGTGAGCCATATAGCGGAAGTAATTAATGAGAGTGGTGAACTATTCCTCTCCATTTCATCACAGATCACAGATGTTAATGAGCAGATTGAGCATGTCTCAGCCATTGCGCAGCAGATGTCAGCTGGATCACAGCAGGTGGATGCCACGTTAGTGCAACTCAAAACCATTGGTCATGAGACGGCAGATCATGCAACTCGTGTTGCCTCTGCCTCTGAGGAACAACTCGCATCCATGGAAGAGATTACGGCGGCATCTGCCTCACTGGCTAATCTTACCCAGGAACTATTAGAACTGATTCAACGCTTCAAAACCTAATGTAGAAGACCTCCAATACGACAAATCATTCAGGTCACCCTATGCACCTCAGCATGGAGGTGGCCTGCTTATTTTGGCTTAGAGCTCATGAAATGTGCTTCAATATCGCATGATATATAGCATAATGCATGGCAGAATGGCAAATTTCGACCATTACTTGTATTTCTCAGGCATGCAAACCCGCCTTTTTATGCTATAATAAGTGCTGTTAAAAGGAGGAAGACACTGAATGGTTGATGTTAATAAGAAAAAGCCCGATGAACAGCCTGTACGCAAACGCAGCTTTGCCCGCAGACTGGGAAGTTTCGTCAAATGGATGGTTGTCCTTGGATTTATGGGGGCACTATTTGTAGGCGGTGCTTTGATGGGATACGTCAGTTCCATTGTGAAAGACGAGCCTGTCCGTTCAAGGGCCCTGATTGAACAAAAAGTCAGCGAAAACTCCATCACAGGCTTTGCTTACTTTGCCGACGGCAGTCCGATCGGTCAATTACGTACGGAAGAAGACAGGCGTCCGGTCACTACGGACCAGATCCCACAGAAGGTTATTGATGCTGTCATTTCGATTGAAGACAATCATTTTTACGAACATAAAGGTGTAGACATGAGTGGAACACTACGTGCCGTGAAACAGAAAGTGCTGAAAGAATCAGTACAAACCGGCGGTAGTACACTGACTCAGCAATTGGCGCGTCGTGTGTTTTTGAATCTGGATCGCACGGAAGATCGGAAAGTGAAAGAAATTTTGCTCTCACTCCGACTCGAACGTTTCCTGACCAAAGACGAGATCATGACAGCCTATCTGAACAAAGTTCCTTTTGGTAATGGTTCCAGCGGATACAACGTTTACGGAATCAAAGCGGCAGCCAAAGGATTGTTCAATATTAATGATCTAGAAAAAATCAACATCGCTCAAGCTGCTTATCTTGCTGGATTACCACAACTCCCCTCCTCTTACTCCGCTTTTAACGGTAAAGGTGATTTTGTAGAGGAGAATTTTGACCGCGCAATCAACCGTCAGCATCTGGTACTGCGCCGTATGCTTGAACTGGGCAAAATCAATCAGTCCGAGTATGACAAAGCTCTTGCTTTTGATATCAAAAGCTCACTCGCTCCGAAGACCATCAAGGCTTACAACACTTATCCATATCTTATGATGGAAACGGAACGACAAGCTGCACAGATTTTGATGAAACAGTTGAATTCCGACACAGCTGAATCTACAGACAAAGCTACGGATGCAGCCACACCTCAGAAGGAAAGCAGTGCATTATTAGAGGAAGCTCAGACGCAACTGCGGACAGGTGGATATCGGATATACACGACCATCAACAAAAGTATCTACAAAACGATGCGTACCATTGCGGAAGATGACAGCAATTTCTCAGCAGATGATCCTGTCAAAGGAAAAGAACAAACTGCTGCCATGCTGATTAATCACAAAACCGGTGCTATTCTGGGCATGATTGAGGGTCGGGATTTCCAGGACGAACAGATGAACTATGCAACGCAGATGATACGTCAGCCAGGTTCAACGATGAAACCTATTGCAGCTTATCTGCCAGCTCTGGATGAGGGTCTTGTCCAACCTGCTTCTATTATTGATGACTCACCGATCATTCTCAAAAATGGTCCGAGCGGCTACCACATTGCCAAGAATGCCAACAATCGGTATCAGGGACTGGTCACTGCCCGCAGAGCACTGAATTATTCTCTTAATATACCAGCTCTGAAGTTGTTTAATGAAGAAGTAGGGATCGAGAAAGCTTGGACCTTCGCCAAGAAACTGGGGATTACCACCATTCAGAAGGAAGACTATCAGGCTCAGACAGGTGTTCTCGGAGGTCTCCAATACGGTGTAACCGTTGAAGAATTAACCAGTGCCTATGGTGCTATCGCCAATAAGGGTGTATATAACGATTCTTACATGATTAGCAAAATTGTAGATTCCAAAGGCAACATCGTTTATAAACATGATACTGAACCTGTCCAAGCCTTCTCGGAGCAGACAGCATACCTGATGACCGATATGCTGCGGACCGTTATTACAGAAGGAACGGCAGATAAAGTACGTGAAAATTACAAATATTCCAAGAGTGTGCCAATCGTAGGTAAAACGGGTTCCACTCAAAACTACGCAGATGTCTGGTTTGAAGGTTATACACCAGATGTCACACTTGGCGTGTGGGTTGGATACAAACAGCCGGTGAATACGCTGGAAAGTAAATCACAGAGAAAACGTGCACAGCAACTGTGGTCGAAAATCCTGAACGAAGTGATCGATACGCAAAAAGATCTTTTCGTCACGAATTCGTTCAAAAAACCATCTGGCATCGAAACGCGCACGGTGTCGGCATACAGTGGCAAGTTGCCAACATCCATGACTGACAAATTTGTTACGGATATTTTCAACAGCAAGTTTGTTCCGAAGGATAGTGATGACGGTGTAGCCAAAGCCAAGTACATTACTTACAATGGTGTAAACTATATTCCGCGTGACGGAACACCTTCGGACATGTTGAAGGAAAAAACAGTAATCAAGCGTAAAAAACCAATCTCGGATCTCATCAAAGAATTGCAAAATGCATTCTCACGTATGAGTAGACATGAGTCACTTGCTTATTATCTTCCTGAAGATGCTGGTGCAGACATGCCAACACAGATTGATCCAAGGACAGATAACGGCAAAGCTCCTGATGCACCAGGCAACGTACGCATCTCAACCTCAGGTGACAGAGCTATCATTACATTTAATGCCACACCTGAAAATGATGTCGTGGGTTATCGTTTGTACCGTTCAGTAAACGGTGGAGGATTCCAGAACCAGGGTCAGGTTGTCCTGACTGGTGAATCCAGATCATTCTCTGCATATGCAGCGCAAGGCGGTAACTTCGCCTTCTATGTAACGGCAGTGGATGTTGCCGGCAGAGAGTCTGCTCCTAGCGCTACAGTAAATAGTGCTGGTGTAGCTCCTCCTGTGGAAGAAGAGATTGATGAACCAATTGAAGTTCCAGGTACAGTCATTACGCCGGGAGAAACGCAGACCGATAATACAACAACGACAGCCCCAGGCACACCTGGTCAAGTCAGCGTATCTGCCCTCACTCAAGGACTGCGCATTCAATGGGCGTCGACTCCAGACGCAGATAGTTATACTGTATATTACAGTGAAACAGGCTCGGCTCCTTACACCAAAATCGGAACAACAGCGGGAAATACCATGGATTATGGAGTACCGGCATCGACCAGTGGATGGTTCAAGGTATCTGCCAGCAACAGTGCAGGTGAATCCGAACCTTCTGCAGCGATACATTTTCAACCCTGATTAAGGCATAGCTTTCCAAAACAAGCCGCATCCTCAGACTGTATCTGAGTGTGCGGCTTTTTATTTGTATTTAAAGTAAGCCAAAAAGCCCGCTTCATGCCATTGGCATAAAACAGGCTTTTACAATCCATTTTAATGGGTAGAGTCACTGTATTCGGAACCGCAGAATATTAACTTCTTCCCACTACTCAATGCATGACCATCGATACCAACACATTGATGATCCTAGCACTGTCGCGTTAGTCTTCAATGGTGGATAGATCTCCTGTTGGCAGATCAAGCTCCCAGGCTTTCAGGACACGGCGCATGATCTTGCCGGAACGTGTCTTGGGCAGTTTATCCTTAAACTCAATCTCACGCGGAGCAGCGTGGGCAGACAGACCCTCTTTGACAAAACGATAGATCTCTTCTTTCAGCTCCGGTGTCGCCTCATATCCTTCACGAAGCGCCACAAAGGCCTTGATGATCTCCCCACGTGTAACATCCGGCTTACCGATTACACCCGCCTCTGCTACCGCAGGATGCTCCACAAGCTTGCTCTCCACCTCAAAGGGGCCGATACGCTCCCCTGACGAATTAATCACATCATCAATACGTCCCTGGAACCAGAAATATCCTTCTTCATCCATATAAGCGGAGTCACCGGATACATACCAGCCCGTAAGCCTGAAATACTCCTCGTATTTCACAGGGTTATTCCAGATCTTCGCCATCATGGATGGCCAAGGTGCCCGTATGGCCAGATTACCCATACTGTACGGCGGCAATTCCTGCCCGCGATCATCAATAATGGCTGCTTCGATGCCAGGCAACGGACGTCCCATGGAGCCAGGTTTGATCGGCATTCCGGGATAGTTACAGATCAGCTGTGCACCTGTTTCCGTCATCCACCATGTATCATGAATTCGCTGACCATAGGCTTTCCAACCCCAACGAACAACCTCCGGATTGAGCGGTTCACCGACAGACATGACATGACGCAGACTGCTCAGATCAAACTGGGCGATGGTCTCTTCTCCCGCTCCCATCAGCATACGGAAGGCCGTTGGTGCACTGTACCAGATCGTGACTTTGTTCTTCTGGATGGTACTGTACCAATCTTGAGGACTGAAACGACCGCCTCGTATTACATTGGTTACTCCGTTGAGCCATGGAGCAAAGATACCGTAAGAGGTGCCTGTCACCCAACCAGGGTCAGCAGTACACCAGTACACATCATCCTCACGTAAATCCAGAACAACCTTACCTGTATAATAGTGCTGAATCATGGCATTTTGAACATGGTACACCCCTTTGGGTTTACCCGTAGAGCCTGAGGTATAATGAATAAGCAAACCATCCTCACGATTCAGCCACTCTACTTCCATCTCATCCGAAGCGGCAGACATCTCTGAATCAAAATCGATGAGTCCTTCCTCAGTCTGCGCGCCTCCACCCACAATAAATATATGTTTTAGCTCGGGCAATTCGGAACGTTTGATGCGTTTTAGCAATTCGGGAGTGGTCACGAGTGCTACTGCTCCGCTATCCTCCAGCCGATCCTTCACTGCCGTTTCCATAAAAGCTTCGAACAAAGGGCCCGCGATGGCTCCGGCTTTCAATATACCCAGAAGACTAAAATACAGTTCAGGACTTCGAGGCATAAAAATAAACACCCGTTCCCCTTTGGTTATGCCATATTTGCGGAGAACGTTCCCGAACCGACTCGACTGTTCGCTCAGATCAGCAAAAGTATAGGCCTCTTCACGTGAAGCATCGCTATACAATAAAGCGGTTTTCCCGCCCCTTCCTTCCAGTACATGACGATCAATCGCTTCATGCGCCATGTTTACTTTTCCGCTGGCGTGCCACGTAAAGTGCCTTTCCACCGATTCCCAATCGAACCGGCTTCTCGCCTCCGTGTAATCGCCCAGATTAGATTCAGACACAACCGTTTGCAGCATCTCACCATGTGCTTGACTCATGCTTGCCAGCCTCCTTCAACTCGACATTTCGATTCCCGTTAGGGGTCAATCCTCATTGCCTTTGTGTTGACTGAACTTCCAGTTAGCGCTTACATTAGTAGAGAGAACTTCTCATCATGTACTTGCTCGGCCAAACAGATGTTAACTATACTGTATTGAATTGTGAACATTTTTTGTCTACGCAATTATAGCAAATCTTTTCAATTGTCGTCTATGGCTTTTCAATTTTTTGGATTTTTGCTATAGCGTTCTTTTTGAAGAACAACCTCTATAAGTGGGAAAGAGAGGAGCATGAACCATGGAACATATCAAAGAACATCATATGCGTTCCATCTTCAAGTCCGGCCACCGAATTACAATTGAAGGTCCCGTGCAAGCCGAGGAGATAACCCGTCTTGCCTTCCATCCAGATCTGGATGCCTTTCGGCGCCCAATGGAGCAGCAGGAAGCTCTGGCCGAGATTGCAGCATTGCCTGAAGGTCGAATTATCATTGCACACGAAAATGAAACGATTATCGGTTATGTAACCTTTCACTATGCGGATGATTGTGAACGCTGGTCCGAGGGTAATATGACTGATCTGATTGAGCTTGGGGCAATCGAGGTTGCGGACGACTATCGCTCGCTTGGCATTGGACGTGAGATGTTACTTACGGCTCTGGAAGATAAATACATGGAGAACTACATTATTTTCACCACAGAATATTATTGGCATTGGGATCTGAAGGGCAGCGGATTAAACGTATGGGATTATCGCAAAATGATGGAGAGGCTGATGGAAACGATCGACATGACCTGGTATGCAACAGACGACCCCGAAATCTGTTCACATCCTGCGAACTGTTTGATGGTACGTATCGGAAGCCAGGTGCCCATCACATCGGAAGAACAGTTTGATCGTGTACGCTTCCGCCATCGGTTCATGTACTAATTCAATGATCTGTTCGAAAAACGATATACATAACAAAAACCGCCTCTCGCAGCGTTGCTCCATACTTCATGGAACAGCTAATCGAAGAGCGGTTTTTCATTGATTTTGGGTTGGCATTGCAATCGTAATTTATGCCATTACATATTTTCTAACATATACTCCACAATACGATGTGAACGCTGAGAAGATTCCACGGTAAATTCAGCAAAATTAACATGCGCCGAACCATCCGCTTTATCTGACATCCCACGCAGGACAACAAATGGTACTCGATTCATGTAACAGACCTGAGCAACTGCTGCCCCTTCCATCTCGGCACATGCACCGTCCATTTCAGTATATAACATGTTAACCGTATCTTTACTTGCAATAAATTGGTCTCCAGATAACACTTTACCGATCAGGTAATTGGCTCCCTGTGCTTTACACGCTTCTTCAGCCAATGTAATAAGCGAAGCCTCGGCAGGGAATGCAGATGTCTCTTGGTAAGGAATAACCCCGCGTTCGAACCCCAGTGGCGTTACATCCATGTCGTGCTGAACACATACAGACGATATAACCATATCTCCGATGTTCAGCTCCGGGTTAACTGCACCCGCAACACCTGTGAAGATAATGCGATTAACCTGAAAACGATCAATCAAGATCTGCGTTGTAACCGCTGCATTTACTTTACCTACGCCGGATTTGCACACGACAATTTGCTTACCCAGCCACTCGCCTGCAACGTATGTAATGCCGGTTTGTTTGACCGTCTCAAGCTGCTTCATACCTGCCAGCAAAAGCTCAACTTCCTCATCCATTGCTCCGATAATCCCAATCGTTTCACGCATCTTCCGAATACCTCCTGTTTTCACTTTTAACCTCATTCAGCACAAAAGCTCCGTCTCCGGAGCTTTCGCATATCCACTATGTAGAGAGAATAATGACTTCTCCCTTACTGTATATAATCCCGATTAAACTACATCTGCGTGACTTACAGACAGACGAAGAATCGTTTCATGCGGCAAAATGACCCGTGGGTTCTCCACATTTTCTTTCTTCATCAACTTGGTCAGCAAACGCATCGCTACTGCGCCAAGGTCGTACATTGGCTGAGCCACTGTTGTCAACTGAGGACGCACCATGGAAGCCATACGGATGTTATCCACACTAATAATGGAGAAGTCATCCGGTACTTTCAGACCGTCATCCTGAATGCTGTGAATGGCACCAATGGCCATTTCATCTGTAGCAGCAAAGATAGCTGATGGTTTTTTCTTGAGTCCAAGGAAATATTTCATTGCTTCCACACCGGATTCATATCGATAGTTACCGATTCGAACAAGATCCTCCTGGTATTCAATCCCCGCTGCTTCCAGTGCTTTTTTGTATCCTTGGAAACGGGCATACCCATTCGCCGGATCTTGCAGTGTACCACTGATCATCGCAATTTCCTTGTGGCCATGACGAATCAGGGTGTTTACCGCGTCAAACGCAGCCGCCTCATGGTCAATATCCACTGAAGGGAATGTGCCCTTCTCATCACTTGTTGCACAAAGTACGATCGGCACAGCCGCAGACTGGAACGCCTGAATGTGTTCGTCCGTTACTGTTCCGCCCATGAAGAGCAGTCCGTCTACTTGTTTTTCGAGCAACGTGTTAATAACACGAATTTCTTTTTCTTTCTTCTTGTCTGCATTACACAAAATAATATTGTAGTGATACATATTCGCAATATCTTCAATTCCGCGGGCAATCTCCGCGAAGGTTGAGTTCGAAATATCCGGAATAACGACCCCGACCGTGGTTGTCTTCTTGCTTGCCAGACCTCTGGCTACCGCATTCGGACGATATCCCAACCGTTCGATGGCTTCATATACTTTTTTCCGCGTTTGCGGTTTGACATTAGGGTTATTATTAACTACCCGTGATACCGTTGCCATAGACACTCCAGCTTCACGTGCCACATCATAAATGGTTACCGTCACAGTACTTCTCTCCATTACCAGTAAATTTTCATACCATTTTCATTAAGATTTATATTACGACAAATTTTTGCATTAATCAATTAAAATAGGCTTTAGGACTCACTCAAAACATTCGTAAGTGTGGTTCTAGTAATATCTGAATGGGAAGTATGCCATACAGGAATTCCCTTTTTGATCAGGATCGCCTGTGGAGATTCGTGCTTAACACCCAGCTTATCTGCTACTTCATTGGATACCGGGCGATCTTCCACAACATAGATGATGCCATATTTCACTTGTTCATTGGCATTGTTAAGCAAATAATCGTTCATCTCCTGATAAGCGTTTGAGCTGATCGGACAGCGCGTGCTATGCTTAAACAGAAGCAAGGGTTGATCCTTGGTAGCCTCCAATGCGGAGTTTAGCTGTTCAATACTTGTCATTTTAGTCATGTCAGCCATTAGATATACATCCCCCTTTACCAGGAATACCGCTACGTTGAGCGTTTTCACTCTTCGATATCTTAACAAAAAGTGCGCGAAAAAGCCAATTTTCATGAAAACAAGCATTTTACACGTCAAAATTAGACAGCATTTGAGAAGTACTCCTGCCATACAAATCCGGATAATTGACTCAATCTGCGCTCCGTGGTCTCAATCCACGCTGTATCACCAGACTTCGTTGCGTAACCCATAATGTCCAGCAATAGATTGATACGCTCCTCCACTGCTTGCTGCATTCGATATTCCATCTCCCGATCGGTCACATCCGGCCAGGCCAGCAGTAGCTCATGAAACAGGTCTGCCAGTTCATTACGTTCACCAAAAGATACGTCTTGCTTCACGGGCTGTTCACCCAATGTGCTTATGCATTCTGTTAAGTCCGGCTTGACCGGCGGAAGCACTTCATATGATACACAGTCTGTACACGCAAATACGGGTACGTTTCGAATCTCCACTTTTTTGGCGTATACCACTGTTCTTAATTCCAACTCCATTACATGTCCACATCTGCACGACTTGCGCACAACCATCACCTCATTCGTTCTATACTCTATATAAGTACCATTCGACCTATTTCGGCTCAAATCCTGCTATAAACGAAAGGTTGCACAAATTACCACTCCCTCCAGATGAAGGTTGTCGAATGCAGGCAGTTACTGACTTGTAATCGCTTCCTCCAAACTGAATATGCACTTCCATGAAGTCCCTTGGAGAATCTGTTACAATTAAAGACGAAACAGATCTAATCACCGCAAAAAGGAGAGATGGACATGAGATTAACCGGTAAAAAAGTCATCGCTCTGGTCGATGAAGAATTCGAGGATTTGGAATTGTGGTACCCTGTACATCGGGTTCGTGAAGAAGGTGCAGAAGTGCATCTTGCTGGAGAGAAAAAAGGAAAAACCTATATTGGCAAATACGGTGTGCCTGCTGAAGCCGAATACAGTTTCGATGAACTCGACAGTTCAGATTACGATGGTATTCTCGTGCCAGGCGGCTGGGCGCCAGACAAGCTGCGTCGTTATCCCAAAGTACTGGAGCTTGTGAAGGAAATGAATGCAGACCGGAAACCGATTGGACAGATCTGTCATGCGGGTTGGGTACTGATTTCTGCCAAAATTCTGGACGGGGTTACAGTAACCTCTACACCAGGCATTCGGGATGACATGGAAAATGCAGGTGCGATCTGGAAAGATGAAGCCGTTGTTGTTGATGGACATATCATCTCAGCACGTCGTCCGCCTGACCTTCCTCCTTATGGCAAGGCATTCTGTGATGCACTCGCTGACAAGTAAAAATAACCCCATTGTGCTCTCATGCACAGTGGGGTTATTTTATATAACAAGTTTTTCGATAAATAATATCACAAATGTAAATATATTAACTTAAAGGTATTTATATCCAGTTTCCCTAATCACGATGCGTTCGAACCACTTTGTTCATCTGGACTTCCCGTGGAGTCATTAAAGACTTGCAATCGCTCCTCAATATCTCCGCTCGTCCGTAAGGCGAAGCATTTTCGCGCTTCTTCTTTGGCAGCCGATGCTGTTGTGTTCAGCACTCTGTGCTTCACACGTAACAGAGATTGTGGAGACATACTCAAGTGGCGAATGCCAAGCTCCAACCAAAGCGGAATAGCACGTTCGTCCCCTGCCATCTCTCCGCACACACTGACATCAATTCCAGCCGTATGAGCCGCATCTGCTGTCGCACGAAGCATCCGCAGAACAGCCGGATGATAGGGGTGATACATATGAGCAATCTGCTCATTCATTCGATCTACTGCCAGTACATATTGAACCAGGTCGTTCGTACCAATACTGAAGAAATCAGCTTCCTCTGCGAGCAGATCAGCAATCATCACCGCTGCAGGAACTTCAATCATAATTCCCACCTGAATATGAGGGTCGTAGGATAATCCGCGCTCGTCCAGATCGGACATCGCCTCACGAAGAATCTCATTGGCCTGCTGAAGTTCTTCCACCGAAGAGATCATCGGGTACATGATTTTGACATTTCCAGCAGCGCTGGCACGCAGAATGGCTGTAAGTTGTGTTTTGAACAGATCCTTGCGGTCGAGACTAATCCGAATAGCTCGGTAACCCAGAAACGGATTGTCTTCCTCCGGCAATTCAAAGTAATCGAGTTGCTTGTCACCACCGATATCCAGTGTACGAATAACAACGGATTGTCCTGCTGTTTTCTCTGCCACAAGGCGGTACACCTCATACTGTTCTTGCTCACCCGGGAAAGTCGCACGGTCCATGTACAAGAATTCTGTTCGGAACAAGCCCACACCTTTGGCTCCTTGTTTCAAAGCAAGGTCCAATTCCTTCACCGAACTGATATTGGAAGCCAAGTGCAAAACGGCCCCATCTTTGGTTACAGCATCCACGGTAGCAAGGACTTGAAGTTGTTCCTTTTTCTTCAGTTGTTTGCTGCGAAGCATGGTATACCGTTCAATTGTCTTGCGATCCGGGTCTGTAAATACCAAGCCATTGTCACCATCCACCACAAGCATATCCCCTGTCTCTACCGGCATGCCAAGACTCGCTTCCAGACCGGAAACGAGAGGAATGCCAAGGGCACGAGCCATAATCGCAGAATGTGATGTTTTCCCGCCAATCAAGGTCACAATGCCTAGTACATGGGTGGGATTCAGATGCGCCAGTTGAGATGGCGACAGTTCTTTGGCAACGAGTACATACGGCTGGGTATCCGAAGGAAGTGTAATCTCCGGTGCACCGAGCAAATGCTTGAGCAGACGGTTACCCACATCCTTGATGTCAATGGCCCGCTCCTTCATATACTCGTCTTCCAGCAAGTCAAACATCGTGACAAAATGGTCTATGGCTTCTTTGACCGCCACTTCTGCTGCCTTATATTGACGCTCGATAATGCCGCGAATTTCGTTCATGAATACCGGATCTTCCAAGATGGCCAGATGTGCATCAAAGATACTGGACTCCTCTGGACCAACAACTTCCTTGAACTCATTTTTGATATATTCGATCTCATCCTTTGATGTCCGTATGCCCTCATACAGCCGTTCGAACTCTTGGGCGAGATCCACCGAATCCATCTTCTGATCCGGCAGATCCCATTCCCAACTGGGCAGGACAAATGCTTTGCCGATGGCTATGCCTGCAGCTCCGTTGATGCCTTGTATCTTCATTCTACCCCTCCAACGTTCCTGTCATAGAGCACCACGGACATAACGGATGCCTGACCTTTCTTAACTTGCTTAAATGGAGCAAAACTCCATGATTTTACACGATCTGGATTCGTAATTACCATTGGTGTTGTTAGTGACGCCGCTTGCTCGCGGAGTACTGCCAGATCAAACTTGATCAACAACTGCCCCGGCTCCACCGTATCGCCCTCCTGAACAAAAGCTTCAAAATGGCCTTTCAACTGAGAGGTATCGATGCCGATATGCAGTAACACTTCAAGCCCCTCACGGGTAGATATACCCAAGGCATGCATGGTCGGGTACAAGTGCATAATCGTTCCGTACACGGGTGAGACCAGCTCTCCCTTTTCCGGAACAAAGGCTACACCATCACCGACAAGCTTGGCTGCAAAGATCTGATCCGGTACCTCTTCAATCGGGAGCATTTTGCCTTGAACGGGGGCACAGAACAGAACCTGTTGCAGATCTCTTTCCAGCAGCTTCGCGATTTCTTCCCGAATCAATTCCGAGTAGGTCCCGAATACCACCTGTACGTTACCGCCACCCAGCTTGATCAGTCCAGCGGACCCCATACTCTTCATGGCACCCGTGTCGATCAAGCGGTCATCATGCACAGTCAGGCGAAGACGTGTAATACATGCTTCAACCTGTACAATGTTACTCTTCCCACCTAATGCTTCGAGGATTAAAGGTGCCTGATAAGGAATGTTACCTACCCAATCTTCCAGCATGGAGCCCTCTTCACGTCCTGGTGTTGGAATCTTGAACGTACGAATCGCCCATCGGAACAGGAAGTAGTAAACCAGCCCATATAGTATGCCAATCGGAATGAGCTTCCAAGCATTCTCCGATAGATGGAAATTGAGTATGTAATCAATAATACCTGCGGAGTAAGAAAATCCATGCCGGATATCAAGCCAGTAACTAATCCACATGGCAACGCCGGACATCACTGCATGCACGATGAACAGATATGGTGCCGCGAACAAAAAAGCAAACTCAATCTGTTCCGATACCCCGGTTAGAAAACAAACGAGTGCCGATGTCAGAAAAGTTTTCTTGATTTTTGGTTTCAGATCTTCCCTGGCTTCCTGAATAATAGCAAAGGCTATTGCCGGAATGGCAAACATCATGATGGGAAACAAACCCGCCATAAAGAATCCTGCTGTTGGATCACCTGCAAAAAATCGGGGCAAATCCCCTTGCACAATGTTACCATCAGGCGTTTCAAACGTCCCTAACTGGAACCAAAACACATTGTTAAGCAGGTGATGAAGCCCAAAAGCAACCAGCACCCTGTATAACACTCCGTAGATGAATAGTCCAAAACCCCCGAGACTGTATTCCCAGGTAGCAATGCCGTTCAATCCATGCTGTAGGATCGGAGCGAGCCATAACATAAAACAGGAGAACAATGCCGAACAGAGTCCGACAATGAGCAAAACAAACCTTGAACCTCCAAAAAATTGTAAAATTTCAGGCAGTTTAATGCTTTTAAACCGATTATGCATCCCACCGGCAAGGGCGCCGAGTATGATTCCGATTAAGGAAGCGGGCTGAACGGTGCCATCCCCGAAGTTCCGAGTTACCTGATCATATATCACGATACCAGCCAGAGCAGCAAGTCCCGCTTGTCCGGCCTGGTTGGAGAGTCCCAGTGCTACACCGACAGCGAACAGATACGGTAAGAAATAAAAAATACCGTGTCCGGCCACGGTAGACACTTCACCGACAATATCCAATCCCCAGGCGTCCCAAGGCAGACTGCCAACACTGAGCAAAATTGCGGCGGCGGGCAGGACCATTGTAGGCAGCATTACCGCTCGTCCGAGCTGCTGCAAGGATCCGAGCCAATTCATGGCGACCTCTCCTTTCTATCCTAGATGGTAAGCTTTACGCAACGTTTTGTCAAAGCAAAACAGTAACCAATTGGTAATTAATACGGCAAAAATAGAACAGAAAAAATCCCGTCAACTTCAAGTTAACGGGATTCATCCTATAATCATTCAATTGGTTCAGATCAGGAGATCATTCGATCACAGGTGAACGAGCCTCTCAGCCGCGTCCAGCGCCGCGCAGAACGATGGAATCCTCTACCTTGATACAACGATTCGTTACCGCTGTCATGGCGTTCTCTGCAGCAATCTGGACCGCTTCATCACTATGGATGCCAAGTTGCAGCCACAGCACATTTGCTTTGATGGCAGCGGCGTCACGAGCGACATCCGCGCAAAACTCTTCGCGACGAAATACATTGACAATGTCTACCGGCTCTGGAATATCCGCGAGTGTAGCATATACCGTCTCTCCCAGGATTTCACCTTGCACCTGTGGATTAACCGGGATGATGCGATAACCTCTGCTCTGCATGGCTTCTGCCACCATATAGGAAGTGCGATCTGATTTGTCTGATAAGCCGACGACTGCGATGTTGCCTGCCTTGCGCAAAAGTTGTCCAATTTCTTCACGAGTAGGGTTGTTAAATTCCATGTTCAAGCACCATCCTTTTCTGATTAAAGTGCGTGTTCAAAAACAGGTTTTCAGTTATTTACTCTTTTACCCATTGAACCGAGGCGCCAAGCGCCTGCAAATGATCGAAATATTGCGGATAAGACTTGGCTACATGGTGTGCATCCCGAATACGAAGCGGCTCCTTGGAACGCAAACCAACGACTGTAAGCGCCATAATTACGCGATGATCGTAGTGAGCGTTAATCTCAACGCCGCCTTCAACGCCTTCCGGACGTCCGTGTACGATAATCTCGGCTTGACGCTCTTCAACGTTCGCTCCTGCCTTCCGCAGTTCGTTCAAGTAATCAGTGATTCGGTCACATTCCTTGTAACGCAGGTTCTCTACATTATAGAACCGTGACGTTCCTTCCGCAAACACAGCTGCGGCTACCATAGCCAAAACGGCGTCCGTCGCGGCATCCCCATCGAATTCGATCGCTTTCAGTCTGCCATTACCTTGAACGTGTACAACATCGTTCTCATGTGTCAATGGCACTTCCATCATGCGCAGCACGTCAACGATGGCACGTTCACCCTGTTTGCTCTGCTCCATCAGGCGCAGAATTTTCACATCAGACTGTGTAACCGCTGCTGCGGCAAGAACCGCTGCTGAACCCGGGTAGTCCCCTTGAACCGTGTAGGTCGTCGGCTGGTAAGCCTGTCCACCTGGTACACGGAAGGACATGTAATCATCGCTTGCATGGATAACGATGCCTGCCTGCTCCAGCACTTCCAGGGTCTGTCCGATAACGACCTTGGACTTCAGGTCATTCAGTACTTCGATGGTGCTGTCTTCTGCAAGCAACGGCGTAACAAACAACAATGCACTCAGATATTGGGAGCTAACGGAGCCGGATACACGAATGTGTCCACCCTTGGCATTGCCACCCTTGATTGTAATCGGCAGGCGTCCTTGTTCGTGCTGTACATCTACACCCAATTGACCAAGCGCATCGATCAGGTCATCATGGGGGCGTTTGCCCAAAGAATCCGGGTACGTATTCACAAAAGTTACTTCAGGGCAGAGCGCTGTAACGCCCATCAGGAAACGAAGTACAGCACCTGCATTCCCTACATTCAATTCACGCACATCACGGGGATGACTGCCAAAACCCTGGATCACAATCTTGTTGTCGTCTTCTTCAAGCACTGCCCCCAGATCGCGAATACATCTGCGCATGGCGTCACTGTCTTCACTGTGTGCCGGGAAATGAATGGTACTTGTGCCTTCTGCCAGCGCAGCAGCCAGCAAATAGCGAGTCGTGTAGTTTTTGGAGGACAGAGCCCCGATTTCCCCGTTCAGAGTGGGAGTTGGTTTAACAATAACGTCCATGGATGAAATTCTCCTTCATTGATTATATTGTGGCCAAATTGACATTCCGTGCATCGCTTGGGTATCATTATAGCGTTAAGTCCATACAGAAAAGAGGACCTGAATATGACACAAATAGCTGAAATTGAAACGTCTGAGCTGCGCCGCCGTTTACAGGCGGGAGAGAAGCTGCAGATGATAGACGTCCGCGAGGACGATGAAGTCGCGCAAGGCATGATCGAAGGAGCCAAGCATATTCCGCTTGGACAGATTCCGGATCGACTGTCTGAGATTGAGAAATCAGGCGAGATCGTGATCATCTGTCGTAGCGGTTACCGCAGTGAGCGTGCCTGTGAATATCTGCAACAACTGGGATATGAAGGCTGTACAAACATGGTCGGCGGTATGCTTCAGTGGCAACAGGAAGACTAGAGAAACCCGGAGGGAAGCAAAGTCATTTGTAACCTTGTGACCTCTGCTCTACTCCTAGAAACGGGCCTATATGGCCCGTTTTGTTATATCTGCCACCACCTATCAACCATCAAACTTCGATGATAACAAGCTTAGACGCGGTAATGCGCTAAAATTAAACGAGTCACTTCGGCAGCGGATAACTCGGTTGTATCCACCGTATAATGTGCGAACCGATATGCGTCTTTCCGTTCTTCCATAATTGCCTGAATGCGTTCCTCTGCATTACCTGCGAGGAGTGGACGATTGTCACAGCCACTAACACGCTCTACAATCACTGCCGGATCAGCAGTCAAGGCAACAACCCAACCATTCTTCAACATCACGTCACAATTATCCGAACGCAGCACCACGCCACCTCCGGTCGCTATGACCTGTGACTTCTTCTCCAGCACCGAGCATAACATGCGGCTCTCGGCATCACGGAAATACGTCTCTCCCTTGCCAGTGAACAATTCTGGAATCGTACAGCCTTCCTCTTTTTCCACCGCGGCGTCTACATCAATCAATCGATAACCAAGCTCGCGTGCAAGCATGTCAGCGACGGTTGATTTGCCGGTTCCCATCATACCGATGAGAATAATATTGTTAGACTTGCTCAAGGTGTACACTCCTTTAATTCAAGCAATTCGTGAGCACTTTTGTCCTATCATAACACAGCCCTGCGGACTGGGAAAGACCAAAAAGAGGCCTGGCGTTGACCGGCAATCACCGGAACGCCAAACCTCTTCTAAGCCCCTTAGTAGGCCAAAACTCCTGCTTAAGGGTACTTTGGCCAAATCTAATAGACTTGTATATGTGGTACTACTCCATCCAGTTGTGGTGGAAGCTGCCTTCTTTGTCCACACGTTTGAACGTGTGAGCACCGAAGTAGTCACGTTGAGCTTGCAGCAAGTTTGCTGGCAAACGCTCTGTACGGTAGCTGTCGTAGTAAGAAAGGGCGCTGGAGAAGCCAGGTACCGGAACACCTTGTTTAACAGCAGCCGCTACAACTTCACGCCATGCGTCTTGATAAGACTCAACGATGTTCTGGAAGTACGGATCCAAGAGCAAGTTTTTCAGAGCTGCGTCTTTATCATAAGCTTCCTTGATGTTTTGCAGGAACTGCGAACGGATGATGCAACCGCCACGGAAGATCATGGCAATGTTGCCGTATTTCAGATCCCAGCCATACTCATCGGAAGCTGCACGCATTTGTGCAAATCCTTGTGCGTAGGATACGATTTTACTTGCGAAGAGGGCTTTACGCACGCTCTCGATGAACGCTTTTTTGTCGCCAGAGAATGCTTCAGTCGCTGGTCCATTCAGGATTTTGCTAGCTGCTACACGCTCGTCCTTCATGGCAGACAAGAAACGGGAGAATACGGATTCTGTAATCATGGACAATGGTACGCCGAGATCCAGCGCGCTTTGGCTTGTCCATTTACCTGTTCCTTTTTGTCCAGCCGCGTCCAGAATAACGTCAACCATTGGTTTGCCGGTTTCCGGATCGTATTTGGAGAAGATATCTGCCGTGATTTCGATCAGGTAGCTATCCAGCTCCCCTTGATTCCATTCCGTAAAGATTGCGTGAAGCTCTTCAACGGAAACGTTTAATACGGATTTGAGCAAGTGGTACGCTTCACCAATCAACTGCATATCTCCGTACTCGATACCGTTATGCACCATTTTCACATAGTGTCCGGCACCGTCTGGTCCAATATATGTACAACATGGATCGTCACCGACTTTGGCCGAGATCGCCGTCAGGATCGGTTCAACCAGTTTATAAGCACTTTCCTGTCCACCTGGCATGATGGAAGGGCCTTTCAGTGCGCCTTCTTCACCACCGGATACACCTGTACCGATGAAACGAATGCCTTTGTCTTCCAACTCTTTGCTGCGACGTTGCGTGTCAGGGAAGTATGCGTTCCCTCCATCAATGATGATGTCGCCCTCATCCAGGTGAGGAAGCAGTTGTTCAATGGTAGCGTCGGTCGCTTTGCCGGCTTGTACCATGATCAAAATTTTGCGCGGGGATTCCAGGGATGCTACGAACTCTTCAATGGAGAATGAGCCTGTCAGGTTTTTACCTTCAGCTTCTTTCAGAAGATCATGGGTTTTCTCCGGGGAACGGTTATATACCGATACTGAGAAACCTTTGCTTTCAATGTTAAGGGCCAAATTTTTGCCCATGACAGCCAGGCCAATTACGCCAATTTGTTGTTTTGTCATCTGGTCCTCCATCCTTTGCTCCAATTAATTTTATTGAAATAAATTCTCAACAATACTCCCATTTTAACGGTTTTATGTATAGAAGTGAACCCCGTGGCACAGCTACGCAACGAGAAAACACCCCAATCTGCTGAGGTGTTCATCGTATTTTCATAAATACGGCCTTATCTTGTCACCCTTCCAACATTAACAGATGCCCAGACAACTGTTTTAAGACTTCACGGCAAGCATTTGCTTTTTCGATATTATCCATCTGCATGGCCGTGTAGAGGCGTTCCAGTTCATCATCCACTTCCATGCGCAACAACATGAGCCTTTCCTCGCCTTCACGCGAGAGGAACATTTCTTCCATCTCTTCCGCCGTCGGCGCAGGTTCCTTTTGAAAAATGACACGCTGTTTGAACCCAGACACTTCCACGAGACGAATGACTTCACCGAATAAAATGTTCTCCACGGTCATCTGCTGATCCTTGAACCGCTTCACAACTGCATGCCCGCGTGTATCTCCAATCAGCTTCTCCAGCCACTCTGCAAGCTTGGCATCCTTAATGATATAATCCCCAGTCATCTTGTAGTTCCCCGTGCGTGTCTGTTGAAAGCGGAGCTTTACCAGCTTGCGGCCGGTCCGGACTGACAGGATAAAAAAGGATTCGTCCTCGCTCCAATATAGTGAATATCCCTCACGAATAAGGTCTCTGATCAAATTTTGGATATGCCGACGGTTGAACCGCAGCTCCAGATTGCAATATTCAACTTCATAACTCTTATTCACGGCACTCCCTCCATCTGTACCGGATCAACTCCGGCCCTCGTCTTCAATCGCTTCTACTCAATCGGCTTACCCTATTTTATACTTCATTTTATGTAAGGGTACTTGGTTATTTGACTATTTTTCACCGAAAGGACCGCCGGATTGCAGCTTTCCGCAGACGCACAGGGGCAAGCCCCCGATTATCGTGATATATTGGACGCGAAAAAGGGAGCCCCACAACCAAGACGGTTGGTGGAACTCCCTTTTCTTTTGCTTATTTGGCCGGAGCGGTGCGAAACGGATTGCGGGATAACACAAAGTGCACAACGGCAAGTCCTGCCATGACGATGGCACTGCCGATGAATGGAGCCGGATGGCTCACGTGGTCCCACAGCAGTCCGGAAACAATGGGGCCTACAACCATGCCTGATCCCTGCAATGTAAGGAAGAATCCCCAGATTGCTCCCCGCTCTCCTTTGGGAATCAGCGTAGCTACAAAAGCATTCCAGGCGGGCAAAATCATGGCATAACTGATGCCCACCAGCATGACAATACCAAACACCACCGGAATGGATGTTATGGAGGAGAATGCGAACAGACTCGCCGCCGCCATCAAAAAACCAATATTCAGGAACGGTTTCGTACCAAACCTGTCTACCATTTTACCTACAGGCAGCAAGGCAATAACGGTTATTCCACCTCCCGCAATCAGCAACAAACTGTAAAGATTCGGTGAAATGTGCAGGTCTGTGCGTGTATATAGCGTGATTACTGGACTAAGCAGCCCAATGACAAACGATTGCATAAACAGTGCAGGATACACGAGTGGATTAACATTAAGCGTGCTGCGTACCCGTTGCAGTGTGCCCTTCACACTCTTTTGCAGCCGGATGAACGGCGTGAGCAGATTCGGTTTGGCTGGATATTTTCCATCACTATTCTTCGCTACTTGCTCGGCATGCTCTCCTTCAACAATGACACGTCCAGGAAGAATCATGGCCACCAGAATAACGAGAATGGCACAACCCATTAGCACAAGGAATATCGTTCGATAATCATGATGCGTGCGCTCCAGCAGCCAGTTCATCCCTATAGGTCCAAGCCCCGTTCCCCCTAGAGCAGCCATCTCCAGCGCCCCCATTGCTGTACCATTCTTGTTCTGTGGGCCTGACATCGCAGTCACTCCTGTCATGGCGCAAGGCCATAGTGGTGACGTACCAATGCCAAGAATGAGACAGGCCATGGCCAGTCCAAAGGCACTTTTGAGAAAAAGGATCATAATAACAGCGATTAAGGTACAGATTAATGCTGTAACCATCGTTGCGCGGAACCCGATCCGTTCTGCTGCCCAGCCGGAAGGCGCCCGGAACAGATTATCTCCCAAATATTGAAGAGCAAATGCCACACCAATGACGCCTGCAGACAGACCCAGTATATTGTCCATATACACCGGCAGAACTGCTACCAACAGGGCCCCTTTGATAATTTCAACTAGAAAAAGTGTCAGCCACATCGCGATAAAAAATGGTGATCGCAAAATTTTGGCTGGTTTTGTATCGGTTTGCATTCTTTTTCCCCTTTCGGCGTTCATTTGCCTATTCCCTATCCTTAGTGTAACCGTGGGGAATGTGTCCAAATCTCGGCAAATCAAAAAATTGTCGATTATACTGTTGCATTCGGTTCTTAATTTGCTATACTCATCTTTGTTTACCAATTTTATTAGGAAGGGTTGTGACAGCACTGATGAATCACCACCGTACGCCGCTGTTTACCGCTTTAAAAAATCATGCGGCACTCAATCCGGTACAGTTTCATATTCCGGGCCATAAAAAAGGATTGGGAGCGGATACCGAATTCCGTGAATTTATTGGCGATAATGCCTTCTCCATAGATTTGATTAACATCGCACCGTTGGATGACCTGCATCAGCCAACCGGTGTCATTCAGGAAGCACAGATTTTGGCAGCAGATGCCTTCGGAGCCGATTATACCTATTTTAGTGTCCAAGGCACAAGCAGTGCCATTATGACCATGATTCTGTCTGTATGTTCACCGGGTGACAAAATTATTGTGCCCCGTAATGTGCATAAATCGGTTCTGTCCGCGATTATTTTCTCAGGCGCCAAACCCGTATTTGTTTCTCCTTCACAAGATGCCAATCTGGGCATTGACCACGGAGTGACTACACAGTCTATCCGTCGTGCACTTGAGCGTCATCCAGATGCCAAGGCATTGCTTGTAATTAACCCGACCTATTACGGCGTGGTTACCGATCTGAAAGAGATTGTAGAGCTTGCACACAGCTACCAAGTCCCTGTCCTTGTTGATGAAGCACATGGCGTACTCATTCATTTCCATGAGGATCTGCCGTTGTCTGCGATGGCAGCAGGTGCCGATATGGCTGCAACCAGTGTTCACAAGCTTGGTGGCTCCATGACACAGAGTTCCGTACTCAACCTGAACACAAAGAATGGGTTCGTGAATCCACAGCGTGTACAGACGATCCTCAGTCTGCTCACCTCAACATCAACTTCATACATTTTGCTTGCTTCACTCGATACATCAAGACGTAACCTGGCACTCCACGGTCGTGAGATTGCACAGAAGGCGATTGAACTGGCTGAGTTTGCCAGACGTTCGATTAACGATATGGATGGACTGTATTGCTTCGGTAGAGAGTTGCTGGGTACAGAAGCGACCTTCAACTATGATCCAACCAAAGTAACGATCCATGTTCGCCATCTGGGTATTACAGGATATGAAACAGAGAACTGGCTGCGTGAACATTACAACATCGAGGTCGAACTTAGTGATATGTACAATATTCTGTGTCTCATCACGCCAGGAGATACGGATGACAGCGTGGATATCTTGCTGAACGCTTTGCAGGATCTCTCCCGTACCTATTATCAAGTGAACCCGGCCCATGAACTGGTCGTAAAAGTTCCGGACATTCCACAGTTGATGCTGACTCCACGCGATGCATTCTACGGTGATACCGAAGTGATTCCGTTTAAGGAATCCGCAGGACGTATTATCTCGGAATTCATCTATGTCTATCCGCCAGGAATTCCGATCCTGTTACCGGGTGAGGTTATCACCCAGGAAAATATCGACTACATCATCGATCATGTCGAAGTTGGATTACCCGTCAAAGGACCCGAAGATCGCAGCGTAACCAATGTTAAAGTGATCGTGGAAGCCGATGCCATTTTCTAAAACAACCCCCTTGCGCTGTGCAGGGGATAAACTTAACGGACCAAGCCCTAGCTTGGTCCATTTTTATTTCATGAGACAAGCGAGTTTGCATTTTCCCGTCTATTTCGTCGTTCAAACCGGTGGTGTGCATGCTCATATACCTCTTACAAACAAAACAAAAGGCCCCCTGAGATCAAGGAGCCTTCATGTTATGTTCCAAAAGAATGACTATTCTTGTGATGCAACGAGTTCGTTGTAAGCCGCTTCAACGCGGTTCCACTCTTCTTCGTCTTCAATATTGTAGAGCACCATTTCCTCGTCTTCTTCTTCCATACGCAGGATGATGCCGTCAGCTTCAGGATTGTTACGTTCCAGCAGGAGCGCATAAACATGCTTCTCCACGTCAAACGTCTCCACCAAAACCATCTCCACGTCTTGGCCGTTCTCGTCTGTTAATGTGAGAAGGACTTCTTCATGCTCGTGGTCGTGGTCGTGGTCTTGCCCGCATCCGCAGCCATCGCCGTGTTCATGTGTGTGATCGCTCATTGAAATACCTCGCTTTATAAATAGAAATTGTGTAACCTTGCATATCGTAACATGTTCAATGACCCAGGTCAATTTAACTCACAGGGTTATTTTCGCTTCAATCGTTCAGCGCTGTAATGATTTTCTCCGCTACCAGGACGTAGCTGCTGTTTGCATTTTCTTTAATATGAAAGCCAACCTGATACTTGCCAGCACGACTGAAATCGTACGTAAAATCATATGTGCGGAACCAGAAGTTATCCTTCTGTGTCGTAAGCTCCTGGGACTGGATATCCTTCACCTGACCGCTTGGATTGGTAATCGTTACTTTCACTGCAGCTACATCTGCTGTCAGACTGTCCACTTGTGAAAATACATTGAATTTCAGCTTACCTACGTTAACGTTACCAAATACAGTGTCTCCCTTGAAGAGAAAAATATGTACATTCGGTTTGATCACCGTTACTCTCTTGTTACTGCTGTCCCATTTGACGACGCCTCCGGCTTCTCTTACAGGTACATAGGTCGTTCCATCAATGAGATAACCTCCATCAGCTGCTTCCTTGCCGTTAATGAGAACACGAATCTTCTCGTTCACTGAGTCAGCAAACAATAAAGACCCGCCGAGCAAGGAGAATACCGTGACACAAAGCAATATTCGTTTCCATTTCATCCCGTCAATATTCCCTCCCCTGCTGCTAGCTGTTGTACATTTATACTGCAGATTCATCCACAAAGTTGCGCTGTTTTTCATCATTTTTCATTTTTTATCCAGAATTTTTTCCACCCCTTGGAATGCACAAAAAGAGGCGATCCTCATTAAAGGATGCCCCTGATCTATAACTGTTATATATACGGGATTATACGAAGAGTTATGAAGAAGTATGGCGGGTCAATATACAGGGAACGCCCTTGCCTAAAGCCCCTTCAATTCTCATACGTGCAGCATAATCCATTCCTCGCGTACAGGGTGTCTTACATCTCTCACATACATCCGAAGTGACCAACTTCATGGATACACGTATTTTATCACTCTTTAATGCGGGAGCTTTCTTACCCTTTGCTTTTGCCATCCCGGATTCCCCATTTCCCCAAGTGCTTACTGATGTAGTCCATCATATGGGGATTCGCCCGGTTGTGTGTCTATTTAGAAAACGTATTTAAATAATAAAAATATGACAAGGAGGATACCTCCGAGAATGAGCCAGTTGCTGATTTCATACCAAATGCTCTTGCCTCCGGACAGGTATTTCTGTTCATTCTCCTGATGACGCTGACGGTGGGTATCGGTCTCAGAGCCATGGGGTGGTTTACTAAAATCCATCATAAGTACATTCCCCTTTCAGCAGTTTTGTATAAACTTTAATACCATTATAACCCATAATTGAGTGTGAAGTTGATTTTTATGCTTAAAAAGGCTGTTTCATACAAATGGTTCTATTGGATAGCAGATAATTCTTCTTCTGTGACCCATTTGTGATTCTTTATCGAATCTCCCCCTGTTGTAGGGGTATAATCAACCATATATACCGTTGTCTGTTCAGCAGAATCAATTGTGGCCTTGGCGCCCTTCATTCCTTTCATGTGATCAGCGCTCAACACTACCTCAGAACCTGCCTCATACGCTTGATCCATATGGTCCTCTATTTCCTCATGGATAACCCATTTATGATTTTGCACGGGATCTCCGCCTGTGGTTGGCGTATACGTAACTGCATATACCGTAGTCTCATATGCTCCAACGATCTTTGCTTTCGCCCCCTTCATGCCTGACATGTGGTCGGCACTCATCAGCGCCTGGCTTCCTATTGGGAAGGTGGGATTGTTTTTTTCGCGCAGTCCTTCCGGTAGCTCTCCCGACTCAGAATGGTGCATCTCACCTGCAGCAGCTGTATGACTGTCATCGTTACTTTCACTAGTCTGCCGAGTCTCCTTGCCACATCCACTCAAAACCAAACTGCTTGTAATCAATATAGTCGATATGGTCAATACGTACTTTTTCATGTTCTGCACTCCTTTAATTCTATTTATACCATTCATTATACCCCCTATAGGTATGTTACAATCATTAATATTGCTTTTTCCGGGCAAAGCACATTTTACAACGGAGCAAAATAATACAAAAAAACCTCCGATTTCTCGGAGGCTTCTTATCAATAACAAATAGTATCAGTTACGCCAGTTCCACGTTAACATTCACGTTCCCTTTAATTCCTTTGGAGTATGGGCAGTAGTCATGGGCAAGTTTCACAAACTTCTGTGCTGTTTCCTCATCCAGACCGAGAATCTTAACTTCCAAATCGACTTGAAGCTTCACGCCGTTGTCCTCAGAGTCCGTCACCAACATTACAGTAGCAGCTACGGTACTTCTTTCAATTTCAACTTTGTGTTTCTTCAATTGAAACTCCAGTGCGGAGTTAAAACAAGCACTATACCCTGCTGCAAACAACTGCTCCGGATTGGTAGCTGTCGTCACTTGTCCTCCCAGTTCAGGTGGTGCAGCAACATCCAACATAAACACATTATCTGGGGATTGTACGATGCCTTGACGTCCGCCTGTATTGATGACTGTTGTTTCATATAATGTTTTCATTTGTGAAAACTCCTTTAGTTGATTAGATTTATTTTGACTAAATTTTGACTTCTCTTGTATCGCTAACAATTACATTGTACACAATTAAATTGTGTATGTAAATAGCTAATATAAAAAAAATAATATAGTTTAATGCTGCGTTTAAATGAATCGCGATGAGGAGGATTATAATGTAGTTATTAGATAACCTGCATCGAACCGTTAAGGAGGAATAACACGTTTGGAGAATAATTCATTTCTAACCCCGGACAAGCCCAAACATAAAGTCAGAGCACTTTCTGAAGTGTTAGCTATATCCACTAAACTTGGCCTGACTTCATTTGGAGGACCGATCGCTCATCTCGGTTACTTTCATGAAGAATATGTTCGCCGTAGAAAGTGGATGGATGAACGAAGCTATGCAGATTTAGTTGCGTTATGTCAATTTTTGCCCGGGCCCGCCAGCAGTCAAGTCGGAATTGGAATTGGCATCATCCGCAGCGGTTTGTTGGGAGGACTGATGGCTTGGCTTGGTTTCACACTTCCTTCTGTCATTGCGTTAGTTTTGTTCGCTTTCCTTCTGCAAGGATTTGATATCAGCAGTACTGGCTGGATTCATGGTCTTAAAATTGTTGCTGTAGCTATTGTCGCTCAAGCGATATTGGGCATGGGGCAAAAACTAACTCCTGACCGTTACAGGGCAACCATCGCTATCTTTACTGCAGCGGCTACTCTTGTGTGGCAGACTTCGTTCACTCCTATCCTTTTTATTGTTATTGCAGGCATAATAGGCATGATTCATTTTAGAAAAATGACAGGTATTAAGACAGTAGACTTGTCTATCCCGGTAAGTCGTAACTTGGCAATAATCTGTTTGGCTCTATTCTTTGGAATCCTGATTCTTCTCCCGTTACTCACACCATTTGATCGTTCGGGATGGCTGTTATTCTTTGATAGCTTCTACCGTTCAGGCTCACTTGTATTTGGTGGAGGACATGTTGTACTTCCGTTACTGGAACGTGAATTCGTCCCTACAGGTCTGATGAACAAGTCCGACTTTTTGGCGGGATATGGAGCTGCACAAGCTGTACCCGGACCATTGTTTACCTTTGCCAGTTATTTAGGAGCGATGATGCGTGGGGTTCCCGGTGCCTTGGTTGCAACGATTGCTATCTTTTTGCCAGCGTTCCTTCTAATCGTAGGCGCATTGCCCTTCTGGAATTCTTTATGCAAGAGCTCAAAAATTCAAGGAGCATTAATCGGAATTAATGCAGCCGTTGTAGGTATTTTGTTAGCAGCGTTGTACGATCCGCTTTGGACAACTGCGATCCTAACTCCTGTTGATTTTGCACTGGTGTGTATCTTGTTTCTAATGCTCGTTTTTTGGAAAGTACCACCGTGGATCGTTGTCGTTGCTGGTGCCGCAGGCGGTACAATCATGAACCTTATCTAAATAAAAAAGGTACCTAAACACTGCACTTCTTTTTCAAAGCGTCCGTGTTTAGGTACCAAATTACTGCACGTATGTCTTTCACCTATCCATGCAGATAATCTATTTTTTCTCTTTGTCATTCCAATCAGTTACTCCAGATATCCACTTTCATCTGTGCACATTTGAAATACTTGGCCTCTGCCTTACTTGTAGTCAGTTTCAAAAGACACTGCAATTCTCCATGTTGGAACAACCCCCCGCTAAGGTCAGCAGCAACACCGCCATATTGATCATCCGCACCAAGCCATACGGACGGTCTCTCGAACCCCGCCGAGAACTGTAACCCGGTACAGAGCAGCACAGTGAGATTCTTACGGTTCTGTGCTTCATCTCCTGCTACGCCATGTGTGGTGAAGAACACCATGTTTTGATTAAAATCCGTGTACGTTCCATCTGCTTTATAGGCACGGACCATACCATACTTCTGATTTACATTTTGAAAAAAAGTGATTCCGGCCTTGCTATCCTTCGATTTAATGCCAACCTGAACTGAGATTCCAATGTTCCCGTTTAATTGTAGCGCTTCCAAAGTGATTGCAATTGCGGTTACTTTCGAGCTGTCAATCAGATGTTTCATTTTCAACTCTGCCGTGGCTCCTGCCGTTGTCGGTGTTGTAACGGTTATGGTCCCTCTGTCGGGCAAAGGCTCAAACGTAGGGGTGCCCACCACCTCCACCCAATCCGGTAACGTTCCGTATAGAAAATCGGCCACAAGCTGTCTGTGAACCTTTCCAAAGGGCACGATCTGACCCGCTGCATCACGTATAACCATCTCTACACCCCCACCGAATAGGCTACACCGATATTATGATCGGTATTGTAATACACGTACACTACACCGTCCATAACGGACACCATCAAGGATTGCATGTTGGTCGTTTCCCAATTCAATGCCGGAAAATATATATCTGTAGGTTTGTCCAGCAGTTGACGAAAGTCTGCGCTGATCTTGGCAATGGCAGGCCGAGCTACCGTCGTAACCCCACCGGAAGCATAAGCTGATAACATACCCAGCCACCACATGCTCCCTTTGTACATAAATACACCAGCATTGGGTCTCGAAATATTTTCTCCTGCACTTAAAGTGGCATCATTACCACCCATTAATGGTCTTGGATCAGCTAACCAGCTACGTCCGTCATGTGAATGCCAGATACATTTACGACCAAAGTCACCACCACCCATCACCGAGAAACCGATCCATTTGCCGCCATTTCTGAAACACGAGAAGTAACCGGTATGACCATCACCTGGAAACCCGGGAGGTTTGTCCAAAATCAAACCCACTCTTGTCCAGTTGATCATGTCTACAGAGGTCGCAAGTGCCGTCGATTGATTGATCCCCAGACCGTTTTGTTGATAATACATAAAGAACAATTGTTCTTCATCGTTCCAGATCACAAATGGAGTTTCCGTCGAATTCCCAACCACGGTATCGAGATACACCTGTCCGTGTTTGGTCCATGGTCCTGTCGGACTGTTGGAATAGGCTAGTCCAATTCCTCCGATGTGATGATGGTTGGTAGAATACGTAGCATAATAATCTGCTTTTGCATCAGGGATAAGCCCCTTTACCTTGATCGCCCGAAACCAATAGATCGATTGAAGGCCCGCCATTGCAGCGGTATACATAGGATTGTCCATTTTTTTATCAAATTGAGGCGTGTACATCCGTCTGGTTTCTGCATCGCAATAATCATAAGGTGAAGTGAAACTGTTGGCTGTGACATTAGCAGTCTGTTCTGCCTGGATATTTTTTTCAACCATTGACATGTTACACAACCTCCTTAACGTTCAGGGTGACAATGTCCAATGGAGAGAAGTATACTAATTCCGATGCGCCCTTTAGTAGATTAGAGAGATCAACAACATTACCCATATTCGCAGCCGGCCCCTGAATAACACGAATGATAGAGCGAATGTCTGTATTATATGAATACGCTCTCATTTTGTTAATTCCTTTGCTTTCCTTACCGTTGTGATCAGTGACTGTCTCTTTCCATGGCATGCCAGGATAATGTTGATCCTTCATATTAATCCCTCCTATTGTTTTCTCACGATAAGTATATTCATGAAGTTACCTTTCTGTTAAAGCATCATGCCCATTTTAAGGCCTAATATTCCAAGACTGGTTTGCAAAACAACATAAACAGGCTAACCAATAACAATTGGCTAACCTGATTAGAGGAAGAAACTGCAATATAGATGTTCTCTTAAACAATTATTTCGTGGTGTTACAAGGGATGCTTTCTTCACTTTTCTAAAACCAATGACTTATTGCTCCGCAAAAAATGAAGATATGGGATTCGCTATTTTTTTATTGGATTTCTCCTTGCCTTGGTGATCCAATACATAGTACTGGTAAAAGTCGTTAGTGAATCCGATAGATTCCTCTATTTTCAGCTTAAAAGCTTCAAATGCCGCATCACTCAGATGATCCTCATTCCAGAAATAATGAAGCATCAATCGATTCTGGTTATAGGGATGTTTGATCACATATGCACCCGCGGCGAGAGGTTGATTCATGGTATTTTTCCAAGGAAAACCCGTCTGTTTCGTCCGGTCGATAATGTTGAATTTCAAAGCCTGCACCAATCCGTTTGACTTGGCATTGCCAATGACAATAAGGTTGCTGTTGCCGATCTCTTTTTTCATCTTTTGCTTCAATTCCTTGCGATCCCGTATAATGTCGTATCTCATACCGGTCATATCAAGGAATCCAGTCAACTGATTAACCATATCTTCCTGCTGTTTAGTTGCAAGCTTGCTCACCTGATCACTGAGCACAATGGTTAATTCCTCGCCTTGAAGGACTTTGTCCATCAATCGATTCATTACTTCATAAGGCAGATTAGGGATCATGCCCATGACAGCCTGATACTGTTGTTGTAAGATATCATGCACATATGCGGCGGTCTCTTCCTGTGATAATTGGTATTCCGGCTTTAAGACAAAATCAGGCTGATATAGGGCCATCTGCATTTCTGAACGTATTTCTTTACCAAGCACATCTTCAATGGTTTGAAGCAGCCCCTCTACCGTTGCATTTTGGTACACGTAGCGTTTGAAATATGTCCTCATCAACTCGTCAAATTTCTCTTCACCGACGGAACGGTAAAGCTGATAGATCGCTTGTCTTCCCTTCTGATAATATACCAAACTTGCCAAATCCCCAGCTTCATCGTTTGTTGACGCAATCGCCATATCTACGGGCGCAGTATCGAACTGAATAGATCTGAATCCATTTAGCTTGTCTCCCTGTTTCTCGGCAAAATACACCATGGAGAAATCGGCAAAGCCTTCATCCAGGAAGGATTCTGTCTCCGAATTATTACCGATCAATGCATGGAACCACTGATGCGCTATTTCATGAACAAATGTTGTGTCTTCTTCTGGAACAGCACCATTTTGAATCTGTCCCATCTGAATGAGCCTCGCATACTCCACGGCAACGCCTTGTACATACGTCTCGACAATTCGGAACTCTGGATAGGGATACTTGCCATATTTCTCACTATAGAAGTCAATGACCTTGAATGCCTGATTAATGTAGCGGTCAACTATCTTTTTCTTGGATGGATCATCGTTGTAATAATAGTATTCCACCGTCAGACCGTTACGGGTAGCGCGCTCCACTTGAAGATTAGGACTTGCAAAGAAAACAAACTCTCTCGTATTCTCGGCCACAGCAGACACAACTTTACGACCATGTTCTGTACTGTCTTGAGTGGTGATAGAGCCCGACATAGCTATCTGATACTCATCAGGAACATTGAATTGAACTTCAAAGTCCGATGAGGTGTAATAATCGCTCTCAAATGTTCGACTATACGGTGCCTTGTTCCATTGATGCTTAACCTCGTCGTATACAGACATCACCGGGAACCAGTGCGCACCATTGATCATGTCCTTGTAGTAGGACACTCGCTGTGAGCCATAGGGGATATTCAACTGAAACTCCAGTTGGAATGATACCGATTCGCCTGGTTGAACGGGCTCTTTCAACTGCACGGTCAACGCTTGGTTTTCCTTATTGAAATCAAGCGATTGGCTATCTGCGCTTACAGCCTGAATATCGATGCCACCCAGAAAGTCCTCCGCTGTCTTCTCCGGATGATCTTCACTAATCTTTTCATTATGCTGTTGGTACATGCTCGCCTGTGTAGACTTGGAGAGGTTCGCATCAGCATATGTATGAAGAACCAGCTGCTGGAGGGTATCCTTGCTTGTGTTGTGATACGTTACCTTCTCGCTCCCCTGGATCGTCATGTCCTTCTCATTCAGCCGAGCCTGGATCTGGTATTGAATCGGGGGTTGCTCTATCGATTCTTTCTGTGTGTTATATATCTTCGTAGATACAGGTGCTGGGTCTGCTTCCGCGGCAACAACCCCCATGTTGGCCAGTGGGCTTGTTGCCAGTATTAAAGCCAGTGTACCCGCGATCCCTACTCTGGCTAACTTTGATGTAAATGGACTTGAATAATTCATAAGTTCTCTCCTTCTCCTGTTCTATATTGACCTCAGAACCAAGTATAGAAGACGAACCTTACGCTGAATTTATGTTTTATTTAAGTTTTGTTTAAAAAGAGGAAGAGAAACTGTACCATTAAATTTATTATCAACAAAAACCACCTACACTTATTATTGGAGGTAGCCATATTATTATATAAAAAAACAACTCCTCTTGAGATATAATTCTCAAAAGAAGTTGCCTCTAATTTTTTCATATAGGACGAGTGGGGATCGAACCCACGACCCTTACCCTGTCAAGATAATGCTCTCCCGCTGAGCTATCGCCCTGTAATAATTATGATGTATTCAAACTTAGCTGAGCTAACAGATCATGATATATAATGGTTTCCCAATCAAGTAACAGTATCATATCAAGTAACCGTGTTCATTGTCAATGATTTATTTGGTTATAATTCACCCGAAATGGTGCACAATAAAGGAAAGATTACCATTTCTACAATGAGGTGAATTCCCTATGAGAAGCATAACAAAACGGTCAAGATCCAATAAACATACATTTGCCAAATGCTTCTTCCCCTGCGTTGGGCTTGTGATTCTCATTACAACCGTTACTGGTTGCGGCTTGGAGAGGGATGAACATACGGTACAATTCCAACAATTACAACAGCCCAATGAAAATGATGAGTCTCTGCCCGTCTGGCTGGACGTGTACTCCAAATCTGTAATTCAAGATGTGTATTCTCCACGAGGAAGCAGTGAAGTCTTGCCGTGAAGGTTAACAGGTGAATTACTCATCTTCATCCCACTTGCGTGAGTATGCTTTCTTCGTAACGTAATACAACAGAGTAATCATTCCCGCCGACATTAACAATGTAATTACCATGATGCCTGTCATGCCCATCACTACCCCCTCCTCTCCCAATATGTTCCAGACTTCACTATACAGGAAAAACATTTTTTTGTATAATTCAGTCTGATATGTCGCGCAAGAGCAGAAAGAAGGAATGGAATTGGCAGCTGAGATTAGTTATGTAACGACAGAAGAACAACTGGAGCAAGCCTTGGGAATTCGCCATCACGTTTTTGTGATCGAGCAACAGGTGCCTGCCGAGATTGAGATTGATCAATATGATGTCATCAGTCCAGATGTGCATCATGTATTGTTAAGTACAGATGGGCAAGCAGTAGCCACAGGACGTCTGATCTATTACAGCAAGGATACGGCCAAAATGCAGCGGATCGCGGTGCTTGAATCTCATCGTTCATTTGGTTATGGACGTGTGCTTTTGCTCGCGATGGAGGAGCTGGCACGTGAACTCGGCTTATCCTATTCTGTACTGGATGCGCAGTGTCAGGCACAGAAATTCTATGAAAAACTGGGTTATGAAGTGATTTCGGAAGAACCTTTTTATGATGCAGATATTCTGCATGTTCGTATGAGAAAGAGCTTGTAAAACCTCCGCGTTGGCAGGTCTTTATTAGCATATGGCGCATACTTCCGATGAATTGGGATAGGCTAATCAGGTAAGCAGATTCCTATCTCGTCATATAAGGAGAGTGTGACATCATGGATCAAACAACACGCGAGAGTTTCACAGCTGTACAGAAAAATGGCGACGGTGACCTGACAGCCTTTCAGACTTCGGCAGGACGTGTACTGGATTATCAGCAGGCACTTGCAGAAGTACAGGCTGGCGCTATTGCCGGTGTGAATGTATTTAAAGGCAAGGATGGCGAAATGTACATTCGCGGCGATGCCGACGGTGACCCAACCAACAACCTGGACCAACTTCCCCATTTCTAAAATAGATACACATGTCGTACATGTGACACAATAAGCACCGATCCGGTTACCCGGGTTGGTGTTTTCTTATTATGATTAGTAGTCCGTAAAATATTTTACGGAGTCTCCGGAAGGCTGGCTTTTGCGAACCGGCTGTTGTACCTGTTCCCATGCCTGCAAAATCTGTATCCCTTCGAGATTAGACCGGTTCTCCCACGCGATGTGCCCGGTGCGTTCAAGCTCCAGCAAAGACTCATGAATGTAAGCTCTGCTTCGTCCCGTCTTGTTCTCCAGTTCATCCATTCGCGGCAACCTGCGCCGTTGCCCTGCATAGTTCACCATAATACGCAAAATCTTGCGTTCAAAGTCGTTCAGCATACTTTACCTCCCCATTCAGATCGGTAACAGGACGCCATGCCAGAATACCTTGCTCCAGAAATGTTCGGGGTGAGCCTTCTTTTCCCGCTGATGCTCTAATCATCCCGCCACGTACACTGTTAATTCGAATCTGTCGCTGCGTAATCTGCCCTGCACGATCCATGTAGACAAGCTCCACCACCTGGCCAATATATTTCCCTAGCATAATCATCCCTCCGATAAGAACGTTTGTTTGTATTTCATATTATATGCGAACATAAGTTCTTTATTCAATAGTAAAAAAAGGATTTTTGTAAAATAAAAAACCAGACGTTCACCTTAATGATTAAGGCAGTCTGGTTCAACCCATAGTATAGCTAATATGAAAACATGGCTTGTAATGACCAAGTCCAGCGGATCAGTGTCGATCCGATTCGGAAAATTGTACTTTCTTTAATTGCTGTGTAGATGGATTAAAATCAACATTTACATAGACTGCGAATTGTTTGCCGTCTTTCGCACGAACCCATAGCTTGAACTGTTCCCGTGATTGATCTGCTGTTAGAGAGGTGCGACCGATATGCTTATAGTCCAAAATATCCACATTATACTTGGTCTGTGTTTCTTTGACCGCAATAATTCCCCACTTCGCATAATCAGGGATGGCGGCGCCTGTGCCTGATGTAATTCCGGCTAAACTCAGAACTACCGACATGACGGTAACGATGAGCATTCTCATTTCACTCACTCCTTGGGACAATATGTTTCTGTTATATTGCCCGTCCGGGTTTCATTTTACACGAATAAACGAAAGATCCAGGCCAGTGGCCGTAGGGAAAAAGGAACCACATGAACAAGTCGGTCAAACGAATCAGGAGGCTCCGTCCGGAAACTCACTCCCCAATCACCCGAGAGAAAATGTTGTTGTATCTGTGGTTCCTCAGGACGCTCCAACCCGTATTTCTTTTCAAGTAACTGCCTCGTTGCTTCATCGACCTGAACCTCGTTCGTAACGACATATGCTATGGCATTCTCGCTGCTTATGTACATCAGAATCATTAGAAACATTACAATCCCAACTATTCGTATCCAACGCTTGTTCATCTCTTACTCCTTTATGGATTCATGACTCTCTTCTCTTGTACGTGAAGACTCGTTTGAATGTTTGATTATACATAAATTTTACGGTATTGGAAATAACAAATGGGAGAAGATATGCGGCTTGCGTTATCCGATGCTTAAGTCCCATTTGGTTGATTTTTTGTTTAAAAAAACCAATAGACGTGTAATAGGCCATGACAGAGTGACTTCACGATCTGAAACTCTACACGATCTGCAATACCAATAAGAGGAGGTTACACCCGAATGTTCAAACGCTTGGATGAAATCCTGATTGAGATTCCCAATGTCGAGAAGCCAGATCCGAATGCTGCGGCAGCTATACAAGAATTACTCGGCGGCAAATTCGGAGAAATGTCAACGTTGAACAACTACCTCTATCAATCGTTTAATTTTCGATCCAAAGAAAAGCTGAAGCCTTTCTATGACCTCGTCATGAGCATTACCGCCGAAGAATTGGGTCATGTTGAGCTCGTGTCTCATGGCATTAACAAGTGCCTCAGAGGTTCAACCGAGTACAAAGAACCCGATGATACGCCGCTTGGTTCCGTAAAAGATGCTCGTCTGTCGTATCACTATCTGGCAGGTGCACAAGGCGCAATGCCTTTTGACTCTATGGGTAATCCATGGACAGGAGCAAACGTCTTCAACAGTGGCAACCTGGTCGAGGATCTGCTGCATAACTTCTTCCTAGAATGTGGCGCTCGTACTCATAAAATGAAAGTATATGAGATGACGGATCACCCGGCAGCCCGGGAAGTGGTTGGTTTCCTGCTGGTACGTGGCGGCGTTCATGTTGTCGCATATGCGAAAGCACTTGAGATTGCAACTGGCGTAAATGTGACCAAGCTGGTGCCTATTCCTTCACTGAACAACAAAGCCTTCAACGAGGCTCGCAAATATGAAGAAAAAGGGGTACACACCAAGCTGTATACCTATAGTGATAAAGATTTCAACACGATTGGACAGATCTGGAAAGGAACTCACCCCGAAGATGGACAACCTCTGGAAGTCATTCAAGGGATACCTGAAGGATTCCCGATTCCGGAAGCTCCTGCGGTCGAGGAAGAGTTTGCACCAGGTATTTCGCAAGAAGACTTTAAGGAAATTGCGCGTCGTCTGAAGATGGCAGGGAATATTGCGGATTAAAAAACAATTAGTTTAACAGGTTCTTCCCCTATATATATTGTTAACTGTATGTTTAAGTAAAGCCCTCGAACCCTGTTGCTGAATGCAGAGAAGGTTCGAGGGCCTTGTTATAATATATTTATGATACCATTTTATGGTGCAAAATAAGTATGTTGTATGCACGTCATTTCCTGAGAACTTAGCTGTAAAAGTAAACCGGATCTCTGCTGACATCGTTAAACTTAGTTAAACTCCAACACCGATTCCTCACGCTGACTCATGACTTCAATTAACATGTTGGCACCCAGACGAAAACCTTGTGCAAACGCTGCTTCCGTATGCATGCCCTCACATCTGCCACACAAGTCAAATAACTGTTCAAGCTCACGGAATTCTTCCCCGCTCAATCGATTCTTCCACTGCTCTGTCAGAGCTGCAATCTGCCGTCCTAACGCTTGGTATTCAGGATGTGTCGGCATCATCATCTCATCCGGTCGAAGTCGTCCATTATATAATGCTTCTAATATCGAATTCATGTGCATCCTCCTGTATATCAATTCGCACCTCACTTGAATGAACGTTCTACACATGATAGGATATTTATGCAGTCGCTCATTCAACAAGTGATTGTGGGTTAGGAAGCAGCGTGTTCTTCGTGGGACTTACGCTGCTTCCTTTTTTCATTTTTGGAGTTCGTCGTAAATCTTCTCAATCCCTTTGCGAACGATGTCTGATCGATTCGTATTCAGCTTCTCAGCCGAAATATCGAGCTTGTTCATAATTTCCTCATCGACACGTATTTCAATCGTTCTGCTTTTGGGTTTGTCAGATTTAGGCCGCCCCATCTTTTTGGCGGACATTTGCTTCACCTCTTTTTTTTGTCCTGACAACAATATATTATTGTCAGGACAAAAAGTCAATGTATTTGTAAAACATACGTTCGTTTTTGTGACAGCAGATTTATAGATAAATGTATAGTCAGTAATCCGTTTGAATGATAAAAAACAACCTTGAACGGTTAAGCGCTCAAGGTTGTTAGAGTACTATTTCACTCTTCCATTGGCTTTCCATATCTCACTAAGACATGCCAGAGTAATTTTAACTCTTGTAGAACTTCTTTGTAGGTTCCTCGATCGCTCCAATGGCTTGGGTTTCGTTTCAAGTCCATAGCTGCAGAACCAATGATATTTGCATCAATAAAATCACTTTTTGCAATTCTCTTGGCTAGTGAAGGCATCAAAGGACCTCGAAAATCCATAGGAACCTCATCAACCAATAGTGTAAAGCCCATGTGCCAGTGGAGATCAATGGAATACTTTAAACATATCTGCTCTAAGATTCGTCCAGTATGGGTGCCTTTAAATGATGGGTCGGCAACAAGCATCTTGACATCTTTTTCAAGGGAAATATCACCATGAACCTGAGCTTCGATATAATGGTCCAGATTTCGGTTTGGCTCTTGGTTTGATGGATTTTGGAATGGTTTCTCAAGATTGACGAGCATATAATCGATTAACTTTTGAACCGTTAGATTTCTTTCACCAATGGCAAAATTACTATAGAATACATCCCTCAAGAGAGCAGCCAAAATGAGGTCAAATTCCTCATACGTTCCCTTTTCCTCGGGGTCTTGGTGAGAATCCAAATATGTATACGTGCAACGATGAGAGACCTCAGTCGATAAAAGGAGATAACATGATCCAAAACGTGGAGCAGGTCCATCGGGATGTAACATAACATTGAGTGCCCCATACTTGGGCCGTTCGCTATTGGTTGAGCCATTTATTTGGTACGCTCCGCCAAACATTTTATTTTCCCAAACGTCACGTTCACCGCCTGAAAATGCGGATACACTTCCATTCGATAAGAAAGTCTCAAACTGACTTTTATAAACCCCCTGCTCAAGTAGTGCCTCAGCCACGCTTTTCATATTCGGATCTAATCGATCTGGGTGAAAGTGTAGCGCGATACTTGCATGAGATTTTAGTTTAGTGATAGCATCTTCAAATGTCTTCAGCTCGATGTTGGACATACGAAGGATTTCCCTAATGGTTTGCTCCGCTTCATTTTTGCGGCTTCTTGCATAATTGGTTACATGCTCTTGAGCTAATTGCTGAGACCTTGATAGTTCCATGGGCAGAGGAGTCCTTTCCCTTTTTATAGAATCATAATACATGATGGACAGTAAGAGAACTTACAGGCGGTTCAAAAATCATGATAGCTTACAATGAATCAATCCGTGTCACTTCTTTCAATTTGAATCATATCTTGTGCAACGCACGCTTCTCCACCATCATAAAGCTATGAACTCCTTATTCTTCGCCTTGTATCTTAACTTGCTTCTCGTCCTTCACGGTCACATGAACTACTTGCCCTTCATTCGCTGTCATCGCATCTCGCATAAGAAGGGTCCATGTCCCTGAATCTGCATCAAACCGCTTGTCCTCAATGACTGGAACACGGATGTTCTCTGCATCAGGTGAAAGAAGTCCGCTACGAATCGCATCCGCATCCGTCATATGCGCGCCATCCGGTGCCACTGGACAAGATACCGCTATCTTTTCTGCTCTGGCCTGCCCAGGATAGGGTTCATTTTCCGGGCCTCCATCCGTCCAGACTTCAACATAGGAGCCGATCTGCGGATCAGGCGCATTGGAGAACCATTTTGCCGGATAATACCGATTTTTTCCTCCGTTCGCACTGAAATCCTCATATGCAGGATCAACCACAAGAATGGAATTGTCTTTGCGTTCAACCACATAACCAGTGAATCCATCTTCACTTGGTGCATTGGCTTGAGTCTGCACGGAGTTGCACTCGATATGTCCTGAACATCCCGTAAGGCATACGATTAGGATTGAGAGCAATATGAGGACTCGACGAAGGTTGGACATATGTAAATCCCCCTTTAATAACACCTCTTTCTAAAATTAACGTTCCATATCAGTTTATTGTTACAAATACAGCTGTCAGCTCACCCTTAACTTCCTGACGGGCTCAACACGATCAACCCAAATATTCACTTCTTCATATCCCTTTTGTACACGTACCTTCCCCAGATCATCAACGCCGCACACAACAAGATCACACAATAAGCCCAAACAAACAGCATGGCTAGACCTAACCCGATGTTGGCATCCAGGCGCTTATCAAAGATCTCTGTGTATAGCGAAAAACCGAGTGGCACAGCGCCAACAATGAAAAGTCCAATGGACCATCCACCCCAGCGTTGGAAACCGGACCCCGCACGAGTACTGGAAATTTTGCGAATCCCTTGAGTCAGTAGCCACCAAATCAGAATAAATAATAGACAGGTTATAAGAATTTTCAGCATATCGTTCAACTGCATATCGTGCACCTCCTACATCTTCAAGATGATGAACATATCTTACACGTTAAGCGTTCTCTTTACTATATTACCCGTTTCCACATTCATGATCACAGACAGATAACAACGTTGCACCTCAGACTCACACAATAATTATGAAAAAGAAAAAACGCCACCGTCCTGACTCCTTCCAAGTCAACAACGATGGCGTTACTTCTCGTATTTACATTGTTACATCCACATTGAATAGGTTACGCGCCAAACTGCGCATAGTGAAGGCGGCTATACACCCCACCAGCTGCGAGTAATTCTTCATGACGTCCCTGCTCCGTAATACCTTGTTCAGCAACGACAATAATGCGGTCTGCATTTTTGATCGTAGCCAATCGGTGAGCAATAACCAGTGTGGTCCGACCCTCTGACAGTTCAGCAAGGGATTGCTGAATCGCCGCTTCCGTTTCTGTATCCAGCGCGGATGTGGCTTCGTCCAGGATCAGAATTGGCGGGTTTTTCAGGAACATACGGGCAATAGATAAACGCTGTTTCTGTCCACCGGACAGCTTCACACCGCGTTCACCAATTAACGTATCCAATCCTTCCGGCATCGATTGAATCAAAGGTTCCATCTGGGCACGTCTAGCGGCCATCCAGATTTCTTCTTCGGATGCATCCAGCTTGCCGTAGGCAATGTTCTCCCGAATGCTTCCATCGAAGAGGAACACGTCCTGTTGTACAATTCCGATATGACTACGTAAGGAGTCCAGTGTCATACCCTGTATCTCCTGCCCATCGATCGTGATGCGACCTTCCAGCACATCATAGAACCGCGGCAGCAGACTGCATAGCGTTGTTTTACCTGCCCCTGATGGACCGACAAGCGCTACAGTTTCACCTGCACGTACGTTTAGATCAATACCTTTGAGCACAGGCTCCTGATCTGAATAACCAAAGGTCACTTGCTCATAACGGATATCTCCACGCAAATGGGATACTGTAACGGCTCCTGGACGATCTTCCACATCCGGTTCCATATCAAGTAACTCCGTATAACGTTTAAAGCCTGCAATCCCTTTCGGATACGTCTCAATAACCGAGTTGATCTTCTGAATCGGTGTCAGGAACACATTGGACAGCATAATAAATGCAATGAACTGACCGTAGGTCATACTGCCTTTAATGACAAACCATGTTCCGCATACCAAGACAAAGAGGGATACCAGCTTCATCAGCATATAACTGACAGAGGAGTTCCAGGCCATGATTTTGTATGCGATCAGCTTGGTCTGACGGAAACGACCGTTGTTCACAGCGAATTGTGCTTTTTCATGCTCTTCATTGGCAAAAGCCTGAACAACACGGATACCTGTAATATTGTTCTCTACACGAGCGTTGAAGTCCGCAATATCTCCAAACATTCGGCTGAATGCCTTGGACATTTTGCTACCAAAGTAGAGCGACAGATAAATAATCAACGGTACGATGATAAAGGTTAACACCGCCAGATTTCCGTTAATGCTCATCATGATGCTGAATGCCCCAATTAGGGTCATGACCGCGATAAATACATCCTCTGGACCATGATGGGCAATCTCACCGATATCCATCAGGTCGTTAGTCATGCGGGAGACGAGGTGTCCTGTTTTTGTATTATCGAAGAAACGAAACGATAACTTCTGCACATGATTAAACAGACTTTTACGCATATCCGTCTCAATGTTAATGCCTAGCTTGTGTCCCCAATAGGTAACCACGAAGTTCAAAAATGAATTCAATAAGTAGATGCCGAGCAATGCCAGACATGCCCATAGAATCCAGTCCCAGCGACCGCCTGGCAGCAGATCATCGACTACCCGGTTGACCGCCAGTGGAAAAGCCAGTTCAAGCAGCGCGACTAGAATCGCACAGCTGAAGTCAAGAATAAAAAGCTTTTTGTAAGGCCTATAATAGGCAAAGAAACGGCGAAGCATGGACTGAAGTCCTCCTTATGCAATCACACAATAATGATTACGTTCTATTTCGTCTTGCTTAAGAGGTACAGGAAGTATGGCGCACCAATAATGGCAACCAGGATCCCCGCAGGAATCTCCGAAGGCTGCAGGATGACACGACCGAGCGTATCTGCAACCAGTACGAGCAAAGAACCGATCAGTGCAGATGCGGGTAAAAGGAATTGATGTTTTGGACCCACCAGACGACGCGCCAAATGCGGTCCGATCAGACCTACAAAACCGATCCCCCCACTCACAGATACACATGAGCCGGCAAGTCCTACAGCAGCCGCAAGCAAAATCAGTCGCTCACGCTCAACCGGAGTCCCGAGTCCACTTGCAGTCTGGTCCCCCAGATTCAGTACGTTTAGTACACGTGCCTTATACAGAACAAGCGGGACAAGAATAATAAGAAACGGTAGCAATGCCGTTACAAATTTCCAGTTCGAACCCCAGATGCTGCCTGCCATCCAGGTAGCTACAAATTGATATTTTTCCGGACTAAGCCGTAACGTAAGCACGATCATGGCAGAACTGATTCCCGCCGCTACCCCGATCCCCGTAAGCAACATACGAGTAGGCATAATGCCCTCTCCTTTTTTGTAAGAGAGAACGTAGATCAGAAATGCAGCAAAACCGGAACCGATCAGGGCCAGAATTGGCAAAAGAAATACCGGCGCTGCTGTCGTTGTCGGGAAAAAGGAAACAAATAACATGACGACCAGACCAGCACCTGCATTAATCCCGAGGATCCCCGGATCTGCCAACGCATTCCGAGATACTCCCTGCAAAATACAACCAGATAACGCAAGTCCGGCCCCGACCAGCACCGAAATCACAATCCGTGGCAGACGGAATTCAAACAGGATCAATTCCTGTTTCGCCGTGCCTCCACCAAACAGGGTTCGCAACACCTCAAGCGGCGAAAGCTTGGTAAAACCTGTGTTCATGCTCACCACAAAAGCCGTAATAATTAATAGGGCAAGCACAATGAGGACAATCGTACTCTTGGTTCTCTTCTTGCGCTCTGCTCCAACTATTGTTGAGGATTCCATCGTTACAGAGTCCTCCTTTCTTTACGCGCCAGATACAGGAAGAATGGTACCCCGATGAGGGCAACCAATGCGCCAATTGGCGTCTCGTACGGCGGGTTAATCATACGTGCAGCCAGATCCGCAAATACGAGTAGCAAACTCCCCATCACAGCGGAACATGGAATAATCCAGCGATAATCTACCCCAACCAGCTTCCGCGTGAGATGGGGAATAATGAGTCCAACAAAACCGACCGCACCCACCACGGACACAGCTGTACCCGCGAGAATCAGTACAACAATCAGGCCTATGAGCTTGATCAACCCAGTACGTTGCCCCAAGCCCACCGCAATATCTTCTCCGAGACTAAGCAGAGTAATGGAACGGGAGATGAGAAGACCTGCGATCAGTGCCGCGAGTACCCATGGGAACATGACCTCAAGTTGAGACCACTTCGTTCCGGCTACACCACCGGCTGTCCAGAAAGCCAGATCTTGTCCAATTCTGAAATACAATGCAATCCCTTCACTGAGTGCCGACAACATCGCTGATACAGCTGCACCTGCAAGTACAAGGCGTAGTGGTGTAAGGCCTGATTTGGAAGCTGCACCAAAACCATACACCAACAGGACACCAAGCCCTGCCCCAAGGAAGGAATACATGATGATATACATAAATGGCAAGCCAGGGAAGAAGGCAAAACAAACTGCAAGTGCAAATCCAGCTCCCGCATTTAACCCAAGCAGACCTGAATCGGCCAGCGGGTTACGAGTCATGCCCTGCATGATCGCACCAGCTACAGCGAAACATGCACCTACCATTGCTCCTCCAAGAATACGTGGTAACCGAATCTCCCATATAATCTGATGTGGAGTCAATTCAGGATTGAAATCAAAGATAGCCTTCCAGACTACACTAAGCTTAATATCAGCAGCGCCAAAAGAAATGGACAACGCCATACCCAGAGCGAGTAGCAAAACTCCCCCTGTAAGAATAAGCGTGGCTGCCCACGGACGAGTGTGTATCTTCGCAGTGGGTGAATCCGGATTATGTTTTTCTGGTGAAGCTTGTGAACTCATACGCGCCCACCCTCGCTATGAGTGGTACTGCTCAAACCTATGTACATAACAATCACCTCTCTATAAATACCGAACTTTAATGATATTGATTCTCATTCCCATAAACCATTGTAAGTGAATCCACCGGCGCTGGCAATGGACAAATAGGACATGTTTATTGCATATATGAAGATTTGCACACAATTTTACCCGCAAAAAGGCTGCGCAAGAGCCAAAAAGCTCGAACACAGCCTTATCATTGCATATGTAGAACATGTAAAATACAGACTCGTTTAACGGGCATGTACCGTAAGTAAGGATGCCAGGACATCCGGAACATCGGTAATGATCCCTTGCACACCCATGTCAATCATGGCCTGCATCTCGACAGGATCATTCACGGTAAATGGATAGGTAACAACGCCATGTGCCAGTGCAGCAGCAACATCTTCTTGTGTGACTGCCAGCTTGTAGGGATGAAGGCCGGAAGCTTCGAGTTTGGCGGCATAATCATAGGGACGGTACAGCTTTTCCATATATAGAAGTGCTGTACGAATCTCCGGGGCAAGGCGTTTACATCTCACAAGCGAAGCATGATTGAAGCTCGACAGCACAACCTGTTGCTCCAGATTCCAATCCCGGATCGCTTGTATAACCTTCTCTTCCATCCCCTTATAACTCACAATACCATTTTTCAATTCCAGATTAAGCAGTGTTCCTTTCCCCTGTACCAGCTTGAATAACTCCTCCAGAGAAGGAATACGTTCCCCGGTAAAATCAGCATGGAACCAGGACCCCGCATCCCGTGTGCGCAATTGATGGTAAGTCGTATCCTTAACCCAGCCTTCTGCGCCGCCAGTTCGGCTTAACGTCTCATCATGAATCAGTACCAGTCTGCCATCACTCGTCATCTGCACATCGGTTTCAATGCCTGTTGCTCCAAGCTCCAGACTCCGTTCAAAAGCGCTCATCGTATTCTCCGGGCATACGGCAGATGCACCGCGATGGGCAATAATCTCCATGTTCCTCATTCCAGCGCCTCCTGTGTTCAAGCTTCACTCTATGATCCTCACTATAAACACCGTTTGTTAGACCTGTATTAACAGAGCGTATAATGGGTTACCTGCTTCGCTAATACTAGCGACCGGGCCCAACATCTAACGGGCTGGGGATTCACTCATTTTTGCGAACTCAATCTGAAAATCGACATAACATAGTATGAACGATGGAAGCACTGAACTCCGTTATAAGGAGGTTGACTATTGAATCCCTCAAAGAAAAAATCGATACCTACGCGTCCTCATACATCCCAGTTACAGTCGGCTTCCAGGCATTCCAGAGCATCTGTCCATATCAAAAACAAATCCGGCAAGACGGCTAATCAGCGATCTCTTAACTCCAGTTCACCCAACACACTGGATCAGCTGGCTATTGTTGCAGCAATACTCTCCTTAATTGCAGCCGCCATCGGGCTATATATCGCCTGGAAATCGTTAAGTAATCCGGATCAAACTGCTGTTGTGGTGTAAGCTGCTTGTTACGTAGCTAATGGCTCAGGAGGCTCTCTCCTGCTTCTGACCTTATTCAGGGGCAGGTTTTTGCTTTTTCAATTATTTACGTATGCTGGAAAACGTCAAAAAACCGTTCCCCTGAAACGCCGGCATATACCGACGTCTCTTTGGAAAGGTCATTTTTTATTCGGGCGCTGCCTCTGCAGCGTGATCCCCGTCCCGGGATACTGACCGAATTACAGAATGAATGTGCGAGAGATAATAACCAACAGAATGAACAATACCAGAATTGCACCTGTTGATGTCCATGCTCCACCACCGAAGCCTCCGCAATATCCGTAACCTGTACCTTTGAGTTCGCTCATCAGTGACACTCCCCTCTTCATCGAAGTACACTATAGACTATGTCCGATAGCGCAACTTGCTTGGGCAGATCGAAAATTCTCCCTCATTTCCCGTTGAGTTGTGACCACTTCTGAGTCAGCTCTGCAGGAATATAGGATGACATTTGTTTGAGCAGTTCAGCCGGATCAGCTTCCAGACTCCACAGGCTGAGATGCGAGGTGTTGGAGAATCCTTCCTGTACGCTGTGTTCTACCATCTTCATCAGCGGTCCATAATATCCGTTGACATTCAATAAGCCAACAGGTTTACGATGAATACCGATCTGTGCCCAGCACAGTACCTCGAATAGTTCTTCAAATGTACCCATACCTCCGGGAAGTGCAATGAATCCATCGGATAATTCAGCCATCGTAGCCTTCCGTTCATGCATGGTTCCCACTTCAATCAGTTGTGTGAGCCCTCCATGAACAACCTCGCCCCGGAACAATCCGGTAGGCATAACCCCGATTACCTCTCCCCCTTGCTCAAGAGCAGCATCGGCTACTGCACCCATCAAGCCCATGCAAGAACCACCATAGACCAGTGCATAACCACTATCAGCAATCTGTTTGCCCAGTTGAATAGCCTTCTCTGTATAATCGGGGTGATTTCCCGGATTGGAGCCTGCAAAAACAGCTATACGTTTCATTGGGTTTCACTCCTTCTCATGATCTATTTAGATTGAACTAAAGAATATTTACACTTGCCACTTCGATGACAGAACAACCTTCCGATCGCTGTTATCCCCAGATTTTTTGATTCAATTTTACAAAGGTGAAAATCTTGGGATAGCGTATGCTTCCGATGTAGCTTTCTTTCAGAAAGCTTTTAGGCGAACGCTCCGCTTCTTCAGGTTATTTCTGCCCTCTACGTTCTCGTGTAAATGTTTAGTTCAATTGATCCATTTTAATAATATATAACATGAATGTTATGGGTATGTACAACGTATAACAGGTTAACAGAACCAATGGACAAAAAAAACCCGACCGTTTGCAGCCGGTCGGGCTCCCATTTCAATACACATCAATTTAGAAGGGGTTGTTATTACCTAATATACAGACCAAACATTAAATTCGTATGATCTTTGCATGAAATGAATATTAAATCTTCGTATAATTAACGTATCCCACGGCGTGAACGTACGACAAACATATGCTTGTCTTTACGAAGAACCCGACCATCTGCAAGTTCAACCTGATCCTCGTCATGACGCAGAATCGTCGTGGATAACGCTACAATTTTGGCCCGGCGCCAGATCATAACCTGTGACTTGAAATAGATCGCATTTTCGAACTGAATCGCCTTTTTCATCACATATCCAACCTTGTGCACTTCAGAACGTGCTTTCTTTAAGGGTAGACTCTCTTCGGGAAGAGGTCTGATCATTGCGATATTGTCAAACGATACCTTAATCCGTTTCGGTCCGATCCGTACACATTCCGCTTCTTCATCCCACTCGACCAGCGTTCCCTTCAATGGCTCCCGTATGCCTGTTGCACGATATACCGCTACTTTTCGTCCTATCCAATGTCGCAATGTTCTCACCTCCATCTGTCTAGTTTTCAGGTATCTTCCAGTCGATCGGTTCAATACCTTTGGAGGTCAAGAAATCATTGGCTTTGGAAAAGGGACGACTGCCGAGGAATCCACGATGCGCAGCCAGCGGACTTGGATGTGTAGACTCCAGTACAAGGTGCTTGTCCCTGTTAATAAAAGCACCTTTCTTCTGGGCATGACTGCCCCATAACATAAATACCATTGGCTCTGAACGTTCATTCAACGCGCGAATAACCGCATCCGTAAACGTCTGCCATCCCAGTGCCTGATGGGAGTTCGGCTGACCTTCACGAACCGTCAGAACGGCATTTAATAGCAGGACTCCCTGCTGCGCCCAATGAACCAGAGATCCATGATTCGGAATTGGTAGGTCCAGATCGGCATGAAGTTCCTTATATATATTTTTCAGAGAAGGCGGTACACGCACTCCCGGTCTAACCGAAAAGCTTAATCCATGAGCCTGTCCCGCTCCGTGATAAGGGTCCTGACCAATAATAACAGCCTTAACCTGATGATACGGCGTCAGCTTCAGTGCCGAGAACAGGTCTTCTTTGGGCGGAAAGACCGTCTGCGTTTTGTACTCGGCGGCGAGAGTGTAACGAATCTTATTAAAATATTCGGCTTCCGTTTCTTCCTGAAGCACCTTGTCCCAATCGTTTCCAAACATATGTATAGGCTCCTTTCCCCTGATGAATGCAGTTTCGTTCAGCCCAACTACTGGGCTCTTCCTTCTGAGAGCCGCATGTCATGCAACTCATAGACTATCCACCATTTTAACATAACCGGGGACAGCAGACCAGAATTGCACATCAGGGTATACGTTCACCTCGAAATAAATCGTATTCTTGCTGCATTCAGTATACTTATACAAAAAAGTCACCTCGCTGTTGCGTGATGACTTGATGACTTTATACTTGAACGGGCACCTCTTCGACTTCTTTCACAAGCACACTGCTGATTCTTCGTAACCCTTCCTGAAGGACAGAACGGGGACAAGCCAGATTCAACCGAATACAACCCTCACCATTGGCTACAAACATATGCCCATCTTCGAGCAATACACCCGCTTGCTCAGCGAAGAATAAAGGTAAACTTACATTTTGTGGAGCATATGCCGAGATATCAATCCAGGCCAGATACGTGGCTTCCGGGATATGAAAAACAGCCAGTGGCAGATGCTGCTTCACATACTGTTCTACGCAGGCGAAATTGGCGTCTAGATACCCTTTTAATTGTTTCAGCCATTCATCACCCATTTCGTAAGCCGCTTGAGTGGCAGCAATGCTCAGTGGGTTTTTGAAACCATAATGGCGTGCCTGCCAAATGTCTCGAAGTGCTTTGTTCGGAATGATGACATTAGAGAACATCAGACCAGCCATGTTGAATGTTTTGCTCGGGGACATACATGTAATGATTCGATCCGTATCCGGGAACAGCTTTGCAAGTGGCGTATGTCTTTTGCCCGTCCGCAGCAGATCACAGTGAATCTCATCCGAAATGACCCATACGTTGTTCCGCAGGCAGATCTCACCCACACGTTGTAACTCCTCCGTTGTCCAGACGCGTCCAGATGGATTATGCGGGTTGCAGAAAATACATACCCTTACCTTCTCATCCTTGGCCTTGGCTTCAAAATCCTCAAAATCAATCGAGTAACGCCCCTGATCGTTGATCATATCCGAACACACCAGTTCAAGATTGTTATGCTCCGCAGCTGACTTGAAGAAACCATAAGACGGGGTTACGATCAGTACTTTCTCATCCGATTGACAGATATATTCCACCAGTTCATATAAAGCGGGGATGATCCCGTTTGAGGTCTCCAAATGCTCCTTCGCGAAGGACCAGTCATAGTATCTTTTCATCCAATTGGAGACAGCTTCGTAGTATGCGGGATCGAATACTTGGGAGTAACCCATGATTCTACGGTCCAGACGCTCCTTAACTGCATCCAGAATCTCGGGAGGTGTGGCAAATTCCATATCTGCAATCCACATGCGAATAAATTCTACATCTTTGAATGGAAAAGTCATGTCCTTTGTGGCATTAAAAATATATTGACGGAAACCATCCGTATTCATGGCATTTGTACCTGTGCGGTCTATAATCTCATCAAAGTTATATTTCATAGCTTCTGCTCCTCTATCTGCTCAACATTCCATTGTCGTTTCATGTCGTATTACATCCATTATTCCATGACGCAGGAATTGCATCAAATGTAATACAATCTATTCTGACGAAACAAATAAAGTTAATTGTTTCTCCAAAATAGGTATTTCGATGAAAAAGTGATATATTTCTCATGTAACATCATTTTTATGAATGACTTTCATCATTTTCACGTACTCTCAAGAAACATTGCATAAGGAGAACCAGTTATGAACAATATCAATCAGGAAGTTGGCAAGAAAATACGAAACTTTCGGAAGTGGCGTGGACTGACCATTCAACAGCTTGCAGATCAGATCTTCAAGAGCAAGGGTACGCTGTCCAAATATGAGAGCGGAGATATTACACTTGATCTGGTCACGTTACATCATATTGCGAACGCGCTCAATATTCAGGTGGAGCAACTCTTATACCAGGAGCCAAGACATGCTTCTCCCCTGATGAATGCGGTCCCGTCCAGCTTTTTCAAGAACTCCACTCGTTTCTATTCCTACTTCTATGACGGGCGCAACAACAGTCTCATTCGTTGTGTCATTGACATGATGGCTCAATCGGATGCCAACCGTTATCGCACCGTGATGTATATGAATGTGAAGGACTTTGAGAACTATCAAGAGTGCGAGAATATGTATTGGGGCCACACCGAGCATTATGACACTCTCACCACCCTGATTTTGAAAAATCAGGCCACGCCGCTGGAGAACCTATATATTAATATTTTGGCGTCTTTTCAGGAATCGGAGAAAAAGTGGGGACTGATGGCGGGTGTCTCCTTCAGACCTTTCATGCCGATCGCGCTAAAAATGTTATTCTCCAGAACCCCGCTGCCCGAGAATCAGGAGTTATATAATGAATTAAAAATCTCAAAGGAAGATCTTCGGACCTTGAAAATATACAACATGCTCGCTGTCACTTGAACAACGCAGCGCGTCACACATTCTCATATCATATGGGATGGAGACAGTTCCTCCCCATTAGAAAAGGCACTTTTATAAGCTGTTGAAACCAGCTCATAAAAGTGCCTTTTGCTTTGACGCTTATTGGATCGTGGAATAAACGAGACTAACGCTTAGTTTTTAATTAAATCCAGCGTCTCGTCAAACATTTGCTTCTGTTCCTCAATCTTGTTCTCATTACCGATCACACAGCGCTGTTGTTGTTCAAGTATAGCCGATAAAAGCTCAGCAAAACCGATAATGTCGCTTTCCTTCGTGCTTAACACTTCGTCACGTTCCTGTTGCAGATCCGCTTCAGTCACATTTGACAGATAACACTCCAGGGAGAAAGCTCCTTCTCCATAAGGCGTTCTCGGCGTATCAAGATCCTGAATCGCACCAATGATATAACGCGTCATTTCCCGCTCGTCTGCCCGGAAATCGGTCAAATATTGCGGTATCTCTTCATATACTTTGTACGTTTTATCGAGATTAGGATCACGATACGATGCAACGTAACTGTCTCCATTGCGTCTAAAGCCTGACATGCAACCATAGGCTCCGCCTTTGGCGCGGATATTGGTCCACAAGTAATCCAGAGACAGGATTCCCTGCAAGACCCGTAGTGAACCGGTGTATTGATATCCTTTGTCGATATAATTGCCCGTTTGCACCACGTACTGCACCTCCGAAGGGGATCGGAATCCTTCCTTATGAGTTGCAGGTGAGAAGGAGAATGCTTCCTTGGCAACCTCATGTGTGAACAGCTTCGCTTTTAGATCAGATACCTGTTGTTCCAGTCCTTCATATCCCTGCTCATCGGCAGTATAACTGACAAGCAAGTTCTCTGGTCTGAAAATATACCCAGTCAACTCTTGCAGACGGGAAGATAACTCTTCTTTTCTAGCCTCAAAATTCGCCTGAAGATCCTCTAACCACTGGTAAAACGCGATACCACTCACAGCTTCTCTGAAATCCGCAACCGCTGAATGTTTGGACGAAGACCGACCAATTCCCGCAGAGTGTCCGCTATTGATCAGATTACGTTGCAGATTACCTTTCATCTGAGAGATGATCTCATATAACCGCTTCGAATTATCGAATCGGGATGTGAACACAATTTCTTTGATCATATCAAAGGCAAAGCCAAGCTTGTCATACAACACTTTTGCGTTGAACTCATAGGTCGCCTTGAATTCATTGTGCTTATGCGCATTAGCATAAGATCCAATCCCGCTATGAATACCACCTGAATGGATATGGATTTCATTGGACAGTTCATTGAACGAGTAGTTTTGAGTGTCCACGTAACCCAATACATTCTTGAGCAATCCTGCATACGACAGGAGATGACGTGGCACTTCTTTGATATCAAACAGCAGTCTCAGATAACCAATTCCGTTGGTGTAAAGGTTATGATGAAGGATGGTTGTGCCATCGACCTGGTTCACCGTTTGATGCAAGGTAGAGGCCTTCGGTTCAATATCTTCAATCGATAACGTCGGAATAACCTGCTGCTGCTCTTTGGTTGAAGGTGTATTCTGATACTCGGCGAGTGCTTCCGTTTTCTGAATCAACGTCTGGACTTCTTCCTCACTAAGACCGGCCTGAATGGTTTTCAGACGTTCTTTCAACGCTTCCTCCTTGCGTGAGTTCAGCCCCTTATCCGGGGTAAGCGCTACAAAGGAAGTATGTGTGTTTTGCAATATATACTTCTCAATGAGTTGCTCGAAGTAACCTTCGTTCATTTTTGTCCGCAGTTCAGCAAATACGTCATTGGCCTCTAAATGGGTGAAAGGTGCATCTTCATCGTACAACCAACTTTGCAGGGAGGAGAATCCGTAGATCAGGCCTTTCGGCATTCTGCCATAGTCCGCTTCTCTGTGATTGAACTCATACGAGTTAATTCCAGCAAGCAGCGCTTTAGGATCAAAACCTTCTTTTACCACACGCTCGAGCACTTCTTTGACCGTTCCCAGGAAATCCTCTTTGCTAGACAGATTGCTCTTCTTCAATCCCACAGTGAATACAGGTTGATACAGGCTGTCATCATACGAACCGTAGACGTCCTTCGCGATTCCTTTATCCAGCAAAGCCTGTTTCAATACCGCTCCCGGAGCGTTCAGCAGTGCGTATAACAAAATTTGGAACGAAATGTTCAGTTCCTTGTCCAGACTTGTGCCGATCACCGCATTGTAGGTCAAGAAGCTGTTATCGACTTCCGATTCCGTACTTCCCGCAGAGTAAGTCTTAACTGTGTCCACCCGTTCTGCAAAAGCAGGTTGAAGTTGAATGGCCGAATCAATCTCGATTCGATCATATGCACTCAGGTAGTTTTCATCCAGCCATTGCAGCTTCTCTTCCATATCCATATCCCCGTAGAGATAGATGTAACTGTTGGATGGGTGATAGTATCTCGTGTGGAAATCCAGCAGCCCCTGATAGGTCAGATCCAGGATAGCTTCCGGGAATCCGCCAGACTCGGAGGAGTATGTGGTATCCGGGAAAAGGGAGTTCAGCACTTCTCTGCGCACCATTCGTTCCGGTGAAGAAAAGGCACCCTTCATCTCGTTATATACAACTCCGTTGTAAGTTAACTCATCATCTGCAGAGGTCAGGTTGTAGTTCCAGCCCTCTTGTAGAAATATCTTTTCATTCTCATAAATATTTGTATTTAATACCGCATCCAGATATATGTCCATCAGGTTATGGAAGTCATGATCATTACGACTCGCGATCGGATAGATCGTCTTATCGGGATACGTCATGGCGTTAAGGAATGTATTCAATGAACCTTTCAGCAACTCAACAAAAGAATCCTTGGCCGGAAATTTCTTGGACCCGCAGAGCACGGAGTGTTCGAGGATATGGGCTACCCCTGTATCATCTTCCGGAGGTGTGCGGAAACCGATACTGAATACTTTGTTGTCGTCCTGATTGGACAAAAGTACAATTTTGGCCCCGGATTTCTGGTGTTCAAGCAGATACGCATCCGATTTCAGTTCTTCGATTCTGCGCTCCTGTAACACCTTGTATGGCTTAAGCTGTTTCAACATAAACTTGAGTCCTCCGTCCATAAGATTGTTTTATTGGTTTTGTGACTTATCGTTCAGCAAGGTAAAGGTAATATATGCCTACGGATAGTATACACCATTGTTCAGTCTCTTCATAAAAAGCCAGTTAAATGCACCTTCTGATATGTATTATGCAGGGTTTATGTTTATGAGCTGCATGGTGAAGTGGTCAGCAATGAAGTGACATTGATATTAATGAACATAAAAAAAGATCGCATGCAGCTTGGTGAACAAGCGTCATACGATCTTTTTTTTAAGATGCCGAGGACCGGGATCGAACCGGTACGGTAGTCACCTACCGCAGGATTTTAAGTCCTGTGCGTCTGCCAATTCCGCCACCCCGGCATGGATATTATTTCTTGGCGACAAGAGATATCTTACCATGAACTAATTAACTTTGCAACACTTTTATTGAAAATAATCTAACTATATAACTTTAACTAATGATTTACACGATAACGGAGAGGACAGAAAAAACTGAAAAAGCGAAGCGTTCGCCTAAAAGCTTTCTGAAAGAAAGCTACATCGGAAGCATACGCTATCACCGGATTTTCCCTTGAGAAAAGGGAATCGAAAAAATCTGGGGATAACAGCGATTAGAAGTTATTCTGTCATCGGAGTGCCAGTGTAAATAATCTTTAGTTCAACTTATATAAATGAAACAGGCACTGCAAGCGTCAGCTCACAGTGCCTAGAAAGTCCGAGTTGCGGTCTCGGACTTCCGGTAAACCAATCTATATTAAGGGAGGTGTGAGATAAGAATACCTCCCCAACATTAAAGAAACCTAAAATCAGCCTTAAATTAAACTAAAAAAGTAAAATAGGTCGAACACGAGCAGCTTCTTCCTCACTGCACTCCACGATAACCAAGATATGGTCCTTTAACAGCCAATCTTCGTAATACCGCGCATCCTCCTCCGAGATTCCCGCTTCAGTCAGTGTAAGCACCAAATCATCGGTCTCACTCCCAATCTCATTACCAGCGAGTCTGCGCACTGCATTTCCGATCGACATCGTCTGATCCATTCGCTTCCCCAGACCAGCCAATATGCCTTTCAGAGCGCCAAAGGCACCATCTGTTCCGGCACCCTTCAAAGGTTTGGGCAGCCCCGTCTTTTCGCTCACCAGCTCCAGATTAAGCTGCTCCTTCGCCACCGCTCCTAAATATTTATCCTTGATCCCTTCCTCTTTGACCTTATTCAGCATCAATATAGCCTCGTTCTCGGTACGGGCCAGCCCAATGATCAATTTTGTCATTCCGTTCCCCTCCTTTTACCCTAATATAACCCCGTAATCCCCATTCAAAAACGGATCATCCACAGCTAAGACAAATCACCTAGAAGATTGTTGATTTCTCTTCTGGAAATCTATACCTAGTTCTGATAGACTAGATAAAGAAGACAAATTAACCATTGAAAACATTGACATATGGATTTAACATCTCATAATCAGGAGCAATGACTTATGAAAAAAGAGGTAGAAATTGCCATCCGGCGCAAGCAACAGATCATGGTTCGTAATACAAGCGGTCAGACGGTAACCGGATTTCCCGAGCGTACCGCTGATACATCCATTCTCTCCTTACGTACGGTTCACGGCAGTCTGTGGATACCGTTTGATGAGGTGGAACATGTTACGCGTCTGTTAAGCATCCGGTCTCATCATTTAAGCGGAATGCAACTCGTTTAGTCGGCCCTGTAATCCTTGAAACTCCAGTTCGCGTATAGATACTTTAACTAGATCCATTGATGCCAGCACTTTATACCAAAAAACCAGACGCATACATGTCTGGTTTTTCTCTTCTACTTATCCTGTAGCACGCTGCCACTGACCTCACAACAAAGGACTGACTATCCTTGTTTCTGCCCAACCATATCCTGTTGTTACTTCACTACAAACTTCACTCGTGTTCCATCCGGATATGTACTTAACTGATTCCCTACCCATGAACCTGCACCACGATTATCTTTCGGGGTAATGTACTGGATATCTGCACCTGTTCCTCCCTCAGCGCACATCGCCATGGGCCACTCGTCACGATCCTTACCTTTTTTGACCGGAACACCTTTAAGGGATAAATCCCGATTGCCTTCCGCTCCATTACGATCAATGGTGCATACATCCGAATGCCCTGCCTTGATAGCAGCTTTAATATGGTTGGCCGTTTCGGGATAACGCTCTGAAGGGAACGTAATGGTATGGTCTACACTCTTATTAGTCCCTACGAATGGATTAGGTATCTCCTCCGGCCATTCGCCCCCTGCCCAGGCATAGAGGGCTACCAGCAGCATCGCTACCAGCGTCAGAACCTGCTTTTTGAAACCTTGCATGCCTTTACGTTTTCTTCTTGTGCGTCTCTTACTCATGCTGTGTCTCCCCCATTCAACACTTGCATTATAACAGAACGCCCGTTCGTAAAACAATCCAATAAAATAAAAAAACAGCCGAGACCGCCCGGCTGTCCTGCTTGTTTGATTATCCTACATTGGGAATGGCCTGTTGGCGCAGCAAGGGCAGTATCACCTCAAACTGTGTGCCTTTCCCCTCTGTACTCTCCACCGAAATCTGACCATTCATCAGTTCCAGCAGTTCTTTGCAGATGGTCAGACCAAGACCGCTTCCACCAAATCGGCGCGCATGGGAGATGTCGGTCTGAGTAAATGCATCAAACAATTGTTCGATCTGATGCTGAGGAATGCCAATCCCCGTATCACGCACAGAGAATACCAATACAACGGTATCCATCAGTTGTTGCCCCACATCCACCTGTAACAGCACTTCACCTTGTTCTGTAAACTTGATCGCATTACTCAGTAAATTATCCAGTACCTGCCGAAGTCTTAGCGGATCACCGATAAGCACATCAGGAACATTCAGATCAGCATGACAGAGCAGACGTATGTGTTTATTCCGTGCCGCAGGCTCATGTGTCTTTACAATCTGTTGAATCAGCTTCAGAGGTTGAAACTCAATGTTTTCAACATCCATTTTGCCTCTGCCCAGTTTCGCCATATCCAGGCTATTGTTAATGATATTAAGTAGCGCCTCACCTGATTGACGTGCTAACTCCAGATATTCTTTCTGTTCATCCGTAGTTTCACCCATACCGGCAAGTTCGATCATGCCCATAATGCCGTTAAGCGGGGTACGAAGCTCGTGATTCAGCTTGCCGATGAATTCCAATTGCCCTCTGCTGTTCATCTCAGCCATGGAAGTGGCAAACTTCAATTGCTGTTCAGCATACTTTCGTTCTGAAATATCGTATTGAATGCCTACAAAATATAAACACTCTCCGGATTCATTAAAGATCGGATCAATATTCAGTTCGTTCCAGAACTTCTGACCACTTTTTGTATAATTTAAAATATCAATCTTAATGGATTGTTGTTTCTTTAATGCATCACGGATCTGCATTACCGTTTCGGAGTCTGTATCCTGCCCTTGCAAAAATCGGCAATTGAGTCCGACAGACTCTTCATACGTGTATCCTGTCAGCCGGGTAAAGTGTTCGTTTACATACATGAGCGGAAGCTCAGGCAAGGTAGCATCGACCACCGTCACGGAGGATTTCACTTTCGAGATGATAAATTCCCATTGTAATGGGAGTTGATTATGTTGGCTCATGCCTTCCTCCTTCATCTCATACACATTAATGTTTATATATTCTGCAATCGTACATTATAAGGAGAGAAAACTAACCAATCGGAATGTGTTGATATAAAATCAATATATTTTAATTGTAACACAGTTATTCAAGTCATGTGGTTCTTGGGTAATAGTTGATAACTAACATTCCACAATAATCTTACAACTCATCAGGAGGAACATACATGAAATTTCTGTTAATTATCATCATTATCATTTTGATTGTAGTCTTTTTTACCAGACGCAAACGTTAAGATAAGATCCGTTATGTAAGAAGTGAGAAAGGAAGATGGGTATGAGAACCCTCTTTTTTATATTCATGGTACTCTGTATCATCAATCTCTGTTTCCCAAAATTCGGCTGGTATCTGCGCTATGGCTGGATTTCCCGGGGCGAAGCCGAACCCAGCAGGCCATATATGACCATGGTCAGAACGACCAGCCTGCTGATGTTACTTATCGCCTTCACACTCGCTATGGCATGAATTATAGGCATTAGAAGATGACTGCCCTGTTGGGCAGTTTTTTTTGTGATGAAATGACGGGAAAATGATAACTTTGTTTGTGGTGCAATGATGACAATGCCCGTAATATAGATATATCGTTTCGGAAAGGACATCATTGGCATGAACATCGCATTTTATCCGTACTGGGCCGCCAAAACGCTGCTCTCGCTTATTAATGTCATATATATCATGGTCATTACTACGTATATATACGGTCTCACTGGATCGGTACTCTCTGCTGCCATTTTTCCACTTATTCAGATTGTTGCACGCACAATAGCAGGTTTCACTTTGCCATTACTTGTGAACCGTTTCCCATTCTCCAGACTATTGATCAGCATTTCCATAACCAAAACATTCATCATGACCTGTATAGCCATTTCGTTGAATCACTTGATTTCACAATTGCCGCTTCTATTGATCGGAGTGGTCATACTATCCTTTTTGGACGGATGGGAAACTCCGTTACTGAAGACTTTAACGCCACGATTGGTTCAAGGTGAAGACCTTATAAAAGCAAATAGCCTGCTATCTTTCTCCAATCAGACTGTAACCATTGTCGGTTATGCCATGACGGGATTCGCCGTGATGAACTGGGGGGCGTCACAGACATTCTGGGCAGCTATAAGCCTGTCTTGGGCCGTTCTGATCTTCATGATTGCCATGGGCTCGCTCACACGGAATGTAGAACAACCTCAGAGATCTGCTGTATCGCGGAATGTATTGAGAGAAGGCTGGAGTATGCTTTGGAACAATCCATCATTACGACTGATTACGCTTATGGACATTGCCCAGACTCTGGCGGGTTCCATCTGGATCGGAGCTGTTACGCTGGCCTTTGCAAAAGAAGCTCTGGGACGAGGAGAAGGTTGGTGGGGACTTATGAACTCGAGTTACGCTGCCGGAACCATGCTTGGAGGTATTCTGGCTCTTGCACTGGCCAAACGTATTCAGAAGCATCTAATCGCTAGTATGACCATGGGTTCTCTTCTCTTCAGCCTGCTGACCGTCGTTTATGGTCTAAACAACCTGCCCTGGCTCGCTCTAGTGTTATGCATACTCATGGGTCCAGTTAATCAGATTCGTGATGTGGCTCAGCAGACAGCGCTTCAGAACAGTGTACCTGTCGAATCTCTTACCAAGGTATACACCACTCATGGCGTCCTGATATCCACGGTTATGAGTGTATCCATAGTTATCTTGGGTCTAGTCGCAGATCAACTGGGCGTTCGTTGGGTATATCTTATCGGTGGAGCCTTGTTTATTGTGTCTGCGATATGCTCATTATCCTTGAGCAGGGTTCACAGGAACCATCCCATTACTAAACATACGAAAAATATGTAAATCAAAGAGACGAGCAACATTCTGCTCGTCCCTCACAATCTCAATCCAATCGATAATCTGTCAGCGGCCTGCCTTTTTTATAATACAAATTAGGTGACAATATATTGAAGAAAATATGCACATCCGGCATGTATGCTTCTTCCAAAATAGCTTGTACCGACGATGCAATCCGATTATGAATCTCCTGGTCACGTTGAAACATCAGAATCTCTATAGAAGCCGGAGAAGGTGTTAGCGCTTGTACATCATGACGCTCTGCCTTCATTCTCTCCATTGGAATATGAGTAATTAGGGCCATCTGCTCTGTAATTTGGGGTACAACTTCCTCTAGCTGAGGACCTGTGAATCCTTTAAAGCGAATAAACGGCATTGCTATCCCTTCAATCTCTGTTAATAGTCTCTTATGTGATTTTAAGCACATTGTTTTCAGTTGTCAAATGTCATGGATAGCATATGTGGCTTCTTATAAATAGGAAAAGCCCCGCTGAAGTCTCAGCGGAGCCACTGTTTGCACGTTTCTACACGTGACTTACAGCCAGAAAGATTTTGTGATGATTACAAGCAGAATGAACAGTACGAGAATTGCGCTTGTAGAAGTCCATCCGCCGCCAAATCCTCCAACATTACCACCACAACCGTATCCAACTTGACTCATTTGATTGGCCTCCTTTGAATTTCAAGGTATGCCATAACATATGCGTATTCCGCGCAATTGACCGGGCGATTCGGCAAGTTCATCAGCCCATTCATCTGGTATTCATGCCTGGTAACTTAACCAGATGGATCGTTGGAGATTCTCAGTTGTATTTCTTGTGACTCCTGAGGTGAAGGGTCTGTATTTCCTCTGTCCAGAAGGATTGTACGAGTACGTGTATCACTTCGGGATGCCAGAACAACCTCTCCATCAGGAGTTATACAATAAGCGATTGGAATGGAGATCTCGCTATCACGGTACGAACCATCCGCATGGCTTGTCCCCATGACAATACATTGATGCTGCAAGGCGATCTGCCGAGCCTCTTCGACCCACTCACTGTACTGCTCTTCACTGAACATACCCACACCAATGGAATGCATCACAATATCCACACTTCTTATATTCTCGTTGCAAAATCCTTGCAGGACCAGTTCATCACACAACAAAGTGCTTATTACCCAACCCTGTTCCTGAGCCGTCTCAGCAGGTGTATATTTAGCTTTCTCCAATACAATCTCTCCAGCCTTACTGATGATAACGGATCGGTCCTTTGGACGTTCGTCCAGTCTACGATGACCTGATACAATCATGGTCCCATATTCAGCCGCTAACCTGCAAGCTTCCTCAACATTCTGGTTCAGATAACCTTCAGGAAAAAATAATACATCTGCATCAGGATGTTGCTTGAGTTCGGCTTCAAGCTGCAACAAATCCTGTTCGAGCCTCGGTTGTCCAATGATAATCTTCATCTGGCATCCCCCATTCATAAATAAAAGCCGGTTCATACCTGAATAAGGTACGAAACCGGCTTAAAGGTTGTACGGACAGAACTTCTGCTCACCGTACTTCGCTTCAAGAGTAATTGGTTCTCATGTTATTGCTCGGTGAAACAATTACCTTTACAGTTGAATGATATGTAGTTAGGCATTTCTACGTTCAATACTATCATATATCGCCTGCCCATCATAGCTTCGATCTGTCGCGATATCCTTAGCGAATAGAGCGCTGTCTGCGACACTGTCTGCATTTCCAGATAAGATACTCAGGGCCCCCAGCACCCAAGCAAGTGGATAAAATGCAACGGATAACATTTTCTTCATAGCTCTGTCTCCTTTATGTACTATAGAAATGATTGGTTGAATATCCCATTAATACGATGAAGTTCAATTAAAGGTTTCAATTTCTATATAAACATTACCAATTACATCCAACATACATACAGGAGACAAACTACAATTGTTCCGTTCAGATCAACTCGAAACTCTGGAGCAACGCTGCTGCCTCTTCATGATCAGGTTCCAGAGCCAATACTTTATGGGTATATGACAGGGTTTCTTCTTCCAGTTCAAGTTCATAACAGCACACAGCCAAATCGTATAAGACGGCTGGATTATGGTTACTCGGGTCTGCAACCAATGATATCTCCAGAAACCGTTTTGCATCCTCATACATATACATCTCATATAACAGCTGCCCTGCCAGAAATGCGAGTCCCCCTTGCTGCTCCATCACATAGTAGGACGACCACATCGTATGAATACCAGACTGAATATCAAGCATTTCCTCATCACTTGCATCAGGAAGAAGACTGGAAATGTGCGTCGCACTGTGAATCAAGAACTCAGCATCATACCCGCCCAGACGCCAAAACGGCAAAATATGCTTCAACTCCATACTTTCGACCCGTTGGTCTATCCATTGTTTCATGCTGAAAAAGTCATCCGGGCCAAAACGTTCAACAAATCGATGGTAGGCCAGACGAGTGTTCACATAACTGATGGGTTCCTCCACCATCAACATGCATCCAACATTCAGATCTTTATAATGATGTGTTGTGAATCGTGTATAGGCACCCTGTTGTTCCAAGACATATTGAATGGCATGGTAGTTAGCCGTTAGAGAAAAACTCCCATGAAGAACAAATTCAGGTGGCTCTGCGAACTTCCAGTTATCCAGGCGATGATCCCCTTTATCAGCGGTAATCAACACATAACCTGACTGTGACAGCTTGTTCAACCGTTCGAGACAGGACAACCCGATTGCAGGGAACAGAATGTGCGAATCCTCCAGTTCCTCTTTGTACAATGTGATAAGCTCCTGATAAGGATAGTTATCCGCACTGTATTCCGGCGCTCGGCGATATTCATAACTCAGCGTCATGTTCTTCAGCATCTCAGCAGGCTCAAGATCAAGACAACGATCCGGAGATTGTACAAGCAGATCACACTCATAGATCTCGCCATCCCCAATGTAGATTAATTCCTGTGGAATGCTGTCAAAAAAGTAATTAGCAATCAACAATAACGGTTGTTTCAGATCACCGGGCCGAATAACCGTACCTGCAACGGCCAGATTCAATTCCGTATCCACTACAGCGTCAAAACGTGCAAAATCCACTATACCTTGTTGAATAAAGGATTGCATGGATGGATGCTCCTGCCAACCCAGCACATTCTCCGCTACCAGATCCGTCATCACATATCTGAAAGGTGGTAACCGTATTCCGGCAAATTCCTTTAATTCAAGCAGTTTCAGGAGAATTTGGTGTGCCAAACGCCCTACACCCGCTCCAAGTTCAAGAATGGTTACGGTCTCGCTGATCTTTCCTTTGTTCGATAGGTCCTGAAGAAAGCCAAAGATCATCTCTGCATACGCCGTGGCAATCATCGGATTACTGGTAATATATTGAGGGACTTGGTTCTCTGTCCAAGCTTGTAGCCCCTTCTGTTCATAATAAGCTCTCTGCCAATCCCAGACCGGAGCTTCACTATAACGAAAACGTTGACTTTCATTTGACGTCATTAAACGGAAACCTGCTTTCTATCACTAATTTCATGCGTTTCTCAGATGTTCACGTACTATTTTATGTCCAATATCATTCAATCTCTGTAATGCATTATATCATAGAACCCTACCTTCTCGATGAAGTTCAGTTTTCCCCATGAACAGGAAAAAAACCTGCTTTTGAAGGCAGGTCCTTGAGGCCTTTCATTTAAGAAGACTATTGATCTAGTTTGCTTAGGCAAGGATACTCAACATTAGTCGGAATACACGGCTCCATCAAAGTTCTCAGGGCCTACACGGATCGCACCTAGCAAGTTGGAACTGATAAATGCAGTGTACGTCAACTGAGGCGTGATAGGCGGATTGAAGTCATCTGCAGAAAACGTAATAATCTGAGGTGCGAGGACACTCAAGCTAAACGTAGACGTTGCAGAATAAATGACAGGGTCTGTCGCCAAAGTTCCTCTGACAATCGTAATCGTTATACCTACGAGAGCCAAAGGAAGTTGTACGGCTACCGTTCCTTTGAATTGTACCCGTGGGTTTGCCCCTGCTCCTTCTGTTTGCAGACCAATCTGACCGAATAATTGCGGTGTGTTAATTACCAGGATTGGTATTGCAATAGAGTTAGCCAAACTCGCATTCTGAGATGTTCTTGCATCAAGAAATTGACTCATGAAATCTACCTCCTATGGGTTGGGATAAGGTAGTATATGCGAGATTTGAGATATGGCATGGACACACATCGTGATTCAAAAAAAAGGGCATATTAGAAAGACACCATGAAGAAGATACCTTCTACTCCAGAGCTTACATGCAGACAGAAAAAAACCCTTGCTAGGCAAGGGTTTTAAGAGTATGGGCCCTACAGGACTCGAACCTGTGACCAATCGGTTATGAGCCGACCGCTCTAACCAACTGAGCTAAGGGCCCTAGACAAAATGTATAACGTGCAGATGATGGCTGTGAATCATCCAAGTAAAACTAAATTGCGGGGGCAGGATTTGAACCTGCGGCCTTCGGGTTATGAGCCCGACGAGCTACCGGGCTGCTCCACCCCGCGTCAGTAAGAAATATTAAAACAGCGACTTAATTAATATACACTATCTTCACCCTATAAGTCAAGGGGTAATGTCAGGGAATAAAACGTACACCGTAACGTCCTTTACGTGATCGATAAACTTCCACTTCCGCTGGTTCATTATGACCGTAAATCCACCCATCCTGCTCCATACGCTTGGCCAGACATCCTGCCTGAAATTTGGTTGCATACAACTTGCTGAAATATACCCAGTGCATACCGCTCGTCCTTTCTGGAGTCGTCATTTATTCCTGCTTTTGTAGAATACCCCATTTTGATAAAAATAGCCGCGAAAGATTAAAATCTTCAGCGGCTATCCTTAACTTATGATGTGACTACTTCATCAAATCTCATTGAAACGTAGCTTTAGGATCCTTTTTCAATTTCTCCAGCATCTCGTTTCCTTTAGCTGCCCACTCACCAAGTGCTTCTTTTGGTGTCTTTTTGTTCTCTAGTACTTGGTTGAAATATTCCATACCTTTTTCATTGACTTGCCATAAGCCTGGGGATTTTTGATACATTTTATCCAGATTGGTATTGGTTGGCGGAATCGGCTTCAGCGCATAGAATGCTTGAATGTTATAATCCAGGCCGTCTTTGGGCTTAATGAAGCTCTTCCGTGAAACCATCTCGTAGCTGCTACGTGCTTTGATCTTAGCCCAGTCCTCACTGTTCATGTACTTGATCAGTTCCCACGCATCATCCGGGTTCTGAGCCGCACTATTTATCGCCATGAGGTTGCTCAGATAGATGCTGCCTCCAATTTCAGGAGCTTCCGGGTGAACTGGCGGTGTTACCACATCCCAATCCACTTTCGTAAAGTCTTTCATTTTATCGGCATTTTTATTGGCATCAATTAATTGATTAATATAGCTGTAATCACCAATAACCATGGCTGACTTGCCACTCAGGAATAGGTCACCCTGTACTGGATCATAACGCCCACTCGGATTCTGATCCTGTGGTTCGTCGCCTTTAGGGATTACTTTGTCAATCGCAAGTTTGCTGATGGTGCTCCACACTTTCTCCCATTGAGGAGAATCTACGGTCATCTTCTCTGCTTTGTCATCAAACGTCTTCAGCTGCAACGAGCTGTAGTACTGCTGCATGGAGTAGTAAGGCGAACCACCCTGATATGTCGTGAAGGAGAAACCAAATACATGGTCTTTACCTTCACCTTTTGTTAGACGGGTACCCAGATTGAAAATATCGTCCCATGTCATGTTGTCTGTTGGCGGTTCCACGCCTGCTTTTGCAAACATGCCCTTGTTATAGAACAAAGCCGATGAGGAGAACGTTGGTGTCAATGCATAAATGCTCTGATCTCCAAGGTCCTTAATTCCCTCCAGTACACTAGGCACGATATCACTGGTATCAAACTTATCTTCCTGCATCAGTGGGTCCAGCTGTTTCACCAGATTCTCCTGAATTAATGATTTCACTGTGGCGGTATCAGCAACGATAACGTCAACCGGGTTATCCCCAGTCATAATCTTCTTCAGACTCTCCATCGTATCCGGAACTTCCGGCTGTTCTTCCGTGTTGCCATACCCATACATGCTGCTCTGATCAACAGCAGCCACAATTTCGATGGTTACATTGGGATGTGTCAATTCAAAAGCATCGGTGAACTGCTGACGGAAGTAACTGTCATCCTGTCCTCCCCACAACGTTGCCACACGTAATACACGCTGTTCCGTATCCTTGGCCTCACTTGCCGTACAGCCGGCAATCAGCGGCAGTGCCAGCGTCGCAGTAGCGATGACAGCCAGCACACGTTTTCCCCACAACCTGTTCTTCATCTTCCAATTCCCCCTCATTAATTATCTTGGTGGCGTAATAACAATACGTTCACCGTCAAATTCCAATGTAGCCCGATTATCAATGGATAAGGCCTCCAGATACTCTTTTGGCACCTGAAGCCGTCCTGCACGGTCAATAATGACAAATGCTTCGTGAATGTCCGGCATACCCGTTTCGGACAAGTTATGTTCATCATCCAGATTCGGGTTGCGTTTCACAAACTCGGTACTGGTCAAGCCATCCCGAATCGCAACGATCCGGTCTACCTTGCCAGCAAGCGTCAAGTCATGGGTAACGATGACAATCGTAACGCCAAGTTCCTTGTTCATTCTTCGGAAAATGCCCATGATGGTATCACATGTCTCGGAATCGACCGAACCGGTTGGTTCATCTGCAAGCAGAATTTTGGGACGATTGGATAATGAGATCGCAATCGCTACCCGTTGCTGCTCTCCTCCTGACAATTGATGCAATTTGTTATGCATCCGATCCTTAAGGCCTACCCATTCGAGCAATTGTTTTGCATAAGCACGATCACGCTTGCCTCCCAGAATCATGGGAGTCTCCACATTTTCCAGTGCAGTGAGATAAGGCAGCAAGTTACGACCGTTATTTTGCCAGATAAAACCTACCGTATGACGTTTGTATTCGACCAATTGGGCATCTGTCATCTTAAGCAAATCCCAGTCTCCCACAACGGCCGTACCAGCCGTAGGACGATCAAGCCCGCCCAGAATATTCAGCAGTGTGGACTTACCGCTACCGCTGTTACCGATGATCGCCATCATTTCACCTTGATTGACAGTCAGGTTGAGACCCTGAAGGGCAACGACTTCCACATCGCTGGATTTAAAAATTTTGACAAGTCCTTCGCATTGGATCACGTTTACCTCTCCTCTCCCATTTTGACTGCCTGGTGAACCCGCAATCTGCGAATCTGCCAGAGCAACATCGTTGCACCGATGACCAGCATCACCACGGTGACCCCATACAGTTGCAACATATCCTGCTGTTCAAACACAATCCGGAACGGAGGTACCTGAGCAGATACATTATCCGTCGTTTGCAGGAATGGCAGGAATAAACGACTGGATACCTGACCAATCCCAATACCCAGCAGGATCGACAGCCCCGCTGTGAACACCTGCTCCAGCAGCAGCATACCGCTCAGTTGTGCCCGGGATAACCCCATGGCCCGTAATACACCAAATTGCACAACACGGCCAGACAGGTTGAAGAACCAGTACAGCACGTATCCAATCAACGAGATAATAACGGATACCAGGAAACCAAGGCTCAGAATCCCGAATACGCCACCTCGTGACGGATGTTTACCCTGAGATACCAATTCGGTGCGGACGTCACGCACAGAAGATAACTCAATGCCCTCTGCTGCGAGTTTCTCCATTAATGGAGCCACTTTGGCATCCGGTTCCATTTTCAGCCATACCTCATAAGGAATCAGAGGCACCTGATCATAGATATAATCCAGATTCGCCACGAAAAATGGCATCTGATCCGGATACTGGGCTGGCCAGTAAGGAATGATCCCAAACACGACGAATTCAATCGCCTGTCCCTGTACACCCATGGAGACAAGATCTCCAGTTTTGAGTTTGAATTTGTCAGCAAATTTGGAAGAGATCAACACAGCCCCTTCATATTTACCAAGCAAGTCAAGGTACTTGTAGGGATGTGCCGGGAACAGATCGTTGCGGAACCATGCCACTTGAGCAAAGTCCACATTATCAATTCCGACCAGCATCCCCTGTCCGCCCGATTTACCAGAGACGATAATATTGCCTTTGGTCTGCAGCACTCGTGCTGCATGTTCAACCCCATCTAATCTGCGGAACACTTCGAATGGAGGTTCGGAGTAGATGACTTTGGATGGCTGCGAAGAACCGCCACCGCCTGGAGCACCTCCACCGCCATTTCCTCCACCGGAACCCCCTCCAGCAGAACCTCCTCCTCCATTGCCACCACCTTGTTGACCTCCACCTGTACCGCCATTCTGTCCCGAACCACCAGGTTTAACCTCAGGTGTTCCTTCCCACACAGTCTGCATAATCACATCAGAACCATAACGGTACAAGGTACGCTCAGTGGAATTCAGATCAATCGTCCGAGCAGCAGCCGAGTTGTATACCCCAAGTCCCAGTGTCAGTACAAGAAGGATCATCAGCGGATAATATGAAGAAGATGAACGCGACAACTGTGTTAATGTCAGATACAGCGGGACCGGGAGAAACTTACGACCGATCAGCTGGATGAGCTTCAATATCCATGGGAACAAGCGCAGGAAGAATAGTCCAAGCGCAAAGATCGCGAGTGCGGGTACAAAGAACAGAAACGGCTGTACCTGTAGCTGATCGGTTGTCATTCCCGTCTGGAAGGTCAACATCTGACGTTCATAGAACAGGTAGTATCCATATCCAGCCAGACCCAGCAACACAACGTCCAGGAACCAGCGTTGCCATACTGGAGCACGGTCTGTCCGTGCTTGCCGCCGTTTGGCCGATACAATGGTTGCCCGTGCATAGGTTATCGCAGGGATAAGGGATGCGATGATCGCAACAAGGACCGCTGCTACGCCCAGGAGAATGGCTTCTTTTGATACACCGATCGGAATAGACTTCCGATCTACGAACGAGAGAAAGCCACTTGCTGAACCGATACTCTTGGCCATAAACCAACCGAGAAACGGCCCAATAACGAGCGCAATAGCCCCCAGAAATATGCCTTCAAGCAGGTAGAGAGAGAAGATCTGCCGAGCTGAAGCTCCACGGCTGCGCAATACCGCAATATCACTCTCTTGCTTTTGTAATGACTGTCTGGCATTCATCGCAATAAAATAAAAGACCATCGCAATCATCGGTGCTGCCAAGGTAAACAACATGGTCTGCAATTGCAGACTCTGACTGCGGAACTGCTTGAGCAGATCACCAAAGGTGATGTCCACTTTTGTATCTTTCAGCCGCTGGTACAGATCGATATCCAGCCTTTCCAGCATGGAAGTCAGACCTGATAACTGGCTGGTTTGAATTTCTTTCAGATCAAAGGCATAATACCAACGTGAATTTTGAAGTGGAATCCCTTTTTCCTTCAGTAAAACATCATTAAAAACCGATTCATCCACATAAAGTCCATTCATCATGCCGTCAAATCCTTGTACCCAGTAAGGGCTGTTCGGATCATCTGCCTTGAAGGAACCCGTAATCTTCACACGTAACGTGATATCAAGACCGCTATACACCGGATATTCCAGAATGTCACCGATATGCAGGTCGTTACGGTACATACCCTCTTCCAACATGACTGCCTCAATCGTGTCATCTTTGACCTGGTTTCCAGGTTTCACACCTGCAGAGTAATTCACCTGTGCATCCAGCCCACTCATCGTACCCAGACTCATACTGCGCGCCCTGCTGGCATCCACTTTGGTTGGATCTTCCGGGCTCACCTCTGTGCTGCGAATAGATCTTGAATTCACATACGTATGAAAAGGAAAACCAATATCGCGAGGGACATCCTCACGAATATAACGATCGACTTCATCCAGACCCCGTGTGTCTGTCTTCACGCCACCAGGTGCCTGATAACTCATCAGCAACGAACCGGCTGGCAACCCTTCACTGTTATCCTGCAGCGTTTGCGCGACGACCCGTTTCAACGCACCATCGGCATACATTGGAATACTGACGGTGAACGCTACCGCCACAATCAATCCGATCAGTGTGCTGAAGGTCATCCAGCGCGTGTTCCACATTTTGCGGAACAGCAGCCGAAGCAATGGCAGCCCCATTAGCGTCCCACTACTTTCTGACCTACGGTCAGACCTTTCAGAATCTCGACATCTGTCGATGTCTGCTGTCCAACTTCAACGTCCACTTCACGCTTGCTGCCATCACTCTCCACCACTTGTACATACGTTCTTGAACCGATGGAGCGTAAAGCGGATACAGGAATCACAATCGCGTTCTCGGTACGCTGCGTTACAATCGAGACCGATAGTGGTGTGCCACGTTCGACGCCTTTTGGCATTTTTGCAAGTGTAACGATGACATACTTATCCAGCGTTTCCTTGGTTGGAGGCGTACCGCCTTCACCCGTCCCTTCGCCACTGCCGCTTCCCGATGCTTCCGCGATAGGCATAACTTTAATTTTGCCAGCGACTTTACCAGCTCCATTAATATCTACTTCTGCCTTCATACCGGCCGAGAACTTCTCCAGATCTTCCTTGGCAAAGGTAGCTGCCACAACCAGATTCGATGTATCCGCAATCGTAGCAATCGGATCATACGCTTTCACAGTTGCACCCTTCTCTACCTGCACAGCAATAACGGTGCCGCCAAACGGAGCGGTCAACGTGGCTTTGCCCAGTTGTTCCTCCAGATCAGCGAGTTCCTGGCGTAGTTCTTCAAACGCAATCGTTGATTCTTCGAACTCTACCGGGTCCATCTCATCCTTCTTGCGGAGTGTTTCCTTCATTTGAACTTCGGATTTGCGAATAGCCAGTTTCTTGCCACGGATCTCCTTCTCTACACTCTCCACATCGAGGACAGCAAGAAGTTGACCCTTTTTCACTTTATCCCCTGGTTTAACATTTAATTCTTTAACATGCATGCCATCAAGCGTGAAGTACACCTTCTCTTCCCGCTGACTCATCATCTTGCCGCTACCACTTACTTTTTTCTCCAACGTTTCCGTCCGGACTTCATATTCCGGTTTCTTGGAGATCGTTGGTGGTGTAATAGGCGGAAGTACTTCTTCCTCTGTTTCTGACGGCAGCAATGAGCAGCCGGACATCGTTGCAACCATTATCGCACCGAGTACAATAATCGCTGCGCGTTTCCCCCTCTTCGGAGCGGCCCCTTTACTTGATAAATCTGCCGTCCGCCATTTCATAAACATGGTCCGCAACCTCCAAAATTGTAGGATCGTGTGTAGTCATACATATTGTTACTTGTTCTACTTCAATAATATTGCGGAATACGGCCATGACCTGAGCGCCCATCTTGGAATCCAGTTCCGCTGTAGGCTCATCCGCAAGCAACAATCTGGGTCTATGGGCAATCGCCTTGGCTATAGCCACCCGCTGCTGCTCTCCCCCGGACATCTCGAAAGGTCGGTGCTTCACACGTTTGGATAGTCCAACCAGATCCAGACAGTGACCAACCCTGTCCTTCCACTCCGCTCGCGGGACGTCCGCCATTCGCAGCGACAGTTCTACATTTTCCCAAGCAGATAATAAGGGCATGAGTGCATATGCCTGAAAAATAAAACCGATCTCTTTGCGCCGCAAAGCGGTCCGCCGCCGGTCTCCCCAATCCTGAAGAGGCTGGCCAGAGAACAGAATGTCTCCACTTGAAGGCTGATCCAGTCCACCGAGCATATTCAGCAGTGTTGTTTTGCCTGAGCCTGAACGCCCCTTCAGCATGACCAGTTGTTGCGGATTCACTTCCATATCAATGCCTTTGAGCACATGGATGATACGACTGCCTGTCTGGAAACTACGATGCACGTTACGCACCTCCAGTACAGGTCCATCATATGGAGGCAGCATATCCTTCTTTGGTTTGATCTTCTTCTGGGGTTCCTCAACGGTAGTGACAGCAGTTGCAGCCACTTCATCTGAAGCGATTTCACTTTCAGATAACGGAGGTTTATTCGTCGGGTAATCGTGTTCATTGTTGTATGTATTTTCCCCCGACTCCGTCGATGTCTCCAACGGTGTTTCCCCCTGTTGATGTTCATCGCCTGACTGGCTCTTGGCAGGTCTTTTTCTGAGAAATAAATTCTTCATGCCAGCAATCACGCTCATCCTTTCTTGAAATCCCGTTCATTTCTTCAAAAAACCTAAAATTAGAAATCTGTTCCATCCTACACTGAATTATAAACGACCGATCCCAACTAAAAGTTACAAGCTTTTTACAACGGTAGAGGGAAAAAGTTAATATTTTGATGAACAAACAAAAAAAGCACCCCAAAGTGCGGGATGCCTCTTGCATATTCGATGGTTTTGCCGCTATGACGGCAATCATTACAATTTTGATACCGTTCAATCCTGAACATTTTTTCGAGCTATCAATGATATTATTTACCAAATGAAGAAGGATCTTCACGCCAAGATTTAAGCAACTCAAAGTCACTCTCCTGAATCGTTCCCTGAGCCAAAGCCACATCCATCAAAGCCGTATAATTGGACAGCGTCTGAAGTGGAATTCCAGCATCTTCAAATGCTTTCACACCTTTATCCAGCTGGTAGCTGAAAATGGCAAGTACGGCCAACGGTGTTGCACCTGCTACACGTACAGCTTCGGCTGCTTTGATCGAACTGCCACCTGTAGAGATCAGATCTTCGATGACAACCACTTTCTGTCCTTCCGTAATCAGACCTTCGATGAGGTTCTCCTTGCCGTGTCCTTTCGCTTTATCACGAATGTAGGCCATCGGCAGATTCAGCTTCTGAGCCACCCAAGCGGCATGCGGAATACCTGCGGTTGCTGTACCTGCGATGACTTCTGCATCCGGGTACTGGTTACGAATGATTGTAGCAAAAGCTTCAGCGATATCATTGCGAATCTCGGGGTAGGACATCGTTAAGCGGTTATCGCAATATATTGGTGATTTGATGCCGGATGTCCATGTAAATGGCTGCTGCGGACGTAACGCCACGGCTTTGATTTTCAGCAGTTGGGAAGCAATATGATTCGGAATCTCATTCAGTTCGATCATGCGTTCAACATCTCCTTCAAAATGGTTTCTGCCGCTTCACGCGGATTGGGGGCGCCTGTAATGGGTCTGCCTACAACAATGTAATGACTGCCTCTGGCGATGGCTTCACCTGGCGTCAAGACGCGTGTCTGATCTCCCAGACCACTACCTGCTGGACGAATTCCCGGTGTAACGGTGTGAAAAGCACTTCCGCACGCTGCTCGGATTGCAGGCACTTCCAGCGGGGAAGCAACAACTCCATCCAGCCCGGCCTCTTGGGCCAGTCCAGCATAACGAACCACAGCAGCTTCCACACTTCCCGGAATACCAATCTCGGTATTCATCGTTTCCAGGCTTGTACTGGTCAATTGGGTCACCGCAATGATCTCGGGCTTGCGTAAAGAAGGATCGGCAGCGATTGCTGCCTCAGCACCTTCACGTGCAGCACGCATCATGAGGGCTCCACCCGCTGCATGTACATTGAACATGTCTACCCCAAGACGTGTGATACTTTCAGCACCGCCACGAACGGTGTTGGGAATGTCATGCATTTTCACATCCAGAAAAACGGAGTAACCTTTGGATTTCAGCTCCCGAATAAAGTCCGGTCCTGCTGCGTAGAACAGCTGCATGCCCACCTTCAGATAACAGGGAATGCCTTCAAGAGCTTGTACCAATGCTTTCGCTTCTTCTGCTCCAGGGTAATCCAGTGCCACCATCAGACGGCCAGCCATTTCATTGAAATTCGTGTGATTCATCACCCGCGCTCCCCTCCACTTGCTCATTTTTTCCGTTTTTCCCGATATAAAGGACATCCCGCCAGCCCGCAGGCTGACTGATGTCCTTCATCAGAGAGTTATTTATTTTACAAAGACAGGCATTGCTTCCGAAGAGAAGTTGATGGTTTGCAGCATGATCAGCAGCGCACGAATCGTATCCAGTGAAGTCATACATACAATGCCGTTTTCTACCGCTTCACGACGGATACGGAATCCATCACGCTGCGGTGTTTTGCCTTTGGTGAGTGTGTTGAAGACAAAGTTCGCTTCGCCGCTACGGATCATATCCAGAATGTTCGGCGAACCTTCACTTAATTTGTTCACAGTCGTTACCGGAATGTTCGCTGCTTCAAGCGCAGCTGCTGTTCCGCCGGTAGCCATGATTTTGTAACCCAGTCTGTAGAAACCTTCGAGCAAAGGAACCGCTTCGTCTTTGTCTTTGTCTGCTACAGTCACAACAATCGCTCCGGTTGCCGGAATTTTCATTCCTGCGCCGATGAGACCTTTGAACAACGCTTTAGCGTAATTCGGGTCACGACCCATAACCTCACCTGTAGACTTCATCTCAGGTCCGAGGGTTGGTTCTACACGACGCAGCTTCGCGAAGGAGAAGACCGGAACTTTGACAGATACATGATCCGATTCAGGCCACAGCCCGTCAACATAACCAAGATCTTTCAGTTTCACACCCAGAATCGCTTGTGTTGCCAAGTTCGCCATTGGAATGTTGGTTACTTTGCTCAGGAACGGTACGGTACGGGATGAACGCGGGTTCACCTCGATAATGTACACTTGGCCATCATGGATAACAAACTGGATGTTGACCAAACCTACCGTTTTCAGTTCTTTCGCAATTTTGATGGTAATCTCTACAATTTTCTCTTTCAAATCCTGGGACAGATGTTGAGGAGGATATACCGCGATGGAGTCACCAGAGTGAACCCCTGCACGCTCGATATGCTCCATGATTCCCGGAATCAATACCGTTTCACCATCACAGATGGCGTCAACCTCAACTTCTTTACCCATCATGTAACGGTCGATCAGGACCGGATGCTCCGGATTGATTTTAACCGCCTGTTCCATGTATGTCAGCAATTCAGCATCGGAGTATACAATCTCCATCGCACGACCGCCGAGTACATAGGAAGGACGAACCAGCACCGGGTAGCCCAGACTTTGAGCTGTTTCTACCGCATCATCAACGGAAATGACTGTTTTACCTTTTGGCTGTGCAATCTCCAGACGGGAGAGCAGACGCTCGAACTTCTTGCGGTCCTCCGCCTCATCGATGCTTTCCAGATCCGTTCCGAGAATGGTTACACCTGCATTACGCAGTGGTGCTGCTAGGTTGATGGCCGTTTGACCACCGAACTGTACGATAACCCCTACTGGTTTCTCCTGTTCAATCACGTTCATGACATCTTCGAAGAAGAGCGGTTCAAAGTACAGGCGATCGGATGTATTAAAGTCCGTAGACACCGTCTCCGGGTTATTGTTGATAATGACTGCTTCATAGCCTGCTTTTTGCAATGCCCATACTGCGTGTACAGTAGAGTAGTCAAACTCGATCCCTTGACCGATCCGGATTGGTCCTGAACCCAGTACCACAACTTTTTTCTTGTCTGAAGGGATAACTTCATTCTCTGTCTCGTAAGTCGAGTAGTAATATGGCGTTGTTGCTTCGAACTCAGCTGCACATGTATCTACCATTTTGTACACTGGGCGCAGGTTCTCTGCTTCCCGACGAGTTCTAACTTCCGCTTCAGTTGTTAATGTGCCTCCAGGTTGACCTTGCGCACGCAGTTCTGCAATGGCGCGGTCCGTGAATCCAAGGCGTTTCGCTTGATAAAGAATGTCGGAAGACAATTCGGATTCTTCGCGAATGCGATCTTCGAATGCGATCAGACCTTCGATTTTGTCCAGGAACCACCAGTCAATCTTGGTCAGATCCTGTAGCTGTTGCAGTGTATAACCTCTGCGGAATGCTTCGGCAATCAGGAAGATACGCTCATCATCTGCTTTGATCAGACGTTCGTTCAGGGTAGCTTCGTCCAGCGTTTCGGCATCCTTCAGGTAGAGGCGATGTACGCCAATTTCCAGGGAACGAACCGCTTTGTGGATCGACTCTTCGAATGTCCGACCAATCGCCATGACTTCGCCTGTTGCTTTCATCTGAGTTCCCAGTTTACGGTTCGCCGAGATGAACTTGTCGAACGGCCAGCGTGGGATTTTGCTCACGATATAATCCAGTGTTGGCTCGAAGCAAGCATACGTTTGGCCTGTTACTGGGTTCACGATTTCATCCAAGGTATAACCCATGGCAATTTTGGCAGCCATTTTTGCAATCGGATAACCCGTTGCTTTGGAAGCCAGAGCTGATGAACGGCTTACCCGTGGGTTTACTTCGATAACATAGTATTGGAAGCTGTGTGGGTCCAGTGCAAACTGTACGTTACATCCACCTTCGATGTTCAGGGCACGGATGATTTTCAGGGAAGCTGAACGCAGCATTTGATATTCACGGTCCGACAGGGTTTGGCTTGGTGCTACGACGATACTATCGCCTGTATGAACACCTACCGGGTCAAAGTTTTCCATGTTGCAGACAACGATACAGTTATCGTTTTTATCCCGCATAACCTCATACTCGACTTCTTTCATGCCTGCAATGCTCTTCTCGACCAGACATTGCCCAATCGGGCTGTAACGAATTCCCGCTGCCACCGTCTCGCGCAGCTCTTCTTCGTTCGCACAGATTCCGCCGCCTGTTCCGCCCAGTGTATAGGCTGGACGTACGATGATTGGATAACCAATCTCATTTGCAAATTCAAGTGATTCTTCAAGTGTCGTTACGATTACACTCTCTGGTACAGGTTGTTCCAATTCACGCATCAGGTCACGGAACAGATCACGATCTTCCGCTTTTTCGATGGATGTCAGTTGCGTTCCGAGCAATTTCACATTTTCACGTTCCAGCACGCCTGCACGAGCCAGTTCTACAGCCATGTTCAGACCTGTTTGACCACCCAATGTTGGCAACAAGCCATCTGGACGCTCTTGACGAATGATTTGGGTTACAAAATCTAGTGTGATAGGCTCGATGTATACTTTGTCAGCCATGTTTGTATCCGTCATAATGGTCGCCGGGTTGCTGTTGATAAGTACAACTTCCACGCCTTCTTCTTTCAGAGCCTGGCAAGCTTGTGTACCGGCATAGTCGAACTCGGCCGCTTGACCGATGACGATTGGACCGGAACCAATCACCAGGATTTTTTTGAGATCTTTGTTAATCGGCATGTTATTGTGCTCCTTTCACTGCGGCTGCCAATACGGCTTGACGCGGCTTTTGCGGGTTAGTGATTTTGTGCTCGCGAATCATCTCGATGAAGCGGTCGAACAGATAGCTGTTGTCGTAAGGACCCGGGGCTGCTTCAGGGTGATATTGAACCGAGAATGCCGGGAATGATTTATGTTTCAGACCTTCAATGGTCTTATCGTTATTGTTGATATGTGTAACTTCCAGATCTGTACTCTTCACAGACTCTTCGTTTACGGTAAAGCCATGGTTCTGGGATGTGATGAAGCAACGTCCGCTCTCCAGTTCTTTCACCGGGTGGTTTCCTCCGCGATGTCCAAACTTGAGTTTTTCGGTGTCTGCTCCTGCTGCAAGTGCGAACAACTGGTGACCCAGGCAGATACCGAAGATCGGGTATTCGCCAAGCAGTTCACTGATCATGTTAACTGCGTGAGGTACGTCTTTCGGGTCCCCAGGGCCGTTGGACAGTTGAATGCCGTCCGGGTTCAGGCGACGAATCTCGTCTGCTGTTACATCGTGTGGAACAACAACAACGTCACAGTTACGTTTGCTGAGTTCGCGCAAGATTCCTGTTTTAGCACCATAATCCACGAGCACAATACGTTCAGCCGTTCCCGGGCTATTGTAGACATGCTCCGTAGAAGTCATAGGCACCTGGTTACGCAGCTCGGCGATGGTCGTGTCTCCCATCATCTCCAGCAGTTCTTCCACAGGCTTCGATCCTGTTGTGAGAATTCCCTTCATTGTGCCGTGGTGACGAATCCGGCGAGTCAACATGCGTGTATCAATTTCGCTGATTCCTACGATGCCGTATTCTTTGAGCAGATTGTCTACGCTGTATTCCGCACGCCAGTTGCTTGGCGTTGGCTCATGACGACGCACAACAAAACCGTGTACGTATGGACGAATCGACTCAAAGTCATCACGCGTAATACCGTAGTTTCCGATCAGCGGATACGTCATGGTCACGATTTGACCGCAATAGGAAGGATCCGAAAGCACCTCTTGATAGCCTGTAATTCCCGTATTAAAAACGACCTCACCTGTAGTTTCACCTTCAGCACCAAATGCTTTCCCGGTGAACAGTGTGCCGTCTTCCAACAATAATCTTGCCTGTGCCTGCATCCCATTTCACTCCTCTGTGTTTATCAACGTTGAATGCATTGGGGTTGAACTTTCTGGAAACTTCGTGCGGCTCCGCTGACAGAAAACCCTTTGATCGCTGTTATCCCCGGATTACTTTTTATCATTTTTCAAATGATGTAATCCGGTGATAAAGGCGAACGCTTTGCTTCTTCGGGTCTTTTCTGTCCGCTCCGCAGTTACGTTGGTGTCCAAGTTCAAAATCATGACATTCAACTTTGCTTGTTTCGTATGTTAGACTCTCGGCATGATTTGCCTCGAGTTAGTTGAAAAGATGTTACTAGTAAATAAGTTATAGATTAAGTTTTAGAGTTAAAAAGATTTGTTGTTTCAAAAAAGTTAAGAATTACTGTTACTGATTTAAAGAGTTAAAGATGTAGGGTTACTAATTTATCAATTTACTAAATTACCGTTTTATTGTTGTACAGTGTTGCTCCATACGCTTTTGCCATCCACCCATGTTTGTGTGGCCCAACCTTTCAGCTTCCACCCTGTGAATGGAGTGTTTCTTCCTTTGGTTGCAAACGTTGCAGGATCTACTGCTTTTTCTTCGTTCAGGTCAATCATCGTGATATCCGCTGGTGCTCCCTCTTCCAGTTTGCCTGTATCCAGTCGGAATACACGTGCCGGATCAGCTGTCATACGTTTCACCAGGAAGTCCAAGCTCCACAGTCCTGTTTCCACAAACTTCGTGTACAGCAGCGGGAAGGCTGTTTCGAATCCTACGATACCGAAAGGTGCCAGCTCCATGCCTTTGGCTTTCTCTTCTTCACTGTGTGGCGCGTGATCAGTTACGATCATATCCAGCGTGCCGTCCAGCAAACCTTCGATACAAGCCTGCACATCGCGTGGTGAGCGCAGCGGCGGGTTCATTTTCCAGTTGGCGTCCATGCCCGGGATATCTTCATCCGACAACACCAGATGGTGCGGACATACCTCAGCAGTTACTTTAATGCCGATGGACTTCGCTAAACGAATCAGACGAACCGATTGCTCTGTACTTACGTGACAGACATGGTAGTGAACTCCTGTTGCTTCGGCGAGCAAGATATCACGGCCAACGTGGATAGCTTCGGATTCATTTGGAATTCCTTTGATGCCGTGGCGCTTAGAAAACTCACCTTCCGTCACATATCCACCAACAACCAGCGAATCATCTTCACAGTGAGCGATCACGGGCATATCCATACTTGCCGCGAGGCTCATGGCATCTTTCATCATTTGAGCGTTTTGTACGCCTACACCGTCATCTGTGAATCCAATAGCGCCTGCTTCTTTCAATGCGGCAAAATCGGTAAGTTCACGACCCAGTTCGTTTTTTGTAATGGCTGCATAAGGCAATACTTTAACCAGATCAGCTTCTTTGGCTTTATCCAATACCAGTTTCACAACTTCCGCTGTATCTGTTACTGGTCTTGTGTTCGGCATGCAAGCGATCGTTGTAAAACCACCTTGTGCTGCTGAACGGGCACCTGTCTCGATCGTCTCTTTGTGTTCGAATCCAGGTTCACGCAGATGTACGTGCATATCGATCAATCCCGGAATGACCAGTTTGCCCGATGCGTCTGTCACACTTTGCGCTGACTTTTCGACATCCAGTACGGCTTGGTCTTCCAGATCAGCGATCTTTTTAATTTTACCTTCATCTATAATGATGGTTTTCCGTTCAAGTTCCCCTTTTTGGTTCAAGACGTTCGCGTTTTTTATAATCTGTAGCATAATTGCCCTCCGCTTCGGTTCTGTCCGGCTTACCAGGCAAGCCGAATGATTTTCTTTATCGTGCACTCTCTTATTGCTCTATAAGAACTACCGTACCGTTAGCCTATGACCCACAGCCAGACCCTGTTACAGTTTCATCGCACGTTCCATAACCGCCATGCGGATTGGAACGCCGTTTGCCATCTGCGGGAAGATCCGCGATGCTTCACTTTCCACAACCGCGTCATCTACCTCGACATTGCGATTCACAGGAGCAGGGTGCATGATAATGGTGCTTGGTTTTAGGCGTGATGCCCGTTCTTCCGTCAATCCGTAGTGTTCGCGATAATCCTCAGCTGAAGTAATTAAACCATGTTGATGGCGTTCCAGTTGAACACGGAGCATCATGACTACATCTGCATCCAGCGCTTCTTCAAGACCGACATAAGGAGCATGCTCTGCGAGTTCCGGTGCCTGCATCGTTTGTGGTGCACAGAAGCGTACATCTGCACCAAACTTTTGCAGTGCCCACAGGTTGGAACGAGCTACACGGCTATGCAGGATGTCACCAATGATGGAAACACGCAAGCCTTTCAGTTCGCCAAATGCTTTCCTCATCGTGTAGAGGTCCAGCAAGGCCTGTGTGGGATGCTCATTGTTGCCGTCTCCGGCGTTCACGAGTGGTACATTCACTTTCTGAGCCAGTTGTTGCAGAACGCCTGCCGGTTTCAACCGGATCACGCCTGCATCAATGCCCATCGACTCAAGTGTTCGTACCGTATCGTAGATGGACTCTCCTTTTTCCACACTGGATGCGGCTGCCGTAAAGTTCAGCACTTGTGCACCCAGGCGTTTCTCTGCCATTTCGAAGGAGAAACGGGTACGTGTGCTGTTCTCGAAGAACATGTTTGCAACAAAGCGTGATTCCAGTACAGGAACCAACTTCTCTTTCTGCGCTTCCCAGTGAGCCGCTCTGTTCAGAATGGACTCGATTTCTCCTCGACTAAGTTCCTTCAGTCCAAGCAAGCTTCGGTCTCTCAATGCTGTCTGTGTAATCATTATGCTTGCTCCCCCCGGTTCTGAGTGATTTTGACTTCGTCCTGTCCGTCCGTTTCCATGAGTGCAACTTCGATCTCCTCTGATTTGGAAGTCGGCACATTCTTGCCGATAAAATCAGGTCGAATCGGAAGTTCCCGGTGTCCGCGGTCTGCGAGTACAGCCAGCTGAATGTTCTGCGGTCTTCCACAGTCCATCAGGGCATCCATCGCTGCGCGAATCGTCCGTCCGGTATAGAGCACATCATCGAACAAAATCACTTTTTTGTTGTGGATCGAAAGTGATTCAGGTGTCATAATCAACATTTCCTTGCGATTTGCTTTATTTTCGTCCAAGCGGTCATCGCGATAAGGAGTCACATCCAGTTCTCCCCAGGGGACTTTGGCGCCCTCGATTTCTTCAATTTTGGCGGCAATCCGTTCTGCGAGGTAAACCCCGCGTGTGCGGATACCGACCAACACACAATCGTCGATTCCTTTGTTTTTCTCCAATATCTCATGGGCAATCCGTGTTAATGCGCGGCGGATCGCCGTCTCATCCATAATGACATGTGTCTCTGTGCTCATGCGTTCAGCCTCCTCAGGATTTCCCTTCAGCATCATGGCCCCGTGACGAGGAGAAAAAAAAGACTCCTTGCCGTGTTTATTGGCAAGGAGTCTCCGAACTTCAGACCGCTCTGAAGAAAGTTTACTCTCGGGGATGCATCGCTTCATTTGCCGCAGCAAAAAAACGATGTATCGTTCACGTTACCTTGCCAGTCTCACGGGACTGATTTAAAGGTGCTATTCATGTCGTTCATATTGCAGGACCTCACAGGGTTCTGTAATCAATATGTCCGTTTGTCTTCATGAATTATGACAGAAAGACAACCCCCTGTCAACACCTCACCATCGCAGGTGAAAACCCTCTGCTACGTTCTTCTTAGAATCAGCAGTTAGGCTGAAAAACATCCATGCACAATACATCTCATTGGTTATTCATAATTATACAACATTTCTGCATATTTATCCATAGGAAAATGAGAAATTTGATATAACCAAAATAACCCTCTACCTGCATCCACAGATGCGGTAAAGGGTTAATAATACTTTTAATGGACTGCGTCTGAATCTTGAAGGACCATACGATCCTGCTCCAGTTGTTCATAGGACTGCTTAATCGTGGATAAGGTCTCGATATGACGATATATATATTATTACCGGCCGTAATAAGCACCGATAACATAAGCAGAACGATTAGTGCATTTTTGCCCAAGCACGAACGAATACGGATGACGAAACCTCCACCCAACAGGAAAAACGCAAACAGATAAGCTGATCCCTGTCCCGGTCTACAAAGTCATTTAAAATATACACACAGCCTGCAACGAGGCTAAATAGAATAAAACCAAGCAACGTCGCAAGAATGGTTTCCGTCCGAATCTCCTCAAAAGAGAATAGTAACGCAGCAAATAACAGCAGATTTTTAGTCCACTGTTTGGGTCTTAACAATCTGATTAATCCTGACACTGTACTGCCTGTTCCTGTAGCCGGTGAGGACACCGTACTTGTTCGTGATGATAACAATTGTAATAACTCCCTTCAAAAACAACTTCTGTATATAACAAATAACGTAAAGATCTAATCATATGTTGCATGTATAATTTTGTAAAGGGAGTAAATGAAAAATTTCTAATATGGGCATAAAAAAAGAGACCGTATCCGGTCTCTTCGTTAGTACATGATTTAACTATTGGGTACTGCGATTAAAATTCAAATTGTACGTCGCTCAGACGACGTTTGATCTCAGCAATAACACGTTTCTCTTCCTCTTCACCCTTCGCTTCAAAGGTTACAGAGAAACGAACAAAGTTACCCGCATCATCCCAAGGTACGGATGAGATCAGTTTCTCACGAATAAGGAATTGGGAGAAATCTTCGCCGGATTCGAAGCGACGTCCGCCAACCACACCTTTTGGTGCTTCTACATACAGGAAGAATGAACCTTTAGGTTTTTCAGCCTGGAAGCCCAAATCGTTCAATGCGGCAACGAGCATGTCATGACGGCGAGAATATTTCTCTGCAATTTTTTCCGTAATTTCAGGGTGATTCAATCCATAAGCAGCAGCCTTTTGAATCGCGATGAACTGACCGGAGTCATTGTTGTCCTTCACGTCGCTGAATGCTTTGACTACAAGCGGGTTACCCGCTACAAATCCGATTCTCCAACCCGTCATGTTGTAGGACTTGGATAGAGAGTGCAGCTCTACGCCGACATCCTTCGCACCAGGTACCGAGAGGAAGCTGAACGGTTTTTTGCCATCATACGTCAATGCTGCATATGGAGCATCATGTACAACCACAACATTATATTTCTTAGCCCATTCAATGACTTCAGTGAAGAACTCCACCGTCGCGCTTGCACCTGTTGGGTTGTTCGGATAGTTCAGGTAGAGCAACTTCGCACGTTTTGCGATGTCTTCCGGGATAGCCGTCAGATCAGGCAAGAAGTTGTTCTCTTTCGTCAACTGGATGTTGAACACTTCTCCACCCAGATACTTCGTATGTGTACCCATAACCGGGTAACCTGGAACGGTCATGATCGTCACATCACCCGGATTGATGAAGCATGAAGGCATCATCGCCAAAGCCGGTTTTGAACCAATGGAGTGCACGATCTCAGTATCTGCATCGATACCTTCTACGTTGAATACGTTTTTCAGGTAGGAAGCAGCAGCAGCTTTGAATTCAGGAATACCATTGTCAGCATAACCACGGTTCTCAGGTCTGGAAGCTTCTTCTGCAAGTGCAGCTACAATGCCTGCATCAGCCATTTCGTCCGGTTCACCTACACCAAGGTCAATCAGTTCCACATCGGGAAAATCTTTTTTGGCCGAAGCTTTGGCACGTTTGATTTTCTCGAATTTATAAATGTTCGTGTCTTTACCATAGTTGGAGCCACCGATACGGTCGGCAAAATTAGTCTGAATGTAAGTTTCTTGATATTTATCGATACTCATAACGTTGTTCATCTCCTCATTTGACGCAAATTTCTACACTTTAATATGAAGCATTTGCGTGATCAAAGCCATGGACAAAGTATCCGAACATTTGTACTTTCTTGGAGCTGTTAACGACTGCGTAGCGAAGCAAGCACGTCTTCCATATCTTGCGGAATCGGAGCTGAAAATTCAAGGTATTCTCCCGTTGTTGGATGCACAAATCCAAGAATGGCCGCATGAAGAGCCTGTCCTTGCATTTTGATGCCTTTATTCCGTCCATAAGTTGGATCTCCTACAAGCGGGTGACCGATAAATTTCATGTGAACCCGAATCTGGTGAGTACGTCCTGTCTCCAGTTTCAATTCCAGCAAGGTGTAATCATTAATCCGCTCTGTAACAGTAAAATGCGTAACGGCATGTTTACTGTTACGTTCTGTGACCGTATACATTTTACGGTCATTGGTATCTCGTCCAATCGGTGCATCAATGGTCCCTTGATCATGATTAAGATGACCATGAACAAGCGCAATATACCGTCTATTCACCGTATGTTCCTTCAACTGAGCAGCCAGTGATGCATGCGCACGATCGTTCTTGGCAGCCATAATCAGGCCAGATGTATCCTTATCGATACGATGCACAATACCAGGACGCAACTCCCCATTAATACCCGAGAGGTCTTTGCAGTGATGCATAAGTGCATTAACGAGGGTACCTGACGTATGTCCTGGTGCCGGATGCACCACAAGACCACGCTGTTTGTTGATCACGATCAGGTCGCTGTCTTCATATACCACTTCCAGCGGAATATCTTCGGCAATGATCTCCACAGCAGCTGGTTCTGGAATCTGTAGTTCAATCAGATCACCTTCGGATAACTTGGCATTGGCTTTGACTACAGCACCATTTACTGTAACCATCCCGTCTCCAATCCACAATTGAACCTGGGAGCGAGATACGTTATCCACAGCTTCCGTAATATATTTGTCAATTCGTTCTTTTTTATGTTCAGCGGCAACGGTCCATTCCATACGTTCATTGCCATTCATTAGTTCTTCGTCGTTGATCTGTTCCTTATTCGGATTACTCATGATGTTCATTCCCTTCAATCTTCGCGGCTGCTTTTTCGCGCCGTCCTTCAAGCAATGTCTCCACTATGATCAACCCTACACCGATGCAGATTGCCGAATCGGCGATGTTAAAAATGGGAAACGTATAACTTCCAAAATTAAGCTGTACAAAATCTACAACTTCTCCGGTCAATGCCCGGTCAAGGAAGTTGCCAATTGCTCCACCAAGCACCAAACTAAGCGCCACAGGCAGCAATTTGTGCGGGGTATCTTTTACCTTTTGCAAATACCAAATCAAGGCAACGACCACAATCAACGTAACCACAATAAAGAACCAACGCTGGTCTTGCAGAATGCCAAAAGCTGCTCCTGAGTTACGATGTGATGTGATGACAAAGAAATTGCCGATGACCGGAATCTCTTCTCTGAGTTCCATCCGGGTTGCAATCAGATACTTGGTTCCCTGATCCAATAAAAATACGATAAAAGCGAGGATATAATACACCACGTTTGTTTGTCACTCCGTTCTTGTCTTTTCCAAACGATACCAGGCTTACGCCAGACTTGTTTATTGTAGCACAGCTGTTTGGAAATCGTCCACGACGCGCTACATCAGCAATGCTTATGGCAAAAACGATAACATTTCCCTTCTGTAATCTTGCCCTTAATGGCACATCCTACAATAGAGTCAAAATCCGGATTCCAGCATGAAAGCAGAAAGGGGAAAATCATGTCACATTTTACTAACGAACAACTGCAATTTTTACGTTCCCAACTGATGTCCGATAAGCGCGATATTGAACATAGACTTTCGGAAAACGAGCATTATGGCCTTGGAGATTCCCTTAAGCTACAGACAGGTGAATTATCACCAATTGATAACCATCCTGGTGACATAGCCACGGAGGTGTATGAACGCGAGAAAGACATATCCCTGCTGGAACATGATGAATTCCAATTGGAACGAATTGATTCTGCACTGCACTCCATCGAAGAAGGACATTATGGTACATGTGCGGTCTGCCAGCAACCCATCCCTTATGAACGTATGGAAGCTGTTCCCTACACCAAATACTGCAAAAAACATCAACCGGAAACCGTTGTCTCCGAAAACCGTCCTGTAGAGGAAGAATTCCTTGCCCCGGCATTTGGTCGAACCAGTCTGGACGAGCGTGATGACCAAAATGGCTTCGATGGCGAGGATGCCTGGCAGATCGTTGAGAGCTGGGGCACATCGAACTCACCAGCCATGGCTGAAGGACGTGATATCGATAGCTATGATGTTATGGCGATTGAAGCAACCGATGAAGTGGAAGGCTGCGTTGAAGCGTACGAAAGCTTTGTTGCCACGGACATCTATGGTCATGACGTCTCCATCGTGCGCAATCGGCAATATCGCCAGTACCTGGAGAACCGTGAGGGCGAGGGTCTGTTAGAACCGGATATGGAGACGGATGACATGTACTAAATGCACTTTGATATCTTTCACCTTTAATCGCTGCTAATCGCTTAGTATGTGTTCATATCAAGCTGGCGCTGGACAATGCGCACAATATCAGCGATGTAATCTCCAACAATGGGAAGATTGAGCGCCCCAAGTAGCTGCAAAACGTAAATGATCGTTGCTGCAAAAAAGGTAAATCCAATCGCGATCCCCACACCTCGGGCGGCTCCAGACAACAGGTTAAGTCCAATCAATTTCCATGGCCTGTTCAGCAATTCTGTGTATTGCGCTATTCGTGAACGTTCCAGTTCATTCGCCAGACGGTTCGTCAGGGTATGTAACTCTTCAATTTTGTCATGGGAATTGAGATTATCTGATGTTGATTGTTGTGAAGTGGAGGCGGTTTGCTTGTCATGTTCGCTCATGTTTTGGTCAGTTCCTTTGATCAATATAGATTGACTGCACTATAGAATCATTGCCTTATTGCCTAAAAAACAAACGAGCCCAGATACAGGGAATATGTCCCTGCCACTGCGGCTCGTTTGTTTATACTCTATATTCTATCCCTGTTGAATGGGACATGCTCCGAATTACGCTTCGATGTAAATACCGATCGATTTGCCTCCGGCTTCAACGCGTTCCATGGACTCATTCGAACCAAATGTAACTTCGTTTACGAGAACATTTTCACGCAAGACATCATCAAACGCCTGAATAGCTTCCTGAAGGGATGCATCCACATCCAGTGTCAAACGTACTCTTTTCTCAATCGGCAGATCCAGACGTTTCCGGGTATCCTGCACAGCACGAACCACTTCACGGACCCAGCCTTCCTGTTCCAAGGCTGGCGTGATTTCGGTATTGAGTGCAACCGTCAGACCGTAACCCGATGCTGAAGCAAAACCAGATTTGGCCTGTTTATCAACCAATAATTCTTCGCTCGTCACTTGCAGCTCTTCGCCTTCCGGAGAAACGATGTTCAGCACACCCTCCGAAACCACTTTACGTGTCTCATCAGCCGACATTCCCTTGAAGAAGTTTTGCAGGAATCCTACGTTTTTACCGTATTTCTTACCTGCAACTTTCAGGTTCAACTTCAATGTAAAGTCAACGAATTCCGCATCATTATGCTCCGTACGGATTCCTTTTACATTGATCTCTTCCTTGATGATCTCTTCATAACTTGCCAGGTCAAACCCTTTATCGAGAGAAACAATCAATTCGGACAGCGGCTGACGTGTCTTGATACCTGTTTCGTTACGAACGTTACGGGCAAGTTCAACCACGCGGCGAGCCGTCTCCATATCCTGTTCCAGTCCTGCATCAATCAGCGCTTTATTAGCTACCGGATAGTCTTCCATGTGCACACTCTCGCCTGTTGCAAGGTTCAGATAGATATCTTCTGCAAGCATCGGTGTAAACGGAGCAACCAGTTTCGCAGTAGTCACCAACACCTCAGTCAATGTACGGTAAGCATCCAATTTATCCTCTGTCAGACCACTTCCCCAGAAACGGTCACGGGAACGACGGATATACCAGTTACTCAGTTCATCGACAAATGCTTCAATCGCTTTGGAAGAGTTCAGATAGTCGTTAACCAGCAACGCTTTTTCTACAACCAGGATCAGGCTGTTCAGTCTCGACAGAATCCAGCGATCCAGCTTGTGTGCGGACAGTTGGAACGGGTGCTCCTGTGGATCAAATCCATCAATGGTAGCATAAAGCGTCAGGAATGCATGGGTGTTGACCAGCGTATCCACCATTTTGGATTTTGCTTCCCCTACGATACCTTTGGAGAAACGTTTGCTGTTCCACGGTGCACTGTCAGACAACAAAGCCCAGCGGAATGCATCTGTACCGTATTCTTCAATCACTTCCCAAGGATCGATAACGTTACCTTTGGATTTGGACATCTTCTGTCCGTTCTCGTCAAGAACGTGTCCTGTAGCCATAACCGCTTTGTAAGGCGCTTTGCCTGTCAAAAGGGTGGAAACCGCCAGCAAGCTGTAGAACCAACCACGTGTCTGGTCAATTCCCTCACAGATCATATCCGCAGGATACTGCTGTTCGAATACTTCTTTATTTTCAAATGGATAGTGCTGCTGGGCAAACGGCATGGAGCCGCTGTCGAACCAGACATCGATCACTTCCGGTGTACGTTTCATTTCATATTTGCCACAAGAGCTCATGACTTTAACGTCATCCACATATGGTTTATGCAATTCAAGATTCTCAGGCACATCACCTACCGCACGAGCACGCAATTCTGCAATACTGTGTGGAGCAAATTGTTCGCCCGTCTCCTCGCACACCCAGATGTTCAGCGGAGTTCCCCAATAGCGATCACGGCTGATATTCCAATCCACCAGATCCTCAAGGAATTTCCCGAAGCGACCTTCACGAACGTGACCTGGGTACCAATCCACTTCACTGTTGTTGGCAATCAATTGGTCCTTGATGGCTGTTGTTTGGATAAACCAGCTGTCCATTGCATAGTACAGAAGCGGTGTATCACAACGCCAGCAGAACGGATAGCTGTGCTCATATTTTTCTTTGCTGAACAAACGTCCATGCTCAGACAGATATCGCACGATATCAATATCACAATCCTTCACGAAACGTCCGGCAAAGTCAGTCACTTCAGCGACAAATTTACCTTCCAGGTCCACCATGTTCACAAAGCTGATCCCATTCTCACGGCATACACGGTAGTCATCTTCACCATGGGCAGGAGCCATGTGTACGATACCCGTACCACTTGCATCCGTTACAAAGCCTGCACCCAGAATGATGTTAGCTTTCTCAGCCTGTACGTAGTTGAACGGAGGATCATACGTTTTGCCAACCAGGTCGGCACCTTTCAGTGCACCGATGATCTCATACTCACCCTTGGTATCTTTCATCACTTTTTCAACCAGATTGGTTGCCATGATGTACACTTCATCACCTTGACGAACACGGGAGTAGTCCATATCCGGATTCACGGCAAGTGCAACGTGTGAAGGCAGTGTCCAAGGTGTTGTCGTCCAAGCCAGTACAAATTCTCCGCTGTCATTCAGTTTGAATTTCGCTGTAGCACTCAGATCTTTGACGTCTTTGTACCCTTGTGCAACTTCATGGGAACTCAGTGTTGTCTGACATGATGGACAATACGGGCTCACACGGTGACCACGATACAACAGACCTTTCTCATGGATTGTCGCCAGGATGTTCCATACACTCTCGATGTAGTTGTTATCAAGGGTGATATATGGGTTATCCATATCCGTCCAGTATCCGATACCTTCTGTCAAATCACGCCATTGTTGCTCGTACTCGAATACGCTCGCTTTACATTCGTTAATGAATTTTTCCACGCCGTAATCTTCGATTTCCCACTTGTGGGAGATACCAAGCTTCTTCTGTACACCCAGCTCTACAGGCAGACCATGTGTATCCCAACCTGCTTTACGAACGACACGGTAACCCTTCATCGTGTTATACCGTCCAACAAAATCCTTGATTACGCGTCCCAGTACGTGACCGATATGCGGTTTACCGTTCGCTGTAGGCGGCCCTTCATAAAATACGAAGTTTGGCTTACCCTCCCGGTTTTCGATGGTTCTTTTGAATGTGTTCTCCGTTTTCCATTTATCTAACACGCGTAATTCTCTGGCACGTGCCTTCTCTTTGACGTCAACTCGTTGCATGATGATTATCTTCCCTTTCTTTGGTTGGATTGTGGACCGTCCACAAAAAGCGTTTCAATCCCCCTAAATCCCCCTTGCCAAGGGGGACCCCATAGGTGCTCGCCCTCTGGACACCCGGGATGGGTTGTCGTTGGTGGAACAGTGGCGCTTATGGGCGAGGGTTTATGTGCGTAGTGGCGGCCATTTTGCGGCTGTTCCCTGCGTGAACGCCGCATGGCCTTACCGCGAGGCGGGTGTTGCCGGGTGCTTCGCTTTCCCGGCGGGTGGCACTCTCCCTGAGGTCCCTTCGGGCCTCAGGGACGTTCGCCTTTTTTGGACACAAAAAAGCCCCGTCCCTGGAAAGGGACGAGGCTATACTCGCGTTACCACCCTAATTCTGTTCATCACAAACCACATCCAGGCAAGCCTGGGTATGCTCTGTCATCAACAGCGCTTATGCCCCGCTAAACTACTGCAGGGTGCCGTTATAACGTACGGCTTACGGTTCGGCTTACACACGGCAATCATAATCACCGCTTCAGCGTCACTTCTCCGGGGAGATATTCGGCTATAACTCATCCATTGGTTTGCACCAACCACCAACTCTCTGAGGGATGAGATCATAACGTACTGAACCCGTCATGGAATCACTATTCATTATGAATATAGTTATAGCCTCTTTGCAGACAAAAGTCAACCAGGCGACAGACTAATAAATTTCTTTCATCTCCCGCTCACGGTCACGCACTTCCTGCTCCCGGCTCTCCAGCACTTCCCAACCATCCTGAGTCAACAGTTCAAGCTGCGCTTCAACAAGCGTGCGGAAACGGGCTCGATAAATCGATGCCTGCTTTTTCAGTTCTTCCACTTCCAAAGCAATTTTACGCGATTTTCCCAACGATTCGTTCACGATCCGGTCTGCATTTTTCTCTGCTTCCTTCACGATCAACTGCGCTTCTTTCTTCGCATTACCCTTCACATCATCAGCAGCTTCCTGCGCAATGATGATCGTTTTGCTAAGCGTCTCTTCAATTGTAGAAAAATGATCCAGTTTCTCCTGAACGGACAGCAACTGATTGCTCAGCTCTTTGTTCTCGCGAATGACGCCTTCGTAATCTTTGATGACTTGATCCAGGAATTCATTGACTTCATCCTCGTCATACCCGCGCAAACGTCGGGAAAATTCCTTGTTGTGTATGTCCAGCGGCGTTAATGGCATGCTGTCCACCTCCTGTTAAAGTTCCTTCCCGTTCAGAGAAGGTTTGCAGCATATGGGTACCACCCAAGGGGCCGTATCGTTGATGCCTAACCTTGGCAACGAATACGGAATGCAGGATCAGAATTGCATCCTCCAACGTTCATGTAAAGCTTTGACTTAATGTTTATCGGATACACCGCGTATTTTCTACACCTTTATGATAAACATTTCGACAAGAAAGCGGATTTTCCTGCAACAGACTCAGGCAAATTTGCCGATTTTCACTCGGCAACGCCCTTTTTTGGTCATCCCATCCTGTTCCATAACCTTGAAACGGCCAAATCCCTGGATGGATACGACATCACCCGCTTTTAGCGATTTGGAGGGATCTTCCTCAACTTTCCAGTTCACACGGCAGCGACCAGCTTTGATTGGCACCAGCACTTTACTGCGACTAAGCCGATACACATCTGCGCAGATTCCATCCAAACGAAGAGAAGCGACCGTAATGTCCATCGTCTCCAGTTTACTCTCTGACCATCGCATCTGATCCAAAGGAAGTAACTCTGTGAACACATGTAACCGATGCACCTGATTCAGTTGAAGCGATAAAAAAGCGCCGGTTTCCGCCGCCACCACTGTATGGCAACCGTCCTCCAGCACTTGGATATCCCCGATCTTTCCACGTTTCATCCCAAGCCCGAGCAGGGAACCCATATAGTCCCCATGCTCCAGCTCCGAGATTTTCTGATCATCAGACGTAATACTGAGCACCTGCATACCCATATCCTCATCATCCAGATACATGTAATCAGGTGCAACCAGCGCACGCTTGCGTTCAGCAGCCTCGTAACCACCATCCAGACGAATCTGAACGTCGTTACGGCGATTGGCAAGAGTCTCTAAGATAAAAACCTGTCTTGGATCAAGAAAGTCAGTTAGCTTCATGTCATGATACTTACCCGCCTGCTCAACCCAATCCGAAGCCTTATCTACAAAATCCCGCTCATCATGGCTAAAATGTTCATAAATTTCACCGCTCATCTATGTCACCCTACCCTAATATGCAAAATACCGAAGTATGGAGATCAGCCCATTAAGCGCAAGTTGCAGAACGATCAGCGCCACAATCGGGGAAATATCCAGCACACCGAACAAAGGCGGTATAAATCGGCGAAACGGTCTTAGATATGGTTCCACTAATTTGCCCAGCCATTCACCGATGAAGCTTTCCCGCGCATTGGGAAGCCAAGACATCAATATGTAGACAATGACCATGTAAAAGTAAATCTGGTATAACGTGTACAACACGCTTTCAATCTGATACAAAAGTGGCTCACCTCATTCTGTTATAATCTTGCTCGCTGTCAGCCAGTATTTCCGTAATTGATCCCTGAATTTCAACCGTATCTGGCGTACAGAGAAAAATGTTTCCGCCGATTTTGGAAATACCGCCACCCAATGCATATACCGTGCCACTCAAAAAATCAATAACGCGCAGCGCTTGGTCCTGGCGAATTCGTTGCAGATTCACCACAACGGTACGATGCGAACGCAGATGGTCGGCAATTTCCTGAGCCTCGTCATAAGAACGCGGTTCATACAGGACAACTTTAACATTTTTCTGGGAATGAATGCTCACCACATTATTCCCCCTTTGGTTTCTACGTTTATCGAGACTGGAGGTTTCAGCTTCCTGATGTTCAGCCTCATTTTCCTCCTGCGCAGCCATTCGCTCACGTTCCACAATCTCTTCCTCTTCCTGAAGTCCGAGGAAATTCATAAATTTATTCATTACGCCCATCGTGAACCCTCCTCTTTTCCTACGAGAATCGATCCTAGCCGTACCCAGGTTGCACCTTCTTCAATGGCCACTTCAAAATCATTGGACATCCCCATCGACAGCTCAGTCAATGGCTCTGCTGTAAGGGCTTGTCCATTCAATTGATCTCTCAGCTCACGCAATCCACGAAATACGGGACGCGTCAGCTCCGGATCTTCCTCATGAGGTGCCATAGTCATCAGGCCGACGACCTTGAGATTGTTGAACGAACGAATATCACGCAAAAAAGAACTTGCCTGTTCAGGCTGTAAGCCATACTTGCTCTCTTCACCCGAAATATTCACCTGCAAAAACGTTTCCACTTGGATACCAAGTGAAGCTGCTTTTTTATCCAACTCCTTCGCCAATGACAAACGATCCAGTGAATGGATGTAACGAAACTTGCCAATCACGTCTTTCACCTTGTTCGTCTGCAAATGACCGATAAAATGCCAGGTACCCTGCTGACCAAAAGCTTCCCATTTGGCCTGTGCATCCTGCCACCGGTTTTCTCCAATATGCTCAAGACCATGATCCAGCACCGATCCCGTTGTTTCAAGTGAGACATATTTCGTGACCGCAATCACATTCACATCATCACGATGACGGTTACTGCGCCGACATGCGTCCTCGATCTTCTGATTTACCTGTTGTATACGCTCCTCCAATGACACAGAGGGTCACCTCTCTTCCAGCCCAATCCAGCTCGCCATCCGCCCTGTAACACCATTTTCCTTCCGATAGGAGAAAAATAGTTCGGGATGACAACTTGTACACCATGTTGTACATTCGATATGATCCGGCATTATTCCTGCTTTCATCATAATGTGTCGATTACATTCTTTCAAGTTTAACATCGTTTTTCCGTTATTCACGGCTCGATATGCTTGTTTAGAAGCAGAATCCTTGTATTTATCATTAACCGGGGAATCATCAAACCAAACCCGTACATGCTGCATGACCGCCTCATCCACTTCATAACAGCAATCCCCAATCGACGGACCGATTGCAGCTCGAATGTCCTGCCTACGGCTGCCATACTCCCGTTCCATCGTCTCTACCATGGATACAGCAATACCTGCGACTGTACCTTTCCAGCCGGCATGAGCAAGACCTACCGCCCGCTGCACAGGGTCATAGAAATAAAGCGGAACACAGTCTGCGTAAAAAGAAGTCAGCAACACACCGGGCACATTCGTGACCAATCCATCCGTATCCTGCAACGCAGATTCACGATCAAGTAATCCTCTGCTCCGATCTTCAGCGGTAATTACAGCTACATGTTTGCCATGCACCTGCTCTCCACAGGTCCATGCTTCTGCTGCAAAACCAAGCTTCTCGGTTACAAGCCTGCGGTTGTTAAGTACAACTCTAGGATCATCCCCCACATGATAAGCACAATTGAGCGTGGCATACGGAACTTTTCCAACTCCACCATGTCTCGTCGTAAACCCGACTGACAGCTGTTCAAATTGCTGTGTCCAAGGCTCAACATATAATAATAACGGATCAGGACCGAAATCTGAATTTGGGTTCTTGGTCCGTTCAAGTAATTCCTTATCCAATACAAAGGGTTCCATTATCTCACCTCACCACTTCCAGTGTACCAAATGAGCCACATTCTGTCTCATTTATATCGTTCGACGCTGATTACGTTCCGACCGTTCAATACGTTCCACACGCTCTATCCGGTTATGCTGCTGTTCATCATACAGGCGCGCTTCGCGATCACGCTCGTCGTACGTATTTTCCTTCACCTCATCCATCTTCACCAGAATCACATCTGAACCAATCTTCACAATGTTTCTCCAGGGAATCACCAGATCTGTCCCCCCGCCAAAAAGACCCATAAAACGGCTGTACCCTGGCACAACAATCGCTTCAATTCGTCCCTGCTTCAGATCCAGCTCCAAATCACTGATCTGACCGAGGCGTTTACCATCCGTAATGTTAATGACATCCTTTGTCTGAAAGTCCGAGATCTTCATGCCTCGTGCCGCTACTTCGCTCGTATTTACTTTCATTTATTTCCGCCCCCTGTTATTCCTCTTCTGCCCGTTCTTCACGCTTCTATACAATATATGTTTCAGGGGCGAAAAATGTCCTGTTTTTCACCGAATGTGGCAACGTTCCAAAACAAAAAAAACGACCAACGGTATACACTGCCCCGATTGATCGTCCTTCTGCTCTTGCATCGTGTTACGACTTTACATGTTTTTGCATCTGCTGTATCGCTGATTTCTCCAGACGTGAGACCTGAGCCTGGGAAATGCCAATTTCATCAGCCACTTCCATCTGGGTTTTCCCTTCGAAAAACCGCATCGACAAAATCATTTTTTCCCGCTGACCAAGACGATGCATCGCTTCACGGAGTGCAATTTCCTCGATCCATGACACATCCTTGTTTCTGTCATCGCTGATCTGATCCATAACATAGATCGGATCTCCACCATCATGATAAATCGGTTCGAAGAGTGAGACCGGGTCCTGAATGGCGTCCAATGCAAAAACAACATCTTCCTTCGGCACATTCAGTACTTCCGCAATTTCGAATATCGTCGGTTCCCGGGAATTTTTATTCGTCAGGCTGTCACGGACCTGAAGTGCTTTGTAAGCAATGTCCCTCAAGGAGCGAGATACCCGAATCGGGTTATTATCACGCAGGTATCGACGGATTTCACCGATAATCATCGGCACCGCGTAGGTTGAAAATTTGACATTCTGGGATAAATCAAAATTATCAATGGCTTTCATCAGGCCGATGCAACCAACCTGGAACAGATCATCGACAAACTCCCCCCGATTGTTAAAACGCTGAATGACACTGAGTACCAGACGCAGGTTGCCATTCACTAATTTCTCTCTTGCTGAGCGATCATGGTGTTGCTGAAGGGAATGAAACAATTCCCGCATTTCAGTGTTGGTGAGGACAGGCAATTTTGCGGTGTCCACGCCACAAATCTCGACTTTGTTTCGGGTCATCGTGATTTACCTCCCAAGGAGAAACATTAATGTACATTATCTCCGGGGCAGGCTTTTTTATTCGTACTTGGCACCCTTGCCAGTAATACCCATTCTGACCAAAGATGTATTTCAGACCATTTTATTGAACTCCTTGCGGAGTCTTTTAATGATTCTTTTTTCGAGTCGAGAGATGTAGGATTGGGAGATTCCGAGGAGATCGGCTACATCTTTTTGTGTCTTTTCTTCCCCATCCGTCAGGCCAAAACGAAGCTCCATAATCATTCGCTCGCGCTCCGTTAATTTTTCCAGTGCCTTGTGCAAAAGTTTCCGGTCTACCTGCTCTTCAATATTCCGATAGATTGTATCGTTTTCTGTACCCAGTACATCGGATAATAATAGCTCATTTCCATCCCAATCAATGTTGAGCGGTTCATCAAAAGAAACTTCAGTTCGGATCTTACTATTACGTCTCAAGTACATCAAAATTTCATTTTCGATACAACGTGATGCATAGGTTGCCAGTTTGATTTTCTTTTCCGGGTCAAATGTATTAACTGCCTTGATCAATCCGATGGCTCCAATGGAGACCAAATCTTCAATATTGATTCCTGTGTTTTCAAATTTGCGTGCAATGTACACCACCAGACGCAGATTGCGCTCAATAAGCATCGCGCGAATGGCCGAGTCTCCTGAGGATAATTTTTGCAGTAAAAACTCTTCTTCTTCCCTTGTCAATGGCGGCGGAAGTGCCTCACTTCCCCCAATATAATAGATCTCTTCGCTTTTGAGTCCCAATAAAAATAACAGACGGTAATATTGCAGCTGCGCCACCAGTTTCCATTTCACAAGCATGTACGTTCCTCCTATACCACATTCAGCGGCTTTTCTGTTGCTCCCGCAGAGAGAGCCGTAGACTGCGCAGAAGCAGCGTCTTGCACAAGTTCAGGATGAATCACGGCCTGGTATTTCCCATCCGACGACAAAACACCTCCATCCAGCCCAATAAGTACCCTTGTCGTCTCATAACATGTTTCCTCCATCGTCACCTTCACCCGGTCCGGCTTCATTGCCAGCATAAACGCAGTCCCTTTGTTAATGCCCCGATAAGGCACCAGCCGCAGTCGATCCTGCCACTGAAAACTTTCCTGATCCAGCTCCAGAATAAGGTTGTCCGGCGCCTCGTCCTTGAGTCTACCCTTCCATGAAGCGGGTAACATGTCTTGCCATAACGAAACCTCCATCACCATGACCGGCATGCGCGATAAGGGATCTGTAAGTTGATTGCCCGTATCCAGAAGGCCTGTACAAGAAATGACTACCTCATCGATGCAGACCTCAACTTTACCCAAATAGGTCGTCATGCGATCCGTTTTCCGTTTGGAACTCTGCACAGCTTTGAATAAAAACAGGACAGAAAAAAATACGATAAACGTGAACCAGAAAGCAATTTTCAGATCAAATGACATACCGCCAGAAGCCGTGAACCAAATGCCGTTAAACAACTCACCGGAGCTCTGAAGCATGTAATGCACACCCAGAATACCTCCGGCAGCGACAAAATTAATCACATAGAAGGTACCGAGCGTCCTCGCAAAAGCCTGCAGACCTTTAAAACCAAAAGCAATCGTAAGCATGACCAGCGAGAACCCGAACTTGATCAGAAAGGTGAACATAAAATCAAACTCCGGTACAAACATCATGACCACGTATAATGCGCCCACAATGGCTGACAGCAACCATCGCCACCAAACCAGCTTTGTCTTGCGCATCCAGGCGGTCATTCCGATGAGTGCACCGTCAATACACAGGTTTGTCAAAAAAATCAGATCCACATAAACAACCAAAGTCTTCACCTGCCTGCGCGCAACATATCGAAATACCGGTACCCGATATCCTGATATTCATGAGCATATTCACAAGTATACGGAGCCCCCTGTTCAAAGTCTGTCTAATCATGGGGGTGTGGTTCCAACTTTTTTTGTCGGAATTGCTCAGGCTCTTTGTTCAGAATTTGTTCATTGCTGTATGCTATGATATCTAAATAAACAGAAAAAAACCCGGTCGCTCCATAAGGAGTACCGGGTTTCCAATAAATTGATTTGCGTATTAATCGTTGTTATTATTGCGTGAACGATTGCGTAAAAATGTCGGAATGTCCAGCTGATCATTGCTCGGCTGATTTCCGAAAGGACGCAGGTTCGGCGAACGCGTATCCGTCGTCTCCGCTGTTGCTGGAGCTGGCTTACGTCCTGGTGGTGGTGGAGCAGGTTTATCTTCAAAACCAGTTGCAATAACCGTAACCTTAATCTCCTCTTTCAGGTCTTCGTCAATAATGGCACCAAAGATCATGTTTACTTCCGGGTCGGAAGCAGACGTTACGATCTCTGCCGCTTCGTTCACTTCATACAGGGACAGATTAACGCCACCCGTAATATTCATGATTACGCCGCGAGCACCTTCAATAGAAGTTTCAAGCAAAGGACTCATAATGGCTTTCCGTGCTGCTTCTGCGGCACGATTCTCACCAGTTGATTCACCAATCCCCATAAGGGCTGAACCACGCTCGTGCATAATTGTTTTGACATCAGCAAAGTCAAGGTTGATCAGACCCGGAACAGCGATCAAATCAGAGATACCTTGTACCGCTTGACGAAGTACGTTATCCGCTTGACGGAATGCTTCAAGCATAGGAGTCTTTTTGTCTACGATTTCGAGCAAACGATCATTAGGAATCACGATCAGTGTGTCGACTTTTTCCTTGAGAGCTTCAATACCTTGCTCTGCATGGCTGGAACGCTTGCGTCCTTCAAATGTAAATGGACGAGTTACAACACCAACCGTAAGTGCACCACACTCTTTAGCGATTTCGGCAATAACCGGAGCTGCACCTGTACCTGTACCACCGCCCATACCGGCTGTAACAAATACCATGTCTGCACCTTTCAACGTGTTCATGATCAGATCGCGGGACTCTTCCGCTGCTTTTTTACCTACATCCGGGTTGGCGCCAGCACCAAGACCACGAGTCAATTTATCACCGATTTGCAATTTATGCTCGGATTTCGCCAGGTGTAACGCCTGAGCATCCGTATTCACCGTAATAAATTCAACACCTTGTACACCATTTTCAATCATACGGTTGACTGCATTGCTTCCGCCGCCGCCTACACCGATGACTTTAATTTGAGCCAAGCTCTCCATCTCGAAATCAAATTCCAACATATTATTCCATCTCCCCCTCAATGTGCATGGATGGCCCGTCCAATTTTTGATTTGAACCGAATCAATTTCATATATCGACGAACGAAAGCGTTTATTTTAGTACCGGCGCATTCAGACGGCTTCAAGAATGTATGAAATGGATCCAACCTGTTATATAAATTCGCTGAACATATTCTTCAGCCGCTCGAACAGACCGGGTTTTTGCTCCGATTCCTGTGCCGCATTTGGCTTCGGACGGTTGGTCGGTTTCTTGTTGTTATTATTGTTGTTATTATTTCCACCGCCGTTATTGATCGAGGGACGAATGCGCAAACTGCGAATTACACTGTGCAATATGCCGACTCCGCTTGTAAACCCGGGGTCACGCACACCAATATAATCCGGAACTGCAACTCGTACCGAAGCAGCAAGCTCATGCTGAGCGACCTGCAGAACCCCCGGCATAGAGACCGTACCTCCCGTTAGTATATAACCTCCAGGAAGCTCGTTGTAACCAAGACGCTTCACTTCTTGGGATATCATCTGGAATATTTCTTGAACCCTAGGTTCAATAATTGCTGCCAGATCCTCCTGTGAAAACTCCTTGTCTACATTACTGCCAATTCGGGTGACTTTGAACATCACATCCGCAGCAGCATCATCCAACCAGGCGCAGCCATATTTCAGTTTCACCTTCTCCGCCTGATCCGTTAACGTGCGTAAGCCATAGGCGATATCATTTGTTACGAATTCCCCACCTATAGGCAACGTTGATGTTGCAACAAGACTGTCTTCTTCAAAAATGGCGATGGTTGTTGCACCTGCTCCAATATCAACAAGCACTGAACCCATCGTTTTTTCATCTTTGGACAAAGCCAGTTGACCCGCTCCAAGCGACATGAGAACCAAATCGCTTACTTTCAGACCCGCTTTTTCCACGCAGCGCAAAAGATTATGTATCGCGGTTTTTGCACCCGTAATGATCGTTGCTTCAACTTCCAGACGAACACCAATCATACCACGGGGGTCCTGTATGCCCTCCAAGCCATCTACAACATATTGCTTGGCGACAACATCAATAATTTCCCGTTCCGGCGGAACTGCAATGACTTCGGCTGCTTTCAACACCCGTTCCATGTCTTCTTCTCCGATTTCACGATCCTCGTTAGACACAGCCACGACGCCGTGACTGCTCATCAGTCCGATATGATTTCCCGAGATTCCAACATACACTTCGGATATTTGAATACCTACCATACGTTCTGCATGATCCACTGCGTTGCGAATCGACTGCACCGTCTGATCGATATCTACGATTACACCTTTGCGAATTCCCTCCGAGTCGGCAGATCCAACTCCTATAATATTAAAGGTTCCATTATTCATTTCCCCAATAATAGCGCGAATTTTGGATGTACCGATGTCCAAACTAACAATGATGTCATTGTTGCTCAAGTCTGTGGCACCTCCTGACTCCAATAGTAAATTACGTTCGAATTTAAACACTCTTAAAACATATTCAACACACTTCAGGCTTTCCCTCTTTTTTCTACAATGTTTTTGGGTGTCAAAATCTGGTTGCCAGACATAAAACATTGAAGAAAAAAGAAGGAGGCAACTCATGTGCCATAAGTTCAAGTGTATCATTTTTTCTTCATCTCAGAAAGAACAAGTTTCATTGCTCTGACGGGGTCAAACCCCGACCTGCCTAGGCTTTCATATTCAGTCCAGCCTCATGATGGCAAAGATCAGGGGCTTGCTCCTGGTTCAGCATCATCTTCCGGGTCATCCGGGATGAAAGGGACATAGGTATCTGCCTCAAGCATGGTGATTTTCCCAGGCCGTTCGGTCTCAATCACCTGATTCAGATACTCCACTTTATCCGATAAAAGAGAGACGGTTGTAATCACTTCAAACTGCGATTTGGTATACATCCGAATCTGATCCGGAAATGAAGGCGTTGGATTCGGAATAATTTCCGAAATATCCGTTGTTAATTCATTCGGAATTTTAGCCAGTGTCTGGCTCAGTTTGGCTTTGAGTGGATCATCAGCCTTCCATTGGGTCAATATGGGCTTCTCCACAGCAACACCAATTGTTGCCGGAACCGTCAAGCTTGTCCCACTGGCTAATATCGCTTTTAACGTACCGTCAGAACCAAGCTCATAAGCAACCGTGGCATATTCCTGAACCTTGATATGGATAATCCCCGGAAACTTTTTGTCCACGGTAACGGTGGAAATCGCCTTGATAGTCTTGAGACGCTCAATAACCTCGGCAGTACTTGTCCCAAAAAATTGTTCGCCTTCTTTCAGCCCGCTTTTCTCCAGCAGTTCTGAAGTTGCTGTATATACATTACCCGTAATTTCAATTGCCGAAATCCGACTCATGGAAGAACGAAAGAATAGTACAGCCAGCAATACAATAAATAATAATAAGAGAATAATTACAATTTTGCGGCTTGTGTTTCCTTTTGGCCGATTCTTCTTCAGAACCGGAATTTGACTTTTAGGCATAAGTAGCGCTCCACAAAGCCTCAGGTCCCCTCCCTTCAAGAAGGGGACGCCAAGGACGTTAATTGGCAAAATCCAACTGTTTCGAAACGGGCGACTGTCGCTCAACCGATGCTCCAAGACTTTGGAATAACTTCTCGATCTGATCGTAGCCCCGGTCAATATGATGCACTTGCTCCACAACCGTTTTGCCTTGAGCAGCCAGACCAGCAATGACCAGAGCTGCACCTGCACGAAGATCGGTTGCTTCTACTGTAGCCCCGTACAGACGGGGAACACCACGGATAAATGCTGCGTTCAGATCGACTGAAATATCAGCCCCCATCACATTCAGTTCATCCACATGTTTGAACCGGCCCTCGAATACCGTTTCCTTCATCACACTGAATCCGTCTGCCAGACTGAGCAGCACCATGATTTGCGATTGCAAATCTGTCGGAAACGAAGGATACGGAGAAGTCACAATACGGTCTACTGATTTGGGTCGGCTCATACAGCTCACCGTCATTATATCATTGCAGACTGTGATTTGAACACCAGTGCGCTTCAATACATGTATAAGTGAAGTAAGATGAGCAGGATTGCAGTCTGTAAGCGTAACATTGCCTCGTGTTGCTGCTGCTGCAATCATTACGGTTCCGGCCACGATTCGATCCGGTATAATCTCATACGAACAAGGTTTCAGTTTCTCAACGCCATTGATCGTGATTGTATCCGTTCCTGCACCAATAATGCTTGCACCCATAGCATTCAAAAAGTGTTGCAGGTCCTGGATTTCAGGTTCTCTTGCGGCGTTACAGATGGTTGTCGTCCCCTTAGCCATAACGGCTGCCATCATGATATTCTCGGTCGCTCCCACACTCGGGAAATCCAAATGAATATCTGTACCCACCAGATTGTGCCCATGACATATAATCTGTTGGTCCTGCTCTTCAATCAAAGCTCCGAGCGCTTCCAGGCCCCGGAGGTGAAGATCAATTTTGCGTTCTCCAATGGCACAACCACCTGGCTGATACACTGAAACTTGCCCAAACTTAGCCAGCAATGGTCCCATCAAAAAAATGGAAGAGCGCATCTGCTTCATTAGATCTTCTGGCACATCATATGACCGGATAGACGAGGTATTAATCGTCACTGTTCCCTGTTCATGCCGACACGTGCATCCAAGCCGTTCCAGGATATACAGCATCACTTCAATGTCCAGCAAGTGTGGAACGTTATGCAGTGTAACTTCTCCATCTGCCAACAAACTTGCGGCCATAATCGGTAAAGCGGCATTTTTTGCTCCATGGATGCGTATGGATCCTGAGAGGGGTTTCCCGCCTTCAATCACCAATTTGTCCAATGTATCACCTCCGGGGTTTACCGCTCACCCACTACGAAGACTTCCGGTACCAGGTTAATACCGTTTTGAGATGATATAGTGCTCTGTATCTGCTGCATTAGGGTGATAACGTCCTCTGCTGTTGCTTGGCCTGTATTAACAATGAAATTGGCATGCATGGTGGATACCTGTGCGCCTCCCTGGGTCAATCCTTTCAGCCCTGCTGCTTCAATCAGGCGGGCTGCATGATCACCCGGTGGATTTCGAAATACACTACCTGCACATGCCATCTGCAGTGGCTGTGTGCGGCGTCGGCGATCTTTGTAAGCCGCCATCGTTTCCGAAATGACGTTGCGCTCTCCATGCTGGAGTTCAAATGTTGCTTCCAGCACGATGCCTCTCCGATCATGCAGAACAGAGTGGCGGTAGGCAAAATCCATGTCCTCCTTGCTGTAACGTACCAATTCCCCTGTCTCCAGTACAATCTCAGCGAATTTGAATATCCGTGACACATCCGATCCATGCGCGCCTGCATTCATATACACAGCTCCACCAACAGTACCGGGGATACCGCTGCCGAATTCCAGACCGGTCCATTCCTTTTTGGCAGCAACCACACTGAGTTTAACAAAAGAATGCGCCGCTCCGGCGGTTACACCGCCTTCGTGAAATTCGGCATAATCAAAGCCCTCGCCTGGTTTCACCACAACACCGCGTATTCCTTTGTCTGACACCAGCATGTTTGAGCCCCGTCCAAGTTGCATCCACGGAATCTGATACGTGTGAAGCACTTGAACGAGATTCATCATCTGCTCTTTATTCTCGGGAATGACCAGTGCATCCGCAGGACCGCCAATCTTCCATGTGGTGTATTTGGCTAGCGATTCGTTTTCAAGAACTCTGCCAACATTATTCTGGGATAGTAACGATATCCACTGATGCATGTTTGCTTCCTCCTTTGCTTCAAAACCGATGAACACGGTATATTCTGTTGTTACAGACCGTGCTCTGGCGCCATGGAACGATGGTCACGATTTATACGGTATCTTATGTCAGCCCCGTCTTGTGTGTGACAATCGCCCACAAACGCACTTTATCGGCGTGCAGCAAGACGCTGAATTTCATGAACAAGCACTTCAGCTGCATCGGGTTTCCCCAGTTTCCGGGAGGCTTCAGCCATTCGTTTGCGTCCCGATTCATCATTCATAATCTTGGCGATGGCTTCATACAGGACTTTGCCTGTAAGCTCCTTCTCCAGCATCGTGAGTGATGCGCCTCCACCTTCAAGCGTACGTGCATTGGCTTCCTGATGATTATTAGTCACGTTAGGTGACGGAATCAGGATCGAAGGAATACCCAGTGATGTAATCTCCGCAAGGAATGATGCCCCTGCTCGGTTTACAATCAAGGATGTGCAGGCAAGCACCTCAGGCATATTATGCACGTAAGGCAGGACATGCAGGTGGTTTGGCATCGTACCCAATGAGCTGCGAATGGCTTCACGCGTTTCATCAAAATAGGTATCCCCTGTCACGTAAACGACATGTACATCGTCCAGTTGATCCAGCATTGGAGCCATGTCCACCATGGCCTGATTGATTGCTTTTGCCCCGCGACTGCCACCAACCACAAGAACAACACGGCTGTTCATCGGTACACCTAAAGTGGCAAAACCACGATCACGGCTAGCCTGGGCTACCGTAGTCGCTCGCGGATTACCAGTGTAGATCACCTTTTTTGCGCCGGAAAACGATTTTTCAGAACCTTCAAAGCTAACGGCAACCGTGTCCACATAACGCATCAAAAATTTGTTCGTCAGACCAGGAATGGCGTTCTGTTCATGAATTATACTCGGAATTCCCAGTTTTGTTGCTGCGTATACCACAGGTCCACATACATATCCACCTGTACCAATCACAACATCCGGTTTGAATTCCTTCAGCATTTTTTTGGACTTGCGTACACCTTGAATGAAACGCATGACCGTTTTCAGGTTGTCGATGGACAATTTCCGTCGAAAGCCCGTAATATCAATCGATTTAAAAGGAATATTTTCTTGGGGAACCAGCTTGCTTTCCAGCCCTCTGGTTCCTCCGATGTATAGAAATGTCGAGTCCGGGTTCTCCGCCTCGCATTGTCTTGCTATGGCAACGGCCGGATAGATATGTCCACCCGTACCGCCACCGCTTAGAACGACTCGCATCGCATAGTCACCTCGCATAACGGGATAAATTCACTAAAATGCCCAGTGCTGTGAGCATGAGGGTCAATGATGATCCGCCGTAGCTGATCAGAGGCAATGTAATGCCCGTAACAGGCATCATGCCAATGACAACACCAATGTTAATAATGACTTGTACAGCGACCATACCAACGATACCAACACCAAGCAAACTGCCGAAGGCATCCGGAACGGTCATGGCTACACGCATTCCTCTCCACACCAACACCAGAAACAACAATAATACAATCATTCCACCTATAAAGCCGAGTTCTTCGGCCAAAATACTAAAAATAAAGTCCGTTTGCGGTTCAGGTACATAACTGTACTTCTGTCGGCTCATACCCAGTCCCAATCCCGCCAGTCCACCAGGACCAATCGCGTATAAGGATTGAATGATCTGATATCCGGCACCCAGCGGATCGGACCACGGGTCCAAAAATGCTGTGATACGCTGCAACCGATAGGGTGCTGCTGCAATCAAAGCTGCAAACCCCGCTATGCCGCCAAGAGCAAGCAAGCTCAGATGTTTCATTCGCGCTCCGGCTGTGAAAATAATAAGCATCGATGCGCCCATCATCACGGTGCCAGTCCCCAAATCAGGTTGCAGCATAATAATCCCAAAAGCCAAACCAATCAATCCCAGCGGTGGCAGAAGCCCCGTTGTGAAGGTTTTGATTTTACCCGGTTCCTTGCTCAGCCAGTGAGCGAGAAACAGAATCATGCCCAGCTTCATGAATTCTGAGGGCTGGATACCGAACGAACCAATGCCCAGCCAACTTCGTGCACCGCCGCGTACCACACCGATTCCAGGAATGAGCACCGCAATGAGCATTATAAAACAGGCAATCAATATAGGCTTGGCATATTTCCTCCACACCCGGTAGTCTACATTAGCAGTTACGAACATGGCCACAAGCCCAAGCACCGCAAACAGGGCCTGTCTTTTTACAAAATAAAATGAATCGCCATAGTCATGAAAGGCAAGCACCGAGCCCGCACTATATACCATAATAATGCCGATGGCAAGCAATGCCAAAATACAAATCAGCAACCAAATATCTGGTGCCGGTCGCGTCTGTTTCATCAGGAGGCCACCCCTTGCATGGAAGTAGGGGCTTTTCCACCCCCCTACTTACAAGTTATGCGCCGCCTCTTTAAAAATGCGTCCCCGCTCTTCATAGGAAGCAAACATGTCCCAACTTGCACATGCCGGGGATAACAAAACGACATCACCGGCACTGGCAAGCTTCGATGCTTCCTGCACAGCAACGGTTAACGTCCGGGCAGCGTCCTCCTCATTATCGACGACCTTAATTTGCTTTAATCCGGCAAGTTCCGCGACCTTGGCAATTTTTGTCCGTGTCTCACCAATTGCAACGACAGCTTTTACCCGTTCCTGGAACAAGGGCAACAACTCCATCATGTCTGATCCACGATCCAGCCCTCCTGCAATCAATACGACCGGTTCCTTGAACGAATTCAGGGCCATGACCGTAGCCTTTGAATTGGTCGCTTTGGAGTTGTTGTAGTACGCAGAGCCATTATGCTCTAGAACATATTCAAGTCGGTGTTCAACTCCCTTGAAGTCTGCAAGCGGAGCAGCCAGCACCGCAGGATCAGCTCCTGCCGCTACGGCGATAGCCACAGCAGCCAGTGCATTTTCCACATTAAATCGCCCAGGAAGGCCAATGTCCTCAACGTCGATAATGATGTGGTGATCTCCGTTTTCATCCGCGTAGATTACCTGACGCTCCACATCATCCTCTTCTCCATCCACATAAGGAGGATCTGCATACACACCTGTATCCAATTTCTCTGTCACGGAGAAGGGGATCAATCTGCCTTTGATGTAAGGAACCAGACCACGACATACCGCATCATCCCAATTCAGGATGGCTACGTCGTCAGGCTGCTGATTGGCGAATAGTTTGGCTTTGGAAGCCACATAATCATCCATGTTCCCGTGATAATCCAGATGCGTCTCTGCAACGTTAAGCAAGCTGGCAATCCGAGGACGGAAATCAACCGTTCCTTTGAGCTGGAAACTGCTAAGCTCAACAACCATCCAGTTATCTGGAGAAGCTTGCTCTGCCGCTTCACAGAGAGGTGTTCCGATATTACCGGCAACGATCGGCTTGAGGCCGGCATGCTCCAACATTTTACCAACCCAAGTGGTGGTTGTTGTTTTGCCGTTCGAACCCGTAATCCCGATCATGGGTGCAGCACATAGATGATAAGCTACCTCTACTTCGGTCACCACTTCAATGCCCAATGCCATAGCTTGCTGCACAGGAGTTGCATGGTATGGGATACCCGGGTTTTTGACAACCAGCTTCACACCACTGTGAATCAGATCATCCGGATGCCCTCCGCATACAACAGAAATTCCCAAAGCCTCCAATTCGGAAGCTTCGGGACATTGATCTCTCTCTTTTTTATCATTTACTGTAACCTTCGCTCCGGCGCGATCCAGCACTTTGGCGACCTGTACGCCGCTTTTGGCCAATCCGAGCACAACTACTTGTTGTCCGCGATATGATTCAGGATGGTTCATGATCTACAACCCCTTGTTGAGATAAAGTCCAAGAGCGGCCAAAATTGCGCCTACCGCCCAAAAGATAATAACAACCCGCCATTCTGACCAACCACTTAATTCAAAGTGATGGTGAATGGGGCTCATTTTGAATACACGCTTGCCACGAGTCTTGAATGATACCACTTGAATGATGACAGACAGGATCTCGATGACAAAAATACCACCAATGATGACAAATAGAAGCTCTGTCTTGGTTACAATGGCTACCGCACCAATCGCACCGCCAATCCCCAGAGAACCGGTGTCTCCCATAAACACTTTGGCCGGATGTGCATTGTATACCAGAAAACCGAGTACAGCTCCGATCATCGCTGCTGCACACACTGCTGCTGGCATCGACGTGGCTTGCATCGCCACAATGGCAAACGCGCCAAAGGCAATCGCACTCACCCCTGACAGCAAACCATCGAGACCGTCGGTAAAGTTAACCGCATTGGTAATGGCAAGCATCATGAATACAACAAACGGATAATAGAACCATCCGGTCCAGTCAAACGAGAATGACGTACCCGGAATAGAGATGGCTGTGCTATGTCCATTCTGGATCAGCAAGAAACACATCACTGCACTGAAGAACAATTGGCCCAGCATTTTTTGTCTGGCCGTCAGTCCCAGCGAACGTTTGAACACAATTTTGATGTAATCATCCAGGAAGCCAATCAGCCCGAATCCCAGGGTAGCCACAAGCAAGACATAAAAGTCTGTATTCTTGACTGCCGAAAATTTCAAAAAGGCCAATGTGAACGCAACTAAAATGACGACTCCACCCATTGTAGGTGTTCCGCTTTTTTTCAAATGGCTCTGAGGCCCATCTTCCCTAACTTGCTGTCCGAATTTCATTCGACGTAACAGCGGAATCAGGAGCGGTGCGGCAATCACCGCCAGAATAAATGAAACACCGATTGTTAACAGTAATACCTGAAAATCCATGGGTTCACCCCTCTAGTCTACTCGATTCTGTAATGGTGCTATTTGTAGTGCTTCGACCACGTCCTCCAGCTTCATGCCTCTTGAGGCTTTGAATAAGACAACGTCTCTGGGATGTAGTTTCTCCAGTAGATAACGGGTCATTTCTTCTTTATCTATAAAAGCATGCACAGCCTCTGCCGGCATATGCTTTCTTGCTCCTTCAGCAATATGTGCTGATAGCGGGCCATATACAAGCACCATGTCCATTTTGGCAGATGTAATATACTCACCAATTCCAAGATGCAGACCCTGCTCCTGAGGACCGAGTTCAAGCATATCACCAAGCACAGCCACTTTCATGCGGTATCCTTTCAGACCTTCTAGTACATCGATTGCGGCCTTCATGGAGGTTGGACTTGCATTGTATGCATCATTCAGCAGGGTTAGACCGCTAACGCCTTGCTTAACCTCAATACGCATGCCTGTCAGTTTCAAGCGAGACAATCCCGCGGCAATCTGCTCCGTCGTCACTTTGAAATGACGAGCTACAGCTAAAGCAGCCAGACAGTTAACGACATTATGCGTTCCTAGCAGAGGTAGCGTAAATGCATGTTCTCCAGACTGTTTGGTCGTGAAAACTACGCCGTTCTGCGCATTCATAAGTCCGGTAGGATAGTCATCATTATCGGTTTGCAGACCAAATGTAAACCGCTGCAATCCATCGGGTTGTTTCGTTGCGGGCTCTTCAAGAACTTGTGCAATTAAAGGCTCGTCTCCGTTGTAGATCAGTAACCCGCCAGGCTTCAATCCCGCGGCAATCTCGGCTTTGGCTCTGGCAATCTCCAATCTGGACCCCAGCTGAAGCAGATGTGATTCACCAATATTGGTAATGACCGCTACATCAGGCTGCGCAATAACCGACAGATCGTTAATTTCCCCGCGACCACTCATACCCATCTCCAAAATGATAATCTCGGTATCCGGGTCCATGCTTAGTACAGTCAGTGGTAAACCAATGTGATTATTGAAGTTGCCTTGCGTCTTATGCACTTTGAACGTCGTTGAGAGAATGGCATCCACGATGTCCTTTGTTGTTGTCTTGCCGTTGCTGCCTGTAATGCCGACTACAGCCGCTTTATTCTCCGTGAGATAAGCAGATGCGAGTGCTTGCAGCGCGACCAGTGTGTCGTCAACAACAATGACAGCTCCTTGTGGCGGAATACCATGATCCTTTTGCCAGATCGCGCCTGCAGCCCCCTTCTCCAGACAGGCTTGCACAAATTCGTGTCCGTCAAACCTTTCACCCACTAGCGGGATAAACAAACTGCCTTCCAGAGGTTTACGCGAATCGGTAAACACCCCTTCGACCATTACATTGCCATGAGCAGCAACGTCACTTAATGTTCCTCCACACATCTCGGCCAATTGTGCCAATGTTCTTTTTATCAATTGGATTTGCCCCTTATCGCTTCTTTGGCTATGATTCGGTCATCAAAATCGGTTTTGGTTGTGCCGATAATCTGATAGGTCTCGTGACCCTTGCCCGCAATCAATACTACATCGGCTGGGCTTGCCATTTCAATAGCTTCATGAATCGCTTGGCGCCGATCAACAATCATCGTATAACGTTCAGCAGGAACGGATTCTTCAATCAGGCCCTGTTCAATGTCTTTAAGAATCAGATCCGGATCTTCTGTCCTTGGGTTATCGGAAGTAACCAGTACAAAATCACTATAATTTGCAGCAATTTTCCCCATGAGAGGGCGTTTGGTACGGTCCCTGTCACCACCACAGCCAAACACACAGATCACACGTCCTTCGGCAAATTCCTTCACCGTCCGCAGCACATTCTCCAGTCCATCCGGTGTATGGGCATAATCGACAATAACAGCAAATGGCTGTCCTTCGTCCACTCCTTCAACACGTCCATCCACGCCCGGAACTGTCTCCAGACTGCGCTTGATCTCTTCCAGCGGAATACCTTCCACCAGCGCTGCAGAGATGGCTGCCATTGCATTGTACACATTGAATTTGCCTACCATGCGCAAGCGAATATTCGTGTTGCCTGCAAATGTATCCACATGGAAAGAAGTTCCCTGAGATGTAATTGAGATTTGGGATGCGCGTACATCCGCCTTTTCACCCATGCCATATGTAATCACTTCAGCCGCAGTCACAGAGATGAAATAAGCCGCAGCCGGATCATCTGCATTGATGACAGCGAATTTGCGCTGTGTAACATCTTCTGTATAACCGTTACCCAGACGTGCAAAGAACAATCCTTTGGCCCCGCGATATTCTTCCATGGAATGGTGGTAGTCCAAATGATCCTGCGTCAGGTTAGTGAATACCGCAGTACGGAAATTCGTTCCCTTTACTCGCCCTTGTTCCAATGCGTGAGAAGAAACTTCCATAACACAACAGTCCGTGCCCTTCTGAACCATATCATGCAGACTACGCTGCAGATCAAGCGCCTCTGGTGTTGTTCCGGACATCGGGTAGGTGCGACCGTCATACCGCATTTGAATAGTACCGATCAATCCCGTCTTGCGTCCGTAATCACTCATGATTTTTTCAATCAAATAGGTGGTCGTTGTTTTTCCGTTCGTTCCCGTTACACCAATCATATTCATTTTTTGGCTTGGCGAGTCAAAAAAGAAATCTGCCAGAACAGCCATCGCAAACCGGCTGTCCTTCACCAACAATTGTGGTACAGGCAGATCCAGCTGCCGTTCAACCACCAATGCGACTGCACCAGCATTTACAGCTTTTTCTGCATAATCATGACCATCTACCGTATGTCCCGGAAGACAGATAAACAGATCACCCGGTTTTACCTGCCGGGAATCTGTCTGAAGGTTTTGGCATTCTGTATTTGATTCGCCCACAAGGCGGGCGGTGGTCAGCATCGATGCAAATTGTTTTAAAAGCACATGAATAACCTCACTTTTCCAATTATACTTCTGTTTTAACATATGTCTGTATTTATTAATATCGTCAATACAACCCAATAATGAAACGCACCTAGATGAATTTTGTTGCGCTAGAAGCTTCAAACTACCCCTAAGCCCCGTTATTCATCCTTTGTGTGATCATGTGCATCGTTCAGTACATCCCCCATATAAATGCGGATGGTTGATCCCTGATCTACCCTCGCCCCAGGTTTAGGTGCCTGATTAATCACGTATTTACCACTGCCAGACTTCGCCAGCATAAAATTCATGTTCAGGTCTTCGTACAGATCTTCAACAGTAGCTCCTGTCAGGTCTGGGACTGTCACGATTTTGGTTTCACCATACTTGTATTCTTTGGCGACCTGATCCTTCCGAACAGGGACATTCATATAATGCAAAGCATCTTCAAGGATGTTCTGCACAATCGGGGCGGCAACCACACCTCCGAACTGAATTCCTTTGGGATTATCAACTGCCGTATAGACCACAATCTGTGGGTCATCTGCCGGTGCAAACCCGATAAAGGATACAATATGCTCGGTCGAGGAATAACGTCCGTTGATAACCTTCTGGGCTGTACCTGTTTTGCCACCGACCCGGTATCCATCAATGAATGCCGGACGCCCGGTACCTTTTGCGACAACACTCTCGAGTGCTTCACGTACTTGTTTGGATGTATTCTCCGAGATCACCTGACGAACCAGTTCCGGCTTGGCTTCTTCCATGACTTCTCCCGTGACCGGATGGACCCACGCTTTTGTAACATAAGGCTTGTAAAGTTTACCCCCATTGATGGCCGCTGACACAGCAGCTACTTGCTGAATGGGCGTTACCGATACACCTTGACCAAAAGCCGTTGTTGCAAGCTCGACTGGTCCCACTCTGGACAGTTTGAACAGAATTCCACTGGCTTCTCCGCTGAGGTCGATCCCTGTCTTGGTACCAAAGCCGAAGTCTTTAATGTAGGAGAACAACGATTCTTTGCCCAGCCTCTGCCCCAAAGCCACAAAGCCCGGGTTACATGAGTTCTCCACAACTTGTAAGAAGGTCTGACTTCCATGGCCGCCCTTTTTCCAGCAACGCAGACGGGCTCCACCCACCTCAACGTATCCGGGATCAAAAAATTGATCCTGTTGCAGATTGACCTTTTTCTCTTCAAGCGCTGCTGCCAAAGTAATAATTTTAAATGTGGAGCCCGGCTCGTAGGTCATCCAGATCGGTAAATTGCGATTGTATATCTCTGCGGGATATTGCTGATAATCGGCAGGTTCGTATCCCGGCCTACTGGACATCCCCAAGATTTCACCTGTTTTGGGATTCATCGCTATGGCCAATGCTGAGTTCGCCTGGAACTTCACCATGGCCTGATCCAGTTCTCTCTCCATGATGGACTGAATGGATTTATCAATGGTCAGCTTGAGGTTAAGGCCGTCCTTCGGTTCCACATACTTCTCGGATGAGCCCGGCATTAGCCTTCCGGCCGCATCGGACAAGTAGGACACACTGCCATTCAAACCATTCAGCTTATCATCATATTTCTTCTCAACACCCGTTAAGCCCTGATTATCAATGCCCGTAAAACCAAGAATATGGGCAGCCAAATCGTCATAAGGATAAAAACGTTTATTGTCCTCAGCAACAACGATACCCGGAAGCTTCAAATCACGGATGCGCTGAGCTTTCTCCATCGTAATTTTGCGGCCGCCGGGTTGTAGTCGTACAATGAGTTCTCGTTTCTTGATGGTTGCCAGCACTTTTTCTTCCGTCATCCCAAGCAATGGAGCCAGCGCTTTAGCCGTCGTTTCAGCTTCTTTCACCTGAGCCGGAATGGCCATAATGGTTGGTGTTGTCACATTATAGGCCAGAGAGGTTCCATTTCGATCCAGGATCTCCCCTCGCTTGGCTGAGTAAGGAATATTACGCCGCCAGGATTCTTCTGCTTTTGCTGACAATTCAGGGCCTTCCCCGAGCTGTACATAAGCAAGCCTGATCATCAGGGCCGAAAATAACAAAACTAAAATCATTAAACTCCATAGCAACCTGCGTCGCAGATTTACGCTTGATCCCTTCACGAAAAGATCCCCCCACTCGTCCCAAAATCATGACATTCGTTCCATTCATGAATATTCAGGACAACCGGGGGTTAGAACAAGCTGTCAGAGCTCCCTAAGGAAGCGAAGCTCCGTTTGTTGCTGGATCGTCAGAGGATTCGGATTCATTGGCAGGAGCTTTGTTGTTATCTGTTTCTTCTGTTCCGTCTGTTTCGTCGGTTTTAGCTTCTCCGGCCGAAGCCTCTTGTTCCTTCACTTCAGCTTCTGACGACGGATCAGAAGAGATTGGAGCCTCATCGGCTATACCTGTCACTGCAGCTTTGGCAGTTTGCAATTTCAACTGTACAGTTCTCTGCTCACCTGCGACCTGCTCGGTTTGCTTCACGACATAGCCCTCACCCTTGACCGTAACCCCCACCTTCATGAGAGAAAGTACTTCAAGGGCATCACGGAGAGATTCACCTGTTAGATCGGGAATCTTCATCTTGCTGCTTTCTTCCGTTAGCAGATAGATTCGTTGGCCTGGATTCATAGAGGCGCCAGCAACCGGATACTGCCGAATTACATTATCACCTTGACCAAGAGTAACATAAGCAATACCTGCGCTTAGAAGCTGGCTTCTGGCTTGTTTGGCTGTCTTGCCACTCAAGTCAGGCGCCTTGGCTTGCACGACAGAGACTTCTTTTGACTTTTTGTCAGGAGTTTTGGCTGTATCTTTGGGTATTCCCATGTATTGAAGAGTCTGGCTGACAATCTTTTTGAACACCGGGGCAGCTGCAGTTCCTCCCCCAATGTTGGTTCCATCCGGTTGGTCAATGACAACAAGTATAGCAATCTTTGGATTATTCACGGGCGCGAATCCAATAAACGATACAACGTCTTTTGACTTGCTGTATGCTCCGTTAACAACCTTTCTTGCCGTACCTGTCTTACCAGCTACACGGTAACCTTCAATATAGGCGTTACGACCGGTACCAATCGTTTGGTCTGCAACGACTTGTTCCAGATAACCACTCACCAGTTTGGAAGATTCCTTGGAAATCACCTGACGAACAACTTTGGGTTTGATGACTTCCGTTGTTCCATCATTTGGGTTCTTGATCTCCTTTACCAGATGTGGCTCCATCAATTTGCCACCGTTGGCAATCGCAGAGATGGCTGCGACCTGTTGAATTGGTGTTACCTGTACAAGACCATGACCATAGGCTGCCGTGGCAATCTCAGATTTGTAAACCAGTGGCTTGATCGGGGACGCTGCCTCATTTGGCAGATCAATACCCGTCTTTTTGCCGAAGCCGAATTCGTCTATGTAATGACGCAGACGTTCGCCGCCAAGCATGTTGTAACCCAAGTTAACAAAAGCGATGTTACTTGACCGTTTGACACCTTCGAGATACGAGATCCAACCATAGGAATGACCATTATCACTAATCGGGAAACCACCGATATACATGCGTTTGGATTCAAAACTTGCATTGGGATCAAAGAGTTTTTCTTCAACAGCCCCTGCTAGCGTAACTATTTTGAATGTACTACCTGGCTCATAGATGGATTGCGTAGCATGGTTGATAAAATTCTTTTGATCAGGTGTACTCCCATAGGTATTCGGGTTAAAGGTTGGCCAGTTCGCCATCCCCAGAATCTCCATCGTGTTTGGGTCTGCAGCAATGACCGTCATGCTCAGTGGATTATACTTGGCAACGGCTTCTTTCATTGCATCCTCAATGTAGAACTGGATCGTATCATCGATGGTCAGCGTAAGGTTCTTACCGTTCTGAGGTGGCAGATAGTTATCCTGTGAATCCGGAAGTTTAATGCCTTTGGCATCCTTCTGATAATTCAAATATCCGTCTGTGCCTGTCAGTGCTTCATCATATGAGACTTCAAGTCCATTGACAGCTTTCCCATCACGGCTCATATATCCCAAGAGGTGAGAAGCAAGTGTTTCTTCAGGGTAAAAACGCTTCGACTCCTGAGCCATCACAATTGCATTACGTGCCTTATATTCATCTTGCAGTTCTTCACGCAACTCGTTGACTTGTGCCGCAAGTTCAGGACTTATTTTATAACCTTCACTGCGTACTTCACGTTGCTGATAGAACTTGCCATCTTCCTTTTTGGCTGTGACCAGAGCACGCATTTCACTCTCATTTTTTCCAAGAAGGGAAGAGAGCTTCTCCGTAACAACATCCTGAATTCCGAGTTCATTAATTAATAACGGATTAACGGAGACCGTATAGGCAGGGGCATCGGTAGCCAAAATGTTACCGTTTCGATCCGTAATCGTTCCACGTGCAGCCTTAATCGTCTGTTCCCGCTCTACCAATCCGGCCGCTCGTTCCTGCCATACACCGCCATTCACAACTTGAATGAAAAAGATTCGGGTTACGAGTACAAGAAAAAAGAGGGTAATACATCCCCCTATAAGCAACGTGCGCATCTTTATTCTTTTTATCATCGGAACACCTCTTTACTTACTGCTTGCTGTATTTGAGGACGACTCAGTACCAGTTGATTTCGTACTTGTTGAGCGAGGTACATAAATGACATCTTTACCGGAAGCTTCAACGTAACCAAGTTGTTTTGCATTTTCGATGACCTGGTTGTTCAATGTTTCTTTTTCCACCTGCAGGTCTGCAATCGTCTTTTCATACCCCTTGATATCCGAAATAGTGGACTGAGCCTGTTTGTTCAGATCATAGATATGAGCATAACGAGACATCAAGGCTCCTCCAACAAGGATAACTGCAACCACGGTAATCAGATACAAAATTTTCTCGCGTGCCGGAAGACCCGTACGACGGGTCACCACTTTGGTGGTTTCTTTGTATCGTTGCTGGGTCACACGTTCCTGGGACGCTTTTTCTTTTACAGCGAGATTACCACGTGTATATGCCATACTCCGATTCTCTCCTCCACTCTTGATCTACAATTTCTCGGCTACGCGCAGCTTGGCTGAACGAGCACGTGAATTTTCGGTCAATTCCGTTTCCGTTGGAATCAACGGTTTTCTGTTAACTAAACGCAGGGCCCCCTTGCCGCCGCATACACACAACGGAAAATCGGGTGGACATGTACATTTTTCCAGATAACTGCTGAAAATCTGTTTACATATCCGATCCTCAAGGGAGTGGAAGGTAATAACAGATACACGTCCTCCTGGTGCCAGACAACGAACAGCCTGATGCAAGCCTTCTTCAAACGCGCCCAACTCATCGTTGACGGCAATGCGTAATGCCTGGAAGCTACGTTTGGCAGGATGTCCACCAGTACGGCGAGCTGCCGCCGGGATGCCTTCCTTGATCAGTTCCACGAGTTCACCTGTCGTCTCAATGGTAGACTGCGCTCGTTTTCCGACGATAACACGGGCAATTCTCCTCGAAAATTTCTCTTCACCATAGCGATACAAAATTCGAGCAATCTCTTCTTCTGGCCACTCATTCACAATCTCTTTGGCCGTCAGCATTGCATCCTGGTCCATCCGCATATCGAGCGGAGCATCGTGATTGTAGCTGAATCCACGTTCTCCTTCATCAAATTGCGGAGATGACACACCCAAGTCGTACAAAATACCATCGACCTGTGGTACACCATCCTTCATTGGTACATCCAGATCCTTGAGTACCTGTTCCAGATCTCGAAAATTGGTTTTCACCAATGTTACACGTTCTCCATAAGCAGCGAGCTTCTCGCGAGCATTATCCAAAGCCCAGTCATCCTGATCAAGTGCGATCAGACGTCCCCCTGGACCGAGCTTGGAAGCAATCACGGAGCTATGTCCGCCACCGCCTAAAGTGCAGTCCACGTATATACCGTCCTGCTTGATGTTTAATCCCTCTGTTGCCTCTTCTTTGAGTACGGTTATGTGGTGAAACAACCTGCACCCCTCCTGACTTTATAAATCAAAATTAAAATCGACCAGCTTTTCGGCAATGTCGTTGAATGCTTCTTCGGATTGATTGAAATAACTCTCCCATATGCCTTTGCTCCAAATCTCCACCCGGTTTGACACGCCAAGAACAACACAATCCTTGTCAAGCTTGGCATACTCTCTTAAATTGCCCGGCAGATTTACCCTGCCCTGTTTGTCCAGTTCACATTCGGTTGCACCCGAGAAAAAAAACCGGGTAAACGCACGTGCATCAGATTTCATCAATGGCAGTGCTTTGAGCTTCTGTTCCATGACCCCCCACTCCTCCATGGGGTACACGAAAAGACACTGGTCCAAACCCCGTGTGACAACGAAAGACGGTCCCAGAGATTCGCGGAATTTAGCCGGAATGATAACCCGACCCTTATCATCAATGCTATGTTGGAACTCCCCCATAAACATTGGCCCACTCACTCCTCACCCGTTTCTCCCACTTTGCCCCACTTTCCACCACCTAAGCATAATAGATTCGCACAAAAAAATCAAAACCCTTCTTGCATTACTTGATTTTTTAATTTTTCAGCATAAAAAAACGTCCTTGATCCTGTCACTCAGGATCAAAGACGCTTCCCGTAAACGGGCAATCGTATGTCTACCCGCACATGAGCCATATCATCAATAAACCATTCTATACCTATTGAATCATTTCATCAGCTTGTAATTATTGGATAAAGCTTAAAATTTCCAGCTATCCAGGTATTTCTCTTGCTCAGCTGACAAGGAGTCGATGCCAATATTCAGGCTCTCAAGTTTATAGCTGGCAACCTGCTGATCAATATCATAAGGTACATTAACAACGTTTTTACCCAAGTTTTCATAATTCTCACTCACATAACGCAGACCAAGTGCCTGCAGGGCAAACGTCGTATCCATGATTTCGGCAGGGTGACCATCTGCTGCACCTAGGTTTACAAGACGACCTTCTGCAAGAAGATACATTTTACGACCATCTTTGAAACGATATTCCTCAATGTTTCGGCGAACTGTGCGAATCGATTCCGAACGTTTAGCCAGTTCAGGTTTATTCACTTCAACATCAAAGTGACCCGCATTACTCAAGATCGCTCCATCCTTCATCACATCGTAATGCTCACCTGTGATAACATCCTTATTGCCTGTAACTGCAATGAAGAAATCGCCCAATTTGGCGGCTTCTACCATTGTCATGACCCGGAACCCATCCATGTGTGCTTCTACCGCTTTGATTGGATCGATTTCGGTTACGATCACATTCGCTCCAAGACCTTTGGCGCGCATCGCTACACCTTTACCACACCAGCCATAACCTGCTACCACTACGTTTTTACCAGCGATAACCAGGTTAGTTGTACGAATAATCCCGTCGAATGCAGATTGTCCAGTACCGTAGCGATTGTCAAACAGATACTTGCAGTATGCGTCATTAACCGCAACCATCGGAAACTTCAATTGGCCTTCTTTCGCCAATGCTTTCAAACGAATAATACCCGTTGTCGTTTCTTCTGCTCCTCCGCGAATGGTTGCTGCGAGGTCCGGGCGCTCGGATGCAATAATGGTTGCAAAGTCTCCACCATCATCAATAATGAGATCAGGCTTCACCTCAAGCGCACGCAGTTGCAGTGATTTGAATTCCGCAGGCTCCGGATTGTACTTCGCATACACCGTAACCCCGTCTTCCACCAATGCTGCGCAAACATCATCTTGTGTAGACAATGGATTGCTATGCGTAATGGTTACTTCTGCACCACCCGCTTGGATCACTTTTGCCAAGTAAGCTGTTTTCGCTTCCAGATGAAGACAAATGGCAACCTTCAAACCTTTGAAGGGCAGATCCTGTTCGAACTGGCGACGAATGCGGTTCAGTACCGGCATATGCGCTTCTACCCAGTCAATTTTCAGGTGACCCTCTGAAGCGAGTCCCATATCTTTAACAATACTGTTTTGCAATGCAGGTGTAGTCATATCATATCCTCCTCGTTTTGGTGTTTCTTCTATTATAAAGGGCTCTATAGTGCAATAACCTTATGCTCTCCAAGGAATTCGCTTGAGGCCTTAATCAGTTCATCGATCCACTCGGTGCCATAACGATTCAGGTAAAAGAGTGCATTATGTACTCGTTCCTGTGGTTTGCCCGTTGGGAATAAGGAGTTCTGAATGCCATTCCAGTGCCTTAAACTCACATTGTGTTTATCTTCGATAGCTTTGTGAGTCTGCTGTTTCAGATACTGCATCTGCTCGTTGATTTTACTCAAATTGGTATCGCCAATTCGTTCCAGCCCCGGATGAATCTCCGCGATCTCATCAAGCAACGGTCCATACAGATCAAGAAACGCTTCCTGAACCTTGTCGAACTGTTCATCTACCTGGAACGTCTCCTGCTGTGCGAGCCACTGCTCCTTCTTTTCTTCCATATGATATTGAACATCCTGAAAAGAAAGTCCATATTGTTTCATGTGTTTGTGATGAGTATCTTCCATAATGGTGAAAGACAACCGTGGCAACAAAATGGGCATTTGCAGTCCGAACTGACGGAATGCCTCCCGAGTCAAACCCCAATATGCAATTTCACCTTGCCCCAAAATAACAGCGGCTACAGGCAGCACAGAATCTTGCATTAATGGACGTGTCAGTACGTTGTTACTGAAGCGCTCCGGATGTTCTCCCAGTTCCTGAAGCAAACGTTCCTCTGTGAAAGAAACCAAACCTTTGCGATCACTATATAACCCGTCTTTCAACAACAAGAGTAGACGCGCACCTTCATGAATGTAGAACAGATTGGCTCCATCCTCTGCTACTTCGGCAGGCATAGCATAACCAGCTTGTTGTACCAGCGAAGCACCTTGTGTGTATGCGTTGCGCAGCATTTCATTTTTTCGTATCAACCGCTCAAACACAGGCTGTTCCAACCTGCGTAAATCTGGATCCGATGCATCCATTAGAACAAGGCCACTGCTGGCAAACAAGGCAGATATCATGCGGGCAAATGCATCACTCAGATTCGAACTGGAATGATGGATCTCTGTGATACATTTCATCAGTCCTGGTTTATGTATCGTATCAGGTAAAAGATGTTCCACCTGTTCGAGTACATTCATCCACTGCTGTGTATCCACATGAACATTACTGACAGAATCCCTTCCTGCGAATCGTCCTTGTAACTTGACCTTCTTGATGTCTCCCTGATGATCAGGCAGATACGTGTGGTTAACCTCATCCCAGTCATGGTCTTCACCTGCAATCCAAAATACTGGGACTACCGGGCGTTGAAGTCTTTCTTCCGCTTCACGCGCAGCTGCCACTACGCTGGCGGCTTTGTATATGACGAACAGTGGTCCGGTGAGCAGACCGCTCTGCTGTCCTCCTGTAACCACTAGTGCATCTTCTTCTGCAAGACGTGTGATGGACGCATGAACCTCTCCATGGTCGTTCACCCGCTTATTATATATACGTAAATACTCTGCCAGATCACAACGATCAATACGTGTGTTCTCCGATTGGTCCAGCCACTCGGCACGCGCCTGAAGTCCTGATTCCCAGCGAATGTCATACTCGTAAAGGCCACGCGCAGCATCTCTTGAACAGATATAATCTTCTGCAAGTCTTGATCCGCTGCGGAGTGCCTCGGTAATACCGTTCATGAGGTCTGCCTCCTATTCTGCTTCAAAGAGCCTTTCTTGATTGTACCGAATTCAAGGCCGCTTCGTCAAAAGAAAGTGATTAAAATACGAAAAAAACCGCCGAACGAGTCGGCGGCTCTTAATACATCAATAATAGCATATCGCTTTAAAATTCCTGTTATACGTAAGGTTCTGCAACCCAGTGACCTTTGGAAACCTCAATCAATTGAGCATTTTCCAGATTGTACGGGTCATTTGCAGGACCACCAGATCCATTCTGAATCGGGCTCATATGCTCTTCCGGCAGCAAGATGCGACGTTTGTTCGCTTCCACTTCCGGATCAGGTACAGGGATTGCTGAAAGCAACGTTTTGGTATAAGGGTGGACAGGGTTCGCATACAGTTCTTCACTTTCTGCGAGCTCAACCACTTTACCCATGTACATTACAGCGACACGGTCACTGATATGTTTAACCATCGACAAATCATGCGCAATAAACAGGTATGTCAAGCCGAGACGTTGTTGAAGTTCTTCAAGCAATTTCACGACCTGCGCCTGAATGGATACATCCAGTGCAGACAATGGCTCATCACAGATGATGAATTTAGGGTCTACAGCAAGTGCACGCGCAATTCCAATCCGTTGTCTTTGACCACCAGAGAATTCATGTGGATAACGGAGTGCATGACTTGGGTTCAAACCTACCAGATCAAGCAGCTCTTCCACTCGTCTCTTGCGCTCTTTAGAACTGGAAGCCAGACCATGAATATCGAGGGACTCCCCGATAATATCCATAACATTAAAACGCGGGTTAAGAGATGCATATGGATCTTGGAAAATCATTTGCATATCTTTACGCATTTCTTTCATTTTGCGCGGGGACAACTTGTAGATATCCGTTCCGTTGAAGTTAACATTTCCGCCAGTTGGCTCATAAAGACGCAGAATGGTACGACCTGTTGTGGATTTACCACAGCCAGACTCACCTACAACGCCAAGTGTTTCACCTTCAAAGATATCAAAGCTTACGTCATTGACCGCTTTGAGAATGTTACCTTTACCCAAATTAAAGTGCTGTTTCAAGTTTTTCACTTGTACCAGAGGCTTATTGCTGCCTTTGATAATACCAGCCGGAGCTGGTTTTTCCTTTTTGGGCTCGTCCAGACGAGGCAAAGCATTCAGCAATTTAATGGTGTATGGATGTTGAGGGTTACTAAAGATTTCAGCAGTTGTTCCTGTTTCAACAACTTCGCCTTCCTTCATAACAACAACACGGTCACACATACCTGCTACAACACCAAGGTCATGCGTAATCAGCATGATCGATGTTCCCAGCTTTTGCTGCATGTCTTTCATGACATCCAGAATTTGAGCCTGAATTGTAACGTCAAGTGCAGTTGTCGGTTCATCCGCAATCAGAAGGGATGGACGACATGCAAGTGCGATCGCAATCATGGCACGCTGACGCATACCACCAGAGAATTGGTGAGGATAATGATTCATGCGAATAGCCGCATTTTTGATACCTACAAGTTCAAGCATCTCCAAAGCTGCTTTATTCGCCGCTTGTTTGGACATGTTCTGATGCTTGCGCAATACTTCGGTAATTTGTTTACCAATTTTAATGGTAGGATTCAATGAAGTCATTGGATCTTGGAAGATCATACCGATATCTTTACCACGAATCGCTTCCATTTGTTTGTCTGTCTTATTCAGCAGGTCTTGCCCGTGAAAAGTAATTTCTCCGCTTTTGACCTTCGAAGGCGGGGAGGGAATCAATTTCATGATGGTTTGGGCGGTAACACTCTTACCACTACCCGATTCACCTACGATCCCCAGCGTCTCTCCTTTGCCAAGTTCAAAACTCACATGTTTAACGGCATCAAATTCACCAGAACGTGTTGAGAACGACACACTCAGGTCTTTGACAGTTAAAATCGGTTCCATAATCCCACCTCCTGTTTCTATTTACGTAATTTCGGATCGAGTGCGTCACGCAGGCCGTCTCCGAGCAAGTTAAATGCAAGCATTGTAAGAACCATCAGACCTGCTGGGAACCACATCCGCCACGGGAATAGCGTCCAGCCTGTAAGTGCATCATTGATCATAGAACCAAGTGAAGATCTTGGTGCTGATACACCCAATCCAAGGAAGCTCAGGAACGCTTCAGCAAAGATTGCATTTGGAATAGACAACGTCAATGTTACAAGAATCGGCCCTATTGCATTGGGCAGCAAATGACGGAACAATTGACGCCCTGTGCTTGCTCCCATGGACCTTGCAGCAAGAATAAAGTCTCTGTTTTTGAGTTGCATGATTTCACCACGCACAATCCATGACATGCTGATCCAGCCTGTGATGGTGAGGGCAATGATAATCGTTGTCAGACTTGGTTCCAGTACAACCAGCAACAAAATTACAACAAGCATGTACGGCAAGGAGTAGAGGATTTCGGAAAACTTGTTCATAATTCCATCTACACGTCCACCGTAGAAACCCATGATCGCTCCATAAATAACCCCGATAACAAGGTCAATCAAGGCTGCGGCCAAACCTACAGTAAGGGATACACGTGCTCCTACCCAAGTTCTTACCCACACGTCACGACCAAGCTCGTCCGTACCGAACCAGTGCTCCGCACTCGGCGCTGCATTGGCATTCAACAAATCATTGGAATAATAATTATAACTTGTAAACAAAGAAGTTGGACCAATCAAAGAGAAAATCACGACAAGAACCAATACACCCAGACTTATCATAGCAGCCTTATTGGTTGCAAGTCTGTACATGGCATCTTTAAAAAGGGATACACTTTCTTGCGGTTTAACCGCTGCCTGACTAGTCAGGTTCGTGTTCGCCGTTTCATTCTTTTTATTATTCGTGCCAGACAACGTTATGCCCCCTTCCGGCTTTCCAGCTTAATTCTAGGATCAATCAGCACGTAAGCGATATCCGTAAAGAAACGAGCCAACATCAGGAGGATACCATAGAAAATTGTAATCCCCATGATCATAGTGTAATCACGGTTTGTGATACTCTCTACGAATACTTTACCAATTCCCCCGATGTTAAAGATCTGCTCAATTACAACGGAACCTGTGATGATATTCGCTGTCATTGGACCAACATAAGTTACTACCGGTAGAATACCGTTTCTTACAACGTGTTTGAACATAATTGCAGGCCATTTCAGACCTTTGGCTTTAGCTGTTTTGATATAATCTGCATGTAAGACTTCAAGCATGCTCGAACGCGTCAAACGAGCGATAAAAGCAATCGGAGATGCAGATAGCGCTGCAACCGGAAGAACGTAATCCAATGGACCATCAAAGCCCATAACGTTAAACCAGCCTAATTTAGTAGCAAAGAGATACTGCAATAGTGACGCCAGCAAGAAGCTCGGAACAGCTATACCTATGACAGCAAGGATCATCGTGATATCATCAATGAGTTTACGATGGTAAACTGCAGCAATAAGCCCCAGCAAAACACCCACGATAATGGAGATAACAATTGCAAACACTCCAAGCTTCAACGAAGCGGTGAATGTTTCGCCGATCATTCCGGCTACATCTCGATTGAGATATTTCATTGAGACTCCGAAATCTCCCTTAAGGATTCCACCCATATACTTCAGGTATTGTTCATACATCGGTTTGTCCAATCCATACTTCTGTTCCAGCAAGACCCGAATTTCAGGCGATACTTTTTTCTCGGATGTAAAAGGGTCACCCGGAATAGCCTTCATCAGGAAGAAGGTTGCAGATGCGAGTATGAAAAGCGATAGCAGCATAAATAATAGTTTTTTCAACACATACTTAACCAACCCTTGCACACCTCCACAAACAATATTTTGTATACAAATCGATTGTAGAATTAGACAGAAATAAAGTCCAATCCATTTATCGGAAATTTCAAGAATTATAAGGAAAATCGGTGCACATACAAAAAATCGGGATATATATGGAATTCCACATATATATCCCGAAGTATTCATATTAGACTTCAGAACAACTTATTTCTCTTCCAGATATGCACGCGTGAAGTCAATAGCTCCACTGAAATCAAGTTGTACGCCTTTCAGGTAAGGCTTAGTCAAAGATACGTTAGTGTAATAATAGATTGGCATAACGCCCATTTCATCTTGAATCAGGATTTTCTCAGCGTCAGCAAATGCAGCCATACGTGCAGCTGGATCAGCAGATTTTACAGTTTCTTTAACGTCTTTGTCATACTGTTCGTTGCTGAATTTGGAATCATTGTTTGTGTTTCCAGTAGTCCACATTTCCAAGAAGTTGTATGGATCGTTGTAGTCAGCAGACCAACCTGCACGAGCTACTTGGAAGTTTTGGTTTTGACGGTTCTCAAGGAATACGCCCCACTCTTGGTTTTCTGTTTTCACATCAACACCAAGATTTTGTTTCCACATGTCAGCAACCGCCAAAGCGATTTTCGCGTGACCATCACTAGTGTTGTAGATCAACGTAACAGCTGGCAATGTTGTGTAACCTTCTTCTTTCATACCTTCAGCAAGCAATGCTTTAGCTTCTTCCACATTTTCTGTGAAGTAATCGTCTTTGTGCTCATCACGGAATTCGCCGTTTTCACCACGGATACCTGGAGGTACAAAGCCGAATGCTGGAATTTGTCCACCTTGTGTAACTTTGTCAACAATCAGCTGACGCTGAATTGCCATTGCAAATGCTTTACGGATTTTAACGTTGTTAAATGGTGCTTCGTTTACGTTGAACTGATAGTAGTACGTACTTGCAATACCAGTAGCTTTGAACTCGTCCGGCAATTCCGCTTTTACAGAAGGAATTTGGTCGGATGGAATTTCACCGTTAGGTGCACCAGTGTAGTCCAATTGTCCTGATTTGTAAGCTTGCAGTTCGGAAGCACTGCTGTTTGTCAGAGACATATCGATTTGAGCCAATTTAATATCGGCAGCTGCATGGTAACCATCGTTTTTCTTCACAACAATTTTTTGACCTTTAGAGTATTGATCCATTACAAATGGTCCGTTAACGATCATGTTTTTGTAGTCTGTGAAGAATTTGTCATTGGTGTCAGCAGATGCATGTACTGGGTAGTACGTGTAGAATGCTGTCAGACCCAAGAAGTAAGGTGTTGGGTTTTCCAACGTTACTTCCAATGTGTGCTCATCAGTAGCTTTAACGCCTACTTGTGAGAAATCTGTGACTTTAGTACCTTTGTATGTTTCATCTTTGCTGAGGTTGTAACCTTCAGCGCCTTTAATATAGTACAATTGGTATGCATATGGAGAAGCTGTTTCCGGTTTCAAAGCACGTTCCCAAGAACGAACAAAGTCTTCGGCAGTGATTGCATCACCGTTGCTCCATTTAGCATCCGGGTTCAGGTTGAAAACATATTTCAAACCATCTTCGGAGATTGTCCAGTCTTTAGCTACGCCCGCTTGTTCTTTACCATCAGCATCGATGCGTACAAGACCTTCATACAAGAATTTCAGAACTGTGTTGGTTTGGCTGTCTTTTGCTTGAGCCGGGTCCAACGTAGGAGGTTCAGCTGACAGGTTGATTTTCAGAATTTGATCTTTAGCAAGACCATTTCCTTCGTTTGCAGAACCAGTATCGGTGTTACCTGTGCCTTCGTTTTTCGATCCGCACGCTGCAAGTACGGTACCGAACGCCAAAATCAGCGTCAAAAGGACTAATAGACTTTTCCTTTTCATCTAACACGTTCCCCCTAAATTGATATGGTTTATATGTTTATAGATTATACAACCACCGGTCAAAAAAATCTACATTACTTTTTCAGAAAGTAATGTTTTTTTCAGTTTTCGACAAAATCGACACATTTTTTGCCTCTTTTGCGTTATGTAACCTCACATCTGTTGCATGAAGTATCTAAATAATCCAAATAAAGTAAACAAAACATACCCGAAACTCATGATGACGAAAGACATGCGCCATACGGCCCGGAACATTCTACCCCTATCAACCTTCCCTTTTAGTCGATTTTGCGCACCCCCGATGAATCCAAGTGCTACTAGTATGAGTATTAATGTCAGATAAAAACCAAAATTCGAATCAAATGTTAAGTTGAATAACGCTGAAACTGAAAATACAAGAAAAAAAGTGGTTACATCCATTGCCATTCGCAATGCTTTACGTTTGTCTTTTTTCCATACGTACATGCCCCAATAGACAAGAAAGAACGGAAAAAAGGGCAATATGCTCAACACAATAAAAAGTCCCATTAATTCACTCCTTCCGGTTGCATTCCTTCAATCAGATGAAGCAGTATTTCATGTGTAGGTGCAACAAGGTCCAACTTCTGTGCCATTCTTACAATATGACCGTTAATTGACCTCACTTCTGTACCACGTCCAGCGAGAACATCTGCAAGCATGGAGGAAGTATTCGTGGCAGTAGAACGACAGACCGATATTAGTTGATCCCACATATCCTTATCCAAACATATTCCACTTGCAGAGTAGATTAACAATACTTCATCAAATAACTGGCGCATTAGCCTCTTTCGTTCTTCCATGACGATCAATTCTCCATTAGGGATTCGCCATAGTGCTGTAAGCGGGTTAATGACCGCATTAATCAGTAGTTTCCTGTATATCAGCTTATCGATTTCATTCGACACTGTACAGTCAAATCCTGCCTGCTGCAACGATCCCGACAGAGTAAATGTTCTCTTCTCCTCTATAGAGGTAGAAGCTACTATATGTATGTTGTACCTCCCCAGCCTGGTTTCACCTGTACCTGCACGAATCACCTTACTTTGTGTACGCTTCGCACCTTCTGTTGTAACCGCACTACACAGAAGCGACTTTGGCAAAGCTGCTTGAAGTTTTGCCAGATGGCCCATCCCATTCTGAAAACAAGCGATATTCAGCACATGATCTTGTAATGGACTAATCTCATGAATGAAATCATCCATGCTTGTCTGCTTAACCATGAGCAGTAACCATTCACCCGGTGTGTTCTTCCATGTGTCAGTCAGCTCACTTATTGGTTTCGCCTGTATTTGATCCGGTAGAATATGTATCTCCTCGTCTTGTTCCACAATGGTTACTCCATCATGGCTGAGGAGGTCTGCCTGAACAGTTGTTCTCGTCCAAAACCTGACCTGGTTACCTGACGCCAGCAGTTTCCCGCCATACAAAAGACCCAGTGCTCCCGCTCCTACGATGTCAATGATCATATGATGAACTCCTCTCCGCTTCGATAGTTTCTCTTCTTTTATCTATAATAGAACAAAAACACCAAACTAAAAACCCGTCATACCTGCCGTTGTGTAACGGAGGTGTGGCGGGTTCATACCTGACTTTCACCAATCAAACGTCTGAACTTGTTATTCAATTCGTTCCAGATTCCCGTTGGCATCCATCTTGAAACGTGTCTTAAGTTCCTCTTCTTCTTCGGACAAAAATGCGAGTCTGCGAGCCCGATCCATAATCTGAATCAAAGCTTTGTAGTCGTCATTCACCACACGGTAATCCGTCTGTACTTCATTCACTTCCTTGGAGAGACGGTCATTCTCAAGACGTAGTTCAAGCAATTCATCTTCTTTCTCCCGAAGCTCCTTCTCCAGCATCTTGAGTTGACGATTACTCTCCTGCACCGTTCCCTTCCATTGTCGCAGGAAGCGGATTACTGCATCCATCGATAATGAATCGTCTGAGATCCCATCTGATTTGTACAGATGTTCTTCCGTGTCCAGGGTAGACAACGCTGCAACCTGCGGTCCGAGCATAGCTGGCTGCTTTCTGAGATAACTTCGTTTTTGTCGTTGTGCCTTGGCGTTACTAATGGCAGAATCATACTTTTTACGTACACAACTATTCCAGCGAAAACCGCATGCGGCAGATGTTCTGCCTATTTTTTCGCCCACCTCTTCAAAAGCGGCCAATTGTGTACTGCCTTCCCGAATATGACGCAAAGTAACCTCAGCCAATATCAAATCGTCCTCTGTACTCCAAGCATCCTGTCTCACTGCAGTCATGCTATAATACCCTCCTAACAACATCCTAAAATAACCGTCCGCATTACCGGAAGCCCGGTATGTGAATTAGGTATAAAAGCTGCTTCATTCATTCTTATGCCTCTCATAGAGTTCATAGAATTGATTTCATACTAAAATGTATTTCCACATTCAGGCTTGCTCATACGTGACATATGCAAAACATATCCCTCTATACTTACTTTTAGCAAAAAAAAGAATTCGCTTTCATATCCAAATTTGTTTACACGTTTTTCCTTTCCCGGTATAATGTTGTGTAGACAATCTATGAACGTACTTAGGAGAGGAGGATTTACCGTGGCACGCATGTTTCGGGTACTCGGGTTCTTCACGCTTGCAATTGGCCTGATGGCTTTTGCGGGAGATCTGGTCGAAATGGCTTTGCTTTTTTTCCTGCAGACTGCGTTTTTTGTCATTTTGGGATACTTGAAATTTACCGAGCGAACGTACATATTGCTCTTCTGGGGTTATATGATCGTAACATTCACGGGGTTCAGCTACTGGACCGTATTCGAAATGGGGTTGCCGCTCTAATCCACCTGCAGCATCAAAGTGATCCGATATCTGTCGGGTTGCTTTTTTGTTGTGTTCAGATTAAATGAATGTTCGTGGTGTTATGTAACCACTAAGGATATTTCACGTATTTGTTTCATATATTGTCTGGAAGGCAACCAGCCTGTACGATAGTCATTTAAGAAGTGGAAAGGAGAATGGATCGGTGAAACGTCAATACGGCATTGCCGCCTTTATATTATGCATCATTTTATTCCTCCAGCTACCTTTAGCCCATGCCTATGGAGAGTCTTCACCTGAGGATACACGTGAGATATTGCAAAAAAGTCTATCTATTGTTGAAATCGATCACGAAATCGAACGCATCGCCGAAAGGCAGAAGCAGTTGGCTCAACAATACGAGACATTATCCGTCCATCTTCAGGAACAGGAAGAACAGATACATATTCAGCAAGATCGGGCCGGAGCTGTAGTAAGGTCCTACTACACAGGAGAACGCGACAGCCTCCTCATGACGGTCCTGGGAGCCAGGTCATTCAAAGACCTGTTTGTACTGTATGATTATTACCAGATTATTATCGGACGGGATCAGGCTGTGCTGGACAAGTATCAGGACCGTTATCGCAATCTGCAACAGACTTCCACTCAGATTCGTCAGACTACAACAGAATTAACCGAAATGAAGACTAATCTTCAGAACCAGCGGGAACGTGTAGTCACCTTGCAAAAAGAAATGGATGCCCAAATAGCCACCAGCGGAGATGCGGCAGCGATTCAGAAACTGATGGATGAACTGACCCTTTATTGGGAGAATATCGGCATCTATGAGGTGAAACGATATTTCAAAGCTTTGGCATCTGCCATGCAGAACCTGCCTGACTTTATCCAAAAACAAAACGGAGGCATATCCACGACTGGAACAACCTATACGATTCGAATTGGGCAGGATGAGCTTAATGCATTTCTGCGTTCCCAAAATTCAATCTTTGAAGACTTTGCCTTTCAGTTTAACCAGGATAAGATTATAGCTTCCGGTCAGCGAGATCAATTGCAATTAAGCATTGAAGGACATTATACGGTAGAAAATGAACCGCAAAACTCCATTCGTTTTCATGTGGACAAACTTGTATTCAACCAGCTTGAATTACCAGATACGACTCGTCGAATGCTGGAAAGAGAATTTGACCTTGGGTTCTATCCGCAGAAAATCCTGTCGTTTGTCAAAGCAACCGATGTTTCAACAAGTGAAGGCGTACTGGAAGTAAAACTAGCTATATCATTTTAAAGAGGTTGAACACGAACTTAAAGTTAATTCGTCGTTCTAATACTGTCTACGTATTGATTCGCTGTAATTTCTCCCTTTAAGAATTGTTGTACTTTTTGATGAAAACGAGTTATTAGAGCATGACTTTTGATCGTTGCAGCGGGGACATCTTGGGTGGTTGAGAACCAGGATTGTCCCTTTGTCATGTCATAACGTCCAGCGAGTTTCTCAGACTCCATATCCAGTTCCTGCTGCTTTGCGGGCAACCGGTTAACCTGTTGGTACCATTTCAACTGTGCCGTAGCGGACGTCATTCCTTCAATCCATCTACTGGCCTCCTCTGCCTCAACGGAACCCGCAGTAATGACAAGGCTTCTGGATTTTACAGTATCCAAGGTTTCGAAAGAAATCCGCTCCAAAGAATCTTTATCCACTGTACTCGCTTGATCTGCATTCAATAATTGAGATAACAATGATACAACCATTGGTGTGCTGTTCTGGTCAGCAGTTGGAGAGAACTCTGAATTGGTAGACTCCAGCCTAATAAGGGGCTGAATCTGATTCATCAACTGAATCCCCTGCTGAAGATCCCCCGTTTGCGAATCTATTTTCGTTCGTTTAACTTGATCTGGTGCCATCCTCGGTTCCAAATGATTCAGCCAAGCATTCGTCCCGTACATATCATTGATGTTCATTTTAATCAAAGGGATGCCTTCCGCAATGGCTTGTTGAGTAAGTTTGACCCACTGATCTTTATTGCGAGGTAATGACTCCAGACCAGCTCTCTTCAGAAATGAAGATTGTGCAGCCAGAATGTACGGATCAAAATCAAAAGGCATTCCCCACTGATAACCATTCCACTCTGTCATTCCCCGTAACCCCACTATCGTATCTCCTAGTGACTTTGATAATGTGGTTCCGTTTAACGGATACAGGTACCCTTTTTGGGCATAGTATTGCACTTCCTCACTATCAAGCAGAACAACATCACCGTTCTCTCCTAGTGAAAATTCAAGATCCAAAACATGTTTATATGTATCCGGCTTCTCATTCCGAAGATTAATTTCTACCAGCTGGGAAGCAGCAACTTCTTTGGCTATTTTTTGAAAGGCTTGGAACTCTTCATCCGACATGGCCACTACAATCTCCAACGGAGCTTGAGCATCTTCATTACGGGACGAAGACCCAGGAAAAGCATCCTTCTCCTGATCGCGTTCCTGATTGAGCTGCGAACCTCTAAAGTCAAAACTCGGTGACAAGATCGTTAACGAAAGCAGCAATACCGCGAACAAAACAACCTGATGTCTACGCTTCATTAACTTCCCTCCCTGCTCACCTAGTTTTTTCTGCAACAATTATTGTAACAAATAAATAGTACTCTTGTCCTACCCTGCCGAAAAACACTTTTTCGGATTTTTGCATAATACGAGCATATCGAGTTCTGTGTAATAACGCTTACTTATTTTTTCAGCAAAAAGCCGGCTCCTGGAGCCGACTTCAATAACAACATTTTCCGGGAAATAAATCCCCTAAATATTACAATAAATCAGCTGCAAGTTGTGCCAGCTTGGACCGTTCTCCTTTTTCGAGCATGATGTGTCCGCTGATTCCCTCTTGTTTGAACCGTTCCACGATATAGGTCAGGCCGTTACTGGCAGAATCAAGATACGGATGGTCTATCTGTTCGGGGTCTCCCATCAAAATAATTTTACTGCCTTCACCAACCCTTGATACAATGGTCTTCACTTCGTGGCGTGACAGATTCTGGGCTTCATCAATAATGATAAACTGTCCAGGTATCGATCTTCCACGAATGTATGTTAAGGCCTCCACCTGAATACTGCCAAGCCCCATTAGAATTTTATCTATATCTCCGGCTTTTTTGGTGTCAAACAAAAACTCCAGATTATCATAAATCGGCTGCATCCACGGACGAAGTTTTTCTTCCTTCTCACCAGGCAAGTAACCGATATCTTTCCCCATCGGAACGACAGGGCGAGCGATCAACAGTTTTTTGTATTTGTGATCATCCTCTACCTTAAGCAGACCTGCTGCAAGTGCCAGCAAGGTTTTCCCTGTTCCAGCTTTACCGGTGATCGTAACAAGCGGGATGTCATCATTCAAAAGCAGTTCCAGTGCCATGCGTTGTTGTGCGTTACGCGCGCTAATACCCCAGACATTATCATTACTGAGGAAAAGCGGCTCCAGCTTTGTTCCCTCTGTGTTCACTTTAAGCAAAGCCGATTTATTGGTTCCCATCTCATCCTTGAGAATGACAAATTCATTCGGGTACAACGAATAAGACAACTGTAACGGTTTGATTGGTAAAAAACGATATGTGTAAAACTCATCAATCACTGACGGATGAACTTTTAGGGCCGTATAACCTGGATATAACTCACTGAGTCCTGCCGTCCGATCTGATAAGTAATCCTGTGTAAACAGACCAAGTACATCCGCTTTGATACGCACAAGTACATCTTTACTGACAAGCACGACCTGACGTTCGACTACTTCCTTTTCATTCTCCTCAATCTGATAATTCAGTGCGACAGCCAAAATGCGATTATCGTTGGACACTTCACCGAACATTTCCTGAACTTTCACGAAACTCCGATGATTCAGCTCTACTTTCAGGTTACCTCCATTAGCTAAAGGTACCCCACTGTGCAGGTGACCCAGCTCACGTAATCCATCCAACAGTCTGGACACATTACGGGCATTACGCCCAATTTCATCGGCATTTCTTTTTTTGGAGTCGATCTCCTCCAGTACAACCGCGGGAATGATTACCTCATGTTCCTCAAAGGCAAATATGGCATTGGGGTCATGCAGAAGCACGTTGGTATCCAATACAAAAATCTTTTTCATTCAATCCCCTCCAAAGCGGCGTCGTTAAAGGCATGGATAGTGTGATCTTTCAGCAGCGGCATGGACAATCATGATCCCATACATAAATGTATTCGACTAGGGCAAAATAATTGTCAACCATTCTGAAAAACTCCAAGAAAGGATGAACATTTATGAAAAAATGGGTTTGCACGCTGCTTCTGATCTTTATACTTACAGGTTGCAACAGTTCCACACGCAGTGCTTCACAGGAGCCACATACATCGCATCCAAGAAGTTACGGAGGAAATATAACAACTCAGCAAGATCAAAGGAAAGGATCTCACATGCTCAATGCACAGGAAGATCGGATGAATCCTTCACGTTTGGACCGCCTCAATGAGGATACAGGTGAAGTCCATGATACCAACATTGCGGATGATGCAAATAGTGGCCGGATGCCCAATGAAAAACGAATCAATCACCTTAAAGCCCTTGCCAAGCAAGTGGAAGGTGTTGAAGATGCGAACTGCGTCATACTCGGTAATACAGCCGTAGTTGGCATCGATGTTGATGGTGAACTGGAACGTGCTCGGGTGGGTACCATTAAGTACGCTGTTGCCGAAGCACTTCGCAAAGACCCCGAAGGTGTAGATTCCATCGTTACTGCAGATGCAGATGTCACTGAACGAATTAAAGAAATCGGTGAACATATTCGTCAAGGGCACCCAATCTCCGGTTTTGCTTCAGAACTTGCTGACATGGTGGGACGAATTATCCCTCAACTCCCGAAAGACGTCAAAGTCCGTCAGAATCCGGATGAACACGTGAATCAAAAACAACAAATGCAGCAGCTGCATTCATCTGACAAAAGACAACAAAAAGCCCAGTGATCTCTCACTAGGCTTTTTTCATGGCAGCAAAAACCTGCTCATCTAATTTCTCAGCAGCACGCTGATCATATATTTTGACATATTGAGGCACAGAAGACAATTGAGCGCCGTAAAACAGAGCATTCCTCACCGCTTCAATTGTAATGTCGAAACAGCACATATTAAATGGAACGTCCTGCAGCGGATCTTGTCGTACCGCAGCACGCCCGTTCACTGCGTACACCGTCTCTTCTCCAAAGACAGTCACCGTAATGAGCGGATTAGTAATCATGTTATTCACCAAACGTGAACGATGATCGATCGCTAAACGAAAAGTAGAAGCATTCTCCGCATAAATCCAGGAGATGGCTGTTGAAGTCGGACCTCCGGATTCTACATCCACTGTGCTAAGAAGCACAAAGGTCTCATTCTTGAATTGCTGTAAAAGAGATTCAGTTAATTGTGTGACGGCTTCGGACATTCAACCAGCCCCCTAACCTTCTTTATGCAATTCTTGTACTTGGTTTATGTTATTATAGCATACCGATTAACGTGCTTCCAATCCCAAAAGAATGAAGGTTATTCGCCTGAAGGTGAAGCCGTTACTTTACCTGAAAGTGTATCTTGTAAGGCCTGCTTTGCATTGGCGAGTTCCGTCTCATTAATATACACATATGGACTTCTCCACTCTCCGGTAACCGGAGTATAGTGCACATCCGAAGTGGAAATGTTCCAATACGTCGAGATAAAGTTTTTCATTTGTTCCGATTCCACATCTGTCGTCATATTCTTGTCAACTGCACCAATCACTTTGCTGATCTTTGTAATGCCACCAAGAGATTTCATCTGATCCAGCATGGAGTTTAGCACTTGGTTTTGACGTTTGTTACGATCAAAGTCATTGGATTCATCAGTCTTCGGATTACAATTGGATTTGCGGTAACGAACAAAATCTAGTGCTGCTTTACCATCGAGATGTTGTGCGCCTGCGACCAGATTGATATCTGTACCATCGGCTGTATCTCTATAACACATATTTTTATCCACAGTCACATCCACGCCACCCACGGCATTGACAGCATCACGGAATGCCTGGAAATTCAGGACGGTTGTATAATTAATATCTACATCCAAATACTTGCCCATCATTTCTTTCATCTGATCCTCTGCATTTTTGCCAGTGGTTTTTTCCTGTGCTTTGAATCTTGGATAATAGGAATTCAGCTTGTTGGATTTGTACCCATCCAATTGAATACGCGTGTCTCGAGGCAAAGATACAATGGTTGCCGTCTTGGTCTCCGGATTCAACGAAGCCACCATAACAACATCCGAGAGATATGTGCCAGTTTCAGGACGGTTATCTGTGCCTAATAACAGCATCGTGATCGGTTTGGTTGTGGCTGACATCCCGGGAGGTACCGGTTTATCGATACCTGTATCCACGACTTGATTGTATACCCAGTACGCATATCCACCGCCTACCACAATGGCAATAACCAATAGACTTAAAAGGATTCTGCCAAAAGCATTCATTCTCTTTTTCTTCTTAGGCTGCTTGCCCTTGCCATTCTTCGATCCAGAAGCACCGGATTGCGTTGGTGCCTGTCTCCGTGGAGGCAGTCCGTTCGAATTTGAGTTCATATCTTCAACACCTTTATCACATCTGTTTTTGTCTAAATAAAAGACAACCGCTTTCCCTAAGGAAAACGGATGGTCTGTACAAGACAGGATTTATGAGTTTCGAGCGGCAGCTTCCGCTTTTTTCTTTTGACGACCTTCAATAAAATAACGCACTCTCACTAATAACATCAAACCAACCGCCACCAGCAAACATTGAATGATGGGCAACTTGTCGATTTGAAAAATAAGAAGCATGAATGTGCCCATCGCCATCAAAATATAGAGAACGATTTCCTTACCAAGTGGCAATTTCTGACGTACCCGAAACACCTTGTTATATACGTAAGTAATCAATACAAAGATGACGATGTAGGCTACGATCGGGTGTGATGCGAACCATGCTTGCATGCACAGCCAGCTCCTTTCGTGTTCATGCTAGGATATAAGTTAACTGGTTGATGGAGCACCAACAACAACATTAATTACAAAGCTCTGCATGTGACCGTTCCGGATTCGGATCGTTCTTTTGGTCGCTGTTATCCCCAGATTTTTTTGATCCATTTTTCAATGGTAAAATCCGGAGATAAAGGCGAACGCTTCGCTCCTACAGAATCGATTCCGCATCCTCCACTACTTTAGTGGGTTGTAATCAACGCCGATGGTGCATATGTGTTCCATCAAACGTTAACTTATATAAATTATTTTATTGTTATTAGGCTTTAGAAGCCATTTTGCGTTGTTTTTCTGCACGTTCACGCTCGGATTTGTTCAGGATCTTTTTACGAAGACGAATAGATTTTGGTGTAATCTCACAATATTCATCTTCATTCAGATATTCAAGCGCTTGTTCCAACGAGAAGATAATTGGAGTTTTAATTTTAACCGTATCATCTTTACCGGAAGAACGAACGTTAGTCAGTTGTTTTTCTTTGCAGATGTTAACAACGATATCATTGTCACGTGTATGTTCGCCAACAATCATACCTTCGTAGATTTCAGTACCCGGCTCCAAGAAGAGCGTACCGCGATCTTCAACGCCCATCATGCCATAGAACGTAGATGTACCCGTTTCAGTTGAGATCAGCACGCCTTGGTGACGTCCACCCACTTGACCGGATACTACTGGAGCGTAGCTGTCAAATGCATGGTTCATTACACCGTAACCACGAGTCAATGTCAGGAAGTTTGTGCTATATCCGATCAAACCACGTGCTGGAATCAGGAACTCCAGACGAACTTGACCACTACCTGTGTTAACCATGTTAACCATCTCTGCTTTACGTGCGCCCAGGCTCTCCATTACGGAACCCATGCTCTCTTCAGGGATATCAATCAACAAGCGCTCAACAGGTTCCATTTTCTTACCGTCAACTTCTCTTACGATAACTTCTGGTTTGGATACTTGAAGCTCATATCCTTCACGACGCATATTTTCAATCAGGATACCCAAGTGAAGCTCACCACGTCCGGAAACGATAAATGCATCAGGGCTATCCGTTTCGTCAACACGAAGGGAAACATCTGTTTCCAACTCTTTCAACAAACGCTCACGAAGTTTACGGGAAGTTACCCATTTACCTTCACGACCTGCGAATGGACTGTTGTTCACGAGGAACGTCATTTGCAGTGTTGGCTCATCAATTTTCAGAACTGGCAAAGCTTCCGGGTTGTTAGGGTCGGCAATGGTTTCACCAATGTTGATGTCCTTGATCCCTGCAATGGCAACGATGTCGCCTGCTCCTGCTTCTTCCGTCTCAATACGTTTGAGACCTTGGAAACCAAACAGTTTCTCGATACGTGCAGTTTTGCTCTTACCATCACGCATAATAACCGTTACCGATTGTCCTTGACGGATCACACCGCGGTTAACACGACCAATGGCAATACGGCCAAGGTATTCATTGTAGTCCATCAAAGTAACGAGGAATTGAAGTGGCTCTTCAACATTTTCGGTAGGGTGTGGGATATGACTAACGATGGTATTGTAGATCGCCATCATGTTGTCATCTTGTTTGGCAGGATCATTATCCATGCTGGATGTTCCGTTCAATGCGGAAGCATATACAACAGGGAATTCGAGTTGTTGATCGTTGGCACCCAGTTCAATGAACAGGTCCAATACTTCATCAATAACCTCAGTCGGACGAGCCGCTGGACGGTCAATTTTGTTTACAACAACGATTGGTGTCAGGTTATGCTCAAGTGCTTTACGAAGTACAAACTTCGTTTGTGGCATACAGCCTTCATAAGCATCAACAACGAGCAATACACCGTCAACCATTTTCATGATACGTTCAACTTCACCACCGAAGTCGGCGTGTCCTGGTGTATCCACAATATTAATCAGGTAATCTTTATAAGTTATAGCCGTGTTTTTGGCCAAAATCGTAATACCGCGTTCACGCTCCAAATCGTTGGAGTCCATTACGCGCTCCTGTACCGTTTCGTGATCTCGGTAAGTACCGGATTGCTGGAGCAACTTGTCAACGAGTGTTGTTTTTCCGTGGTCGACGTGGGCAATAATCGCAATATTGCGAATGTGTTCTCTTGAATGCATGTTTTGTATCCATATCCTTTCCAATTTCAAATCATATCTACTTAAACTTCCCGCAATTTCGCAGGTTACTCACAAAATAAGCGTCGGTGATATCCCGACGCATGTCTATATCCCTTATATTATAGTTTATTATAGGTAAAAATCAAGATATTTCGCACGAGAAGACCACTGGGAATGTTACCAGCCTCTCCCTTGACGTCCTCGTCCAAGTAATAACCAGACTCCACCCAAGATCAAAAGGACAGCAAGTACATAGATTATTCCCGTTTGCAGCAAGGTAAATCCGAAGAATATGATGGACACCGCACCAAGGATCAAAGCTGCAGGTAACACATATTCCGGTCTTCGCCGCTCAGCCATTCCATATTCGAGCAAACCTATGGCGATCCCAAGCAAAAATGCTGGCCACAGCCTGCTCATAAGTCCAGCGCCCCATGTATTCGTTATACTGAATAAAACACCATACACCGTTAGTATGCCGGCAGGAACGAGTGACCATGATGGTGAAATACGCGCATAATATAACGCATGAAGGGCGATGCCTGGCAGCAGGATCAGCAAAGGCCAGAAATTGCGACCAATAAATCCAAACACGCCAAACTTGCCAAGCAGAATAATAATTCCCGCAGCTACAATAAATAGTCCAATCGCTTTTTCATTTCCTATCCTCATCATCAATCACCTCTTATACTATGGCTATGTACTTTATTTCTTCATAAGCGATACGCATTCCATGTTGACTGTTGATTTCCAAACCTGTAATCCTGCTACTAGTGTATCCGATGTTTCGGCAAAAAACTATACTTTATGTCGCACTTTGCGTGAGTTCTTTACCTGTATTACCCTAAAATGTGTAACTTATGACAGTCCATTGGTTGTTGTATTCAAAGTGTATTCTCTCAACACAAAACCGCCTAAACCGGACGGTTCAGACGGTCATATGTTCAAGCTTTTAATCAAAATTATACTATGCGTTCTTACGCACAAATTTATGTGCGCCTCCAATTGCAACCACAAGACAAGCCATGGCTACGGGAAGCAGCGTATGCACCTCTGATGCCATACCTCCCAGCCATTCTCCTAACTTGGGGTCTTTCATCACCATCTCACCTGCTGTGAAGGCCAGAATGCCTGATCCGACGAATACAAGAATCGGAAATCGCTTTAACAAACCAACAATTAACCCGCTCCCCCATACGACGATGGGGATACTGATTGCAATACCAATGACGATCAAAGCCAAATCTCCATCCGCCAAAGCCGCTATGGCCAAAACATTATCCAAGCTCATTACAAAATCGGCAATCAGAATGGTTTGAATGGCTTTCCTGGTCGTAGAAGCTTCTCGAATATGTACCTCATCATCATTTTGAAGTAGCAGCTTTACTGCAATCCAGAGTAGCAACAGCCCACCTGCTGCTTGGATAAAAGGAATTCCCAGCAACAATACCGCTACAAAGGTTAATACACAACGCAGCAGCACCGCACCAAAAGCTCCCCACCATACCGCTTTTTTGCGTTGTATTGGTGGCAGATCCTTGCTGGCAAGCGCAATAACAACTGCATTATCTCCACTCAATACCAGATTGATCATTAAAATTTCAGTTAAAAGCCATAGTGTATCCATGTCCTCATCCCCCCACATTAACTTGTATGTCGGAGTTGTCCATGCTATTCTTAATGATTGAAGCGTATATAAGGAGTGACATATCTCATGGAGCTATTTAGTCCCACATTCTGGCTGGCTTTGCTGAACGTTGTCTTTATTGATCTAATTCTGGCTGGAGATAATGCCATCGTCATTGGTCTCGCAGCTCGAAATTTGCACCCTTCCGTGCAGAAAAAGGCGATTCTATATGGAACTGGCGGCGCACTTTTGATTCGAATTTTAGCAACAGTTGTTGTTTTATGGTTGCTTAAAGTTCCGTGGCTCTTGCTTGTGGGAGGCATACTTCTGATCTGGATTGCCTATAAATTATTGGCGGATCAGGGTGATGAACACAATGAGGTCCAGGCGGGAACTTCCTTGTGGACCGCTATTCGTACCATCGTAATCGCGGATGCAGCCATGGGATTAGATAACGTGATTGCAGTTGCTGGAGCAGCGCAGCAGCATCTCGTGCTTGTCATCCTTGGACTCCTGATTAGTGTACCTATTATCGTCTGGGGCAGTACCCTGTTTATCAAACTAATTAATCATTTTCCTTGGATCATCTATGTCGGAGCCATTGTTCTCGGGTATACGGCTTCTAATATGATCACGGAGGAACAGCGACTCTTGCCTTACTTTACTGAACATCCGGCATTGCGAATTCTCTTCATCGTTGTGGTTATTGCAGGCGTAGTCTTTGCAGGTTATCGCAAACGCTCCAGCAGTTCCAGCCACAAGGGATCTGGCGGGGAACAGCAGCGCTCCTATTCATAGGCTAAATTAAACTAAAAATTTCATCTGAATACAGCAAAGGACTGAACGATATTTCATCGGACAGTCCTTTTTTTGCAGTTAACATAGCCCTTATTATGTCAGCCATGCTAATTTTTATTGAGTTTAGAACCAGTCATCCTTCATGCCATTTTCTTCTGTCTGATTCGTTACCACAGAAGTTTCACCGGCATGCAGGGTGATCGTTTCAGTTTGTTCCACCGCCTGATCCACCCATTCTGACAAATGGCTCATTGTTGATTCTATTTTATCCACAATTCGAAGATTTGGATTGGTTGAAGGTGACTTTGGCACAAAGAGAGTACAGCAATCCTCATATGGCAAAATAGATATGTCATACGTTCCAATCTGTTTGGACAGGGTAATGATCTCCTGTTTATCCATCATAACCAGTGGTCGCAACAGTGGCAGATCCGTCGCACGACCAATGACATTCATACTCGGAAGAGTCTGACTCGCTACTTGGCCCAGGCTATCCCCGGTGATCAGTGCTAATGCCCGCTCACGCTCGGCAAGTTTGGATGCAATTCGCAGCATTGAACGTCGCATCAGCGTAATAATCAGATTATCCTGACCCAGCTGGGTAAATGCCGTTTGGATCTCCGTAAATGGAACCAGATGCAGCTTGATTGTTCCTGCATGATCAGCAAGGGCACGGGCCAAATCAATGACTTTCTCTTTGGCGCGCTCGCTTGTGAACGGGTAACTGTAAAAATGTACACATTCCACTTCAAGTCCACGGCGCATGGAAGACCAGGCTGCCACCGGGCTGTCTATTCCACCTGATAACAGTACCATCGCTTTTCCATTCGTGCCCAGTGGAAACCCACCTACTGCCGGAATGGTTTCGTTGAAAATATAGGTACCTTGATCCCGAATTTCCACTCGAAGTTCAATATCAGGTTGACGAACATCAACACTTAATTGCTGAAACTTCCGAAGGATCGGGGAACCGACCAGATGATTCATTTCATGGGAAGAGTTCGGGAACTCTTTCCATACCCGCCTTACATTTACCTTAAATGTGGTGCCTTCTTTGAATTCATCTTCCCTTTCGTCCATAAACGCGACTGCTGTTTTCACAATCTCATCAAGCTCGGATGGAGTAACTTTAACCGGACTAATCGACATCACACCGAATACCCGCTTCAGCACCTTAATCAGTTCAGTATGTGATTCACCGCCAAGATCCACATAGACACGGCCATATTCTTTGCGAAGGGTCGCTCCTGGATAAGGTTTAAGCAAAGCTTTCACCTGTGTAATGATCGTTTTCTCAAATCGGGCACGATTTTTCCCTTTTAACATAAACTCTCCGAAACGGAGAAGCAGCATATCATATTTCATATCCATTACATCCGCCTTTCGAGGGGCCGCAACTGCGCCACCATCTGATGTAAAGCCTGTTCAAGCAAGGCTACATCTTCTTCTGTATGTTCATCTCCAAGACTAATACGCAATCCGCCAATAGCACAAGCTGCATCTCTGCCCATCGCAAGTAGAGCCCGACTCGGTTCAGCCGAACGCGAAGAACAGGCAGATTGGGTCGATATGGTTACGCCAAGTTGCTCCAAGGTGTGCAGCGCTACTTCTGCCTTCATCCCGGGATAGGAGAAGTGCACAATATGAGGTGCACCCTCTGGGCTACTGTTCAATTTAAATTCAGGAATAACACGTATCGTTTCCATCAATCGATCACGGAGCACCGTTGTACGCCGGGCAAAATCAACCTGATCTTCTGCTGCCATTCGCATGGCCTTTGCCATGCCTACCAGCAAGGCCACGTTTTCTGTGCCTGCTCTTAGGCCCTGCTCCTGTGATCCTCCTGACATTAGTGGCGTAAGCTCCACTCCACTTCGCACATACAGGAGACCTGCTCCCTTCGGTCCACGAATCTTGTGAGCAGACAAACTGTACAGATCTACACCCCAAGCGGCAGGTGTGGCCTTCATTTTCCCAAAACCCTGAACACCATCCACATGGAAAAGCACCCGTGGTGCTTCCTTTTTGAGCTGTTTGCCGATTTCTGCAATCGGATGGATGGCTCCCGTTTCATTGTTTACATGCATCAGACTCACAAGCACCGTGTCGGGCCTGATCGCGTCTACAACCTGCTGAGCGTTGATCACTCCATCGGGATTCACAGGAACTAATGTCACTTCCCATCCCCACTGCTGCAATTGCATAACACTTTCATACACCGAGGCATGCTCGGTAGCCGTAGTGATGATATGTCTGCCTCGTGACTGATAACGTAATGCCGCACCTTTTATCGCAAGATTATTACTCTCGGTTGCACCGGAAGTAAATACAATCTCCTCAGGCTTAACGCCGATTGCCGCAGCACATCCAGATCGAGCACGACGCAGCAACTGATCGGCACGCTCTCCATACCCATGGATGGAGGAAGGATTACCGAATTGTGTCTCCATAATTTCGGCCATCGTACGAATCACATCAGGATGGGGAGGTGTGGTTGCAGCATAATCAAAATATTTCAAATGAGGTTAGACCTCCCTTATCTCTTCGTTCATGAACCTACAGTGAGCATTGTAACACGATACCAATACAACACAAAAAGACCAACCGGGAACAGGCGTTTCAAGCGCTACTGCTCCCACATTTGATCTCATCCTGCCTATCATGTGTTTTCACAAATGTCTATCTGTGAGTTTAGATCACATATTTCGACTGTGCCTTCTCCACCTTGGAGATATAATTCTGTGTTTCGGAAGGCAAACGGTTAAGTACACTCATCAGTTCGCTATCACTAGACACGCCCAGACGTGAAACACGGCCCGGTCCTGCATTATATGCAGCAAGTGCCATCTTCACTTCTCCACCGAAACGCTGGAGCTGAAGGGAAAGATACTTCGTACCCGCATCAATGTTCTGGGCAGGATCAAATGAATTACTCACACCCAGCCCTGCAGCCGTACCATCCATTAACTGCATAAGCCCTTTGGCACCCGCGGAGGAAACGACATTTGGGTTAAAATTGGACTCTGTGTCAATGACGGCCTTGATCAATGATTCAGGAACACCGTATTTAGCACTTGCCTCGGAAATCAAAGATTCATAATCCGTAGGTACAGATGCACCGGAATCCACGATTCCTGTATTGGATGAAGATAATAAAGACCCAACGATGTTATTGGAGACAGAGGACGATCCTGCCGTATTTATATCCGGATTGTACGTGCTTCCGAGTTGCAGCCACAACAAACCATCACTGGATCTTTTGGAGACCTTAGCGGTGGAATCCGTATTACTCGTTGAATTGGCACCCGTACCTAACAGCCCGTCCATCACATTGGCGAAATCCGCTGTTGAACCAGCATCCGATTGTGATCCACTAGTTTGGTTATTCACATTGGACAATTGCAGTTCCAACAACTGCCGCGATCCGCTTGGATCAATCTGCATGAGTTATACCCACTCCCGTATAATTAAGCGTATTATGACCTTATTCTACATGGTTTTACAGCAAGGTTCCATTGTTTTCAAAAAAATATATGAATCTTCCCACCTAACCTGCACATATACGAAAAAAACCTTCTGTAATTCACCGCATTTGGGTGAGAACAGAAGGCTGTTGAATGAACATTTTACACTCTAGCGAGCAAATGGAATCATGAAAAAATAACTCAGCGTGGCTACAATACCGAGTCCAATGGACCAAGCTCCCGCTGTTTTCCGACCATTGACATATGCATAGTAACCCAGAACGGCTGCCGCTGGTCCAAGTACGATTGACCACATGAACAAGGACGCGATGCCAAAGGCCAGCCCCATATAACCTGCGACCTTGCCTGTTGACTCCATGACACGGTCTGCCTCATGTTTCTCTGGTACAGGTTCTGAGCGTTCGGTACCTCCAGTTCTTACGACAGTCGGAGGAGCGACCTCTGCCCCGTATTCTTCCCGATGTGTTTTTCTGGGATAATCGACGCGCATACGCTTTTTTTCACCTTCAACATTGGTTTCAGGGCGATCTTTAAAATTAAACTTATTATCGTCATTTTCCATTTGGAAGCACCTCCGTTATGAAATAGGGATGACTGCTCACTTGGGTTTGAACGTGTGACAGCATGTTGCAGAGGATGTGCGTGCATGATCATGGTGATCGGAGTCAAATGTCTCACCGGCAAATTCCTCATGCAGACGACGGGTGGCATGTTGGTCAATGTCAATCATGATGGCATCAGCTTGGCAGAAGTTGTTCTCTCCCCAAAAGTTGCAGTTGGAGACGCTGCATTTGACTATAGGTTTGTCTTGGCTCATTTTTTATCACCTCGACTACTATTGTCTCCTCGCCTCAAACCTGATATTCCCCCGTCAAAATGCCAGATGATGACATGATCAACCTCGTCTGATCCTCACTGAAAACACAAAAAAAACCGCCACAAGGGCGGTTTCGTCCAATTTCATATTCAGGTTTAAACGTTCATTAGGCGTGATTTCGTTGATTTTGCATACGGCGCTGAGTCAGGTAATCACTTTCATAATATGCCAGATCATCGCGCAATTCTTCGTACGTTTTGGAAACCTCAAGAATGACATCCCGTACTGCACGGATTGGCTTGTCACGGAAACGAATGGCATCTTGTCCTGTGTAAGCGTATCTTCCGTCTTCGGAATAACATTCATTTTTGGGATAGAAAAAGCTGTTTACGCATTGGTGATACGTATTATAAAGAGCCTTTTCGGCAAAATCGACATCAAAGTTGGCACGACGCAGCACAACGCCAAGTTTTTCGTAAGAAACTTCAGAAAAAACGAGCAAATGACGGAGATCTGAAAGAAATCCTTTGTAGAAGGCTGTTGATTCTTCCGTCTGATTCTGATCCAGTTCAGGCAAAGCATTCTCATTCAAAAATTTTTCAATCCGATCGATAGCCGGTTTTAACTTTTCCCTAGTTGACTCACATGTTTTCTGTACATTGGCTGCTGACATAAAGGTAGCTCCCCCTTAAATAAGTCCTTACATATAGGTCGGCCAACGGTGGTTTTCCCCTGACCTTTGAATTCTCAGCTATAATCCTACCATAAAAAGATGACGAGCGGTATCCCTTAATCATGCTTTCCGCTTCTGCCGTTAAACATGCCTATTATACGCAGTCAGACTCGAACTCGCCTGCATAAAAATATCCGCTTTTTCTAACGATAGATATAACCAGTGACAACGATGAAGCACTGTTAATGATTGTCCAAAATGAACGAAGGAGGTTCCATCCACCATGTCCAGACCGAAATGGATTAACTGGGCCCTTGCAGCTGGTGCAGGAGCACTCGCCCTGACACTTCTGCTTCCAACATCCAATCGTCCCGAACCTAAGCCAGGTGCCCTGTCTGACTCTGCTCATGAGGAGCACACGAGTAAGCAGCGTCTGAAAGTGCAGGATGTTAAAGCAACCGATCTTCTGACCCGTATGGATGCCAAGCAACATCTCAGTATCATGCTGGAGAAAACCGCCACAATGAATGCTGCGCAGGTTAACCGATATGTGAATGATCTCCAAAGTTCACATGAACATATCAGATCCATTCATCTCATGAATACCAATGGCTCTTTTAACAAGCCCTTTGATCACGCCTCCACACAAGGAAGCAAGTTGGAACAACAGAAGCTTCAACATGCGTTCAATCTTGCCAAAAAAGCGGTAAACAAACGTCAAAGTTTTGAATCCTCTTCTTTTCCTTTGGGAAAAGAAAAATATTTTGTTATGGGGCAACCCTCCAAAGATGGGAAAAGAGCTGTCATTGCTTTGTTCAGCCAGAACGTATTAAATGCTGTTGAACAACATCAGCGCAAAAATCTGCGCATGATCCCTTATCCGCGTGAGGGCAAATTCAAAATTGAATCTGTTCACCCGGATACGCTTAACGAAATCACAGTGAAGACCGGACATGATAATGCCAATGCCAGTCATTTTTATGAAAATGAAATCGTCATCCGTTTTCGCCAGGATCCCGGTGAACGGGACATGCGTATCATTAAATCTGATCTGAGAGCGCAATCTGCGCGCAAGCTGGGATACACATATGTTTTTCGGTCAGAACACATGAGTTACAAGCAATTGCATAGTTATTTCGAAAGCAAATGGAATCCACTCTATATGGAGCCCCACTATATGTATTTAACCAATGAAGCCGTAACTGAACAAACAGATGTAACGATACCCAATGACATTTTGTTCTCCGATTATCAGTGGAACCTGCCTGCGATTGAGACAAACAGAGGTTGGAATATCACCAAAGGAAACAAAGATGTCATCGTTGCGGTGGTTGATACGGGAGTTGATATGAATCATCCTGACCTGAAGGGCAAACTCCTTGAGGGTTATAATGTGGTCGAGCCGGGAAGCCAACCGATGGATGATGTGGGACATGGGACACACGTCGCAGGCATTATCGGCGCTATTGTCAACAATAACGAAGGCGTTGCAGGCATGAGCTGGTATAATAAGGTACTCCCGGTTAAAGTACTCGACAACTCGGGTTCTGGTACCACGTATGCCGTTGCCGAAGGCATCATCTGGGCAGCGGATCATGGAGCCAAAGTTATCAACATGAGTCTGGGCAATTATGCTGATGCGCAATTTCTTCATGATGCCATTAAATACGCTTTTGACCGGGATATCGTCCTGATTGCAGCCACGGGGAACGATAATACAGAGCGTCCAGGATACCCTGCTGCTTATCCGGAAGTATTTGCCGTATCTGCTACGGACCCGGATATGAGCAAAGCTTCCTATTCCAACTATGGGGATTATGTAGATGTGATGGCTCCAGGGTCCAGTATCGCCAGTACCTATCCAAACAATCAGTATGCGGCCTTGTCTGGAACGTCCATGGCTAGCCCCCATGTAGCCGCACTTGCAGGTTTGATCCGTTCGTTGAACCCGGACTTGACCAACACGGAAGTGATGGATTTGATGCGCCAAAGTGTTATTGACCTCGGTGATCCGGGTCACGACAAGTATTTCGGCTATGGCCAAATCGATGTCTATAAGGCACTGCAAGCCGCATCAGGCAACAGCGCTCCTTTGCAATTCTGGCCGCAACATGTCAGACAACAAATGGATAATACGATGAAAAAGTATACTCATTAATCGTAATAACTCTACTCCGTAAAAATTCAAAAGCAGCTGCGCCCCGGGGCGTACGCTGCTCTTTTGGTTTATATCCAATTCCCCGGGGCACCCGCTGCGCTTAGCGCTTGCGAGAAGATGTGCGGGCTTTACTTGATTTTTTTACGGATTTTTTCTTCGGATTATGGCTGGATACATAACAAGGGTCTTCTTCTTTGACAACAACAGGATACATGTGGTGATGAATCGGAACACAGTGATGTTTTTTGATCACTTCAATCGGGTGGATTACAGGCACGATTTGTGGGATGTAATAATCCTCAACAACCTGGATCGGGTCACAGACAATCGGGCAAAGCGGTGGACAGTAATGGTTCATTTCAAAACCAACTCCCTTTCTGGTGATACTATAACCTATTGCAGCAGATCGAAAGTGGATTGGATGTATGTCCATAGTCCGAAAAATTATATGAGCGGTAGCCTGTCCGCCACTGTCCCACCCTGCCCAGGTGTTACTCTGTCAATGACTTGGCACAGTACACGAAGTCCTTCACACAAAAGCTCAACGTTTGTTACCGTGAAACAGATACGCAGACTTGGTGTATCCATCTCCCCTACATAACAGGCGGAACCGGGGAGGAAAGAAACCCCTGCAGCAAGTGACTGATGATGCAACTCACGCATATCCAGGTTACTCGGAAGTTGGAGCCACAGATTGAGTCCTCCCTCTGGCAATCGCCATTGCATACCCGGAGTAGCATGCTGTTCCAGCACTTCGGATGCTGCGCACAAGCGAGAATACAATTCATCCCTCAATCGGGATACATAGGCACCATACTGATTCTGAATGAAAGATTGCAGCGCCTTTTGTGTAAGCAGCGGACTCCCTAAATCCGCCGTAGATTTCGCGGCCACAAGCCGGGTCAATACACTTCCGTCTGCGATGGCGCAGGCTATACGGCAACCGGGAGAGAGCACCTTGCTGAAGCTTTTGATATATACGACATGACCTGTCCCATCCATCGATTTAATGGACGCCGGAGGAGGCTCACGAAAATAAAGATCTGCAAAAGGATCATCCTCCAGAATGAGGCAGTGGTAGCTTTGCGCGAGATTAAGAAGCTGTGCCCGTCTTCTTGCACTCATCGTGATCCCTGTTGGATTGTGATAGGTCGGGATCGTATAGATCAGCTTGGGTGGATAGGTATCACATAATCGGGTCAACAGATCAATACGCATGCCTTCGTCATCCATCGGGACCGTAATGATCTTCGCGCCTCTACTCGTAAATACATCAATGGCTCCGGTATAGCTTGGTGCCTCCATGTATACTACATCCCCAGGTCCGACAAAAGTCCGTGCCACAAGATCGATCCCCTGCTGAGCACCACTTGTAATTAACATGCGTTCAGGTGTAGCCTGTAGTCCACGCTCGGCAAAATGTTCGGCAAAGATCTGTCTAAGCTCTCGATCTCCCTGAAAAGATCCGTAAGCTGCCATACGCTCTGTATGATCAGAGGAGAGTCGGTAGGCGCTATCGATAATCTCGCGTGTAGGCAACAGTTCAGGCTGAATCGCTGACATATGAAGTTCATACCGTACTTGAGGTGACGTATCAAAATGTCTCCAGAGCTGGGCTCGCGGTAAATAATCCACCAGTGCCATCTGCCAATTCCATGACGTACTGGATTCACTGTTGGCATGGTTTCGCTGCGTTCGGTCCACATCCTCCATCTGATCCACCTTCAATGCACCTCTCACATAACAACCTTTCCCCTGGGAGCAGGTGATCAATTGAATCGCTTCAAGTTCAGCATACGCTTTGGATACAGTGACCAGGCTGACACCCAAATCCGCAGTCATTTTACGAACAGAAGGAAGCCGGGTTCCGGGTTCAATGAGTCCTGATCTAATGCGATCGGCAATCGTTAGCGCAATCTGCACGTACAATTTGGTACTGCTTCCCCGCTTTAATTCAATATGCATATGTGCTCCCCCAACTGTTATGATCTTCATTTTACTGTTATAGTGTAGTCCGTCTATTATAGTTTATAATATCAGTATAACAGTGAATAACAGGAGATGAGAATAACATGAGTATCCCTTGGTCCAAAATGGCACAAAACACCCCGTCCTCTGTCGTTCGCGACATGCTCCAGGCCGCTCAGGCACCTGGAATGATCTCACTAGCCGGTGGATTACCAGCCCAGACTTCATTCCCGCTGGAAGCCATCCGCGTTGCATATGAAAAAGTATTTATGAGCGGAGCAGCCGCTCTTCAATATGCGGAGACTGAGGGTTACCGTCCTCTTCGCGCCAAAATTGCCGAACGTCTTGAATCCAAGGGCATTCCCGCTTCACCCGATCACATGCTTCTCACTACGGGTTCACAGCAATCCATTGACTTGGTTTGCCGCATCCTTCTTGACCCGGGTGACCGTGTATTGGTTGAATCACCAACCTACCTCGCTGCTCTGCAAGTCATTCATTCCTATCAGGCTGAATCTCACGGCGTAGCCTGTGATGATCACGGTATGTTACCTGAATCTCTGGAGGAACAGCTCCAGTTGCATCGTCCAAAACTTGTCTATATTAATCCAACATTCTCCAATCCTACGGGAAAAGTGTGGTCGCGAGAAAGAAGACAGCAGGCTGTGGATCTGTGCCGCAAGTATGGTGTACTCATTCTGGAAGATGATCCCTATGGTGAAATTCGGTTCAATCCGGAGCAATTGGATGTCCCTGCACTCGCAGAACTGGATGCAGTATCCTATGACGGCCCTTCCAACGTTATCTACACCAGTACATTCTCCAAAACGGTAGCACCTGGCCTTCGTACGGGCTGGATACTGGCTGCTCCCGATATTGTCAAAATGGCAGCACGAGCCAAACAAGGTGCCGACTTGCACTCCAGCAGTATTGACCAAAGAGCGCTTCATGCACTGCTTGAATCTTTCGATCTGGATGCGCATATCCGCCATATTTCAGAGGATTACGAACAACGCATGAAAACACTGACGACTCTCATGGCAGCCAAAGCCTGGGAAGGTATCTCGTGGAATTCACCACAAGGTGGCATGTTCTTGTGGCTGCAACTACCTGAAGGCATGCTGGCAAGCAATCTGTTCACTTATGGTATCCAGGAGAAAGTGTGCATTGTCCCGGGTGATTCCTTTTATGCAGGTACACCAGAGTTAAACCGCATGCGAATCAACTTTACTCATACGGACCCTGAGCTTCTTCCGGAAGCCGTGGAAAGAATGGATCGCGCCATCCAACGTTGGCATGCTTCCTTAACATCGGACAGTGTTGTTACACTGTAATGAACTGTCATAAACGCTTCGCTATTCCATTAACGTATGAAGGTTAATAATTTGATATGAGAAATAAAAATAAGGCGGCAGACCCGAGAATCTCGGAACTGCCGCCTTATTTTTATAGAACCTGTTATAAACAGGAGTTATGTTTTTTCAGATGTTCATGGGTCCTTCTGATCAGTCAGGCCATCGGATGATTCATACGAGTTTGTCCTTGACTGATAGGTGGACTACATTGTGTTGCAATAGTGTTGTTGTAGTTAGGAAAGCTTACCGTAAGCCGGGTTCTGTGCTCTTCGTGGTTCATACGGGAACTACCCTCCCACCAGAAGCGACAATCATCTATCTAGGCCATACATTGCTGCACAGCTCAAGCGACCAACCTAGACACACCTCGGGCTAAGGTTGCCTCCTCCGAAAAGGCGGCTGTGTCCCATTAGGTCTTGCTCCAGATGGGGTTTACCAGGAACGAAGTCACCAGCGTTCCTCGGGGTCTCTTACACCTCGGTTCCATCCTTGCCTGTGCCGGAAAATCCGGCCATCGGCGGTCCATTTCTGTGGCACTATCCTTCAACTCGCGCTGACTGGACGTTATCCAGCATCCTGCCCTGTGGAGCCCGGACTTTCCTCTCGTGGCAACAAAGGCCACCAGCGATTGTCTGTCAAGCTTTCCGAACAACATTACATAGTATACAGGCATTTAGGTTCCCAGACAAGCTTAATATTACTGGAAACCACATAGCAAAGGTCTTTTTAGATAAATTGGAATACTTCCGTATTTACCTCTGAAGCTGTAACTTGCGTATCATATCGTTTTTCTTCCAAACGGGAACGAAGCCAATCTGCTGTTTTTGGTTTCATAATCTTCTCGGAATTATGTCCCGGGTCGATGATACACATACCTGCCATTAACGCATCATGAGCCGTGTGATAATCAATATCTCCGGTCACAATAACATCCGCACCTTTGAAGCGGGCAGTCAGCGTGTAACGGCTGCCAGAGCCGCCAAGAACCGCTGCTTTTTTGATCTGCTTGTTCAGATCTCCTACTACACGCACATGAGGCACATTGAATTGGGTCTTCACGACCTCCACGAGCTCACCTAATGTCTTAGGCTCCCTAAGGGGTCCCAAGCGTCCCAGACCAAGCGTACGGCCCTTTAAATCCATTGCATAGAGGTCGTAGGCCACTTCCTCATACGGATGAGCCTTTAGCATCGCCTGAACGACCTTACTGCGCAGACTTTGGGGTACGATGGTCTCAATCCGCATTTCTTCCACACGTTCCATCTGCCCTTGAGTACCGATAAACGGTTGAGTCCCTTCACCAGGTACAAACGTTCCTGTACCTTCCGTGTTGAAGCTGCACTTGTTATATTGACCGATACTCCCCGCTCCGGCTTCCAGAATGGCCTGAAGAACCTGTTCATGATGGGTACGAGGCACAAACACAGCCAGCTTGTACAGATGATCTGTGTGGACATCTTCCAGCGATTCTTTACTCTCGATGCCAAGTGCCTCGGCCATCCAGTCATTCATACCACCCTCGGCCACATCCAGGTTCGTATGACTGATATAAACAGCAATATCATGCTTAATCAGCTTTTCATACAATTTACCCATAGGTGTATCTGTACTCAGTGACTTAACCGGACGGAAAATGATCGCGTGATGAGCGATAATCAGGTTGGCACCAATACGAATCGCTTCGTCCACCACTTCATCCGTCACATCCAAAGCTACTAATACGTGACTGATTTCTTTTTGCAAACTGCCGAGCTGCAGACCAATGCGGTCATCCGGTACAGCCAGATGTTTGGGAGCGAGTTGCTCCATCAGTTGAATTACAGTTTGACCTTTGGCAAACATGCCAAAACCTCCTTCAAGTTTGCGATAAGACGCTCTACCTCAGCCGCCTTGTCCCGGGAAGAATCCTGATCGGATTTGGAGATCGAGTTTACAACCCCTTGCAGCTTGATGATCTCACTTTCCCATTTGGAAAAAAATACATCCGATGGACGATCCACCAAATAAGGTCCCATCCGCAGCAACAAATCTTTCGTTAATTCTGCCCCGCCTTGAAGCGGACGTGCACGATACACCTCTACATTGGCAATCGGGCTTACGGATTGTGGCATCGCCGTTATAATCTCATAGATCTTGCCATCTTCTTCGAGCAACTGTTCTGCTACAACCACCCACTGATGCTCCAGCAGCCAGCGTCTGAGTATATCTTCTCCCACATTTGGTTGCAAAATAAGTAACTGGACTCCTTCCAGTTTGGATAAACCTCGGTCCAAAATAGAGGCAATCAGGGCACCACCCATGCCTGCAATGGTGATGACATCCACTTCTCCTGCAGAGATTACATCCAATCCGTCTCCACGGCGTACCGTTATTTTTTCTTTTAGGCCAGCATCGCTGACTTGTTTGCATGCAGCATCATAAGGGCCAGGATTGACTTCCCCGGCTACTGCACTTGCAGCTTTCCCACTGCGGATTGCGGCTACTGGCAGCAACGCGTGGTCTGAACCGATATCAGCCATGCGGCTGCCATCGGGAATTTGATCATGTATTCGCTGTAATCGATTCGAAAGTTTCATGAAGCACCTACACCATTCATTTAATTTATTGATTTGCATTGAACAAGGAAAAGCGATAAAATAAAATCCAATAAAACATTTCAAGGATGAATTTCCAAAACCAAGAAATCAAGACGTTTAAATTAAAAATAAAGGAGACCCCGCCGCCGCTAAAGCGTCTTGCGGAAAGTCTCCCATAGTTCGATTATTCGAGGAAATCCTTGAGTCGTTTACTACGACTCGGGTGACGCAATTTACGAAGAGCCTTGGCTTCGATCTGACGAATACGCTCACGCGTAACACCAAATACCTTGCCGACTTCCTCCAGCGTTCTCGTCCGTCCATCGTCCAGACCAAAACGTAGACGAAGCACGTTCTCTTCACGTTCAGTCAGTGTATCCAATACATCTTCGAGCTGTTCTTTCAGCAACTCATACGCAGCAGCATCCGCCGGAGCAAGTGCTTCCTGATCCTCAATGAAGTCACCCAGATGGGAATCATCTTCCTCACCAATCGGGGTTTCCAGAGAAACCGGTTCCTGGGCAATCTTCGTAATTTCACGAACTTTCTCTACACTCAGATCCATCTCAGCAGCGATTTCTTCTGGTGTCGGTTCACGCCCAAGTTCCTGCAACAGCTGACGGGATACCCGGATCAGCTTATTAATCGTCTCCACCATGTGCACAGGGATACGAATTGTACGCGCCTGGTCAGCAATAGCACGAGTGATCGCTTGGCGAATCCACCATGTAGCATACGTACTGAACTTGTATCCTTTTTTGTGGTCGAACTTCTCAACCGCTTTGATCAGACCCATATTACCTTCCTGAATCAAATCAAGGAACAACATTCCACGTCCAACGTAACGCTTGGCGATACTGACTACAAGTCGAAGGTTCGCTTCAGCCAGACGACGCTTGGCTTCTTCATCCCCGTTCTCAATCCGTTTAGCCAGTTGTACTTCATCATCTGCCGACAACAGTGGCACACGACCAATTTCCTTGAGGTACATACGGACAGGGTCATTGATTTTGATACCTGGCGGCAAGCTCAGATCATCATCAAAGTGGAATTCGTCCTCTCCCTCTCTGGTGTTGTTCTCGGAATCTTCACTAGGACGAAGTGTAACCTCTTCATCATTTTCATTCACTACATCGATACCCAGATCGCTCAGTTGCTCATAGAACTCATCCATTTGCTCTGCATCCTGCTCAAAAGGAGAGAGTTTCTCTATAATTTCCTTGTAATTCAGCGAAGCTCTTTTTTTACCTGATTCAATCAATTGATCTTTAACCTGATCCAGTGTCAATTCTGTTTCTAGTTCAGTATGCTGATCATTCGCCATAACTCGACTCCCTCCTCCCTAGAAACATCTAATCATCAGACGTTCACTGTCTCTCTAGGGCAATCATTTCAATTGCAATCTGTGCCGCGCGTACAGAATCACCTGCCCGCTCTGCAGCAATCATTTCTTCTTTTTTCAAATCGTACTCTTTTTTACGCGGATACTTCAGCACTTCCCTGATGCAATCATCGAGCATTTGAATACTCCATTCACCTGGACCATCCATCATCGAGATTGAACTGACCGTTTTTTCCAAGCGATCGTCATGCAGTGAAGACATAAAACGGCTTGTATCCGACGGTTTGCCTTGCGCATAGTAGGCATATAGATAAGCAGCAATAGCTGCATGATCATCCAAGTTAAAAGCTTCACCAAGATGCTCATTCACGTACTGGGCAGCCTCATCATCCTGCAACATCCAGGCAATCAGTTTGCGTTCGGCAGCGTGATAAGCCGGCAACAGATTCGGTGTAGGCACCTGCCTATTTTGTTGCCTACCATTATTCCACCTTTTCGGGTTATTATCCCCGTACTGGAGGTTATTTTTCATTGCCTCCCGTTCTTCATTACACTCCTGCTTCAATGTTTCGAAGGATACGTCCACTTCTGCAGCCAGTTCACGAAGATACACTTCCCTCTCTGTTGGAGAAGGTAAGGGTGCAATCAATTTTACTGCTTCTTTCGAATAGGCGATTTGTCCGCCACCCTCTAGCAGTATATGGCTTTTTTTTAAGTTTATAAGTTTAAATTTTGTAGTTGTCACGGCACCATCCACAATCTGGTTTCGGAACCGTTCACCACCATGCTTCCGGATAAAATCATCCGGGTCAAGTCCCTCGGGTATGAGAGCCACTTTGACCTGCAATCCAGCTTCCTCAAGAATGGGGGAATTTTTGAGTGCAGCAGCCTGTCCTGCTCTGTCGCCGTCATAACATATGATGACTTCGTCGCACATGCCTTTGAGCATCAGGGCCTGATTCTCGGTTAACGCAGTACCCATTGCCGCTACACCATTCTGGATATCCTGATCCCATGCGGAGATGACATCACCATATCCCTCAAACAAAATGGCTTGTCTTTGTTTGCGAATTGCATTTTTGGCATGATGCAGATTATAGAGAACACGGCTTTTGTTAAATAACCGGGTTTCCGGTGAATTTAGATACTTCGGTTGCCCATCTCCCAATATGCGTCCTGCAAATGCAATTGGCTTACCGCTCCTGCCATTAATCGGGAACATAATCCGGTCTCGGAATCGATCCACATATCCCTGACCTTCATTTCGCGGTGACAGAAGCCCACCCTTTTCCATCTCTTCGAGCGGATAGTTACGTTTCTCAAGAAATTGTACCAGTGTGTCCCAACGATTTGGTGCGAAACCAATCTGGAACTGGTCGATCAATTTGTCGCCAAAACCTCTTGAGCGTAAATACTCCATGGCTGACTTGCCATGCTCTGTATTTTTCAACAAAAAATGATACAGCTTCGCGGTAAGCTCATAAGCCTCCAATAGACGTTCAGTCTCCGGATTCACATGAGCAGATTCACGCCCTTGCCAGTCCCCCATAGAGATGTGACTTTCTTCCGCCATCGTCTTGACAGCCTCGGGAAAGGATAACCCTTCGATTTCCATCCTGAATTTGATGGCATTTCCACCCGTGCCGCAACCGTAGCAGTAGAAAATTTGTTTCTCAGGTGTAACGGTGAACGAAGGCGTCTTCTCGGAATGAAAAGGACAGAGGCCTTTCATATACTTCCCCTGTTTGGTCAGATGCACAAATCGGCTCACCGTATCGACAATATCATTCTGCTGTAACACCGATTCAATAATACTTTCGGGTATACCGCCTTGTCCGGTACTCATCTCTGGCCACCTTCATCTCTTCAACACGTAAATATAATTCGATAAACTTACACATTCTCCTGCAAATCTTTTAAAAGTTTTGTCAGTTTATGTTGAAACATTTCTCGATCCTGCTCTGTGAAAGGCTTTGGACCTTTTCCGTAATGGCCTCTTTTTCGTGCTTTGGCCGCAGTATGACGAGAATCCAACATGAAATCAATGTCACGATCGTTGAATTCACGACCACGAAAGGACAAAACATAACAACGTTTGCCGAGCGCAAGTGCCGCAAGTCCATAGTCCTGAGTGATAACCACATCATATGGCTTAATATGATTAGCAATATACAGGTCTGCGCTCTGATCACTGCGATCCACTTGCACGGTTCGTACCCCTTCTCCTCCTTGAAGCAAATGATCAAATGAAGAGACTAACAATACGGGGATGTTGAAAAGGCGAGCGGTTTGCGCAATCTCAGTTTTGACCGGGCAAGCATCACCATCCACAACAATGTGACGTATATTTAACTCACTCAAACCCAGACCACCCGGTTTCATAAAATAGCTGCATATTGTTATATACGACCCCGGCCAGGCAAAATCCTTCTGGCACAACAAGGGAAATCAAAGGCTAAAATACGGAGCGGTTGTAAAAAATACATTTCACAACCCGTTCCGTATATTTATACCCTCATATATCCTTCTTTAATACTGAATTTTAGCTTTGCGCCAAGTTCGTGGAAAAGGACTCATGAAATACACCCAATTACCAAACCAACTTGGAAAAATCAGCAAATCCTTTCAAGTCACGATCAATAGCCGCGAGCAAGGCAAGTCGATTTGCCCGAACAGCTTCATCTTCGGCCATAACCATGACCGAATCGAAGAATGAGGTAATACCATCCTTCCAGGCAGATGCAATAGCCAGCGCTTCAGCAGCATCATGCTGAGTCAACGCCTGACGATATTCTGCATTCGTTTTGCTCCATGCCTCATGTAGCTGACGTTCTCCATCTTCTGTGAACAGTTCTGGATGTACGGAAGCATTGGATGCTTTGGCAGCCAGATTACCTACACGGTTGAACGATTCAACCGTTGTTTTGAATGCGTCTCCTGTCAGAACAGCCGCCATCAACGCTTCACCTTTTGGTACCACAGCGCTGATATCATCGAATCCCGAAGAAATTACGGCATCCACTACGTCGTAGCGAACAGTTTCGGACAACAATTTTTTCACACGAAGACCAAAGAAGTCTTGCAGATCTTTACGAACCTCTTCATCTGCACGTTTCAACAGGTTCATCTGTGCATGCACTTGAAGTGCTACTCCGAACACGTCTGACAATGTCAGCGGAAGCTTGTGATCCAGCAAAATCTGTACAATCCCTGCAGCCTGACGGCGCAGCGCGTACGGATCTTGGGAACCCGTTGGAATAATGTTGATGGAGAAACAACCCACGATTGTATCCATTTTGTCCGCAGCACTCACAATGGCACCAACAAGAGAAGCAGGAGATTGATCTCCAGCGAAACGTGGCTGATAGTGTTCGAATACCGCTTTGGCCACTTCTTCTTTTTCGCCAGCTTTACGAGCGTAATCCTCACCCATCACACCTTGCAGTTCCGGGAATTCACCCACCATCAGTGTCACCAGATCGAATTTGCAGATATCTGCTGAGCGGCTAACGGATTCAGCAACATCACCGGATACTTGCAGTTTGGCAGCAAGTCCATCGGCAATCTTGCGAATACGGCGTACTTTATCTCCAACCGTTCCCAGCTCTTCCTGGAAGACGATACTTTCCAGCTTCGACAATGCATCCTTAATCTGTAGCTTCTGATCTTCCTCATAGAAGAACTTGGCATCAGACAGACGTGCACGCAAAACTTTTTCATTCCCTTTGGCAATAACGTCCAGTGAATCACTTCCACCGTTACGTACCGTCACGAAGAATGGCAACAATTGTCCTTCATTGTCCAGCACAGGGAAATAACGCTGATGCTCACGCATGGAAGTAATCAATACTTCTTGTGGAATATTCAAGAATGAGGAGTCAAATGTCCCGAACAATACGGTAGGTGTTTCCACCAGGAACAGGACTTCCTCCAGCAAGTCTTCCTTAATCGCGATATCCCATTTTTTCTCAGCAGCCAGTGCCTGAATCTGGGATACAATCATCTGTTCACGTTCCTGGATATCAACAATGACATGTTCTGCACGCAACACTTCCACGTATGAAGACGGAGTGGAGATCACGGCCTCCTTACCGAGGAAACGATGTCCGCGAGTTACATTACCCGATTTAACACCTGTCACTTCAAGCTCGATAACTTCACTGCCAAACAAAGCTACAATCCAGCGGATTGGACGTACAAATTTGAAATCATAGGAAGCCCAACGCATGAATTTCGGGAACGTCATGGCATGTAATACAGAAAGTAATCCTTCGCCAACCACGGAAGCTGTCTCCACACCTTTGCTGCTCTTTGTTGCATAGATATATTCAACACCGTTCAGTTCCTTGAACGTGAACTGGTCCGGTTCAACACCTTGACTGCGGGCGAATCCGAGTGCAGCCTTGCTCCAATTGCCACTGTCGTCCAGGGCAATTTTGCGTGAAGGACCTTTCACTTCTTCCTCGATATCTTCCTGTTTTTCAGCCACATTTTGAATCAAAACAGCCAGACGGCGCGGTGTGGCATACGCATTCACTTCACCATAAGCAATGCGGGATGCGTCAAGCCATTTCACGACACGCTCTTGCAGCTGTGCGATTGCTGCGCGCATAAAGCGTGCAGGTACTTCTTCCAGCCCGATTTCAAACAACAGATCCTTAGACATGCTCGGCTCCCCCTTTCTTGATCAGCGGGAAGCCTAGCTTCTCACGCTCTTCCATATATGTTGCAGCGACTTGGCGAGCCAGATTACGGACACGTGTGATGTAACCCGTACGTTCCGTTACACTGATGGCCCCACGTGCATCCAACAGGTTGAACGTGTGGGAACATTTCAGCACATAGTCATATGCCGGGAATACCAGATGCTGCGCCATGGCTTTGTTTGCTTCTTCTTCATGCATGTTGAAGAGTGTAAACAGCATTTTGACATCAGATACTTCAAACGTATATTTGGAGTGTTCGAATTCTGGCTGACGGAATACATCACCATAAGTGATACCTTCCACCCATTCCAGATCAAACACATTCTCTTTATCCTGAATGTAAGAAGCCAAACGCTCCATACCATACGTAATTTCAACAGCTACCGGATTTGTCTCGATTCCACCAACCTGTTGGAAATACGTAAATTGTGTAATTTCCATTCCGTCCAACCATACTTCCCAACCAAGACCTGCACAACCAAGGGAAGGATTCTCCCAGTTATCTTCAACAAACCGAATATCATGTTTGAGCGGATCAATGCCCAGACGTTTCAGACTTTCCAGATAAATTTCCTGAATATTGTCCGGTGAAGGCTTGATGATTACCTGGAACTGATGATGCTGGTACAGCCGGTTAGGGTTCTCACCATAACGTCCGTCCGAAGGACGACGGGAAGGCTCCACATAGGCCACTTTCCAAGGTTCGGGTCCAAGCGAACGCAAAAAGGTCATCGGGTTCATCGTACCTGCCCCTTTTTCCGTATCGTATGGCTGGACAATAATACAGTTATGCTCGGCCCAGAATTGTTGCAGCGTTAGAATCATCTGCTGAAAATTCATAATCATGCTCCTTTTCAATGGTTTGTTAGCAAGCTTAGGACGGTGAAGACAACAATAAATAGCCCCCGTCCTACGCCTGTTGTACAGACGTAGGGACGAGAGCTATTCCCGCGGTTCCACCCTACTTGGCTTAGATCAAACAGGATGATCCTGTTCGTTCCAGCCCACTTTTCCGTGTCCATTCATGCTCCCGAGTGCCGTTTCAAAAACCGATTCAGCCAGGCTCCCACCATCCCCGACTCGCTCATTCATGATTCTCAAGTGTTATACAACGACTTGTCTCCATAAATGCAATAAATCCAGTCTTTTACTTTCTCGTTCAATGCATGTCTCATAAAGAGAAATTATATTTCATAATATATAAAATCTAGTATGAAGTCAAGATATAGTTTCGCTTCCACCAAAACGCCTCAAATCCCGTACTTCTCCATCTGATCGAGGAAAGAACGGGATTTAAGATTCAGACCGAGCTGATGATCCATAAAAGCACGCATCAACTTTTTGATCTCATCACGGGTAGACTCACTCACTGATATATTCCCCAAGCGTTGCAGATCCAACTGCGCGAACAAACGCAACAACTTCAGAGCCTTTGGACTAACTGACATCGCTGGAGGATCGAAATGTTTGCATGCTCGACACAAGACGCCACCAAGTCTGGGACTTATAAACAACTGCTCATCTGGTCGCTCCTGATTGCAGGAGATGCACTCATCGAACTGTGGACCATATCCGGATGCCTGTAATATTTTCATTTCGTACAGACTTGTAATAACAACCGGATCTTTCTCTTCCTTCAACGCCTGCAAACACGCCTTTAACTGTTTGAACCAAAATGTACCTGTCTCTTCATCCTGAAGCACCCGATCCAATAGTTCACACGCATAAGAAGCATATGAGGCCTTGACCAGATCTTCACGCAACTCATGATAAGATTCAACAATTTCTCCAGCGTTCAGTGTGCCTAGACCTGTATTGCGAAAATATACATATTGACCATACGTAAACGGCTGCACCAGTGCAGCATGTCGGCTCTTGGGCTTTTTGGCACCGCGGACGAGTACCCCTACTTTCCCGCCGCTTTCGGTGCAAAGCGTAATGATTTTGTTCCCTTCGCCGTAGTCCATGCTGCGGATGACAATCCCTTCCACCCTGTATAGCATGCCTCGTCACCTAACCATTCCCGAATCAGCCAGTTATCCTTCGGCTTCTTCATCTTCAATCACTTCCCTTGCATTATCCGACTCCTGTCCTAACGAGTTACAAGCCTCGGTATATAACAAATAGGACTCTACATCCCCCGTCATCGCAAAAACCTTCCACGAAAAATCTCGCATCGGAATTTCATCCTCTCTTCGGAAATGACGTCTGCATCTACCAAATAGGATGGAGTCTTGCAAGGTAAACTATGTGTTGCAATTACTGGATACAATTCCGACGATTAGTCGCGGCCAAAGCCAAGGTCACGCAGAACTCTATCCTGATTTCTCCAGTCTTTTTTCACTTTAACCCACAGGTCCATGAAAATTTTGGAGCCAAGCAAATTCTGAATGTCGTGTCGAGCTCGTTTACCCACTTCTTTCAGAAGGGCACCTTGCTTGCCGATAATGATCCCTTTTTGGGAATCACGTTCCACAAAAATGACTGCTGAGATATAAACGACACCATTATCTTGCACTTTCATATCTTCGATAGTTACAGCAATGGAGTGAGGCACTTCTTCACGAGTCATTTGCAGAATTTTCTCACGAATCAACTCGGCACATACAAACTGCTCCGGATGGTCAGTAACCTGGTCATCAGGATAGTACTGTGGACCTTCAGGCAAATACTTGCCGAGCTGTTCCAGCAACGTGCTGACATTGCTGCCAAGCATGGCAGAGACAGGAACGATTTCAGCGAAATCGTGAAGCTTGCGATACGTCTCAATGAGTGGCAACAGCGCTTCCGGCTCAATTTTGTCAATTTTATTCATGACAAGAATGACAGGCGTACGAATATTTTTCAACTGTTCTGCAATATAACGGTCACCGCCACCCATGCCTTCCGAAGCATCAATCAGGAACAACGCTGCTTCTACTTCTCCAAGTGTGTTCAGAGCAGTCTGGTTCATGTAATCGCCAAGTTTGGATTGACGTTTGTGAATACCCGGTGTGTCCAGGAAAACGATTTGCTGATGTTCGGATGTATACACCCCATGAATTTTATTACGTGTGGTTTGTGGCTTGTCCGACATGATCGCAATTTTCTGTCCGATCACCTGGTTCATCAGTGTGGATTTACCTACATTTGGACGTCCAATAATGGCCACAAAACCGGATTTAAATGCTTGTTTTTTCATATGTTCCTCCTCAGGCGCCTAGGCCTGGAATATTGGTTTATTTTTTGGCAGAATTCAGATCAGAAGGCCCAAAAGCCCAAGGTAACAGTTCAGCAACGGTGGTCTCTTGCAGATCACCTTTCATGTTCCCCAAGATAACTTTCATATCCGGTTCACACAGTTCGTACATCACCTGACGACATACACCACATGGAGCAATCGGACCATCCGTGTCGCCCACAATGGCAATCGCTTTGAAGCTGCGAGGCTTCTGCCCACCTGCAATGGCACTGAACATCGCTGTACGCTCAGCACAGTTACCTGGTGTATACGCAGCATTCTCAATATTACAACCATGATGCACATGACCTTCACTGTCAAGCAAAGCCGCGCCTACACCAAAATGGGAGTACGGCGTATACGCCTTCGTACGTGCCTTAATTGCTTCTTGCATTAACAAACCGTTGTCCATTAATATTCTCTCCCTTAGGGTGCAATATAAAGTTAGTACCTACGAATTAAGTTCAACCAAAGCCAAATTCACACTAGTCACTCCGAGTCCAGAATAACCCTTCGATCGCTGTTATCCCCAGATTTTTTGATTCACTTTTTCAATGTGAAAATCCGGGGATAAAGGCGAACGCTTTGCTTCTACAGGTTTATTTCTGTCCTCTTCGTATCGTGTGATGTCTACAAGTTCAACTTAAAAAAGGTCTAACTTCACAAATTTGTGTAGTATTAAAATCAAATCAAAACAAGGTTAAAACAAAATCAGTACAAACCCAGCCAATTCATCACGGGCTTAATGAAAACGATACAACCGATGATGACGGCGAATACCGCAGCCAGCAGAACTGCCCCGGCCGCGGTATCCTTTGCCGCTTTTGCCAGCGGATGGATATGGGGGTGTGCCAAGTCAACCGCTGCCTCTACAGCCGTGTTCATCAATTCAGTCACCAGGACCAAAAAGACAGCGGTCAGCACAAACATCCAATCCGTTCTTGAGATTCTGAAAAAAAAGCCGGCTACACACATCAAAATAGCCACTCCCGTGTGAACTCTCACATTACGCTGAGTCCGCAACCCATATGCGATTCCTTCCGCAGCATTGCGGAATACCAGACCCCAGGAGCGCCTTTTCATTATCGTGTCAACCCGGCCTGGGCCAATACCGCTTCTTGTTTGCCCATCATTTCAGCCTCACTTGCTTCATCCTGATGGTCGTATCCGAGCAGGTGCAAGAAACCATGGACAAACAGAAAACCAAGTTCACGTTCAAATGAGTGTCCATACTCTTCACTTTGCAGGATGGTCCGTGGTACGGAAATGATGATGTCTCCAAGAACATCCGGCATTTCTTCCATTTCTTCATCTTCGTCCAGCTCATAGATAATATCGAGCTCTTCATCCACCGTTTCGTTCATCGCAAAAGACAGTACATCCGTAGGACGATCAATGCCGCGATAATCACGGTTCAACTCATGGATCTGCTCATCGTTCACAAAAGTCAGAGCCACTTCTCCGTCTGCAACACCTTCCGCTTCTCCGGCGAGATTCAGCAACTGTTCCAGCATTGCAATCATTGGTTCTGTAATTTCTTTATCCTGTTGTTCATTATTCCATGCCAGATTAAGACTCATTCCTTCATAACTCCTGTCTACTCATATTAGAGGTTGTTCAAAAAGCCCGCTTTTGATTACGAGAGATGCCTAGGGGCATCATCAGCATCGAATATGGAATTCAGCCGAAATGTCCGTTGCTCACGTAGTTTTCCCTACACTCCGCTACTCCATTTCTAGCTTCATCCCATCTTCTCGGTACTGAAAACCGACCTTTTTGAACACGAACTATCATTAAATTAGCCCGCTTCGGGTGAGGTCGGCTTTGGTTTCTTAATCTCCTCCGGATATTCTATCCTGGAGTGGAAGATACCCATCACCGTTTCCTTCAATGTTCTGGCGACGATATCCAGTTCACGCATCGTAAGGTCACAATCATTGAATTGATGATCGTCCAATCGTCCTTTAATAATCTTCTCAATCATGGACTCCACTTGCTCCACTGTCGGTTTGCGCAAAGATCTCACAGCAGCCTCCACACTATCGGCAATGCCAACAATAGCCGATTCCTTGGACTGAGCCTTCGGCCCAGGGTAACGGAAATCTTCTTCCGTGAAATCAGGCTCAACACCCGCTTCTTCAGCCTGGCGCAGTGCTTTGTGATAGAAATAGTGGAGAAATGTCGTGCCGTGATGCTGTTCCGCTATATCCCGAATAGGTCTCGGCAGCTTGTAATCCTTCTGCATTTCCACCCCATCGCGCGCATGGGCAACGATAATGGATTTGCTCAGTTTCGGATCAATTGAATCATGCGGATTCTCCATATTGTTCTGATTCTCAATAAAATAGATGGGGCGTTTCGTCTTGCCAATATCATGATAATACGAACCCACTCGGCAGAGCAATCCGTTAGCTCCTATGGCTTCTGCTGCTGCTTCGGACAGATTCCCTACCATAACACTGTGATGATAGGTACCCGGTGTCTCCGTCAGCAGCTTGCGCAGAAGCGGATGGTTCGGATTAGACAGTTCTACCAGTTTGAGCGCTGACAAAATGCCAAATGAAGTTTCAAAAAATGGCATCAGCCCAATGACCAGTATGGCAGTTAGCACGCCACCAGCAAATGCAAACCCAACGCCATACAGTGTCGTGGTTCGATTCCAATCGCCCGAGTCAATCAAAGCCAAGGTGAAGACGGCTATGGACCCGAACAAACAGACCATAATAGCCCCTTTCAGGATCGTGGATCGCTGGCTAGCCTTATGTGTTGCGAAGATCGCAACAAATGAAACCAATACAGCGAAGAACCCTAATTCGAAGTCAAAAAGTTGACCCTGATGCGTATTCAAAATAATGCTGGATAACATACCGATCAATATCGAACATACAAAGGCAAGCGACGTATCCAGCAATAAGGCAATTAACATCGCCCCTACCGCAACAGGTGCAAGGAAGCCCACATAAGACCTCTCATTGGTTTGGATAATCGCTGTCACATGCATAACCACAATCGTAATAATAAAAATGAGAACAAGCATCAACAGCTGCGCATTATTATATTTGAAATGCGTTCCGCTGCATTGCTGAATATACATCAGAATTGCTGCTGACAACAGGCAGGCAAACATAAGCAGACCAAGCTGTGGCCAGTAGTTCACTTCATTTTTCAGCAAATCATTCTCATCCAGCAAAGTATACATCTCCGGGGTGATCATCTCACCCTTGGCCACTAATGTGTCCCCTTGCTTGATAAAGACAGTTTGCGTGTTCTCACGCGCCTGAACTTTGGCTTCCTTGGTTCCCTCTTCATCGTAGAAGCGGTTAGCGGTCACCACGAGGCGAGCAAGCTCTTGCACGACCTCACGTTGCGTACGCTTACCAAGAGAGCTGACACTCACCATCTCGGCAACTTTGGCACGGGCAGTGGTTGCATCGCTGATCTGATCCGTCATTAACCGGGCAACAATATCCCTCGCAACTGGTTTCATCTCCTGGATATCATCCGATGTCAGACGTGAGATTTTGATGTAGGTTTCTTCGGGAATACGGTAGCTTTGCTCCTGTATCACATTTCTGATCTCTTCCAAAAGAGTCTCGGAGTATGTACCGGCTTTCCGATTATTATTGATATAGTTGGTCACAAAATCCTTCTGGCGCTGCGGAATTTCATCCCGATAAATATCAATCTTGTCCTGACTTGATATCTGATCATCCTGATTTAATCGATCTACACGGTCAAGCAGGGTAGTCATCAAATTTTCGTTTCGCAACTGGACAATCTGAAATATCGGCTGTACCCGTTCGGCAGCTTCTTCCTGTGCTTTGAGTGTGGCCTTGTTATTCGGAATCTGCATAGGCGCAGCAATGTCCACTTCACTCCGTGTCCCTTCCTGAATATCATACCGCTCAGGGAGCAGCTTGGAAGCCAGACTCACGTAGAAAAGAATCACCAGAAACAAAAACAGAAGATAGCGTGCCCACACGCTATACTTCCATCCTGTAGCCTTATTCTGAAAAGATTTGCCTTTTGACGGTTCCTTCGAGGTCACTTTAGACAATCCCTTTCTATGCTTGATTTTCTGCGGCGTGGTTGTAAGCCACGATAATTTTCTGGACGAGAGAATGCCGTACAACATCTTGCTCGGCAAAATAGACAAATCCAATCTCGTTAACTTCGTTTAAGATCGTATTCGCTTCCACAAGCCCGGATTTCTTACCACGCGGTAAATCAATCTGTGTCACGTCCCCGGTGATGACCATTTTGGAGCCAAAACCAAGACGGGTCAGGAACATCTTCATCTGTTCCGGTGTTGTATTCTGTGCTTCATCAAGAATGATGAAGGAGTCATCCAGCGTACGCCCCCGCATATAGGCGAGTGGTGCGATTTCGATTAAGCCACGCTCCAGTGCCTTAGCGGTCTGTTCTTGTCCCATAACGTCATACAGGGCATCGTACAGCGGTCTCAGATACGGGTCTACCTTTTCCTGAAGATCACCTGGCAAAAATCCAAGACTCTCTCCCGCTTCAACAGCAGGCCGTGTGAGTACAATGCGTTTGACGCTGCCTTCTTTAATTGCGGCAACAGCCAGTACAACAGCAAGGTAGGTTTTACCCGTACCGGCAGGACCAATGCCAAATACAATATCACGTTTTTTAATTGTAGTTACATAGTGCTTCTGTCCGATGGTTTTAACACGGATTGGTTTACCTCGGTATGTCGTCGTAATCTCGCCTTTGAACAGGTCCAATAGTTGGTCTGCCCGCATATCCTTGGCAAGTTCAATCGCATACTTCACATCTCTCTCGGTTAACACATATCCATTGCGTATCAATTGCAGTAACACATCAAATAATTGTTCAAGCGATTCCACCTGCTGTGCGTTGCCAAAAATCACAATCTCCGCTTCACGGGATGCAATCTGGGCGGGAATCTCGGATTCAATCAGTTTAAGAAAAGTATCTTGGGGTCCAAAAAGAGATTGGCCCTCTCCCGCACTCTGGAGGGAGATTTGTATGCTGCGTGTTTGCTCTGACAAATATCCTCATTCTCCTTGACTATGGACTAGCGGAAGTTCTTCCGCAATGCTTTCTTCTACTTCAAATAAGACTTTCATATAAACTTTACCATTCTCTTTCTTCTCATGCAAAATTTTTTCACTTATAATTTTTGTTCCTTTGCCGTTTTTGGCGATAATATCGTTCCTTGCTCCTTCCAATCCTTTTGTTCTGGCCCATTCTATCGTCTGTTGCTGCTCGTGCTCTCGAGTCTCCAGATCTTTCTCTGTCAGCCAACCCATGGGAAGTGTAAAGGATCGCCACGTCAATGGTTTATGGTTACTCTCGGTATCAAATGAACTGAACGGTGTACTTCCGTACCCCCACAGTTGGATTGCCCATTTCCCCAGCACCATGTAAAAACGTTCTTTGCTCTCACCTGTCATTGTATTATGTTTTTGCACCAGTGGAACCTCTACCTGATACTCACGCCATACCAGACCACGAACTTCGCCTTTGGCAACGATGGTTTTGGTGTTCTCCTCATCCCCGAGAATCCCCGAGATCAATACCTGACCCTTTTTGACACGCATGTCCTTCTGAACAACAGGGCGTCCCTGCTCCGCATAGATTTGAGTGACAACAGCATCTGACTTGCTGATCAGATGTCTGGGATTCAGCAATGGTTCGCGCTTTGGTTGGGCCGATTCTACGACCTGAATGGTGATGGTTGTCCCCTCTTTGCTCACGCCAATCCAGGTTACATCCGGAAGAGCGAGTGCAAGCTGCCTGGAGAGCTTGTCTTGGCTTTGCAAGCGGAACCCCCATTGGAAAGGGTATATACCCTCTTTCTTCGCTGCTGCAAGCACCTCGTCGGTGGGAATGGTGACGTTACCCTTGACCTCCACACTCCATACCATGGACGACAACGCAAACAAAGCTGCCACAAAAAACAGCATCCCCCCAAGAAAGAACTTCCTCCGCAATAATCGGGCCGCAAAAAAAGGGAAACCGCTGCGATGGGTTACTTTCACCCTGCAGCCTGTCCGTTTCAACACAGGACGCAACCTGAAAAAATGCGGCAGCAGAATGTTCATCTCTGCCACGCGTCCATCGTGAGCACGCAGGTTCCACACTTCCAGTCCCTGCTCTGCCACCGTGTTGATTAATGTTTCAATGTCTCCCCCAGTGACCGTGATTCGGACTGCTCCCCGCAGTTTATACAGACTGGGCTGCTTCATCCGTTCCCCTCCACTCCATTCATATGAATATCCAGAATCGTTCCTTCAACAGCTACTTCATCCGGCAAAATGTTACGTATCACCAAGGCAGTTCCTTTGATCTCCAACTGGCCTTGGGAAAGAGCCAACACGATACGATCCGGGGTGAAATGGATGACACCGCGATGATTCTCTATATACAGTTGCTTACTGCCAATCAGGGTTAACCGTGGCATATCATAAAGCACATCCTGCGGCAGATCCAACACTTCACTGGTCCATCTGCGCAGCTTGCGGCTGATCCGGGTCATTCGAAGGTCTTCCCCCTTCCTCTACAGTTCAACTTATGCGCAGATTCATGAATTTATGAAAATTCCGGAGCGTGTTAGGGACGAATGTTGAGAAAAAAGTAAGGAACACAGAAAAAGCCGTCTCAGGCGGCTTTCTGCGCACCAGAGACGGCTCTATTTTCTGTTCATTATGAAGACTTGTTTACAGTTTCCCTCTTGTACCAAACGGCTGTTTGGAACGAGGAGGACCCAGTACTTCTGCCCACAACACACCTGTACGAATATCGGCAGGGCGAAGCGGAGATGCTCCCGATTCATCGGTGTTGGGTATATCCCAACTGGAATCAGACACAACAGGTTTATTTGCAGAAGAGAAGCGATTTAATCTCTCTTGAATCAAACGCTCCTGTCGTTCCACTTCTTTCATTTGTTGCTCAAGCGAGCTTTCCATGTTGCTCAAAGAGTTCTCACTTTTGTAGTCACTTGCGGACGGAGAAGAAGGAGCAGGCTCCGAATATGGCTGACCATACTGATTCTCATATTGTTCATCTTCGTACCGATCGTCATACTGTTCATCATAACGGGGATCTGTATGTCCGGAAGACTGCTGCGGAGATGAATTGTCTCTTGAGCGTTCTTCCCGGTCTGAATCACCGCCGCCTCCAAACGTAGGCATCCCGCTGGCAGGACGCTTTTTGTTTGGATCAGCCGATTTGGCAGCTTTCCCCAAAAATGAGAAGAGCGCAAAACCGACAACAGCCACAATGTACAAGTTATCAAAAATCCATTCGAATAGGCCCATATGCACTCACCGCCTATCTTCCGTTTTTGGAATCACCCTGATCGTTGGAATTCGAACCTTCAACAGGTTTCCCCAGTGTATTACGCATTTGAGTATCTGCTTCAATATTTTTGAGATTCATGTAGTCCATCACACCAATTTTCCCACTACGCAAAGCCTCTGCCATTGCAAGTGGTACTGCCGATTCAGACTCAACAACGCGCGCTCTCATCTCTACAACGCGTGCTTTCATCTCTTGCTCTTGTGCTACAGCCATCGCACGACGTTCTTCCGCTTTGGCTTGAGCAATTCGCTTGTCAGCTTCCGCCTGCTCAGTTTGCAAGAAAGCACCAATATTTTTACCGATATCCACGTCCGCAATATCAATGGACAGGATCTCAAAGGCAGTTCCAGAATCCAAACCTTTGGACAAAACTGTACGAGAGATCAGATCCGGATTTTCCAAAACCACTTTATGCGTTTCTGCTGAACCGTTGGTACTTACGATCCCTTCACCGACACGGGCAATGATTGTTTCTTCACCAGCACCACCGACGAGTCGATCGATATTCGCACGAACTGTAATTCTTGCTCGAACATTGACTTCGATACCATCTTTTGCCACCGCAGATACAACAGGCGTTTCAATAACACGCGGGTTAACACTCATTTGAACCGCCTGCAATACGTCACGACCAGCAAGGTCAATCGCAGCAGCACGTTCAAATTCGAGTGGAATGTTTGCACGCTGGGCAGCGATCAGAGCGTTAACCACACGGTCAACGTTACCACCAGCCAGGAAGTGACTTTCCAGTTGATTCATCGACAATTGAATGCCTGCTTTAGTGGCTTTGATCATCGGATTTACGATTCGGCTAGGTGTTACACGTCTGAGTCTCATCGCAACCAGTGTAATAATACTAACACGCACACCGGATGCAATTGCCGAGATCCAGAGCATGACCGGGAAAAAGCTGAAGAATACGCTCAATACGATGATGGCTACTACCGCAATGAGCAAAACCGTAATCATAGTTGGTTCCATTGTTTAATTTCCTCCATTTGCAATTTGATTTTGATAAAAACACTTGAGAAGACATTCATGAGTCCGCTACTAAATTAAAGAATGCACCACCTCGCTGGCAGCTTCAGCTACGTGGTTATGTACATTGCCGAAGCGTTAATCCGCTTCGACAACAGAGCAGGTTACACCGGTAATGCTTGCTGAACAACAATCCGGGTACCTTCCGCTTTAATCACAATAATCGGGGTGTCAACCGGAATGAAATCACCATCTGCCACAACATCAATTCGTTCTCCTTCAAACATCGCTGTTCCAGAAGGTCGAAGCGGTGTGAGACTAATGCCTTGCAGTCCAATCAACTCTTTACGCTCTGTAGCGGATGAGTATCCACGCTCAGCTGACATACTGTCACTCAGTATGAATCTATTCCATATCCCTCGATCTTTAAACAGTACTGCGATAATCGCAATCACTACCAATGCTGCTCCGAAAGCGATACCCAAGGAAACGAATGCATCACTCGTATCATAAGCAGCCCTCACAACACCTGCAACAAGCGCAATTGATCCCAGAATACCCAAGATACCCATACTTGGTATGAACATCTCCAGAATCATCAAGATGAGTCCAACAGTGAACAACACCCACGTCTCTGCTCCTGCAAAACCGGCAACGTAATTTCCTGAGAAATACAGGACAAAACATACAATACCGACAATACCAGGTACTCCGAACCCAGGAACGATCAATTCAATGGCCACACCTGCGATTCCGAGGAACAACAATATGGTCATGACAACCGGATTGGTAAGAAAGGATGAGATGTTCTCTGCTGTCGTCCGTTCTACCTTAAATACGTCATCCTGACTGTAACCTGCCCAAGCTGCCGCTTCTTCCGGTGTGTTGCTAATGTGGTCGGCATAACCAACTTTCAGCGCTTCTTCAGCCGAGAGAGCAATAATTTCACCTTTTTGCTTGGTTTTATTGATCTCTGGCATTTCAACAACGATGTTAACATCCGTCATTCCAGCTGCAATCTTGCCATCACGACCACTGATTTCTGCCGCTCCCTGCATTTTGCTTTTCCAGAATGCAACAAGCTTTGGATCATCAACATGTTTACCCGTACTGTCCACCATTGCTGCCGCACCAATCATACTGCCTGGTGACATTACGATCTTATCTGCATTCAGAGCCAGAAAACTCCCGGCTGAAGCAGCATCTCCACGAACAAATGCAACAGTCTCAATCGGACTGTCCTTGATCAGGATACCCAATGCTTCTGCAGTGTCGACACGGCCTCCCGGCGTATTGATATCAAGAACGATCAGGCCAGCATTCATCTCTTCTGCTTGCTTGAACCCGCGTTCCATGAACTTGCCAAGTCCCTGCTCGATTGGTTTATCAACCGGAATAATATATACGGCACCACTCTTCTCAGCTGCATGCGCTGACGGTGATCCAATCCAGACAGGAAGCAACAGCGTCAGCAGCATTAAGAGCATCAATGGCCCCGTAAGCTTCTTCCGGCGCTTTCCCTTCACAATAGTCCCCCCTTTTCCATTAATGTTATACTGTCCAGCTTATGGTATTTATTACGTGCAATGCAACATTTCGTTTCAAAATCTTAAAATTATATTTGAAAACCCGATCAATTGCAAGAATAAAAAAACCATAATAATATATATTAACCATTAAAAAGGAATTTTGTCATCCCAAGGACATCATGCTTTCTGATAAATGGAAAAAACACCTCCTGACAAGTCAGAAGGTGTTTATTGATTTGCTTTATTGCAGAAATTGTTGAACTGCTTGATTTACCAGTTTGCCGTCCGCTTTGCCTTTAACTTTCGGCATAAGGGCCGCCATGACTTTCCCCATCTCGGCTTTCGAAGAAGCACCGGTTTCCTGGATGGTCTGCTGTACAATAACTTTAATTTCTTCTTCGGTAAGCTGTGTGGGAAGGTACTGGATGAGTACTTCAATTTCCGCTTTTGCATTTGCCGCGAGATCTTCACGGCCCGCTTTGTCAAATTCTTGGAGGGCATCTTTGCGCTGTTTGATTTCACGACTCAGGATATCAAGCACTTCGTTGTCATCCAAATCTCTTTTCAAATCTATTTCAAGATTCTTGATCGTCGAACGAATCAACCGAATGTTGGAGAGTCTGAACTTGTCCTTACTCTTCATCGCTTGCTTCATATCTTCGTTCAATCGTTCGCTAAGATTCATGTAGTTAAAATCCTCCTAAAACTTTCTCTTACGAGCAGCCTCGGACTTTTTCTTGCGCTTTACGCTTGGCTTCTCATAATGCTTACGTTTCTTCACCTCAGCCAATACGCCATCTTTAGCGATGGAGCGTTTAAAACGACGAAGTGCAGCATCAATAGTCTCGTTTTTGCGAACTTTAGTTTCAGACACCAGTTTTCCCTCCCTCCGACCAGACCGTCCAAGAGCAATAACACGGTTCATCATCTTACATTATAGGCGAAAGATAATAAAGGTGTCAACCTCAATGTAATGATCACTTATTTGAATCCATTTTATAACTCAAAGGTATTATGAAATGAATTCATTATATAAGCATTTGGTCACACATTCGTGGATTTAATGCATATGACTAAATCCTCAATATTAGTACCCATTAGCTCGTTTATTTGTGAGAATCGGACAGACTTGTCAACACGCCAAGTCTCGTACCACCCAACAAATGGTAATGCAGATGATGAACGGTTTGTTCTCCATCCTTACCACAATTGTTGATTAAGCGATATCCTGTTTCCTCCACGCCAAGACGCTTCGCCGCTTCTTGAGCAGCCAGATGAATCTCGCCGATCAATGGCAGATCTTCTGCAGTAACTTCATTCATGGAAGCAATATGTTTCTTCGGAATGACAAGAACATGTGTCGGTGCAGCGGGCTGGATGTCATGAAAAACGATAACATGGTCATTCTCCAGTACTTTATTGGAGGGAATGCTGCCCTCTACAATTTTGCAAAATAAGCAATCCATAGTTCATACCCTCCTTTGTATTCCAGTGTATGTATTCCCTTCTATCATACTAGAAGTAAAAACCCACGTCCAATCTCTAGACACACAACCAGGCAATCTACGTCAACTCTCCGAACACTATACGACATTGGATATATACCACGCCATTACATTGAAATATGGTTTTATCACGCACTTTTTCCAATTAAACAAATATGTATGGTTAATGACACTCAAAAGGAGATTGGTTAATTTGACCGTTTATCAACATGTACAGGAACTTATCGGTAATACGCCACTGCTTGAATTAACTCGTTATCCATTACCGGAAGGAATCCGCCTGTTCGCCAAACTGGAATTCATGAATCCTGGAGGAAGTGTGAAGGACAGGATTGGCAAGTTTTTATTGGAGAAGGCCTTGGCACGAGGAGATGTTAAGCCAGGTGGAACGGTGATCGAAGCTACCGCAGGCAACACAGGCATTGGTCTTGCAATGGCGGCTGTAGGCCTTAATTTAAAGGTCATTTTCACGGTACCTCAGAAGTTCAGCGTTGAGAAGCAGCAGTTGATGAAAGCCCTTGGTGCTACGGTCGTCAACACACCCACATCTGAAGGAATCACTGGTGCCATACGCAAGGCGGAATCACTGGCGAAAGAAATACCGGGTTCCTATATTCCAGGTCAGTTCTCCAATGCGGATAACCCACTCGCACATTATGAACATCTGGGCCCTGAGATTTGGCGTGATCTGAACGGGCAGGTGGATGTATATGTCGCCGGAGCCGGGTCTGGCGGAACTTTCATGGGAGTATCTCGCTATTTGAAGGAGCAAAACCCGTTAATTAAAACTTGTATCGTAGAACCCGAAGGTTCGATTCTGGCAGGAGGTCCATCGGGACCACATCGTACAGAAGGAATAGGGGTCGAAACATTATCTTCTTTTATGGATGTGAGTTACTTTGATGCCATTCATACGATCTCAGATGAAGATGCCTTTGAGCGGGTCAAGGATCTGGCCTTGTTGGAAGGCTTACTGGTAGGAAGTTCCTCAGGTGCAGCTATGCAAGCCGCATTAAACGAAGCTGTTCACGCAGCTCCCGGAAGTAACATCGTTGTTATTTTCCCGGATAGCAGCGAACGGTATTTAAGCCAAAATATCTATAATGGAGGACAATGAAATGAGACCAAAAACCAAGCTGATTCATGCAGGTATTGTTGGTGATCCACACACTGGAGCAGTGAGTGTACCGATCTATCAAGTGAGCACGTATGAGCAAGAATCGGTTGGCGTACACAAAGGATACGAGTATTCACGTACAGGCAACCCTACCCGTCATGCGTTGGAAGAAGTCATTAAAGAGCTGGAGGATGGCGTTCGAGGGTTTGCTTTTAGTTCGGGCATGGCTGCAATTCACGCTGTACTGTCTCTGTTGAAAACTGGAGATCACGTCATTCTGACGGATGATGTATACGGCGGGACTTATCGCATTTTCACCAAGGTGCTGAATCGTCTGGGGATCGAATCTACCTTCGTAGATACTACCTCACCACAAGCACTGGAAAAGGCTTTGCAATCCAATACAAAGGCCATCTATGTAGAAACACCTACCAATCCGTTACTCAAGGTCACCGATATTACTGCTGTAGCGAAATGGTCAAAACAACATGAATTGATGTTCATCGTGGATAACACGTTTAGTACGCCTTATTGGCAAACCCCGCTGGCTCTGGGAGCGGATATTGTACTACATTCTGCAACGAAATATATCGGCGGTCATAGCGATGTCGTGGCAGGACTTGCGGTTGTCAACAGCGAGCAACTTGGTGAAGATCTGCATTTTATTCAAAATGCAATTGGCGCAGTCCTGGGACCCATGGATTCCTGGTTGTTAATGCGTGGCCTTAAAACATTGGGATTGCGGATGGAAGCGCAAGAACGCAATACAGAGCAGCTTGTGGCATTTTTGAATCAACATCCAACAGTGAGCAAAGTCTATTATCCCGGGTTGCCCGACCATCCACAGCACAAGCTCGCTTCCACACAAGCGAGAGGATATGGCGGTATGGTTTCCTTTGATGTAGGCAGTGCTGAAAAAGTAGATGACGTGTTAAGCAAAGTCCGTTATTTCACATTGGCTGAAAGTCTGGGCGCGGTGGAAAGTTTAATTTCTGTACCTGCCCGAATGACACATGCTTCCATTCCCTATGAACGTCGGCAAGAATTGGGGATCACGGATGGTTTGATTCGTATCTCCGTTGGGATCGAGGATGTTGAGGATTTACTTGAGGATTTGAAATCTGCATTAAGTTGAGGGTATTTTGAAGTCCATGCTGGCGATCTTGGAGAAGGAGTAGTGGACGATGGACGATTTCCCAAGAAACACAGGACGTCTCATTTGATGTTCAGGCCACATTTGAAATTATAAGGAACATCAGGCACGTTATTTACCAAAACAACCTCAAAAAAATGCTGAAAGCAGCTGTTTGTTCGGTTATAACGTGTATCAGATTCCTTAAAATTCTGAGGGCGCTTCAAAGCCTTGAATAAGATGCCTCAGATTCGTCAGCACTCACACATCATCCTTTGCTCCTCCAATCCTGGGCAAGAGAACAACATCGATTCCACCCGAAGCGAAGCTTTTGATCGGAAATGAGAATTAAAGCTTTCCGGTTTCTTGATCGTTTGCTCGCACATAGGCAAGTTCTCGCATATTCAGGATGCAGTACACCGATTGCTGCTACGGACACGTTAAGGCCAGGTTCTGATTTCAGCAGGTTTAAATACAAGTTATGTGCTATCCGTTCATCTTCGATCTTACACTAATCAGGTTCAAAAAAAGGTCATGCCTTACAGAAGTTCGCTTCTGCCCAGGCATGACCTTTTTGGATATTCGGTATGTTGCCAGTTGTATTGCAATGACTATGGCGATACATCAGGCTGAGACTCTGTATGTGATAAGACCTCTGTATTTCATTCTGTACGGTACCATGAATGAAACATCCATCCTCAGCTTGTTATTTTCAAGATTTTCATAGGATGCCCATAGGGTACATAAGAATGTGTCACTTGCAGTTATGACTGTTTTTTCTAATTTCAATAGTACGGTAAAAGGGTTAACGCTGTAAGCGCAAATAACGGGAGCACCAGTCGGTTAAAACGTCTACGGCCATAACCATAATATGGATAAGGAGTAGGGTAACCGTATCCTGGGTAAAATCCGCGAGTATGACCTATTGGATAGTTTGCTCCCGGCATTGCATTTGGAGCCCAGTTCGCATGATTCACCATGGCTTCCGGTCCAACGGGAACAGCCAGATAGATCATTTCGTCATCCACATTTTCCATAATGCCATCGTAGTGCATACCGTCATTCATCTGTACACATACATAACGGTGCATGTGTTCCTTGCATATTTTCTTCGCTTCCACTTTTTCCACTTGCCAACGCCTCCCTGATTCTGCTCTTGATCACCTTTTCATGGTATTCAGAACTGGGCGAATTGACACTACTGACGAGAAAACAGAAAAAAGAAGCACCCCGTGAGCGGCTTCCTTGGAAGGCTGCTGCGCGGACATCTATTCAGGAAACGTCCTGATCAGATGTCCGCCGGGGTACTTAAATAAAGTTTGTCGGCTTAACTGTAGTATAACAGCGGGATGAACCTGTATCTGTGATGTAACTCACTCCGCTATATTGTAAAAGCAAGAAAAGAAATATTTTTACAATAATAACATTCCGTAATAGTGCGTGTTTAATAGGCACCATTCGTAATCAAAAGCGGACTTTTTGAACAACCTCTATTATTCATTTTGCTTGGACTATTAGAGGCGCTTCTATGATCTATATTGCTTACACATTGCCCTCTACAGGGTCTCCAAGACCACACGTGAGCCGTTTCCGGCCTCACCTGCCGGGATCACCACAAGCTTGCGCGGCAAGCGTGCACGCAGTTCAGGCACGTGACTGATTACACCAACAGCCAATCGGTCGTCATGTAGTTTTTCCAGAGACGTAATGACGGTATCCAACAGCTCAGGGTCAAGTGTACCAAACCCTTCATCCAGGAAGAAGAATTGAAGTGGGTACTGACCTCGCAGCTGAATCTGGGCTGACAGTGCCAAAGCCAGTGACAACGAAGTCAAAAACGTCTCGCCACCTGACAACGTTGATACTGGTCGTTTGACTCCCCCGTTAGCATCATCACAAATCACAAAACCACCACCGGAATCCACCTCGAGTGAATAACGCTGTTTGGTCAGGAAGCGCAGACGCTGAGATGCCGCATGACTAACCTGCATCAGTTGTTCTTCGGCAATATACTCGACAAAAGCATTGCCTCTGAACGCGGATTGAAGTTTGCTGAGCAGTTCGCCTTGACGGCTTACCTCCACCCGCTTGTTCTCCAGTTCGGTCCAGCGAACATGTCGCTGCTCCACATCCTCCAGATCACGTTCTGCACGTGCTTTGGCACGAAGGGCAGCCTCATCCTGAGTCCGGACCTGCTGCAATCGTTCGGTGCACGCTAACCACTGTTCCTCCGATACGGCAGCACCACCCAGCTTTTGTTCCAGTTCACGCAATTGGGATGCCAGTTCACGCTCACGTTCACGGTGCTGCTGGATCTCTCCTGCCAGTCGTTCTGCTTCCTGTGAAGGAATTGCCGCGGATACAACAGCATCATCCGAGTCAAACGGGGATTGTTCCAGCAATTGCTTCCACCGCTCCTGTGCCTGTTGCAGATGTTCAGTTGCCGAGGCGGCTGCCTGTTGAGCCATAACGTCTCTCTTGGCTGATTCCTGCTTCAGCGTGTCCGCTTCTTTGAAGCGTTGTGCCGAGTCCGAAGCTGTTTTCCGCAGTCCATCCAGACGAGCCTGAGCCGCAGTAATCAGATCTTCTACCCGTTGCTCCCCAACCCACTGGCGCAAGCGTTCTTCCTTCTCGGCCAGCTGTTTGCTATTGCCCTGCCACTCCGTTTGCCACTGAATCAGTTGTTTGTCCAATTCCACCAGCTTCTGCTGGAGAGATTGGATGATTTGGTCTTTTTCCTCAAGGAACGTCACGCTTTTGTTCAGACGTTCCTTGATGTCTTCGGCGCGCGCATCGCGCTCCTGCATCGCCTGATAGAGGGCCTTGGCCTCCTCCTGAGCGATGCCCGGCAGTTCCGCGGCCCAGCGGCCCTGCAAGGCAGCCGCTGCGGCCTCGCTCTCGGCCAGCTTGCGCTCCGCCTGGGCGAGACCGGCACGGCCGGCCTCTTGCGCAGCTGCCGCTTCCATGCGGCGCTGCTGCGCGCCCACAGCCGCCTGCTGCAACGCGGCGGCTTCGGCCTGGAGCGGCGCTGCTGCGGCAGCCAGCGCCTGCGCGGCTTCGCGCAGCGCAGCGGCACGCGATGCCCAGCCTGCCGGGGAGCGCCCGTGTTCGGGCGACCCGGCGGGCTCGGGCTCCGCTGCCGCAGGCGCGGCCTCGGCTGCGGCAGGAGCTTCGCCGGCCGCGGCGCCAAGCTGCGTCAGCAGGCTGCGACGTTCGTGCAGCTGCTGGCGCAGCCCAAAGCGCAGCTCCTGCAGCTCCGCGTGCAGGCTGCGCAGCACTTCCAGGTCCGCATCGCCTGCATGCGGACCTTCTCCCGGCGGCGCAGCCGGGAGCGGGTGGTGCGGCGAGCCGCACACCGGGCATGGCTCGCCGTCTTGCAACTCGGCGCGCAAAGCGGAGGACAGCCGGTGCAGCTCCTGCTCACGCATCGTGCCACGCAGCTGTTCCTCCGCTAGAGCCAGCAGGCTCTGTTCGCGACTGATGTCCTGCTCACAGGCAAGCAAGGCCTCAAGACCTGCTGACGCCTGTTCTACCAGATGCTGACGCTGATCACTCAGGCGTTGTTCTTCCTCAGCCGCCGCCTTCAGCTTGTCGGCTCCCTGTTCTGCCGACTGCTTATAGGCTTGCATGTCAGCCTTATTTTGTTGCAATTGCTCCGCGGCAGTATCCACACGATGTTTCAGTTCAAGTGCAACTTGAAGTTGCCTGCGTTCCTCTGACTTCACTTCATTTGGCTTGAGGCTCTCCTGTAGTTCCTCACGCCGTTTGCGTCCGCGCTGTTGCAATTCCTTTTCTTTCTCAAGCTGCTGTCCCAGCGCAGTCTGTTCGCCCTGCCCCTGTTCCAGCAGCTGCGCGAGGCGCAAGCAATCGGCCTGAAGCCCGTCCCGTTCCCGTTGCAGCTCTTTTGCTTGTTCGAGTTGCTCCAGGCGCAGCAAAAGTTTCGGTTCTTCCTCAGTCATTTGCTTGCGTGCCGTCTCAGCCTTCTCCGCTTCCTGAACAGCCAGACGCTCATGTTCCAGTGCTTGCTGATGAGCTTTCTCGGCGGTATCCTGCCGCTGCTTCTGTGTAGCCTTGGCATCTCGAACCGTCTGCAGCGCAGGCAGTATTGCATCTGCCGCAACGGATTGTTTCAGCCGTTGTTCGCCTGCCACTATCTGTGGTTCCAGTGCTTTCAGCTTCTGCTGTTCATCCATCCGGGCCTGCCGTTCGTTACTTAACTCACGAATTTTGCCCAGTTGTTCAGCTTCCTTCGCAGCTTCATCCAGCGCTTTGCGGGACAATTCAGACTGCTGAACAGCGGTTTGAAGAAGACGTTTCGTTTCTTCCAGCGTCTCCTTGCTGGCATTACCAAGTCCCTGTTGCTCCGCAGCAAGAGATTGGTGAACCATATCATTATCCTTGACCCGCCGGCTTAATTTGATGGCCAACTGGTCCCCATACTTCTCCAGATGGAATAATCGTTGCAGCATCTGGCGACGTTCACTGCCTTTGAGTGACAAAAACTCGGCAAACTTTCCTTGCGGAAGCACGACTGCCCGTGTAAAATCATCCATCTTCAAACCGATCACATCTTCAACGCAGCGATTCACATCTGCCAATTTGTCGGCAAGTACCTGTTCTTCGCCATTAACCGTCTCTATGAATTTGCTGATCGTGTTACTCACCGAAACTTCATTATTTCGTTTGAAACGTCGCTCTACCCGGAACCTCCGAGTGCCTTCCGCCGACATCAGTTCAAATGTAAAAGCAACCGACAACGAATCCTCTGCATGATTCATAATGCCTTGCGTCCCGTTCACCGCACGTTCCACTTTTCCGTACATGGCGAGTGTGATGGCATCGAGCAAGGAAGATTTACCACTACCCGTTGGACCGAAAATACCAAATAGCCCCGTCTCCGTCAGCACGGTAAAATCAATTTCCTGCATCTCCCGGTAACTTTGCAGTCCGGCAACTTTTAATAGAATTGGCTTCATCTTTCCTCGACCTCCTCACGCGCACCCGGCTCATCTTCATCCACAAGTTCCAGGAAAAGCTGTACCAGGCTGTCTTCCGGCTGTGCACCACCCGTCTGACGCTGATAGAATTTACGGAACAGTTCATGCACAGGTAGCTCGGATCGTTGCTCCAAAAGTCCTGCTGCAGCCATCTCGGGATACACCGGGCGAATATGGATGATACCTTCATGTGATTTTCGCAGCTGCTGAATCTCCTTCAGGGACATCGCCTCGTCCAGCCACACTTCCATGTCGATAAAAGCCTGTGGATCACGCCCCTCATCCAGCCAACGATATACTTCTGCCAGACCACCACGGGCCTGCCAACGTACAAGCGGACGCCCGGACGTTAACAAAACTTCTTCTACCTGTGCTGCTCCACCCGGCGCCAGATCAACCATTGTGACAGACTTGCTCTGCCCTGCTTCCGAGAAGCTGTAGGCGAGCGGAGAACCGCTATATCGAATCACACCGTCTCCTTTGACAGCCTGTGCACGATGAAGATGCCCCAGCGCCGTGTATTGCGCACCAGTCGCTAAAGATGAAGGGTCCACCGTGTAGGCCCCACCGATCTGAATCGGACGTTCCGAATCACTCTCAAGTCCGCCGAGCACATAGATATGACTCATGGCCAAGTTCACGGTATCCGGGCGAAAAGAAGCTGCCAGACGCTGCATTAACATGCCCACCCGGTGACTGTATGCCTGACGAAGCACATTTTCGTCCCCATCTGTTGTCAGCAATTCATTCAATCTGGCTTCAGAAGGATAAGGTAATGCAGCAATCTGTGCAATTTCTCCGGTTCGCTTTGCATGGATGGTTACCGCTTCTGAAGTAGGCATCCCTACGAGTGTGATGCCCTGTCTGTTCACAAGTGGAGTTACGGAAGCTACACGTTCTGGCTGATCATGATTCCCTGCAATCACCACGAGGGGTCTTCCATGCTCCGTCAGACGCGCTGCCGCTTCATAAAAAAGTTGTTCCGCCGCTGCGGGAGGATTGACAGAATCATACACATCTCCGGCCATCAATATGGCATCCGCCTGCTGCTCATCAGCCAACCTGACGAGTTCATCAACGAAATCTTCCTGTTCACGCAGTCGGCTTCGTCCTTCCAGCGTTTTTCCCAAATGCCAGTCCCCTGTATGCAAAATACGCATCGTCCGTTCCACACCTCTCCCATATGAAATCCATGGTTTACAATTCCGATCCAGTTCTTTTACAATTCCACTGCATGTCCACCATCAAAAAAGTACAGCCATTTCCGGTCAACTTTCCGTCCCAATATATCTTCAATGGCCCGTCCATACAGATCTAGCTGGAAGCGATAATTTTTGGTGAGTTCATCCAAACCACCACGATGCTCCAACACCCGATCCGTCTTGTAATCAAGCAAGACAAGCTCGCCGTCCACCTCATACAGACAATCGATAATCCCCTGTACAAGCACGGTTTCATTTTCAATCGTTGCCTGCATTTTGCTATCTTCTTTTAACATCTGTATATCTGAGTTCGCCGCCCGTTCATGAAGCCATTCCACTGGAGACTGGTGTGCCGGAAGTCCATACACAAACGGAATTTCCCGTTTCACCCACGCTGCACGCAATAATTCATTCCCTGGTTCTGTATTGAAAAATCCGGCCAGTTCTTCAGGTTCGATAGCCGCAGCATGATGGGGCAGCAAAATCTGAAGCTTAATCAACCGCTCAATCGTCTGTTCAATAAGCTGTGAATCAACAGATGATCCATCTATAGGAAGATGCTGCATCAACGTATGATACACGTTCCCCCGTCCTGCCCCTGTCAGCTGCGTTGCCTCCATGAATTTCGGACGACGCAGATGCAGTTTGAAAGACGTACCCACAGATCCCGCATCCGGAACGTTCACCGTACGGTTTGAATCTGACCCTGATCCAGTCTCACGCTCGTTAGATTCATCGGATACGCCACGTAGTACATGGCCTGCTTCATTTTGGGTGTAATTGATTCCTGGGGTGTTATAATCCAATAATGTCTCTGACTGCTCTCCCAGTTCCTCCATCACCTCTACGGACTGGATGTCCTGCATCGCAAGTAACGTTTTCAACTCCGTGACAGATGTACTGGCTGCTACTTGAGTTGCTGCTTCATAGGGATACGTCCATGAAAGGCGTTGATCAACCTCGTTGATCAGCCGTGTCTCCTCTTGTTGAAGAGCTACTGTATCTGCACCTTCATCTTCAATGTTTTGGTTAGCCGTATCTTGTGCAATCTTCGTCAGCTCTTCTACCGTTGAGGATGTAATCAACTTCACAGGCTGAACGGCTTTTAGGGCAGCAATTCGTTCTTTCCGTACCTCATTCATCCCGTCTTCATCTCCGAGTGTCTGATCCACCACATGGTCACGGGATACCTGATCAGCGGAAATAATAGAGATCGCCCATCGTGATTGATCATCTGCAAGACAGGCTGAGAACGAATCATTGCTTCCAGCAAGTTCACGCAGCACAACCGCATCTGGATGTCTCATCAGGGATGGTCCAATCCAGTCCAGGTAACTCCGTCCAGCAGCAAGCAGATAGTCTGGCAATGCCAGTTCAGGACTATCCTTGACCTGAGACCACGCGAGCGCTTTTTTCGCGGCATCTTTTACGGTACCCAGCAGAATCATTTTCTCTTTGGGACGGGTCAACGCAACATACAGCACACGCATCTCTTCAGCAAGCAGTTCAAATTGCGCACGACGACGAATCGCCAGATTGGCTAATGTAGGATAGGTAACCCGGTTCTCACGATCCACAAACCTCGGACCAAACCCCAGTTCCTTATGCATTAGAAACGGTGCGTTCAAGTCCTGCTGATTAAACATCTTGGATATGCCACCGACAAAGACAATTGGAAACTCCAAACCCTTACTCCGGTGAATGGTCATGATACGTACGGCGTTATCCTGCTCACCAGAGCTACTTGTTACAGTCCCGAGGTCTCCCCCGTTTTCCCGCAGTCTGGAAACATAGGTCAGGAAACGGAACAAGCCGCGATTCGCAGTTGATTCCTCATATTGTCGTGCGCGATCGTACAATGCCTTAAGATTACTTTGACGTTGCAGTCCTCCTGGAAGACCACCAACCCAGTCCAAATAACCGGTTTCCCGATACATACGCCAGATCAGTTCACTTAGACTGCCTTGCCTTGCCTCAAGTCTCCACTGCTCCAATTGACGTATAAAACGAATTAACTTTTGCTGTAATTCCGAGCCTGAGATCTCCGTTATGCCCAAATCCTCACTTGCATGTCCCGCAACACCAGCATCTTGCATTCCATCTGTATGCAATGTATGCACATCGGATTCATAGACATCATCCAGGATCTCTGCCTCGACTGAAGCTGCTGTCTCCCGCTGTCCCTGTTCCATCTCTGACCAGGCTTCCGGCCACTGCAACTGGACGATATTGGAATCAGGATGCTTATCCTGCCGGGATTGTTGTACAGCATTAGTGGAGGAATCGCTCCAATCTCCCGCAGCCGATATAACCGCATCATAGAATGACTGTCTTTTGTCACCGAGCCGAATCTGTGCCAGTTCCTCTTCATCCAGTCCGACAATCGGGGAACGAAGCACGGAAGCAAGCGGAATATCCTGCCTTGGATTATCAACAAGCTGAAGCAGAGACATCATGATTTCCACTTCTGTAGCCTGAAAATAGCCCTTGCTCTGCTCTCCTCCAGCAGGAATTCCCTGCTGTCTGAATTCCTCAATCATGAGCGGAGCCCACATCAAGGTCGAACGCAGCAAGATGACCATGTCACCGTAACGTGCCGGGCGCATCGTTTGCAGGGCTTTGTCATATACATGGAGGGCAGGTTTATCCGTATCCCCAACCATCTCACGAATACGCCTTGCGATCGCCCGCGCCTCCAACTGGGCCGTTTCAAGTTCGGCACTCTCCAGTTCTGCGGAGACTGATACATCCCCATTCTCATCCGTACTCTCTGTCAGATCAGGACCACCGCCCTGACGATCGATCAGCATAAGTTCAGGTGTATACGCCTTATCACCAAGTGTTTCTGACGGGAACGTAGCCCCATATGCCAGTTGAGCTCGTTCATCGTAAGCAATCTCTGCCACACCTTCGTTCATGAGTTGCCGGAATATCATATTGACTGAATGCACGACTTCCGCACGGCTGCGGAAATTCCGTGCAAGATCAATACGTTGACCTGTACGACTCAGACGATCTTCCACCATTCCATCTTCGCATGTGCTCACTCCATATTGGCGATACTTGTTCATAAACAGACCCGGCTCAGCCAAACGGAAACGGTAGATACTCTGCTTGACATCACCGACCATGAATCGGTTACCCGGGTTTTCTCTGGAGATGAGCTTCACGATATCTTCCTGAACCGTATTGGTGTCCTGATATTCATCAAGCAACACTTCATCGAATCGCGAACGGTACTCCATAGCCGCATCGGAAGGCATCGACAGTTCAGGCGTTGAATCCTCATGCCGCAAAATGTGAAGACAGTAATGCTCCAGATCACTGAAGTCAACTTGCCCCCGTTCCTGCTTGGCCTGTCGATAACGTTCTCCAAACGTACTAACCAGCCTCGACAGTTCCTGCATGAGTGGTGCCGCTTGCTCCAGCTCCTGCCAGAACAAAAAAGCACTTCTTCCGAACAATGAACCTTTCAGGTCGGAAACGGCCTTTTTCGCAGCCTCCCGGAGTTCCTTCACCTGATCCTGTAAAGCAGGGTCCGTTTGATCCTTTTTGCAGGGTTTCAGTTTGCCAAATGCAGCGGGTTGAAACACTTCAGGCAACTTCTCCCATGGCATAACCTGGGCCGCAGACAGCAGCTCTTCCACCATCACCAGATCTTCTTTTAACGTATCTGCATAAGGTGCCGGACCTTCAGGCTGCATGGAAATATGAATACCTTGACGGAGTAGTCCTGCTGCACCACTCAAAGCAAGAGCCGCATCACGCAAAATACTCTGAACCCATGCTGAATGTCCAAGTGCCTCCACACTTTCCACCTGAAAAGCAGATGCCATCTCTGACAGCCAATGATCCGGCCAGGAATGACTGCGGGAGAAATCATACAATCGTTGCACCAGTCGATGCATCGCATCATCATTTCGTTCTCCACTGAACCAGTCGACCAATTCGCGGAATGTACTACCTTCATCTTCTTCGCCATACTTTTCCTCAAATAGTTCTTCAAGCAGTTCCTGGCGCATGATCTCCGCTTCATTTTCATTCAATATACGAAAAGCCGGGTTCAACGGAATTTGCTGATAGTAACGGCGAATGACTTCCATACAGAATGAATGCAGCGTTGTAATAGATGCCCGTCCAAGCAGCGACAGCTGCTTACGCAGATGCTCTTCTCCAGGCTGTTCTTCAAGCGCACGTTCCAGCGCTTCCCGAATCCGTTGTTTCATCTCGGCGGCCGCCGCTTTGGTAAACGTGGCTACAAGTAAACGATCTACACTGAATCCTTGGGAGGGATCTGCGATCTTGCGAATAATTCGTTCAACCAGCACGGCTGTCTTGCCTGATCCCGCCGCTGCGGCAACCAGAATGTCTTCTCCGCTTTCCGAGATGGCACTCCACTGGTCATCACTCCAGAAGCTACCCTCCGGTTTTGGCATATTCGTCATGATGTTTCCCCTCCCTTGTTGTGAGATAACATATCCCAGATTTGCTGTTTGCCCGGTTTGGACAACAGATTATACTCATTTCCTTCTATATTCTCATCAAACTGACAAACAGGCTTATACGGACAGAACGTACACGCCACTTCCTGCTGAATGCGATAAGGCTCAATAGCCACATCCCCATCCGTAATCCGGGTACCAATCTGACGGATATTACTGCGAACCGAAGCAAGCAGCGTATCCCATTGCTCTGGCGTAGCTACAGCGGCGCTGCTATAAAAGCTTCCGTCCGCCTTAAGGGCAACTGGAATAATCGCTGAATACCCCTTATCCAGGGTGTTATCCATTTGAGCGATTGCGTCCCGATCCGCCAGCAGCAAACCTTTCATTTTGAACCGTTTCAGCAGTTCTTGTCCTGCCTGCTCCGATGTCATGCCGTTTGCGGATTGCAACAGCGGGTTATGCACATGGAAATACAACGTTCCTCCCGGCATCGCCGTTTCCCCAAGCCATTCTTCGGCAGCACTAAGCAGCACCTCCAGATAGGTGAGCATCTGCAATGACAGACCATAGTACACTTCATGTAACTTGAGGTCCGTCTGGCTTGATTTATAGTCAATGACACGCAAAAGCAGACCATTCTCGCCTTCTGCCACATCCACACGGTCAATCCGACCCACGATCTCCATCACACATCCGTTCTCCAGTTCAAAACGTAGTGGCGGCAGTGTTTTATCCGGTCCAAAATCAAGTTCCAGCCCAATCGGTTCAAAACTTCCACGTCTGGACTGTTCACCGAGAATAACGGATGCCCGGCTAACAATGTCCTTCAATTTGCGGAAAATATAACCGTATCGCTTGGTGCTTAGCAAAATCTCCCCTTGCAGCTGTGGTGCAATCTGCTCCACCGTTTGCTCGGCTTCCTGACGACATTGGTCTGGAGTCAAGCTGCCCCAACTACGATTTTCTTCACGCAACCGCATAGCCAGCTGGCTTAGTGCAGCATGAAACAGCTGTCCGATATCAGGAGCCTGAAGGCGGTATAATTGCCGTTCTTTGAGACGCAGCCCGTGCGAAGCAAAATGGGAGAACGGACAAGCAACGAACCGCTCCATTCGCGAGACACTCGTCCTCACCTCTGTACCATACAGTCTGCGACTGGTAGCTGTACGTAGTGGCAATGCCCGATTACGATAAAAGATCGATCCCATCAACCGCTCCAGCTGAGGTCTGCTTGTCTCTCGAGATACATGCCAATTGTAGACCGCCCACCACATTTCAGGGATGTCTTCTCCACGGCGCCATTTGCGCAATTGTCCAATGAGCGCAGACAGACTCTGACCTGGATGGGTGACATAGGACCAATGCGCTTCTTCCGAGTTCGCAACCGGTGGTTGAGCGAGTAATGGCTGTTCTTGGAGACCAAACATTTTCCGTGCATGGCGGACAATCTCGGAAGGAAGCAGTGCTTTCCCCTCATCATCAGCAACCGGGTAACTCAGCCACAACTGGCTGCTTGCCGCTGTAAGTGCCGTATAGATCAGGAAACGTTCATCCAGCATCTGTCTTGTTGCTCCTGGTCCAAGCGCCACGCCTCTTTCTGTCAGTAACGCTCTTTCCAGTTCCGTTAATACGCCATCATCCTGAGGTACGGCAGGTAATTCACCATCAACGGCGCCAAGGATAAATACGTATTTGATGTCCTGAAGGCGTGTACGGTCCATGGAACCAACCAATACCTGATCAAGTGCTGGTGGTACCAGACCCAGCTTCAGTTCCGTCAATCCGGTCTCAATCATCCCGGCAAACAGCGTGATATCCAGCCGTTCATTCCCCATCATATCAACCATCTGATCCAATAAATCCAGCACAGCTCCCCACATCTGCCGATGTTCTCTCGACCGTTCGGGGTCACCTTGAGCCTTAGCTTCAGCAGACATGTTCTCCAGCTTCCATGGGATCTCAGCATCTTCCAGCAATCTGTATAGTGCCTCGCACTGGGCTTTGGCTGTCTTTGCCTTTTTCATTCGTTTCTCAAAAACACCCAAGGAATCTGTAATGACCGTTCGGCAGCTCTCCATTAGAGAAAGCATCTGGTCCCGTCCTCGACTACGGCCATCCTGACCGTTGTCTTCCAGCGACAGGCTTGGTACATACTTCCATGGTTTGCCATCAGTCCAGCGATACCCGTGAATACCACAAGCCAGTACATAATTCTCAAGCTGGTCCATATCTTCACGAGTGATGGAACCATCACGCGGAAGTAGCAGATCCGTTTTGACACAGCGAAATACATCCTCGTAACGCCAGTGGCGCCGAACAATATCCAGTGCAGAACGGATAAACTCGGACAATGGATGATGAAGTTCATTTCTTCTGCGGTCCAGAAAGACGGGTACGCCATAATCCCTGAATAGAGGTTCAGCTATATCAGCGTAGGTATCCAACTGCCGGACAAGTACTGCCATATCCCGGTAACGCGCACCTTCGTTTTGTGCCAGGCGCCGCATCTCACGCAGTGCCCCCTCCATCTCAGCTCGTCGGTTTTCCGCTGCAACCAGTCGGATTCCGGAATCAAGGCCTTCACTTTTCCAACGAATTCGCCGGTCGAAACCAGCCTCCAGATGAGCAAGTCCCGGACGATCTTTGTATCTCGGTGGAATCTCCGAATCTAGCACGGTTATATCACTCGGTATACCCAGTTCGTCAGCCATCCCTTTCAGGCGCGCATAGGCACTCGCTGTGGGATAGAACAGTTCCAGTTCTCCAGGCAGTGCGCCGTGATCATAAGGACGATCCAGTGTCAGTGCAATCGTCACGGAAGAGGACTGCAACATCAGCCGACCGATCACACTCATCTCCTGTGGCGTGAATCCCTGAAAGCCATCAATCCAGATCTGGGCATCCTGCAGCAATGCACTTTCCGACAAACGATCTGTCAGCTCAGTCAACGTGTCTTCATCATCAATATATAAATGGGTCAGTTCCTGTTCATAGTCACGATATATCAGATTCAAGTCATGCAACTTGTCCTCCAGAATCGGCGAAGTGGATGAGGTATTCCCTCCAGACAGCCCTTCTTCCAGCAATGATGGATCAACTTCATAACGTTTAAATTCACTATATAAGTCATTTAATTCACCTATAAAACCCAGCTGGCTGCCGGATGCACCAAACAACTTCAATTCTTCCTTACGGCGCTGGATGACCTTGTAGAGCAGCATCTTTTTGCCTTCGGCTCCGATCGGAATACGAGCAGAACCACCTGCTTCCTGCATTACACGATAGGCTAAACGGCGAAAGCCGAGCACTTCTGCACGCATGGTACCTTTAATTGCTCCAGAAGACACCAATGCCTGCTCTGTGCGAAAGGAACTCTGTTCCGGAACGAGTAAAATCAAAGGTTTACCTTGCGGTTCTTGTTGAAGCAGGGTTGTAATTTCCCGGGTAATCAGCGAGCTTTTGCCGCTGCCTGCCCGGCCAATAACAAAACGAACGGACATGTCTAATCCTCCAAACTACACGTACAAGATTTTAATTCCCAGTATAACATATCTGACTTGGTTCGGAACATACGTTTGCCACTATCCGGTAAAAACGGAGATCATCTCCGTTAACACAGCCAAACAGCAAAAAGCCCGCAGCTACCACACTGTGGACTTTTTGCCAAAAGTATCATTCATTTAAAATTCACTTTATCTCACGAGAGATTAAAAAAAGTGAAACCAGACTCTTCTAATTCTTTTTACTACGCACTTCGAAAATAGCAAATTTCAGGTAATGTCCTTCATCCACGCCTAAAATTTGCGGGTGGTCCTTACCTGCTGCCTTCCAGTCAATTAGACGCAGCACTTTGCCTGCATCTTCCGCTGCATCCGCAATCGTATCCAGGAAAAGGTCAGGACGCATGTGATACGAACAGCTGGCTGTCACCAGATATCCGCCCTCATTAACCAGTTTCATTCCTTGCAGGTTGATATCCTTATATCCACGGCATGCACCTTTGACTGCTGATTTCGTTTTGGCAAATGCAGGAGGATCAAGGATGACGACATCAAATGTTTTACCGCCAGCTGCCAGCGCTTTGGATGTATCTACTTTCTGTTCGCCTGCACGTGCACGTACGGTACGTTCATCCAGCCCTTTCACTTGTTCACGCAAGTACTGGAATGCATCAGCAACTACGAACTCAACACGGTCGGTAAAACCGTTCAGCTCCACATTTGTTCGTGCACTCTCAATGGCATGCTCCGAAATATCAAGACAAGTCACTTTTTTGGCTCCATACTTGCAAGCATTCAACGTGAAACTGCCTGTGTGTGAGAAGCACTCCAGCACAGTGGCACCATCCCAATAAGGGAATGTAACTACTTTACCGCTTTTATTCACAGGCAAGAGCTGCTCTGTGCCATCCTGCTCAGTCGTTTGTAGTGTGATTCCACTCTTGTAGCCCCAACCCTTCATGAGCGGTTCGATGGCTGCACGATTCTCGCGTTGGTCGAAGAAGTAACCTGTCTTCTGTCCTTCCACGATATCCACTTTAATGAGTAGTCCATTTTCTGTAACGGTGACATGTCGTGGGCACTCTCCGTACAGTGGACCCTTGGTCTGCTCCAAACCTTCCAGTTCACGAATTGAGACATCACTGCGCTCATATATGCCTTCTGGCTGCATTACTTCAATGAGTGCCTGTACGATGGCTTCACGGCAATGATCCATGCCAAGTGTAAGCAACTGTACAACGAGGACGCTGCCAAATCGATCAACGATCAATCCTGGCAGAAAATCTGCTTCGCCATAAACGAGGCGGTATGCCTCTCCATCCTGGATAAAACGTTCCCGATGACGCAAGCAATCGCGGAAACGCGCTGCAAAGAACGCCGTATCCATCTGTTCGGACTCCAGCGGTTGATAAGATACAACTCTTACCGTGATCTGAGATGCGAGATTGTAATATCCTGTCGCCAGATAGCGACCTTGATGATTCAATACATTGACCAGATCTCCCGGCTCCGGGTTTCCGTCAACAGAGGCAATTTCATTGTTAAATATCCATGGATGTGCATGTTCTAGCCGCTTTTTGCGACTGCGTTCGAGTGTAACTGATGGCAAGGTAGATCCACTTCTTTCATAGTTAGTTGAAAAGATAGGTTTGGTGCAAAGGAGACGCTACGGCGACGAATTGTTCCTCTGATCGCTGTTATCCCCAGATTTTTTTGAACTCCCTTTTCTCAAAGGGAAAATCCGGGGATAAAGGCGAGCGCTTCGCTTCTTCGGTAACAATTTCGTCTTCTTCGCTGCGTTTGCACGAATCACCGTATCTTTCGAATTGGGGTGGGGCAGTTGAGAGCATGTTGGCGCTAAGCTGTTACTTTAAGCGCTGTATGAGTGACACTACAGCGACGATTTGTTCCTCTGATCGCTGTTGTCTCCAGATTTTTTTGATTCCCCTTTCCTAAAGGGAAAATCCGGACACAAAGGCGCACGCTTCGCTTCTTCAGATTCGATTTCGTCTTCTTCGCTGCGTTTGCACGAATCACCGTATCTTTCGAATTGGGGTGGGGTAATTTAGGTCGCTTCCCTCTGAATTCCTTTAGGCTTGTCATGGTTGTCTTTATTTACTCATAGGATGAGTTAAGGAACCGGACGGAAGGAATGATTTTGTATGTTTAGAGATGTTATATTGCCCCTACTCTATGGGCTTATTATCTTTTTTGGTGGCATGAAGCTGATGGAAACGGCCTTGCAGCGCATGGCTGGGCCCATGTTGGCGGGTTGGCTCAATCGGGCTACCTCTGCTCCATGGAAAGGCATGGCCTTCAGTGCAGGTGCAACGGCCCTGTTACAGAGCAGTACTGCGGTCACCGTACTCACCATTGGACTGGCTAATGCCAGATTAATTACCTATGGACGCACACTTGGAATCATCCTCGGCACCAACATCGGGACATGCCTGACAACGGAGCTGGTGGGACTGCAGATCGGCCGTGCTTCCCTGCCGCTACTCGTCCTGTCTCTAACGGGCTGGGCCCTGTTTGTTGTTCTTGGTGAACGCAATCTGGCCGCTCCTGAACGTACGCGACAGACTCTGTTTAACATCCAGTACAGCTTCCTCGCAGCTGCGGGATTTGCACTTGTTATGACAGGCATTCAAGTGATGCAATCCATTGCCTTACCCTTGCGGAGCATGGGCGTATTTCAATGGTTTCTCGACCGCTCGGCCGACAGCTTGTGGTGGGGCTTCCTGGCAGGTGCCTGTCTGACAGCGCTCATTCACAGCAGCGCAGCTGTCATTAGCATGGCGATTACGCTCGCAGCCACAGGAGTATTACCTGTGGAGATCGGCATCGCCATTGTGATCGGGTCCAATGTGGGGACCTGCATCACCGCTGTGATTGCTGCCGCGGGCGGAGCATCCGCAGGCAAATTTGTCGCAGCCTCCCATGTTGTATTAAACATTGCAGGAGCGCTGCTGTTTATGCCGCTGATCGGCCAGCTGCATGCAGCTTCGGCCTGGCTGTCAGCGGACAACGGGGCACAGATTGCGCATGCCCAGACCCTTTTTAACATCACCAGTTCACTGCTTGCTTTGCCATTCTGTTACTTGCCAATCTGGCACAAAAAACCACCGGTCCACGCCCCCGCGGCGAAGTCACCCGTGGCTTGATGATCTGCCTGTCCAGACCCACAGAGCGCGCGGCTAACTGACTCGAACAATAATGCCGTTATACGTTAATGCCTAACTTGTTCAGGGCTACACGCAAGATATCATCGTTATTATCATATCCGCTCTGCTGCTGTAAGGACCATGCTTCTTCCGGAGCATACCAATCCACACCCTTGATTTCTTCAATCTGAGGCTGTAGATCACCACTCTCGGCTTCAACGAGATAATAATGAACTTCCTTGTCCACCGGACCAAAGTCTGCATGTTGGTACGTGTAAGCAATGATATCAACCGGCTCTACAATGCGACCCACCATACCTGTCTCTTCCAAAATCTCGCGCAGTGCCGTCTGTTCGATTGTTTCTCCATCTTCCATTTTGCCCTTGGCGAGAGTTGTTTTACCATAACGATCTACGATAAGCTGAATTTGAAGACGTCCGTCTTCCCCTGTTCTATAAACAACTCCGCCTGCTGAAATTTCTTTTTTGTTCATCATGCTCTCCCCCATCAACTTCGATATCTTTATCTTATTTTTTTGCAAAAGAAGGACCTCATCTCCCCGGGTAAGCTCCCCAAGGAAATGAAATCCTTGTTTCTGACGCCTCGATCACATCGCGGCGGACTTAAGATTCTCTTCCAACACACGTACCAGCGTAGCCTGACTCTCGTTGACACCGGCTTCAACCACTTTGACTCGGCACACTTTACCGACCATATCCATCGTTCCGTCAAAGACCAGTTGAATGTAGTTGTCGCTATAACCGTGCAGCTTGCCACTTCCCTCGCGGCCTTTGGCTTCACCTTCGGGAATAACATCCAGTACCTGTCCAACAAACTGCTCAGCGTACTCCAGTTGCATCTGCTCAGACAAGTCAATCAGTTCATGCACACGTGCATTTTTGACCTCTTCGTCCACCTGATCTTCCATCCGTGCTGCTGGTGTACCCGTGCGTTTCGAATAAGGGAAAACGTGCATTTCGGAAAAACCGATCTTCCGCATCAACTCATAGCCATTACGGTACATCTCATCCGTCTCACCTGGAAATCCAACAATGATGTCTGTTGTAATCGCTACATCCGGCATTGCTTCCCGAATGCGAAGCATTTTGTTGTAAAACTCTTCCGTCGTATATTTACGGCGCATGCGTTTCAACACCGTATCATCACCCGCTTGCAGCGGAATATGGAAGTGACGAACAAGTTTGTCCGAACGTTTGATCACGTCGAGCATACGGTCGTCAATCTGACTGGCTTCAATCGAGCTGATTCGAATACGCTCCAGCCCCTCTACCTTGTCCAGGTCCCACAGCAGATCGGTCAGATCATAATTCTCCATGTCATCACCATACCCACCTGTATGAATACCGGTCAGAACAATCTCCTTGTATCCGGCGTGTACGAGCTGATGCGCCTGTTGAATAATGCTATTCGCCTCACGGCTGCGTGAGAGACCACGAGACCACGGAATGATGCAGAACGTGCAAAAGTTATTGCATCCATCCTGGATTTTCAGGAACGCTCGGGTACGATCAGCAAAATCAGGTACATCCATCTCTTCAAACACACGGGTTTTCATAATATTACGCACCGCATTAACGGGTTGACGGGACTCCTTAATTTCATTAACATATGGCAAAATCTTGTCACGGTCCTGTGTACCGATAACCAGATCCACCCCTGGGATGTCCAGAATCTCTGCCGGAGAAGTCTGCGCATAGCAGCCTGTAACGGCCACAATCGCCTCCGGGTTGCGCCGAATGGCACGACGAATAATTTGACGGCTCTTTTTGTCGCCGGTATTGGTTACTGTACAAGTATTAATCAAGTATACATCCGCTGTCTGTTCATCAAAGTCCACTTGATCGTAACCTTCGTTTTTGAACAATTGCCAAATCGCCTCTGTATCATAGAAATTAACTTTGCAGCCTAAGGTGTAAAACGCCACGGATGGCATAATTACATTCCTCCCATTTCTCCGGATTCATATAACACGCAAGTTAGTGCTGCCATTCCAGCTGTCTCAGCACGCAAAATGCGTTTGCCCAGTCCAACAGATACGGCACCTGCCTGATCAGCCTCTGCCGTCTCCTTCTCAGAAAATCCACCTTCCGGTCCAACCACGATCAAAACTTCTGCACTTGCACCAGGTGCAAGCTGCTCTACAAACGGCTTCAGTGCATCTCTCAGCTGTTTACCGTTTTCTTTCTCATAACAATAACATACCAGGCTGTAGCCCTCAAAAGAAGATAACAGCCCTTTCCAGGAAAGCGGCTGCTCAACGGATGGAATGCGATTCCGGTGACTCTGTTCGGCAGCTTCCTTGGCAATTTTCCGCCACCGCTCCAACCGTTTGCCTTCTTTCTTGGCATCATATTGCACAATCGTACGTTCTGATAGGAAGGGTACAAATGATACCGCCCCAATCTCAGTACATCTCTGGATGACTGTTTCCATCTTGTCGCCCTTGGGCAAACTCTGTGCCACGGTTACACGAATCCGTGCTTCACGGTCCATAACCAGAGACTCTACAATATTTGCAGTAACTTGGCCAACTTCAATGGTCTCAATTTCCACGAGTGCTTCTCTGGAGTTTCCGTCACTGACAATCAGTTTATCTCCAGGTTTACCACGCATGACCTTGCCGATATGGCGTGCATCATCACCTGTGATGATCACAGCGTGTTCATTAAACTGTTCTGCAGATACAAAATATCGCTGCATTAGTCAATCCACCCATTCTGTCCTGTTATGACTGGAATTCACCCCGCCTAATGACAAGCATGAATCCAATCGCCACAGATGATCATACAACTTTTACGTGTTTCTGACCAGTATATCCGTCCAAAACACGATACGCTTTTTTAGCGATATAATTCGATAATTACCTTTGCCAGATCCACATACATCGTTTGCGCAAACTCATACAAAGGTTGAATCGTTACATTTTGCAACGGAGGTATAACAAGAATCAACAGGAAGATAAAAATGGACCATTGCTCCACCCCTTGCAGCTTGCGGCTGATTGAAGGTGGCACTACATCTTCCAGAATCCGATAACCATCCAGTGGTGGCAACGGAATCAAGTTAAACAGGAACAGGAAAAAGTTGGTTAAGTTAAAGATAGCGAAAAACGTTGTGATTGCTGTTAGCAACCGCTCATTATCAATGCCGCCGAGTGCTCCCGAACCAACCAGTGAAGCATAGATGATTGTACCGATGATCGCCAGCAACAGATTGCTCAGAGGCCCTGCTGCGGATACGATGATACCCATCAATCTAGGTTTGTCGAAGTTAGCCCGATTAACCGGAACTGGACGTGCCCAACCAAAGCCGGCAATAATGAGCAACAGCACACCAAACAAGTCAAAGTGTACAACCGGATTCAGTGTGACCCGACCCAACAGCTTAGCTGTCGGATCACCGAATTTGTTGGCAAAATACGCATGCGAGAATTCATGCACCGTAAATGCGATCAGAATGGTCAGCAGGAAAAACGGAAGCTGATCGATCGGATAACGAAAGAACGAATTCCAAAAGTCCATACGTTACCCCTTTCTGGCTACAAACGCCAGCCAATCCTCATCACGGTGGATCGCACTCACTTCAAACCCGGAGGCTACCAGCGCATCATGTACAACCTGCTCTTTGTTCTTCCAAATGCCGGATACAATATATGTGCCACCAGACTCAAGCGCATGATAGACATCGTCTACGAACAACAAAATGATCTCAGCCAGAATGTTCGCCACGACAACCTTAACCGGCAGTTGTACACCAAGTGCAGGGTCCTGACTCCCAAGGACGGACAACAGATCACTCTCTTTAACCGTAATTTGTTGCTCCAGCCCATTCAGTTCCACATTCTCCCTGGCACTAATTACGGCAACTGGATCAAGATCGAGCGCCAGTACATGTTTTGCCCCAAGTTTTATCGCTCCGATAGCCAAAATACCAGAGCCTGTACCTACGTCAATAACTTCCTCGCCGCCCTGAATAACCGTTTCCAGTGTGCGCAAGCAGAGGGAGGTCGTTGGGTGGGTTCCTGTACCAAAAGCCATGCCTGGATCAAGCTCAATAATTTTCTCATCCGGACTTTCTGGCGTATACTCTTCCCACGTTGGCTTGATCGTCAAACGTTCCGATACACGTACCGGCTTGAAATATTGTTTCCAGGCTGTTGCCCAGTCATCTTCATCCACTGTACGCGTCTCATAACGAACTTCACCTGTATCAATTCCGAATTCGGAGAGTTCCTCAACTCTCGGATTAACTTCAGACTGTAATGCAACCATGTCCGTACCTTCGGAGAAGTACCCTTTGATGACCGCAAAGCCTTCCGGAATATCATTCAATGGAACGTCGTATAACTCACCATACGTTGTGTCCCGTTTTTTATTTAAAGTACCGGACTCTTCAATCGAAACCCCTCCAGCACCCGCTTCATGTAAAAAATTCGAAATCATCTCCACAGCTTCTTCTGTGGTATGTATTGTTAGTTCATGCCATAACATACTTGGTTTTTCCTCCTCATTTTTCAAACATCCCAACTATTGTACTACACAAGCTAGCCGGAGCACAAAGCCGCACCAGTAAAAGAAAAACAAAACAGGATATCCGCAGCCTGACTGCTCGAATATCCTGTCATCTATTCATTCATATCTGTTTCATTTACTTCAGCATTTTGTATAATTCGAATCTCACTTAGCAAAAACGTCCACCGTTCTGTGTGATCATCTCTGCGGCTTGCGGGAGCGAATCGTTAGATACGGACACGGTCAGCAAAATTTCTTGTTTTAGCCTGTTTGCCGAGTCCTCTTTGGGTGTATCATACACCTGACCATTGGACAACATTTCCGTTTCATCACTAATCAGGGCAAGTACATTCAGTTCGCCACTAAACCCTCCGACAACGGCCGTAGGAGAATTATCGAAGCCCGTAACATCATTTGAGTCCAATGCAGATGCTTCATTGCCAAGGCTCTCAATACTCAATTGGTTCGGGTGCAACAATTCCAGGGCTCTGCGTGCAGACTCGGCCTCAGTCCAGCTTGTAAAAACAGCTTCGAGGGTCACTGCCGAGCGATCTTCAGTCATTAAGCTCCCGTCCCTGACGTCGATCAGCCGCTTCACTGCGGCGTAGTGCTTCTATATCTTCATGATCCGCAGCTTCAGCGCTGAATTCCACATCTTCATTTTTGGCGGACTGCAATCGTTTCATCTTTTCCGTTTTTGTGAGAATCTTGCCTGGACGTTCATGTTCTGCCATTGTAATGCTCCTCCTTCAAATTAAAATGAACTAATACGTGTTACACTGTAACACTCCGATTGTAGTCCCATCCTCCGATCGCTGTTATCCCCAGATTTTTTTTAATTCCCTTCTTCAAAGGGAAAATCCAGGGATAAAGGCGAACGCTTCGCTTCTTCAGATTGGTTCTACACTCTACGTTAAAGTGTAATTATCTGTCCATCTTATATGGATTTCTTGAAACTAGATCATTCCACCGGCTTGTTCGATTATAGACATAGCGCGGTGATGTACCGATTCATCTACGATGACAGTAAGTAATACATCTCTTCCCGTTGGTCCACCCTGTCCACCATCACTCATGCCGCTTGCAGAAGGGTCCGCCGCAGCCATGATTCCAGCACTGGCATTTGTTTGCATCGAATCGGGCACCCATGATGAAAAACTGCCGGAAACGCCCGGCTTGTAGGAAGCCCCGCTTGGTCCTACACCCGCATAACGGCTGAATCGATTAATTGACAGGTCCTCCACTCGCAATGCCTCCAGTTTTTTGGCTGCCCCTTGAGCCTGCTCCGGGCTGTGAAAGTACGCCAAAATATTTTTCTCGGTCATCCGCTTCACCTGCTTCCCTAATTTCTCGCATATCAGCTATGCATATCATTCTCGCCATGCTATCTTTCCGCAAGTTCGCTCAGAATATACCGAAATGCTCCCACAAATTGCTGTCGTTCTTTGTAGCATAGATCCATGGATGTTGCCAAGACCAATGGGTAGCCACTTCAAAAGGCATATAAAAAAGGACACCCTGCGGTAAAAACCGCTGTGGTGTCCTTTTGGACTTGCTATATTTTATTCTCAGTCGCCACGGAAGGCGCGTTTCACTCTGTCAAAGAAGGATTGTTCATGCTCATGTGTTTGCTCTCCATCCAGCGCAGCAATTTGGCGAAGCAGATCTTTCTGCTCGTCATTCAGCTTACTAGGTGTAACCACAACCACTTTCACATGCTGATCTCCTTGCCCCATACCGCGCAGGCGTGGTACACCTTTGCCTTTGAGTCGGAAATACGTTCCCGTTTGTGTACCAGCTGGTACTTTCAACTTCACTTTCTCGGTCAACGTTGGGATTTCAACTTCATCTCCCAGAGCTGCCTGAGCAAAGGTAAGTGGGATTTCGCAATAAATATCGTCACCTTCACGCTCGAAGAAATCATGTGATTTCACGCGAATGACAATATACAGATCTCCCGCTGGTCCGCCACGCAGGCCTCCCTCGCCCTCACCTGTCATACGCAGTTGCGCGCCATCATCTACACCCGCTGGAATGCGGACATGAATTTTGCGTTGCTTGCGAACTTTACCGCTACCACTGCACGTTGTACATTTTTCTTTGATAATTTGGCCCGAACCACTACAGTTCGAACATGCACGACGATTAACCATACGTCCAAACGGTGTATTTTGCACGACTTCCTGCTGACCGCTACCTTGGCAGACCGAGCAGGTTTCCGGTTTCGTTCCAGGTTTGGCACCTGAGCCATGACAGGTATCACAGCCTTCGGTACGCGGAATCGTAATATCCGTTTCTTTACCGAATACAGCTTCCTTGAACTCAATCGTCATCGTGTACTGCAGGTCATTCCCCCGTTGGGGAGCATTTGGATCACGTCGTCCACCGCCACCGCCGCCAAAGAACATGTCGAAGATGTCGCCAAATCCGCCGCCGCCAAAATCACCGCCACCACCGAATCCACCTTGATTCGGATCGACATGACCATATTGATCATATTGTGCACGCTTCTGACCGTCACTCACGACATCATAAGCTTCTTTAACTTCTTTAAATTTAGCTTCCGCATCAGCAGCCTTGTTTACGTCAGGGTGATACTGACGGGCAAGCTTACGGTAAGCCTTTTTAATCTCATCGTCGTTAGCCGTTTTACTAACGCCAAGCACCTCATAATAATCACGCTTTTCAGCCACTCTTCCACCCCCATATCATTCACCATATCGCACATCGTGACAAAAGGAAAGCCAAAGCGCGGGAGCCCCGGCTATGACTTTCCCTCTAATTCGAACGTCACCGATGTTTAATTCGCGTAGAACTACGAATTAGTTTTGTTTTTTATCTTCATCCACAACTTCGTAATCAGCGTCTACGACGTTGTCACGTTTTGCGGAACCTTGTTGTTCTTCAGCACCTTGTGCTTCTTGCTCTTGCGCCTGTGCTTGCTCATACAGTTTCACAGACAATTGTTGAACGATCTCTGTCAGTTCTTCTGTAGCAGCTTTGATGTCTTCCAGGTTGTCGGAAGCCAGAACGCCTTGCAGTTTTTCTTTGGCTGCATTCGCTTTTTCAACTTCGCCAGCATCTGCTTTTTCGCCAAGATCTTTGATCGTTTTGTCAACAGAGTAGATCAGTTGATCTGCACTGTTTTTCGCTTCAACGAGTTCTCTGCGTTTTTTATCTTCTTCAGCGTGCAGCTCAGCATCTTTCATCATTTGCTCAACTTCAGCATCGCTCAAACCGCTGGAAGAAGTGATTGTGATTTTTTGAGTTTTGTTCGTACCTTTATCTGTTGCAGATACGTTAACGATACCGTTGGCATCAATATCGAAGCTAACTTCGATCTGTGGAACGCCACGTGGAGCTGGTGGAATATCACCCAACATGAAACGTCCAAGCGATTTGTTACCCGCTGCCATCTCACGCTCACCTTGCAGAACATGAATCTCAACGCTTGGTTGATTGTCTGCATATGTGGAGAATACTTGAGATTTGCTTGTAGGGATCGTTGTGTTACGCTCGATCATCTTAGTGAATACGCCACCTGCTGTTTCGATACCAAGGGACAGTGGAGTTACGTCAAGCAATACAACGTCTTTCACATCACCTGTCAGTACGCCCGCTTGTACAGCAGCACCCAAAGCTACAACTTCATCGGGGTTAACGCCTTTGTGTGGATCTTTACCCGTCAGTTTTTTGATTGCTTCTTGTACTGCAGGAATACGTGTGGAACCACCAACTAATACGATCTTGTCGATATCGTTAGCTGTCATACCCGCATCACTCAATGCACGACGAGTTGGTTCAAGCGTACGCTCAACCAGACCTGCAGAGATTTCTTCAAATTTCGCACGGCTCAGGTTCAACTCCAAATGCTGTGGAACGCCATCAGCAACCGTGATGAACGGCAAGGAGATTGTTGTAGTCAATACACCGGAAAGTTCTTTTTTCGCTTTTTCCGCTGCATCTTTCAAACGTTGAACCGCTGCTTTATCTTTACTCAAGTCAATGCCTTGATCTTTTTTGAATTCACTTACGAGATAATCAATGATTACTTGGTCAAAGTCATCCCCGCCCAGTTGGTTATCCCCGCTCGTTGCTTTAACTTCGAAGAAGCCGTCACCCAGTTCAAGAATGGATACGTCGAACGTACCGCCACCCAGGTCATATACGAGAATCGTTTGGTCTTCGGATTTCTCCATACCGTATGCCAAAGCTGCTGCTGTAGGCTCGTTGACGATACGCAGAACTTCCAAACCTGCAATTTTACCCGCATCTTTAGTCGCTTGACGCTGACTGTCATTGAAGTAAGCTGGTACAGTGATAACGGCTTGAGTTACCGTTTGACCCAGATAAGCTTCAGCATCAGTTTTCAATTTTTGCAGGATGATTGCAGAGATCTCTTGTGCAGAGTAGTCTTTGCCATCGATTGTTTCCTTGTGGGAAGTACCCATGTGACGTTTGATCGACATGATGGTACGATCCGGATTGGTGATCGCTTGACGTTTTGCAGTTTCACCAACAACGCGCTCTCCATCTTTTTTGAAACCAACTACGGATGGAGTTGTACGTGCGCCCTCCGGATTTGGAATTACGACAGCCTCGCCGCCTTCCATTACTGCTACGCATGAGTTTGTTGTTCCTAAGTCAATACCAATTACTTTGCTCATCCGAAAATTTCCTCCCTCAACAATTTAAAATGAATGGGTCTGATCTAACCCTTATTTAGATGTTCATGTTGCTAATCGTGCTCTATGTGTACAAACCTTTATATTAAACTTCGCCCACATTGTTCAACTATGGAGCCGACTCATTCCTTCCTATAAGGAAATTATGAGCTGACTTTAACCATAGCTGGACGAAGCACTTTATCTTTCAGCATGTAGCCCTTTTGGACTTCCTCAACAACGATACCTTCTTCGTACTCGTCGCTCTCCACTTGCATAATTGCTTGGTGGAATTCAGGATTGAACGGTTGTCCTACCGATTCCATTGCCGTCAGACCTTCGTTATTCATCACGGTTTCCAATTGACGGAAAATCATTTGGATGCCCTTGGAGAAAGATTCGACCTCTGCACCTTCCGGTACAGTAGCCATGGCGCGCTCGAAGTTATCAATAACCGGTACCAGTTCGGTGACCAGCTTCATCGAAGCGTATTTAGCCAATTCTTCTTTTTCCTTCTGAGTACGACGACGGAAGTTATCGAAATCAGCCTGTGCACGGACATAACGCTGCTGTTGCTCCTCAGCTTCTGCCTTCAGACGTGCAAGCTCATCCTGCTCCTGATCAGCCATCTCTTCAGCTTGTGCTTCTGCAGCGCCAGCTTCATTAATAGGTTCCTGCTCAGCTGCTGTTACCTCTTGTTCTTCTGTAAATGATTGCTCCTCTTTCAAGATGTTCACCTCCTTATACGAATGAAATGGTTCATTCCCGAATCTTATTTGAAACGATGTGTCAGCATCGCCGTCAAGTCACGGGATAGTGTATTTAGAATATGAATGACACGTGCATAATCCATCCGCGTGGGTCCTAGAATACCGATCGAACCCAAAGCCTCACCGTCCAATGAATAGGAGGCTGTAATCAGGCTGCAGTTGGCAAAGGCTTCATGATCATTCTCAGTGCCGATTCGCACTTGAATACCAGATCCACCCGGCACGGGCATCATCAATTTCATGAGTGTTGGTGTCTCTTCCAGCAGGTCAAGAATATCTTTTACCTTTTCGATATCTTTAAACTCCGGTTGAGTCAACATATTGGTGGCACCACTGAGGAACAGACGATTATCATGTTCGTTGTCAAAGGCACTGTTTAGCACCTGCATAACTTCCTCGTAACGTGTAATATGCCGTTCCATCTCTTGCCCAAGTTCAGTATAGAGACGGGATTTCAATTTGTAAATTGGCACACCAACCAGCTTGGTGTTCAACAGTCGAACCACTTTCTCCATCTCGGCTACCGAAATTTCTGGAGGAATCTGGACCGTCTTGTTCTCCACCTGACCGGTATTGGTCACAATGATTGCCACAGCTTCACTTTCGTTCAGAGGAAGCAATTGGAAGTGGCGAAGGGACGTATGGAATACTTCCGGTCCAAGCAGGATCGAAGTATAATTCGTCATATGTGACAAAATATTGGATGCATGTTGAATAACTTGTTCCATGACATTCAGCTTTTCGGCGAAGAACGACTTCAGATCGTCCAATTCCTGGGGCTCCACCTGATTCCAAGGAACCAAATGATCGACGTAATATCGATAGCCTTTATGAGAAGGAATGCGTCCTGCCGATGTATGCGGCTGTTCCAGGAAACCCATATCTTCAAGGTCCGCCATTTCATTACGGATCGTCGCCGGACTATATCCAACATCTCCCCTTTTGGAAATGCTCCGGGACCCTACGGGCTCAGCTGAACGGATATAGTCATCCACTATAGCGTTCAGAATCATTCGTTGACGCTCTGTTAACATGGTGAGTATTCCCTCCTTCTGACTGTACTGTCCCATGTCGTTAGCACTCCGGTTAGATGAGTGCTAAGCGGTAATACAAAAATACCAAACTGACGTGAACATTGTCAAGTGAGTTTGATGAGTGGGCTCATCTATTTATAGTATAGACCAATGTCGACAAGTCCTAACAACTTTATTGAACATACTTTGAAGTAAAAAAGGACTGCATGTAGGGCAGAGGCTGACTCGGCTCGATCCATGCAGTCCATTCAGTTGTTAGGCTGAAACGTTAAGCTCTTTTAATACCGCGATCTCATCACAACAATCCTGCTTGCTGCAATGAACACAGTCGGTCCATACTTTCTCGGGAAAAATCTCTTTTTCCACTACGGCAAAGCCGTTTTTGAGGAAGAAGGATACTTCGTATGTCAACGCCATAACCTTAGGAATCTGTTGTTTCTCCGCTTCTTCTACCAGTCGGTCCAGCAATCGGGAGCCAATACCGAGCCCTTTGTGTCCTTCCGAGATACCGAGTGATCTGACTTCCACCAAATCATTCCCCAGACGACAAAGCGATCCGCAACCCACCACTTCACCATCAACTTCGGCTACAACAAAGTGCTCCAGCTGCCGGTGCAGTATTTCCCGTGATCGCGGAAGCATGATCCCACGCTCTGCATAGCCCTTAATCATTTCATACAGTGGTTCAACATCTTCCGGCACGGCTTTTCTGCATATTACCGACATCCTGCTCTCCTCCTATTACCAAGCTTTCCAGAGGAAAGCTGACTTCGTAGTTGTTAAAATTAACACGCTCTGTAAAATCAATATGAATAAATATACAACAGAGCGTATAGAATTTCAAGCTATGAATTCAGCGATATGGACCCGATAAACTCCGCAAAAACGTCATTTCCGAACAGGATACCCTGCTCGCTCAGTCGGAAGCCGTCTGCCGTCCGCTCAAGCAACCCTGCGTTCAACATTTTGCCCAAAGGCTTCGCAAACACTTCTTCCATGGACTCTCCGAACTGTTCGCTAAAGCGTGAGGCCGAAGCCCCCTCCAACATTCTCAGCCCAACCATCAGATAATCTTCCATGGCCTCCGGGCGAGCAATCTCAAAATGATCCAGACGAGGCAGCCCTGCTCGTGAAGCTTCGACATAAGGATTTATACCTTTAATATTCATATGCCGTTCACGGCCCACATACCCATGTGCACCTGCACCAAGACCGTAGTAGTCCTCATTACGCCAGTAGGTAATATTGTGACGACTCTCAAAGCCCGGCTTGGCAAAGTTACTGATCTCGTATTGCCCATAGCCTGCTTCTTTCATTCGTCTCATTAATAGAAGATACATTTCCAGCTCATCATCTTCATGAGGAAGTGGTAACTGGTTCTTCTGATACAGTGTATGGAAAAGTGTATTTTCTTCCACTTTCAGGCTGTAGATGGAGTAATGCGGCAGATCCAGTTCGAGCGCTTTGTCGATACTCTCATTCAACATTTCTACGGTCTGGTTTGGCAACCCAAACATCAGGTCAATGGACAGGTTATTCAAGCCTGCTTTACGAGCATTCTCCAAACTGCGATATACATCATCCGTATTATGAATACGGCCAATGCCTGTCAGCAGATCATTCTGAAACGCCTGCACGCCAAAGCTGACACGGTTGACCCCGCCTTCTTTCATCGCAGCGAGTTTCTCCGCATCCGTGGTTCCCGGGTTGGCTTCCATCGAGAATTCAATATCGTCCGCCCAATTTGGGAAATACGTCTTCACGGAACGAAGAAATACGGCCATCTCATCCGGTTTCAGAGCTGTTGGCGTACCCCCACCTACAAATATGGTCTTGATCTCGCCCGGTGGATTGGCCTTAACTGTATGTTCCATCTCCCGTTCCAGCGCTTCGAGATATTGCATCACGGGCTGATCTTTCAGAACGTAAGAGTTAAAGTCGCAATAAAAACATTTATTCGTGCAAAAGGGAATGTGAAGATACACCGCTTGGGGCGCACCTGTCTTCCGGCTGTGTGCTGCCAATGTCATGGCAAGTCCCCCTCTATTTGAAAAAAGGAAAGCCATCCGGCTTCCCTTTCAGCTTAGTTATTTAATATTTGTTGTAACCGAAATTAAATTCTCATTAATCTAATTTGAATACACACATTCTGTGTTGTACCTCAAAATAGATTGTTTAATCATCAATTTTCAGTACCGCCATGAATGCCTCTTGTGGCACCTCAACGTTACCAACCTGCTTCATCCGTTTCTTACCTTCCTTCTGCTTCTCAAGCAGTTTCCGTTTCCGCGAGATGTCACCACCATAACACTTGGCAAGTACGTTTTTACGCATGGCTTTTACTGTCTCACGAGCAACGACCTTGGTACCTACAGATGCCTGAATTGGCACCTCGAACATTTGCCGTGGAATCAGCTCGCGCAGTTTCTCACAGACAATGCGTCCGCGATTATAGGCACGGTCACGGTGAACGATGAAGGACAGAGCATCCACCTGTTCGCCATTAAGTACAATATCCATTTTCGCCAGATTGGACTGACGGTAACCGGACAGCTCATAATCCAGGGATGCATATCCTTTGGTACCGGATTTCAACTGGTCGAAGAAGTCATATACAATCTCGGACAGCGGAATCTCATAGGTAATGGTAACCCGGGTTGTGTCCAGATATTCCATATTCACATATTCACCGCGTTTATTCTGACACAGCTCCATAATGGTACCTACATAATCATTCGGTACGATAATATCTGCCTTGACGTATGGTTCCTCGACGTAATCAATCCGGCCCACCTCAGGATAGTTGGATGGGTTGTCGATTTTCATCACTTCACCATTGGTTAAGGTGACGTGATAGATTACACTTGGTGCCGTTGTGATCAACGGAATGTTAAACTCCCGCTCGATCCGCTCCTGAATAACGTCCATGTGAAGCAGTCCAAGGAATCCGCAACGGAATCCAAAACCGAGTGCACTGGATGTTTCCGGTTCAAAGCTCAGAGACGCATCGTTCAACTGCAATTTCTCCAACGCTTCACGCAGATCAACATAGTCCGATGTTTCGATCGGATAGAGACCACAATACACCATTGGGTTAATTTTACGATAACCCGGCAAAGGTTCCGGTGTTGGATTTTTGGCATCCGTTACCGTATCCCCGACTTGTGTATCGCCAACATGCCGGATACCTGCAACGATAAATCCTACATCCCCGACGTTCAGCTCGTCCACGATGGTCATACGAGGTTTGAACGCTCCAACTTCAATGACTTCAAATGATTTTCCTGTTGCCATCATTTTGATTTTGGAACCGGATTTGATTTTGCCGTCAACAACACGCACATATACGATTACACCTTTGTACGGGTCATAGTGCGAGTCAAAAATCAGCGCTTTCAAAGGCTGGTCAGGATCACCAGTTGGTGCCGGAACACTTTTCACCACTTGCTCCAAAATTTCTTTGATTCCGATTCCTGATTTGGCCGAAGCCAAAACCGCATTACTTGTGTCCAAACCAATAACATCTTCCACTTCCTGCTTCACCCGTTCAGGATCAGCGCTCGGAAGGTCAATTTTGTTGATAACCGGTAAAATTTCAAGATTGTTATCCAATGCAAGATACACGTTGGCAAGTGTTTGAGCTTCAATTCCCTGAGCCGCATCCACAACCAGCAGAGCACCTTCACATGCAGCAAGACTGCGTGATACTTCATACGTGAAGTCTACGTGTCCCGGTGTATCAATCAGATTCAATAAATACTCTTCACCATCATCCGCTTTGTAAGTCAAGGCTACTGCTTGTAGCTTGATTGTTATTCCACGTTCACGTTCAAGGTCCATCTTATCCAGAACTTGTTCCTGCATTTCACGTGAAGTGAGCGCACCTGTGTGCTCCAAGATCCGGTCCGCAAGTGTTGATTTGCCGTGATCTATATGTGCAATAATAGAAAAGTTACGAATTTTACGTTGTCTTGCCCGAATGTCAGTCATTCCTTACCCCCAGAAACAGCCTAGTGTCAATCACTTCATTATAACAGTTGAAGCACAGTGCATCAATCCCGTGATGTCTCAACTTTATAATAAAGTGTCATCATGCACTCCCGGAGGTTATATTGTACCTTAACATTATGGTATTTTATTCAGCAACGCCGCTAAAAAGAGAGACCACCCACTTGATCCCACTGTGTGAGAGATTTTGCAATAATCCAGCCGTTTTGTCTGCCAACACATCAACCGGAGCCTTATTTTGATCTGCCCCAAGCACTTGGCTTGGTGACTGAACAGGTACAAATGGTGGTTCTTTAATTTCCTTTTGGACAGGAGCAGTCGGAACAGATTCGGTCACCGATGAAGTTGGTTCAGTTGTCACAACGGTTGATGTGCCTCCTGAGGGATTGCCCATATGAAAATTGCTGCCCGCCAGCTGCATTCCAAACAGCACACCCAGCAACATTAATACAGCGATGGATAACAGTCTTTTACCGAATCTGGACATGTGCATTGCCTCCTGTCACTCTCTACTATTTTTCCTTCTAACATATATGGTTTCTACCCACCCTGCGACGAGGTTTCCACACTGGCTTTGTCCACCTTCTGATCTTCCCAATACACTTGAGAAATCATGTCTGCGAGAATCTTTGATGTCCGTTGGAGCTCAGCTCCTGTGTTGTCGATGCCACCAATCTCAATCAAAATGCTGTTAGGTGAAAGGGTTTGGTTATACTCTCCATTGTTGGCTCCTCCGCCGTCCTTGCCCCACACACCACGGGATACCCCAGGATACTTGGCTTCCAGTTTCTTATGAATTTTCGCTGCAAAGGCTTCATTCTGCCGCCAATTTGGATTTTCATGTCCAATAATGAAATATACTTTGGCGTAGCCCAAGTCGTTAATAGTTGTTGTTGTTTTGCCATGACGCTGTGAATCGCGATGAATGTCTATGAGATATGTCAGATCATCATTTTGAGCGAGTGCCGCTTTTACCGTTTGACGGGAGTATTTATAGGAATAGTTCCAGTTGTAGTCCTTAACTTTGGTAGGGTAATCATCCTTGGCGTGTTCTACGCCGATTCCCAGCTTCTCCAGACTGTCTGAGAGGTAGGTTCCCACTTGAAACACATTGCCTGTTGATTTACCTGATGATGGATTATCACTTTTCGTACCTAGTAGTGGATTGTAGCCTTCACGTGGATGGGAATGATAGATAAGAATTGACTTTTTGCCTGTTGTCGGTGAGCCTGAATTGTCTTTCTCGCCATTCTTGGCTGGGGGATCTTCTTTACCTTCTCCATCTCCAGGCTCAGTCGACTCAGGTGGATCCGTATTGTCCTGACCTGGTGGAACATGCAGCTCACTACCCGGTTTTCCTCCACCTGCGGAAGCCGTGTCCGTAAGACCGGGACCGGGCTGATAATCTTCGGGAGCCTCGGCTTTTTCGTTACCAGATCCAGGACGGAGCAGAACAGGTTGGTTGGAACCCATGCCCGGCATTTCTCTCGCAATCAGGCTCTTGGGGTCTTGAGGATTTACATTCGTTAGTAATTGGAAAACAAATGAGGTGAGATTTTCACCGGATATGGCAGAGGTCTGTTCCTTCTGGGTGAGATGGGGCATCTCCATACCGAGCATATCGACGAAAAAGCGGCTTGATACGGCACTCGCAAATCCTTTCATGGAAGAAACGGGTGAATTGTTCAAACGTTTCTCTGCCATTCCCCCGAGACCCAGTACGACAAAAAACAAGGCAGATATGATCATAAGCAACAACAACGTACGGCCCATGGCCAGCACGTGCAGACATCTTTTTTTCCACTTCCCAATATTCCAGGCCAATATCTTGTTCATTCTGCTGTCTCCTTCCCTGCTGGACAACTCTTATACTTCAACTCTATGAGCCCGCCCAAATTGATAGAACAGGAAAATGAAAGATTCCAAAAACAAAAAAAAGAAAGTCCGATAGATTCGGACCTTCTTCTCAGCAGTTTTAAGTTTTAATGTGTATAAGCGGCTACGTTATCCGGATTCACGGCATCATGGAGCGCGGCGTTAAGTCCTGAAGCGATAACATTGGCAATTCCCTCAATAAACTCATCGATTTCCTTTGGGGTAACAATGAGGTCATGACCTAGTGGCTCCAGTACCTCTTTCACCAGACTCAAGCGATCTTGTTCACCGATGTCGTCCAGCATACCCATGATCTGTTTGGTCTGATCCGTTTCCTGGCGAAAGTGTGAGCTCATCATCTCAATCACATTATTCACGATGGTGGACGCATAACATACGGTTGGTACTCCGATGGCGATGCAAGGCACACCTAATATCTCACGAGTCAGGCCACGCCGTTTGTTTCCAATACCGGAACCCGGGTGAATACCAATGTCCGCGACCTGAATCGTTGTATTTACACGTTCCAAGGAACGGGAGGCCAAGGCATCAATCGCAATAATCGCATCTGGCTTGGTCCGGTCTACAATCCCCTGTACGATGTCACTGGATTCAATGCCTGTTGTACCTAACACGCCGGGAGCAATCGCGCTGACTTCCCGATACCCTGGCGCAACCTGATCTGGCACCAATTCGAAATACTGACGGGTCACCATCAGATTTTCCACAACAAGTGGACCCAGTGAGTCCGGGGTGACATTTAAGTTGCCCAGGCCCACAATCAAGACCTTGGATGTTTTGTTGATTCCGGCCTTAATCATAAAATCTTCCATTTCACGGGTGAACTCGGCAGCAACTCGCTCCTGTAACTCGGTATCACCATTCCGTAGTGAAGGTACTTCCAAGGTGACATAGTGACCTTTTACCCGTCCAATCGCCTTGGCTGCTTCTTCATTCAGGACATCAATACGTGTAATCGTAATACCCTCTTTCTTCTCTACATCTTCCCGTAGTCCGGGAATCGTTTGTTTCTGTCCACCTTGCGCCATTTCTTTGGAGTCGATCGCCAAATCGGTACGAACTGTATAGTTCTGCAAATCCAGTGTCATTGTGTTCCTGCCTCCCTTACTGCTTTTGAGCATATTGTGTGGGAAAAAGAGTTTCTTTATACAGCATGTCGAACATCGTAGGAATATCTGTTGCATTTTACATGCTAGCGTGATAGAATATTTTAAGTTGTGAAACGTTTGTATTCATGCAAATGCCTTACAGGAGGTGAATGTAATGCCAAACATCAAATCCGCTGTTAAACGCGTAAAAACGAGCGACAAGCGCCGCGCACTCAACGCTTCCCAGAAGTCTGCACTCCGTACAGCTGTTAAAGCTGCTGATGCTGCTCTGGTAAGTAACGAAGTTGATACTGCAAAAGCTGCGATTCAAGCTGCTTCCAAAAAGCTGGACAAGGCTGTAACTAAAGGTCTGGTTCATAAAAATGCTGCAGCACGCAAAAAGTCTCGCTTGGCGAAAAAACTGAACGCTCTTTCCGCACAAGCGTAAGAAGCGTTACTTATACGATCCAATGGAAAAATCCTGAACAGCATAGGCTTTCAGGATTTTTTAGTATCTGATTCGATAAGTATAAGACACAAACAAAAGCGACCTTTATTCCGATGATTTAACGATCATGGAGCAAAGGTCGCTTTGTTTATTGTTCACACTAGTAATCTATTACGTTTACGTGTCCATTCATGCACCAAGTCTTAATAAGAACAGCTCCAGACCAAGCACTTTATCCACCGCTCCTGTTTTCATCTGGTAATCCAGTTCGCTGAGGTGACTCAGAATCATTCTCAGACGTTCCGGCTGAAATTTACGGGCCTGCTCACCCGCAATCTTAACAGCATACGGATGCAAACCAAGCTGACTGGCAATCTGTTGCTGGGAGTAACTTTGTTGCCCCAACTCTTTCACCTGGATCATGATCCGAAACTGGCGTGCGATTAAAGCGGCAATTTTAATCGGTTCTTCCCGCTGCTTCAGCAACTCATAGAAAAGAGCCAACGCTTTCTCCAGTCGCAAATTAGCGAGTTCTTCCACCAGCGAGAATACATTCTGCTCTGTACTACGGGCAACCAGTGACTCGATATCAGCACGCTTGATTGTCCCCCCATTACCCGCAAACAAACATAACTTGTCTACTTCAGCAGAAAGGGTCTGAAGACCTGTTCCTGCGTAGCTGATCAACGTTTCCGCCGCTCCCGTCTCCAAGGAAACATCCCGCTGCTTCGCAAGTTTCACTATCCAACTCAACAGCTCATCTCCACTAAGTGGAGCAAAAGCAAGAACTACTGCCTGTTTCTTGACAGCCTTTACCAGTTTCTTACGCTCATCCAGCTTATCCCCTTGGGCCAGGAAAACAATCGTACTGTAATCTGCCGGATTCTCCATATATGTAAGCAGACGATCAACCTGATGTTCAATCTTGGATTCTTTACCTGCGGTGAACAGACTCGCGTCCCTTACAATAATTAATTTACGCGGAACCAGAAAAGGTACAGTCTCCGCTTCTTCAATAACAACCTCCACAGCCGTTTCAGACAAATCATATGGAATAATCGCAAAATCGCGATGTTCTTCTTCAATAACCTGTTCTTTTAACATATCCGTAAATTGCTGTATCTGGTACTTCTCCGTTCCGTACAGCACATATATCGGTGCCGTTTCTCCATTACGTATTGCCTTTGTTGCACTTTTTACATCCATTCACGGCGCCTCCTTATCCCTCTTATCCTACCAGAAAAAACGCAAGACAACAAAGGGACCTTACATCCAGTTATGGATGAAGGTCCCCTGTCCTACATCTATATAAACGCGGACACCAGCAGTTCTAGAAAAAGCCGGTGCGCGGTCATACGACGTCAGTTGCTTGAACTGAGATAGGACGTTTTGTTACTTCCAATATATGCTTGTCATGCTGAAATTGTTCTTTCGTTTTGAGGGAGCACACTCCTCATTTTCAATTATTTCGCAGGAGCTTCACCTGAAACAGCAGGTACATTAAACGAGTTCTTGGCTGTTGTTCCGTCCTTGTCCGTTTCGTAATTAAATAGGGTACCATCCTTCGACCAACTCGCTGACTTCAGTGTTCCCTCTATGCTGCGTTGTTCAACCAGATTCAGAACATCCGGTTCGCTCACAGGTTTGGAGTATATGCTAATTTGATCACCAATAAGCATAACTACATAGGAGCCGTCAGGTGATTTCCATTCTTTTGGTGCTGCCGTTGTAGTCATTCCCTGATCCGGTCCTGCTGCCAATCCTTTGTTTTCGCCAGAAGCGTTTGCACCTGCACTGGAATCAGGTACAGTGTTACCTTCAACCGGAGCATCTTCAGTCATATTAGGTTTTGTATCCTGAGAAGTGAAGGATTGCGCATCTCCATTTTCTGTTTCTGTTACTCCATTCTCTTCCCCATCTGCAGAAGATTTAGGAGAATCTCCTGATTCCTGAATTCTCTGCTCGGAATCCTGGTTCTGAACCTGATTATTCTGATTATCGGTCGGAGGAGTTTTGGACGAATTATCCTGCGGTCCTTTATTCGGAGCAGGCGTTGATTCGGTAGTCGGTTGTTTAGGTGTCGGATCTGACTGAACTTCAGGCTCCTGCACCTCATCTCCACCGTTCTCTTCAGGAATTGTTTCTACGCCTTGGTTATCTGGTTCAGTTGGTGAAACATTCGATTGATCCACAAACACATCGTTGCTGCTTGGTTGGGACGAAGTGGCAGGATCATAATTTTCAATATTCTTGCTTAATGGATTTTCATCCACATTGCCGCTCTCTTGAGAAGCTCCAGAGCTCATCAGCATGGAATCGGCATTCTCAATCTGTTCAGGCGGATTTCCCCAGATGGCGAATCCCAATATAACTGCCGCAGCCGCTGCACCCATGGACATACGTCCTGCCATCGAGTTAAGCCATTTTTGCTTCGTTTTCCGCTCACTTGAACGTTGTAAATTCTCAAATGCAGCGGGGACAGGATTCATTTCCTGTATAGTGCTACTCTGTTCCTTCCGCGCTTCGTCAATGGCATCAAGCTGTGGCATAATCGCATCAACCAGACTAAATTTCGGGCTTACTTGCGGTAATTCTTCCAGTTCTCTGGAAAGAGCTCTGAGTAAACTAAAATTTTCGGCGCACTCCGGACACTTCGCCACATGCTGTAGCATCTGCGCGGTTTCCGCCTCGCCCAGATCATGATCCAGATAGCGGTGCATCCATTCCACCACCTCTTCGCATTTCATCCTGTCACACCACCTTTCTGATATTCCTGTAGTAGATTCTGTAATTGCTGTCTGGCTCTAAATAAATAAGATTTAACCGTATTCAACGGAAGATCGAGACAATCCGCAATTTCATTGTAGGATAAGTCCTGCAAATATCTTAGAACAATAACGGTACGATGATGCTCGGGAAGCTTGTTGATCGCATCCTGAATGTCCTGGGCCACATATGTAGACATGACCTCGTACTCCACATCCTGATTATCCTGAAAAACCATGTCATGTTCGTCAATGGAGACAGACGGCTTGGTTCTTCTGAATTTATCAATACAGATGTTTGTGACGATGCGTTGTACCCATGTTTTGAATTGGGCCTTTTCTTCGTATGAGTTGATTTTGGTGTAAATTCGGATCAACGCTTCCTGCGCAGCATCCAAAGCGTCCTGTTCATTATTTAGAATGTAATATGCGGTCCGATAGACATGTTGTTCAATCTCCCGCAATAGGGTAATTAGAGCGTCGCGATCGCCCGATTGAGCGGCTCTGATGAGTTCCGGCTCTACCACAAAGGATCCCCCTCTCCCTGCAACCTTACAGACGTGATCATCAATAAAATTGTTGCAAAGTTAAGTATTTTTTTAATTTGCCATAACAAAATAACGGCGTATGTATTAGGGCCGCTGAAATCTTCTCTTAGAATAACAGAAATTGCATAACGAGTCACCAAACGTATCCAAAAGGGATTCCATTACTTACACGACTCAATTCAAATGCAATGGCATACATTATAGATAAGCACTTTTTTGGGTCCTAAAATAAAAAAAGTCGAAATTTGTCCAAATTCAAGCTGATTTTAATGCAATTTTCATGAAAATAGTGTATTGTAAATTTACATTCATAAACACGAGGTGATGAGCATGCCAGCTCTTGCGAAAATTCAAGCTTTAAAAGAACAAATGCCCAAAGAATACCAAAGTATTTCCCACTTTGTGGAACATGCATTGGACTCCATTGATACTCTGGTCGAGGAACATCGGAAGTACGTAGCTGCACAGGCATTATACGGCGATAAAATCGTTGGATCGGAAGAACGCTTGTACAGAGAAACCGTACTTGATGTCAGAGCACAGCTGTTAATGACTCTTGAGAAAACAGTAGAAGATCTGTTGCACAAGGGTGACAAACATTGGAACAAACACTTTAAGGATGGCGTAGAGTAGTTCTTATATTTCTTCTACATTTTTAAAAAATGGCCCGTTTTCCGATATTCTCCCTCGTGGAGTGTAACGGAAAGCGGGCTTTTTTTGTGCTGTGCTGTAACCTGCAATCAAATGAAACAGCAAGGAATGATTTTTAAATCCAAATAAATGAAGGTCGGTTTATATAGGATAGTGCAAATCCATTCTTATAGAAAAGGCACAAACCTTAGAAAAACGAAGGTTTGTACCTCTTTTTGTGTGATGAACTTATTGATTATAATAAGGGCCATTTCCTGTGGATTTATTCAAGGACAACAACTGAGAAACCGTTACGAATTGGTAGCCTTGCTTTTTTAGTGATTTAAGCATTTGTGGCAGCGCATCAGCTGTAGAAGCGTGAATATCATGCATAAGTACAATCGAACCTGATCTGATGTTTTTAGCAACCTCTTTATTTACAGCTTGGGCGTTCCGGCTTTTCCAATCCAGCGAATCCACAGACCATAAAATAATGGGTGTTTTCTGTTCTTTGGTGACTTTTTTGACTGATTCATTCATAGCACCATAAGGCGGACGGAATAGGGTTGGTTTTTCTCCAGTCGCATCTTTGATTCGGTGCGATGATTCTATGATTTGTTTGCGCACCTCACTCAGGCTCATATTCGCAAGATTCGGATGACTCTTGGAGTGATTGCCGATCTCGTGGCCGGCCTCAGCAACTTTTTTAGCCATACCAGGATAATACTCTACTTGTACGCCCAGCATGAAGAAAGTAGCCTTCGCGTTGTACTCCTTCAAAGTCTTTAGAACTCTAGGTGTCACCTTTGGGTGAGGCCCGTCATCAAAGGTAAGAGCCACATATTTCCCTTTAGGATCAAGCCGAGGCTGAATTGGCCCCTTCCCTTTTGGCTTATCGTTATTTCCATAAGTGATATTCCATTTTTTGGTGAGGTCCTTTTTCAAGTAGGAATGCAAGGATTTCAGTGGGATGTTCACTTGGATCGTCCCGGCTGCACCAGCAGCGATCTCGTATTTATTAAAGTATAAAGTAAAGACTCCGTTACCTAAGGACCATTTCCATTCAGATGGATTTTTTATGGATTTTTGAAGTTCTGCTTCGAATACATAAGAGTGGACGTTTTTCTGTTTCTTCAATTCTTCCTTCACGATTGACATAATATGGTCAACTGTTGCTTTATCATAAGTCATGATATCGGATAAATTTAAAATTTTATTTTCAGCTATGTCGATATTAAAAGATTTTATTATCGATTGTCCATTAGCACCGCCTGTGGTGATTTGATAGGAATTGAACACTAAACTATATAAATGGTCATTAATTTTATTCGTATCTACTGTAATATTCAATTCAGAACGATGATCGCCTTGAAGCGTTTTTGCATCGGTCTCAACCTGGGTTAAGAATTTCTTTTCCTGATCATTGACCCACGTCTGAATAGGAGTATTAATCTCCTTGCTATTTGTTAGGACGTTGCTAATCGACAATACATAATGCTTCGTATTCTTCGTCCTTGTTTCGATATTTAAGCCTGGGTATGCACTGGGCGACAATTCAACGTTCTCTGTAGCGCTGTTGTTTGCAGCTAGAACATTCTGCACCATTAGATTGATTCCTAGAATCCCGCCAGCTAATACAATAAATCCAATCAGCCAAATGGGCCATCGTGTTTTCTTCCTTTTGTTCATTTCATATCATCCTTATCTTTATTCTAGTCATAAAACTGCAAGTCATTGTCTATCATTTCTTCCGGCGATGGTAGGCCATGACAGCCATGACGGATAATGCCCTTAAGCCATCAAGTCCTGGCATATAACGTTTACCGTCGCCTCGTACCGGTGCAAAGTTCCGGATTAAACTTCCGAAATGAATCGTGTTGTCATGCATTTTGCTTTCGTCCCTATCCTTTTTGATTTGTCGCTCATAGGTAGGACGCCGAGGTTGTGAAAAGTTCTCCAATTAATGTAATCAATGAAGAGAACAAAACAATTTCATGAAACTTCTACCTTTAGAACTAAAAAAAGCATCCCGTAAGAAGAGAGTCTCCGGGATGCCACATTCAGAATAATCGTCATTCGGCTTTGCCTCAGTGGCTGGCATTCTTCAGATTGAAACGGAACTCCGGTGAACCCACATATCCCGGCGCGATACTGTATTTCGGGAAGACGATAACCAGTTCGCCTTTTTCAATATAAAACGACTGTTCCGTGAACGTCCCTTCGAATTCTTCCAGGAAGTATTGATCGGGATCCTTTCTCATTTGCGCAAGAATATCTGCATCAAGCTTTTCTTTATAGTTAGAACCGAGGAGATCCTCCAGTGTCACGCGCTGAGCCGCAGAGGCATTTTTCAAGTTGTAGGTATCAATCCGTGGCATGCTTGTTCCGCCCCTGTACCCTTCCGTGATTACTTCAAGCGAAACTACTCCTGCCGGCTTTCCAGTTCCGTCCGACTTTAGCTTATAGCTGACGTAAAATTCATAGGGGTGGAACTTCTGGTGATTTACTTTTGCCTTTTTTGCCGTTTCTGCGGCATCCTTCTCCCACTGAGCAAGATCCTTTTGCGCATGGGATAAAAGGATGTCATTCAGTTCATTCTGGTATCTGGTGTCCAGCATGCCGTCCAGCTGCGGTACCTTGATGTTCACAATAAGGTTCTTGCTTGTTGTGCTCAGTACCTTCTCCACGATTTTTACTCCTGTAGCCATAGGTACGGTTTCATGTACCTTAGAGCTGACAGTTACGTTCGCTGAAACAGGTGCCGAGGCCAGCGCATTTGCAGATAAGCTCGCTGCGCCAACGCCGAGCATGGCTACACAGCCCATGGCCCCCATCTTCATGAATTTTATCGTTTTCTTTTTCATAGCTTTCATCCTCCATCTCTTTGTATGAGTGTCTAATCTTGCACACTCATTGGCTAGACGCATGAGATGGTACAGAAAGTTTTAGGAAAATCAAAAACAGAACAATGTCTCTTCGACCAAAGTACTAACAAAAAAAAACCGGCGCGGGTTTCCCGATCACCGGTCTCTTCCATTACTTAATGTATTTGTTGTTAATCAGAACGTCTTTCAACACATCCGTGGGAATGACGAATTCCACAGAACCCATATAGCCTGGCGCGACGTCATATTTGTTGAAAGCGATCACGAGCTTGCCGTCGTTGTTGATATAGAAGCCTTGATCCTTCGCGATGCTCTGGAACTCACTGGTGACCGGCACGTCGATAGCTCCCGGAGCCCAGTAGATCTTATTAGGGTCCGCTTTCATTTGCACCTGCATCTGCTCTTTAACGTTGTCGCTGATGAGTCGTACATAACGATCGTCCTTGAACAGTATCGGCAGAGTTATGAGGATTTGGTTTTTCTTATCGATCGTATCAAACTGAAGCTCCTCCGAGGATGAACCGGCGGCCTCGACCACGTATCTTTGTATAGATAAAATCTCGTCGTTGTCCGTCTTTACTTCATATCCGACATCAAGTCCCAGATGGCCTCCGCCTTGCTTCTTCAATTCGCTGATTTCCGCCTGGAACTTATCGTAAAGCGCCTTGTTTTCCTTCATATATTTCTCGTTCAACCCGCTTTGCAACTGCTCATTCTCCATATCGGTAATGGAAGGCACTTTGATACTCGCATTGTAATTAGACTCGTCAACCACGTATTCCTTGAACGTGAGCACCTGGATAATCCGGTCCACACCCGGTACGGATGACAAGGCTTTCGCTACAGGAGGACTGACATTGATCGCAACAAGGAATATGAACGCAGCCGCACTAGAAACGGCTAACCATCTGTACTTTGAGCCGCGGCCCCTCCTTCCCTCCTTAGAGAATTTATGAATCGATTGGTTTACAATGCTATCCAATTCATCTGGAATGGGTATTTCTTGATATTCTTTTCGCAGCTGTTCCATGTTATTGTTCATCTTACTCGATCTCCTTTGGTTGTTTCATCATTCATTTTGATTCGCAATAGCTGATGCGCCTGATACAGCCTTGTTTTAATCGTATTCACATTCTCATCCAGCACAGCCGCAACTTCTTCGATCTTCATGTCTTCAAAATATCTCAGTATAATGACGCTCTTGTATTTATCCGGCAAGGATTCGAGCGTTCGCTTCAAATCAATGTCCATATACGTATCTTCTGCCCCGGGGCTGTAGGTTTCGATCATTTCATGATCCATCGCCTGAACCTTTTTGTTTCTGCGCAGAAAATCCAGGGCGGTATTCACCACAATCCGGTAAAACCAGCTTTTGACCGCATCTGGGTTCTTCAAAAGTTCGAGATGCGTCATCGCTTTGTATATGGAGTCTTGTACGATATCCAGGGCATCATCCTTATTTTTGACATAGCTATAAGCAAGTCGGTATACATTCTCTTTATGCTCGGTAATACAGTGTGTAAGAATTTTTTCAGTTTTCCTATTGAACATGGCCGATTATTCCTTTTCTATATAAATCTTTTGTCGTAACAAGAAGTAAGACGTATACGGGTTCCCAAAAAGTTTTCGCATCCAAATTTTTTTTCACTTCTGCAAATCGTTCAAGGCCCTCACAAGCAGGTCAGCGTAAACCTCGGCGCCTTTATTAAAGGCACCCCGTCCTTTTAAAAATAATCTTCCCTTCCTTCACTTGCCGAATACCAGTCTACTACCGATGACCGAATTCATTTGAAACTTTTGAAGGTTTCTTTCCGAAAAAACAATGTATCACTCGGAACCGAAAGTCGTTTGGTAGTCTGTAGCGCCTTTGTCGTTGTAGGCTTTCTATAGTAACGATATTTCATATTTTTAATCCGTCTCCTTCTGATCTGTGCCGGTGGAACCACGCTCCCATCCCTCATTTCCTATCAGGCCACTGCCAAAAAAAATATATATCACCACCATGAAATTAAGAAAAAAGTCGTTCGCAGCGAAACGACTTCTTTCTTTTATAGGTCAACTAAGTACTTTCTTTCTCTAACTCCCACTTTTCCTCAACCTCTGTATGTTAAAATATAGTAACGCCTTAGCCTATCTCTTATTGAATATAGTTATTTAGGGAGGTCAATTTTCGAATGACAAAAAACCATAGAATCAATAGGCCACGCGGAAAAATAGTTGCAGCTGTATTAACTGCAGTGTTCATTTCACTTGCAATGGGGATATATCACTATGTCCCTATAGATGAAAGATTAGAGAATACTTACTATTATTCATTCGGGTATACATTTGCGGTTGGATTATTGATTAACCTCGCTATATTACTTTTCTTACTTACGCCACTTTCTATATTGGTGGATGGACTACTTTTATACAGAAAAAAAGATAATACGTATATGAGATTGCTTGTTGCTATTGCCGCATATGTTCTATTAGGCTTCACAGGTGGGATCATTTACTCGATATTTACACGTAACTTCAATACTTTTTCTGCTCAAACTATCCACATTATTGTATGTTCTCTTGTCTTTTTCACCTTCCAGTTGGTATTAAATCGGAGTTTTCTTCACTCATCTTCATACCGATAAATAGATTGCCTGCCTTCACTCAACTCCAAACAACTTGTACCGGATATCAATCTTCCCATCTTTCACCCTCATCTGAACCTCTCCCATCTGATCTGTCCGATAAATATCTGACCCGGTAGCCTCCAGACGTTCCATCACTCCCGGATTGGGATGCCCATATGTATTGTTAACTCCTGCAGATATCACAGCGGTTTTGGCGTTCCAGTATTGGAGCCAGGCTTCGGTTGAAGACGTTTTACTCCCATGATGAGCGACTTTTAACACGTCAATGGATACAGATGCTGAAACATCATTTGAATTAACCTGCAACGGTCGTGTAAGTACCCTTTGTACAACTCCCTCTGTAACTCCAATATCTGAACCTTTCTGTTCAAACTGGGCAGCCAATGAGCCATCTTGAATCATATAGAGCAGGTCCTGCTCGGCCGCAGCATCCATATCCCCGGTGAACAACATGGAAGTCCCAGCCATGTCTAGCAAAAAGACAACGGAATCATGATTCTGGTGTTCAGATACAGGCAAATTGCCTGATTCAATTACATCCATATGTGCCAGATCCGAAGCTATAAAATGTAAACTTGTCTGCTTATCAGCCTTATAGGACATGCCCTGCTGAATGGCGTACAGAGGAATTTTACGTTCCATGGCTGTGTCCAGTAATTTATCAAAGTTTTCTTTACCACTGGTTGTGCCATTAAACATGAAACGTTTAACCGGAATCTGTTCCAGTACAGCCTGTAGTCCTCCGGCATGATCCTGATCGGCATGCGTTACAATTACAGCGTCCAGTTGATGGATACCTCTTTTTTTCAATAAAGGAACAACCACCTTGGCACCTACCTCATACGGATCACGTCTTGTTTTCCACGATTGTTCGGTGTTCCCAAAACTAACCGTTCCCCCGCCATCCACCAGAATGTGTTTGCCTTCCGGGGTTGTAATCAATGTGCTGTCTCCCTGACCAATATCCAAAAACTGCACGATGCCGGTTCCAGCAGGCTTGGGAGTCTGATATGCCCACCACAATCCAGCAATAAAGCTGATAGCGAGCAACCCGCAAAACCATTGCTGAGCTTTACTCATTCGTTCACTTGAATAATAACCTGCACCTCGTGCGGTAAATGCACTTGTATATTCCGGCCAGGCAATACTGGCTCCTAATGTCGTTAATGAAGTTTCTTTTCCATCTACACGGTTCTTACCTTGATCTTGTGCCACCGTAGACACCGAAGAGCGAATGCCCATATTCGCCATTGAAACTGAAGGTTGTCCCCTCACAAGAGGAGCCGTCTCTTCCTCAACAAACGCTGTTTCTTGCTGCTCACCATTGCCACGATGCAACAGGTAGAGTAAGGCATACAACACAGCATAATATGCTCCAATCCATAACAAGGGCGGTGTTGCCCAGATCAACACAAAACCTGGCAGGCTGTTCATCCACTCCACGCTTATAAATGTCAGTTGATTCAGTTGCATCGCAATCCATGCGAGAGGTTTCGCCAAGGGAACCCATATGAATGACAATAACATGGCGACCGTCCCCAGAGGTAATACAATAGCACTGATCAAAGAAACCAGCAGAAAGTTAGCTACAAATGAGAGTAGTGAGAACTGGTTGAAATACAAAATGGTTACTGGGAACGAAATCAGCTGAGCGGTCACGGTAACGGATGCCGTTGCAGCCAGAGATTTCGGCCAGCCGCTGAACAGCCGGTTAATTAATGGCATGTAGATCATCAAACCTGCGGTCACGAGAAAGGATAACTGAAAGCTGACGCTCAGCAAAAAGTACGGGTCCCACCACATCATCAGCAACGCTGCTGCACTAATCATCTGAAGGCCGTCTCTGGCGAGACCTCGACGTGCCATATACAACCCAATCATGGACATCATCCCTGCCCGAATCACTGAAGGTGAACCACCGGATAACAGTACATAAGCTGGCACCAGGATCAGAACAATCGTGAGTGCCGTCTCTCTGGTAAGCCTTAGCCAAGATAGAATGAGAAGCAACGAAGCAACATATACAGCGACATGGGTTCCGGAGATTGCCAGGATATGCGTTAGACCTAGTTGTGAAAACTGACCATAGGTACCGGGATCGATATCAGTAGCCATCCCGATAATAAGACCCTTCATATATCCTGCATGAGGCTCTGGAAATAACTGCTCAACCGCCGAGCCCAACTTATGCCTAGTCCAATCCGTCCACCGTAGTACGTTATATTGTCCAAGTCCCTCAGGAGCAACTGCTGTTACCGAACTGGCTCCCTTCACTTTGAACAACCAGTGGATATGCAGGGTACGCAAATAACTGCGATAATCAAACCCGCCAAAGTTCCTTGCTTCGCCAGGAAAAGCAAAAGAACCATTAAGTGTGATTACATCCCCCCTCTTCCAGCCCGCTGCTACCTGTTGTTCTTCTTCCTCCAACAGTCTGACTTGTACGATCAATTGTTCATTTATGTTGAATGCAGAAGATGATGCAAGATCTGCATCTACTGACGAATCCGATGTTGGCAATATTGAAGACATCTGCATCTTAAAGTCAGCCCGATCTCCATCAATACGTACATCTGACACAAGCTCACCCTGAATTTCAGCTGACCATCCGTCCAACTCATGAGCAGCGATATGCATGGTCTCCGGCAGACTGCTATGATTGCCTGCATCATTCCATTCCCAATGTGCAGCGCCTCCAATAAAGGCAGCGAGTAAAAATAAAACAGACCATCCACTCACATTAATAAAATGAAGTAAAAGTGGCAGACATGTCAGAGCTCCAATTAACCCCCAGATTAACGTCCAGCCTGTCAACGCGCATGCTATCCCGCTCCCGCACAACCAACAAATCGTAAAACTTAATAACGGTCTGCCTTTCATTTCTAGCCCTCCCTCATTTCACCCGTTGAACGCAGAAAAACCCCCGGAAAGCCAATTCAGGCTTGCCGGAGGTTCTCCCTCACATATTCGACCATATTCACATTAATTGCTCACGGTCATCATCGTTTCCCGCGGGGGCTGGTAATTCTCTAGTCTGCGGAACGTTATGCCCTTCTGTTCCATCATATTGGTAACCTTGCCGGTATCTTTAGGATAAGAACGATGAAACACGATTTCTGTAATCCCGCTATTCGCCAGCATATTGGCACATGTCCAGCACGGTTCGTCGGTCACATACACGGACGAGCCTTCGCGGTCGATTCGATCTGTGAATAAAAGCAAATTTTGCTCCGCATGAATTGTGCGAATGCATCTTTGCTTTTTCACCATTTCTTCTTGCCCATCGGTCACGACCAACTCATACTCTTCCGATATCATGCAACCTGCTTCAGAACAATCCGGGACGCCGGTGGGTGCACCATTATAGGCTGTTCCCAGCAGTTTCTTTCCCTGAACAAGAACGGCACCCACATGACGACGCGAACAGCGGGAACGGGTGGAAACCATATACGCGATGTCCATAAAATACGTATCCCAGTCCTTGCGTACCTCTGTACTCATGCTGCTTTCCTCCCGCTTGATACAATTTATATTTTAATTTTACCGGATCTGCACATACGGCGCCATCTTCTCCAGCATCTTCATCCCGATTCCTTTAACCTTTGTCAGATCACTGACTTTTGCAAAAGGACCATGTGCATTCCGATAGTCCACAATAGCTTGAGCTTTCTTCTCCCCAATTCCGGGAAGCTCGATAAGCTTGGAGACTGGAGCGGTATTCACATCAATCTTGCCATTGTCGCTAGCTTCCTCACGAACTACAGGGGGATTACTGTTCGAGCCCGTCTCGGAGGTAACCGAAGGATTCGAATTCGTACTTCGCGTAACTGGTTCAATCGAATTGGAGGTGTCCGGTGGATTATCATTCGTCTGGCTTATAGTTTGAACAACTGAATCACCTTCAACCCCAACGCTCGCAAGCTCTTTAGACTCTTCTGCCTTTGCCTCATTCCCAGTCTGCATCCCACTTGCATCCGCTCCCGAAGATGCTCCTGTATTGCCCTGAACCGAAGTAGCCGACTGTACAGCAGGGAGTTCCTGCTCTATCGTCGGCTTCTCGGTGCCGAGCTGCAAGGGTTCCCAGCCACTAGGTGGTTGTTCACTTTTGCCCGACCATAATATAAGTATACTTCCAACCACCGCAGCAGCAATGGTCATCCCTTTGGTCCATCTCATTCTTTCACACCTCTCCCTGAATTCAAAATCATTCATTTCGAACACGGGCGGTGCTTCCGAACCGTTGAACTTTCCTGATGAAACAAGTTGTGCATTTTTCATGTCATGTGAAACAGGTCCTCACGCATAGAATAGAGGGAATGAACTGCGCCAGTACCGTAAAGCATGAAAGGAGGCCTGAAACAATGAAGGTTGGATTTATCGGAACCGGCAGCATGGGCAGTCTACTAATCTATGCCCTGATCCAATCGGGTGCACTTGAGCCCCGGCAGATCGCAGCCAGCAATCGAACCCCGTCCAAAGTACGTCAGTTATCCCTCCGTTACCCCGGTCTGCATGAATCCCAGAGCAATCGGGAAACGGTGATCCGAAGTAATATCATCTTCCTGTGCGTGAAGCCGCTTGAATTCAAACATGTTATTGACGACATTCTGCCTGTCGTGAATCCCAATCATATAATTGTCTCGATCACCAGTCCCGTGCAGCTGCGACATCTGGAATCTTCACTTCCTTGCAAAGTCTCCAAGGTAATTCCCAGCGTCACACACCAAGTCGGCAGTGGAGCATCCCTCTGTATACATGGCGAACGAATGACCAGTGAAGACCGCGCTGTGTTAGAAAGTCTGCTTAGTCATATAGGCAGGCCGTACCAAGTGGATGAAGCCTGTACACGAATCACATCCGACTTCTCCAGCTGCGGACCTGCATTCATATCGTTCTTTTTGGAACAGTGGATCGAAAGTGCAGTGAAACTGACAGGCATTAAAAGGGCAGATGCCTGCGCTCTGGCTGGCGAAATGCTCCTGGGAACAGGCAAGCTGCTCACCGAAGGAGGATACACCCCGCAAGAGCTTCAGGCTCGTGTCGCTGTACCTGGCGGTATTACCGCTCAGGCACTTGCACTGCTGAAGGTTAGTCTTGACGGCGTTTTCGACAGCCTGATCCACACGACACATGACAAATATGATGAAGATTTGTTAAAGCTGGATGAACTATTCCGAGCCGGTGAGATTAACCGGCAACAATATTAACGAGTTTGCCTGGAACGGCAATGACCTTGCGAATGGTCTTGCCTTCCAGCGCCTGCTTAACAGGTGCCAGCTCCATCGTAAAGTCCTGCATACCCTGTGCATCCAGATCCTTCGCGATTGTAGCACGAGTTACAATTTTACCATTCACCTGAACAACGATTTCCACTTCCGCATCCACTGTCATGGACTCATCATATTCAGGCCAAGCCACGTAAGAGATTCCACCTTCATGACCCAAACGGCTCCACAGTTCCTCTGCCATATGCGGTGCCAGTGGTGACAACAGCTGTACAAATTTCTCCATCGCTTCACGAGGCAGTGTGTCCGCTTTGTATGCATCGTTGATGAAAATCATCAGCTGGCTGATGGATGTGTTGAAGCGCAGATGTTCCAGATCTTCCGTAACTTTTTTGATCGTTTTGTGAGCAGTCCGTTTGAACTCATCCGTTCCACCGTCCACCGTAATCTTGTCATTGATGGCTCCTGTGTCTTCGTTAATGAAGAGACGCCATACACGTGACAGGAAGCGGTGCATGCCTTCAACCCCGTTTGCATTCCACGGTTTTGTCGCTTCCAATGGTCCCATGAACATCTCGTACAGACGCAATGTATCTGCACCGAATTCATTGACGATTTCATCCGGGTTAATGACATTACCACGAGATTTACTCATTTTCTCATTATTGGTACCCAGGATCATACCTTGGTTCACCAGTTTGTGGAAAGGTTCTTTGGTCTCCACAACACCCAGATCATACAGCACTTTGTGCCAGAAACGAGCGTACAGCAAGTGAAGCACCGCGTGCTCTGCTCCGCCAATGTACAGATCAACTGGCAGCCACTGTTGCTGTTTCTCCTTGGAGATCAGTTCCTTGTCATTGTGCGGATCGATAAAGCGCAGGTAATACCAGCAGCTGCCCGCCCATTGTGGCATGGTGTTGGTCTCACGACGTGCCTTCATTCCCGTTTCCGGATCTACCGTATTCACCCACTCCGTAACATTCGCCAGTGGTGATTCTCCTGTACCCGAAGGTTTGATCTGGTCGATATCAGGCAGCAGCAGTGGAAGTTGATCCTCCGGTACGGTCTTCATTGTTCCGTCTTCCAGATGCAGAATCGGGATTGGCTCACCCCAGTAACGCTGACGACTGAACAGCCAATCGCGCAGACGATAGGTTACTTTTCCTTGTCCTTTACCGTTCTCTTCCAACCAAGAAATCATCTTGGCAACCGCTTCTTCATTGTTCAGTCCGTTCAAGAAATCGGAATTCACATGCGCGCCATCACCGGAATATGCCTCTTGTGTAACGTCGCCACCTTGAATAACCTCAATGATATCCAGACCGAACTGCTTCGCAAATTCCCAGTCACGTGCATCATGACCCGGAACAGCCATAACCGCGCCTGTACCGTAACCTGCAAGAACATAATCGGCAATCCAGATTGGCAGTTTTGCACCATTAACAGGGTTGATTGCATAAGCGCCAGTGAATACACCTGTTTTGTCTTTGGCCAAATCCGTACGTTCCAGATCACTCTTACGAGAAGCCTGCTCCTGATAAGCCTGAATCGCTTCACGTTGTTCATCCGTTGTAATTGCTTCTACCAATTCATGTTCCGGAGCAAGTACTGCAAAGCTCGCACCGAACAATGTGTCTGCACGGGTAGTGAACACCTTAATGACTTCCTCGCGACCTTCAATGGCAAATACAACTTCCGCACCTGTCGATTTACCGATCCAGTTGCGCTGCATATCCTTGATGCTTTCAGACCAATCCAGCTCTTCCAGGTCTTCCAACAGACGCTCTGCATACTCGGTAATTCTCAGAACCCATTGACGCATCGGTTTACGTACAACCGGGTGTCCACCACGTTCACTCTTGCCATCAATAACCTCTTCATTAGCAAGTACCGTTCCAAGGGCTTCACACCAGTTAACTGCAACTTCATCCACATAAGCGAGGCCTTTATTGTACAGCTGGATAAAGATCCATTGTGTCCATTTATAGTATTCAGGGTCCGTTGTGCTGATCTCACGATCCCAGTCATAGGAGAAACCAAGCGATTTGATCTGGCGACGGAAATTGTCAATATTACGGAATGTAATATCTCGTGGATGTTCACCTGTATCCAGTGCATGCTGCTCAGCAGGCAGACCGAAAGCGTCCCAACCCATTGGGTGCAATACATTGTAACCGCGCATACGTTTGTAACGGGAAACGATATCTGTTGCCGTATATCCTTCCGGATGTCCTACGTGCAGACCTGAACCGGATGGATAAGGGAACATATCCAGTGCATAAAATTTCGGTTTAGCAGGGTCCTCACCCGTTTTAAACGTTTTATTTGCATCCCAGTATTGCTGCCAACTTTTTTCCATGACTTGTGGCTGATAGCCGTGTTTCGGCTGGTTATTCTCACTCATCTATTGTTCCTCCTTCAGGTTATTCGCTTTAGCTTTAATTGCAACAAAAAAACCTCAGCATCCCGTAGCGTTTGCAGCGCTAGGGACGAGAGGTTGAATTCCCGTGGTACCACCCTAGTTAGCGGACGAACGTGCTTCGTCATCCACTCCCTTTGGACCTGTAACGGCGGTTAACCGATGCGGATTTCCATTCCTGACCCCAAGCTTTATACAAGCAGGTTAAACAGAATGGTGTAATCACCGCATTTCTCCAAGGCGAGTTCGCAAATCACTGTCAACCGGCTTGCACCAACCGCCGGCTCTCTGTTATGTACAGGAATTACTACTGATCCTTATCATCGAAATATGTATACAATATCGGGACCATTATATAAAAAAGCAAGCCCAAAGTCAATATTACACGTTATAATGACCCTTTTAAGTCACATGGTTCGTACCGTTCAATAATACTCGTTGCTGTTCAGGATAACCGAAAACGCTCAATGCCTTCCTCCAGATTATGAATGGTCCAATTCACATGTTCCTGATTATCATATTGACGATAAGCGCACTCAATGCGCAGTACCAGATCAAAGTACAAGTCATAGAGACTTCTTCTTTTCAGCTCACTTTCAGTCGTAATCTCATGTCCATACCCTTTCACAAAACCAGGCGTATAGTTAAAATGACTGAAATAATGCTCCATCAGAGGATCTGCCCACAGTGAACGTTCAAAATCAATAATCGCTGTGATTCGACCTGCGTCCACTAGTACATTGCCATCCCACAGATCCCAACTGATAAGCACAGGTTCTTTAACATCGTCCAGCACATCCGATTTTTCTTCAATCAGGCGTCTCAATTCAGGGTAATCAATCGAAAATGTAATCCCGGCTTCTTCCCCGTCGGTAAGAATATCATCCATCAGATTCATAAATGCTTCTTTCCATGTAGAATAACGTTGTGTTTGCTCCGAAAAATATCCGAATTTCTCGCCCTTGATTTCATTAATTCGACGATTGTACAGACCGAGCTGGTATTCAATGGCCTCCTGCTCTTCCGCAGAATATTGATCCTTGACCTGATTATAGGGTGTTCCAGACATGTACTCCATGATAAAATAACGTGCTGAAGCCATGGTTAAAGAGTCATCATAAGCCAGCACTTGAGGTACGGGGACATCCGGTAGCTCGGTGATGAGGCGTAGTGCCTCAACCTCGGCAATCATGAGATCCTGCTCACAGCGCATCAGATTTGTCGAAGCCGACGGTGCAATTTTGAGTACCACTCGCTGTGCGTCACTCAGTGTAATGAGGTATGCATGATTGGCCCAGCCATCCACCATTTCCTTGTAGTTCTGTATACTTGTAGAGAAATGTTGTTCTATAATGGCATTCAGTTGTTCTGAGGTAAGTCTTGTTTTATATGTACTTTCCATTTCTACACCTCACATTGACAGTTGATTTATTTTCTCAGAAAACGCTTTCTATCCGACTATTATCGCCTCATTTACTTTAACTGGCAATACTTTTTGTCACGTCGTTATGTCTTTTCTTGCATTCCTTTACCCTATTTAAGACTATTGCTATTCATTCTCCATGGAAAATCAAACAAAAACCAGCTAATGTTTGTCAAGCATTTCAGGTTGGATGAGTTTTCTTTTCATGTTATACTTTTTTCGACCAATGCAAATAACCTCCACTGCAATGGAGGTTTTGGTTAAATATGGATTAAACTTGGTAGGGCTGGCCCTTCTGCAAGATGGCGAAAATGTGATGCAACAGCTTGTTTGCGCAGGCGATCACAGCCACCTTGTAGGGCTTGCCCTCGTTTCTTTTTTTCTCGTAGTACGAACGGATTCTTGCATTCGCATTCTTTCGCATTCCACATTGCACCGCTAAATATAGCGAACGTCTGAGCCTTTTAGAACCTCGTTTCGTGATTCGTGTACTTGTCGCTGTGAACTTTCCTGAACTGAAAATCCCGGGGTCAAGGCCCGCAAACGCCACAAGTTGCTTCGCATCACTAAACTGTTTCACATCACCTAGTTCAGCTACAATGGCTGCGGCCAGTTTCGTTCCAATTCCCGGGATACTTCTCACCAGTTCGACTTCGGGCAGATTTTCTGCGAGTTCCTCCATTTGTTTTTCGAGTTCCTCCAGTTGCTGAATCATCGTCAACAATAAAGAGACCATTCCGAGCAGTGCCTTGCTTTGAGCGGGGCTACGCCGAATTCCTCTCCATTCATCCAGTACTTCCTCCAGTTTTCTCGCTTTTTCATGGGCCCATCGCTTGGAATGGGATCGTCCCGAATTACCCTGAATGACTTCATTCCAATTCGCCACACTTCCCTCCAAACAATGAGACAGCACCGTCAATGATGTGGTTGAAAACACATTGTAAAATATCTGCTCATACGCCGGAAACACTTGCTCCAGCAAGGCTCTGCTGTTCAGCTTCGCCTGCACAAAGATTCCCGTGACAAACTCATGCTGCCGAGTCAAATGCTGTAGCTCTGTAAACGTCTCATCCCAATTTCGATGTGGCTTCACGTCGCCGCGATAGTACATCTCTGCCAGATGCCAAGCATCTGCAGCATCTGTTTTAACTTTGCGTAACTGCGTTCCCTTGGCTCGCTTGGATTGCAAGGGATTCACAATGTAGTAGGTGTAGCCACTCCGATTCAGACAGGACACCAAGGCACGATGGTAATGCCCAGTCGCTTCCAAAACAACCACAGGAGCAACACCCGTTTCGGCTTGAAGGGCCCCTAACATCTCCGTGAATTGTTCGAATCCACTCGCAGCATGCTCAATGACGATAGCTTTGCCAACGGGTTCATTTCGTTTTTGAAACGCCTGTATCACACTTGAACCTTTAGCGACATCTACACCAACAACAGGTTCCATATGCTCACTCCTTATCTTTTGTTTCGCCGGTCCTTTCCACGATGGTTCCAAACCCATAGCTTCGCTTGTTATACGGGGTCAACTGCCCCTACCAGCCCAAACATGGTCTTTTGGAGGTCGTGGGAGAACTGTTTTTGTTACGAGGTCCTAGCCCCTAAAACCGCCACGTTCTCCCGGCTTCCCCCCATCGTAAAACGACCACAAAAAAAGGCCAACCAGTAATTACTGGCTAACCTGATAATACGAAAACTGCCCTTATGCACCAAACATAAGGACAGTTCTCATTATTCGCTCTTACTTCACAGCCACATAGAACAAGCGCTGAGCGCTGTCTCCGGCCTCTTTCCATTCAAAATCCGCATATACCTTCACGTCTCTAAAACCTGCCTTGGATAACTCCAGCTTCATCCAGTCCGGATTATACGCGCGCTGGACATGAACTTCTTCAAACCGCTGGTACATATCCTTGTTACCATCATCCACACGCGAAAAAATACTGAGATGATGTTCAATCTCACAGCGATCCTGGTCCAAATCACAAGTCCAGATATAAGATACGGAGCGCTCATCCAGTACAAAAGGCTGCTCCTCATCATAACGAATAAGGGTATTGGGATGATGCACATCAAACAGGAACGTTCCACCAGGCTTCAGCATCTCATATGTCCGCTGAAATGTACGAATGACATCTTCTTGTTCAAGCAAATAATTGACACAATCACAGAAAGATATCACCGAATCCACAGGTTCGGGAACTCGCCATTCCCGCATATCCTGCTGCACCCAACGGACACTGCCCTCGCGATACAAGCGATGACCCTGAGGCGTGGCCTCCATCTTGCTGCGCGCAACCGACAGCATATCTGCTGAGAGATCAATGCCTGTAACTTCAAAACCGGAGTTCACGAGCGGGATCGTAATGGAGCCCGTTCCACAGCCAAGTTCAGCGACACTTTTGGGCATTCCATGCTTTTCCCATGCTGTTCTTGCAAACCTTATCCAGTCCGGATAAGGCATATCTTCCATTAATTCATCATACACATAGGCAAATTTCCGGTAAGACATGTCAGGCACCGCACTTTCAATTTCATTTTCGAATTGATCTATATAAGTTGAACCAAAGAATATTTACACTGGACACTCCAATGACAGAACAACCTTCCGATCGCTGTTATCCCCAGATTTTTTTTATTCCTTTTATAAAGGTTTAAATCCGGGGATAAAGGCGAACGCTCCGCTTCTTCAGGTTCTTTCTGTCCTCTCCGTTTCGTGTAAATGTTTAGTTCAATTTATATAACAAAAGAAAAAGCAGGGGCATCCGGTGTTTACCCAGCCTATCCCTGCCTTATCCGAGTTCCATATTACAACTATTTAATCAGGAAGATTACTTGTTTTCACTTTGATCCGCAGGAGCAGATTCGGACAGATACGTCCAGCTTTCCTTTTGGACCACCAATCCGTCTTTCATCAATTTGCCCAAGGCACGCTTGAAAGCAGACTTACTGATGCCAAAGCGCTGCTTGATGATATCCGGCGGAGTTGCATCCGAGTAAGGCATGCCGCCCATAGGACGCTCTTTCATAAAGGCGAGCAGCTTGTCTGCATCTTCGTTACGTCCAACTTGTTTGAGTTGAGTCATGGCCAGATTCACACGTCCGTCTTCACGTACCAGTGTCACCCGACATTTCACTTTTTCACCAAGACGCAGCATATGACTACGTTCGGATGAATGAATCATACCAATTGCGCCAAAGCCCAGTACACCGCCCTCTACAAGTACAAAAGTACCCATCTGCAGTGGCTTGTATACCGTCGCTTCAACCCACTCGTTTAACCATGAAGTTGGCGCATGGAAAGACAATGGTGAAAGCTCACGTTCCCCGGCCAATTTGGCACGCAGGCGTCCTTGCTTGTCATGTTCCATGATTACAAAGACTTCATCCCCCACTTGAGGACGCAGTTCTTCCAGTTCAGGCAATTCACGAATAGGAAGCAGCAATTGCCGTCCAAGGCCCATTTCCAGGAAACAGCCCAGTCGTGGGTGAACATCAGCCACAACCAGTCGTGCCATTTCGCCAAGCATGAGATAAGGCTTTTTCATCGTTACGGCCAGACGATCTTCTGTATCAAAGAATACAAATACCTCAAGCGTCTCACCAATTTTAATATCCCGTGTTAACTCGGTGTAGTGAAGCAGTACATCTTCCGATCCTGTCGTCAAAAAGAAGCCAAACGGAGACACTTCACGTGAAACCGGCAAAGAGACGACTGTTCCAGCAATCAAACTCATACAGTTTCCACCACTTTGGCATCAGACCAGAGTCGTTCAATGTTGTAGTATTCACGCTCGTCGCGGTGGAAGATATGAACAACAACATCGCCCATGTCCATCAATACCCAACGTGCAGAATCCATACCTTCGATACCTTTGATCGTCGCTCCGGCTGCATGAGCCTGTTTGCGAATTTCAGTGGCAATGGCTTGTACCTGTGTATCGGAATTCCCGTGACAAATTACAAAATAATCTGCCACCAGAGAAACATTAATCAGATCCAATGCTACAATATTGGATGCCTTTTTGTCGTCAGCGGCAGCAACCGCCATATTCATAAGTTCTTTCGATGATACTGTCATGAACCAACCTCCATAATCTATAATTGTGTGTTCAAAAAGATCAGTTTTCAGTACCGAGAAGATGGAATAAAGCTAGAAATGGAGTAGCGGAGCGTAGGCAAACTACGTGAGCAACGGACATTTCGGCTGAATTTCAAGTTCGATGCTGATGATGCCGCTAGGCATCCTTCGTAATCAAAGGTGGACTTTTTGAACAACCTCTATAATTGTGCAATTAAGTCATTCCGCGACAGCATGGTCAAAGGATAAATGACACGGCGCTGCGAGATCAACAAGCTGATCGTCGAATCGAATCCGGCAATTAAACCTTCATCCAGACTACGTTCAGCCTGTTCGCGAATGTGATCCACTCCCGGGAAATCTCGTCCCGGTTCAATGTAATCGGCAAGACATACCACTTTGTCCAGCAAGCTCATTCCTACCCGACCCGAGGTATGCCACCGGATGGCATTAATAACTTCGGAATCTTCCACACCGTAATCACGCTTGGCTACAAAAGCACCGACTTCGGAATGCCAGAGCTGCTTGTCATGTTGCAGAAGTTCCTGGTTTAATCCGTTATCACGGATGACCGCTTCCATCTCCGCTACGGGCCAGTACTTCGCCACATCATGCAATATCGCTGCCAGATCTGCTTTCACAGGATCAGCACCGTATTTTTCAGCCAACATCACTGACGATTCCATTACACCCAGTGTATGCTTCCAGCGTTTTTCCGGCATTTGTCCGGATACGGCTTGAATCAGTTCATCACGGCTTAGTGCCATATAAACCGCTCCTTACAATGTATTGGTGCACTTCATCAGGAATCATGAAGCGTACCGAATGACCTTTGGCCAGACGTCTGCGTACGGCTGTCGATGAAATATCGACCAAGGGCATCTCGGCCAGCAGGACCCGATCCTGTAACTCGTCTGGTAAATCATCCAGATGTAACTGGAAGCCCGGCCGACCAACTCCGATAAAGGTTAAGCGTTCTGCAAGCTCTTCAATCTGCTCCCATTTGGGGAGATAGTTCACCATATCCGCCCCGATAATGAAATAAAATTCATGTTCAGGATGGCGACGCCACAGTTCCTTCATCGTATCGATGGTATAAGACACTCCGCCCAATTCCATCTCGATACCCAGCACCTCATATTGCTGCACACCCTTCACAGCCGCTTCCGTCATATCGAGACGTTGCTGTCCCGAAGCTCCGGCTCCGCGTTTGTGAGGTGGAACATGGGAAGGCATGAACCAGATCTCATCCAGTGCATGTGAGTCCCTTGCCGCTTCAGCTGCCAGGAGGTGTCCCATGTGGATCGGATCAAACGTACCACCCATGATGCCGATCTTCACCTGTGTCACGCTCCCTTATCTAGGTAGTTCGATTTGTTTGTTATCGCGAGATTCTTTGTACAGGATGATTGTGTTACCAATCAGTTGTACAAGCTCACTTCCCGTTTCACGGGCAACTTCTTCTGCCATCTCTTTTCTGTCCTCGTCATTGTTGTTCAACACTTGCACTTTCATCAATTCGCGCTTCTCAATCGCATCTTCGATGTGACGGAACAGGTGCTCGTTAGTTCCACCTTTACCAATCTGAAATACAGGGGTCAGGTGATGTGCCTGTGACCGCAAAAAGCGCTTTTGTTTACCGTTTAACATGAATACTCCATACTCCTTATGTTGAGCAGGACCTGATCGACAGCACAAAAACTGTCCGGACCTGACCATTCAATTATTATTTTTCAATGGTGAAAATGATCACTGAGTACACAAGGTGACTCCGATTGCCTGTACTCTTAATATCATTTTCACACTTCAAAACTGTTTAGTACCGCTCGTCTCATCGTCTCCACTGGAGCCGGAATGCCAAGCCAATGTTCAAAGGCCACTGCGCCCTGGTATACAAACATACCCAGACCACCGTGCACTGTGCATCCTCGCATCCGCGACTCCCGAAGCAGACGGGTCTCCAGCGGATTATAGATCAGATCACTCACAGCTGCGCCTTCACGGATCAGTGCGGGATCAACTGGCACGTCATCAACATGAGGATGCATTCCGGCAGCCGTTGTGTTGATCACAATATCAGCCGTAGCCAAGACCGTCGCAGCGTCTTCCATGCCACTGCCTGAGATTTCTCCCAAGCCATGGCCCCGTAAATCCGAAGCGAGTGCAATAGCCCTGTCCGCTGTACGGTTCAGAATGTGGATGCGTTCAGGTTTCTCCAATGCAAGTGCGTATATAACGCCTCTTGCCGCTCCACCTGCTCCCAGTACAGCAATACGTTTACCCGCAAGCTCAGGCACAGCCTCTTCCTTCAGCGATCGGACATAGCCAATACCATCCGTATTGTACCCTGTCAGTGTTCCACTTTCATTGACGATGGTATTCACCGCACCAATCAGGCGAGCACTTTCATCGATCACATCCAGGTACTGCATCACCTGCTCTTTATGCGGGATCGTGACATTGACACCACGATAGCCCAATGCCACAATTCCCCGAACTGCCGCTTCCAATTGATCCGGATGAACATGCAGCGGCATATACATTCCATTCACTCCTGCAGCTTGCAGGGCCGCATTGTGCATTGCCGGTGATTTGGAATGAGCAATAGGATCACCCATAACGCCAAGCAACACAGGAAGTGAAGGGGTGCCCTTTTTATCCTCAGACATAGGTCCGCCTCCAATCCGCTCTGATGTACAGGTTCTGAGATTACATTAGATTAAGGATGGGCGGATCTGTACACGAATGCCTTTTGGAGCATGCACAGCAACAAGCGCTCCAATATCGCCATTAACCTTAATCCAGCCCAGACCCGAGATGAATACATCCGATTGACTGCCGCGTTTGATGCGGAATTCATGTCTGGTCCATTCCGCCATCTCTGCTGCATCCTCACGGGTTGGCGGAGATAACAATTCTCCAAGGTGGTCGCGGTACAGATCATCTGCACGCTCCAGCTTCGTCCGATGAATATCAAGCGCAGTGCTGATAAAACAAGTGAACGACTGGCGATCACCTTCCACAAAGTCAAATCGAGCCATGCCGCCAAAGAACAGCGTCTGACCGGAATTTAACTGATACACAGCCGGTTTAAGCGGTTTTTCCGGCATGATGGCAGCGAGATCCTTACGTGAAACAATCTCGCTGAAACGCCATGGATACACGATTCCAGGCGTATCAATGATATATTTTCCATCATCCAACGGAATGTTCACCATATCCAGCGTTGTTCCCGGATAACGGGATGTGGTCAGTTCCTGCTCCAGATCGCTGTAATCACGAATCAGACGGTTAATCAGTGTGGATTTACCCACATTGGTACCACCAACCACGTACACGTCACGATCTTCGCGATACGTTCCTACAAGCTCAAGCAGTCTGTCGAAGCCCTGATTTTGCTTTGCACTGCACAAGACTACATCCACGGTACGCAAACCCTGTTCTTTGGCTTGCTTCTGTACCCAGTTCCGAACCTTGTTCCAGTTGGTTACTTTCGGAAGCAAGTCCGTTTTGTTCACAGCAAGCAATACCGGATTGTTGCCTACAAAACGTTGCAGACCGGAGATAATGCTGCCATCAAAGTCAAACAAATCAACGATATGGATGACAAGTGCATCCTTATCCCCGATTTTGCTAAGCAGCGCCAGGAATTCGTCCTGATCCACCGTAACGGATGATGACTCATTGTAGTTTTTGATGCGGAAACAGCGCTGGCATATAACCGGTTCACGATCCAATGCCTTCTCGGGGATAAACCCTGGTAATTCCGAATTTTCTGTTTGCAGATGCACGCCACATCCGCTGCACCTTACGGCAAGATTGCCGTTATGCGGTTCTGTCATTTCTTCTTTTCCTCCTCAAGCCATAAGCCTTTCCTGCGTAAACTCGTTAGAGCAATCCGTTCCACGCGTCGATTGAAGCGGGTCATAAAACCTTCGTCCCCAATGGAGATTGGCAGTACCAGAACGGTATATAACCCCATTCGGTTCCCTCCATAAACGTCCGTAAGCATCTGATCGCCTACTACAATCGTGTTTTCAGGAGATAACTCCATCATTTTCATTGCTCTACGAAACGGTACATTCGATGGTTTGCGTGCACTATGCACAAACTGGATATCCAGCGGGGTCGCAAACAGGGATACACGATTCAAATTGTTATTGGACACAATCATCAGCTTGAAACCTGCCTCTTTCACACGTGCAAACCATTCAATCAGTTCGGGCGTAGCGTCAGGGGCTTTGGCTCCAACGAGTGTGTTATCCAGATCAGTTATAATTCCACGGTAGCCTTGAGCGTACAGCTCTTCCAGATTAATGTCAAAAACCGTGTCTACACGCAGCTTGGGCATTAACATTTTAAACAAAGAAGTCACCTCAGTTTCATACGACACACTATATCACAAATCCGTCTTTCCTGAAAATGCATACAGCGCCTGATGGCATAGGAAAAAAGGAAAAACGGGACGGGCAACAACTATGCCCGTTCCGCTTTCAGTTCCTTCCGCAGCTTCAAGGCGGTCTGATAGACGCCCTTCCAGTCGTCGGCAGTTACGGACGCTGGGCTGTAACGAGTCTGTTCAAACTTCGTGAGAAGCTCATGCAATGTTGCTTCTGCAGCAGGTTTGGCCTGGCTCCAGCGGGCTACCGATTCACGAAGTGTCTCGTCTCCGCTCCGGGTCAACCCTTTGCGTTTCACATACTGAATCCAACGCTCGGTCTCTGCCACTACCTTCTGTTCAGGGGTGAGCGGTCCACCTGTCCGTAGACGAAGCAGGAAGAATCGCATGGAGAAACGATTACGCCAGAACATATATGCTACCCACAATACGATAATGGCTCCTGCAGCCCAGATAACAAAAGTTGGGATGGCAGACGATGTCTGCTCAGGTGCAGGGGTCTGCTCTTCCTCTTGTATCGGCTCCTCTTCTGGCTCTTCTTCTGGCTCATCTACAGGTTGTACATCAGGCTGTTCCGTCAGCAGCGGCATATCAAAGCCCGGTGTTGCTTCAACAGGGATCCATCCATACTCACCAAAGTAAACCTCTGCCCAGGAGTGTGCATCTGCATTGGTAACGGTGTAGGTCGTCTCAATCTCCGCGCCAGGTTGACGTGGAGCCTGCATGTCCGAATTCAGGGACAGTTGTCCAGGCGCATAACCTTTAACCCACCTTGCAGGAATGCCCTCCGAGCGCGCCATCATCACCAGCGCAGTGGAGAAGTAATCACAGTAGCCTTCCATAATGTCGAACAGGAAACCTTCCACAAAGTCGCTGCTTACTTTTCGAGATAAATCCGGATTGTTCGTGTATTCAAAATTAGTTTGTAAATAGTTTTGCAGTAATGCCACTTTTTCATACGGAGTATTCGCAGATGCCGTTATCTCGGCTGCCAGATCTGACACCCGGTCAGGGAAACGGGATGGTAACTGCAAGTACATATCATCTGCCGGATTACTGTTATACAGATCTTCAAATGACTTCGTACGAAGCTCATCTTCCACAATCACAGGGGCTTCCGATACGATAGTATACGTCTTGGGATACTGCGGTTGCTGACGGTCTGTCACCACATGAAGTTCAGCCTGTTCGGCATTCCACAACATCCGTTCCGTTCTGTCTTCACCATTAATCGAGCTAACTTCAGCTATCGAATAAGCACCGAAGAGAATCGGATAGACATTATCATTCAGCATCGTTACATTCTGAGTCACTTGTTTGGTATTCACATTACCGGATTCCTGGTTCTCCAGAGGCTGTCCGGCTTCAACATTCTCTGTTGAACCCCGTCCACGGTCATCCCAGCCTGTGCCTGTATACTCTGCACGTGTCTCACCGCGCCAATAACTGCGCTCATTGGTGGTGACAGACATGACAGGGGTATAGTCGAAATTGAATCCTCCACCAAGCTGATTGTCTTCCCTGCTGTATCCCGATTCGGTAGCCGCCGGAATATCAAGGTTTCCATTACCAGCCTGATTGGTGGAAGTTCCGGTATAGTTACGCCAAGCTGTGTATGGATCCGTCAAGGTGGGTGGAATCTCCGGCATATTAACGCTGGCTACAATAATCAAAGAAAAGATAATGGCAATATTGGCCAGGACTTTATAAGGATACCGGATGATTCGTTTCCAACCTTGTGGATACTGTAGCTGATAGTTACGGAAATGCTGACATACGAGCCATCCCATCCCCGCAAACATCACCCACGCGATTTCAATCCAGAGCGGAATCTGAGTGAAAGAATCGAGAATCCCCATCGAAATGATGTTAACACCCAGAAAAACAAGAATGCGACGTGTTGTGGTCACGAGTCGAAGCGCAGCTTCAAGCATCACCCATGCACACAGGGAGAACCAGATGTACGGCGTCATGTGTAATATGAATTGTTCCGCTCGGTCCGTTAAAGAGCCATAAGGGATGTACACCGTATAATCAATTAGCGTTTTATGCAAAATGTAACCAACAACGACCGCCTTGATGATCGCCCGATACATCGTTTTGAAGGGCAGAATGACCTCCAGCACACTAACCGCTGCAAGTGTCCATAACACCAGAGAAGTTGTCTCCGTGTACCACGATTCCTGCGTAAATGAAATCCACTGCATTCCAATCAGGAAAATCCAGAGCAACGACGCTGCATGATACCAGGATCGTTTTCCTGCAACACTTTCATTTCCTTTTGTACTCATACAGAACCTCCCCCCATCACCGTTGGAAGCTCCTGCAAGTGAGAAACAGTGAATGACCTCGTGCCTCTTCCACGCAACATGGCATTCCACTCGGCACTCCGGCGGGATTCACTGGTATCGATCAGAATATGACATGGAGTCATGCCCCGCGTATCGGCCCAGCGCAACAGTTCCATTATTTTTTCATCCTTCTGGGGAGAAATCACGACAAAGTAGGCTCCCTGAGGCAGTTGACGTGCGATTCTTTCCACGCCGGGCAACAGATGGGTATCCTGACCGTTATATTGAATATCCACCAGATGATGCATCATCTTCTGTCGTTCCATCAGACTTTCACTGGGGGCCATGAAGGATGTCTGTTCTGACAATGTCAACAACCCCATCCCCATTCGTTCCCTGACACCATACTCCAGCAGAGAGGCAGCCGTGGAAACGGCAATTTCGAAAGCATCCCCATGTTCATAACTTGATGCCAGCGCATCCAGAACCAGAATGGTTTTGGGCACAGACTCATGTTCAAACTCCTTGGACTTCCAGTTCCCTGTCTTTGCCGTGGCATTCCAGTGAATGCGGGAAAGTCGATCTCCGTATACGTAGTCACGTACACCATTGATCTGAGTGGTCTCTCTCCGTGAACGGGTTAACGCCGTCTGAGGACCGGATAACCGTGATTTGCGGTCGTAGAGCTGCCAATATGGAATAAATACCGTTCTTGGCAGTACACGAAACTCACCTTTGGCCTTAAACTTTCCTCGATGTTCAATCAGTCCAAATATGTCCTCGCTGGCACATTCCGTTTCTGAAAAAACATACTTTCCCCGCTCAAGTGGCGGTGTCTGAAAAGACAACTCGCCATTACCTCGCATATTGGGAATCAAACTTTCCTTGAACGACCACGATTCTCCGTTGTGCCGATGCAGCATTTCACGTACAACAACATAGGGAAGCGGGAGGAATCCCGGAATCGTCAGACTCAGCTGTACTTGAACCTGGTCACCCGCATGCAGCAATTCTTCGTGGTCTGGACCAGAAGATAACCTACGAACTCCTTGAGCACGTCTTACCCCGCTAAATCCAGCTATGGCAAGGTACACACAGAGCAGGGTCACCATCGACAGCAACATAAGGGATGTCTTCCCGCCCTGAAACAAAACATAAGCCAGACAGCACATCCACACCATTGCGATGCTCCATACGCGTGGGTGGCGTAACCCTCTATTGACTGTTCTAAAAAGCGGCTTCATGAACTATTGCCCCATGGAGACGGGCACGCGCACTTGCTGGAGTACGGCTTTCAAAACGGCCTCGGAACTCATACTGTCCAGTCTCGATTCGGGACGAAGCACAATACGATGAGAGATCACATAAGGGGCCATCGTTTTCACATCATCCGGAAGCACATAATCACGTTCCTGCAAGAAAGCAAAGGCTTTTACGGCCATCATGAACGATATGGCTGCCCGTGGGCTGGCACCCAGCAATACAGATGGGTGGGAGCGGGTTTGACGAACAACATCAAGCAGATAGTCCATAACCGGATCACCGATAAAGACCTCCCTAATCTCCTGCTGGATTGCCGATATCTGGTCCATATGAGTCACGGATTCAAGGCGATCTACAGGCTGACCGAGCTGATGCTGTTTCAATAGGATTTTCTCAATTTCTTTATCGGGATAACCCAGACTTATTTTCAACATAAACCGGTCGAGTTGTGCTTCCGGCAAAGTGTACGTACCTTCAAAATCAATCGGATTCTGAGTTGCACAGAGCATGAATGGATGTGGCAGATCATACGTATCACCATCAACGGTTACACTGCGCTCCTCCATAACCTCAAGCAAAGCTGATTGGGTTTTTGTTGTGGCCCGGTTAATCTCATCAGCTAGCAAAATGTTGGTCATCACAGGACCTGGCCGGAAATAAAACCGCTCATCCTTCGGATGAAACACAGATACCCCCGTAATATCACTAGGTAAAATATCAGGATTACATTGAATGCGTCGGTACTCACCACGCATGGATTTCGATAATGCCTTGATTAATTGCGTTTTGCCAGTTCCCGGTACGTCTTCAATCAGAACGTGCCCGCCTGCAAGCAAAGCTGTAAGTAAAAGTTGAATTTCAAAGGATTTCCCCATAATACAGGATTCCAGATTTGAACGAACTGCGGATATGATTTGGATCGACTCTTTGCGCACAGGCATGTGGTCTAACCTCCTAAAAAAGCATACAGATTTCCTTTTATTGTACATGATCCAGAGTCACGAGTACACTCGAAGGAACTCACAATTTGTTTCCAGCCCGTCAGATTCACCGCAATTCACGCATGAATACGACAAAAAAGGCCCGGATAAAAGTTATCCGAAGCCTCTGTTGAGTCGCAATATGTTCAAGTAGATTTCTCATTCTATGTTAGCCTTTTGGTTTAACCACCAATGCCGCGAGAAAAGAAAAGATGATCGCTGACGATATTCCCGCCGCAGTCAGATCGAAAATCCCTGTAATCACACCCAGCCATCCCTCTTTTTCCAGCTCCGTCAATGCCCCGTGCACCAAGGAATTACCGAAACTTGTGATGGGGATGGTTGCACCCGCACCTGCAAATTTAACCAGGGGGTCATACACGCCAAATGCATCCGCAAGCGCACCTGTCACAACAAGTGTACTCATGGTATGAGCTGGCGTCAGTTTAACCCCATCCATTAGAAGCTGTCCGACAACACAGATTAAACCGCCAACAATAAATGCCCACAAGAACTGCATTACCCTTATCCCTCCTTTTCTATGGCTACGGCATGTGCAATACAAGGAATACTTTCACCCTGCTGGTACGAAATCGGAGATAACAGCGCACCCGTAGCAACGACGAGCACCCGTTTAAGATCACCCTTCTGCATCCGGTTCAAAATGTGACCATAGGTGACGGTGGCAGAACATCCGCAGCCACTTCCCCCGGCAACAACATAAGGCTGTTTCTCCCGATCATAGATCATCAGGCCGCAGTCATTAAAAACCGTCTGTTCCATGGGAATGCCTTCTTTTTGCAAAAGCTCTTTCGTAATTGGCAGACCAACGGAAGCCAGATCCCCGGTCACAATGAGATCATAATAGCCGGGTTCCAATCCCGTATCCCTGAAATGAGAGATTATGGTGTCGGCTGCTGCTGGCGCCATGGCTGAACCCATGTTAAAGGGATCTTTGATGCCCAAATCCATAATGCGTCCAATCGTGGCTTTGGTAACAACGGGACCATCACCCGTACGGGAGACCACACCACACCCTGATCCTGTGACGGTATATTGCGCATAAGGCGGCTTTTGGGAACCATACTCCGTAGGATACCGAAATTGTTTTTCCACCGTACAGTTGTGGCTCACCGTTCCTGCAAGGACATAATCTCCAGCCCCGGAGTCAACTATCATGGACGCTAACGCTAACGTTTCCATGGAAGTAGAACAGGCTCCAAAGACACCCAGGTAAGGCACACCCAGTTTTCGCGCTGAAAAGGAACTACTGATAATCTGATTCATCAGATCTCCACCCACAAAAAATTGAAGCTCTTCCTTGGTGATATTTGCATTAACCAAAGCCAGCTGAGAGGCCTGTTCGAGCAGTTTGCGTTCTCCCTTTTCCCACGTTTTCTCGCCGATCTCGAGATTGTCATAGACATAATCGAAATCAGATGACAGTGGACCCTCGCCTTCTTCTGGTCCTACAACTGCGGCTTTACCGATGATCCGCGGACGATTCTCAAACTGCCATGTCTGGCGACCCAATCGTTTCACAGGTGCCCACCTCCAAATCCCAAAAAGGCGTAAACAATCCCTACGACAAATGCTGCCACGACACCAAACACGATAACGGAACCAGCAAGTTTAAACATGTTGGCCCCTACACCGAGCACCAGTCCTTCAGCACGATGTTCCAGTGCAGCAGAACACATGGAATTGGCAAAGCCGGTAACCGGCACAGCAGTTCCTGCTCCTGCCCATTGAGCCATTTTATCGTAAACGCCGAGACACGTTAGAATAACCGATATGAGAATCATGACCGCCACTGTAGGACTGGAAGCTTCCTTCGATGTCATGTCGAAACCGGCCATAAAAGCCTCTTGAATGGCCTGTCCAATCAAACAGACAGTACCCCCAACCAGAAATGCCTTGAGGCAATTTTTCAGGATTGGACGAGGCGGCTCATGTTTTTTTGCGACTTTTTTGTACTCCTTTTCATCCATGGACAGGGACGACGACTTTTTTTCGCTTCCCGATGCAGATTGAGCTGGCAAGATACAAGACCTCCTCTATGTGAAATGGTTCAAAGCTACGGCTCAATGCCAGTGTGTGTAATCCTATATTCATTGTTTGTTAATAATCGGAAGGTTATGTATCCGGCGACAGACAGCATATGTTTCCAACAAGATCATGTTGTGGAAGCAGGATGCGAATACGCCGGTTCTGAGGACTTCTAGATACGTTCTATAAATAAAGAAGAACAATCACGAGCAAGATAAAAAGAACGATAAACAGTACTTTTTCCGTGCCCTCTTCTGGAGGCTTCATTGGATATTTAGCTCCTTCCTGAAACAGACAAACAAATATCGAACATAAAGAACATCACAAAATGATGACATCTCCTCCATATATTCATATTCATTGAAGTGTCATCAGGACTAAGACTAAAGCGGATAAAGTCATGAAACTTGGACACCGTAAGCACCCAAAACATGCCTTAAATACGTGACATAAACATGGACAATCACTTGCGCAAGGTTCATACTGTAATGTGACCAGTGGTTAAATAACAACAGGCCGGTAGCCGTTCTACTGTGACCTGAAATACATACCAACAGAGGAGTTGTAGACACATGAATGAAAAAACGATGGATATGTTTCGTACGTTGACGGAATTTCCTTCCGCATCCGGTTTTGAACGTGAGCTTCGCGGCTGGATGAAAGATAAGCTTTCCGCTTATACCGATGAGTTCGTCCAGGATCGTCTGGGGAGTCTATTTGGTGTATTACGCGGGGAGGAATCCGGTCCCAAAGTTATGGTAGCCGGACACTTTGACGAAGTAGGTTTCATGACTACTGGCATTACGGAAACAGGCATGATCAAATTCCGCCCACTGGGTGGATGGTGGAGTCAGGCTGTACTGTCTCAACGATTGGAAATTATCACACCTGATCGTCGGATTACCGGAGTGGTAGGTTCTACACCTACACATTTGCTGGACGAGTCGCAGCGGAACAAACCTGTGGATCTGAATACCATGTATCTCGACATTGGGGCGGACAACCGTGCGGAAGCAGAATCTTGGGGCATCCACCCAGGTATGCAGATTGTGCCGATCTGTGAATTCACACCTATGGCCAATCCTAAGAAGATTATGGCTAAAGCGTGGGATAATCGTTACGGCGTAGGACTTGCACTTGAACTGGTTGAAGCGCTTCACAAGGAAAAACTGCCTAACACACTCTATGCTGGTGCAACGGTTCAGGAAGAACTGGGGCTTCGCGGTGCACGTACGGCGGCCAATCTGATTCAGCCTGATATCTTCTTTGCACTTGACTGTAGCGCGGCGAATGATATGACAGGTGACAAACAATCCTTTGGACATATCGGAGAAGGCGCATTGCTTCGTATTTTTGACCCGGGTATGTTCACCCATCGCGGAATGGTGGAATATGTTCAAGATACGGCTTCATCCAATCAGATCAAAATGCAGTATTTCATCTCACCAGGTGGTACCGATGCAGGTCAAGTTCACCTGAGTGGCATTGGTGTACCATCAACAGTGATTGGTATCTGCGCACGTTATATCCATACCTCATCTTCCATCATTCATACGGATGACTACGATGCAGCCAAAGAACTGATCGTGAAGCTGGTCAAAGGTCTTGATCGGACAACGATGAATACCATAATTAATAACGCGTAATAGCTGTCAAGAGACCTCCTAACAATCGGGAGGTCTCTTTTTTATATTCACAACGATATCAGTTAGATACGTAGATTAATAGGCCGAACATTATAGGGAATTAAACATAAGATACAATAACGGAAGATGAATTAAACACCAAGCAGCGGGGGACCTGTTATGGCAGTGAGAAGGAATGGAAAATCGAATAAAGGCTCCAAAAAAACAAATGCCGCAAACACCCTTCTCAATGGCAACCTTAAAGGAAGAAATCTGGAACTTATCGTTGCAGCATTACTGGTCAGTGGGAAGTTAAGAGTGGATGCGGTCACGTTGTTTCGAGAAGCTACACTGGTCGTTGAACTGGTCGGACAATATAAAACGTTACAAAATATCACACCATCGAATCAAGACAAACTGGTGCAATTCCTGGATGAGATTGGTGGGGACATGACGTTGAATGATGTTATACGGGCTTTCCAACAAAGAATCAATTCTTAACGCCAAGAAATGAGGTTGAAGTGATGTCTGACTTTGACGGAACTGGGTTCGCTGAGCTATTGATTATTGTCATTCTTGTTGTTTTATTTGTATTTGGTTCTTCCGATATTGACGACCTGACTGATTCTCCTTCTCAATCCTGAATTAGCTAGGTTATTACGATCCATTCATTATGAAATGCATACCTGTAAACGCCAGCCCACATTATGCGGGCTGGCGTTTTTGGATGGCTATAGAAATAGCGGTGAGAATGCAATCCAGGCCAAAATAAGACTAAGCACAATGCAGACATTCTCTACAACGGCCCCACGCTTGGTCCCTGTACTCATCAGATTCACCCGTATGCGCCACTTGAGCGGTGGTAACGGACGAATACCCCGATTGGTTAGTGAATCGGCCAACAGATGCATCGCATATGCAGTTCCTCCCGCTACCCAGATCTCAGGTCCCTGCTGCTGGGTCGTGCTGTACAACAAGCCCGCCCATATTGCGGTTCCGTACAGGGTATGTGTCAGTCCCCTATGAGTTAGCGTGGTGCACAGCATAAGCAGGCTACCTGCAATCAGATTCCACGGTGCAAATGCGTGACCATAAAAGACCAGCCCGAGTCCAATCGCAAACATCAACACTTTGCGAAGCGAACGCGAAGGCAGGAATGACACAAGCGCAATGAGGATCGCAAGCAACAGGTTCCATGGTTTGGCATGAACATAGAAGTACACAAATACAGCTGTGGGCAACAGAATCGTCTGTAACAACCTGATCAGGCTGTTAGGCAAGGCTCTGGATACCAGCAGCGAATTCGGCTCATCAATGTCAGGCAATAACGAACCAATCAGAGCAACCGTAACTGCCGGCGCAGTCACTGGCATACCGGCCAACTGCAGAACAGAAAGCGACACGCCTGTCCCGATAATAAGGTGGGATCTTCCCATCATGATGCAAAAACGTCCTTTCAAAGAAATCGGGAACAATACGGCCCAGTTCCGATTTTACAACGAAAACAAAATAAGAACAATAGTTCGCATTTCTTATTTATATAAAATAAATATCACTTTCTGTGATGGGGCTCACACTATAATATTTATGACTCTTCTATCTTTATTAGTGAATTAAATCACATAAACTGTCGTCAACTACTTGTATAATTTCAAATATAAACCACTAAAATTGTTGGTAATGTACAGCGTCTATCCAAGGAGGCATACACACATGAACGGAAAAAAAGAGAAACTCGTTATCATAGGTAACGGAATGGCAGGAATCAGTACCGTAGAACAAATTTTGAAATTAACTACGCGATTTGATATTACTGTTTTTGGCACAGAGCCCTACCCTAACTACAACCGCATTATGTTGTCCTATGTATTGGAAGGAAGCAAAACACTGGATGACATCGTCCTGAATGATCTCCACTGGTATCAGGATTATGGTATTACCCTCCATACAGGAACAACCGTAACCCGAATTGATTCGGATGCCCATGAGGTTGTGACGGAGGATGGAACTCGCTTCCCTTATGACAAAATCATCATTGCGACTGGCTCTAACTCCTTTATTCTCCCCGTACCTGGACATGACAAAGAAGGTGTTGTCGGTTTCCGCGATATCGCCGATTGCAATGTCATGCTGGAAGCTGCTAAGCAATATAAACGAGCGGCCGTTATCGGAGGCGGACTGCTGGGCCTTGAAGCTGCCAAAGGGTTGGTACAACTTGGCATGGAAGTTACCGTAGTGCACTTGATGCAGGATCTGATGGAGCGTCAGCTTGATCCGCAAGCTTCAGCCATGTTGAAGGCGGAACTCGAACGTCAGGGTATCCGGTTCAAAATGGGTGCGCAGACTTCCGAACTGCTGGGCGGCGAACGGGTTGAAGGGATACGTTTTGCAGATGATACGGTTTTGAATGTTGATTTTGTGGTCATGGCTGTAGGCATTAAACCCAATACGGCTGTAGCCCGCGAAAGCGGTATGGAAGTCAACCGGGGTATTGTCGTGGATGACTATATGCAGACTTCACTTGAAAATGTGTACTCGGTCGGGGAATGTACAGAGCACCGCGGGGTATGTTACGGCCTCGTTGCCCCATTGTTCGAGCAAGGTATGATTCTGGCGAAACATATCTGCGGGGTTGAAACGGCTCCTTATGAAGGTTCTGTTGTATCCACGAAATTGAAAATTTCGGGTGTGGACGTGTTTTCAACTGGTGAATTCATCGACAGTCCGGAGCACACCGTCATTTCGCACAAAGATGACTGGAAACGGACTTACAAAAAAATTCTTCTTCGTGATAATAAAATGGTCGGCGCCGTGCTCTTTGGTGACATTACGGATTCTGCCGAATTGCAGAAGCTGATTAAACAGCAGACCGAAATGACCGAAGAATTGTATGGTTCACTCATGGGTACAGGCTGCGGTGGTCATAAGAAAGCAACCTCTGTTGAAACGATGCCCGAGGACGAGATCGTCTGTGGATGTAACGGGGTAACCAAAGGAACCATTGTTGATGTTATTACAAACCAGGGCCTTACTACTGTAGATGAAATCAAAGCCTGTACCGGTGCAACCCGCTCTTGCGGTGGATGTAAACCGGTGGTTGAACAGATTCTGCAATATGTACTTGGAGACAGTTTCAGTAGTGGAGCCAAACAGGGAATATGCGGATGTACTTCCATGGGACGGGATGAGATTGTAGCCGAGATTCGTGCAAAGGGATTACAAACGACCAAAGAGGTCATGAATGTACTGGGTTGGAGTCAACCTGAAGGTTGTTCCAAATGTCGTCCGGCGATCAACTACTACCTTGGCATGATTGCACCAGATACACACGAAGATGAGAAAGAATCCCGTTTTGTTAACGAACGTATGAACGCGAATATTCAAAAGGATGGAACGTATACGGTTGTACCTCGGATGTATGGCGGGGTGACTACACCAGCGGACCTCAAACGAATCGCTGACGTATCAGTCAAATATGATGTGAAAGCAGTCAAAGTGACTGGCGGTCAGCGTCTCGACTTGATTGGTGTTAAAAAAGAAGATCTGACCAAAGTCTGGGCTGAACTGGATATGCCTTCAGGTTATGCATACGCCAAATCGCTTCGTACGGTCAAAACATGTGTCGGCTCCCAATTCTGCCGATTCGGTACACAGGATTCCATGGCCATGGGCGCTCGCATCGAACGTAAATTCGAACGTCTGGATCTGCCAGCCAAGTTTAAATATGCTGTCAACGGTTGTCCGCGGAACTGTGCAGAGGCATGTACCAAAGATATTGGTATCGTTGGTAACGACGGAGGCTGGGAAATCTTCATCGGTGGTAACGGTGGTATTAAAGCAAGACTGGCTGATTCCCTATGTAAAGTGAAAACGGATGAAGAGTTGATTGAACTGTGCGGAGCCATCATGCAATATTATCGCGAGACAGGTAACTATCTGGAACGGACGTCCGAGTGGGTGGAACGCATGGGTCTGGAGCATATTCGTTCGGTGGTTGTGGATAACCTTGAGGAACGTAAAGCGTTGATGCAGCGGATTGAATTTGCACTTGAGCATGTTGAAGAACCTTGGCAAAAAACGATTCGCAATGAAGAAGGCCAAAGCAAAATGTTCCATGGTATCGAAGTATCGGCTCGTCCATAAGTAAGTTCGCAAGATTAATATTGCCGGAATGTTAAATATAGATAAGGAGTGGTTTAAGATGACGACAAAACAATCAGGCACCTACTTCCCTGCCGGAGTAGTTGAAGAATTCCTGCCACGAATCGGAAGAGTAGTTGAAATTAAGGATCAACAGCTTGCTGTCTTTCGTGCATCGGATGGAACCATCTTTGCTGCGGATAATCACAATCCCCACCCTAAGGGTGGGCCGCTGGCTGAAGGCATCGTGTCCGGGCATTATCTGTACGATCCGCTGTATGATTGGAAAATCGACCTGACTACCGGTCTTGTGCAAGCACCGGACAACGGTCAAGTACAGATGTATCCGGTGAAGGTAGAGAACGGCCAGGTCTGGATTGAAATATAGCTCCATTGAAACGTTCAAAGATTGATGCAAAATAATGGGGGAAACCGTGATGTATACACCAAGTGTTGAGGGAATTATTGAAGCTGCGGTTAAAAAACGGGATCAAATGAACGCAAGCCTGTCACGGTATATGGTTGCTGCCTTGATGGCTGGTGCCTATGTAGGACTTGGCATCGTTCTGATCTTCAGTATCGGTGCTCCGCTCCTTGCGGCGCAGTCACCACTGCAAACCATGTTGATGGGCATGTCCTTCGGACTCGCGCTCACGCTGGTTATCTTTGCCGGATCGGAACTGTTTACAGGTAACAATATGTTCTTTACCATGAGTACACTGGCAGGCCGAACCACAGTGAACGAAACGCTGAAGAACTGGGGGCTCGTCTTTGTTGGTAACCTGCTTGGCGCAATTCTATTAAGTCTACTTATAGTCGGTAGCGGCCTGTTCAAAACGGCCACACCCGAACATCTGCTGTTTGTCGTCTCTGCCAAAAAGATGGCGGCGCCCGTATCTGAGTTGTTCTTCCGAGGAATTCTCTGTAACTGGCTCGTCTGTCTGGCGATCTGGATGGCCGCTCGCTCCAAAGAAGATATCGCCAAACTTGTTCTAATCTGGTGGTGTCTGTACGCATTTATCGCAAGTGGTTATGAGCACAGTGTTGCCAATATGACTTTGCTGTCTTTATCCTGGTTGCTGCCAAACCACCCGGATACAATCACGATGGCAGGCTGGTTCCACAACATGATTCCGGTGACACTTGGTAATATCATCGGTGGTGCCCTCTTTGTCGGCATGGCGTACTGGTACACTTCTCCGGTACGTAAAAAGTCATAATTCTTGATTCAACTGCCACGATGGATGCCGAACTCACGTTCAGTCACACATCGTGGCTTTTTATTGTTTGTTGATAAGCTGTTACTCTCTCGTACGGTTCCCATTCATCCTCTCGTCCTTTTATAGCTTCATTTTACCTTCGTTGCTATCCGCGTTAATCCACAGTTGACATAACTGGCGTATAGTCGATGGATACTCACACTTATACTCAACCAGCAAAGGATGATCGCTTATATGGGAATCCATACGTACTTCAGGTCACTGAATGATCTTGAACGTATTATTCGTACACCTGGCAAATTCAAATTCGAAGAACACAGCGTATCCGCCCATTCCTGGAAAGTCGTACAGTACGCCAAAACACTCGCAGATATTGAGGAGCAACATGGAACCACCATCGATTGGAAGAAGTTATACGAAATTACGAGCAGTCATGATTATGGCGAAATCTTCATCGGTGATATCAAGACCCCGGTCAAACATTATTCACTGGAGCTGCGTTCGATGCTGCAAAAGGTGGAAGAAGGCATGGTTGAACATTTTATTAATGAAAATATTCCTGAAGAGTTCCAGCCTATTTTCCGCAGACAGCTGCGTGAGGGCAAAGACCAATCGGTTGAAGGACTGATTCTCGAAGTCGCAGACAAGATGGATCAGGTATATGAAGCCTTTGCTGAGCTCCAACGTGGCAATACGGAGAAAGAATTTATCGTTATGTACCGTTATGCCTTGGTCAAAATCAAAAATATCGACCTCCACTGTGTGCAGTATTTTCTGGAACAGATTCTCCCCGACATGATCGAAGAAGGTATCCGCTCCCCGTTTGATATTCGCAAAATAACCGAAGAAGCTCTGGCCCAGTGATCAGCTCAAGTCAACATGGTGCTCATCATCCATGGACAGGGCTTTTTTTCGTTCCTGCAATTGCAGTCGGTATTCGCTAGGATACATGCCCGTTTTGTTTTTGAAGATCCGGCTGAAATAGTGGGAGTCACTATACCCTACCGCTCCACCAATGGTCTTGATATCCATATTCTCGTGAGTGACGAGCATGCGCTTCGCTTCATTAATCCGCAGACCTGTCATATATTTCAGTGGAGTCTCCCCCGTCACCTTCTTGAAGCACTTTCCCAGATAGTCCACACTAAAATGCATCTGTCCCGCCATGTCCTGGAGTGTAATCTCATGCATGTAATTCTGCTTCAAATACAACTTAACAGCCTCTGCGATATCCTCCGGCTTCACCTGCTCATCCAGCACGGCACTGACATGGGCAAGCGAATCCACAGCGCTCCCAAGCTTCAATTCCATCGCATCCAGCAGTGTCCGAAGCTGTTCTTCCGATAATGGTTTGAGCAGATAATCCTCCACCTTGTAACTGATCGCCTGCCGTGCATATTCGAATTCATGATAACCACTCAGAATGACAATTTTCACATGCGGATAGGCAAAATACAGATGTTTGGCGAGTTCCAATCCATTCATTACCGGCATCTGTATATCAGTTACGACCAGATCAGGTACGGAATGTTCAATGAGCTGTAACGCTTCCTGACCGTTCCGCGCTTCACCGATCACCTCGAACCGGGTGTCCAGCTCTCTGAATTTGCGCGAGACATTCCGGCGAATCAAGGCTTCATCTTCCACAATAATCGTTCTATATTTGATTGTCATGGGTTCAGTCATGCTCCTTTCGAATGGAACCGCCTATAGTAATCTGGACACCGCCGGAAGGCTTGTTCGTAATCTGCATGTGGGCTGCTGTGCCATACCATAATTTCAATCGGACCCATATATTCTTGAGTCCCATGCCGTTTATTTCGAGGTCAGGCATACGCTCCCACTCCTGTGACTGTTCGATATAATGCATGATCTTGGCAAGTGCCTCGGGTTCCATGCCAGGCCCGTTGTCTTCTACGTGGATCTGCCAGGTCTGCTGTACCGGATCCAACTCTCCAGTAATATTCAGTTTCCATGGAGGGGTATCACCCAGTCCATATTTCATGGCATTTTCGAGTAGTGGTTGTACCATTAACATTGGAATCTGAATATGTTGCATCTCATCCGGAATATGAAACTCGTAGTGTAGATCATCCTCAAACCTAATCTTCATACACTCCAGATATCGCTCACAATAATCCAATTCTTGAGACAGTGGAACCCCGCTCTTACCCGGAGTAGAAATATAACGCAGCATAGACGCAATATTGGCGCAGAACGCGACAATCTGCTCATTCATGCCTTCTTCCGCCATGATGCTGATATTGGTGATGTTGTTATAGAGAAAATGCGGGTTCATCTGGGATTGCAGCGCCAGCAATCTCGCTTCTGTCTCCTGAGATTTCATCGCCAGCCTGTCCTGAAACGATTGCACAAGCTGTTGATTCAGCCGGATAAACGTATCATTTAACTCATCCATCTCCCGAATAGAACCGGGATGCTCCAGCTTGAACAATTGACCGGAATCCTGACCCGATACCAGATCATTCTCACCCGTTTTCTGAATAATGCGCTGCAAACGATGCAGCGGCAAAGTAACCCTTTTGGAAATCAGATACGAGAGAACCAGAATCAGCATGAGAGTAGCTAACGTGGCACCGATAAACATCACAGCCATCCGGTTGAGACTCGCGAAAAGGGATTGTTTGGACTGCATGACAATAACGGTCCATCCCGTCTCCTGTGACGTCATGTACGTTATCATTTGTTTGGAATGACTCAAAGGATCGGTGATCTCCTGCATCGTATCAGGTGGAAATGAAAGATTTTGAATCAAGTCCACATCATCGAAATGGCCTGCTTGAGAAACATCGGCATCCGAAGAAAGTGGATACAACCGTGTATTTTGTTCATCCACTACATAGATCCGAAGATCGTTGTTATTCGCCTGCAATTCATTCAAGTGCTGGAACAGGGTTCCGGCATCCTGCAAAATCTCAACGACACCCTGGCTGACATAATTGCCATCTTTGTATACACGGGTAAGCGAAATATAAGGTTGATCCGATTTTCCCTCGCCCGTAGGTATGGGCAAAGCTCCGCCCTCTAACAATTGGATCACCCGCCAGCCACTCCGCTCCCAGGTTTCCTTGTACCACGGTCGCTGAGTCAGGTCTACCGACAGTTGACCGTTGAATGCACCCGCTCCCAGCATCTTGCCATTCACATCATAGATATTGGCCTGTTTGGCTGTGTTGGAGCTGCTGATGATCGCGAGAATGACATCAATTAGTGTGGTTGTATCCTTGTACAATGCCGGATCACTCGTCATTGTCTGCTCACTGCCTTCTGCTGGTGCCAAGTAGTGACTGAAGTGTTCTTTGACCAGATTGGAGTACACGATATTCATGGAAAAGTTGTTCATTTTCACCACTTCCTGATCCAAGTTACTGACGATGGATACCCCCAGTTGTCTCTGCTGTTCTTCACTTCGATGACGAATGTCACTTGCGAGAAAAACATACAGAAGCCCCGCCACAATCAGCGAAAAGATAATAAATACCGCAGAGTAATAGGCAAACAGACTTTGCTGAAGCGTTCCAAATCGATATCGCAATCCCCACACACCTCGTCCTATGATGATATCTGTCACACCATTCGAAAATGTCCACCCAACAGAACGCTTTTGTCTATTGAGCACATCTGCTGTTCACAGTAAAGTTATTCACATAAGAATACGCTTACATTAAGCGTTTCGGCAAGTGACAATTTTCTTTATATTCCGGGAGGTTCAATGATGAGAAAACGATTTCTATTTTCGCTTGCAAGTGTGCTCCTGCTCTCCACTCTGCTGCTTGCCGGGTGCAACTCAGGTAAAAGTACGGAAGGTTCGGGTAAGGTCACTCTCACGTTTGGAACAAGTCAATCCGGTATTCCGCGTACAGGCATCATGCAGACGATGGCCAAGGAATATGAGCAGGAGACGGGTGTCAAAATTGACTTCCAGGTCGTACCTGACGCACAGTGGCGTGACCTGATCAAGGTGAAGCTCGCTTCTGGCGAAGCACCTGATATTTTCAATGTCGATGTGGACCCACTGAGCATGCCGGCCAACGTAAGACCGGAGGAAAATGCCATTGACTTGACCAATGAGGAATTCACAGGTCGGATGTCTGAAGAGATTTTGCCAACTGTCAGTCACAATGACAAGGTGTACGGGGTTTCTTTTGCGCCAACGAAAATCTGGTATGTGTACTATAACAAACGTATCTTCCAAGAGCTTGGCATAGAGCCTCCTACATCCTATGCCGAATTCAAGGCAATCAGCCAGAAAATTAAGGATAAAGACATCATTCCGTTCTATCAAGCACCTGCCAGCGGGTGGTATCAGGTTCTGCCTTTGTTCGAAACGGGACCTAACTATGAGCAAACAACAGCGGGAACCTACGAGAAATTAAACAACAATGAGATGAAAGTCGCAGATATGACGCAACTCAAGACGGTCATTGAACAATTGAAGGAATTTGCGGATCTCGGTTATTTCGGCAAAGACTTCTTGTCCAATACGGTAGAAGCGGGAATTGAGGCGTTTGGTCAGGAGAAAGCAGCGATGTTGCTGCGGGTTCCAGGGACGGAAAAGGAAGTGTCCGAAGCGTATCCGGAAATGGAAGACAATATGGGATTCTTCGTCATGCCGTGGGGAGATAATCAGACGATTGGTGTGAATCCGGGCGGATCGGCTGCGATGTTTGGTAACAAAAACAGTAAACATCCCGAAGAAGTGCTGAAATTCTTCCGCTGGATTACCGAGCATGATCATCTGCAACGTGTGTTCGATGAAGGTGAGGGCAACCTGACGATCTGCTGGCCGGAAATCGAACCAAAGCTGACACAGGACTATATTGATTATGAGAAAAATCATGAAAAAGGTACGGTCATGCAGGCCGCTGTGAAATATATTGATCCACAATGGATGGATATTGGCAAGGACTTATCAGGTATGTTCGCCGGTGCAATGACACCGGATCAGATTTTGCAAAATATTGATAAACGTCGTGCTGAACAAGCCAAAGTGCTGAAAGATGAGAAGTGGCAGTAACAGCGCAAATCACCGATAAACATAAACGCTGAATAGCGTTACATGCAGCGGGCATTTGCCCGCTTGTGTATTTTGGCAGGAAGGAAAGGTGTTACGGATTATGAATGCAAACAAAATCTATCCCTGGTATTTCTCATCTGGAGCAATTGCGTTATATCTGCTGTTCATCGTTGCTCCCGCCCTGCTGGGCATCTATTATTCCTTCACTGACTGGAACAGTTATAGTTCGGAGAAGAACTTTATCGGTCTGGAGCATTTCCGTACCATTCTCGCGGGTGATCCGACCTATCTGCTTTTTATCAAAAACACAGTCTTGTTCACCCTCGTTACATCCATCGCCAAGACCGTTCTGGGCTTATTTCTCGCTCTACTGTTGGTCAGCGGTGTAAAAGCCGCCAATCTGCATCGGATGATTATCTTCTCCCCACAGGTGCTGTCGTTCCTGATTGTTGGACTTGTGTTCAAAAGTCTGCTCGACCCCAACAATGGGTTCGTTAACGTGACTCTGCGTTCCATGGGACTAGACGTTCTCGCCCAGAACTGGCTGGGCTCCCTGACCTGGGCCATGCCATCCATCATGGCAGTGGATACGTGGAAAGGCATGGGGTACATCATGGTGCTGTTCATCGCCGGACTGCTCGCGATTCCACGTGATTATTACGAAGCAGCATCCATTGATGGCGCCGGCTTCGGGCAGAAGCTGTTCCGGATCACCATTCCGATGCTGATGCCTACCATTACCATCGCCACGGTACTTAATATTACATATGGGCTGAGAGTATTCGATGCCGTATACGTGTTAACCAACGGTGGCCCCGGTAACGCGACAGATGTGATTAACACGGCGGTCTATTCCTCTTTTGCCAAAGGGTATTGGGGACTGGGGAGTGCGCTATCTACCATTCTGTTTGTCATCATGGCAATCCTCTCCTTTTTCATCATTCGTTTGATGAACCGAAAGGTGGAATACTGACATGCGATTGAGAAAAAGACTGGCTTCGATCGGATTAAATGTACTCGCCTGGCTGCTCAGCCTGGTGGTCCTGATTCCTTTTGTCGTCATTGTACTGAATTCATTCAAGTCCGACGCCGAGGCCAAAGTGCTGAAACTGACACTGCCCGAGAAGTTTATTTTCGAAAATTACAAAATTGTCTATGAACAGGGACACTTGGGAGGTTCTTTTTTCAACAGTCTGTTGCATTCGGGGGCCTCTTCCCTGCTGTTGGTATTTGTTGTGGCCTTCTCGGCATTCACTTTATCTCGTAACCATTCGAGGCTCAGCAAGTTTCTGTACTTCTTCCTGATTCTCGGTATCACACTGCCGCTCAACTACATTCCGCTGATGGAAGTCATGAAGTCGATGGGTATGATTAATTCACATGTCGGCATGATTCTGCTCTACACGGCCATGGGGATTCCGATCTCGCTGTTCATTACATATGCATTTGTGTCTAACATCCCGAAGGAGCTGGATGAAGCCGCGATCATGGACGGATGTAATGGGATCAAACTGTTCCTGCGAATCATTGTGCCTTTGTTAACCTCGGTGCTGGTGACGGTATTTGTCCTGAACTTCCTGAGTGTCTGGAATGAATTCACTGCTCCGCTCTATATGCTCAACACGGTGGAGATGTGGCCGATGACGCTGGCTGTATATAACTTCTTTGGACAATTTAGTGCCCAGTGGAATCTGGTTAGTGCCGATATCGTGCTCACATCATTGCCTGTGTTGATTGTGTTCCTCATAGGGCAAAAGTATATTGTAGGTGGACTAACTTCAGGGGCGGTTAAAGGGTAAGCTCCACCGACAATCCAAATTTCAAATACACAAACTCTCTTGTCTAAGTACATCTTCTGACTCCTCAGCACAAAAAAACCCTTGTCTGCTCATCGTGTGAATAACTTCTTCGTACAGAAGAAGTATCACACGCTGCTGCGAACAAGGGCTTACGCTGTTGGATTCGAATTAATCGTGCGCCAACCCGCCAACATCGGATGGAGCTGTTATATCTGGGCTCTGCTCCAGAGATTTGATCATTTTCAAACGGGATGTGATTATTGCGATCAGAATAACAAACAGACCCGCGATGATAAACAGAAAGGCAATACCTCTGCCTGGCCCAGTTCCAATAATTTGACCAACAGACGAAGCCAGTGCTCCCCCCTCCATCAGCAACGGATTAAACACATGGTCGGCCAGAAATCCAGCCAAACTGTACGCAATAATAAACCCGAGTTGTGACAGAATACCAATGATTCCCCATACCCTGCCCTGCTTTTCGTTGGCAATATTGTTTCGCACCAGCACATCTGCGCTCATGTTGACAAACGGCAGCGATGACAGGAACAGGAAACCTGCGAAGATTATAAAATAAATGTTGGTGGATATGCCCAGAAGCGAGAAAGACAAGCCGCACAAAATTAGACCCATCACAAGCACACTTGCGTATCTCTTTGTTATTGTAAATATGCCGATGCATAAGCTGCTAATCAGCATGCCGATGGCACTAACAGACTGAAACGTTCCAAGTGTCTTTGCATCCGTGAATGACAGAAGCATCGGACCAATGAGTGTCTCGAGGAATCCCAGATAAAAGGTGACAAGTGAAATAATCACCACCAGCAACAGTACTCCCTTGTTGGTTACAACTTCTCTCCAGCCCTCTTGAATATCGGTGATCCAGTTTTTTCCTTCTCGATCCTCTCGCTCCACCTTCATGCTCTTCCGAATAACCAGCACAGCCAGAATGGCAACCAGGAATGTCAGAATATTAATGACCAGAATGACTTCAATGGTTGTTATACTAAGCAGAATGCCCGCAATGATTGGTGAAAACAGAAACTTCGAGGATTCAGCCAGTTGTACAAGACCGCTGCCTTTTGAGAATTGATCCTTATCCAGCAGGTCCGTAGCAGAGGCCTTATATGCCGGGCTCTGCAACGCAGAAAACACGGAACTAAAGGCTACTCCCACATAGATATGCCATAATTGGATATCACCTGTGAGCATAATGGACAGAATGAAAATCAAACCGGCTGCCGACCCCAGGTCGCCGATAATCATCATCGTTCGACGGTCGAATCGGTCTGCCAGTACCCCTCCAATAGGTCGAAGCAGGATATTCGGCAGAAACGTGAATAAGGTAATCAATGCAACACTTGTTGCCGTATTCGTTTTTTCGAAGGCATACACCCCCAGGGAGAAGGCTGTAAGTCCAATCCCAATCATGGAGATGAGCTGACCAAACCATACTACCAGAAACTTTTTAAATGATTTTTGAACGGTATGTTCCATGGATGATACTCCTTTCTCGGCTAACCTTGATTCGGAAAATAGAGACGAGTGACGTAGGCGAAGCTTCCTTGTTCTGCTCCCAGCACACGTTCCATAATATGTGTGAATGCTTCAACCTTTTTTTGGAGTTCTTCCTCCTCCCATTGAAAGATGCCTCGATCCAGCAAAAATTGTGACGATACGAGCAAGAATTCGATGGATTCCTTTGGGTTAGGTGTATGAAATACCCCCTCCTGAATGCCCTGCTCTACCACCTCGGCCAAGATGGGACTTAATCGAATTACCGTCTCAACAAGACTCTTTTGGTGCATCTCCACATTATGAACACTGTGCAATTGCTCGATGAGATCATGTTTTCTGCCGTCAGGCTGATTCTGCGCCATCATGATGCGAAAAATTTTGTCATGGGCATTCAGTTTGGGATCGGACACCACGTGCCTGGCCGATGCCTCCCCGCTCAGAATAAAACGCATGACGATGGCGTTCATGACCTCTTCCTTGGACTGAAAATAATAATAAAATGTACCCTTGGCAATGTTGCACGCCTGAAGGATATCCATGACCGTAGCTTTGGTATATCCCTTTGTTACGAACAGAATCTCGGCGGCATCCAAAATCTCGTTCCTGCGTTCTTCCGGGTTTTTTATCAGTCTCATATCCTGGCCTCCGATACGTTCGACCGACTGTCGGTCTATTGTAGTCATGGAGTTCTTTTTTTAGAACCCCATTTCAGTCAACCATTGCGCCAAATGGCTTTCCCTTGTTTTTAGATCCTGACGCTCTCTTGCATATTTTCCAATATTTCTGTCTGCAACGAGCTTACCGTCCATCATAAACAGTACACGTTCCGATCTGGCAGCGACTTTCACATCATGGGTCACCAGCAGAATGGTTGTTCCCGTTGCATTAATATCGCCCAGAATGTCCATGATCTCATACGTTGATTTGGAATTCAGCGCCCCCGTTGGTTCATCGCCGAATAAAATATCTGGATTATTGATCAGCGCACGGCAGATGGCAATCCGTTGAAGCTGTCCGCCTGAGGCTTGGGTGATGTTATGCCCAGCCAGCTCATCAATCCCCATTTTTTTCATTAATGACATCGCCCGTGTATTAATCGTTTCTCTGCTGCTATTCTTGGCCAGATACGCGGAAAGTACGATATTGTCTAATAGATTCAGATTCTTGAGCAGATGAATATTTTGAAAGATGAATCCCATCTTGGTCAAACGTAGACTTGCCAGATCCCTCTCCTCAAATGCAGATATTTTTTTGCCATTAAAATAGACACTTCCAGCACTAATCTGATCCATACCACTTATGTTGTACAGTAAGGTAGACTTGCCTGAGCCAGATGGCCCCATGATGGAAACAAATTCTCCCTTTTTTAATTGAAGGTTGATATCTTTTAAGATGTTATGTTCTTCATTCTCGCCGATCGCTACGGATTTATTCACGTCTTTAGCCTCAAGTATAGTTGTCATCGTTGATCCTCCCTATTCGACAATCATTTTGGATATGCTCGTTTCCTTGATCGATTGGATACTAATCCATGCTGTCAGTACAATCGTGCCTGCAAGTAACAATGGACACAAAATATATGCCTGTAACGGGTTAACAACAAAGACAATATTGGAAGCACCAAACGTCGACATAATGGCACTAACCAGCAACGGACCCAACGTATTGGACAATATCGTTCCAGTAACAACCCCTAAGATTAATATGACAAGTGACATCACGACATACTTGAACTTTATTTTAGACAAGGCAAACCCAAGGCTTCTTAGTACAGCAATGTCGTTGTTGTCCTTGGCTACTAACATCTGAAGGAACAGTGCTGTAATTAAAATAGATATGAAGACACCGATGACCAAGGCCAGCATCGTCACCATTTTCAATTGTTGGATGGTTCCGCCTAACGTCTGATCCAGATAACCTTGAAGATCGGTTACTTTGGCTGGCGAGAAAGCCGCCTCATATTCAGCAATTTTGGTAGCCATGTCCCCGCGATTATTCAGATCCAAACTGACCACATACCACAACACACTATCCTTGTTGTAAGGTAATAAGGCCTTCGCCGTTTTCCCACCATTCGTAACGTCCTGGTATATTCCGCTGACCGTCATCATCTGGTCCTTGCCATTAACCAGCAAGGTAAGTTGCTCACCAGTCTTCAGGCGCAGCTCGCTACTGTTGGCATCAGATAACGCAATTTCATTCTCGGTTGTTGGCGCATTACCGCTAACATAAGACAATGGGAAAATACTGAAATCCCCAGTTTCTACACTCAGATTGTCGTAACTTCCTTCCGCATTTTTAATCTTGAACTGGCTTGTTACCAATGGGGAATACGTTTTGATATCTTTATCATTTTGGATCTGGGCAACCAGATTGTCATAACGCTGCTCCACATCGTCTGTGTGCCTCAAGTCAATGCGAATATCACTTTGTCCAACACCCATATAAGAGATAAAACTTGGCGCCTGCAAAGTGTTCAGGAAGTTGACCGGCACAATCATGATAAATGAACTGACTACAAAGACAAATAACAATAATCGGAACATCTTGATTCGCTGTATCACTTCCTTCAGACCAAGAAAGACAGGTACGGAAGACCAGCGATTGCGGGACAAACTAAGCCGGTTTCGAATGATCTGTGTATCTCCCAGGCTCCCGGTACGGAGAGCATCCACCGCGGAGATGGAACGAAAACGCCGCAGTACCGTTCGACAAAACAGAACAACCATGGCAAATATTATTCCAGCGGCTAATAATGGAATCGCGAAATGCAACAGGGTTGCAGGTGCTTTTCCCATATACAACATGATGTTGGAAACAAATAGTCTGTTAACGCCAAGTGATGCAATGTAACCAAGCACGGATGCAAATCCCGCCATAAATACATACTTCATCAGATACAGTCTCTTAATATCCTTCTCTGCGATTCCAATCGCTTTCATGACACTAATCTCACGATAATCCTCTTCGATGGTCGCAAGCATCGTGAATCGGATGCAAAGCATCGCAATCAGAATCAGCACAAGACTGACCAGAATAATAACGGCTGCAATAACTCCGTCGGTCATGGCATTCAGTACCTGGAACAGCCCATAGGTTACGACTGGACCCGCGTTGGGAAGTCCGGCATTTTGGTAAGCCTGGGTAAATTCACTCGTCAGTCCGGGATCCGTCAACCGGAATTCGATGAGATACTCCATCTCTCCGATGCTCTGCTTCAGTTCTTGCAAATTCCCTGCACTCACGATAAACCGTTTGGAGTGCACAACCGATGGATTCATCTGAGCATCACGGACAAAATCAACGATGGTGTAAGAACGCTCAAATTGACCATTATCGATCCGAACCTGGTCGCCCACGCTCAATTTTTTTTGCTGCATGTAATATACCGGAACCGCGATCTCGCCATCGTTCACCTGAATAATCTCACTGTCCAGATTCAACAAATAGTCGAAACCCTGATTCTGTGTAACAAAGTCAATGTCCATAACACTGTTCTTTTCGGACTCTGCTCCGAGGAACAGATTGGAGCCGTCAATGTTGACCATTTCCACAATCTGATGCTGCTGGACCATGGCATTTTCTTCAGCCCATGTGTTCACTTTGGCCTGATCGATCTCTCCGGCATGCATTTGCACAAAGTGTGGTGTTTTGGATTCAGAAAATAGATATTGGATGGAACTCGTCAGTTCCATAATCATTCGTGACCCCGAAGATACCAGCAAGGCGGCCAGTAGTACAAAAATAAATAAAGCGGCCGTAATCCCTTTTTTTCTCGTTATATCGTTTCTCAGCATTCGTAGCAGCATAAACGAACATGGCTCCTCTCATCTACAAGTTGTTCCTATTTATCTGGAGTCATAAAGCTTGTCAGATAATGCGCCACCGTTGAAGGTTGATGCATCATGAACATGTGAGCACCCTCTTTGATGGTTTGAAGCTTCATGGATGTGTCAAAATATCGGCCCCATCTCAACGCGGATTGAAGGGTAACAGTACGATCCCGTTCTCCCCACAGATACAATACCGGCAATGAGAGCGGCTCATATTCAAGCGTTGCTGCAGATTCCAGCATCCTGAAATCCGCCCGGATGACGGGCAGAAAATAATTCAACAATTCTTTTTCATGTATCAGTTCTTGCGGAAGAGCTTCATAGGAAAACAGATGATCAATCAGATTTTCGTCTGACATCCGATCATAATTCTGCATCCCGCATTCGTCAGGCGTGTTGCAGGCTGATAACACAAGCCGTAGCGTTTTAGCTACATCTGGACGTTCCTGATATAAGCGCTGCGCAACGAAGTAGGCTGTAATCCCTCCCAGACTATGTCCAAATAACAGACTGCCAGGCTGTATAACATCCAGCAGCTTGCTGGTATACAGTTCTACGAGTTGCTGCATATGCTTCAGGGGTGTTTCGGTGTTCACACCATGACCCGGGGGCGTAAACGCCCAAATTTCCGTGTCAGGAAGGTACGGCACTAGGGGCTGAAAACTGTTGGAGTTGCCACCGAGATAAGGAAAACAGACCATTTGTCTGTTTCCCTCCCCCTTTTGTAGCTGCTCCAAATAGATCGGTTCCATCACTTATCCACCACCATAACCAGGCTTACTTTCTTTCCAGAACATATGCAGGGAATGTCTGAAGTGAAGTATCCACATTTTTACGCTTGAAGATGACATGTATGACAATAGCCGATATTGCAAAAAAGAAGAATTGCATAATTTGAACTTGCGGATTAAAGTAGTACAAATCAATTTGACTTCCTGTGGCTACAAGCCAGAATGCAAGCAGATAAAACAGAAGTGTACCTTTGGTTGCATTGAAGATATAACTTTGGAACACGATAAATGCCATAAGCTGAACAACGTAGTATATGTAAGTGGTTGAGGTGCCAAAAGAGGAAATCAAGTATCCCGGAAGCACCCATAATCCGAACAACAGGCCGGTAATCAGACCACTTGTTATATTATTTTTTAACTTCCCTTGCAAGAATGGAAGCAAAAATCCGATCCAGCCAAACAGCCCACCAATCAGCCCCGTCTCCTTGATCAGATTCACAATCCCCAACCAGATCATTTCAGGTACACTATATGTCAACTCAGGGACCGGTATGCCGAATAACAAGGAACCAAAGTGCATTGTTGATGCAAAGATGATGGAAATACCAATAATGAGCGGTATCCAGAACAGGTCCTGTCTGCGCGGAACCAGCTTCATAAACATTCCTTTTAATGCTTCCGTTCCGCCCATCACATAACATGTAATTAATCCGGCAATGGAAGGTGAATACAGAGCAACGATCGCAAGTGGATGCATCAAGGTTAACTCACCTGTTATGGGTACAATAAAATCCGCAAAGAACAAGAACAAACTTGCGATTCCATAACATGTGCCAAAGGAAATTCCCAAAAACAAATACATATATTTGTTGGACGGGCTGGTTGCCGGACTTGTGACTGGACGAATGGATGCCTGATTAGCTGTAATCATAGTGCCGCCTCCTTCTCAGTCAACTTTCTCTCAATAAGATCATGCAAACGGTTAATCGTGCAGAAATTAGCCAAATCCAGATCTTCATTTGCTATCTCAATCTGGAATCTACGCTCTACAAAGTCCACCAAACGCATCGCAAAGAGCGAATTGACGAACCGCTGCTCAAAATAATTGTCATTATCATTAATTTGAGTGTCTTCATGATCCATGGTGAGGTTGTTCCCGATAAACTCCCGAATTTCCTGACGATAATCCACTGCCCTTCCCCCTTGTTATTGATGTTGCCCCTCGGGCACTAAAACCTCAATGTAATCTGGAAACTCTACAGCCTGCTGCAAATCATGCTAAAACAGCACTCTTCCTTCCTGATCTGCAGATTGCTGCTTGAAACCGGCGAACCTGCATCATTTTTACTGGCAACAGAATGCAAAATACCTCGCTGGTCCAGTTTTTCAATCACCTCCTTTAAGCCCGGCTTCAGATGCACATCTGCAGATTCAAGCAAAACCCCATCCCATAATGGTGTGGTCCAGATCCCAAACGATACATTTGATATCCTTGAGCTTTTCCATGGTCATGCCACCCTTCATCTTAGTAGGCATAGAATCCTTGACCCGTCTTCCGCCCCCACTGTCCTGCATCAACCATTTTCTGCAACATCGGACAGCATCGGAATTTGGGGTCCTGATAGCTGTCGTACAATACTTTCAATGAATGCACGACCGTATCCAGACCAATCAGATCCGCCGTCTCCAGCGGCCCCATCTGATAATTGAAGCCCTTCTTCATAATGGCGTCCACCTGCTCGGGTGTAGCGATTCCATCCTGCACAATGTACGCCGCTTCATTCATTATCAAGTGCGAGAGGCGATTAGAGACAAACCCGGGCAGATCCTCTATGACAACCGGACTTTTATCAAGAGTTTCCAAAAACGCTACCATCTCATGTTCCGTACCCTGCGTTGTATGATGTCCTTTGATCACCTCCACCATGGATTTAACAGGAACTGGATTCATCAGATGCACCCCAATGACTCGACCTGGGTCAGGCAAAAATGAAGCGAGCTTTGTCACGGAAATACAGCTTGTATTTAGCGCAAATAAAGCATCCGGACGAACCTTGTGGTATAGTCGTGCGTAAACTTCCTTTTTCAACTCCAGGTTCTCGGTTACATTTTCAATAATGATACTTGCCTCTTCCACACCTTCATCTTGTGTCTGAAACGAGATTCGTTCCATGATCTGATCCAGTGGCACCTGACCGTACCCTTGCTTCAGAAAGCAAGCTGAACGATATTCACGACGTATAACATCAGGAGCGTGTTCGATGACCGACGCCGAAATATCCTGCAAAATTACACGATAACCAGCCCTCGCGACATCCAGTGCTGTGGCGCATCCCATCACCCCTGCGCCAATGATTGCAATCAGTCGATTATGCATACCTAATCACCTCCTTATTGAGCTAGCATCAGATCAGCTCGTCGTAGATCTCTTTCATTTCTGCAAGTGCTGCAGGGACACGCTCACCGAACCAGGCAACATCTTGCATATCAAGCAGGATATTCGGATACATCCGCGAGAGCGTAGATACCAGAACACCGTGCTCAGCAAGCTTGCTATTTAACAAGATATCAAAAGACATTAATTCAAACGTATAATCAGCCGTATCCGTAAGCGGCTCCGTGCAGCAGTGATAAGAAGCACAGCCAGACGGCCCTTGAACAATTAAAGGCAGACCTACCTTCACTGCTTCCTGGCAGAGTATGTCATGCATCATCTCAGCATGGCGGTTCATGCTGTGCATCGCCTGTCCTCCATTGCGGCCCAACATTTCCAGTGTAGCTTTTACAGCAGCTGTACCTAATGGATAGCCATTAAACGTACCCGCATGAATTACTTTTTTGTCTACAAGCAACTTCATGATATCCGCTCGGCCAACCAGGGCTGACACCGGAACTCCGCCACCGGCGATGGCCTTCCCAAGTGTAGTCAGATCGGGCGTTACACCGAATAACTGTTGGGCACCACCGAGACCCATACGGAATCCTGTTATAATCTCATCAAAAATGAGCACGACCTGGTATTGATCACATAACTGTCTGACTTTTTGCAGATAACCCGGAGCAGGCATGACTCCGCCACCATTTACACAAACCGGCTCCATGATTACTGCTGCAATGTCGTCTCCATGCTGGTGAAATAGTTCCTCCAGACGGGCTGCGTCATTCCATGGCAAGAGGTAGGATTGAGATTCCATGGCATCCCTTGCCCTCCCCTTTGTTCCTTTCATGTCACCGGGATAGTCTGAAGGTACAGGCAGACCTGTACGTGCAGTCTTGCCACCCATAATATTGTCCGCATTGCCATGATAATGGCCTTCAAAACGTACAAAGCGATTTTTACCTGTCCACGCCCGGGCAAGACGAAGTGCATTCTGGACAATCTCCGTGCCTGATAACCCAAAACGAATCATCTCTGCTGAAGGAACATATTGATGGATCAGTTCCAGAGCCTCTGCATCCAGATCGCAATGACTTACGGAAAGAACACGGTCAATGGTATCCTTCAGACACTCGTTATACTCCTCGTTGCCGTGACCAACAATGAGGGCACCAAAGCGGGCATATAGATCCAAATACTCGTTGCCGTTCATGTCCGTCACTCTGCTTCGGGAAGCATGCTTGAAATGGAGCGGCGTCTCTTCCCAAGGAAGGTGAAAATTATAGTGCACACCTCCAGGCAGCCATTGTTTCACCCGCTGATTGTACTGCATCATCTCCGTGATCATGCCTTATCGCCTCCCACACTTGTCTGGTTTACTGCTTCATGTCGCTCCAGTAACCTGGATCGATCTTGCGGATCATCCAGCGAATAGGCTGCAGGCAAGGTCTTATTCTCAGCCAGCATATTTCTTACGCTCTGGCCTGGACCGATATCGATCCATACCGTCGCTCCCAGATTTTGAACACGTGCCAATGCCTGATTCCAGCGAATGGGTTGCAAAAGCTGGCTGCTCAGCAGCTTAGGAATGTCCTCGGCTCCTCGAATGAACTCACCATGTACTGTAGAGCATATGGGAAACACCGGTGCAGAGAAGGAAATCCCTGCAAGCATCTCTTCAAGCTCAGGCTGAATGAACTGCATCAACTCGCTATGATAAGGTGCATCTGCCTTCATTGGCATCATGCGAAAAGGAATGAACTCCCCACCGTAGCCATCCACCTTATCATCCAGCAATTGAAGACCCTTCGCAGTACCTGCGACGACAAACTGTCCCGGTGAATTATAACCGGAGATCGTCACATACTCATTCTGACGAATATTCTCGACTAATTCTTCAAGCGCTTCTTGGGTTACATCAACAACAATACCCGCTCTTCCTTTTTGCTCCTGAATGGAGCGATGCATCAACGCACCACGCTGAGCTGTAAAACGGATCCCATCAGCAAATCGCAATGCTCCTGCCGCTACCAAAGCCGAAATCTCCCCCAAACTGTGACCTACTGCATAATCTGGAGTCATTCCTGTCCGGCGAACAAATGAGTCAAATAAAACGTAGCTTGCTGTCAGTACAGCAGGTTGAGCATATTCAGAGACCGTCAATTGATCCAGGGTCCCTTCCATAACCAGTGCCTTCAAATCAAATCCGATCACCTCGCTCGCTTCCGCAAAGATCTGATTCGCCTCCGGCTCACTTTCCAACAACTCACTGCACATTCCGATATACTGGCTTCCCTGGCCGGGAAATAGCGCACAGAACGTCATACGCTACCGCCACGCTTGTAATAGGCTTTTAATCCGTAATGCGAGATCATCTCCTGCTGCATCTGAGAAGAACCTTCAATAATCTCCAGAATTTTGGCTTCCTTATACAACCTGGCAACAGGATATTGGTTACTAATTCCGTTCGCACCATGAACCTGTAGCGCATCGCTTGCAACTTCAACAGCAACTTTGGACGTAAAATATTTGGCGATCGTTGTTTCCATGGCGGCCTGCGGGTCCTTGGCTTCTCTCAGCTCGGCTGCCCGTAAACATAATGCTCGTGCTGCATGGACTTTTGTCACCGCATCTCCAATCATGCCGCGAATCAGCTGAAAATGACTTAGCTTCTGATCAAATTGCTTCCGCTTCCTTGAGTAAGTCACCATGGCATCCAGCGCTTCCTGCGCAATCGCCAGCCCTGCCCAGGCTATGCTATATCTGCCCTGGTCCAGCGCCCCGGTTACGATGTACTCAAAACCTTCATTCAGACGTCCAATAATGTGATTTTTTGGTACACGCACCTCATGGAGATCAATCTCAGCTATACCTGTCTCTCCCGCAACCATGACACCTTCAATAGGTTGGGTCTGTACACCCTCAAACTGGCGTTCGACCCAAAAAGCAGTGCTTCGTCCCTGATTCGAGGCAATAATGATAAATACATCTGCCAAATGTCCAAACGTGATCCACTTCTTTTTTCCATTCAAAACATAACAGTCCGATTCTTCTCTCCACTCGGTCTTTACACTTTTGGCATCCGAACCAACTTCCGGTTCAGTCAAGCCAAAGGCAGCAATCCATTCTCCCTTCACCAACTTGGGCAGCCAGGACGATTTTTGCTCAGGCGTTCCGAAACGTACCAAAGTTTCACTTACAAGTGAAGTATGTACCGTTAACAAGCTGCGAACGGCTGGAAGAGCCTTGCCAAATACTTCAGTCAACAGCCCGTACGCCTTGGGACCGAGACCCATGCCGCCATATTCAGCGGGGATTGAGGCAGCCAAGTAACCTTTTTCAGCCATGGCACGGATCAATGTTCTGGGAATGGCTTGCTGCTCTTGAATTTGTTGAGCATAAGGACGAATTTCACGGGCAGCAAACAATTCAGCTTCATGAATGATCTCTTGCTCTATATCCACTTCAATCATTCGGCAACCCCCTCTTGAAGAAGAGATTCATTCAGATAGGCGGCGAACTCGGCAATTGTTTTGTATTCAAACAACGCAACCGGACTGATGTCAACTTGAAGATGCTTACGCGCACGGTTAATGATCTTGAGCGCCTGCACAGAGGAGACACCAATTTTCAAAAAATTCATCTCTTCATCGATGTCCTCTGGCTCCTGATTCAACGCTGCAGCAATCTCGCTTTTGAGAAAAAGCTCAATTTCTTCTTTTGTCATATCATGACCTCCGTTCCCTGATTCACATCTATCCAATGTACATACGGCTCGAATGGATGTGCTGGCAGATGTACAATCTGGCCAGAGCCATTCGGATGTAACTGTTCCCAATCCAGTGCAGCACCACGTACATAAAGCTGTCCCAGTAATAAAGCAAGCTGATCCTCCATGGTAAGTGTCGGCTCGGCAGACAGGCGGATGAAGCTCTCCTTGCCACTGTATTCGAGCTGCTGCACTGTCTGATCTGCTCCAATCATAATTACAATGTCGGCGTTTGCCATCTTGCCAGGTGTGTCTTGCAGACTGTCTAACGTCACTCTGTTGTTCACTGGAGTGGATTGGCTTGCATGAGCGCTGTGATGTTCCTCGCCATCCAGATGTAAACTGGATACAAGTTCCTCTCCTGCAGCTATTCCTCGAATCTCTTGAATGGAAGGAACCAGATGTACAAGTGTCTCAAGCAAAGTCACCCAGTAGTTCAAGGTTGATACGGTATCTTCATTAGAATCGTCTGGCCTGATTACCTTACGAGCTTGAGCCTCATCTTCTCCGCAAATCTCATGCCCCCCAACCACAATATTGACACGAGCAGCTCGGTTTCTAGGCTTGAAGCCAAATTCCATCTCTTCAATGTTCCACTCTCCGGTTGAGCTGACAGCTACTGCCGCACGATACCGATAATGTTTTCTATATCTGTTCCGGGTAAAACAAAGATCCTCTAGTGCCAGGTCCGCATGTTTCTTCACATACTGCTCCGTGTTATCAATCAGCTTTTTTAAAGCCTGCTCTGATTTCGCAGAGAACGTTAACAACTGGCCACGTGCCGGGGCAGCTGCACGGACAGGGGCTTTCCATTCCTCCAGCACAATGTGGGCATTCGTACCTCCCAGGCCAAATGAGCTGATGCCTGCCTTCCGCGTTTTCCCTTCAGGTACATCCCACGATCTATGCTCGCTAACGATATGGAACGGCGATTGGTCCAGTCGGAGGGCCGGATTCGGATTATCCATATGCAGACTTGGTGCCAGTTCCCCATGCTGCATACTGAGCAGAACCTTGGCAAGACTGGCTCCACTAGAGGCTGCAAATAAATGTCCAATATTGGTTTTGACTGAACCTAATCCAATCGAATTGTCGCTTGGATATCCCTTTTCCCGGAACAGTCGGAGCAAGGCATTCACCTCAATTGGATCTCCAATTCTTGTCCCCGATCCATGTGCTTCAATATAAGAGACCTCGCTCGGGTTTAGGTTGGCATCGCGATAAGCGGCACGAAGTACCTCATATTGCCCCTGAGGGTTGGGTGCCATAATGCCCAGGGAATATCCGTCGTTATTCACCGCTGTCCCGCGAATCACACCATAAACATGTTTATTGTTGCGAACTGCCTCTGTTAGCGGCTCCAGATATACAACAACAGCACCTTCCCCCAGGACTGAACCATCTGCTTCCCGATCAAATACCTTCGTATGTTGAGTGGAAGAACAGATTCCAGCATTGCGTGATAGTTGATGAACATGCGGTGTAGCCAAAATGTTCGCTCCACCTACAACTGCCCCAGAGATACGCTTGTCCTGAATGGCCGCCACAGCTTGCGTCAGTGCGACCAGAAAAGAAGAACATGCTGTATCTATGGACAGTGCCGGCCCTGTAAAATTGTACATGTGTGAAATGGAGGCCGCTGCAATATTGGACATATTACCTACCATAGCGTGAGAATGAACAGCCTTTCCAAGACTCCGGTTCATATAATCAACAACCAGATCGAAGTATGTGCTTGGGTTAATCCCTACATACACACCCACATCACGCTTATCCTCATGATCCACGAGCATACCTGCATCCTCCAGCGCCTCATGAGCAACTTCCAGCAGCTTCCGATGCTGCGGATCCATAAATGCAGCTTGTTCAGACGGGATTTCAAAGAACTCATGATCAAACGTATCCGGTTGCTTCAGTTCCCCAATCCAGTCATCCCAACCGGGTTGCTTGGAACGTGTTGCACGCTCTAAACTAACCCGGTCAACACTATCTAACCCGTTAACCAGATTGCTCCAGAACTGCTCTTGGGTGTCGGCATCAGGCAGACGCAGAGACAGTCCGGTAATAGCAATAGCACGATGTACATTCAGGTGATTATCTGTTGTTTCAGCTTGTTCAAAGTCCTTCGTTTCTGCTGGAAGTTCCTGCAGATATTCCACCATCTCACGTACGGTACTGCAAAAAACAAGTAGTTCTTGTCCTAATTCACGTCCCATATGTGCAGACAGCTTGTCAAGTAATTGATAAGAGAGAATGGAATTGCCTCCAAGTGCGAGAAAAGAAGTATCCATCTCAATCTTTCCTGCGGGCAATTGAAGAATTTCGGCCCAGGCTTTACGTACGGTATACTCCAAAGACGATGCGGAAACCGTCTCGTATCCTTGCTGTTGTGTGTTTTCGCGAATCAGCTCTTCAATGGCCTCGATGTCCTTGGTAAATACTCCACGCTCATATTCGTTTCTCAGCATGAAGCGCTGGACCTTGCCACTCGTCGTTTTGGGAATAACCTTGATTGGGAGAACATGGGTGATCTCAATACCCAATCCAGCCCTCATACGTTGGATCAGATCCTGTCGTACATCCAGGAACTGTGGAGTACCCGATTTGTATTTAACAAATACAAGCAGCTCCTCTACTTGTTTGAGGCTGTTAAAGTGTCCGACTACCGTCAGATTCCCTCTCAGAATGCTGCTATTCTGGTACAAAATTTCTTCAAGATCATGCGCATAATGGTTCTGTCCCCGAATAAACACAATGTCCTTGATTCGTCCGCTTACAACCAGGGAGCCATCAGCCATATAACCCAAGTCTCCAGTGCGAAGCCACCCATCCACATACATTTCACGATTGATCTCCGGGAGACTGTAATATCCGGAGGTTACCGATTCCCCACGAATCTGTATTTCGCCAACAACCCGCTCATCCAGCACTTCACCCTGTTCATCCGCAATCCGGATCTGAATCCCTGTCATGGGATACCCTTCATGGACAAATTCGATCACATCTGAAGTATGGCTATCACTGCTAGGTAGCTGGACTGGCACAGCCAGTCCTTCCTGCACCAGCCGTGTACGCGAAATACGTTCAATTCGTGGCTCTTCCCCCAGTCTGGAGGTACATACACCTACTGTCGCTTCTGCCATACCATATGCAGGAAACATCATATTGGGACGATAGCCACAAGAGCTGAATTTTTTGACAAATCGCTCGATAACAGACGTTGATATAGGCTCTGCTCCATTCAAGGTCATACGCAGTGAAGAGAGATCCAGCGTTGAGAGCTTGGAATCCGGGATCTTCTGAACCATCCATTCGAAACCGAAATTGGTACAGCAAAACCATTTTCCCTGATGCTCCGTAATCTTGCGCAAGAACAGGTAAGGGGACCGTACGAAGGTATAAGGTGACATCACCATGATGTTGGCTCCACTCAGGACGGGTGTCAGATGCTGTCCAAATATCCCCATATCATGCGTATGCGGCAACCAGGTAAACACATTATCTCCTTCTTCAGCTCCAAGAAAAGTCTTGCATGCAATACTGTTGGCGATAATATTGTGATTTGTTAACTGCACACCTTTGGGAATTCCAGTGCTTCCTGATGAGAATTGCAGGAACACAATGTCATCAGGAGAGGTTGGGCATAGATCAGCCATCTGCTGGCCTGCTTGAAGCTCGTTCACGCTAATCAACATAAGACCTTTGAATACCGGACTTTCCGCAAGCTGCTTATACTTGGGCATGTAGGCTTCCTCGACGATAACGACTGGACGCCCGAGCACCTCCCACACTTTCGTGAATTTCTCCAGACCGGCTGAGCCTGGTTCCCAGGCAGCCGGAGGACTAACCGGGGCGACAATAATGCCCCCCAGCATACAAGCCCAAAAGGTACGGTAAAATTCCTGTGACTGGTCAATCTCCAAAATAACGACCTGTCCTTGTTGAATGCCTTGCTCCTGAAGAGACTGCAGGTACTTGCGAGCCTGTATCAGTAATTCAGGATAAGATTCAAACTGTTCGTCACCTGAAGAGCTGATATAGGTCATTCCCTTTTCTGGATGAATATCTGCAATGTAGATTAGCATCTCAGCCACTGTTGAATAATGTTCTGGCACAATCAGCTCGGGTCCTCGCTGTATGGATTTACTGGACATGTTGCACCTCCATTGCCTCATTGTGAACTACCACTTTCACATCGCTACCAAGCCTGTCATCAATCAGCTGTTTCATACGTTTGATATCCAGACCAGCCTGACAGGCCAGATGTACATACAGATGCTCTTCGTCGTAGCGAATAACCCATTCGAATTGGGCGAGTCCCGAATTCGAATCTTGGTCATCCGACGACTGAGACGACATTGAGATCGCTTCGCTGCTGGAGATGAAGCCTTGATAATTAAACAGAATCATCTGACGCGTCTCCTGTTCTGTTTGCCTGTAGGCAGTTCCCAATTGTTCCTGTATGCCATCATATTGTGCCGAGAGGGAAGAATCATGTGTAAGTGCCATAAAGTTAATGCTGTGTTGCTTCGTAAATTCCAGACGTTCCAACAGATCTTCCTGTGTGAATTCACTGTCTACCAGTACCGGAATCAGATCAAGGAATTCTCCCACATAATCATAGTAGGATTCTTCGCCATACTCCCTTCCGTAATGCACCAGGGCTATTGGCAATTGGCTTATGTTCAGATAAGCCGCAATGATGTTGGAAAAATTTTCAAAGCATGTCCACCAAACATCTGCAGGCTCCTTCCCTGCAAGGAACAACTCGACAGTCATTGCTGAAGGCGACAATGTTTCTGTTTCCTTCAACTTGTTCATGACGATGGTGTTACATCTATTCCATGCTTGAAGTGAAAATTGTTTCTCTATTTCATCTTCTGATACCCCTATGGGGCCTTGAGACAGAAAATTTACATAATCCTCATAATTTCGTACTTGGTACAGAAGATCACTCTCGATCTCTATACCTTGCGGTCTATATAATGCCTTCGATTCAAGTTGCTGCTTGATGATCTGGGCACTCATACCATCAAACGCAAGGTGATCAAAACTCCAAATCAGCTTATGCTCTGTGGCTCCTGTACGCAAAATACACAGACGCCAAGGTAGTTCCTTCAACGTATACGTTTTGTGTAACAGAGACTGAACCAGTCTGTACTCCAGCTGCTCCATTGTAGCCGAAGCATAATGACGAATATCAAGATACGGGATAAGCTGTTGCAGCATGTCCGCCGCTAACGACATATCACATGGATGCCAATACAATTGTTCTTCCTCATATATCATGCTGTGCAGCAATTGATGCCGGGATATAACCCCAAGAATCAGGTGTTTTACAGCTTGTTCATTCAATTCGCCTTCCAGCGTTGTTGTAAATCCGCTTGCTCGTGAAGTCGTAGAAGCATGTGCTTGTTGAATTGGAGATAGTGGGAATTGACCCATAGGGGTCATGCCCGCCATAAAAGATGAAACCTGATTGCAGCTGTTTAAGACATGCAGGACCAGGCTGTCCAGTTGTTTCTCATGAAGTGTTATGTCCTGTGGTATGACTATCGGGGACTGAATATGCAGGCTATCTTCGGACCAAACTGACGCCGGAGGATTAATATCTACCAATTTGGCAAGTCCTCTAACTGTCGGATATTGGAATAATTCGTTCACATTGATGGCAATTCCTTCTTTTGCCAAAATTTGAGTAAATGCAATCGCTTTGAGCGAATGCCCCCCATTTTGAAAGAAGTGATCTTCCACACCAATTCCTGGATTACCCAGGATCTGTCGCATGGCGGCAAGAATGACACGCTCTGTTTTTGTCCGAGGTGAACTCACTTCCAGAGACCTCTGCTGCTCTTCAACCAAATGCTCGGACAATGCCCTTCGGTCCACTTTGCCATTGGCATTAATCGGAAGATGATCCATTCGAATAATGCGTGCAGGTACCATGTACTCAGGCAGCTGCTGGTGAAGTTCTCTTCGAATATACTCACCATCTGCTCCAGTATCAGTTGTATAAAAAGCGGCAATGTATAGGCTTCCTAATGATTCTGTAGCTGTCATGACAAAGGCATCACGTACTCCCGAAAGACGCTCCATGCAATTACCTATCTCCGATAACTCAATGCGGAAACCTCTAATCTTGACCTGGAAATCCGAACGTTCAATAAAAATCAGACTGCCGTCAGCCAGACGTTTGACGATGTCACCTGTCCGATACATTCGTTCTCCCTTGCGGAAGGGATCATCAAGAAAGTGTTTTCGGGTAAGATCCTCACGGTTAAGATATCCAATACCTACCGCATCCCCACTGATATACAGTTCACCTGGAACGTTGGGTGGCACAGGCTTCAGCTCATCATCCAGAACATACAAGGCTGTGTTAGACAGGGGATAACCTATAGGCAGTGAGCCAGTATAAGGCTCTGTTTGCTGTAATAAGTGGTAGGAGGCAAAAAAGGTCGCTTCCGTTGGCCCATATCCATTTAACAGCCTGCCCGGCCCCACACATGCAAGCGCTTTGTTGGCATGACTCACCGATGCAGCTTCACCACCAAACATCACTCTACGCACATTCTTCAAGCAATCAGCATCCCAGTCCACCAGCATATTAAACAAGGATGTCGGAATATAAAATACTGAAATCCGTTGCTGTTGGATGACATCCGCCAAACGAGCCATATCCAAAATGGTCTCTTTTGAGATTAATACAAGAGTAGCGCCATTTATTAATGAAGCAAAAATATCGAAAATGGAACCGTCAAACGCATAGTTAGAAATTTGCAGGATACGATCCTCTGGCACGACGGTGACGAAATTGCTATTTTTCATGACTTTGGTCACATTGCGATGACTCATCACAGTCCCTTTCGGGGTTCCTGTTGACCCTGATGTATAAATGATATAAGCCGGGTCAAGAGCGGTCTTGTTCATATCTTCAACGGGCTCCTGCATATTTCCTGAATCAAATGCTGCCAGTTCATCTGCCGGCACGATACAAGGAACTACAGATTGCCATGTGGAGGCATACGCCGTTTCAGTCAATAACACAGCCGCATCGCAATCTTGCAAAATAAATTCAATTCTCGATGGCGGCGAAGCTGGGTCAATCGGAACATAACTGCACCCCACTTTGAGTGTAGCAAGGATACTGATCATCTGGATCGGTCCACGGTCCAGAATGAGAGCAATACTGGAGCCTGATTTTACCCCTTGTCCAAGCAACCTGGACGCCAGCCACTGAACACGTTCATACAGATCTGCATAGCTCCACTCATCGTCTTCCCAGACCAATGCTGACTTCTGTGGATGCATATGAACTTGTTCCTCGAATAATTGGGAGATGGTCGCATCTCGCGGATACTGGGCGGCATTATCGTTGACTCCGTACAGCAGCCAGTCCTCTTCCTCCGGTGTAGTGAGCTTAATCTGTCCAATTCGTTCATTATCCCCTGTTGTGATCTGAGACAGGATATACCGGAATTTATCCAGCATCCGTTCCATGGACTCCGCTTTAAACAAATCCGAGCGATAGTCAAGTTCAACCGTGTAACATTGCTTATGCTCGACCAGTGTCCAAGTCAGATCAAATTTGGCATCCACCTTACCTTCGACCCATGGTTCAAGCATCAGTTCCCCGGCTTCAGGATCATCGGTCCCCATATTAATGTAATTTAGAACCACATCAAATAGGGGGTTGCGGCTTAAATCACCGAATAGACCAAGTTGTTCTACCAGTGCTTCATAAGGATAATGCTGATGCTCATAACAGGATAACAGCTTGCCACGCATCTTATTCAAATACGCCTCTGTGGACCATTCTCTGTCCATGCTGGTACGAATGGCGAGCATGTTCACGAACATCCCCATAACGTTATTGAGTTCTGGCTTCTCACGCCCGGCAACCGCTGTACCAACGACCAAGTCTTCCTGACCCGTATACTTCCAAATTAATAGATTCAAAGTTGCCATGAACAACATGTAGGGTGTAAGCCCTTGTTGAGTACAGAAGTCATTGACCTGTGTGCTTAACGACTCACCAAGTTCAATGGAACGTCTGTCTCCGCTGTAGGATGACGCGCCATGTCTTGGGAAGTCTGTAAGCAATTCAACCGGTGCAGGCATGTCCTCGAATTCCCGTATCCAAAACTCGGCGTCTTCAACAGATTGTCCATGTGACGCAGCTTCATCACGCCATTCCGCATAATCCTTATACTGAATATCAAGAGATTGCAATGTTTCTCCTCTGTACATGCGAGCAAAATCCTGCATCAGGATAGCAATGGAACTCTGATCCGAAATGATATGATGCATGTCGATGAATAAGATGTGTTCCTCTTGAGAAAGGCGAATGAGCTTAACACGAACCAATGGTGCGCTGGTCAGATCAAAAGGCTTGATCCATTCCATGACCTGCTCTAACCCTGCCGTTTCTAATTCCAGCAATTCTACCACGCTTGGAACCTGATCCTCGACAACCTGGAAAAGCTCACCGTCAATCATTTCAAATCTGGTACGGAATGCTTCATGTCTCTCTACCAGTGCATCCATTGTTACTCTGAATTGGGTAGGGTCAAGTTTTCCCCTTACCCTATAGGAACTGGCGAGATTGTACGCCGTACTCTCACCTTTCATCCACTCATGCACCACATACATTCTTCGCTGTGCAGAAGTGGTCTTGTATTTCTCTTTCTTAGGTACAGGCAAGATTGGGTTCACTGAATCAGAGTCACTTGTAACCTGATGTTCAGCAATCCATTGAACCATGTGTTCAAATACAGAATGATCAAAAACCTCTTCCAGCCCCAAATTCAGTCCAAACATTTCTTTAATCCTAGACGCCAAGGAAATCGCTTTTAAAGAATGACCTCCAAGCTCAAAGAAATCATCTTCAAGGCTGACTGCTCCATTACCAAGCAACTCCTGCCACAATTGCGATAATACATGCCTTATCTCATCATCAGTCCGTTGAACCCTGACTTTCCCGGATGGAGATTGGTCTAATGCTGCGATAGAACCCGCCGCAACCTGCGACATACCTGCAAGCTGATACAACGCAACATCATGTTGGTGAACAATGGGATCAAAGGAATACGTCGGCAGAGAGATTTTTTGCCTGCGCCCCATTCCGTTTAACTGTTCCCAATCCAGCTCCATGCCAGAGCACCAGCAAAAAGCAAGTACTTTCATTAAATACACGTCTGCCTCAAGCAAGCTCTGACGATCTCCAGTAAGAGCTATGATGTTTGGCTCTGATAATGAATCCGGGGTTATTTGTTCTGTATCCTGCTGCTGATTCGAAACGATCCACAGCGTATGCCCATCAGATTCAGAAAGCGTCTTGCGATTTAGCAACGTAAACAGGAAATTTGGAGATAACAGTGGTGCAATACTCGACGCAAGGTCTGTTACAGTTGCATCTGTCATCCTTCCTGTCAAAGCATCTGACAATGCTCCTTCTTCTAGTGACCAATGCTCCAGATTGTATAAAAGCCCTACGGCATGTACTGGATCAAGTGCATCACTAATAACCAACCCCACCAGTTCGCCAACGCCTTGCCCACAGACAGCATCTGGCTTGATACCAAGCTGCATCACGGTTTTATAAAGAGCATATTGCACAACAAAGCACTGCATGCGCTCAAGCCTTGAATCGGTTAACGATCGCCCTATGCCTTGGCGAATGGCATACTGTTCCTTGGACTCAAAGAGGTTCAGTATCTCTTCAAAGTGTTGTTTGAATATCTCTGAGACCTGACTGCGATACACGGAAGCATATAGTTCCCGAATCTTGCGCGCTTCCCAACCTGCATTTCCGCTAAGGTAAAACATGACCTTAGGCTTCCCATTCGTCACACTTGCCTGTGTCTCAAACTCCACAGACTGCTCGCCTGGCGGAATATAACCGTCTACAACGATTAGCGCTTTACGATGAATGAATCTGCTTCTTCCCTTCTGTAGCGTCCACGCAGCATTGGGCAACTGCTCCGGCAATGCATGGATCGCCTGTAGAACCGAATCGTACGTGCGTTCCAGCGCAGATTCACTTTTGGCCGAGAAGGGCAGCAGAAGCAATGACTCATAATTGGCTTGGCTCTCTTGGACGGGTGGTTGCTCCAGAATGACGTGAGCATTGGTCCCCCCGATCCCAAACGAACTGACACCTGCTCGCAGGATTCGCTTCGCGTCTTCTAATGGCTGTGGCTCCTTGTTGATATAGAAGGGACTATGCTCCAGCTCCAACATTGGATTCGCCCGATTCATGTGAATCTGTGGCGGAACCACCCGGTGATAAAGCGTCAGTACGGTTTTAATAAAACCAGCGACACCTGCTGCCGCATCAAGATGCCCAATATTGGCTTTCACAGAACCTAGAGCACAATAATTTCTACGATCTGTTCCCCATGACTGCCTGAGCGCTTCAATTTCAATCGGGTCCCCCAATTTGGTTCCTGTTCCATGCGCCTCCAGATAGGAGATCTCTCTAGGAGACACTCCCGAACGATGCAGGGCTGATTGAATAACCTTGACCTGCCCGGCCACACTCGGTGCCGTATATCCAATTTTGTCCATGCCATCATTATTAATCGCTGAACCTTTAATGACTGCATAGATATGATCTCCATCTCTCTGCGCGTCGCGGAGTGACTTGAGCACAACCATTCCGCATCCATTACCAGACACAGTACCAGATGCCTGCTCATCAAACGGTCTGCAATGACCATCTTTTGAATAAATCATGCCTTCATGCCAGTGATAACCTTCTTTGAGCGGATAGGAGATAGAGACACCTCCCGCAAGTGCCACATCACACTCACCCCGAATCAGCGATTCAGCAGCTTGGTGGATGGCGACCAAAGAAGTCGAACATGCGGTCTGTACGGCCATACTCGGCCCTCTCAGATTTAATTTGTGAGATACTCGGGTTGTAATATAGTCCTTTTCATTTAAAGTCATGGCTTCAAAAGCCTGTAGCAAATTACCGGAACGACCTAGAAATTGCACCATCCATGGTAAGCTCAGTCCACTTCCGGCAAACAATCCTATAGATCCCTCATAACTGTAAGGATCACACCCGGCATGCTCAAGTGCCTCCCATGAGCACTGATGTAGCAGCCGTATTTGCGGATCCATCATGTTGGATTCCTGATGCGGATATTCGAAAAATCCGGAGTCAAAATACTCAGTATCTTGCAGTACACCTTTGGCCCGTACATAATCAGGATGTTTGAAGTCTTCCGGTCGTACACCCGCAGCGGTTAGATCCTCCTCATTCAGACGAGTGATACCATCCTTACCTGCCATTAGGTTATCCCAGAACTCCTCAATATTTCTTGAGCCGGGAAAATGCCCTGCCATGCCAATGACTGCGATATCCGACGAAGAAGAAGTTCTGCTACTGTGTTCTGAGGCAAACTGGATACTCTGTTCCGGTCTGCTCTGATCTGGTCTGCTCTGTTCCACTTTGCTGTGTTCAACTGTGCTCATCACATACTCTTTGGGAGCTGTTGTCGGGTCCGGGTTCGTAACAGGATATCCAGCCGAAGCGATATTCCCGCTCTCCTCTTGTTGTGTAACTGTCGGCAGCATCTGCTCAGCCACCAGATGACTGACCAGTGATGCAATGGAGGAATGCTCAAACAATTGCACCAGCGGAACTTTTTTATCCAGATAGGCATTCAGCCGATTATTGATCAGAATAAGCCCCAGCGAGTTGCCTCCGATGTCAAAAAAGTGATCATGGATATTAACCGTATCCAGATTCAATATTTCCTTCCACGTTGCAATGAGCATCTGCTCCAGATCAACTTTTGCCCGCTCCATTCCTTGAATCGATGAGCCATAAACCAAAGCCGGATTAGTTCTCTCTCCCGGCTCAAAATCAGCCAGACGAAGAGCATTGCGATTCAGTTTGCCATTAGGCAGCACAGGCAGATTTTCCAGACGAATCAAGCGAGAAGGCATCATGTACTGTGGAAGCCGCTGCTTTAACCAGGTCCGAAGCTGTATGTCTTCATCCCCCATAACGGAAGGCCCAATCCCAGGCTTCAGACTGTAGAAAAGGATTAATTGCAATGAATGTGACTTGGCCCCTTCTACCTTAACGACAGCCTCCCTTACACGTTCATAATTCATCGCTGCCTGCTCAATCTCGTTCAGTTCAATCCGGTAGCCACGAATCTTCACCTGCTGATCTAACCGTCCCATTAACTCAACATCCCCATCCGGCAGTATACGGGCCAGATCGCCAGTTCGGTACAAACGGCCTCCCAAAACATTGGAGTTTGCCATGAATCGGGCATCGGTCTCAGCAGCATTATGCAGATAACCGCGGGATAATCCTTTTCCTGCAATGCACAGCTCTCCATAACTTCCAGGTGGCAGTATTTCACCTTCATCATTCAGAATATAAATCTCTGTATTGGTAATGGGCTTGCCAATGGTGATCGCGGCTGTGTCATTCAATTCTTTGGTCGTTGACCAGATTGTAGTTTCCGTTGGTCCATACATGTTAAAGACTCGAGCGGGCGTAAGCCGCTTCAGATCGGTGAGGAGTCCCACAGGGACATTTTCCCCTCCGGTAAGAACACACCGCAGATTGCCAAGCGCCTGAGCAAATTCCGGATTTTCGACAAATGCCTTAATGCGTGAGACCGTGCTAAGAATGTGTGTAACACCATGTTCACGTATTCGACGTGAAGCAAGAGCCGGGTCAAGCTGCTCCTGCTCATTGGCCAGATACAGCGAATATCCGGTGCATAATGGTGTCCACACTTCAAATCCGAAAATATCAAAAGATATGGTCGTCACACTGATGATGCGATCTGTCTCATGTGCAAAAATATGTCGGTGCCTGATGTCCTCAACAAAATTGACCATTGCCTCATGAGTAATCATGACCCCTTTGGGACGACCGGTCGATCCTGAGGTGAAAATCACACAGGACAGGTCCGAAGACAGGACGCTTATGTCCGGGTTAACGGATGAGCACACATCCTGGACAGTTGGATCATACACAAATCGGTCTCCGCTAAAAGTCACTGTGCCTTCTTCATCAGGCGTACACAGCAATACGTTCATTCGGCTGTCTTCAATCATATTTACGATGCGCTGCGGCGGAAAAGCAGGGTCCAGAGGCACATAAGCCGCCCCAGCTTTCAGCACCGCCAATAGCATAATGATCAACGATTCATCTCGTCTGGATAATACGCCTACAGGTTCATCCCGGCGCACACCTTGATCAATCAGCTTCCAAGCCAGCGTATTAGCTTTTTCATTAAGCTCCCTGTAGGTAAAAGCGGCGCCGGATGATACAAGGAGAGCTTTCTTGTCTGGTGTGAGTTCTGCCTGCAGTTCGAACAGCCGATGCAGACCCACCGCAGGATTGTAATCCAGACGTGGACCAGCAAGACGATGGACTGGGTGCTCGTGAGAACGTTCGTTTCTCTCAAACAGTTCGCTCAGAGACAGATTGGGCTGTTGTACAACCTCTTGGCAGAGTCCGATAAACTCCTGCATCATACCTTCAACTGTGTCCCGGCGGAACAGATCCAGCGAGTATTCGATATATCCTTCAATCACCTGCTTCTCCCTGTTTTCTTGACAGGTCATTAACAGATCATAAGTAGACGTACCCGTCTCCACCGGAAAAGAACTGAATTGCAACCCATGAAGTTCAAGTCCATGCAAGTCCATGTTCTGATAATCAAAACAAACATCAAATACCGGATTTCGGTTCAACTCACGTGTCACGCCCAGTTGTGCCACAAGCTCATTAAACGGATACTCCTGATACGCAAAGGCATCCAGTGTATGTTGTTTAAGTTCGCGTAAAAAATCAGTATACGTACGATCAAACGTTGGAAAATTCCGCATCGCAATCATATTGACAAACATGCCTACCGTCTCTTTCCACTCCTCTTGCATCCTTCCTGCAACAGGCGTTCCTACCACAATGTCCTGCTGACCTGAGCGGTGTGCGAGAAGAAGATTCCACACACTTAGCATTACCATATACATGGATGCTTCCGATGAGGAAGCCAGCTCATGCAAGTGTTGTGTTAACGAACGATTCAACGTGAAATGAAGACGTCCCCCTTGCATGGATCGCTGTGATGGACGCTCATGGTCAAGTGGAAGCTCCAGCACAGGTAAAGAAGGGCCAAGATGGTCCAGCCAGTACGTTTGATGTGAAATGTATTCCTGTGAAGCGAGACGTTGTTGCTGCCATACCGCGTAATCTTTGTACTGCAATCGGACTGCATGCTCTTTGCCAAAATATAAATCATTGAAGTCACGAGTAATGATTTCGACAGATGTACCATCCGCGATAATATGGTGAATATCAAAGAATAACAGATGCCTGCGCTCGCCTATCTTAATCAGTTCAACCCGCATAAGCGGAGCTCTCCCCAGATCAAAAGGACGAATCAATGTCTCGATCATCGCAGGCAACTCTTGGTCATCTGCCACATGCTGCTCTGCGTAGCCCATACTTAAGCGAACCGAAGGTTGGATGATCTGAACGATCTGACTACCCCGTATCTCAAACGATGTTCTGAGCGCCTCATGATGTTGCATCAACTTCTGCAAAGCAGCCTCAACTCTTATACGGTCCAATTCACCTTCAATAATGGTTGCAGACGGTAGGTTGTATGCCGTATTGCCTGGATCAAGCATCGCTTGTGTGAACATACGCATCTGTGCAGAAGAGATTGGATAAGCATCCATAGTGGGTGCAGATTGAATTATCTGTTGGTCCACTTTTGGTTTCGCCATGACATAGAGATGCTCCGCCAGTTGAATAGGCGTTGAATGATTGAAAATATCTGCTACCTCAGGCTGAATTCCTAAATGAGATCGGATCCATGCAGACAAGCTGACTGCTTTGAGAGAATCTCCTCCAACCGCAAAGAAATTAACCTCTTCATCTAGATCATCGATGCCAAAAATCGTTCGATATGCATCAAGGACAATCTGCTTCAGTTGGTCTGAACCGCCAGTATAAACTGTCCCTTTTATTAGAGTAGAGCCACTTCCCTTTCCCTGATCTGCATGCTGCCTATCATCCCCGGTATCCATTCCTGCCGCCGCTGATGAGCCAGAAAGAGAAACACTGACAGGATAGGATTGTTTGTTGAAAACATAAGTAGGCAGAGAGCATTTGCGTCGTACCGTCTGCCCTTTGAACACCTTCCAGTCCGGTTCAATGCCTTCGCACCATAACTCCGCAAGTCTGCGGTTCACATAGATACTGTCCTGCTCCGTCTCCCTTACGTGACGTAGCATATTCAGTACCGTCTGGGAATCTCTTGATAGACTGTGCTGTCTGGCAAAGGAGCTTAGCGTTCGTCCTGCACCTACTTCAATTAATACAGCCCGCTCATCCTTCAACACTTCAGCCAGGTTTGATTCAAACAACACCGGCTGTAAAATATGACGGGACCAATAGTCAGGTTGTGTGATTTCATCTCCAAGCGCCCATGTTCCACTGGTGTTGGACAGTAAAGGGATCTGTGGCGTATGAAGTGAATGCTCTGCTAGATAACGTCTAAATTCCTCAGCGGCCTGATTCATCATTGGCGTATGGAATGCATGGGAAGTCTTCACACGAATGCACTTCCAGCCCAGTCCTTCAGCCTTGGCTTCCATCCGTGAAATGGCTTCAGCTGTCCCACCAATCACACTGGAACCTGTAGTATTCACCAGGGCAAGCCACATATCTTCCTCCAGTTGTGACTTCACCTGCTGTGCATCCGCCATAATGGCAAGCATAACCCCGGGTTGTTGTTGTTGCATCAGACGTCCGCGAAGTCGAACTAACTTGACAGCATCTCCGAGTTCGAACACACCCGCTACCGCTGCAGCAGCCAATTCACCAATGCTGTGTCCGATCATGCCATCTGGCTTGATGCCCAGATCCAGCAGCGACTTGGCCAGCGCATAACTTGTCATGAACAGTGCGAATTGGCTGTACTCCGTCTGGTTTATTCGCTCAGGGTGCTGATCCCCGTATACAACAGACAGCATATCTTCTCGTTCTTCCGCAGGCAGAAGGTCCAATATTTCCTGAATATAACTTCTGAAGATTGGAGCCAGGCCTGTTTGCTCTGTAGATCTGTATAGTTCTGCACCCATTCCCTGATACTGACTGCCCTGTCCGGGGAACATAAAGTATACGGGACGAGTGCCTTGAGCCGAATGGTATACGCGTGCTTTCCCCAGTTGCTGTATCAGCTTGTCCGGATTATCCTTCCATGTCTTATCCAGAATGAGTGCCTTACGATACGCAAAAACAGATCTACCTGATTGCAAGGTCCACCCTGCGTTTGACACAGATTGATCCGGCTGCTGAGTCAGATGTTCCATAATCCGTTCAGCGGTGCGGTTCAGCGAGTACTCTGTTTTGGCGGAAAAAAGCAATATATTTACGTCATCATCCGGACTGCACTTCTCCATCTCGGGAGCCTCCTCCAATACCATGTGAGCATTCGTGCCCCCCACACCAAATGAATTGATTCCTGCGCGCATGACTCCAACTTTGCCCTGTTTCCAGTCCACCCCTTGTGCATTAACTTTAAAAGGCGTATTCAAAAAATCAATTTTGGGATTAGGTTGCTCATAATTCGCTGTTCCAGGGATATATCCTTGTCCAAGACTGAGCGCTACCTTGATTAAACCAACCACACCTGCGGCTGTATCCATATGTCCCACATTGCCTTTGACCGAACCCAGATAACAAAATTGCTTTTGGTCGGAAGCAAAGGCCCGAGTTAACGAGTTTACTTCAATTGGATCACCTAGCAACGTTCCCGTGCCATGTGCTTCGATATAACTCACCGTTTCCGGGTCTACTCCGGCTACCTTATAAGCATCCTGAATGACTTCAGCCTGTCCGCTTACGCTTGGAGCAAGAAAACTGAGTTTCTCTTGTCCGTCATTGTTAATTGCTGAGCCTTTGATGACCCCGTAGATATGATCTCCATCCCGCAGAGCATCGGTTACCCGCTTCAACACCACAATTCCCATACCATTGGAGAAGACAGTTCCACTGGCTGCCGCATCAAATGGACGACAGTGTCCATCTGTGGAGAACATCATGCCATCCTCAAATATGTAACCCCCTTCATTGGGCAACTCCACGGTGATCCCACCAGCCACGGCCACATCACATTCTCCAACGATCAAAGATTGACATGCCAGATGAGGTGTAACCAATGAAGTAGAACATCCCGTCAGAGCGGTATAGGCCGGCCCTTTTAAGTTCAGCTTATAAGCCATTCGGGTAGCGAGAAAATGATTGGTGCTGAGGGTGAATGCTTCGTATTTACTGCTATAGTTAGCATCGTTAAAAAGCACTTGACGGTACCATTCGAAGTCATCGGACCCGCCAAGGAACACACCCACCTTACCCGCTTCATCCGGTCTGCAGCCTGCATCCTCCATCGCTTCCCATATTCCCTGATACAAAAGTCTGAATTGGGGAGACATCATTTTGGCTTCACCGGGAGTATAGTCAAAGAACCCTGCGTCAAACTCATCAATGCCGTTGGCACGTCCTTTTGCCTTGACATAACGAGGTGAACGTAGCAGCGCTTCCTCCACGCCAAGCTCCCTCAATTCATCATCACTATAAAAGTGAATGCTTTCCCGCCGTTCAACAAGGTTACTCCAGAACTCCCTTATATCCTCAGCACCCGGCACATTCACCGCCATGCCCACAATTGCAATGTCCTCACGCATAATGCCTTCTTTTCGTTGAAACAACTGTTCCCTTTCAGTCGGTATCCGAACTCCCTCATCTTTTGGTCCCAGCGCGGCAAATTGACGCAATGTCGGGCATTCGAAAAAACGAGGAACAGGGAACTCCACATCGGTATAATGCTTTAGTTTATTGTGAGCCTGAATGACAGAAAATGAATTTCCGCCCAATTCAAAGAAATGATCATCGCGCCCTACTCTCTCAACACCGAGCACTTCGGCCCACACTTCGGCTATAACCTTCTCAAGCTCAGAAGACGGGGCGGTATAGAACGTACTGGAAGCGTGAGCATGCGTGATATCTGCCATGAGTGCCTTCCGGTCAATTTTCCCACTGCTATTCAATGGAAATTCGGATTTATGTACAAAAACGGATGGTATCATATATGCCGGTAACAAACGAGACAGATGCTCTCTCAATTCGACAGAAGGCAGTTCCTGCTCTGACAGATAGTAGGCATACAGCAAACCGGACCTATTTTCAAATGATTTCATGACTACCACAGTCTGGATCACACCCGGATAGGATGACAGGGTATTCTCAATTTCGCCTGTCTCCAGTCTGGCTCCCTGAATTTTAACCTGGAAATCAATGCGTCCCAGATATTCGATCGTACCGCTTGGGAGTGAACGTACCAGATCCCCCGTTCGGTACATGTACCTGAAATGCTCTGCATCCTGTCCTTCTTGAAAGAAAGGATTAGGGACAAACTTCTCTCGGGTCATCTGTTCCAGATTCAGATATCCACGTGCAAGCCCAACACCGCTAAGACAAAGCTCCCCTGGAATACCCAACGGCTGAAGCTCATCATGATTTCCGACGACATACCATCTGGACTCATTGAGCGGGTAGCCAATCGGTACATTGCCCAAGCCTTCGTAATGGCTTAACGGATAATGAGAAACCCATATGGTGCACTCGGTTGGACCATAAACATTTTCAAGACTTGCTCTAATGCCTAACCTGTTAAATTTCTCAATGATGTCTGGCGTGACTGCCTCTCCGCCAACAAACATCCATTTCAGCGTTTCCAATGCTGACAGATCGGAGCGAAGCTCCATTGTTTCGAGAAAAAGACGGAATAACGTTGGAACAAAGTTGATGTGCGTAACCTTATGTGATGCCACCGTAGACACAATACGAGCAGGATCTTTTTCTGCTCCAGGCTCAAGAATACTTAGTGCGCCTTCACCCATGAACCAGCCGAAAAGTTCCGTGGCCGACACATCAAAGGTATATGCCGTTTTCAGCAAGTAAACATCCTGCGCCTGCATTGGAAAACGACGCTCCAGATCAAGCAGTGTATTGACTACGCTATGATTTTCAACCATGACTCCTTTTGGCTTGCCTGTTGATCCGGACGTGTACATGATATAGGCAAGGCTATGCGGATTCAGCGCCTCTTCGAGATTTGAGACATCCCCCGTATAGGCCTGATCGCCCTCAACGTAGATGTACTGGACATCCAGCGTCTCGTCATCTTTTTCGGGCTGCATAGCCAGCACGATGGATATGTCTGCATCCGATATAATATAGTCCTTTCTGGACAAAGGATAGGAAGGGTCTACAGGCACAAAAGCACATCCGGCTTTTAATACAGCCAATAGGGCAATGACCATGTCCGAGGAACGTGGCATCTGCACGCCAACTGCCGCGTTATCACTTTTTTTACTCGCAACGATCTGCCTAGCCAATTGGTTCGCTTTTGCGTTGACCTGCGCATAGGTCTGATGCTGCTTGCCTTCCATTAGAGCTACCCGCTCCGGGAAACGTGCTACTTTATCGTGAAATATATCCATAATATGTTGTGGAGTGTAGGGAAAATAAGAAGTTTGATTGAATCGGTACAGTAGGTTTTCTTTCTCATCCTGCATCAGGAGGCTGAACTCACTGATTTTTTGATCAGAATTGGTTACTAGTTGATTCAGCAAGTATAGAAACCGTTGGCCCATTCGCTCCATTGAATCTTCACGGAACAAGCTCGGTTTATATTGCAGCTTCAACTGAGCACCTTGCGGTAAACGACTCAACACCACCATCAGATCTCCTGGAAACGTAACCTTATCCTGATCCAGAATACGAGTTCCGAGCATATCTTCCTCATAGGAATCATAAACAAAGGAGATATCAAACAACGATGGTGATCCGGGTTGAGCCTGTAACATACTGTCTCTGACAATGAGGTTATTGGGATATCCGATGTTCCTGTACGTATCCATCCAGGTTGTGGCTACTTGTTGCAGCAGAGGTTTTAGAGTTGATTCGAGGTCAATATGGAATCGCATAGGCAGCATATGGACAAAACATCCAATCGTTTCTTCCAAGTCCATACCGGGACGATGAGAATATGGGGAGGCAAAGGTGATATCGTCTGTACCGACATATTTACTCATAAGAATGCCAAAGGCACCCATAAAGAACATAAAAACGGTTACTTCATTATCTTTGGACATCTGTGTAATATCATCCATTAACGATTCGGAAATATCAAATCGCAGTTCATGACCAATCCCTTCTTGTACAGAACCTGCTGGAAAGTCATGTTTTAGAGAAAGAGGTTCCGCTCCCTTCATTTTGTTTAACCAATATTCCCGCTCTTTGGAGTACTTGTTTTCGTGCAGTTTCTTGTTCTCTGCCTCAACATAAGAGATGAATCCTTCATCCAGCTTGACATCCACAGGCTGATCTTCAAGAAGACACGTATATGACTGAATAAGTTTGTTTTTCATCAGTTCAAGCGACAAGCCATCACATATTAAATGATGAATACATAAGGTCAGAATATATCGGCTTTTATCCATCTGAACAATCATTATACGGAACAGAGGACCTTTCTCCAGCTCAAAAGGTGTCCCGATGCATTCATCCACCAATGCTTCTAACTGTTGATCCTTTGGATTCTCCTGATTCTCGCTACTTAGATCCCACAAGGCAAGTGAATAATCCATATCTTCGTGAACGGATAACACGGGTACATCATTTTGAATCTCAATCCGAGTACGCAGCACCACTTGCTCATATATAAGCAATTCGATGGCCCGGCGAAATATCTCCATTTGAAGATGATCAAATTGCATTGAAGCTGAGATGTTATACGAAGTGGGATCATTCACCTGACAATCAAAATAGATTCCCTTTTGTGTTTCGGAAAGTTCAACGGTTTTTTGTACCATCACGACCACACCTCATCGTTTAATTGAGATTCAAGCTGTGTAAGGCAAAAAATCAGTTACAGCTTAGTGCATTACCCAGATTCCGCCGGCCAATACGGAGAGAACCGTGATAAACGTTTGATACACCACATCCATAATGAGATTTCCGATACTGTCTCCATCTGCCTTGCGATTTTTAATCATGACATAAGTATGAGACCAAAGACCACTTAATCCGTATATGTACATCGTTACCAATACACCAACCCAAAAGTTCCCTTGGAACCAGATGGCCATAATCCCCATAACTCCAAGCCCTACCTGGGAAAAACCGTATTTAACCTGAAATGGTCCACCAGGCCATCCTAACATTTTGGCTGTCTGATCCGCTCTGGCAATGTTGACAACATAACCAATCACTCCAACCAATCCAAACGTAACCACAAACTGATGAAGCAGCAATACTCTGCTAATCTCGCTCATTTCTCCGGGAAAACCTAACACATATAGGTGTACTCCCCCTGAAATTAGACCTAACAACCATAGAACCAAAAACCACATGCCTGTCCCACTCCCGCCGTTTGTTATTTGGAATCATTTGTAACTAAATGTACAATCTTGTAGATACACACATTATATAATCGCTTTTACATTTGTCAATTCATACATAATTTTCTATTTTGTCGAAGCTTTTGTCATTTTTATTCTTCTGTACGCAAACAAGAAAACCATATAGTTCCATTTAACTTGAAAATAATAGGAATTTAGCCCTATTATTACATTAAAAGGTTTGAAACCTACTTCTTTTTTAACGCTTCAAAAGAACCACAACTCATTTATTTGACATGGGTGATAGTTCAATTATCATCTGTTTGATCATCTACGATTACAGGATAACAGCAACGATCAATTAACCTATGATATAAAAGAATTGACATCCGATCACTTTGTAACTATTATAGTTACAACGGTGGTGATTATCCCATGAGACAAATCAGCAGTCGCTTTTCCATTGCGGTTCATACCCTGTCCCTGATCGCTGTTATGCCCAATGAATGCACCGGAGATGTGATCGCGCAGAGTGTGAATACTAATCCCGTGATTATTCGGCGGATTATGTCCAAGCTGAAACAGGCTGGTCTGATTGACGTCAGACCCGGTGTGGGCGGTGCTTCCTTGTTGAAAGATCCGGCCGACATTACCCTTCTTGATGTATATCGAGCGCTTGAGGTCGTGGAGGATGGGGAATTGTTTAACTTTCACAAACATCCGAATCCGAAATGTCCGGTCGGCAACATGATTGAACACACCTTGCGTGCCGAACTTATTGAGGCTCAGACAGCCTTGGAACAGCGCTTGAATCGTGTAACCATACAGCAGATGATGGATCAGATTCATGTCTCTGAATAAAAAAGCTCATTATGAGCTTTTTTTAACCCTTTCGTTGTAATCACACCTGTTATAACAATTTTGATTACATCCATATGCAACCAACAACACATATCATAGGAGGAAAAGAAAATGAAAATTTTGGTTACTGGCGCCACAGGTCATTTGGGTTCACTGGTTGTAGAGGCATTGTTAAAAAACAATTCTGCCAAGGATGTGGCAGTAAGTGTACGTAATCCAGAGAAAGCGGAAGCACTCCGCACTCAAGGCGTTGACGTCCGTCACGGTGATTTCGATCAACCGGAGACTTTAGCGAAAGCTTTTGCCGGTGTAGACCGTCTGTTGCTCATCTCGACTGATGGTGACAATGAAACGCGTATTCGCCAACATCAGGCTGCAATTGACGCTGCCAAGAACGCAGGCGTGGGTTTCATCGCTTATACAAGCGTTGTGAATGCAGAGAAAAATACCCTTTCCCTGGCGGAAGTTCACCGCGCTACAGAAAAAGCTATTCGTGAATCCGGCATTCCGTATTCCTTCCTGCGCAACAACTGGTACCTGGAAAATGAAGCAGGCAGTGTGCAAGCAGCTACCCAAGGTGCGCCTTGGGTTCATGCCACCAATAACAGCCAAGTAGGCTGGGCTACCCGCAGTGACTACGCCCATGCTGCAGCAGCTGTACTCGCAGGCGAAGGGCACGAGAATACCGTATATGAATTGTCCGGCAAACTACGCACGCAAGCTGAACTGGCTGCCATTGTTGCTGAAGTGCTTGGACAGGAAATCAACGTGCAAAACGTAGACGATGCCGCTTACGCTGACATCATGAAAGGTGCAGGTCTACCAGACTTTGTCGTATCGATGCTTGTTGATATGCAAAGTGCCATTCGTGAAGGCGCACTGGCTGTAGAAAGTGACACTTTAGAGAAATTGCTTGGCCGTCCGGCTCAACCACTTAACGAAGGTATTAAAGCAATTGTAGGCAAGTAAGTTTTGGATATGAGAAAGGGACACACCAACAAGTGTTGGATGCGTCCCTTTTTTTGTGTAGCTAACGATCAATACAACGGTATACAACTTGAACGGAAGACTGCACATTCAATCCATTCATTGCGACTGTTGCAAATCGAGATAGGTATTTATGCTTTCCACAACAGTTCATCACTCATTGCTCACCAGTCACTGCTCAAGAATATAACGTGCAGGAATGTGATCGGCCAGCCAGATATTTTCGTTTCCATGATAAAAGAGGATTCCGTCTGTGGCCGCTTGAGCAGCATTGATTTTCAAAATGACAGGCTGATCATCTCGTCTTCGTCCCACCTGATTGGCCGTATCGATATCTGCGGACAGATGTACATATTGCCTTTGCCGCGGCTGTAAGCCATGTTCCATAATAGAATGCACTGCGCGTGCCGGGGTCCCATGGTACAGGGTTTCGGGTGGCTCAGCAGATATCTTCGATATCTTATGAGGTGTCGAATGTCCATACAATGCCCGGATGCGGCCAGAACGGATTTCATGTCTCTTTTTCTCCGAGGCTTGAATCATCTGCTCCAGATCGGCTTGCGTGACTTCCTTCCACTGCGGACTTTCATGTAAAGCCACCAGCAATTGCGAGATTTCCACCCAACCCTCTTCGTCCAGTTCCAGCTCATACTCCCAAGGTGCATGTCGCAGAGCGTAGGAGAGTTCCTTGCTTAATTTCATCAGATCCATTGCAATCATCTCCCACATCTAATAAAACCGTCTATTTTTGCGATTGAACCGCTGTTAAAATCTCCTGAATGTTACGTTCCAGCCCTTCATCATCTTCCTGATTGAATTGACGGTGTCCATCAATCCCACGTTGGATAATCGTATTCATCACCAGATGAACCTCACGATCGGAAGCCACCCGAATCAGATCATCGGCAAAATCAACCGCCTGCTGCTCACTGTAGTTAAACGGCTTAATCAGCATCCGAATGCTCAAGGCATGGGCCTGCGGCTCCGCCAGCTGATCCCGATTAGTGATGCCATACACCGCGCCAAAACCAAAAGCAGCCATGACCTGACGCTCCAGTTCTGTCGTCTGTTCCAAAGGCGTGCCAATCAGCTCACATATTTTGTCCACCATCTGCTCCAGCTCGTTTGCTGCCGCAGCCAGAATTACGTCATTAATATCGTCAGCCTTGATAAATTCAGTCATATTGGTTTTCTCCATTTCTGCACCGTATTTGATCCATTCTCTCAGACGCTATGAGAACATTGTATCGGAGTTGGGGTGTTCGTTTCAAATTCATCTATAGGTGGAGCTGTTAATTCCGGCATGATTCATCGTTTGGCTCACTCCAAGATGAACTCCATAAAGTACACTAATAAATAATAAAAAACCAAATCTCCTGATTTAAAAGTCGACTTGGTTTATTTTTTTGTATGAATATGCTCATCTAGCATACCAATTTATAAAAGAGGTGTTATAACTCAAGCCATCTCATGTTGCTTTTTCGGCTCCACTTCATAGACCTGTGTATGTTCATTCTCGGCCAAAGACCATTCCACCGTTCCAGGTTTACGCACTTTCCACACCCAGGCTTGAACTCGCAACGAGCTTCTGACCCAGGCTAAGGAGGCACAGCGTTTCTCAGAACGAACCGTCAACCCCCAATGAATAACACGAGCAAGCCAAGGATTCACATACTCATTATGTGAGCGAACAGATGGCAATTCATCCTGGAACAACCGCTGTTTCACGTCCATAGGGGGTTGCCCGCATGTCCAATAATGGAGCAGAGCTGCCAAACTATAGATGTCCGACATCGGTCCCTGACTGGATTTCTCTGAATAGAACTCCAGCGGAGAATAACCTGCCGATGTAAATATCACCTGTTTCTCTCCGGATTGCATAGGCCAACGGGTAGCTGAGCCAAAGTCCAGAAGTTTGGGTGTACCATCTTCCATAACCATAATGTTGGAAGGTTTCACATCCCGGTGAAGAATGCCTTGTTTATGTATATAATCCAATGTATCCACCAGTGGAAGCAGCGTCTCCGTTATGAAGGCAGCATCGAGAGCATGATTGTGTTCATTCAGATACTCGGTCAATGTGATTCCCGTGCAGTATTCCATAACCAGATACCCCGTATCATTTGCTTCAAAATGATCCAAATACGAAACAATATGAGGATGGTCCAGTTTCGATAACAGTTCACCTTCGAGCAGAAATACAGCCAGTAGCTCCTGATATTGCCCACCGTATCCTCGTGAAGAACAGAACACTCTCCGCTTGTCTGCCTGACGTTCAGCCAGTCTCTGTGGGAAAAATTCCTTAATGGCTACTTTGGCACCCGTGTTACGATCCCGCCCTGCATATACAATAGCCAACTCACTGCTGGCTAATACCTGTCTTACCTGATATGTATCATTTATAATCACATTGCGCTGCAATGCCATTTTACAATTGTCTTTTCTCATAACGGACCTCTTTTCAACCTTGTCGATCGGAAGACTTTCCGCGTAAATGCATCATTTGGTTCAACCAGTCAGCAATTCATCGCCAACTATACATATAAACCAAATGATGCAATTTGAAACAGCTTAACGCGAAATATTTAAATATTAATGATATCAAGCCTTCTACGATCTTCTGCTAATCCCTATCCACACTATTCTATAGAAGAAAAGCATTCTCTTATATAGAGTATCGACAGATGGATGTAATTACTTTATTAAACTGGAGAAAAACATTTCTCTTCCATCATTTGCAGCTTTTATTAATAATTATTCTGTAAAAAACGTCCGATTTCCTCGTTCATCTGAACCAATACGTCCTGTGAAGGAAAATGTCCTGTATCATACTTGATGGCTTGCACATTCGCAATAATCTTTTGAGCCCGTTCAATACACTTATCCGCAGGGAAAAAGACATCCTTCTCCCCTACCAACAACAAGGTTGGTGACGTATAATTCACCAGTTCTTCTCGCTCCGTGAGCTTGGGCATATCCATCTCCAAACTGACGTGTTTGAAGATTTTGCCGATAATAATTTTATCCATTTCTTTCATGCAGTTGCAAGACATGGTGTCCGTAATTTTTTGCAAAGAAGTTGGTGAAGAAGTCATGCGGTACTTCACGAGTGGAAGAACGATATCCTGAGCGGCTTTCATTTTGGAGCCGACGGCCAGACCTGCCGGAGCGACCAATACGGAGCACGCAATCCGTTCTGGAATATAGGTAGCCAGCCTAAGGATAATTCCTCCTCCAAACGAGGGACCGATAAACGCACTTTTTTCAATTTTGTAATGGTCAAGTAAATCAGAAACCCATAATGCGAAACTATCAAATCGTGCCGAGATGCGGGCTTCCTCACTATAGCCGGGATGACCAATCGTATCAGGAGCAATAATCCGGTATTCCTTAAATAAGGAAGAGAACCAGGACAACGTCATCGGATTCACACAATTACCACCTTGGAGAATAAATAACGGCTTGCCATCTAGAGGACCCGTCAGTAAAACATGCGTCTTGCCAAAACGTGTCTCTACATACTCCCGAGTAAATTTCTCACCCAACTCGTTCAAATAAATCTCATACTCTTCAAGTATGCTGCTCTTGCCTTCTTCACTTCTATAAATGGAACTCATGTCTGCCTCCTGCAATATATACTCAAATAACCCATTCTATTAAAGGGACTTGCTAATCAATGGACCAAAAAGATAAAGAGGGCCTGCAGATGACAGGCTCCTCCATATGTTTAACGAATCATATTCAGATGATTATAGAGCGGAAACTGGAAATTGTAAATATCGATTCTAATAGACAAGAAATAAAGGAGGCATCCTTTGGAAAAATACCTACTTCCGGCCGTAATCTGCCTTGATTTCTCCCCACTGCTTGGTCTGCCATTTTAGCACTTTATTGCTGTACGTATTCGTCTGGAGCCACTGCTCCGCCCGATCAATCATCAGCCAGATCTCTTCCGTGGAGTTGTCCCGTGCTAATGTCGTGGCTACTTTTTTCTGCTTTAGCCATTTCATGGCATTGACTGAGTCGGTATACACCGTTTTGGTACTGCCTTCTTTCTTCAGATGTGCGAGGGCATGCACAATGGCCAAAAATTCCCCCAGATTGTTCGTGCCTTTGGAGATCGGTCCAACAGAGAAAATAATCTCACCGGTGCGGGTGTCCACCCCTTTGTATTCTACAGGTCCAGGGTTACCACGTGTTCCAACATCAACAGAGATGCTGTCGTAATCCACTTCCTCCGACGTTTCCATGCCTGCACTTCTTCCGCTCCCAGCCGACTTCGTTTTCGACGCTCCACCTGCACTTGAACCCCAGTTCCCTTTCCATCCCGCACGATACGCTTCTTCTGCGGCTGCTTTGGACTCATAGGATTTATATTTTGCTCCAGTATAATGATCCGTCTGCGCTTTGCAATCTGCCCATGTGTTATATACACCAGGCTTCTTACCTTCCCAGACAACATAGTATTTCTGTTTCGCCACTGTGACCCGCTCCTTTGTTCACTTCATCAATACCCTATTGTATACGATCCGGTGGGCGGAATGAAAGCAATGGATTCAGCCAACTGCATAATTCCTCCATCTCCAGAACAGCCTAAGAAGCAAAGAGCATACTGGAATAGAAAGGAATACACCTTATGGACTGGATATGGAAATCTGTTTTACTTGTACTTGTCGGCATGATCCTGCTGCGAATTGCAGGACGCAAGTCAATCTCACAGATGAGTGTGGTTACAACGGTCATCATGATCTCCATCGGAACAACGATTGTGCAGCCCATCGCAAATCATGAACTTGGTAAAGCGATTGGATCAGCATCGGTATTCATTGTGACATTGCTTGTGGTGGAACAACTGCAATTGAAATTTAATTTTTTTGAACGGCTCATGAGTGGCACTTCCAAAATCGTGGTAGAGGACGGGAAGGTCATTATCCCGAATCTGAAACGTATGCGTTACACGATGGATCAGCTCGAGATGCACCTGAGGAAGGAAGGTATTACGAGTGTGGACGATCTGGAGACCGCAACGGTGGAACCCAATGGTCAACTCGGTTATGTTCTGAAACGACATGCTCGTCCCGTGACGATTGGAGATCTGGAAGAGATCCTACGAAGTTATGCAATTACAGGTAGTAGCCCAGCAACGGGAGAACACCCTCAACAAGACAACAGCAACAAGTCTTCAACGCATAGTGATAACTCCTCAGATATTTTTCAAGAAGTCAGCAAAGGTGCTCATGCTCATCCCGTTGATCCTAAGCTTCAATAGATACGCCCTCCCCTCCAAAAAAAGACCGCACCTATGAGCACTTATCAACAGGGCTCAAAAAGGTACGGTCTATGTTCACTTCAATTGGTTATTTCGAAAGATTGCTCCAGGTCATCCAAACGAAGATATAGTCCTAATCAACGTGTACTAAGATAAGCGATGCCCAAACCACCCGTAACCGGGTTCTTATAGATTTCACAATCTACATCGAATACCTCACCAATCATCTCACGAGTCAGAATATCAGCCGGTTTGCCATGGACCACAATCTGGCCCTTTTTCACCACATAGAGATAATCGCAATATTCTGCGGCGAGTTCGAGATCATGCAGCGCTGCCAATATGCCAATGCCGAGTCCACGGACAATATTTAGAATCTGAAGCTGGTATTTGATGTCCAGATGGTTCGTCGGCTCGTCCAGGATCAGGAATTGGGGTTGCTGTGCCAGGACACGTGCCAAGACCACACGCTGTTTCTCTCCACCAGACAGAGACACGTAATTACGATCAGCGTGTCCAGTCAGATGTACTTTTTCCAAAGCCTGCTCGACGATTTCATGATCCCGTTCATTATCCGTCTCCAGCATTTTTTTGTGTGGGGTACGGCCCATCATGACCATTTCGCGTACTGTAAAATCAAAACTCAATTCATTAAACTGGCCAACAACGCCCATATGTCTGGAAACAAGTTTTGGACTGGATTTGAGAATATCGGTATTGTCCAGAAAAACCTTGCCTTGCTGCGGTTTGATCACTTTATAAATGCTCTTGAGCAGCGTTGACTTGCCACAACCATTGGGTCCGATCAGTCCAACGAACTGTTTACCGTTCACCTGTAATGAAATATCCTTGATGATGTCCGTGTTCAGCACAGAGATGGATATATTTTCTACGTTCAGCTTCATGGTTAATTTCCTCCAAAACCGTAGCCTTTTTTGACCAGCATATACATAAACATTGGTGCACCAATCATGGCTGTAATAATACCGATTGGCAACTCCACGCTGGATATGAGGGATCGTGCAATAACATCCGTCCAGATGAGGAAAATAGCTCCAAACAGCACGGATACAGGCATCACTTTACGATGGTCGGAACCCACGAGACCTCTGACAATATGCGGAATAATGAGGCCGACAAAACCAATCATGCCACAGCTCGCCACCATAACTCCTGTCACTAAAGCAGTTAACAGCATGTACAGTCTGCGATACACACTCAGATTAATGCCCAGCGTAACCGCTGCTTCATCCCCTAACAACATCGTATTAAGAACTCTGGACTGTAAAAGGAAGAATAGAATCGCCACCAGCACAACGATACCCACGAGTGGAAGCTTGTTCCATCCGGAAGCCGCCAGGCTGCCCATGGTCCAGAACGTCACCGTTTTGATGCCTTCAGCATTGTTAGCAAAATAAATAATAAAGTTCGAAAAAGCGCTGCATAACGCGTTAATCACCATTCCGGCAAGCACCAGCTTGACCGACGTCATTTTCCCCCGAATCCCTGCCAAAGTCAGGACCAGCAAGGACGCACCCATCGCACCGGCAAAGGCCCAGAAAGCCACCCCCGTCTGACCTAGCCACCCAATCGCACCGAAACCAATAAGAATTGCAAAGGTTGCTCCAAGAGAAGCACCTGAAGATATACCCAGTATGTAAGGATCAGCGAGCGGATTCTGCACAGCAGCCTGCATAACAGCACCGCACAAGGCCAAGCCTGCACCGATAAACATCGCCATCAGCACACGCGGGAAACGAATCTGCCAGATAATATCGGTAAAGGAACCTGCCTCAATGGGTGTTGTCCCCCACTGAAATCCCGTTAATTTGGTTAAAAGAATACGATATGACTCCGCCAGCGGAATACGAACCTGTCCAATGGAAACTGCAATACCTACGGATATAAGCGTAATCATGATTAAAGCTGCAATCAGTAAAGCAAACCCGGATTTACTATGAATCAGAGACTCTCTTTTCCCCATACGCTGTGTCTGAACCTGAACCGTCTGTGCCATCTCTTCCCCCATCAATTCACGTAAAATGTAGAACAAATTAAATTTAGCTATTTACAACGTGTTTTCTCGGATTATAATTGAGAATGATTATCTTTGTCAATTTAAAACACATAGAAAAGGGGTTCATCATTTAATGAAATTCACATCCAGAACCATTGGCTTTGCTGCTCTAAGTCTCCTGTTACTGCTGCTTGCAGCCTGTTCGAATGCTTCAACTTCTTCCCCTGCCGAAGAAACAACTTCAACAACTAACACGACAGAAACTTCAGCTTCTGCTGAGAATACAAATAAAACGACGTACCCGCTTACCATTGAGAATTTCACGATCTCGGGCGAAGGTGGCGAGTGGAAACCCAAAGTGCAAGTATTCGATAAAACACCTGAACGTGTTGTTGCGAATACTCAATCTGCGGCTGAGATGCTCATCAAATTGGGTCTGACCGATAAAATGGTCGGTGTCGCTGCTCTATACGGTTCCGTTACACCGGATGTTGCTGATGATTTCGCCAAAATCCCGGTACTATCCAAGGATTATGTAGGTAAAGAGCTGGTTGTAGGCGCAAGCCCGGATCTGGTACTCGGACGGGGCGACCTGTTCGCTGATGCAGACTGGGGCGTAGGTACCGTCGATGGATTGAATGACATGAATATCCGTACGTTCCTGCAAACGACGAATCACAAAGGCTCACTCCATAGCCTGTATAGTGATATTGCACAACTTGGACAGATCTTCGATGTTCAAGAAAATGCTGCAACTTTCACGGAAAGTCTGAAGACTCGTGTTGCAGCCATTAAGGCAAGTGTAGCCGATCAGCCTGAGCATACTTTTGCCTACATCGTACCTGCTACGGAAGACACCATTACGGTAAGCAGCATGCAAAATGATACGTATCAGCTTGATGCACTTGGCCTGTTGAAGCTGAAAAATACGTTTGATGGTGTGCAAGGTGAGGTAAGTGTTGAGCAACTGATCACAGCGAATCCGGACTACCTGCTCTTGTCCGCATATGCCGGTTCACCGGATATCGATAAGCTAATTGAGAACCTATATGCCAACCCTGCCCTGCAAAGTATGAACGCAATCAAAAATAAACAAATCTATGTCACAGACTTCAGCCAGTTCTGGGGTTATGGATATCAAATTCTGGATGGTATTGAGAAAATGGGACAGGAAATGAAAGCAAATCCGATGAAGTAATGACTTGAGCCAATGAGCAGGAGAAGACATTCTCACTGCTCTTTTTTTATACCGCGCATGCAATAAACGATGGATCAAAGCTTGACATTAGTTTGATAACAAACTATATTACACGTATGAAAACAAGAGACGCTATTTCACTCATATCCAAAATTAAAGAGAAGGTTAACCGCTTTATCCTGGCCGAGATGGCTGAGCAGGGAATCCAGGATCTCGCTACGTCCCATGGGGATATTATCTATGCCCTGTACAATAATCACAGGATGACCATGGCTGAAATCGCCAAAAAAATTGGCAAGGATAAATCCACGGTGACTGCACTTGTGGACAAATTGGTGCGGACAGGATACGTCGTTAAGGAGCGTGATGCAACAGATTCACGAGTTGTTCATGTGGCTTTGACTGCAAAAGGCGAACAATTAAAGCCAGTCTTCGAAGAGATATCACAGCGCATGCTGGACGTGTTTTATGCGGACGTTACGGAAGCGGAGAAAAAAGAACTGTTGCGAATTTTAATGAAAATTCATAGCAACTTCTAATTTTTTTTGGAGAAATAGTTTGATATCAAACTAATATTTTAGAGGAGGTTTTTGGTATGACGGACTACACTCAATTATTACCGGAACATGGGGTAAAGAAGATCGGAGAACATGATTTACACTTGGAAATATTCAAAGGAACCCCGCCTCATGACGAAAAAACAACGATCAAGAAGCCCCCACTGCTGTTCGTTCACGGTGCATACACAGGCAGCTGGATGTGGAGCAAATATATCCCCCACTTTGTCCAGCACGGTTGGACCTGTTATGTCATGAACCTGAGAAGTCACTACAAGAGTCGGGTCATGGATATGACAAAGATTACGTTTGACGATTATTTGGAGGATATTCGTGAAGTGTTAGCCGAGTTCAACGAGCCTCCTGTTCTCATTGGCTTTAGCATGGGTGGGATTCTCAGTCAAAAGATTGCAGAAACCGTTACTCTGGCAGGCCTGGTTGTGATCGACGCCAGTCTGAGCAAGGAAGTCCATGAGCTAATCCCCTACCCTGAAAGTAATCGTATCACACCGGGGATCATCATTCCTGCACCTGTCCGTGATGAAGAGACCGGTATAGATGAGACGGCAGATGACATTGCTTTTCAGCGTAAATATCTTCAGATGGAGTCTGCGAAGGCATTTAGCACATTTTCCGTGATGTTTGGAGCAGATGGCGGTGTATCCATTAATGGCGACCTGATCCATTGCCCCAGTTTGGTGATTAAGGCTGTTTCCTGTGAAGACGAAGATCAGAGAGGCAAATTAACTGCCAAACAGCTGGATGCTGAATATGCCGGACTGTGGGATACGACCCATACAGGTTTACTGGTAGGCCAACGGTACAAGGAACCTGTCGATATCATCCTTGAATGGATGAACAGACAGTTACCCTTTGAATTAACGGAAAAATTCACAAATTAAAATAAATACCATGTTAAAACCTCCCTCTTACCTTTAATCCTGTATGCAAAAGTTTGATTTTTTCAGATAAGCTTATATGCATAGTTCTGGATAGGATTAAAATATAAGAAATGAGGTTTTATTCATGACCGCTCACACATCCCTCCCAAACCAAAGGGAGCTACCTTCCATATCTTCAAAACGCCTTCCGTGGGCTGGGCTTCTTGCATTAGCCATGGCGGGATTTATTTGCATCCTCACTGAAAGCCTGCCTGCGGGACTGCTGCCGCAAATTGCAAAAGACTTGGGGATCACAGAAGCCCTCACCGGACAATTGGTGACTCTTTATGCCATTGGATCACTTGTTGCTGCCATTCCCTTGACTGCTGCTACACGTGGATGGAGACGCCGACCTCTTCTGCTGGTATGCATTAGCGGTTTTCTTGTCTTTAATACCGTTACTGCCTTATCCTCAGATTATATCCTGACACTTGCTGCTCGTTTCATGGCGGGAGTCTCTGCGGGTGTGTTATGGGGAATGACAGCAGGTTATGCTCGTCGGATGGTCCCGGATTCGTTAAAAGGTAAAGCCATGGCTGTGGCTATGGTCGGCACACCGGTAGCATTAGCCCTGGGTGTTCCAATCGGTAGTTTTCTCAGTTCTTATGTCGGCTGGCGCCTCATCTTCGGGATTGTATCTCTTCTGACCGTAGCTTTAATCGTATGGGTTCTCTGGAGAATGCCGGATTTTGCCGGAGAGCCAGCTGGTGAACGTCTTCCGCTGCATAAGGTGTTTTTAATTCCGGGAGTTAGGCCTATTCTGTTTGTTGTTCTGGCCTGGATGCTTGCCCATAATATCCTTTACACCTATATTTCTCCCTACCTAGCCCAGACCGTATTTGCTAACAGAGTAGACTTGATTTTGCTCATTTTCGGTATTACTTCCATTGTTGGAATTTGGTTAACCGGAATGCTCATTGACCGATTTTTGAGGAGATTAGTAATCATTAGCTTGGCAGCATTCGCTCTCGCGTCTGTCGTGATGGGAATCGGTACTCATCAACCTATGATTATTATCCTTGGCATCATGATCTGGGGAATTACGTTTGGTGGGGCTGCCACGCTACTACAAACTGCCATTGCTCAAGCCGGAGGCAAAAGTACAGATGTCGCCCAATCGATGCTGGTTACAGCATGGAATCTGGCGATTGGCGGAGGAGGCATCATCGGGGGCATCCTTCTTGAAGTATTTGGAGCAGGATACCTTTCTGGGGCGCTGTTTATCTTGCTTATTCCTGCGTTGCTTGTAGCTATGCGTGCTTATAAATATGGATTTACCAGAGCAAATTAACAGGAAGGCATTTTTCATGAGTTACACGCAGGAGGAAAGAGGAGTTCACTTGATGTGGACTCCTCTTCTGTTTTTCATTTTAAAGACCAGAATCTTATTCTGCCTGTGCCAGCAAATTTGGTCCTTCCACGAGATTCTTATGTGCAATTGGAGAAGACATGGTGATTAAAGTCATGTACGTACCGTACGGATCACACTTGTTCTGAAACTCCTCGAGTCCCTGAATGGTATCTGTGAGGATTTTCAGCAAGTAATTGTACTCTCCGCTTATCCGATAACATTCCACAACTTCAGGTGACGCACGACAGAAATCCAGGAAAGGATAACAATCCCGCGTACGAAAAAGAACATAGGCTGTGCTCTGCTTGCCCAATTTGGATGGGGAGATTACGGTTCGATATTCCTCGATAATTCCCTTTTCTTCCATTCGTTTGACTCGTTCAGTAACGGCGGGCTGAGATAACCCCACCAATTTGCCTAGTTCGGTCATGGATAATCTCGCCTGATTCTCCAAGTGATACAGAATATGCTGATCTATTTCGTCCATGTGATCCACTCCTTTAAATACATAAGATATATTCAGAAATTACCTTAAGTATATTCGCCAATTCATTATAATGCCTTTAACAAACCATGTAATACAAGATCAATCATTTATATAATAAACACAGTTATCACGAGAAATCAAATACATCAGTTGGTGAGAGGAAGATAAACATGGGAAAAGAAGACATAACGACATTGCATACTTATGTGGATGAAGCTATTGATCGCGCTCTAAGCGAAAAAAGAATTGTAGGAACAGTTGTACAGGTTGCATTAGGAGGGGAACTGGTATACAGCCGGGCTGCTGGTTTCGCAGACAGGGAGCAAAAACGCACCATGTCGGAAAACGCTCTGTTTCGACTTGCTTCCGTAACCAAACCTATTGTATCGACAGCAGCTCTGGCATTAATCTCACAAGGAAAGCTGAGTCTGCATGATCCGGTGACCCGCTGGCTTCCTGCATTCCGGCCCAAACTTGCCAATGGTCAGGACACTTTAATATCAGTACATCAGTTGATGACGCACACCGCAGGCTTGACATACCGTTTCTTCCAAGAAGATCAGGGAACCTATGAGCTTGCAGGAGTATCGGACGGAATGGATTGGTCTGAAATCAGTCTGGAGGAGAATCTGCAAAGGCTGGCTTCCGCTCCTCTTCTGTATGAGCCAGGAAACATGTGGAGATATTCCATTGCGACAGATGTACTTGGTGCCGTTATCGAAAAGGTAACTGGGATGTCACTACGAGAAGCTATTCAAACGCTGGTTACTCATCCACTCCACATGACCGACACTGACTTTGTTGCGGTGGATTCGGATCGATTGACAGCCGCATACGCTAATGGTTCTGAAGAACCGCGTCTTCTCCATAATGAGTTAGAGCAGGTTCCTTTTATTGAAGGTACTGCCGGTTTCCGGCTTGCCCCCAACCGTGCAAATCATACTTTGGCTTATTCATCAGGCGGAGCGGGTATGGTTGGGAGTACCGGAGATTTTCTCACTTTACTTGAGACATTGCGGCAAGGGGGTCAGCCTATTCTTACCGAAGCCGTTGCGGCTGAGATGTCTACCAATCAAATCGGTGATCTCGTGATGCCATACTGGCCAGGCAGAGGGTTTGGCCTTGGTTTTACCGTACTTAAAGATCCTGTCGCAGCCGGCACACCGGAATCAGTGGGTACGTGGCGGATGGGTGGAACCTACGGTCATTCCTGGTTTGTTGATCCAAAAGAAGAACTTAGTGTTGCAGCATTCACCAACACGGCACTTGAAGGGATGTCGGGCCAGTATACCACCGATATCTGTGATGCCGTCTACGCAGGCATTCGTGAAGGCAAAGAGGCTGCAAGAAATTAAATACGAATAACCGCCCAATATCATTGGGCGGCTTTATTTGGAATCTATGGTAAGACCTACTGTCTGTTACTACTCAAATTTTTCTTTTTAATAAGATAGATCCCCGCAACAAGAATGAACCACACTGGCGTGACAAACAGTGCCACACGCGTATCCTCGGCCAATGCCAATACCACTAGCACAAATGCCAGAAACGCCAGGATCAAGTAGTTGGAAAACGGATATAGTGGAAGTTTGAAGCGGCTGCGACTCGCCAGTTCCGGCTGAGTACGACGATATCTGAGATGACAGATCACCATGATGCCCCATACAAAGATGAAACACACGGTCGACACGCTCGTGATCAGCGTAAATACGCCTTCTGGCATGATATAGTTCAAAACAATTGCAATCAAAATAACAATCGTAGAGAAAAATAGCGCGTTCGAAGGAACCTTCCGGTTATTCAGTCGTGCAAACGATTCGGGTGCGTTGTGATCCTTTGCCATGGAGAACACCATACGGCTTGTACTGAAAATGGCACTGTTACACGCCGAAGCAGCGGACGTCAGCACCACGAAATTCACAATGCCGGCGGCAGCTGCAATACCCACAGCGGCAAACACTTGTACAAACGGACTTTCAGTAGGCACAATGGCGTTCCACGGGTAAATACTCATAATAATCAGCAGTGCGCCAACATAGAAGAGCAGTACCCGGATCGGAATCTGGTTAATTGCTCTCGGAATAACCTTCTCCGGGTTCTCCGTTTCCCCTGCTGTGAGTCCCACCAGTTCCATGCCTACAAAGGCGAACACTACCATCTGAAACGATATGATGAACCCATGCAGTCCATTCGGAAACCATCCCCCATGACTCCACAGATTGGTGAAGCTTGCTGGACCCTGATCCGTGGTAAAACCTTTGAAGATCATATATAAACCAACAACAATGAGTGCCAGAATAGCCACGACCTTAATCAGGGCAAACCAGAATTCCATCTCCCCAAACAACTTGACCGTTGCCAAGTTCATGATTAGTAAAATGACTAACGCAATTAACCCTGGCATCCACTGAGGTACATTCGGAAACCAAAACTGCGTATACAATCCAACGGCGGTAATGTCAGCCATAGCAATGGAAATCCAGCAGAACCAGTAAGTCCAACCTGTAATAAATGCCGCCATATTTCCCAGGTAATCGCGCACGAAATCGACAAAGGAATGATACTTCAAGTTGCTAAGCAGCAGTTCCCCCAATGCACGCATGATCAGGAACAATACAACACCCGTGATGATATAGGCCAGCAAGATGGATGGCCCTGTCAGTTGGATCGTTTTGCCTGCTCCGAGAAACAGACCTGTTCCGATCGCCCCTCCAATTGCCATTAGCTGCACATGCCTGTTCTTTAATCCCCTTGTTAACGTTTCTTGCTGCATGATCAACCACCACTCTCTTTCTGCACATGCTCTCTACGATGCAAAATATTATTATTCATCATATAATAATCTGCCCAGAATACATATCCCTCCCTTATATATTTTTTTGCACAGCAAAGAGGCCACCTTTGTAAGAGGTGACCTTTTGATACGCTCGTATTTCATGCCCTTTGCTTTTATAATATTGAGTTGCATCCGATCCATACTATCATCAGCCTATGTACATTCCTTTGTTATTCTCATGCCATGTCATGCTGATTATACATATCTATAGAAGTATACAAAAATATAAGCCAAGCATAGAGCGGCAACAACTAAAAAGGTAATTGCTAATGAACGTTCGTTTTTCCAAATTCGAATAGCATTAGCAACATTAATCATGAATAACGCAATAAAGTTAATGATACCCGAGTTGGATTGAAACGAGTTGAACACGATCATCATAAATCCTACGATCCAGATTAACAAAAACCACAGTGGAGTTTTCCGAAAAAGCTGCTTCATTATGATTTACTCCTTATATATTAAATTGGTCTGTGTATAAGATATTCTTCAACAGGAATTAAAATTCCTTTATTTAGGTCATAACCCCAAATAATTAATACTATTCAGACCCAATTTTAAGTATCTTCACAGTAAAAAGGGCTCCCGATAAAGGCGCCCTCTGGTCTGTTCAGCAACTACTTTTGCTTATAAAACTCGTGGTACAGCTTCATTAACGCCCGCTTCTCAATCCGGGATACATAAGAACGTGAGATGCCCAGTTCCTTCGCAATTTCGCGTTGAGTTCGTTCCTCCCCGCCTGCTTCCAGGCCGAATCGACCGATCACAACTTCCTTCTCCCGATCATCCAGGATGTCGAGATTGCGATAAATTTTGCTTTTTTCAATCTTGAGCTGCACTTTATCTACAACGTCGTCGGCTTCTGTTCCGAGGATATCGATTAGCGTAATTTCGTTGCCTTCTTTGTCCGTACCAATGGGGTCGTGCAGGGATACATCTTTGCGTGTTTTCTTCAGGGAACGGAGATGCATCAAAATTTCGTTTTCAATACACCTCGCCGCAAATGTGGCAAGCTTCGTGCCTTTGCCTTGTTGAAAACTTTCGATGGCTTTGATCAAACCAATGGTTCCGATGGAAATCAGGTCTTCCTGATCTTCACCCGTATTGTCGAACTTCTTGACGATATGCGCGACGAGGCGCAGATTGTGTTCAATGAGCAGATTGCGAGAGTGAGCATTGCCTTCAGCCATAAGGCGCAAATGCTTGGCTTCATCACCCTCAGCCAGTGGCTGGGGGAACGCATTATTTTTGACATACGAGACGAGTAACGTTAACTCTTTAATGAATAGAGCAATTGCGGTAAACAATCCGGGCACAGATGACACCTCCTGCAGTTTTACAACGATCTGGCCTGAGCACGTGTGGGAACAGGGTCGATCTATTGTATGTAGGCAGTGGCCCAGAAGTGCACGTACACTTGAAAAAGGGGATGATCTTGCGAAGATTTCACAGACTCACAGAAACTATGGAGCCCACCCGCTGAAGCAGGAGAAATTCTTTTTCCACACTTTCGATAAAATACTTCTTTTCCCCAAATAGGACAACATCATTCTGGGCTAATGAAACATCGCTTTTAAAATAGATCACATTGTCCGTTTCCCGAAACGCACCTTTGTAATAGAACATCCTATTTCTCTCCTTCATGTATCTACCTATGTAATTAACTACCCGCTCCATGTGGATCTGCTTCCTTCATGCTAACATATTCTCTCTCATTCATCATGTCATATTCGCACACTAACCAACATAAAGCCCCAGCCCTGTGCAGAACAGAACTGAGGCTACATATCGATATGAATTCCTGTTTCTCCTGTCGATTGCTTCAAGAAGCTAATTCAAATTAAATTATTTGAAGATTCGTTGTGAGAACTGATACAGGCCGCTGTTCCAGACAGATGGTTCGTGTCCACCTACATCCAGATAAAAGGTATGCGGAATATTCATGCTGCTCAAGCCGTTTTTGAAGTTCTGGCTGACCCATAACAGACCGTCACTTGATCCACAGGAGATCCACAACAATTTGAGTTGGCTAGCGACTTGTCCCGGGTTGGAAACCAGCTGCGATACAGATTGCGTATTCGGTGCAGCCGAGAAGGCCCCTACCCAAGCGAAGGTATTCAGATTTTTCAATCCGAAGTTAAGTGACTGCCCACCACCCATGGACAGTCCGGCTAGCGCACGACTATTCTTGTCTTTGTACACCGGATAATTGGCCTCGATATGAGGAATCAGATCCTTGAGCAGATCTTGCTCAAACCGTTCAAACGCAGCCACTTTGTCCGGAGCAAAAATGTCACCGACTGGACGATCGTCCTTCATGGCACGGCCATTTGGCATAACAACGATCATCTGGGACAGCTTACCTTCGGAATACAGGTTGTCCAGAATGTTCTTTGGTTTCATTGCATTAACCCACTCATGCTCATCCCCGCCGATGCCGTGCAGGAGATACAGGACGTTATACTTTTTATTCGGAGAATATCCTGGCGGTGTATACACCGTCGCTTTCCGTGTATTGCCTACCGTTGTGGAGTAATAGGATATCAGATTGGTATTTCCGTGCGGAATATTGTTTCGATAGCCATCAAAACCCGGTGGTGCCGGTACCACCGGAGTATTAGCCAGCGCATTGTTTGCGTCATTGCCGGATACATTCATAGATTCATACGCTGTGTTCTGAGCACCAACCTCGCTGGAATCCGTAGCAAAAGCCATTGTTGGGGCAATCATGGCAACGATCATCGAAAGACTTAAAAGGATTGTAATACGTTTTTTCATCTCAATTTCTCCTCTCAATTTTGTCAAACTTAAGTATGCGTTTCTCGAAGTTTCACTGGATTACGCTTGATGCTGAAGTTCAACTTTTTTCTAACGCGGTGAAGCAAGCTTCCTCTCAACTCAAAATTGAAAGCCCTTACAATAAAAAGGTTAGATCACCTCCCTTCCATTCAGAAAAACACTGAAACCTGTAGATTTCACTCTGTTTTTCCGACATAGAATTACTTATATAGTATATTTAAACTTATTTATCCATTTTTTGCAACAATATTTTCATTTCTATCGATTCAATTCAATGATCTTATAGCATCAGAGTTTTTCTTCTTTCTTCTCTATTCTCGAATCATAATTAAAAATTGTAAAATACTGTTGTTAAATTGAATATTTTACCTTATTATAGCTTCCATAGGGGGGTGTCTATGAACAATTTCAATAGATTCATAATATTTTTCTTCTGAGATAGCTTTCGCAAAAGTTTCAACGTCTCGGCCGCCAATATCTTTTGCAAACTACTTTATTTTCTGGGAGGAAAATGATGATGTTCAATGTACGCTTTTCGATCAAAAAAGCATGGGCTTCATTTCTGGTTATTACATTATTGCTGCCTTTACTTGTCGGGTTAGGGCCATCCAATGTCTATGCTGCATCTAACAATGAAGGAAAAATATCCATAACTGCAGATGATGAGTTCACACTTTTTATAAACGGCAGACAGACGGGAAAAGGCACTGACTGGGCCAAAGCCTATACGTTCCCTGTGCCAATTCAATCTGGCATCAATGTGATTGCAGTTCAAGCGAAGGATATAGGCCTCTATGCGGGACTGCTGGCAGACCTCAGCTACGGAGATGAGAATCTGGTTACGGATTTCAACTGGAAAGTATCTGAACGATATATCGAAGGTTGGGAGCAGCCCAAATTCGATGATTCGTCATGGTCACGTGCTACTGATTTCGGACGGTATGGCAGTGATCCTTGGAAACAGATTAGTGGCATGCCAGAGGAGACCAGTGCACGCTGGATCTGGGCAGGCAAGACCAATGTGGATGCTCCAGTTTCAGAAGCATATTTTCGAATCTCATTTAACGTTTCCGAAGATGGACTGGCTATTAGCAATCCCATTTCTTCTTCAGGTCAATTCGAGCAAGTCGATTATCAGTTAAAACCGACCCAGCCCATGCCTGCTTCCATGGTGAAGAGACTTCCCGTGGTAAATGCCGTCTTTGAAACGGTGGAAGAGAAAGGTTCTATAGAACTTAGCACCCAAGAGGCTGCCCAAATCGGTAATAACCTAGCTCCTGGTCAGATCTTTCTCGATCAGTCCTCTGCCCGGGCTATCAAAGTTACAAGCGTCAATAGAAGCTCTGGTGGTATGCAGGTAGATTACACCACTCCGGGTGTGGAGGAATTGTTCGATTACTATGATATTCCCGAGCAGGAGGTCTCGTTCGAAGAGCGTAACATCGTCATGCCTGATCCTGAGATGGTATTGGATAGCAAGGAATGGCTTGTTCAGGAACCCCTTTCCTTGTTAGAGACCGATATAACTGACGATGCTGAAATGCGTCAGTTCAACATAGACAACACGATTCAAAATGGTTTGGATGCAAATATGGACATGGTTGCGGATGCAGAAACAATGGATATCGCTTCCACGGATATCGCACCTATGGACATGAATGATGTGATTCGTGCTGCTGGAGCAGGTGATTTTGCCAATTGCAAAAAATCCGGCAATGAGTTTGTCTGTGATTTCAAGAAGGTACTTGTAAATCAACAAAATGCAAACGGTAACAAAGTGTTCGTTGAAGCGGGTGGCAAGCTCACCTTGATTGCACCCAAAGTTACGGGGAAATACGGATTTTGGGGAAAATACGATCTGAAATTTACTGCTGGTGAGAAAGCCAACATCTATATCAAAGGTGATGCCAAGTTCAAAAAAGAAGTCAAAGTTCCAATCATGGGCTTCAACATTGGTGCTGGCAATCTCGGAGCCGTATCAGTCGGCGTTTTTCTGGTCATTGGTATTGACGGCAACGTCACCTTTGAATTTCAGGTCGATCAGGGATACACGGTTACCGCGGGAGTCAAAGGGAAAACACGTGTCTTTATTCCCGTGAAGATCCAGCCTTACAGCAGTGTGAACAGATATCTTACGGTTACTCATAAAATTGAGGGACAGATCACAGCTTGGGCAGGAGCCAAAGCGGAAGTCGGTCTGAAAATTGCCGGCAAAAAAATACTTGAGGTAAGTGTTTTTGCCGGCATTGAAGGCACAGGGAAATGGACAAGCAGCAATAATGTACCCAGTACCATGTCTCTAAAGATTGATGCTCTCGTCAAAGGAGAAGGAGCTGTATTTAATAAGTCCTTCAAACTCTTCGAGCTGCGCTGGAATTTGGTGAATCTGGTGAAAACCCCTACCAATCCGGGAACCGGACAGAACCTGGCACGAAATGCTGCCATAACGGTAACTTCCACCTATCCCGGGTATTCAGCAGCCCGAATCAATGACGGAGATCGTAACACGGCCTTGGGGGAAAGTTATAGTTGGGCCAATAACCGTAATTCCTCACTTCCCCAATATGTCGTCATTGATTTGCCGGCATCGAGTTCAATCCAGCGAATTGATCTGTATACCACCCAGGGATACCCGCTTGCCAATTATGATCTGCAATACTGGAGTGGCTCAAATTGGGTGAATCTTGTACAGATTACAGGCAATCAAGAGTTAACGCGTTCACACACATTTTCAGCAGTCAGTACTTCCAAGATCCGTGTCGTAGCGAGTAAAGGTCCTTCCCATCAGCCAACCTATGTGCGAATCAATGAGCTTGAAATTTATTAAAGCAAGCGAAAAACAGCCTCAGATTCCTTGTGACATACAGGAAACTGAGGCTGTTTTTTTATCAGTCTTTTATTGTACCGATACCGGCTCAACAACGTTCGGAATCTCCGGCAGACGCTGTTTACGATCCATTACCAAACTTACGAATAACCCCACTAACCCCAATGCGGCAATAACTGCGGCATACAAAGGCACTGAGATAAGTCCCGTATGCGTTATTGCATACCCACCCATATAGGCACCAGCGGCATTTCCCAGGTTAAATGCCGAATGACTTGAGGTTGTCGCAAGTAGCGGTGCTTCAAGAGTCATATTCATAATCCGAATCTGAAGTCCCGGCATAATACCAAAAGCGGCAACCCCCCAGAAAAATATCGTGATCACTGCCAGATACGGATTCTCCAGCGTCAGCGTGAGCACTGCCAGAAGAACAGCAAGGATACCAAAGTTGACGATTAACGAAGGCATCAGCTTCCAGTCTGCCAGTCGGCCGCCAACCAAATTGCCCAAGGTTACACCGAAGCCAAACAACACCAGAATCCAGGTCACACTTTGCTCCGCAAAGCCGCTAATATCCACAAGCATCGGCGTAATATAGGTGAAGACTGTGAACAAGCTTCCGCACCCCAACGCCCCAATAAGCAGAACCAGCAACACTTGGGGACGAACCAGATTCCGGAATTGCTGTCCCAGGTTCGCTGGTGCTCCTTGCGGGAGGACGGGAATGAAACGAATGATACCAATCAACGAAACGATGCCCAAGATCGTAATCGCCCCGAAGGATGATCTCCACCCAAGCTGTTGCCCGATAAACGTACCAAATGGAACGCCAATGATGTTGGCAATCGTAAGCCCTGCGAGAACAACCGATACCGCTCCTGCCCTTCTCTCGGGTGCAACAAGCCGCGTCGCCATGATTGAACCTACACCCAGGAACGTACCATGGGCAAATGCCGTTAAGATCCGTGCTGAGATTAACAACCCATAGGTGGGAGCAATGACAGACAATGCGTTCCCGATAACGAAAATGCACATCAGCAGCACCAGCAGTTTTTTCTGCGGAATCTTGTGTGTAAATACGGTCAAAATCGGCGCACCTACCGCTACACCAAGTGCATATCCCGTAATGAGTTGTCCTGCCTGTGGAATACTTACATTCAGGTCTGTTGCCACATTAGGCAGTAAGCCCATAATAATAAATTCAGTCATACCAATCGCAAAAGCCCCAATCGTCAGACATAAAAGGGATAATGGAAACGCCCCTCGTTTACCTGACTGTGAAGCCTGTGGTTGTAATGTGTGTCCAGTCGTGCTCATAGATGTTCTCTTCTCCTGTCTCTTAATCAACGATTTTCTGTCGCCTTCAACCATAAGGCATCTGTTAGTTGTTCGAACGTTTCACGCATGGCCAGCTTGTCCCGCCAGTGTGCTGGAATACCACTCAGTCCATAATAAGCACCTGCGATCTGCCCATACACCGCGCCCGTAGTGTCCGCATCATCACCCAGATTAACAGCTAACAACGCACCTTCTTCAAAGCTCGATGACTTATGGAACGCCCATAGTGCTGCCTCAAGTGAACGAACCACATAGCCACTGCCCTTAATTTCCGGTGGTTCTTTGCTCTGATAGGAACCCATAACAACCTCTTCAATAGCGGGCGAAAAAGCAGGTTCTTCCCTCCACTGTCTGCATGTCTCCGGCATCAGCATGACGCTCTTGTCCGCTCCGCGCAGACCAGCAACAATTATTGCGGCTAGCACTTCACATGCTTCCACACTTTCCGTTGCAGCATGTGTTGTCCGGGAGCTCAGCCCGGCATAATGAACTGCCTCTTGCGGACAATTGGCATAAGCCATCGCAACAGGTGCAAGCCTCATAATAGAGCCATTGCCCGCCGTCATCGGGTCCGTTGATCCGCTGTAGGCTTCTCCGGTTATCTCAAACCTCTCCAAGGCACTTCGCGTGGCCCCGCCGATATCAAAGCAATCGCCTGTGCTGCTCATATACCCGACCTTGTACCAATTGGTGTATCTGCGCATCTGATCTGCAGGATCAAAGTCTGCCTTGCGTACCAGACTTTCTGCCAGGCACAGAGCCATCGACGTATCATCTGTCCACTGCCCTGCCTCCAGACCGAATACGCCGCCACCCACGATATCCGTTACGGGTTCAAATGCGCCCGGGCTACTGAATTCCACGGTAGTCCCCAACGCATCACCCGCTGCAAGCCCGATGAAGCAGCCCTTAAAACGGTCCTTTTGCAACATGCTTGTCTTCCTCCCTTACTCCATATACTTTCAGAATCTTTCTTCCATTTTCCCACAGGGCCTGATCTGGCGTAAAGCTAATAAAATCCAATACATTCAGCTCCATTTCTTCTATTATAAAAGTGTCGAAAGCTGTTGAACGGCCAGATGATCAAATTTTCATAAAAAAAGTTTTATTTTTTTAAGCTGTAAAAACAGTTTATTCAGTACACCGCTTACATGCAAAAGGGTTAACGGTTTGCAACGTTCATAATTTTCTGAAAACAAATCATACATGTGAAAATTTTCAATGTAAACAATCATGACGCACTTGACCCTTTGGTTTGTCCTATGTTACGGTTTTATTAGCTTCAAACGCATATTTTTTCCCAAATTAATATTCATTTTCGGTTTATTGTGTCAACTAATATCCCGCAGGTTAATGAATACAGGGAATGAATTTGCAGAAAATTTTCATTATTATCCCCAAACTAATTCTGAAACAGGAGGAACAAATTTATGATTAAGGCACTGGTGTTTGATTTCGACGGAACGATTATTGATACAGAGACAGCATGGTATATTGCTTTTCGCGATGCTTACAAGGAACACGGCGTAGATTTAACCCTGGAGATGTATTCACAATGCATCGGTACCAGTCTGAAAACATTTAATCCATATGAGTACCTCATCACAGATTTGAATCTTCCGATCGATCGGGAAGCGTTCAGGGAATCCGTTCAGTTGCAGCACGCTGCATTGATGAACAAAGAGGTGGTTCGTCCTGGCATTCAGAACTATCTTGATGAAGCGCGTAAAGCTGGGCTAAAACTCGCTGTAGCCTCCAGCTCCAAACGGGAGTGGGTTGAACAGCATCTGGAACAACTGAAACTGAAAGATTATTTTGAAGTTATCCGTACGGCAGATGATGTTGCAAATGTGAAGCCTGATCCGGAACTCTACAATCAAGCGCTTGAAGCCCTTGGAGTAACTGCAGACGAAGCCGTAGCGATTGAGGATTCACCTAACGGCGCGCGTGCAGCTGCTGCGGCTGGTATGCACTGCGTAGTCATCTCGAATACCATCACAGGAACACTGGAATTCGATATGCCTCACCAACGGCTGTCTTGCTTGACTGACCTTACATTTAACGATTTGATTTCGAAGCCACTCGTCACTACCGTCTAAGGTCTGCACGAATTTCGCGATTTAATCCTTAAAGGGGGAGTTCATACATGAAAGCTGTACATTTTGGTGCGGGCAATATAGGCCGCGGTTTTATCGGTCATATGTTGTCCGCTTCCAACTACGAAGTCTGCTTTGTCGCACGTAACCCGAAGAAAATCTCCATGCTTCAAGAGAGACAGGAATATCCGATTACACTTGCCAATAGCGATCGGGACACTACGATTGTCAACAACGTGACGGCGATCAATGTGAATGAGCAGAATCTGGTTGCTGAAGAGATTGCTTCAGCCGATGTGATCACAACCGCGGTGGGTGTATCTGCACTCGGAGATATCGCCGAACCTATCGCCAAAGGCATTCAACTTCGCATGAAAAACAATAATCAGGCTCCACTGCATATTATCGCTTGCGAAAATGCCATCGGTGGCAGCACCAGGCTGAAGAAACGCATCTATCCTTTTCTGGATGAACAAACTCGCAAAAAAGCCGAACGTTATGTTTCTTTCCCCAATGCAGCTGTGGACCGGATTGTTCCGGCTCAAAACCACAAAGACCCGCTGCAGGTCACTGTTGAACCTTTTTACGAATGGGTCGTTCATCGTCCAGCACTTCTGGATGGATTTAAGAAAATAGATGGCGTCCACTATGTGGATTCGCTTGAACCTTATATCGAGCGTAAAATGTTTACGGTCAATACAGGCCATTGTGTCGCCGCATACTTCGGCTATCTCGAAGGATTCAAGACCATTCGACAGGTCATGAGTAACTCTACCCTTCGGGCCAAGGTCCGCCATGTTATGGAAGAGACGGGTCAGATGCTCATCCAGAAGCATGGATTCAACGCACAGAAGCATAACAAATATATCGACACCATACTGGAACGCTTCGCCAATCCCAACCTGACGGATCAGGTCACCCGGGTTGGACGTTCCCCCCTTCGCAAGCTTTCGCCTCATGATCGGCTTGTTCGCCCAGCGCTGCAGGCCAGTGAATTCGGAATTGAAATTCCTCATTTAACTTCTGCTATGGCGGCCGCAATGCTGTTTAATGACAAACGCGACGAAGAAGCCATGAAGCTACAACACATGATTCGCGAAGATGGCGTCTCCACCTTCATCCGTGAACGCATGGGAATTCCCGACGAACATCCCGTTCATCAGAATGTAATCGCCCGTTATCAAGAACTCAGAGGGCGCAAGGAATCGACTATACTAACCTGAGTAACGGATCAGGGCATGGGTTCGATCCTGCAAACTGAATAGAAGCACGGCCAAGAAGCCGGGAGGAACCTATGCAGCTGCATCGCTCCTTCCGGCTCTTTGTCTATGCACGACGCGACACGGTACATTCTATCTCTATGGTAGTAACGTTAATAAAACAGCGCATCTCCTCTCTCAAGGAAACACGCTGTTTAGGGAATCTTTTTAATTTAATTTTCTACTCATTCATAATGGAATTGAGGGATGCATAAGCCATGGGCAGGAAACCTTCCGAAGGTTCACCAATAGGTGCTTGGATGTGGAAAATGAAACCATTGCCGTCCAGTTCTTTCACAATAAAGTACTCTGTTTTCTTATCATTCTGGGACATCATATACAATCTTGCATCCTTCATCGGCCCGTTACTGAGTTGTTCAGCTGTCAATTGCTTCACTTCTCCGGTCTCGGACAACTCTTCCTTGGCATCCATCTTCAACATATCCAGATTAAAATCCGCCGGCAGCTTCTCAATCTCTACCTCATAATCCGGATCAATCTTCATTGTTAATTCATGGTCTTCCGCATCAAAAGCCATCGGTTCAAACACATAAAGTGAATAACCTTTTGCTTGTGCCAGTGTCACTGGGCGTTTCTCGGTCATTCCTTCTACCGTCACTTCAAGCTCTGACGTCTTCGGGCGATCGGACGTTACAGCACCGCCTGCATTGGAACCGTTATTGTCATCACTCGATTCAATCTTTGCAATCTCTGTAAGTACCAGCTGTTTCGTAGTTGCATCAATCGTTTTCTCTACATATTTGAAACGCACGGAATCTTCGTCATCGATATCATCCAGAGACTTCTGCAGATCTTCGCTCACCTGAAATGACATCGGCTTCTCATTCACTCGAATCTCAACGGTATGCGGATCAGCCCATCCAGTCAGAATACCTTCTGCTTCTATTACAGCACTTTCATTCGGTTTTTGCTCCGGTGCTGGTGACTGTTCTTCCGTATTATTCACTGGTGGCTGTGCAGCAGGATTACTGTTCCCACAGGCCACAAGCGAGAATCCCATAAGTAAAACCAGGAGTGATGCACTGACTTTCATTGTATTTCCTTTTCGCATATGAACACCTCCGTTAGCTTATACGCAATGATGCTTGTCCATGTTGCTTCTCATCCATTGGCTTGGCTGTATACTAGTACTTACACGGGAGAAAGGCAGCTCAATCATGCACAATGTCTGAAAGATTATTGTGATCCTCTACCTAACCGGCTTGATCCATCTGTACCAGTTTGGCATTGGCTCCGTTAAATGCTTTGGTCTGGAGGTTAAATTGCTTTCGGAATTCAGCAAGCTTCGCATATTCGCTATTCCGCACCCGGATGGCTCGTTTAATCTTAACCAGATTAGGTTCTGCACTTTCTCTCATCAGATCATACAACTGCTCATCGGCATTCAGACTCAACTGATACGAGGCAACAAAATTTTCCAATGCACGTGCTCTTGCTTCATATTGATCCAGCACCTTTTCAGCCTGTGCCAATGTTTTTTCTTTTTCAAATGATAGTTCTTTCAATGAACTGCGCAGGGCCACCGTCTTCTCGTTGGTCTGTTTCATGGCCTCTTCCGCCTGTTTCAACAACGTTCTTCGTTCATGAATATGACCTGCTGCCTGATCCAGCAGTGCTTCGAGATCACTGTTTGTGTTCTTGCCTTTGTCCAAAATAGACTTGTATAACTTCATATCTTCCTGCTCATGACTGGTCAGCGTCTTCAAACTCTGATCGATCTCCTGACCACTGAGCACCAATTGGTTTACCTGATTTGCCGCAGGCTCCTGCGGATCTCCACAACCACTCACCAGCAGAATTAGCAATACACTAACTGCCGCAAGCGCCACTTTTTTACTCGTTAGCACCCAAGTCCTTCCTCTCTTGCATCATCATCTTGTTGTTATATTACAAACGGCTATCCCCGCTAAAATTGGCTACCCAGTGTGCATCCGGATCGTATACTTCGAACTCGTAACCCCGATCCTCGAGTAGCTTCAGAATACGCGGTAAAGCCTGAACGGTCTGCTCCCGCTCGTGCATCAGAATCACTTCCTTATCCCGATGTACACTTTTGCTCACGCGGGCCACAATCTTGTCAGGCTGACCGGGAAGATTCCAATCGAGTGAATCTGTCGTCCAGTCCCACAGTTTGAACCCGGCCGCAGCAATGTCCCCTCTGAACTTTTCACCGATCTGTGGACTGCTGCCATAAGGTGCACGAATCAGATGAGGTGTAAAACCAATCAGGTCCTGCACCATCTTCTGCTCTTTCTTGAACTCTTTCACAAAGTTCGCAGAGCTGCCACTCTTATACAGCTTTTTATAGTTATGCGTCATGCTGTGGAGTCCAGGATAACTGCCTTCCTTCAACAGCCGTTTCACTGCTTCTGGATGCTGATTCAATTGACGTCCGATCATGAAAAAGGTAGCTTTTGCCTCATGCTGCTTCAAAATATCCAGCAGTTGTTCCGTATATTCAGTTGGCCCATCATCAAACGTTATGTATGCCAATTTGCGAACCTGGCCCTGGAACCGGGCCGGCTCCTCCTTCGCATCCGGAGTAACTTGTATCATGCCAAGCTTGGCGGGCTGTTCTATTACAGTAATCGGAGGCGGCGCCACAACGCTTTTGATCCAATGCGTCATGCCAAGGAATACATATGTAATACCGGTAACGAACAGTACCAGGAGCATTAGAGCTATGCTTACCCTTCCATACCGGATTTTTCTTCGTTTATGTGTTTTCGTGCGACTTGTGCTAGGCGGAATACTGCCACGTTCTCCCGCTCTCTCTTGTTGAACTCTCACTGTCATGCCACTTCCTTACTTTCATTTTTTCCCGATTATTGGTATATTATCTCGTTTCATGTCTCTATATAGAAGATTAATAGAAAAATGGATCGGGAGAATGACAGAATAGTTACAAGCCCGGTTACAATCTACTTATCTCTTCGTTCTCTTTATCTTTCCTGCGGTTACCTTCTCCTGTATAATGAAGTGATTTACGCCATCAGACTTCAAGAAGGAGCTACACCCATGACAAGCTTGAACCGTGCCGGCAGATCCATCTATCTGTTATTCATTGTCGGCATTATCGCCATTTCTTTTTCTTCGATCTTTGTACGCTGGTCTACCGCAGATGTTGCGGTCATTGCCATGTACCGTCTATTTCTGACCAATCTGCTAATGCTGCCTTTTGTCTGGAAATACAGACATGAGATGACGCGTCTACGCATACGGCAGTGGGGCTTGCTGCTTGCATCCGGTGTGATGCTGGCCCTTCATTTCCTGCTCTGGATGGGTTCGCTACGGCTCACCAGTGTTGCCAGTTCCACAGTTATTCTCGCGCTGGAGCCTATACTGATTCTTGCCGGTTCGGTATGGCTGTTCAAAGCCAAAATTAACCGCATGATGATCATCGGCATGGGCATCGCCCTGCTTGGATCAATCGTCATTGGCGCAGGAGATTTCCAGTTGGCAGGTACTGCTCTGCAAGGTGATATCCTGTCTTTACTTGGCACAATTGCAGTTGCTGTCCATATGCTGCTGGGTCAATTTTTGCGAGCGGGACTTAGTGCATTTTCGTATAACTTCTGGGTGTTCTTCGTGGCTGCCTGCACGCTGGCGGTATATAATCTGATCATGGGCCATCCGTTCGGAGGTTACGCTGCGTCAGAGTGGGGAATCTTCCTGCTACTCGCCATTGTGCCAACGATCTTTGGACATTATCTCTTCAACTGGCTGCTTCAATATATGAATGCCACAACGGTATCCATGGGCGTACTTGGGGAACCCGTATTCTCTTCGTTGCTGGCCTGGATGCTGCTCGGCGAATCCCTCAGTGCATTACAGATGTCTGCCGGGGTTGTCATTATATTCGGGGTATGGATCTTCATTCGATATGGCAAAACCAAACCTCAACCTATTCCTGCTGATGCTCCTATCGCTGGCAAAGGGCCTGTTGAACCTACCACGGTATAACGTATTTTTTCGTAATGCATAGTTATAAACGACTCTACCACTCTCATAAGGCGGTGTATTTTCATGAAAAATATTGTATCCATGCGCTGGCTGCTCGCCAGAATGTATGAACCGGATGTGGTCATTGCAGATTGCCGATTCTTGCTCGGTCAAACGGAGGCTGGAAGACAAGCCTATGAAGCTGGACATATTCCAGGAGCTGTCTTTCTCGATTTGGAAAAAGATCTGTCTTCTCCTGTGTCTGCGCACGGAGGGCGTCACCCGCTTCCTGATCCGGCTCTTCTCGCAAGTCGTCTCTCCAAAGCTGGCATCGGCTCCAATAGTCGTATTGTTGCTTATGACGATCAAGGCGGGATGAATGCATCTCGGCTATGGTGGCTGCTGCGCTACATCGGTCATGAACAGGTGTATATCATGGACGAAGGTTTCTCCGCTTGGAAAAACGCCAAATTCCCGGTGACCACGGATGTGCCGGTTCAGATCCCGGCTTCTTTTGAGGTGAATGTGCAGCCAGCTATGCTGGCAAGTGCCCAGGATGTTCAGCAGGCTTCAGCAAGTGGCAGCTCCGTGTTAATCGACTCTCGCGATGCTCGCCGCTATGCGGGTCTGGAGGAACCGATTGATGCCAAGGCCGGACATATTCCGGGTGCGGTGAATTATTTTTGGAAAGATGTGTTGGATTGGGATGGACGTTGGACAGATACTGGCGTGTTAGAAGAGCGTTTCAGTAAGCTGGACAAGGATGGTGCGATTATCGTGTATTGCGGATCAGGCGTCTCGGCCTGCCCTAACGTGATTGCACTGGAAGAAGCGGGATTCTCGAATGTGAAATTGTATTCCGGAAGCTGGAGCGACTGGATTAGTTATGAGGGGAATCCGGTGGCAACGGGGGAAGAGTAGGTAAAGAGCACAAGTCTACAGTATCTCAAAACAAATACACCGCCATGCAGGCTGATGCCTGGGGCGGTGTATTTTCAGTGCATGAGCGTCATCCGGGTATACGGGAGAGATAGAGGCATCGTTGCACGCGAAAACTGATCCAACAAGATATTTTCCCGCTCAATGAAACAGGATCTGCAAAAGAAAATGAGGGGAAGCATTCATGAGTCCATGAGCCAAGATAATCACCCATATTTTACGATAGCGGGCCCATAAATAACCAAGAAACAGACCCGTAACCCCATGATTTGCGATCACTGTTGCCACATCAATATCCCACTGACCATTTCCTTGAATGGCGACATGCCAAATGGACCATAGTATTGAAACTAGTAGTATGGCGGGCCATCTTCCAAGCAATGCCTCCAATCGGGTTTGCAGCCATACCCGATAAAAAACTTCCTCCAATACGCTATTGATCATAAAACCAATCAACACCAAGAGTAGTAATTCTGTCATATCGGTTGATACGATTGCTCCTTCTGGTTGTGCAATTGGGGAATAGAACTTTAGATAACTCCAGACCACAATAACGATCATTGGTGCAATGACGTGTCCGCGAGAGCGAGGCTTTGCCGAAATAATGTCTAGTTGCCTGGCAGTCATTTTGCGATAAATCAGCAATAAAATCAACGGAATGAACAATAGTGTTGTCAATTTGAACGCCAAATAATATAGCTGGAAATGTAATCCTTGCTGGTCTATCGATATCAGAGAAACCGTAAATAAAACGCCTGACAGTAATAATACAATCGATTGAACGACCAAGTTCTTTTTATCCATTTGTTGGAAACACCGGTGATTTTGACTTTTATAAGGAATCATACGGATTAGAAAGATGCCAAGGAATGCCGGCAACATACTATGCCATATTGGAATCACTTCCTCACGATCAGCTGTGTACCTTATATTCAAGTTTCCGGTCCACACTAACCACAGTACAGCAGCAAATATAATAATCATGCATAATAAGCCGATTGCCTTTCCCCATGCTGGAAGCATTACTTTGAATTGCTGATTCATTCCACTTGCACTCCTTTGAGTGGCATGTCGCGTTTGCCCCATTCTTTTTTTAATTCAGTTGAGTTAAATAAACTCTAGCACAATCCATCTTAATCGTCTATTTATTTCAGTTGAGTTAAATAATATGATATTCTGTGTGTATGCCAAAAATCGTGGACCATGAGAAAATGAAGAATATTATCGCTGAAGCTACTTGGAAAATCATTAGTGAGAAAGGCATTCATCATGCAACGTCAAGAACGATTGCAAAGGGGGCCGGATTATCACAAGGCGCTTTAAGACATTACTTTTCAAAACAAGAGAGCCTATTAGCGTTTGCAATGGAGTTAGTTAAGGAAAAGGTACTTACTCGACTAAGAAATCTGAATGCAAGAGAACTGGACCCTCAAGAAAGAATTGTTGAATACTTGCTCGAACTAGTCCCGACGGATGAACAAACATTATTGGAAATGGAGGTTTGGTTTGCATTTGTAAGCTATGGTAAAACGAAAAAAGGGTTCGACGCCAATTATGTGGACCTCCAAAACGCAATCAAGAACTGCATCATGTACTTGAAAAATGAAGGTCTTCTGCGCAAAACCGATGAAGAGAAGGAACAAGAAAAGCTGTATGCCTTTATCAATGGGATGGCTCTCAATTTGTATTTAGAGCCGGATAAGATAAATAGAACACGAAGCAAAGAAATGATACAAGACTATATCAATTGGATTATTCGTTAAAGGAAAACTTGACGCATAGATCGGGGAGCTAAGTAAGCTGATCCGGGCCAAGCAAAATACGCAGGAAAATCAGGTGGCTGTCGGGGAAAATAAAAACTAAAGAGCCCACGTTTTGCACGGGCTTCTCTGCGCTTTCATTATAATCATGTAGCATTTAGCTGCTTACATTTCCGACTTCTGTCACGTTCAGGTTTAGCTTATGTTTTCGGCATACTTCGTAAAAATCTTTTGAAACAATGGGTTTGAAGATATTGATATAATCCAGCATAAAAAATTCATGATTGCCAATTCGCTCTTCATGAAGGCAGATTTGAGATACAACTTTGACGATCTTACGTGGAGGCTGTTGTACAGATGCAGCAATGACCGCTTTGCGCCCATACTCCGAACGTTCATAATCAAAAACATCCAAACGATCAAGCTGATGTGCAGTCCAGTAGGTTTTTTCAACCGAACGACCGTCGTGGTAACAGACCGTTGTCGGAATAAACTGTGTGTTTGTTTTCGTTTCCTCCAACAGCGTTTTAAAACGATCTGATACGTGTCTCGTTCCTGTGATCGTCTCAAAATAATCTACGTTCAGGTTGCGCACCGTAGGCAGTAACTCAACCTCAGCTGTTGTCCCCTCTGGTAACGGATTCTCTATCGCCAAATAATTCATATCTAATTCGGGAGTGAAGGTTGTTCCACCACTAATAAAACCTCTACGTGGATATTGAGATTCCAGAAAATAATAGTTCAAAGAATGATGCTCCTTTCCGAATGAAGTGCTTTTCGATCAATTATACACATAATAAAAGATGTTCATTGAAATGTAAGATGGCTTCCCAGCTCCTTAAAATCATTGGTCATATATTAGTCAACAGAGTCAACTTGCATGCAAAATAGGGGCCGGATCACCCACTAACGTGAGTACCCTGCCCCTTGCTTTGATATACATATGAATATACAGACCTTAATCAACACTTTAACAGATTGAAAAGAAACAGTCTATATTTTTAGGAAAATATTCTATATATTTAGGTTGCTGGCCGGCAAAATACAGTTGAAACGGAGCATAAGTCTATGATGTCCAACAGCCATCTTACTCGTGATGAATTACAGGATTATGTGCACAATGTATTTGGAGCCAGTTACCTCATAACGCAGATCGCAAGAATACATGGAGGCGCACAAAAAGTCATTTACAAAATTGATTGCACAAATGGTTTCACTTGTATGTTGTACGTTTGGGATATTTCCAGCAACTATTTTCAGGAAGAGATCTTGAGTGAACCCACTTTTCACAGTTCCTATGGCAGCGAACTTTTCTCTTTGAATACTCGCTTTCTCGCTCAACATGGAATTCGAACACCAATCTTGTATGATCTAAATAACGATAGAGACCAGCACTCTTATGATTTTGCTCTTGTTGAGTATGTGGATGGACAGAAAGCCGAAGCCTATTTCCAGCATAAAAATCACAAAGATCGGGATGAGTTGTTTCAACGGATCAGGGATATGTTGTCTAATATGCATAACATCCAAAGAAACGTTTATGAAAGCGCCAACGATAACAGAAAAAAGGCTGGGCCTTGCTACCAAGTTCAGCGGTTGGCTGCCCAAACAGCCTTATCCTATGCATCCAAACACATGACAGATATCAGGAAAAATAACGAAAGGCTGCTTGAGAAAATTTACGAGTTGGAAGCAGCCATTCAACCCAGAGATCTCTATAGTTTCATTCATGGAGAGTTAGGTCCGGATCATATATGGATAGATCATGCTATGCAACCATGCCTTATTGATATTGAGGGCGCAGGATTCTTCGATCTCGACCCGGAGCGGATGACATTTTATCGATTTTGCCATCATTTGTCCTTGATATCAGGAGGACTGAAACTGCTTCACAGACAATTCCCCGATCAGCAATTTGCTAGGAGTCTCGCAGAGTATCATGCCAGATGTGCAGTTCAGATGCTTTCATGAATATGGATACGAGCCTGGAAGGAGATTTGAGCATGGAGTTTATTCACGAAGATGAAAAACTTGCAGTGAGCGTTATTCAAGCCATTCACACTGGAGATATTCCAACGTTAGAGCAGCTGCTGGCAGAGAATCCGGGATTGGCAAAGATAAGAATATTGGAAAGAAAGCCTGACAACGTAGATGCAGACTCCAGTATCTCACGAACGCTGCTGCACGTGGTGACGGATTGGCCGGGGCATTTCCCTAATGGAGCGGATACCGTGCGAGTATTGACCAAGTTTGGTGCGGAAGTGAACGCTCCTTTTGTCGGTCCAAACATAGAAACACCTTTGCATTGGGCTGCAAGCTCCAATGATGTTCAAGTGCTTGATGCCCTTCTTGATGCTGGTGCAGACATTGAAACGCCTGGCGCGGTGATCGCCGGTGGCACGCCGCTGGATGATGCTATTGCTTTTGCACAATGGGATGCAGCACGGCGCTTGGTTGAGCGCGGCGCGATCTTTGCCCTTTGGCATGCGGCCGCCCTTGGAGATATTCACGCTATACAAGAACATTTTAAAGGGGCCCAACTCCCGAGACGTTATCCTTGGGGAACAAGCACCTCCCCTTCTCCTCCCGATGCAGTAACCGTTGCCTTCTGGTGTGCTTGCCATGGAGGTCAAAGAGAAACAGCAGAGTACCTTCTTGAACAAGGCGCCGAACTGAACTGGATAGCCAGCTGGGATGGAATGACTCCACTGGACACAGCAAAACGTAATTTTTCTGCTGAACTGATCCCGTGGCTTGAGAGTCATGGTGCCAAATCCGCTAGCGAGATTCACAAGTAGATGAATGCTAGCGTGAAATTGCCAATCGCCAGTGGCTGCGAATATAGTTATGAGGAGAATCCGGTGGTTACTGGGGAAGTGTAGAAGACTCCAACAAATGATCCTAAAACCGGGAGAGGCGACAAGGGTCTAATTCATTTCTTGATTTGCCATCAATAATTTCACTTGCAGCCAAATGCGCAATCAGCGGCGCCAGTGTAATTGCAGAATGCATTACCGTCAGATAAAGTCCATCAATGTGATCATGGAAGCCCACAATCGGATAACCGTCTTCAGGCATGGGTCTCCATCCAACTTTTATGCTCTCCAGTTCCAGTTGATTTCCGTGCTTGAGACTGCGACGCAATGTGTCGTAAGCTCGCTTACCGACCGCCTGTGGTCCGTTTTCCTCCGACTCGTCGATATAATCTTCCGCAGCCAGCAGCGTATAATCTGTCAGTTGACGCGCTTCAAATTGCGCATTGGAGATTAATGTGTGTATCAGTTTATTCGCAGTTTTCATCCGAATTAGAATCGAAGGTGACGAAGTTACCGGCACGTGACAACCTAACGGGTTACAAAGTTCGGGTGTACCTGTTCCTGCGGCCAATACCACAACATCCGACTCCACAAAACCCTTGGATGTATGAACACCAACCAAACGGGAGCCCTCTTGCTTCAGCTGTGTAACGTTGGTGTCGAACTGAATCTTTGCTCCGTACTCTTGCGCTTTGCTCAACAACAGCTCCGTTACCGCTATAGGGTCCACCGCACCTTCTTCGCTGACAAACATGGCTTCATCCGGATATTCCTTCAGATTGGGCTCCAATGCCTCAAGCTGCTCCCGGTTTAATTTTTGAAAGTGTTGCTCCCTTAGAGGCGGAGTGTCCCAAGTTAGCGCGCCATGCCAAAGAATGTTCAGTTCGGACAACTCTTGCTGAAGTGTGTGATATTCTTCCACAGCTGCATCGTACAAATGCCAGTATTCAGGAGCCACTCTATGCGTCGTATGTATCCAGGCAAATGATTTTTCCGTGACTTCACGCGCCGCGGCTGAGTGCCGTTCAATAACAGTTACATCTTGATTTCGTTTGGCTAGATGATAGGCCATACACGCCCCAACAATCCCTGCACCAATAATCACAATTTTTTGTTTATTCAAAACTAACTCTCCCTTGTCACCCTATCACCCCAAGGAATCGATTTTCCGAAGTTCGGATGGGTTTGCTCCTTTTTCGTCTTCTTCGCCGTACAGCTTTCCATATGCTTCATATGGCCAGCGCCCCAGTCGCTCATTGTCTGGAGCACAGGTTTCATGAGCTGTCCGTACTCCGTAATCGAGTATTCGACCTTAGACGGAATTTGGGCATATACTTCACGATGCACAAAATCGTGATACTCCAGTTCTTTTAACTGCTGGGTCAGCATCTTTTTCGAAATATCTGGAATCGCTTTTTATAATTCACTGAAAGTCAATTGTATTCCTCTCTTTCTGGTCAGGTTAAGTGCCTACTTCCTGATTGATCTTTCTCACTTTAGTATAGAGGCAGATAGCGAAATTGAACAATTTAAAATGTACCAATAAGATGGACACTTTGGAAAAAGCCCATCTTGTAGGGTATTCTGTTTATAATGAAAAAAAAGATATTGGAGCGGAAATGTGATACGAAAAGATTACTGACGAAGAAATCATTCTATATCACATATTTTCGGAAAGGACTGATTAGCATGAGTATGCTTGAAAACGTAAAGGTAGCAGCGGTGTTCGAACATTATCCGAACCATATTCAGCAGAGGTTGTTGTTTCTACGCCAATTGATTCTGGACACAGCATTAGAAACAGAAGGCATTGACCACCTGGAAGAAACCCTGAAATGGGGTGAGCCTAGCTACGTCACAAAACATGGGAGCACAATCAGAATAGCTTGGAAAGAGTCAAATCCACAACAGTATGCAATGTATTTTAACTGCAACACTAAGCTTGTTGCTACATTCAAGGAAGTTTTTAGTGAACTTAACTTTGAAGGCAATCGGGCAATTGTGTTCAATGATAATGAGGAAATGCCGATAGATGAATTAAAACAATGCATTTTATTATCTCTCACTTATCATTACCGAAAACACCTTCCAATGCTTGGATTGTAATAAAGGTTATGGGCTATTTCTTGCATATTTTCAGAACCAAATTCAAATCATATTGGGTAGTTGGAATGCATTTGCTCAAGTTCAACAACGAATACAGATTGCTAATCAGAGGAGAATTCAGATGAAAGCTGCAGTTGTGACAAAGGACAAGAGGGTCAGTGTAGAGGAAAAACAACTGCGCCCCCTGAAATATGGCGAAGCTCTCGTTCAAACTGAATATTGCGGAGTTTGTCACACGGATTTACACGTAAAAAATGCGGATTTTGGCGATGTTACGGGCAGGATTCTCGGTCATGAAGGCGTTGGAAAAGTCATTCAATTAGGGGAAGGGGTAACCAGCCTAAGCATCGGTGATCGAGTCAGCATTGCCTGGTTGTTCGAAAGCTGCGGTCACTGCGAGTATTGCTTGACCGGGCGGGAAACGCTGTGCCGTGTGGTCAAGAATGCAGGTTACACGGTAGATGGCGCAATGGCGGAACAATGCATCGTTACAGCCGATTATGCGGTAAAGGTACCGGATAATCTCGATCCTGCTGCTGCAACCAGCGTAACTTGTGCCGGGGTTACCACCTATAAAGCGGTGAAAGTAAGCAATATCAAACCTGGGCAGTGGATCGGGATTTTCGGCATCGGTGGTTTGGGTAACCTGGCTGTGCAGTATGCAAAACATGTGTTCAATGCCAAAGTCATAGCCTTTGACATCAGTGAAGACAAACTGGAATTGGCGCTGAAGGTCGGTGCCGACCATGTGGTTAACAGCTTGAAGGAAGATCCGGTCTCCAGAGCCAAAGAGTTAACGAACGGGTATGGACTGGATGCAACCGTAGTTACCGCTGTTGCGAAAACGCCTTTTAATCAAGCCATCGATGTTGTAAAAGCAGGCGCTCGGGTCGTCGCGGTAGGACTTCCGACGGACAAGATGGATCTTGATATTCCGCGTCTGGTTCTCGACGGCATACAAGTTATCGGCTCCTTGGTCGGCACGCGGGAAGACTTGAAGGAAGCTTTCCAGTTTGCCGCAGAAGGCAAAGTCGTTCCCATCGTAGCCAAACGTCAGATTGAAGACATTAACCACATCTTCAAGGAGATGGAGCAAGGCAAAATCCAGGGGCGCATGGTCATTGATTTTACGAAGTAATGCGACCAGAATGTCAGATCCGATTGTAACCCGGGGACCCGTTGCAGCTTTAGTTTAACCCCAATGTCCTGAACGCTGACAGGCTATGATTATAAATCATAGTCTGTTTTTTTGTCCTGTTACCCTACAGTCAGAGCCTTCGTACACATTTCAGATCACTTTTGGTATTTTTATACCCCAAGTCAGCAGGATGGTAAAGCTCGTTTTCTGTAAACACTTTCAAAACGCTCTTCACAGAGCACTTGTTCGTATGATCCTTTAATGTATCTACTGGCCTCACATGTCGCTTTCCTCCCTCCATGCATACGAAGCCGCTAAAATAGCGACTTCGGAATATGTATATCGCATTGCAGCGGCTGTATTTCAGTTTTTTGCAAGTAGCCACTAATATTATTATATAATAACCTCACCACATAAAAGGCTGGCTTCAACAGCTCATGGAAGGAAGACAACTCTCTATTGAAAGCAACCTTGAATGTACAAGAACACATACTCATCTGGAATTGTGCATCGCTCAAAATCATGGATGTACGACATATTGTCATACAGGCCGACGAGTGCGTACGTCCTTACCTGTTCCCTGCCAGCGCCTTTTTGTACGTAACGAATGGCAATGCAACCGTGATCTTAGACGGAAATGAGCATGCTACCAAACCATTTTATATGCTTCATGGGGGCAAAAACACCCGTCTGGACATCATCCCAACGAACGAATCCTTTCATTATTACCTGATTTTCTATAAAGCCTCCTTACCGCTACCTGGCAAGCAGCATACACTTCAACAACCGGATCAACCATTGCCATTCCACCTCCAGTACGGTTTTATTCCATATCATCCTGCCATCCTCTACGAAATCACTGAGCGAATGCTGGGCGAGTGGAATAAACCGGGACGCTTGGAGCGACTCCATACCAAAACACTATTCTATCAATTTGTATATGAATTACTCAGACAAATGGATCAACAACAGGTCAGCATTGTTAGGCCTAACCTTGCTTCTCAGCTTATTCGCTATATGCAGGAGCACTACGCCCAGCCGCTGACGCGAGAAACCCTTGCTCGTACATTCCATTACAGTGTCCCTTATCTGTCCAAGTACTTCCGTCGTGAAACTGGCGCAAGTCTAATCGATTACTTAATCGGTATTCGGATGAACAAAGCAGTAACGCTGCTGCAAAAGACCCAGTTATCTCTGCAAGAAGTCGGTGCAAGCGTCGGATATGCTGATGTATCCTATTTTATAAGAATGTTCAAAAAACATACGGGAGTCACACCAAAGCAATTCAAGGATGAGTCCGGACAAGTGACAAGAGGTTCTTATCGTCCTATCCTTAGGCTTCGATCATCCATTGCTCCCCGTAAACTCCGTCGTTATATTGATATCAGAGATGATAATCATTATCAACATAGCGAAAAAGGAGATTTACGGATGTATAGAAACAAACTACCTGTAGGAATTACCCTACTGTTGTGCCTAACTCTATTGGTTAGCGCATGTTCCAGGCCAGCAAGTACGAATGGAAGCACTGGCAGTACGCAAAGTCCAACTGTAGGTGCAGAGAGTAATATCAGTAACACCACAACCGGCAGCTCGGAGATGGTAACCTATTCTGCGGTTAACGGTGAAGTACAAATCCCCAAAAAACCTCAAAGGGTCGTAATGGTTGCAGGAGCCTTTACCGGTCATTTGCTAGCTCTTGGCCTTAAGCCTGTTGGAACCGGTGATGAGTCCTTTAACAGTTATACAGAAGGTAAGCTCGATGACGTTGTTAACATCGGTAACGATGTACCCTACGAAAAAATCATGGAGTTGCAGCCGGATTTAATTGTCGTTTGGAATGACCCTGAAACGATCGAAAAGCTGTCCAAAATTGCGCCGACCGTCGCTGTTGAATATGGAGTACCTCTACGGCAGCAATTGATGGATTTTGGCAAGATGACTGGTAGAGAAGAGCAAGCGAAAGCCTGGATCGCAGAGTGGGACGCTAAGATCGCTGAATACAAACCACTCGTGGAGCAAGCGGTAGGTGATCGCACTGTTTCGATTTTTGATACGGGAAGTGCCAAAGAATTTTATGCCTACGGGAGCTTTGGTAGAGGTGGAGATATTATTTATGGTGAGTTTGGTCTGAAGGCACCGCCGATCATTCAGAAGGAAGCCATCGATAGCGGCAAAGGTTGGGCCAAGTTATCACTTGAATTGTTACCACAATACGCAGGAGATTATATCTTTATTAGTGGATGGACAGGTGATGAGAGTGGGGATTCCGTTTTTGATGGCCCTATTTGGGATAACCTCCCTGCTGTCCAGAATAATCACGTTTATCGCGAGGAAAGCCGTGGCTTCGTGTTTAGTGACCCAATTTCGTTGGAAGCCCAACTTAAATTTGTCGTAGACAGCCTAACCAAAACAGAGTGAAATTGAGTAGACCACGGTATGTACGAGGCGAGGAGCAATCCTCGCCCTTTTGTATTTTTGTATAGTTCTTATCTTTCATTTAAAGAGAGTTTGAAAACAAAAGCACACACATAAACGGGACCTCTCACCATGTTGGCAAGGGTCCCTGTCTTTAAACTTGTTATATAGCCCATTTTCCGTTAAGTGATGGTAAGGCCTCCGCTTGCATATCCGGCTATGGATGTAGCCACATCAATTCCGGCTGTTACTGATGCTGAGAACACCATAAGCAGGCGGTCACCGGCAGATACCGGAATACTCAGTCCTGTAGTCACTCCGCTGGATATTGTGCCCAGTGCCAAAACGCCGGTCAGTGGAGGAGCCAAGGTTACCAATGCACCCGGTACAGCTGTAAAGGAGTTATCAGGTGTAGTGGAACGGAATAATTGTGCAGTTAAGGTTACTGTAGATCCAACCAAACTAAGTCCGGCTGTCGTGCTGAAATAAGCGGCCAGTGAAGTAATCGTTCCTGCACGCGATGCCGAGAAAGCAAAGTTAAGCAATGTGCCTGCAGCGCCTGTGAGATCAATAATTCCTCCGTTAACACTTACTCCGGTAGCACTGTTGCCAAAACCAACTAAACTGGAAGTATTCAAAAGTCCACCCAAAACTGTAGTCAACGCAACTGGAAGTCCTGATGCATAAGGAATAATTGTTCCAGAACCTGTCGCACCCGTAGCCCCGGTTGTACCCGTTGTCCCTGCTGTGCCTGTTGCTCCCGTTGCACCTGTTGTGCCTGTCGCCCCTGTTGCTCCCGTTGTCCCTGCTGTGCCTGTCGCCCCTGTTACACCCGTTGTACCTGATGCGCCTGTCGCTCCGGTTACACCCGTTGTACCTGTTGTGCCTGTTGCTCCCGTTACTCCGGTTGTGCCCGCTGTACCTGTCGCTCCTGTTGCTCCCGTTGTCCCTGCTGTGCCTGTCGCTCCTGTTACTCCGGTTGTACCTGATGCGCCTGTCGCTCCGGTTACACCCGTTGTACCTGCTGTGCCTGTTGCTCCCGTTACTCCGGTTGTACCTGCTGTGCCTGTCGCTCCTGTTACACCTGTTGTACCTGCCGTGCCTGTTGCTCCGGTTACTCCCGTTGTACCTGCTGTGCCTGTTGCTCCAGTTGCTCCTGTTGTTCCCGCTGTGCCTTGTGCTCCTGTTGCACCTGTCACTCCAGCTGTCCCTGGTGTGCCTGTCGCCCCCGTAGCCCCAGTTGCGCCTGTAGCTCCGTTGATGCTTGGGGTTTCACCCAGCAATTCGGAAGAAACCAAACGATGGGCTGTTACCAATGCGCCTGTGCTGCTCTTACCCCATACGGACACTTGAACAGGATCATTAACCGTCGCTGTTGTTGTAAAAGTAAACTCGAAAGCATCAAGATTCGCAAAATAGTTATTGGTTATTACTTGATTGGGTGCGATGTCAAAAGACTCACTGACATACAGGACCCTCATTCCACCACTCATGTAATACCCTTGTATTTGTATGGTTGAGGTACTCACATCACTACGGTTATCAATTCTGACAGTAACTGTCTGAGTCGGTCTTACACCGCTAACAGCATTATTTTCAATCGGCCCTGTTGATAAAAAGCTCATCGCTACATCTCCTCTTTGGGGATTTCTGATCTGCTAGATGTTATTAACTGTTTTTTCGTGCTCTACCACTCGGTGTGCATCAACCAATTGTCCAGAGGCTTGTTTGCCCCACACTGAAATCTCTACTTCCTCCACGCCTTCCACATCTGTTCCAAAAACAAACTCAAAAGCATCTAAATCAGCAAAATAATTTCTGGTCACTGCTTCATTAGGGGCAATACTGATTACTTCACTCACATACAGCGTTCTTGTTGTGCTTAGCACATACCCCTGAATGGATACTGTTACAGAATCCACCTCAGCCCGACTTACCAATCTAATCGTTACCTGTTGGGTCGGTCTAACCCCGGAAACCGGATTGTTTTCAATCGGCCCAGTTGATAAAATAGCCATTTTTTTCACCCCATCTTTTATGAACCTCTGACTCTAGCAGTATTTGGCATAAGCTCACTCGATAGTAATATTCAAACACTCAACCAACGGTGTGGACAAAACACAGGGGGCAATCCACCATTATCACTTAACAACCTTTTACGCTCAGGGCTTTAGCTATACAAAAACTGGGATATGTACAACAAAGAGAAGAAATTATGCAATGTCAAAGTTGGACAGCAAGAAAGGGTAGATTTTGTTATATAACCAGGATCGATTCCAGAAAAAAACGAAATGACCGTTCCCCCCGGTAGATTCCAGGGAAACGGTCACAGCTTAAGACTTCTTTATTTGCTATCTATTTTTTGCTATCTATTTGATGGGGCGGATAAAGCTGTGCTTGAGAGTGTAGTCTTATAGAATTCGAGATCGTATTTTACCATCAAGCCCAATGTTAAACACATAGAAATAATAATGATCTTCTTCATCCTCTACTAAAAAATAGAAAAAGATTGTATTATCTTAAAATTGTGATATGATATCGTCAAGTTAATAAACATTTAAAAGAAAATATGAAAAATAATTACATTTAAATGTGACCACACCTCTTTCTTCGCCAGATTTCAGTGTTCTAACCCATTTTATTGAAAGCGATTACAAAAAGAAACCTGACAGATTATAGCTTTTCTAATCGCACCCACAGATGCAGGTTTACTTCGGGTTATAGCCACTCCCCTTGCTGCCGTGACCACGTACCCGGTGCACAGGTCGTTTGGCTTAAACCATATATGACAACATGAAGACTTAACCTAACAGCCAACCTAACCATTATTTCAAGAAGGGGGTGACATGAGGAAAATCTTTTCGTTTTTTCGACATTTCATCATCTCAGTTATTCTGAATTTCAGCTCACCAACTAATCCAATCTCATGGAGGCGAAACGTATGATTCGTAAACCGCTAGTTTTGTTGTTGTCGTGTCTGCTAATCTTTGTCACCCTGCCCGTTGAATCGAGCCATGCAGCCAATGCAGCCGTTGCCAAACTTCCTGGAAACTCTAATCCCCTCATCGATCATAAACTGGGAGCCGATCCTTATGTGCTCGTCCATAACAATCGGGTCTATGTCTACATGACAGGTGATGCATATCTGTACAACAGTGACGGCTCTGTCCGAGAGAACCAGTACAGCACAATCGGGAAAATTAACGTCATCTCCTCAGCTGACATGGTGAACTGGACAGACCATGGTTCCATCCCGGTAGCGGGTGCGAATAATGCCAATAATGGACAAGGAATTGCCAAATGGGCTACCCAGTCCTGGGCTCCTGCCATGGCGAAGAAAACCATTGCTGGCAAAGAAAAGTTTTTCCTGTACTTTGCCAACTCGGGTGGAGGTATTGGCGTACTCACGGCTGATTCCCCCATTGGACCATGGTCCGATCCAATTGGTCGTGCCCTCCTGACTCACGGTACACCGGGTATGTCCGGCGTAACCTGGCTCTTTGATCCGGCTGTACTTGTCGATGATGATGGCTCTGCTTACTTGTATGCTGGAGGCGGCATCCCGAACGATACCAATGCTGCTTCCATTGCCAATCCCAAAACAGCTCGGGTCATTCGTCTCGGTGCCGACATGACCAGTGTGGTGGGCAGTGCTGTGACTATTGATTCTCCTTATATGTTCGAAGATTCTGGCATCCACAAGTATAACGGCAAATATTATTACTCCTACTGCATCAACTTCGCGGGAACACACCCCACTGCATATCCAAAAGGTGAGATCGGATACATGGTCAGCGACAGCCCGATGGGGCCTTTCACGTATAAAGGACACTTTCTGAAAAATCCCGGCACGTTCTTCGGTGTAGGCGGCAATAACCACCATGCCGTGTTCCAATTCAACAACGAATGGTATGTGGCGTACCATGCGCAAACGGTAAGCAAGGCATTCCTCGGTGATGGTAAAGGGTACCGTTCCACACATATCAACAAACTGACACATAATGCGGATGGAACAATCCAGGAAGTTCAGGGGAATATGACAGGTGTACCTCAGACCACTAACCTCAACCCGTATGTCCGCGTGGAAGCCGAAACCATTGGCTGGCAAGCAGGAATTAACACTGAACCGAGTCAAGCGAGCGGTGGACCTGTAGCCAATCAGAATGTCACTAATATTCATAACGGGGATTGGATCGCGGTTGGCAATGTTGATTTTGGCTCAGCTGGAGCCTCCAAGTTCAAGGCCAATGTCGCTTCTACCGGAAATGGCAACATCGAGGTTCGACTGGACAGTCCGACAGGCCCACTAGTTGGAACACTTAACGTAAGCTCAACTGGCGGTTCGCAAACTTGGCGCGAGATGGAGACCAATGTTACCAACGCTACAGGGGTACATCGTTTGTATCTGGTGTTTACAGGCTCGGGCAATGGAAATCTGTTCAAACTGGACTACTGGCAATTCACATCCGGTTCGGGCGGCAACCCTAACCCAAATCCTAATCCTAATCCCAATCCAAACGTTACCCGTTACGAAGCCGAGAATATGACGCTTGGCGGCCAATACGCTGGTGTAGTCAGTTCCCCTTTTAATGGAGTGGCTCTTTACGGGAACAATGATTATGCAGCATACAATCAATATTTTGCATTCCCAACCCATCAATTCTCTGTCCGCGGCGCTTCCAACAACAATAATACAGCCCGTGTTGATCTGGTCATCGGGGGTGTAACCGCTGGTTCTTTCTACTTCACGGGAACGGAGCCGACCGTTCAAACCCTCACCGGCATCACTCACGCTACAGGCAATCAGGAAATCAAGCTGGTCGTAACAACGGATAATGGCACTTGGGATGCTTACATTGATTATCTGGAGTACTCGCTTTAATTCATAGGACATGATCCATTGGGAGGATAGAATATGTGGAAAAAAATCAGTACTCTTCTACTCGCTCTTCCTTTGCTTATAACATCATTCCCTTTGACAAGTCCGGCAGCTTCAGCCGCAACGTTCAGCAATCCGGTTATTTACGCGGATGTTCCTGACAGTGACGTCATTCGGGTGGGCAATGCATTTTATATGACAAGTACAACGATGCATATGAATCCGGGAGTACCCGTCATGAAGTCTTATGATCTGGTCAACTGGAGCATCGTAAACTATGTATACGATACGCTTGGGAACGGGGACATACAGAATCTGAACAATGGACAAAACGAGTATGGGCGTGGTTCCTGGGCGAGCAGCTTGCGGTACAACAACGGTATGTATTATGTGGCCTTTGGCTCGCTTTCTACGGGCAAGACGTATATTTACCAAACCAGCAATATTGAAACAGGGCCATGGACACCTTACACATTGAACAGTTATTACCATGACCCCTCCCTTTTGTTTGACGGGAATCGAACCTTTCTTGTTCATGGCAGTGATAACATCAGTATCGTTGAGCTGACACCTGATGCCAAGTCCGTCAAGTCCGGCGGGCTCAATCAGGTCCTGATTCCAAACGCAAGCAGTGTAGCCGGCTCCAACATGATTGTAAAGGCAGAAGGAGCACACATTCAGAAGATCAATGGCATGTACTATGTATTCCTGATTGCCTGGCCTTCGGGTGATGGTCGCATTCAGCTTGCCTATCGTGCAAACACATTGACAGGTCCATACACAGGTAAAGTTGTACTCAGAGACTCGGGAATCGCCCAAGGAGGCATCGTGGATACCGCATCCGGCGCTTGGTACGGCTTGCTGTTTCGTGATAGCGGGGCCATTGGACGCATCCCCTATCTCGTTCCTGTGACGTGGTCTGATAACTGGCCTGTGTTTGGGGTGAACGGCAAGGTTCCCCTTAACATGAATATGCCCGTTGAAGGTCAGCCTGCTGCCAAAATCCACGGGTCCGATGAGTTCAACGCAACCACATCAGGCACACCCTCAGTAACGCAACTGTTAGTGAACGGCGGCTTTGAGGCAAGCAGCATTCAGCCGTGGACCAGCAACAATACGGCGAACATCACCCTAACAAATGCCGAAGCGTTCAGCGGTACAAAAAGCCTGCTCGTCAGCGGCAGACAGCAGACAGCAGGCGGAGCCAAACAGATGGTTACAGGCAAGCTGGTACCCGGAGGAACATACTCTTTTTCGGCAAAGATCAAATACACTACTGGTCCTGCAACCAAAACGTTCAATCTTAGCATCCAGAACGGTGCAAGTTATACCGGAATTACCATTATGGGCAGTGCGACGTTAACCCGCGGACAGTGGGGTACCATTCAAGGTACGTATACCGTTCCGTCTAATGCAGACCTGTCCCAAAGCTTTATTTTTGTGGAAACACCGTATAACTCGAATCCGGACCCGACCAATGATTTGATGGCGTTTTATGTGGATGACGTCTCCCTGACGAGCAATTCATCTTCTGGTACATCCAGTCTCGCTACTTTCTGGCAGTGGAATCATAACCCTGATGCTGCCAACTGGTCCCTGCTCCAGCGGCCCGGTTTCATGCGGTTAACTGCAGGCAAAATCAGCAAAAACCTGTTAGAAGCTCGCAACACCCTGACACAACGAACCTTTGGTCCAAAAAGCACAGGGATGACCGCTTTGGATACAGCCGGCATGAAGGATGGTGATTATGCTGGACTTGCTGCTTTTCAGGCCAGATATGGTTTTGTCGGCGTAAAAATGACGGGCAGCACCAAATCCATCGTTATGGCTAATGCCAGCTCCGGCACCATGACCGAAGTAGCAACTGTGCCATTAAACCAGAACAGAATCTATCTCCGCGTCATCTGTGATTTTACGAACCAAACCGACAAAGCCTACTTTGCTTATAGCCTGAATGGCAGCAACTGGACAACCATTGGCAATACACTTCAAATGTCTTACACCCTGCCACACTTTATGGGATATCGGTTTGCACTATTCAATTATGCAACGAAGTCTACCGGAGGATATGCAGATTTTGATTATTTCCGCGTAGAATAAATGTAGTTGTATTCGGTTATTAATTTTCCACTTATTGATCAGGACCTGGACTTCACCATGTGTGGAGCCAGGTCCTTTTCAGTACATTTTCTATGAAGAGATTCACCTTTTAACTTCAAAAATCCTTGATTTCACAGTTGCACATTCCCCATACATTATGTAGGACATATGTCTCTTTTTCCACGAAAACGATTAAAAAACCTTTATATTCCAGACAAAATGATCGATATACAAAATGGGGCACCTGAATATCCCGTGTTGAGCATTGGATTCACATCTCACAAAAGCAACACGGGAAACAAAATGATACATACGGTAGCGAGAAAGAGAAGAAGAGAAGCTCTGTCTGGTGAGATGGCACGGGCTAACAAAGGAGTAGTCATATGAAGGTACGAACGAGTCAAAGAGGAAAAACACGCAACATCTACATGAACTTGCTGTTATCTGTTCTGTTGTTGATTAGCAGCATCCCGCTGTGGCCGGTCTCAAAAGTGAACGCCGCAGATGAGGAACATCATCTGTTATCCCTGAACCGGCCTGTGTACAGTTCGTCATCTCTGGGCGGCAATACGGCAGATCTTGTGGTTGACGGCAACAAAAACAGCCGCTGGGAAAGCATATGGCAGAAAGATCCGCAGTGGATCTATGTTGACTTAGGCACGGTGGCCTCCATCTCGGGCATCTCCATCCAGTGGGAAAATGCGTATGCTTCCGCCTTTGATCTGGAAGTATCCAACGACGAGGTCAACTGGCAGTCTGTTTACTCGACAACAAAGGGGCAAGGCGGCCTGACAGAAATTGAGGTCACAGCGGAGGCACGATATGTGCGCTTATTCAGTCATCAAAGAGCACAGCCAGCCTATGGTGTCTCTGTATACGAATTCAATGTATATGGGACGGGCGGGGCAAATCCACCTCCCAAACCATTAGCAATGAACCTTGCACTAGGACAACCGGTTACAGCGTCTTCGGAAGAAATTGATGAGCCAAGCCGTTCAGCCGAGGATAAAGCCAAAATGGAAAAAGGGAATTACGAAGCCCGGAATGTAACGGATGGCCGTCCGGATACACGCTGGTCTTCCATCTACAAGGATCAGGAATGGATTGTTGTAGACCTTGGACTAGTCCGGGAAATCGGGAACGTATCCCTACAATGGGAAAACGCTTTTGGACGTGCATACGATATTCAAGTATCAAATGATGCAGACCAGTGGACTACATTATACCGGGAACTGCACAGCGACGGTGGACGGGATGAGATTCCGGTATACGCCGAAGCACGGTATGTGAAATTAGCCGGACTTGGCAGAGGAACAACCAACGGATACTCCCTGTACGCATTCGACGTCTACGAGTATATCGAAGGCGATGCCAAACCTGTGCATACAATTCCGAATATCCCTGCACCGTCCTCGGTAAAGGTGGGTTCCGGCAGTTACGCTGTAAATGACATCACCATGCTGCAGCCGAAAAACCCGAAAAATCGCACGGCTGACATCACAGCGCCCCTCCCTTCCAATGACTGGTGGCAGTCTATTCTTGTATCCGATCTGGGGGATGGCAACAGTTTGGTCACACTCCCGCTTAAAAGCAGATATACCAAACAAGGACTTCAACTTCTGAATCCCGGAGCTGGTTACGTTTCGGCTGATGGCGGTTCTATGGACGCTGACGGTGAACCAGATCTGATCATGAGCACCAGCAATATGAACCCGGCGGAGGTAAATACCAAGGTGGCGGGATATGGGGATTATTCCGCAACGATCATCATGAGCGATGATGACACAGCCAAAATGAATACCACGTTTGTGAAAGGTTCCCCTTTCCTGTACAACACCTTCGATAACCCGGATACCATTATTGTTCGTTCTCCCAACATCACACGTCTCTTCGATGATCAGAACCGTGAAATTGTTCTGAATGATGGAGAATCGCTGACGGCCGATCATATCGGTGTTGAAGTAACCAATCAGGACAGAGCGCCCACGCCTCAGACCTTTACAAGAAACTACGGGATCTTTGCACCTGAAGGAACCGTATTTATGAAACTTGGCAATACGCTCAAAATCAAGCTGGGCCAGAGCGAAGACTATCTGTCACTGGCTACCCTGCCGTCCGCGGCAGAACTGTCTTATTATTACCGGCATGCCTACGCCTTTGTAACCGATACAACAGTGGACTACAATTATAATGAGAGCACTTCACTGGTAACGACTACCTTCAACTCGGTAACCCGGACGAAGCGTGCAGGCTTTTCATCCGAGACACTGATGGCCTTGTTGCCGCACCAATGGAAACTAGCGACTACTCCGGTAACGGAGCTTGCTTACCCTTCCATTCGCGGCATGATGAAAGTAAGTGAAGGCAATACGTTTACGACACAGGATCGATTCTATGGCATTATTCCGCAATTTGTGGAGCCAGATGATCCAACCTACTCGCGTGCACAATTAATCAGCTATCTGGATCAGCTTGACGCGGATACGGCAGGCAATCTGATGAGCGAGGATCCTTACTGGCAAGGGAAAAAGCTTCATCCGCTTGCGCTGGGTGTACTCATCAGCGACCAGATAGGAGATACGGTACGACGAGACAACTATCTGTCCCTGCTTCGAACCATTTTGACAGATTGGTATACCTATTCGCCGGACGAACCTTTGCACTCGTATTATTTTTATTATTCGGATGAATGGGGAACCATCTTCCCTTACGGTAGCGGATTCGGTGTTAATACGGGATTGACAGATCATCATTTCACCTACGGTTATTACGTTTTTGCATCGGCTGTACTGGCCACATATGACAAAACATTCTTGCAAGATTACGGCGACATGGTTGAGCTTCTGATTCGGGACTATGCCAATCCTTCAAGGACAGATGATCAGTTTCCATGGCTTCGCAATTTTGATCCGTACGCAGGTCACTCCTGGGCAGGTGGTTACGCCGATAATCGCAGCGGGAATAACCAGGAGGCCGCAGGTGAAGCCCTCTTTAGTTGGGTCGGCCAATATATGTGGGGTGAGGTGACAGGCAACAAAGCCTATCGCGACACCGGGATCTGGGGCTTCATGACCGAAGAGAAAGCTGCCGAGCAATACTGGTTTAACTATGACGGGGATAACTGGCTGGAGGATTACCAACACGCTACGGTAGGTCATGTGTACGGCAGCGCCTACCTGTATGGAACGTACTTCTCTAATGAGGCGGAGCATATTTACGGTATTCACTGGCTGCCGCCAGCGGAATGGATGACCTATTATGGACGTAATCCGCAGAATACTAAGGCTCTCTACAATGGTCTCATTAAGGACCTGGGTGGTCAGCAGGAGCGCACATGGCAGCATATTATCTGGCCATTCCAGTCCATTGGAGACCCGCAAGGTGCTCTAGCCAAATGGAATACGAGTGAGATGCAGCAAAATGAAGTCTTTAACGCGTACTGGTTCATGCACAGCATGGCTTCTACGGGAACACGCACGATGGATATATGGGCAGATGATCCGGCAGCAACTGTGTATGAAAAAGACGGCGTCTATACAGCGCAAATCTGGAATCCGTCCGACACTGTCAAAACAGTTCATTTCTACAATGCCCATGGCGCTTTGGGTTCGGCTACCGTGTATGCCAAAGCGCAAGTAAAGGTTAACCCGCTGGAACATTCCGTCGTTAAACAGCCGGATGCCTCTCAGGGTGTAGTCTATCTCGATCGGAGCCAATGGACCATTACGGCATCCTCCAGTTCGGAGCCGGTAGAGCGCATGGTGGACGGTGATCTGACTACACGCTGGTCATCCGGACAGATTCAGAAGCCCGGCGATTGGTTGCATATCGATCTGGGTGGCGAACAGTTTATGGATACGGTATTCATGAACTCCGGCAACAACGGCGGTGATTATGCTCACGGGTACGAAATCTACGTATCCAAAGATAACGAGAACTGGAGCGAGCCTATCGCAGAGGGAGCAGGAACATCTCCAAGTCTGTCCGTTGATTTGGGCATGCAAACCGCCCGTTATGTCAAAATTGTATTGACTTCCTCTGCAGACAGCTGGTGGTCGATCTCTGAACTCAAGCTTGCCCGATTTGGCAAACTTGAAGCAACACCAGAGCTCCCACAGCCCGTACCGCCTCCAGATCGCTCTTCATGGATCGTAACCGCCTCTTCTACTCAAGGAGCAGATGTTACAGCCAATATGCTGGACGGAAGTTCAGATACACTATGGACAAACGGTAGGAAGCAAACCAAAGGACAATGGATTACCATTGACCTCGGCCAGAAGAGTTTGTTCGATGCCATAGAATTGGACCCGGGCCATGCGAAAGAAGACTATCCGAGACAGTATCGGATTTATGTCTCGGATGACGGTGAACACTGGGGCACATCCATTGCGGGCGGCGAAGGCACGCCTGGACGCATGTCCATCACTTTCCCTGAACAGCAAGCACGTTATGTGAAAATGGTGCAGATCGGGGATTCCGATCAATGGTGGACGATCTCCGAGTTGTTTGTTCATCATAATGGAACGGGCAAACAAAAGAGGCTGCTGCCAGATGGCTGGTCCGTGACCGCTTCCTCCGGAGACGATGCAGCGGCTATACTCGACGGCTCGGACCAAACACGCTGGACCTCCGGTCAGACTCAAACAGGCGGCGAATGGATTCAGCTTGATCTGGGAGCCTCGCAGCAAGTGAATCGGATTGTGCTGGACAGCGCGCACAGCCGGGAAGACTTTGCTCGCGGTTATGAAATATATACTTCTCTGGATGGAGAGCATTGGGGAAAAGCCTTGGCTTCGGGTGAAGGATCAGATGCGCTACTTTCTATCGCTTTTACACCGCATGAGGCACGTTATATTAAGGTCGTACAGACGGGTACCGATTCTCATTGGTGGTCCGTGGCTGAATTAGAGGTCTATACCGCTGATCAGACACCTTGGATATCCGGGGAACAGGATCATCTGCTACCTGTTGAACTGGATCGAACATCATGGACAGCGACTGCCTCCACCTCTGAAGATGTTGCGGCGATGCTCGACGACGATCTGAATTCGCGCTGGACCTCTTCATCTGGTCAACATGCCAATCAATGGGTCCAGATTGATCTGGGAAGCAAGCAGAGCTTCAGCCGCTTGACAATGGACTCGGGCAGCAGCAGTAACGATTATGCTCGCAGCTTCCAGTTCTTCACTTCTGATGATGGCGAGCATTGGAATGGGGTTACGGAATCCCTGGGAACAGGAACAGCCATCTCAGAAACGTTCTCCAAACAAACGGCGCGATACATCAAAATTGTTTTGACCGCGGACACTCCCGAGTGGTGGTGGTCCATTGCCGAGTTAAAACTTTACCATTAATGTCAGCATGATCTCTCCAACCATCTCTCTCCCGTCCTTGCGGGGCAGGGGTGGTTTTTCTTTGACAAGGATGAAGCATACCTCATGTAAACTTCATGTTCCATGTATCACCTCTATAGTAAGATATAGATTAATGTAAAAATTATTAATTTCTAATCGATAAGGAGGGCTTTATTTGAAAAATATAATTGTCTTTGGTGCAAGCAAGGGATTAGGCGATGCATTTGTCAGAGGTGTGCCACAATCCGGTGATAAGGTCTGGGTGGTCTCTCGCAGCAAGCCGGAAAGTCTGTCCGTGGAGGATGGCGTCCAGCGAATATGGATTCAGGCTGATCTTTCTGAGCTTCAGGCCGCGGAGCATATTGCCAGCCAGCTTCAAGGCGAGACGTTGGATGTGCTTATTTATAACGTGGGGATCTGGGAAAAGGAAGGATTTGAAGAGCACTATACGTTTGATCGGGATGAACCCGCAGATATCAGTCAGCTGATCCATGTGAATGTGACTTCTACGATTATATGTATACAGGCTTTACTGCCTCAGCTCCGCCAGTCTGAAGCAGGGAAGATCATCCTGATCGGTTCAACAGCCGGTTTGAGCAATGCAGGCAGCAGCCAGGTTTCTTTTGTCGCCTCCAAATTTGCAATACGGGGTATTACGGAAGCTCTAAGAGAACATACGAGAAATGACCGCATCGCGGTGACATGCATCAACCCGGGAGAACTGGCGGCAGAAATTCCGTATGAAGACGGGATGGAACGTACACTGGCCGAGTATGATGGGACCCGCATTCCCCTGCAGGATATGGTCGCCATCGTTCGATGCATCATCAGCTTGTCCAAAGCGGCCTGCGTGAAAGAGATCAACATACCCGCCTTAACGGATACGAACACCTAGATAGAAATGACATCTGGCCGCCTCAATCGGTCCGTTCACCGGAGTGCGCTCTGTATACACACGCTGGACCAGAAGCCCGTTTACATTAATACATGCGATAAGTGCGCAATACCTATAGAATTCAGGCGTTCATGCTCAGGGATATTTTCATATAACAAATGGGATTTTCCGGCCTTGGCCAGGTGATCACGCATAGCTGCAATTCGTCCTTTGTTAACATCAATAAAACGAAAATCGATTTGGCGCAAATGCTCCAGCCCGGTCAGTCCAGCAAAAGAATTCGCCTTGAGCGCCGTATTCATCTCTTTCAGTTCAATAGACTCCAAAGCACGGGCTGTCCATAGATGTTTGGTATCCCGTAACGATTTCATATAGTCCAGTTCGAGCTGTCTGAGAGAGGTCATATGGGAAAAGTCGCATAAATGCTCCAGCTTGGGCAAGGACAGATGCAGATATTCCAGCACGCGCATCTGTTCGAGTCCCTGAATACTCGTCAGCTTGCGAACAGAGCTTAGCTTTAACATCGATATGGTCGACTGTGTCAATACATCCAGTCCCCCTTTTAACTCACAGTGATCCAGGGACAGATACTGAAGCATGGGCAGTTCCGCTAACACATCAACACTTTCGACCGCGCAGTTCAGAATGAGCGTATGCAGTTGGAGGCATGCCGCAATGGAAGCAAATCCGTTGAATTTGCCACGCAGTTCAAGAAAGGTCAATCGTGTGTAGTGTTTAATAAAGTCGAGCACGGTCGCCTTTGCAGGTGAATTCAATCTTAGAAACTGCATCTGCTCCATCGCACCCAGAATCGTCAAATCCTGTGCCTGTGAAAGATCAAGCTGCAAGGCAGAGACATGTTTCAACTGTGCCAGTCGCCCCAGAAATCCGGATGAATATACCCCTTTAGGGTCCATATGTGATATGTGCAGGATCAGATCCGGCCGGGCAAAGAATACTTTGGCATCGAGCTCGGCAAGGTCCTCATATGTATCCGCGCCAACGCGAAAATGAACCGTTGCTCTGCGGCGCAACAGATGCACCGCCTGGTGCATCTTTTCGGCATTCCATGGAACCCCCTGTATTGATGCATGCCATAACTCACTCACAGATAATCCCCCTTTTCCTCCCATAGTTCCAATTCATTCCATTATAAACAAGATCGCCTGGATGAACCACCACCACCGATCCCCGTTTTTTCATTCCTTTCCTCTTTTTTTCGTTCCTCCCCTTTACTGTTCTCATACTCATGCCTTTCCTTCCCGTTGCTTTCAGGATTATTCGACAGAAATCTACATAAAACTATAGATCATGCCGACATATAACTAAGGCGTTTTGAGCTTTTAATTACTCATCTGGGGAGATGGAATATGTCGAACATGTTGAACAAGTGGGGGAAAACGGGAGCACGGACATCCAGTATGGCAAATACGTTGTCCATTGTGCTGCTGGTCATTATCGTAGTTGTCTTTGCCGTGCTGGGAACATTTATGTTTGCAAGCACACGAAACATTCTGGTGAAACAGCAGGAATCCATGCTCCAGACCAAGACACAAGCCATTGTTAGTGAATTTGATGCATTATTCAAGGAAAAGGGCGCACTGGTCAAGCAAATGTCCACCAACACATTATTTCAGCAATACATAGAAACAACAGCATCTGCTGCCGATGCGGCAAGTTCTACCTACGCTGCGGAAACACAGGCGACACTGGCCGCTATCGTTAAGGCAGAGCCTTCGTTTGCCGATGCCTGGGTCGCGGGTCTGGATGGAAAAGGCTTTTGGATTCAAAATGATGGTGTCGTATCTGCACCGGACTTTGATATCCAGTCGCGTCCATACTACAAGCCGGTTACTGACGCAGACGGACTTTATTTCTCCGATCCGTACATTGATATTGCAGCAGGCGATGTACTCATGGGTATCTTTTATCCGATCAAAGACGAAAACAACACCACGATCGGCTTTGCCGCAGCGGATATTGCATTCAAGGATATCCCGGCGATTATGGAGAGTTATTCCCTTGGAAGCACGGGCTATTCCATGTTGCTATCCAAGAGCGGGGAAATTCTGTACCATCCGGATCAAGAGAAGGTATTGAAGGAGAACATCCTGAACAGTACGGGGGACATGGGAGACATCGGCAAGAAAATGCTTGCGGGTGAAAACGGCGTACAACTTATGAACGACAATGGGGAACGTCGATATATCGGCTACGCTACCAGCAAAGATACGGGATGGTCCGTTGGTCTGACCATATCCGAAGAAGAAGTTCTCGCGGAATTAAAAACATTCACGTGGATTACGCTTGGCGGTTTTGCTGCAGCCACCCTTCTGCTTGTGATTATCTGTTACATTACCCTTCGCCGTCTGTTACGCTCCATACCACAGCTGCTGGCCAAGATTAAACAGATTGAACAAGGTGACCTGACTGTCCAACTGGATATCAAATCTAATAATGAAATTGGACAGATCGCTACAGGTTTGAATTCCATGGTGCAGAAAATTCAGGTCATGCTGCAAATGGTCGGCAGCTCGGCGCAAATCCTGAACCAGTCGTCGAATGATCTGCAAGCCATCTCCTCTCGAACAGCTGTGACTATGAATGATACATCGACAGCCATCAACGAAATTGCCAATGCAACGAATTATCAGTCCATCGAAACGGAAAATATTTTACGCAAAACAGGCTCGTTATCCAGCCAAATTGATGAAATTGCTACCGATGCGCAGGCTATGGGGACGGTCGTGCAGACATCTGCTGATCAAAGCAGCCAAGGACTTGCGGTCGTGGAACAATTATCGAAATGGTCCGAGGAAAATCATCAGTCCACCCAAGCGGTGTCCTCCATCATTCAGGAGATCGATATAAGCCGGAATGAAATATCCAGTTTTGTGGATACGGTCAAACAGATTGCCTCTCAGACGAACTTGCTCGCCCTGAATGCCTCTATTGAGGCTGCACGTGCTGGCGAACATGGAAGAGGATTTGCCGTCGTTGCTGAAGAGGTCCGCAAACTTGCAGAACAGACGGCTCAGGCAACAGAGGAAATCAACAAAAAGGTGAATGTTATTGAAGAGAAAACAACCCTGTCGGTTGAACATACCATGCGCGGTATGAAGATTGCGGAGGAGAATGCCAAATCCGTAGAAGATACCAAACATGTATTCTTTAGTATTAACAAAGACCTGAAAGATCTACAGCAGCGTATGATGCAGATTACCAACAATACCTCCAATGTACACAAGCACAAAGATGAGATATTCCAAGCACTGGAGATTATCTCTTCCACCACAGAGGAGAACTCGGCATCGACGGAAGAAGTAAGCGCCAGCACGCAGGAGCAGCTGGATAGTATCGAACAGGTAGCGGATCTGTCGAAACAGTTGAACCAGCTATCTGGCAAACTGCAAGACGAATTAAGCCAGTTTAAAGTAAAGTCATGATCCGCAAGCTTTCCCCTGCTCTTCTCTTTTAGTCGATGTCCATTTATTATTAATGAATATGCGTACGAAGAGGATTGGAGGCTGAATCATCATCATGAACTTTGCCAAACGAATGGATCATTTCAATGAAGGAATTTTCACCCGGTTGCTGGAGATCAAACGCCGCAGACTGGAAAACGGGCAGCCCGTTATTGATCTCAGTGTGGGTACGCCGAATATCCCACCTGCGCAGCATATTATAACTGCACTATGCGAGGCCGCAGCTGATCCGGCTAATTATATATATGCTGTGAATGATCAGAGTGAGTTGCTGCAAGCCACAAGCGATTGGTACAAGCAGCGCTATCAGGTCGAGTTAGACCCGGCAACACAGATCTGTTCCTTGCTCGGTTCACAGGAAGGGCTGGCACATATATCCCTCTCCATTGTCGATGAAGGTGATGTGGTGCTAGTCCCCGACCCCTGCTATCCCGTCTTCGCGGATGGACCGTTACTGGCAGGTGCAGAACTGTATTATATGCCGCAAAAAGAAGAAAACGGGTATGTTATTCAGCTTCAGGATATACCGGAAGATATCGCTCATCGAGCGAAATTCATGCTGGTCTCCTATCCCAACAATCCAACAACCGCGATGGCACCGGATCAGTTCTATCTTGACCTGATTGCCTTTGCGAAGAAGTATGATATTATCGTGCTCCACGATAACGCGTACAGTGAACTCGTATTTGACGGAAAGTCATGTGGAAGCTTCCTTGCGTTTCCTGGTGCCATGGACGTCGGTGTGGAATTCAACTCCCTATCAAAAACGTACGGACTGGCCGGAGCTCGAATTGGCTTCTGTGTGGGCAATACAACCATGGTCTCCATGCTGAAAAAGCTAAAATCCAATATGGATTACGGGATGTTCCTACCGATCCAAAAAGCAGCAATTGCCGCCATTACTGGAGGTCAATCCGAGGTTGAACGGGTCAGAGCAATCTATGAACAGCGCAGGGACATCCTGTGCGAAGGCTTCAGTAGACTCGGATGGAAAATAACGAAGCCCGAAGCGACCATGTTTATCTGGACACGGATTCCCGCTCATTATGAGAGTTCTGAACACTTCACCATGGACTTGGTCAGCCGGGCAGGCGTCATCGCAACACCCGGAAGTGCCTTTGGCCCTTCGGGTGAAGGATATATCAGACTGGCACTGGTGCAGGATAATGAGAACCTTCTCCGAGCAGTGGCTTCTGTTGAGGACAGCGGCATTCTCAGAAACATGTAGGATTAGCCAATAACGCGAGCTGCGACGGATTGAATCCGGAGCAGGCTCGCGTTTTTTGGGGTTGTTATAATCAGGTATCATTCAATTACTGGCCTTTCATTTTAAAGCCATCCATCGCTGTGTGAACGCATGACCCAAATGGATGAAGCCCTGCCGCGAATGGCGGTAAAACGTGGCGCGGCTCATATGTAAAGCTTCGGCCAACTCGGACTTGCGATAATTTTTATGCAGATAACTTTCCCTAAGTATGCGCTGCTCCAGATTAGTAAGCGGATAGGTCGGTGGATCAGCATGAAGGATGCTTACGACCAACTCCCGTGCCCTCACTCCTTCGCACCCCATTGCCTGTAAAGGAACCATCTCCTCAAGTACCTTATCATCATATATATGGTGAAGCATCAGTCTGACCTCATCCCGGGACAAGATACGGGGGGCTTCCTGCGGGATGCAGCCTGCAGTCCGAATGTTCTGCCTTAGAATACGCTGAACCCAGACCTCAAAGGTTGCCTGCCTGAAATCCAGTTCCCATACATGCATATCCTCCCTGGCATATGGCTGAGAGGGCATCGTCGACTCCTCAAATCCCAAATGAGGGAGTAACATGTTTAGTTGTCTGTCCGCAGTGGGAATGATTGCACGCAGACCGCTCATTGCATCAATTAGCCAGGATTGAAACAGCATGCCGCCCAGTTCCTCAGGCCGATAAGAAGACTGTCCCACGTCTACCGCAGCTAACAGGATACATATGGTATCAGCCGCTTCAGGAGAGCATCCGCGTGCCGAGTTGACCGGGTCACCTAGCATTTTTCTAATATCAGGAGAATATTGCTCCAATATGGATAACGTTTGGTCATGCAACCAAAGTCCGGCACAGAAAGCCAAAGGTACCCTGTCCGGATTCCGAATGACACGTATCCCCGCCGGCGCATAATTAGCAATATCATCTAATAATGAAGAATACTGTCCGTTCTCGATAAGCTCCGATTGCCAATCCGAACGTGCCAGCGATTCGGCAAGAAAACGCTGCAAGTAAGGAAGATCTCCAGGTTCAAAAGACATCTGCTGTTCCACTTCCCGTTGACGTATCCCTGTGAAATCCGTATATGCATGGGTCGAGGGCAATTGATCACGGTACAACTCCAATATGTGGGCCGCAATCTGCATTTGCAACAGTTTGTTCAATGAAGGATACCGCTCCATAAGCAGCTCCAGTACCCTGGAACGCATCATTTGATAATGGCTGGGGTCGCGCCTTTCATAATCCTCCCTTAACATCCGGGATACCAACTGATGCAGAGAAAGGCCTCCGGCTCCAGTGTGCACACAGGATAAAGTACTCAGTGCCGTGTAATCCAATGCATTCAGAGGATGACTCAACAACTGGTTCAGCATCGTCTGATCCGCTGCCGGGAACAGCGACAGCATCTGCAAAGCCTCATACATATAAGGAGAGGTTGCTTCCTTGAGTAACTCTGCACTCAATATGCCGGGTATCTGTTGTGCGTAGTCCTCTCGCTCCCTTCCCTGACGTCGCAGCATATCCACTGTTAACGCCAGCAACAGCGGGTGTCCATCTGTTTTGTGTACGATATCCTGCTGTACGAGGGGTGGCAAACCGCTTGACTGCACATATTCGTGAACCTCTTTGCGAGTGAAAAGCTCCAAAGCAAAAGAATGAATCTGATTGCCCCATACAAGATTCGTATGCCACTGAATGGGCAGACCTGTCCGAGAAGCCACAATAAGCAAGAATTCGCTTGTGCTTGTTACTAGCATGGGAAGCAGGCTGGATAACAGCCAGCTATCGATCCGATCTATTGTTTCACAGTTATCAATAATCACGACAGTCCGTTGACGGGTAAGCTCTTCAACAACATGTGCAAGAAGTGGTGTATCTGCGACACGTGTTCGACCATACTCCGTTTCCAGACTCATCTCCAGATGAGACAGAAAAGCGCGCGGCGTCTGCAGGCAGAACTGTCCGTCCATCCACAAGGTAACCGTTGAACATCGTCTGGCCTCTGCCGCCATCTCCGTGAGGAGTGTCGTCTTGCCAATCCCTCCAATTCCCGAAATTGAAAATATTTGTGAATTGACATTAGGTGAAGCAAGCCAATTGGATAATACCTCCAATTGCTGAGTCAAACCGACAATACATGGCGTAGGGGAATTTGGTTCCACGGATCTAAGATTCATGCTGCACACTACTTTCCATTCAAATTTGAAACAAAAACGAGACAACGCATTTCTTATAATATACTATACTATTTCTTGACAGGCATAGACTGTTTCGGTTCCTCACATGCTTATCCATTCAACAATAATTTCATTACTGCAAACCAAAGGGGAAGTGAAGTGTAAATGAAGAAACGTTTATCCATGATGAAAGTACTGCTTGTACTCATCATGATCGCGGGACAAATGGGAGAGTACAGCTCTGTGAATGCAGAAGGAGAACCTGACGGGCCAAATGCCATTCCTCCGGTTGAGAACGGCTGGATCCAGGTATCTACCAAAGAACAGCTTATGTATATTAACCAAAATCAGGAGCTTTATCTGACAGAGAACATCCGCCTGACTGCGGATATCGACTTGACGGGAATAGACTGGATTCCATTTGGCGGCAATGACTACGTACCGTTCAGTGGAACATTTGATGGACAGGGGCATTGGATCACTGGCTTGGAGATAAACAACGACACACGATTGTCCAATGGTTTTTTTGGTCAAGCCAACGGCCGCATTCAATATATTAACCTGAGGGCAGATATTAAAGGTGGCTCCAATACAGGCGCACTTGTCGGCTTTCAATCCGGGGGGAGCATTGATCATGTCTATACGGAAGGAACTGTACGAAGCGGGCACATCTACAAAAGTGTCACTCCTACAGGGGGCATCGTAGGATTACTGAGCAATGCACGTCTGTCTCACTCTTCCTCCGCTGCTTTCGTTACAGTAGGCGAATCTGACAATTTGCATGGTGGTGGACTTATAGGTTCCCAGGCAATGGGGAGCATAAGCGATTCTTACTTTACCGGTAATCTAGCTAACGAGCCTGTCAAGGACCATCCTACCTCCCATATATATGCTGGAGGAATTGTAGGTTATCAGTTAAGCAGCACAGATGAATACAATATCCTCAAAAATACATATTCAACTGGCGCGATCTCCACACTGAATCCGAGAAGCTACTCCAGTTGGGGGGCGATCGGTGGATATGTCTACAAAACAAATATAACGGATACATACTACGATACGATGACATCGGGTATGACTGTCGGAGCAAGCGATCCTTATCAAAGCACAATTGAGATCTATGGGAAAACAACAACAGAAATGAAGCAGCAGGCTACTTATACTGGATGGGATTTTACAGATACCTGGAACATTCATCCTGCAATCAACAATGGCTATCCTTATCTGCGCCCTGCCATATTAACAACCGCGCTGCCTCAGGCGGTTCAGAATGAATCCTACTCCATGGACCTGGCAGGTTATGATGGAGCGCGCTCAGGACTTACCTGGACAGCCTCCGGACTTCCCCAAGGATTAAGCTTGAGCCCTTCTGGTGAGCTGGGCGGTACACCGACACAATCCGGCACGTACTCTGTAAACCTCTCGCTGCTGGATGGAGGCTCCGCCACAACTGAACGTATTCTGCAACTTGTCGTTGTTACGAAGACTCCAGGCATTGCGGATGCGTCGGTTCAGCCCGGACTAGAGGTGGGCGCAACGAGCATTACAGCAGCGCAGACGCAAACGGGGCATTCCTTTGCCTACATCTTGGATCGCACGGACATCAATCCTCCATGGGTTGGGGATATACTACCTGAGGGTGCGGTAACCTATATTTCAGGTGACGATATTCCTGGTACAAGTCCAGGGCAGGCTGTAGACCTCTTTGAAGTGACAGAAGATGAAAATACAGGGAAATATCTCATTCAGGCGTGGCAGCACTTCACCCTGGAACAAAAGCACATTCGTCAGTTCGTTCCGGTTAACGGTCTTCATCTGGAGCCATCTCAACTGGACCTGACCTCTGGTGGGCCCTCGGCTAAACTGACAGCAATCATTGATCCAGAAGACACTACAAACAAGACCATTCACTGGAGCTCCAGTAATGAGGCTGTCGCCACCGTGGATATGCATGGGGAAGTCCAGCCTGTGACTGCAGGTACAGCCATTATTACGGTTACATCTGAAGATGGCTCCCATACAGCAACGGCAACCATCACTGTATTTCCCCAAGCTGGAACAGTTACCGGGTCTGTATATGACACAGAAATGACTCCACTGGAGGAAGTCTCCGTTTCTGTGGAAAGCATCGGTGTATTTACAGACAGCCAGGGGCATTTTACACTGGAACAGATCCCTGTAGGAGCCCGAACACTTGTTGTACGCGCCAAAGGCTATAATACAACTGAACGAAGCGTCGAAGTACTGGCAGAGCAGGCCGTGGATATGGGCATGATTACATTAAAGCCCCTTGCTACCCCGCAGCCAGAGCCGCACCCATCACCGGGTACAACTCCAGCACCTTCACCAGCTTCAGGATCGGAATCGTTCTCAGGGTTCCCAAATGTTTTGCCACCGGCCGAAGATCCAGCTACACTCAAGCTTGAAATTAACGGTCTGGACATCAAATCAACAGCCTCAACAGAGATAGCTCCTGACGGTCAGACTGTAATCCGACTCAAACCTGATACAGCTTCTCTCATGCAAGCCTTCAGTGGTGCAGAATTGGGAATACTAATCCGCATTAATCTGGATTCTCCTGTCGTATTCCTGGATCTGCCGGGTAAGTCGTTACAGAGTATTCAAAAGCCATCGGAAACCAGTGTAACTTTCGAGGTCAATGGAACGAGTTATGAACTGCCCCTGAACACTTTACCCCCACTGACTGACAACATGACTGTTACCATGGGTATTGGAAAAGTCTCTCCTAGCACCATCAGCACTCTGAATGCTACGGTGGCGAAGCAAGGCTATGAACTCATCGGCACTCCTATGAAATTTACCTTATATATCGACGGGAAGCAGACAGAACATGCTAATCACAAATATAGCAAACGAATCCTTCCACTCCCTGCACAGGTTGATCCCGCCACATCAACGGCCGTTTGGATCGATGCAGAAGATCAGATGCATTTTGTTCCTTCCCTGTTCACCATGGACGCCCGGTTGACACAAGCTATCATTTTCACTCCCCAGAACAGCATGTTTGCAGTTGTCTCTGCGAATCATGCGTTTGCGGACATGAAAGATCACTGGGGACGAACCGACGTCGAAATGCTTGCGAACAAATTCATTGTCCAGGGGGTAAGCCATAATACCTTTGCGCCAAAGAAAGAGATTTCACGTGCCGAATTCGCTGCATTGCTAGTCCGTTCCTTGGGATTGCCTGAGCACCAGCCAACATCCAATTTTGACGATATCACTTCAGATCAATGGTATGCTGGAGCCGTAGGGACTGCACAGGCTGCTGGCTTACTCAACGGTTACGGTGATGGCTCATTTAGACCGGATGCAGCCATTACCCGTGAACAAATGGCCTCTGTCCTCGTCCGTACATTGAAGTTTGCAGGAATGATGCCTCAGCCGAACACGGATGTACTGGATATGTTAGCGGATAGAACTACTCTCTCCCCGTGGGCTTCCAGCCCTGTATCCATTTTGCTGGAAGAAGGTTTGATGAAAGGTACACAAACCAACATGTTTTCTCCTAAGGAACTGGTTACTCGGGCTCAGAGTGCGGCAGTATTGAGCCGAATGCTGCAATATATGAAATTTATCAACAGCCCGCAGTAGCTGAAGTCCTGACATATTATCTAAGCACAGTTCGTTCAGAAAAGCCCGCTGCATGCATCATGCATGAGCGGGCTTCTTTTCACTGCAATTTCTACATTGTGTCTTTAAATTCCTTTACTTCATCGACTTGCGCCAGTTGGAACGATACATGAGATACAGGAAGTACGGTGTACCGATGATCGCAATGAGTATGCCTGATGGAATCTCTGTCGGTGCCATGACGGTTCTGCCGATTGTATCGGCGAGCACCAGCATGACTGCACCCGCTAATGCGGATAAAAACATCGAACGTCTTAACTTATTCCCCGTCAGTAACCGAACCATATGTGGTGCAATCAGCCCGATAAAACCAACGGTTCCTACACAAGCAACCGCACCTGCTGCAAGTAATACACCAACTGTCATGGCTAATAATCGTGTACGACGTACTCCGAGACCAAGCCCGGATGCACTATTGTCGTCAAATACCAGTAGTTCGAATCTGCGTGCCAGCCACCAAGCCACCGGTACCAGAATAACTAAAAATAATCCGATAACCCTCACCTGTTCCCAGGTACGAGCATAGGTGCTTCCTGTCAGCCAGATATATCCGCTGCTACCGTATACCGCACCACGGACAATCAGAATCTGAATACCTGCTCCAGCAATGGCAGACATCGCGATCCCTAGCAACACAACCGCCGAAGGGTTCAGTCCTTTCTTCCAGGCGAGGGAGAACACCACCACTGCAGCAATGGCTGCACCGATGATTGCCGCAATTGGCAGCAAGTATATCGGAAGACCCGGCCATAAGATGATGACCATCATCGCTCCAAGCCCTGCACCTGAGGACACACCAACAATTGAAGCATCTGCCAGCGGGTTACGTACCGCCATCTGAATGAGCACACCGCTAATTGCCAGTGCAGCTCCTGCACCTGCGGCAACAAGAGTACGCGGAATCCGAAGCTGAATCAGCGCGGAGAACAGTCCATCCGATTGGAATAGACTCGGCAACCAATCGGCCAGCGGAATTCGCATACCGCCAAACATCGTACTGAGCAAGATAAGCACGACGGTTATGACAGAAAATAATACAGCCATCGGGCCAAATGCAAAGCGACGTGCAGCTCCTCCTGTGCTCATTGAAGTTGACATGCCTGATCCGTTTGCAGCCTTCATGCGTGTAAGAACAAGCCAGATGAGCCACGGTGCACCAATGATCGCCATAACCGCACCTGTTGGCAGCTCCATGCTGGAGTTATGCACCATCTTGGCGAGGACATCTGCTCCAACCAGGAGCGCTGCGCCCCATATGAACACACCGGGTAAAAGTAATCGGTTAGAACGTACACCACTCAATCGAACCAGATGTGGTGCGACCAGTCCCACGAAGCCAATCGGCCCAATTACACTGACAATCACAGCAGCCAGCAATACAGCAAGAATTAACCCTACTGCACGAGCCAATGTAACCTTTTGTCCCAAGGAAGAAGCCGTTGATTCATCCAACTCCAGCATATCCCACTGTCTGGACAGGATTAACGCGAGAAGGGTAATACCAACCACCCAAGGCAAAGCATAAAACACACCACTCCAGTCATTCTGGACAAGTGTTCCGGAGCCCCAAAGGAACAACCCTTGAGTCTCCATGGAGAAAAAAATATGTAATGCACTTGTAAATGAACCAAGCACCATCGATACAATCATACCGGACAATGCAAGTCGAACCGGGCTTGATGTTCGTCCGCCGCCCATGAAATAAGCCGCAAATGCTGCCAGCAAACCACCTAGTGCTGCGAAAAGAAAAGGCGACTGACTTAACACGCCTGGAAAAGCGATAGCTCCCAGAACCACCACAAAGTATGCGCCTGCATTAATGCCCAGCGTATCTGAAGCAGCCAATGGATTACGAGTAATCGTTTGCAGCAAAGCGCCCGCAACAGCCAGTGCGCCACCCGCAAGAATACCAATCATTGTACGCGGCATGCGCAAGTCCCAGACCATATTGTGCTCTAATGAATCCTGTCTGCCTGTAAGAGCGTCCCAAACGACATGCAAAGGAATGGAAGCTTCTCCATAACACAGACTTACAAAAAAAAGCACGATGAGAGCGGTTAGACCGCCCCCATATATGCTTATTGTGCGCCAATTCATAGCTGGCTTAGATCCTTGAACCGAACTCATTTGGTAATCGCCTCGACTACCCCATCAACCAATACTTTGGAGGAGATCGGTCCACCAAATGTCCATGTTGTGCTATCGAGTTGATATGTGCGTTTTTCCTTCACAAAGTTCAGTCCGTTCCATACCGAGTTATCTTTCATGGCTGTGCCAAAGACGTCATCGTCTGGTTGTGTAATATAAATGAAGTTACTGTCCTTCACATCAGTTAAGGATTCAATGCCTACTGTAGAGAAGCCATAGTTTTCAACTTTGTCCGGCTGCCAATCGTTAACCAGTCCGATTTTGTCCAAGGTACCAATCACAACCGAGTTATCGGTAAACATACGCAGGCTGACTGCATTTTGATATGTGAACGCTTGTGTCAGTGCAAAGTTGAAGTTTTCTTTCCCCGCAGCAGCCAGTTTTTCTTTGGCTTCTACATAGTGCTGATCGAGATTACTCAGAACTTCTTTTGCTTTGTCTTCTTTACCGAGAGCTGTTGCAATGTTATTAAAGATCTCTGTCATCTTGTCATAATCATAGCCGTCACCATCATACGGATCATATTCAATCGTTGGGGCAATCGCATTAAGCTGATCGTAAACCGCCGTGTTATTATCTGCATTAGCAATGATGAGATCTGGCTTCAATGCAGCAATAGCTTCCAGATTTGGTTCACTGCGTGTTCCGATATCCGTTACACTGTCATCCAGTGCTGCTTCGGATGTTACCCACACTTTATAGTTAGCGTTATCTGCGTTACCTACTGGTTGAACACCCAGGGCAACGACATCTTCCGTATATGTCCATTCAAGCGTAACGACACGTTCTGCTGGCTTGTCCAGCTTAAGCTCTCCACGTTTATGCTTCACGGTAACAGGACCTGCTGTCTCTTCAGCCGGAGCACTACCGGAGTCACTACCTTGACTTGTATCTGTTGTAGTCGCGGTTTTACCACAACCCGCCAAAACCAGCACAAAGGCCAGCATAATCAACAGTCCATTCAACCCTTTTTTCATATCTCTTTTCTCCCCTGTTAATATGTATTTATATGATAACAATTATCATTATCACTATTGGATTATGCCGTAGGAATGTATTTTTGTCAATGGAAAGTACCTTATTCCCATTCTTTTATCAAATAAAAAAGGAAAGGATAGCTCAAATGCCATCCTTCCCTTCTGTTGATTGCTGTTAACTCAACTGCATCGTAGTGATGCATGTATTATCATTTTCATATGTAGACAATTGCGTTTCTGCAACCTTTCCATCTCCAACAATACGAATCAGATAGGTTCTGTCTCTAGGCACCCAAAAATCCATAAATCCGTTTGCACCAGACTTCATCACTTCATCTTTCATAAAAGTGTTGCCTTGAGAATCGTGAATGGTAACACTGAATTCCTTATTACTCATTTCTCCCTGACAACCGGTCAAGCTATGAATTGCACAGGGATGGGTCTGGTCCACATAGGGTGCAATGGAAAGGAAAAACTCATTCTCAGGCAAATCATATGTAGTCGTATGTTTATCTTGATCTGTGACGATTAACTGTTTGGCATTAATGGAGGCAGATTCCGGTGTCTCTTTTCTTGTGCTGATATCTTCCACCAATTTTTTGATGTTAGGCCCATTGGCTGTACCTGCCTCTTCCTTGCCCGTATTGCTTGCAAACAGGTAGGTTCCGATTACAATCACAACTGCAACACTTGCAATGACCATCATTTGTTTTTTCATCTGGAGTCCATCTCCTCGTCCGTTTTCATTAAGTATAATGGAGAACAAACTATCATGGACTTATACAGCAAGAAATTCACCAGATATTCACATATATGGTTGGCTCAATTCGGGATAAGTATATATGGAATATCTAGTTGATAAGTCTTAACGCTCATTGCGTGAGCGACAATTAATGTGCCATAATCCGGTCTGCCATTTCCTCGGCTTGCAGCACCGCAGACAACGGGTCGGAGAGGAAATATCTATTCCAGTCAAGGCTAATAACACGGCAGTGATCTGTCTCGATGGACTTCTGCCATGGTTTGCCTGAAGCTTGATCAAGCCCACGTCTTGGACCATTATCGTGGATTCAGGGTCGTTCTCTAGGCTCACCACCGGTTAGATCAAAACATGGAGCAAGCGCTAACAAATCTGAGACGTCTGATTCAACGATTTGAAGCGTCTGCAGAAATCGGAGGAACCTGAGACACTCTATATCCGATTAACAAGCCGTTTTCAGTGTTTTTATTGGGGAATTTTGGTATATAACATGTCTGATGTTGCTTACAATTTAAACAGAGGACATGAAGGCATAATAAGATGTCCTGAGTTCCTTAGAAAATCATCTATCCAGTCGCCAAAATCGGCAGTCTGGGGATTTAAGACTCTTTATCCAGCTCAAAAAAGATTACACAAAAAACAGCGCCCACCAGAACGATTCAGGTGGCGCTGTATTATTTGGTTTGAATATGTCGCTATTTTCAATATGCATAAGCCAAAATACTATATCTAATCACACAAATAAGTGTTCATATCTCAAAATCTTGATACTACTGACAAAAGTCTTACGAGAATCCTTGCTCACCTGCAAAACGGGGATGGACATCAGCACAAGACAACTCCTCATTAGAAAATCGAATCCAGACATAATCATCATATAACACACCATGTGTTTGTTTTACGATCTCCGAAGCTACATAATCATTCAGATCTAAAGATTGCAAAATTTTATCGGCATGGTGTCTGGTACGAGGGAAGCATCTGGATTCAAAGTAATCCAGTACATCCCCAACGGTTACCTTAGACTTGCTTGGAAAAGGGAGAAAAACAGGAGATACATTGTGATCTTGCCATACATCAACCGTTTGATTACTATAATCCAACTTCACTTTGGCAATCACCTGGTCATGCTCCAAGACCTCAAATTCAAGAGGAGAAGATATAAATTTGTTTATTTTTTTCATTTGCTACCTCCCATAGTGATCTTTCATATTTCTTTGTTACGATTATATCATTTCTTCAACTTGTATTTCATTTCCTTACTTCATCATTCTATTGAAAAAAGCCCGAACAATTTCGAGGAAATCTCGAACTTGTTCGGGCTCTTCAGATTGCCTTCCATTCACGCAAACCTATCTACGTATTGGAGAGAGCTTTGTTTTTTTCATAAAACCGGGCATTGTGAGAAGATACACCCGCCATATCGGAAGCAGCAGGTTCCAGATAGGTCTTGGCACTGTTGACTGCGAGCACCGCATCGTTAAAAGCACCTGCGATCAGTCGAACTTTGCTGCCATAAGTGATGAAGTCCCCTGCTCCAAATACGCCGGGAATACTGGTGCGCATCCGTTCATCCACCGATATGCCGTAATCTTCCCGCGCCAGTCCCCATTGCACAAGGTTACCAAAATCACGATCATACCCATGGCTTACGACAACTTCATCCACTTCAACATGTGTGATCTCACCAGTTTCTACATGGGCCAGCTCAACACGATCGATTTTGTCACCTGTACCGTATAAGCGTGAGATGCTAAATGGCGTCATGACGCTCGCTTGAGCTTTCATCTGAGCAACTGGCGACTCGTGTCCGGTAAATGCATGACGTCTGTGTGCCACCGTAACTTCACTTGCGATCTTGCCCATTTCATTCGCCCAGTCAACTGCGGAATCACCGCCACCCGAGATCAGAACACGCTTCCCGGCAAATCGGGATAGATCAGTTACGGTATAGTGCAGGTTCGTCAGCTCATACCGATTGGCACCCTCGACATCCAGCTTTTGCACCTGAGTCATGCCTCTGCCCGCACATAACAGGATGGTACGTGTGTAATGACGCTCGCCTGTTTTGGAAATGAGTACAAATACACCATCCTCACGTCGTTCAAGCTCGGCTATTTCCTGCCCAAATACAATCGTTGGATCGAACGTTCTCGCTTGTCTCTCCAGCGATTCAATCAGCTTCTCACAGCGAATCGGATCAACCCCGCCTACATCCCAGATCAGCTTCTCCGGGTACGTACGCATGAATCCACCCAGCTCCTGTTTGGCTTCAATGATTTTGGTACACATGGCTCTCATGCCACTATAAAAGGAGGCGTACATTCCAGCAGGTCCCCCACCAACGATGGTAATATCATAAATATCCAATTGTGTCTCCGTTGTCATTTAAGGCACCAACTTTTCAACAACATAGTCCATCAATTTTACAGAACCAATCGGACCCACACCAGATACGAATTGGCTTGTCTTCAACGGGAAGACATGATCATTCTTCACAGCCTCCAGATTCGACCACACTTGGCTTGCTTTCAGATCTTCCATAGATTTCTTCGTGTCATAACCTACGAGGGTTCTGTCTTCCAGGAAAATATAATCCGGATTCATCTCAGGCAAGAATTCCAGGGAGAACTGGCTAAACCAATCTGTAGAGTCTTTAATAGCTTCAGGACTATTCAAACCCAGGATATCATAGAAGAAAACACTGCTGCTTCCTCCTTTGGGACCCATGAAACGGTATCGATTGTGCTCAACCCGGAGAACCAATACGGTCTTGTCTCCCAGTGCTGCCGCAATTTTCTCTTTTGCTTTTGAGGCTTTCTCATCGAATTCAGCCAGTACTTTGGCAGATTCTTCGGTCTTGTCAAATATGGCAGCCAGCTTTGGCATAGCACGTTTCATTTCACTGTTGGCATCCAGTGCCACCGTAGGAGCGATTTTGGACAATTCATCATATACGCCCTGTTCCATACCTTCGCCAGCTGCAAGGATCATATCCGGTGACAACGCAAGTAACTGCTCATAGTTATATTGATATTGCTCGACTTCAATGATCTGGACCCCGTGTTCTTTCAAATAATCAGGGCGGTATTCCGCTTCAACTTCTGGAGTTAACAAAACGATTTGGGGTGTAACACCCATTTCAATCAGGTATTCGGCATAGATCGAATCAAACACAACCAGATTTTGAGGATGGGTTGGAATCGTTACTTCTCCAAACTGATCCTGCACCACCTTAGTCCCACTTTCATTGGCGGTTTCTTCTGTTGTACTCGCTGCTCCTTCAGTTTGAGCACCTGCTGTTCCAGCTGTAGCCTTCTCTTCAGTAGCTCCACCGGAACATGCCGCCAGCATCATACTGATCACCAACAGCATAATGCACAACCCTTTAAAACTTCGTAACATGATATACTTCGCCCCTTATATATGTTGATAATGATAATTATTATCAAATAGTATCAAATAAGAAGTGTTGCTTCCATAGCATATCGTGCGTATTCAGTTGGATTATTGTGCTCTAGTGCTCTAGTGCTCTGCTTTTCCATTTACATATTTCACAATTTCGTTCAGGATCAATGAGTGCCCTATAATCCCGCGACCTTCTACCCACAGACGGGTATCTATATCGAACACCTGATGGCTCTGGACTGCCTTTAATTCTTTCCACACACTGCTGCCCAATAGATTCCTCTTACTATTTTCCACATTAAAATGCAACATGACGCGCCTCTCCACAAACAAGTAATCCGGATTAGCCTGCATCAGCAAGTCAAGGGAACAAGGATTGAACCATGCTTTACCATCGATCAGTGCGTCTGGAAGAGACAATCCAAGCTGTCTATACAGCAATCGGGATGCTCCGCCAGACTGGCCCCCCAAATATCGATACCCGAATGGTTCCACTCGCAATACCATGAAGGTTGCACCAGATTCAATCACACTTTGCAACTGCTGACGTGCAGTCTCCACTTCGTTTGTCATCCGGAGTTGAAGCTGTCTCCCCTCTTCTTGCTTGTGAAACCAGATTGAATATTCGTTTAGCACACTTCCGATTTCCATATTCATTCCCCCGATCCATGGCGCAATTGTGCGTAACTGCTGCCTGTATTCGTCAGACCACACGTTGCCAATCAGGAGCTCAGGTTGCATGTGCCGAATCGCCTCGACATCCATTTCATAGGGTGAAGCCTGCAGCATCTGTACCTGATGCGCTTGAAACAGCTCATATTGGTGCTCGGGCAACAGCAAAGGGGTTACAATCACCGCCTCTGGGATGATTCCCAAATGAATTAAGACTTCAGCAAAAAGCGGGGAAAGGCACACTATCCTGCGATTTGGCAGCGTCTGTGCATATTCTCTTGGGGATACGCCTGTCAGTTGCTTGAAACGACGACTGAAATAATGTGCATCTTCAAATCCTAGTTTTTTGGCAATAACCTGTGAAGTGGCTGACGTTAGCACCAGCTCTTCCTGTGCGCGATAGATTCGGTAATAGGCCAGAAAATCGAGGGGCGGCTTTCCATAATATTCACTAAACTTGCGGGAATAATGCCACGGGCTCATACCTGAAATCTGGGCTAACTGCTTGCGTGTGATCACCTGATCATGATGCTGCTGCATGTAATGAACGGATCGACGCAGGCTCTCTTCTGTCGTATGCATCTTGTCCGGCTGAGCTTGGTACAGGTGGTCCAACAACTCATGAATCAGATGTTGTCTGCGAACCCATACTGCATGTGGATTCTGAGACACTTCTCCGCTTACCTGCTGGCTAAGGCTGCCTAAGCTTCCACCCGTCAGTTGTACCTTCTGGTATCCAGTACCGTGAGGAACATGCCAATAATGCTTCACGATCTCTCGTTGGTTCTGAGGCATTGTGTACGTATGGAACTGAATATGCCACCCTGCCAGATCCTGAAGCCCTCCCTCCATTACTTCAATAACCACATTTTCTTCTAAAGCAATAAGCTGTCCATAAGAAACTTCGACTGGATGCCCATTTAGTTTCCAGATGGCTTTTCCATCCATAAGGAGGATAAAGGAGGGACTCGAAAAATAATGCACTTTGCCCGCAGTCATCCATGCCGGGGTTAAAGGTTCGGTTGATGCCCACTGCGCCACCCATGCTGCATTGTTCGTCATAAGATTAATCCTTTCCATACGCTATGTAAGATTGTAATTTCTTTCATTTGAATTTCTATCATTGTACCATTTAGCATTCTTTTCATAAGATTTGGACTATCGAAAGCCAAAAAAGAAGCAAGCGTATCACACATGTGTGGTCGGCTTGCTCCTTCTCATGGTCTGTTTTGTTCCTCAGCAGGAAACAGAATGCTTGCGGAAAAGGGGGATTATTTCGCGGCAGTGGTGTTCACTCGCAATTGTTCATTCAATTTCAGCACATTTTCAAATTTCGAAATGCGGCTGCCATTCTTGGATCCGTATATGCCTGGGTACATAGGTATCATGGACATGCTCACCTCCTTTCCTGATCACCCGTTGAATTTTGCGGAATCGAACGTTTTTATTTTCAGATAAGCCAGAAGGGTATCCAGTTCAGCCGTATAGACATGCTCTGTTCTTCCGTTTCGCACCTGAACATCCGTCCGTTTGGAGAACTTGCTGTAAAGCCTGTTAATATAACGGTTCTCTGCAACGGCATGGAACTGCAGCGTTTGAATATCACGGTTCTCCTCACAGATCCATAACACCACATCCCGAAGCCCTGCAAAAAACACTCTGCTGCTGCGATATTTTTCAGCCAATATGGCAGAATCAATGAATGCCGTGTTCCTGTCTTCCGTATAACGATACTGAATGAACGCGCTCAACTGCCCCTGCTCATCGTCGAATAAAAGCAAATGTGCTTTCTGTACCGTACTAATCAGATGGAGCAATGCATCATGCAGCATATATTGCTCATCGAACTCATCACTGTTTGTCAGATAAAACCGCGCAAAACGGGCATAATCCTCGTCTTTTAACGTATCGTGTGCCTTAAGTTGCAGCATCAAGACGACTCCACCTTTCCATGTTGCTCCTTCATCCTTAAGTCTCGCTCAAAAGAAGTGAGGTATGAACGAAGCTGCGCAAGCTTCACAACGTAAGCATTCAGTTCACCTTCTTCACGGATTGTACTTGTAACTTGCTGCGCAATTTTGGAGAATAACCTGTGGTTGGCTTCTTCACTGAGAGCCCAGAACCGAATTTCCTGCACAGGTTCCTCATCCTCATATTCATCCAAGTGTTGCACCAGGAGCTGAAGACCCTCGATAAAAATCCTGCTTCGGCGGTGCTCATGCACAATGAAAGCCACCTGAAGCTGAATCACATGCCGATCCTCATAATCATGCTCTCCCGTGCCATGAATATATCCAAACGCACCTGCTACCTCATCCTCATCATCAAAACATAACATCGCCCCCCCACCCATAAGCAGTGGACTGGATATATAGCTGAGTGTCGTCGGAAAGGAATAGGGCAGATTTAATTCATTATAATGAGCCAGCAGAAAGTCCATATATCTATGCTGGTACATATAGGTTGAACATTTAGCAAAATAGTGACTCATAAGTATGTCCCTTTCTATTACCGGGCCTTTATCCCTACAGGTGATGTGGTCTATTGTACTCACGTTAGTTTAAGTTTTGTTTAAGTCCGGGAAATTTCGCCAAAAATCTTCTTTCTGCAAACTGGGGATCCATCTATAATAAAAAATATACGATCTTACCCTGGCCGGAGGTCACCCTAGATGAAGCTTATCCCATCGGCTCGCAGTCTCATCCGCAAACGGACTATTCTCCGGAGAAGCCTGTTCCTGCTTGTGATTGCTACCGGAATTCTGATGATATATATATCAATATCAAAAACAGCCCAATTAACAGCAGCTACAGCCCAGGCGTTAATATCCGCAGAACACGGAATCCTGGATATGTCTGATCGTTCTTACTCCATATTGCCCAATGTGACTTTGGATGGAGAATGGGAGTTTTACTGGCATCAACTGCTGGAGCCGATTGATTTTTACGCTTCTGCTCCACCTGTGCCTGCCTTTGAACAAGTACCCGAGCCCTGGACATCGTACAAACAGGACAACGATTCATTTCTGCCCAATGAAGGCTATGCAACCTACAGACTACGCATCCTCCTTCCGGATGAACGATCAAGCAGCCCACCACTTGCCCTTTATTCCAAGAGCATCGCCTCGGCTTACCGAATCTGGATTAATGGTCAACTGCAAAGAGGCAATGGCACTGTTGGCACGGATCGTTTCTCTGAGAGTCCCAAGAGTTATCCCAAAGTCATCTATTTCGAATCGCGTCCTGGTTTGAACGAAATTGTCATTCAAGTGTCCAACTTCTCCCAGCGAAATGCAGGCATCTGGCAGAGCATGAATCTGGGAACAGCGGAGAATATCTCCTGGCTACGGATTCTTCATATCGCCGCGCAGTCAGGTATTGTCGGGATTTTTGGTGTGATGGCGTTATATTACGGACTGGTCTATCTTAACCGCAGAAAAGAATTTTCCGCCCTGCTGTACAGTCTGCTCTGTCTGTCCGTGGGTGTGCGTACCGTTGTGCTTGGTGAGTCGACAGCGCTATATCTACTACCTGATCTCCCATGGGAATGGGCGGTCAAAGCCGAATACATATCCGTCGCCCTGACGGCATTATTGCTAATTCTGTTTATTAACAGGGAATATCCCGAGGAATCTGTATCCTGCGTGTCTAAAATCGGCGGACTTGTTCTCCCGATCTTTATTCTGTTATTCCTGCTCACACCGGCTCGTGTGTACACTTATGTTCTGACACCCTTTACATGGGGGGCTCTGTTTCCTTCACTGATCTATACACTCTATATGTATGTCCGATCTGCGTTCAAACGGAGAAAGGGTGCTGTCACCAGTATGATCGGTTTTCTGTTTTTCATGGCCTTTGCCCTGAATGATATGCTCTTCTACACGGTCCATTTGCCCACAGAGGACATGCTCTCCATCGGGTTGCTTATTTTTCTGTTAACCCAGGCGTATAATCTGTCTTCCCGCTTCTCACGAGCATTATGGCAAAAGGAACAGTTGTCCCTCCAGCTTCAACGAACGAACCAGCGGCTGGAACGAACCGTGGATGAGCGAACCCGCTCATTGCGGCTAAGCAATGCAGAGCTTCAGGAAGCCAACCAGAAGATGGCTGAATTCGAACTGTTCCGTGTCCGGCTCCTGTCTAACATCTCTCATGAGCTGAGCACACCGATCACATCCATTAAGGGTTTCGCCAAAGCATTGCGAGATGGCATCATTACGACCGAAGCTCCTAAGTATGTGAACCGGATCTACACACGTTCCCTGCTACTCGAACGAATGATTCATGATCTGATTGAGCTTACGAAGCTGGAAACCAACCAGGTTCAGTTTCAAATGCAGGACGTTGATTTGCTCTCATTCATGCAGGAGTTGTTCCAGAAATATGAAGCAGACGTAGAGACGCAAGGTATCCATTACCGTCTGAATCTGCCTGTGGAATCAAACTTCGGGGACAAGGACTCCGAGGGTTGGATCGTGCAACTGGACCCTATTCGAATCGAACAGGTGCTGTCCAATCTGATATCAAACGCACTGCGATTCACACCTCAGTCCGGGACGATCTGTGTGCGTCTTCATCTTGAGGAAACACCCTTAACGGAAACAGGCTGGACCGCCTGCATCTGTGTTGAGGATACGGGTACGGGCATTCCGCCGGAGTGGCAGGAACGAATCTTTGAACGTTTTGAACAAGCTAGTCAGCAGCTTGGAGTTGATCACAGAGGCTCAGGGCTGGGACTCGCCATCTGCAAAGAAATTATGTATTATCACAATGGAGAGATTGGGGTAACCAGTGAGCCAGGTTCAGGCAGTCAGTTCTGTTTTCGGTTACCCGCCTGGAGAGGAAGATTGCAGGAAGATGACATACATTGAGGAGCGCCGCCGCATTCTAGTTGTGGAGGATGATATCGATATCGCAGATCTGGTCACGATTTATTTACATAATCAGAACTACATAACTCATGTAGCGCATAATCTTGAGGAAGCTACGAAGCTGCTGGAACAGCGACGCCCTGATCTCATTTTGTGTGATATCATGCTGCCTGACGGAACAGGCACCGACTGGATACGAGGGCTTCGGAAGAGCGCTGATGTGCCTGTCATTTTTCTCAGCAGCCGGCAGGAAACCGAGGATATCGTTCAGGGACTGGAACTGGGGGATGATTATATAACCAAACCGTTCGATCCGGATATTATGGTCGCCAGGGTCAAAAAAAGACTACGACCTGTACCCTCCACATCCGAAAACATGGTTGCCACTGGCGAGAACGTATGGCGTGACGGCTGGCTCGATCTGCATTTTGACCGCTTTGAAGTCCGGGTCAACGGCAAAGAGATCAGTTTACCTGCTAAAGAGCTGCAACTCCTGTTCCTCATGGCAAGTCGCCCAGGGCACGTTTTCAGTACAGACTACTTATTTGAACGCATATGGGGGCTGGATAACTGGAGTGATGTTCGCACGGTCATGGTGCATCTTCATCACCTGAGACGCAAAATTGAGGATACCTCCAGTACCCATCGATACATTATCACCGTTCGCGGGATCGGCTACAAATTCCAGGCACAGTGAGATGGATCGTAGCAACCCTATATATTTCATTTAATAACCTGCTTGATCCGTTAAATGAGAACAGAGGGCTATCCTATAAGTCATGATATGACTTTATGGATAGCCCTCTTCACGTTTGCCAGTTTCACATGGAAAATGATTTCAATGCCATGCCTATCACTAAGATTATGCCTCGCTTACAAGCTTTTGCGGTTGGCTGTTCTTCAATATAAGTATGCAACATATTGAAGGTTCCCTCTTCTATGTAGAACGGAATGTCCAACAGACTGACGGAACCCCCTATGACAGTGCCAACATGGCGTTCATATCTTCTTCTGCTGTTGTAATTAACTTCAGACCAAACATATCCACGAGCACATCCAAGACACCTTCCGATATGAACTCAGGCGGTTTTGGTCCAATTCGAATGTCCTGAATGCCAAGGCTGAACAGGCCAAGCAGGATTGCAACTGCTTTTTGCTCAAACCAGGATAGCACAATGCTGACAGGTAACTCGTTCACAGTACAGCCAAAAGCATCCGCCAAAGCCATTGCAATTTTCACCGTAGAACCGGAATTGTTGCATTGACCCAGATCGATATAACGCGGTATACCCGTGTCTCCAACCGTACCATAATCCACATCGTTGAAGCGGAACTTGCCACAGGACGTCGTCAGAATTACAGTATCATTCGGCAAGGATGTCGCGAGTTCACGATAGTAGTTGCCACCTTTCCCCGGCGCATCACAACCTGCAATAACGAAGAATCGACGAATATGACCGTCTTTCACCGCTTGAATAATCTCGGGCGCAAGCCCAATCACGGTCTCATGATGGTATCCTGTTGTTAAGACTTGCTCGGACTGTATATCGGCCGCAGGCAGTGACAATGCACGTTCAATCAGCGGTGAGAAGTCATCATCCATAATCTTGGCAACCCCCTCCAGACCTGCCACTTCGTACGAGAAAAAGCGGTCTGCATATGTGCCTTTGATCGGCATGACACAGTTGGTTGTTGCAAGAATAGCACCCGGGAATTGTTCGAAGAGTCTTCTTTGATCGTACCAGGCTTTGCCGATATTGCCCTTGAGATGGGCGTATTTCTTCAGCGCAGGATAACCGTGCGCAGGCAACATTTCCGAGTGGGTATAGATGTTGATTCCTTTTCCTTCAGTTTGACGAAGCAACTCCTCCAATGCATACAGATTATGCCCTGTCACCACGATGCACTGTCCTTCGATCTGGTTCTGACTAACCGTTATCGGCTGCGGTACACCAAAGCGGTCCGTGTGCGCACGATCCAGCACGTCCATAATGCGGATTGCTGCATTGCCGACTTTCATCGCCATCTCCAGATGTTCCTGTACATTAAAATTCGAGTTCGTTAATGTCATATATAATGCCTCATGTGTAATCCGATCCACCTCAGGATCAGAATATCCCAACTGGCGTGCATGTGTGGCATAAGCAGCGATGCCTTTTAACGCAAAAATCATCGTATCCTGCAAACTTGCGATTGTTTCGTTTTTGCCGCATACCCCTACCACGGTACACCCGCCACTTGGCGTCTGTTCGCACTGATAACAAAACATATGGTTTCCCCTCCAAACTTAGATTAAAAACGCAGTTCGTTATGTAATAGCGTAACAGACCCTGATATGAGCTAGTGTGATGGTGCACACAGTTTCTGATCCAACCTCTATATATGGTTCTCCAGACTTTCATCCAAACTGGAAATAATAACATTCAAAAAAAGGCATATCTCGGATCATTATGAAAAATACTGTGTACAGCTAAAAAACGTCTAAATCCATAATCTTAAAAAAATACGAAAATGAAACGATTCTAGATTTTGCCCGTAAGGGTAATACACAGAGAAATCTAATATTCAAGGAGCTGGTCAATTGCAACATTACAGACACAGTGCGGAGGAAACCCTTCAGGATGTACAGAGTTCCTCCAAGGGACTTACGACCTCCGAAGCTGCCAAGAGAATTGAAACGGAAGGATATAACGAGTTAAAAGGTAAAGATGCAACACCAGTCTGGAAATTGTTCCTCGAAAATTTCAAAGATCCGATGGTCATCGTGCTGCTGATTGCAGCCGCGGTACAGGTTGTACTTGGACACCTGATTGAATCATTGATCATATTCCTGGTTATTTTGCTCAACGCGGTGATCAGCGTAGTACAGACCAAAAAAGCCGAGAGTTCGCTTGACGCACTGAAACAAATGTCTGCACCTGAAGCCAAAGTCATTCGTGACGGGCAGAAAAAAACCATTCCAGCAAGAGAACTCGTTCCCGGTGATATTGTTATGCTGGATGCAGGTGATTATGTCCCGGCAGACGGGCGTATCCTGGAATCAGGAAGTCTGAAAATCAACGAAGGCATGCTGACCGGAGAATCCGAAGCTGCGGAGAAACACGCTGATGCCATTCCCGATGAAGCGCCTATTGGAGATCGTCGCAATATGGCCTTCAGTGGCTCACTGGTCGTATATGGACGGGGCATGCTAGTCATTACAGGAACGGCTCTCAAAACCGAAATCGGCAAAATTGCTGAATTGATTGAAAATGCCGAAGCCAAAAACACGCCATTACAGCGCAAGTTGGAATCATTCAGCAAAAAACTGGGCTTTTTCATCCTGGGCTTGTCGATTCTCATCTTTGGCATTGAAGCCGGTCGTGTATGGTTGACCGAAGGTACGGAGAATATCGGACCATCCATCGTAAATGCATTGATGTTTGCCGTAGCTGTTGCGGTTGCTGCCATTCCTGAGGCGTTGTCCTCCATTGTGACTATCGTATTGTCACTCGGAACAAATAAGATGGCCAAACAACATGCGATCATTCGCAGACTGCCTGCCGTTGAAGCGCTCGGCTCTGCCAGTATCATCTGTACGGATAAAACAGGAACACTAACTCAGAATAAGATGACTGTCGTTGATTATTACATTCCCCATGGCACCAAGGACGAATTCCCCGATGATCCCGAACAGTGGTCGGAAGAGGAACGGCGTTTGTTACATATTGCAGTGCTCTGCAATGATTCGAATATTAACCAGGAAGGCAAGGAACTGGGTGATCCAACCGAAGTGGCCCTCATTGCCTTCAGCAACCGGGTGAACAAGGATTACAATGAAATCCGTGACCAGTTCCCGCGTGAAGCTGAGCTTCCTTTTGACTCGGATCGAAAGCTCATGAGTACGGTGCATACCTTCGAGGGACAGACGGCTTTGCTGACCAAAGGTGGACCGGATGTGCTGTTCAGTCGCTGTAGTCATGTGTTTATCAACGGTGAGGTTCAGCCCCTCACACCCGAGATTCGCACACAGTTTGAAGAAAAAAATGAAGCCTTCTCCAAACGTGCCTTCCGTGTGCTGGCCTACGCGTACAAAAAATTCGATGATAAAAACCAGGTCACCATTGATGACGAGCATGATCTGACACTTGTTGGTCTGACAGCGATGATTGACCCACCGCGTGAAGCGGTATACGGCTCTATTGAAGAGTCCAAAAAAGCGGGTATCCGCACCATCATGATCACCGGAGATCACAAAACGACGGCTCAGGCGATCGGTGTGGATATCGGCCTTGCGGAACCGGATGACCTCGCCATTACAGGAGCCGAACTGGACAAAATGTCTGATGAAGAGCTGGATCAACAACTCGAACACATCTCGGTATACGCCAGAGTATCACCTGAGAATAAAATCCGGATTGTGCGTGCATGGCAGCGTAAAGGCAAAGTTGCAGCGATGACCGGAGATGGGGTCAATGACGCACCAGCGCTGAAACAAGCCGATATCGGCGTAGCGATGGGTAGCGGAACAGATGTCGCCAAGGATGCGGCTGCCATGATTCTGACGGATGATAACTTTGTCTCCATCGTGAATGCGGTCAGTGTTGGGCGGATGGTATTTGATAATATCAAAAAAGCCATCGCATACCTGTTCGCCGGTAACCTCGGCGCGATTATCGCCATTTTGTTTGCCTTGATCGTCGGCTGGGTTAATCCATTTACGGCCCTTCAGCTGTTGTTCATCAATCTGGTGAACGACTCCCTGCCTGCCATTGCTTTGGGTACAGAGAAGCCCGAGCCAGATGTCATGCGACGTAAACCACGTGATATTAACGAGGGGATCTTCGCAGGTGGAACCCTGCAAGCTGTGATTACACGTGGTGTCCTGATTGGTGCGGCTGTTATCGTGTCCCAATATATCGGACTTGGCATCTCGGAGGAAAACAGTGTAGCTATGGCATTCACAACCTTGATTCTGGCACGCAGTCTGCAAACTTTTGCAGCACGTTCCAATACACAGACCATCTTCCAGGTGGGCTTCATGACCAATAAATTCGTGCTTGGCTCCATTCTGGTATGTCTCTGTCTCTATGCAATCACACTGATTCCAGGTGTTCGCGGTGTCTTCGCTATCCCGGATACATTCGGCTGGAATGAGTTCCTGATTGCAGGCGGACTTGCTCTTGCTGCCGTCATTCTGATGGATGTCATCAAGTGGATTCGCAATCGCGGCAAACAAGTTACTGCGGCGTAAGATCTGTAGATATAACATGCACAAACAGGCGCCCGTTATCGGAGCGCCTGTTTGTTTACATTTTTTCACACATACAAAGAGTACACTTCTCATGCATACTAATTTCTAAGGCGTATCTAACTCCCCCTGTTTGATGCCAAAAGCGATCCATCGTCCATCAACATCCTCGATCACAAACTCCTTGTTATTATAGTCTGTATGTAACCGCTGATCCATCTGCTTATGTATGCTTCAATGATCATTTTAGTTAAATTCAGGAAATCCGTCTATTGTTTATTATTAATATCTTTCTATGCTCATCACATCCGAACGAATCAGTATGACATTATTGCCATATGATAAATTTGGGTGTAAAATGATATATTGCTTTTCATCACATTTTCATCAAAGCTCAATCCGAATTCATATTCATACCCAAGACAGGAATGGTACCGTGAAAGATAAAATTGTCATGCCACTCTGGACATGCTGTCTGTTCATCGTTGTGATGAATACCACCATGTTCAATGTTTCTTTGCCAGTCATTATCCATGATCTACAGATTACCTCGGACCTGGGGTCTTGGGTCATCTCAAGTTATTCGATTGGTTACGCCCTGTCGACGGTGATTTACAGTCGATTGTCAGACCGTATCTCGGTACGCAACCTGTTAACAGTCGGGCTTCTGATCCTGGGGTTATCTTCATTGCTGGGGTTGTTCGCGCATAACTTCGCGATCCTGTTGCTGACACGCATACTACAATCTGCGGGTGCAGGAGTTATGGCCGGGCTTGGTCTGGTCATTGCAAGTCGTTACATCCCGGTGGAACGGCGCGGAGCTGCCATCGCACTCATCTCATCAGGTAGCGCCATGGCTTTTGGACTTGGTCCCATTGTCGGCGGACTCATTAGCGAGTACTGGGGCTGGAACGGACTTTTTGCCATAACCGTGCTAGTCCTGCTCGCCCTGCCTGTATTGCTCTACTTTCTCCCCCGTGAATCCGTCAAAACAGATCAGCCGTTCGATGTGATTGGTGCCATATTAACCGTCATTAACGCCACTACACTTCTGGTCGCGATCACCCAGCAATCCTGGTTCTGGTTTGCCATCGGCGTTATCTCGCTTGTTGCACACCTCCTATATATTCGGAAAGCGAGTCTTCCGTTTGTGAATCCACAAGTGTTCCGAACGCCAGGATACACCCGGTTAATCCTTATCGGATTCTGCGTGCTGGTGGTGAATCTGGGCAATCTGTTTTTGATGCCGCTTGTGCTTGCTGATCTATATGGTCGCTCTTCGCTCGCCATTGGTTTGCTGATTGCTCCTGGGGCAATCGTTGCAGCATTCTGCACCCGTTTCGTCGGGCGTTGGATCGACCGTTATGGGAATATGCGATTTATGATCATTGGACACACCCTGCTCGCAGCGGTACTTGCCCTATTCATGCTCGGACTGGATCAATCCGCCCTGATCATTACCAGTGGTTATCTCTTTTTCTCACCGGCACTGTCAGCCTCCATGGCTTCACTGAATAATGAAGCGTCACGTGTGCTGCCCAAAGCGCAAATCGGTTCCGGTATGGGCATGTTACAACTGATTCAGTTCTTCGGTGGTTCGGTGTCTGTAGCCGTGTGTGGGCTGCTGCTGCACAGCATTCCGGGAGTCTCAGTCGAGGAAGCTTATCATGTGGTGTATGCTTGTCTGTTGCTCATCTGCGTTGTTTCACTCGGGTTGACCGTCTGGCATAGCAGAGCTTCACGCTCAGGCATTAAACCTGTTACATTGGACAATTGATAATTGATGTTTAAAGTTCAGAACAAAAAGGCTTGCGCCAAGCGCGAGCCTTTTTTAGTTTGGAACAGAAATGCCGTTTTTTAAAAGTAGATCACTCAATGAACTTGAACTTACCGGCCGGTTACTTTCCTGAATTCATCCTACAGCAGCATGCCAACTATTTACCGTCCAGTGCGAACTTCCAGGCCTCCATTATGCTAATTGGGGCTTTACTACTGCTCTCGCCGTCACCTTCCTGCGTCCAAAGTGGTGGGTAATACGCAAATACTTGTCCTGTCTGGAGCTGAGACATATCCTCTTGCCAGCCTTTCCAGCGAAAGGTCTGATAGAACTGCTCCAGATCGCCATTCGCCAGCCAGTTGATGAAACCTGAATATGCCAGTTCTGTCGATTCCCATTCGAGTGTATCCGGTGCAAAATAATATATGTGTCCCGTACGGCCATACTTGCCTGTATCCAGTCCGAAGAAACCACCTGCCGCATCATATGCAACGACCATCATACCTTCCAGCACATCTACCCAAGGTTGCTCACTTACACCATTCCAACTGGTGAGACTCCCCGATGTACTGTCACCACCCGCACCAAGCAGCGTGATCCAGCCATGGTCCAGTACAATCCCTTCTGTCTCATAAGCAACAGCCCCCAAATAGGATTTGGTGCTTATTTGCAGACGATAGAGGGTATCCTCTCCAGCCTCTTGTTTTGCTGGAACATACACATATGTATTTTGCCCGCTATCCAGGAGTTCCTTGAGTTCTTCCCATGCGTGATTCTCCCGATCTACTAATTCAGCTATCGTTAATGTATTCATGAGCAGTCTCCTCGCTGATTTTATAAGAGCATATCATGGGTTATTAACCCGTTCAAATCTGCTATAATCTATCTTCAAAGCTAAATTCAAGGGGGAAACGATTTGATTCGCGTAGTTATACTTATGATTCCGATTCTGATGGTGCTTGTATCCGGTTGTCAGAATCATACATCTGCCATGAAGGAACCCGTTTCTGTTCAAAAGTCTGATCCCCAGGTCATCCATTACATATCACCCCAAGGAAACGACTCGAATAAAGGAACCATTCAATCTCCGTGGAAAACGTTGCAGCACGCAGCCGACCATGCTTCGCCAGGAAGCACGATTTATTTGCGTGAAGGTGTCTATCATCAGAAAGTCAAAATCACCCGGAGCGGTAATTCTTCCGCTAATCCAACCCTATTTTCAAGTTATCCTCAGGAGCAGGTTATCATTGATGGTAACGGTTTATCTGTCCGGGGCATTGAAGGGTTAATTGAAATTGAAAATGCCAGTTATATCACGATTCAAAATCTCGAAATTCGTAATTTCACAACCACACTTGGGGGCCAAGTTCCAACCGGGATTTATGTCCACGGAGCAGGTGAGCATATTCAGCTGTTAGGCAACACCATACACGCGATCGCTAGTTACGCAACTCCTGAAGGTCCCGATTTACGGGGCAGGGATGCCCACGGTATTGCCATATATGGCACAGAGCACCCTCAAGCTTTACGCGATATCATCATCAAGGATAATGAATTGTATGATCTTACACTTGGTTCAAGCGAGTCACTCGCAGTTAACGGTAATGTTGATACCTTTGCCATCCAGGACAATATCATCCATGATTCCGACAATATTGGTATTGATCTGATCGGGTACGAGGGTACGTCCGAGGACGACACGTACGATCAGGCTCGGAACGGCATTGTACGAGGAAACGAAGTATACGATATTACGTCCAATAACAACCCCTCCTACGGTACAGACCTGCCCAATGATACCAACTCGGCGGGCGGCATCTATGTAGATGGCGGGAAAGATCATATCATCGACCAGAACCGGGTATATCGGAGCGACATCGGAATTGAGATTGCATCAGAGCATGCCGGACGTTCAACCAGCAACATTACCGTGCGTGATAACCTGATTTATTCCAACAGATTGACGGGGATTGCCATGGGAGGTTATGACGAGGAACGAGGAGCTACCGAGGATAGCAAGATTATGTACAATACACTTGTGGGAAATGATACCCTGAATGCAGGCAATGGACAGTTATTCATGCAGTCACGGACAAAGAACAATACGTTCATGCGTAACATTCTCGTATCGGGCAGCTCGGAAGTACTGATATACAACGAATATACTAGCAATACCGGCAATGTGTTTGACCATAATGTCTATTACTCACCAGGTGAGCAGGAAGATGCCCTGTGGGTTTGGAAAAATAAAGCCTACTCCGGCATCGCCGCCTACATCAAGGGATCTGGCAATGATGCACACTCCATATATGTGAACCCGGCATTTATGGATGAACCGAGCGAAGATTTTCGTCCTCAGGCGAACTCTCCGGCTAAAGCGTATGGTCACCTTGCTCCGCGATAAATTAACCCTGAGTCTGCCATCTCAACTTAGTCAATCTTTTTCACGCAAATAAAAGGAGCCTGTGCAAGTGGGATCATCTCCCTCATCATGCACAGGCTCCTTTTTGCTTTCTTTTGATGCAATCCAATTCTTAACTTCTTACCATCTGAGCTGCATGTGTCACCCGGTTTCGTCCTCCGGTTTTGGAGGCATACAGGGCGTTGTCCGCTCTTTGGAACAAGGACTTTTCCGTATCTTCCTCTACTACAGTGGCCGCACCGATACTCACAGTAATGTTATATTCACCCCAGCTTTTGAAATGATCAATGTCCACAACGAGAAGGGAGAAATAACGTTGTTTCTCCTGGAACATCATCAAACTTTCAAGCATTTTTTCCTGGAAAAACCTTCGGTTCTTCAATCTCCGAGGTAGTATTCACTTGAATCATTTTATCTGATTATTATATCGGAAAATGTTGGGGTATGAATTAAAAATGTTTAATAACTTCTCTCACCCACCAAAAAATCATGAACCCTTACTCTGAATACGCGCTTTACAATCTGACCATCGTCAGGTAAAATCAGTTCAACATGTCGCGCGACAGAGATTAACATTACGGAGGAAAACCATGAGTACTTCAACACATAGCTCTACACCTCAGCAACTCTGGGGAAGATCATTCCTATTTATCATGTTAGCCAACGCATTATTGTTTATGGCATTTGAAATGTTGCTTCCCACCTTGCCTTTGTTTGTCTCAAGTCTTGGTGGCGATGCCTCCCAAATTGGGCTTGTTACCGGCGTATTTATGTTTTCTGCCATCTTGATTCGACCCTTCACTTCTGTTTTAGCAGCTCAAATAGATAAAAAATATCTATTGATTATCGGCATCACTATCTGTGCATTAATGACAGGCGCATACTACCTATCGTCAGGTATTTGGATGATTCTTGTATTTCGAGTGATCCACGGATTCGGATTTGGTTTGGCAACGACATATTTTGCAACGATTGCCACTGAAAACATACCAAGAGATCGCCGGGGAGAAGGTATGGGGTATTTCGGCGTAGGGGAGACGGTCGCTATATCCATCGGTCCATTGATTGGAACAAGCCTGTTGTTCAGGTACGACTACCAGAGCCTGTTTATGGGAGGTATGTGCATTTTGCTGTTAGCTCTCCTAATGACAGTGTTTGTATCCAGAAAGCCGAAAACAGAAGGTAGTAGCGAGTCTATGCAAACTCATGTCCCTTCGGTGAAACTGATTGAAAAGAAGGTACTCTTCCCTTCCCTTCTCATTATGCTCGTTGGCATTGCAGCGGGTTCAATCATGTCCTTTGTGGCTTTATTCGCCGCCGAAAGAGGGTTCGAGAATATAGCCTGGTTTTTCTTCATCGTCGCCATCGCCAGCTTCGCCGTTCGACTGTTCTCGGGGAAAATGTTTGATCGATGGGGACCAGGTTCCGTGTTGTTACCTTCTGCCGTGTTTGCAATCGCGGGCCTACTGGTTCTGATTATCGCCCAGAGTGATGTGCAATTCCTGATCGCCGGTGCGTTATACGGCTTTGGTTTTGGTGCCATATTCCCGGCGATTCAGACCTGGTGTGTGAATCTTGTAGAAGAACATGAGCACGAAAGTGCGATGGCTTCCTTCTTTAACTTCTTTGACCTCGGAATTGGCGGTGGTTCGTTGATCCTGGGCGTGGTGGCTTCTGCATTTTCCTATACGGTGGTGTATGCTATCTCTATAGGCATTTTTGTGGTATATATCTTGTTATATTTGGTATACTCCCAAAAACAGCAGAGGTATACAGCTCGCCAACTGGAGGTAGACATTGAGTAAAAAACGAATCAAGGAAATTGCCATTCAACATTTTAACCGTCTGGGTTACGAGGGAACCAAGATGGCGCAGATTGCCGAAGAGGCAGGCATTCGCAAGCAATCCCTGGCTTATCACTATTCATCCAAAAAAGCGTTATTGCTGGAGTTATATGAGGAAGTTGTGCAGGAGGAACAACAGTTTGTACGCCAATTTTTCAGTGAGTCTGTTACCCAAACGCTGGATCAGCAGCTATATGCCTTTTTGCATGAACACAAAAATCGCTTTCTGACTCACCCAAACGTTGCTTTTATGTATATCCTGTCCTTTATCACACCGCTGGAGGTGCATGATTTTGTGCTGGCCCAGTATCGAACGTACCTCGGGACACTGAAGGAAGAGCTGGCAGCGGTATTTACCAGACATTCCGATATACGCCTGAGTCCGGAAGAAGCCACCGTAGCTTTTGTCACCGTGATGGATGGATTGGATGTACAGCTCGTGTATGAGACACGGCAATCCTATGAACAAGCTTTGGCAATCACCTGGAATGTCTTTTGGTCAGGCATCCAGCGTTAACGGATCAATTACGATCAGACTACACCAATAAGAGGGGCGTCCCACCAGCCATGTTGATGACTTTTGGGATAACCCCTCTATTTCTTTATTTCACGGTTAGGATCACACGTTGATAATGCTTCAACTGATGCTCTCCATCATCCTGTACTTCGGCAACGATATGAAGGGTATCACCGGATTTGGCATCGTCAGGAACGGTAAATGTCACCGCTTCGGTGTCACTGCCCTGTAATTTTATCGTATCCACCTGCTCATCCTTGGCAAGTTCACGATGCATTCCAAGCTGCAGGTCACCCGCCATTTCAGGCTGAACTTTGTTCGGTGTTACTTTGGAATCTTCATAAGTGTCCGCTTCGAAATATCTCCACCACGTATACGTCAGTTGATCTCCATCCGGGTCTTTACCCTCCGCGTGAAGAGTCACTTCCTCCCCGGGACTAACACTTAGATCCAACCCTTCCTTAATCGTTAAAGAGGGGTTATGGTTGGCACCTTCGTAAGTGTCTGCAACTGCCCAGTCTGCACGTGCTGCAAAATCATCCTGAATATCGTCAAACCATCTCATCAGAGAGTATTCGGCTTCATATCGTTTGGTGTACGGATCGTAATCAAGCACATTGTTTCTAAATAACTTGTCGTTCACAACGCCAAAGCGTCCACCCCAACCGCCGTAGGAAGGGTCTTCCATACTGCGCAGCCCATTATCGATCAGATAAAAGAAGGAAGGAGAGTCACCTTCAGATATAAAATCGTACTTGTCATATTGCGGATTGTTCTGGAGATATTCAGCACTTCCCCGCTGTTCTTCAGCCAGTTCGCCTTCGATCATTTTACCATCACCCATCGATGCATACATATCCATCAGCTTGCCATGTCCGTTTAGGATATTCTTGACCATCCAGTCTCCATGAAGCTTACTGTTCACTTCTTCGGCATGCATCTTCCATGCATAGGCAAAATGCCAGAAGTTTGATTGGTCGTTGAGAATACGGATATCCGGCCAATTCTTCGCAATGTATTCGTTGTAACTGTCATCCTGATCCAGAATGATATACAGGACCAGTTTGTCACTGACTTTTTTGCGGATCGTCTCCCACTCAGCCGTGTCTTTGTACTGTTCCTCAATCGATTTCAGCGCTCTGGCTGTGGTATTGGTGCCACCCCATGTCTGAACAATCAGATCTCGGGAATCATCGTCGAGGAAAAGAGTTTCAAGGAATTCGGAACCTTCGGTTTCCTTCTCCATCTCCCCTTTATCGGAAATATTACCGATCTTGGTCATCGCTCGAAGCTGTTCCGGCTCCGGGTACCCATCCGCATGTTTGGACAAATTTGGGTAAATCTCACCATAGGCATCGATCATGTCGTACACCCACTGTGTGCCTGTCCAGCGGAATGGCTTGATTCCTGCTTCCTCGTCTCCAGCATAATGATACACTGAGCTAGTCAGTACAATTCCGGCAAGGTCCATTTCATTCGAATACAAGAGGAAACGAATGACAGAGTTCATATCATCCACTTCACCGTCGGTTGTAATCACTGTTCTGCCTTTGGCAGCTTGGTTGTTTGCAGGTTCCTGGGTTTCATTCTCTGTCTGTTCTGTCGCCTGATTTGGTGTGTCACTCGCGGTTTGTGGCGCTTTGGATGCACACCCACTAATCACCAGGATGATACTGAGACAACCTGCGGCAAAACCGTTTAACCATTTTCTCTTGTTCATAATGCTCCCCTTTCTTCTGTACAGCGTGATGTTAGTGTTGGGATGGGATCAATGCAAAAAAACCCAAACAACATTATGAATGGAACAAAGTCCACGCATAGTGATGTTCAGGTTTTGCCTGCCCGAAGCAGTAACAATCCTTATTTGAGTGAAAGTATATCATGTCCACTCATGAATGTAAACGCATTCAAATGTTTTTTGAATTTATCTTTGATATAGTATAATGCTTATAGCCAATAATCAAACGAATCGGCCTGTTATTATATCAATGTTATTAGGAGGACTCAGACATCATGCAACAACTGGATGCGGCCTTGAGCCGTTTGGTGGAACAGCAGGATTTATATAATGAAGCTTATGGACTTTTCCAAAATCATGATCTGCGTCCCCGCGAACAACATCACCAGCCGGAAGTGGATACTCGAATACCTCTTTCTCCAGAACTTCAGTATCTGTACAGTCATTATGAAATGATGGATGCGGATGCGGAAGGTACACTCAAAATGAAAAATGCCGCCGTCGAAATCGGTGATGCAGCGCTGATCTCCTTTGTCGCACCTGAACATCTGCTTCGTCAGCAACTGGGATTCCGCTGGATTGGCATGAATGAACCTTATGAGGAGTCCTCCACCTGGCCAAAAAATCACGTTGTCATCGCAAACTTTAACGATGATCCGTTAATTGTAGATGTAGAAGCACCAAACTCTCCCGTATATGCCGCTTTTACAGGTGGAGAACCAAACCGTGTTGCTGATTCGTTGTCAGACTTTTTCAGTGCACTAGCCATCCTGATTGAAGCGGCGCGCACCTATGCCGGAGAAGTAAAAGATGAAGAAACCTATGAAACCAAGCCCGAGTATCTGGAGCAAGTGGAACCTTTATTGCAAGATCTGTTGGGAGAAGAGTATACCGCTCATCTTTTCGAGTATCTGTCCTTTTGTTAAAACGGTGAATTGAAGGAATTGGAGGGGCATCCCTATGAACTATGTAGCCTTGTTGCGGGGCATTAATGTAGGCGGGAACAATAAAATCAATATGAAGCAGCTGAAAGAAACATTTGAACAAGCAGGCATGCTGGATGTCGTTACCTATATCAACTCTGGCAATATTATTTTTGCCGATCATCAGGAACGTGCCAATGCGAATGTGGAGATATCCCATGTGTTAGAACAGGCCATCGCCGCCGATTTTGGCTTACAGATCAGGGTAATGGTGCGGAATATGGATGAAATTCAATCCGTTATTCAGGCGCTGCCAGAAGAATGGGTTAATGATGACACAGCCAAAAGTGATGTGATGTTCCTTTGGGATGAGATCAATGAGCCCTCCGTGCTGGACCAGCTGCCCATCAAACCGGGAATCGGCACACTAATCTATGTTCCCGGAGCGATTTTATATTCAGTCAGCAGAGAAGATGCGTCCAAAAGTGGCATGAACAAGCTTGTGGGTTCCAAAGTCTATGCTTATATGACGGTTAGAAATGTAAATACCACACGTAAGATCTATGCCCTGATGCAAGCAGCAACAGAGAAATAACTCGGAACCAGCACAATGGATAGTCAGTTGTGTATCGTCCAATTCATATGAAAAAAAGCATGCAGAAAAACATCCTTATGGATGTCTCCTGCATGCTTTTTACCATGTTAGGAAACTATTTTTTCCACTGTGTATCAGTCAATTTGAATGCGTCTGCGAGATTGATCATCACCAGGACGTTTCGGAATCTCGAGTTTCAGCACACCTTCTTCCAATCTGGCCTTAATGTGCTCCTCATCAATATGATCAACATAGAATCGCCGGATAAATTCGCCGGAACGGCGTTCCTGCCGTATGATTCGATTGGAGTCATCCTTCTGCTCCACTATATCATTGCGTTTGGCACGAATAATCAATTCGTTACCTTGAACCTGAATGTCGATATCCTCTTTGGCAATGCCCGGAAGCTCGGCTTCTACCGAATATTTGTCTTCTTCCTCACGAATGTCGGTGCGAAATGGCTGGGAGCCAGTTCCAAAAGGGGAGAGGAATGAGTTCTCAACCATGTCATTGAAGGATTTCAACATGTGTCCGAACGGGTCTTCATTTCGTTTACGAAACGGAATCAGATCAAACATGAAAATCAGCTCCTTTTGTGTGGTTGGTTTATTGGTGTTGCTTACATTGATTATTATAATACCCGTGCAAATAAGGCTCAAAGTCTGTAAAAGACGAAAAAAACCGATTTTCTTTCATCATGGTTCACTATTTTAAAATAGATCCTATTTTCTTTTATTTTGACCTTATTTGATCTTCTGACTTTGTCTGACTATAACGAATGAATGGGGTCCGATACAGTATTGGATTGATTCTTCCTCATTCCTAGCATCATGATTGCCAGCAAGACAACCAGAACAGCTACGAGCATAAATGGAACATGTTTGTCCACCTGATAGAGTGTCGTTGTAAGTAAAGGCGTAATGACGGCGGATATCCCCTGAATCGCTGCTACCAATCCCGCTGCACCTCCCTGCTGTTCTTTGCTAACTGCCAGCGAAGCACCTGCCATGAACCCGGGCATCATCAGACCTGCACCCATGCCAAACAGGAAAAACGAGAAATAATACATGGATAACACATTGAAAACCAAAAACAGGATCATGCTTGCGATCAGGAAAAGGGACCCGAGCAAAATCATTGGGCATGGTTTCCATTTCAACCATTTCATCTGAATGACCTGCATGATCAACATCGCTGCTCCAGAGAACATGAGTCCAAACGAAACCATTCGGGCCGTCGCCGCTGAGGATAGAGCCAGTTGATCCTGAAAATAAAATCCCCCGACAACCTGTAGTGTCATGATACCCATCATCGTGACCAAGCCGGCAGCAAGGTACATTCGTAAACCACCTTGGAACGGGTTGACTTTAGGCAGTTTTGCCTGAATGACCGGTTTGGCTGACGGGATTAACAACAAGGCAATAATAAACGCAGCTATCGCTATAAAAATGCCAAAATAAAGCGGCCAGAGCAGACCGATAAGGGTAAATGCTCCTGCAATCGCAGGTCCAAATACTAGGCCAAGTCCATTCGCAGCACTGATAATCGCCATCCCACTTCCCCGCTCCTCCCCTTCTGTCACATCACCCATATAGGCCTGGGCAGAAGAAAGTACGGCAGGAATAAACATGCCAATCAGACTGCGCGTCACAATCAGAAGGGTTAACAGTAGCCCTCCTCCGATCCATGCATTTAATCCCCCGTACAATGCCAGTGCAAATAATGCACAGCTCACAGACATTCCTATGAACCCAATCAATATGATGGGTTTTCTACCCTTCAGATCACTGAATCTTCCCCATATCGGAGCCATGACAGCCATCATAATGGACCCAAGCGATATAATAAGACCGGAATGACTTTCTTTCATGCCCAACTCGCGAATAAGCGGTGGCATAATAGGTGCAATCAGCATCAGACCCAACATCGCTGCAAATACGCTAAAAAAAATACTTCCTCTGATTCTATTCATGTTTGTACACTCCTCTATATTTCAGTACAGTACCCACTGTACCTGGAGTATACAAGGCTGAGTGAATCCCCACTGCCTCTATACGGAACAATTCACGGCAAGACGGATTTATTAATCTTATTTTAAATAAGATCAACCCTTAAAACTTTACACCAGACCACTACGATTACAGTACCATCTTCCGATCGCTGTTATCACCGGATTTCCGTGATTCCCTTCTATTAAAGGGAGAAATCCGTTGATAAAGGCGAACGCTCCGCTTCTCCAGACTGGTTCTGCACTCTTCGTTCTCGTGTAAAGTTTCTGTTCATCTTATTTAATAAATCTTTTTCATCTCGGAAGGCTTCACACCGAATTTGCGATAAAATTGCTGCGAAAAGGCACTGACATTGCTGTAACCAACCGCAATGGCGGCCTCGGTGACGTTGTTATTCTGATTGCGCAGCAACTTCATGGCGTTGTCGAGACGAACCTGACGCAAATATTCGAACACCGTGCTTCCGAAAAGTGCCTTGAATCCTTTTTTTAATTTAAAATCGTTAAGACCTACTTGTCTGGACAATGCTAGCAAAGATGGAGGATCTACCATACAGGCCTCCATAATCTCCCGTGCCGTATGTAACTTCCGGATGTCCTCTCTCGAGAGTCCCGCGGGAATTGGCGCCAGATCAAACAATTGAATCATAAATCGATTTAAGATCTCCAACGCTGTCGCTTCCATCATTAAGGATGATCGATAACTATTGTTTAATTCTACAATGAGACTGTCGATCATCGTTCGTATCCGATTATCCAATTGAAATACAATCGGCTTGAACACTTTTCGCCCTAAAACCTGATTAAACGCAATCGACTTGAAACCGCCCAGTTGTGCCGCCGCATAATTGAACAGAGAAACCGGAATCCCCAGCGAAAAAGACGTATACTGCTCCCTTGCCGGAGGATGGAACCACGCTTCGAAATCATGCATAAAAATAAGGGCCCCTTGCCCTATCGATAATGAATAGTCCTGACCGGATATATCCACATGTCGCTCTCCTGACAAGGCAAATTGCAATTCCACGATGGGTGTCTCCGACGCAAAATACGTAGGATAAGGCTGATGATATTCAACCTGGGAATATAAAATCTCAATGCCACTGTATGTTGTCACTCTTTTGACCTTACCGCTACCCGCCTTGGGAGAGAGCAGATACGTGTGTTCATCTTGCTGACTGTAAGGCTCCTGGGTCAGGTAATGCTGATATACTACGCCTAATGCATCATCCGTGCGCATGGGTATTCACCTCGCCTATATCTTGATCAGACTTGTCAGTAAAAAAGCCCGAATTAATTGATAATGATTCTCAATTATGATTCTAGCGTATTTTCGCCCGTTCGACCAGTCCTATATATATGAAGGCTCACGTCTGCTTTTTTCTTCATGTGCAACATCATTTTATACGCTAACTTACATATCCAATTTGGAAAAATATCTCTTATCAAACCTTTTACACAAATCGCAGACTTCTCTTACCTCACCTTAACATTAGCTCCCTATACTAAAACAATTGTATAACTCATTACACACGAAACGATAAAGGGGATCTGGAACATTGAAAAAGAGAAATCAATGGCTCGCCGTTCTGTCGATGACTGCCATTCTTACCGCAGGAGCAACCAGCTACACATCCATGATTCATGCCGCTGACGCAACTAAAACCACCAATGATCATGTCGTACTGCGCACAGCCATCCAAAATATGCAGGGTACGGTCACATGGAACGGAAGCAGACGCAGTGTTGATATCCAGATCGCAGATACTAAAGTACAACTTCCAATAGGAACGTCTTCAGCCACCATCAACGGTGTGAAAACCCCTTTGGACAGTAAAAGCTACATTACCAAAGGTACAACGTATGTATCTTCCCAAACGCTAAAATTAATTACGGATCAACTGATCCTGAAACAAAATAAAACCGGTTTTGAACAGACCGCATCGTTTCAGATGCCTGGTGGCAAAGCAGAAATATCAGCCTCTACGCCAGATGGACAGCGCCTGCTCGTAACCGAAGCGGACAATGGTAGCATTGCCATACTGGATATTGCTGACTTGAAAAACATTAACGTATTAAAGACAGTCAGCTTCCATGACCTCTCCGCCAAAGCTGAAGTCACAAGCGTAACCGTGTCCAAAGATGGCAAATATGGTCTTGCAGTTATTCGCACAGGGGATACGGACAGTGAAGCAAACAAAGGGTTACTTGCCATTGTGGATCTGACAACCTACAAAACCGTCAAAACGTATGAACTCGGTATTGGTCCTGACTCGATTGCACTGTCACCTGACGGTCTGCATGCGGTGATCGCCATAGAGGATGAAGAGCTGAATACAGCTGCGGATGAAATTGACTATGCCAACACCAAACGTCCGGGTAGCATTATAGTAGTATCTTTTGCTGGCGGGAACGTATTGGAGGGTGAGATCACCAACTTACCGGTCTCTCTGGACAATGTAAAAGGTGCCATCTATCCGCATGATCCACAACCAGAGTATGTTGCTATTAGTCCAGATAGTAAAACAGCAGCCATCACGCTACAGGAAAACAATGTCGTTGCCATCGTAGATCTGGAGACAAAAAAAATCAGCTCAATCTTCGCTCTGGGTACCACTTCACATCAAGCAGATCTGAAAGATGATGGTATCGTTCAGTTTAAAGAGACGTTGACCGCTCGTTATGAACCGGATGGGATTGCTTTCTCGGCAGATGGTAAATACCTGCTGACAGCTAACGAAGGGGATTTGGGCAAGAATGAATTTGAGGATGGTGTAAAAGCAGGCGGACGTAATATTGCTGTCTGGAATTTGCAAGGCCAGTGGATGTACGATAGTCAGAATCTCATTGACGAGGCAACCGCTATGGTCGGCTTGTATCCGGATGATCGCAGTCCCAACAAGGGAAGTGAAGTGGAGAACCTGACCGTTGCTACTGTAGACGGCACTACGTATGCAGCCGTAGCTTCCGAAAGGGCAGATGCCATTTTGTTCTTTGATCTTGCTGATCCGGTCAATCCGGACTACCTGGGTCTGATTCCTACAGCTGGAGAATCACCAGAGGGAATTCATCGTGTTAACGGACGAAGCCTGTTTGTGAGTGCAGATGAAAGCACGGGAACACTTAGTTTTTTTGCCAAGAAATAGATCAAGTGTCCTTAGTATGTAAAGGCTGAAATGAGCGGTTTCACGTTATATTGAGTAGGTGGGGGCGTAGAGCCCCTGTCCTCTCATACTATTGTACGCGCTATTCCACGTACCCACATATAATGCTGCAAAGGTTATCGACGCTTCATATTTTCCAATTCCCGCCTGTTCCGCTCGACTTCCTCTTGCAACACTCGTACTTCCATCCTTAATGCGGATACTTCCTCTTTGACGCCAGACCTCTTCATCACAAGATAGAAAACCAGATATAATACAAGACCAATCATAATAAAGAAAATTAATAGCGTTATAATACCTGCAATACCTATAGAGCTAATCATAACTTTACGTTTCCCCTTTCGACATTCTATTAATTTATATTTACAACAATACCATAATTAAGCATAACGAACAGTATAAAAAGCCAAGAGAGCATGCTCCCTTGGCTTTCAATTTATATATATACCTTCCTATCCGGTGATCCTTATTCCCAGAAGAAACGACCTGCGAACACTTTTTCCGTCAACAGTTTATACGTTTCTTCAGGCAATTCTTTTTTCATCTTTGCCATAACGGCGTCTTTGCCTTGATTATATTGTGTGGACATGCCAATCTCTGCCGTTGTATTGCTAGCATCCAGACGCATGATTGGGGCGTGAGCATCTTTCGTCCAAGGTGTCCATGCCGCTAGATCAGGTGATCCACCCGTACCTGGATTGCCTGTGTACAGGAACTGCTTCAGATATGCTGCCATCGCGGCGGACAACTGATCACGTCCTGGTTTGTTTGTATCGCTAAAGTACCCATCAGGGAAGTAGGCAGCAATTCCGTCTGCATGTCCTGTATAGAAGTCCATATCCGCACCATGTGGTGCACCCAGTAACGTGAGCAAACGCTCAGAGATGACCCCAGGTTGTGTGCCCCATGCAAAACGATACGCATATACCGGTGGCTGACCTGCTTCACTGGTCAATTGCTCCGCTACACGCTCTGCATTAAAGCCTGCATAAGCTTCGCTACCGTATTTCAACGCAGCAGCATATTGTTCCGCCTTGGTTTTATCAGTAAACAGAGTCTCATCCGTGATGGATGGAGAGAAGTTTGGATCACCGAAGGCAAAACCGGAGAACTCCGTTTCCAGGCTGCCGAGCAATACAGGAACTTTCGTATAATTGCCATTATTGATGGCGTCAAATCCTTCTTTTGGAATCACTGTGCCATCACGGAACAGATGCGGGAATGGGTCCATACGGATTGCCGTTGCGCCAAACGCTGTGACCAGATTGTCCGCAGGCAGTGCACGCAGGTAGCTCTCCAGTTGTGACTGAGATTGCTTGCCAATCCATGCTTTTGCTTCTTCTGCATTAGCCGCTTTCCCCTCTTGCACGAGTAACTTCACAAGTACATCCTCGGATTTTTCCTCGCCTTCTTCAGGTGATACTGTCGTCAATCCTCCGCTGAAAGCAACTGCTTTTTGATACAATCCTTTGCTAAGTGGCGAGATCAGAGTTGCCAGCACATCACGTGCACCAGCAGATTGTCCGGCCAATGTAACATTGCCTGTATCTCCGCCAAACCCTTCGATATTATCCTGCACCCACTCCAATGCACGGAATGCGTCAAGCAAACCATAGTTACCTGAGTCATCCAGGGCATTGCCTGTTTTCAGCGCTGCATTTTCGAAGAATCCAAGGGCTCCCAAACGGTAATTCACGGAAATGATAATGCTGTTGGTGCTCCGTGCAAGCTGTTCACCTTGAAAATCTTTACCTGATCCGGTCATATTCCCGCCGCCGTGCAGGAACACCATAACCGGAAGTTTCGAACTGGTTGTGTCGGGACGCCAGATATTGAGATACAAAGAATCCTCGCTACCTACTGTATTTTTACCGGAGATCTGCAAGCTGTTCGCTGCAAATTCCTTAGCCGATCTCGTTCCTGTCCATGATTCCGGTTCTTGCGGGGCTTTCCAGCGCAGTTCACCTACTGGCGGTTTCGCGTAAGGAACACCGAGCCAACCAAGCGTGCCATATTGCTCATAGGTCTTGCCATCAATCGCGCCATACTTGGTCTGTTGCACCGTTTGAGGTTTGAACGCCCCAGCTTCTTTATGTTTCAACCAACTCTGCTCCAAGGTTCCACTGCCATTCTTGAGCTGTATCTGCAAAGCCTGTGCGGTTGCCTCTGCCATCAGGCGGTTGGTAAGTTGACTCGCTCCCTTCCCTTGAAGCGCCTTGATTCCTTTACCAGCCGCATAGGTGGAAGCCGCTCCCTGCTCATAATCCGAACCCGCTTCATATCCAAGCACCTTCAGCAGCATTTCGGCATAACCTTCCGCTGTAAGTGGTGCATTAGGTTCAAACTTCTCCGTTCCTGTTACGATCTCAGCCACATACGGATGCTGCTTCAAGTAACCAACGACCGGTTGCAATACTTTGCCTGCCTGAGCGGCATCTTCATACGTTTCCGTTCCCTGATAGGCGAGTGATTCTTTCTCCAATCCGGACAAACGCAAGTAAAGTACTGCGGCCTGAATGCGTGTGGCCTTTTTGTTCAGATAAGCTGCATTAACACCTTGACCGCTGCCGCGAATAAGCTCGGATTGGATCAGCTTGTCCATCTCTGCTGAAGAAGAGGTTGTTGTGTTCCCTGCTGCATAAGCTGGTAGAGCGGATACACATAACCCCAGAATTGTTGCCACGGCAATCGAACGTTTAATGGTTTTCATGTCATAAATCTCCTCGCTGTCGAATAGTGTGTGATGGGATAATTTCATTGGAAATGTTCACTTGAGATGTGTATCTAGGAATCAGTATTCCAATGTCTGGATGAGTCTATATCTCTATTTAGGAAAAATGGTCTGCTGCGCTCCTTTCTGCTTAACCTATCTGCTACGGCGCTTACGGTCATGCCATCAGGCATTTTTTTATATAAAAAAACCTGAACCGAAGGCAAACAGACATCGCTTTAGCGTGGTCTACTGCCCTCAATTCAGGTTTTGCCTGCAATCAGTAACAACCCTGAGGAATGAGGTTCATTCCATATGAAAATGTAAACGCAATCAATCGTTTGGTAACTAAAGAGTCAACGAATGAACTGACACAGGTATTGCCCTAAACACGGTTACAATCCTGTTGTTATGGTGATGTTAGCACATAATGTAAGCGTTCGCAATACCTTTTTTTTAATCGTCAATATATGATCTTTGACAGGGTAACATTAAAAAACTGCGTTCTCATGCGGGTTTAAACTCAACTTACAACATGATGATCTATAAATACTGTCTCTTAATTCGTCGACTCCTCTTTTTGTCCAGTTCACCTGAATTCCAGCATCCTTCACTAATCGTAAATTTTACATATAGTTAATCCATTTCATACGTTAGTTTAGCAATTGTTGTATACACTTGGTTTGAGATACCAAACTATACATATATTCTAGGAGGATGCATTCATGTTAAATCGGTTTAATATCCGTGCAGCCAAAATGATGCTCGCGGTGACAACAATTGTTACGGCTACACTCGGAGGTAGCAGTGCAGCGTGGGCTGTGGAAGACACCACCTCAACGACATCTGCATCACCGATTAAAAATGTGATTATTCTGATTCCTGACGGTATGGCTAACGATGCTACCGCTCTGGCTCGTTGGTATAAGGGCTCGTCCCTGACACTGGACTCCATGGCAAGTGGCATGGTTCGGACACACTCCGCCGATGCGCCGATTGCGGACTCAGCCCCTGCCGGAACCGCTTTTGCTACAGGTTATAAATCTCATACCGGATTTGTTGGTGTACTGCCGGACAAGGCTACCATGCCTGGACAGAAGGCTATTGCGCCTGGAGACGAAAGAAAACCTGTTGCTTCCGTGCTGGAAGCATCAAAACTGGCGGGTAAAGCAACTGGCATTATCGCTACATCCGAGATTATGCACGCTACCCCAGCCGACTTCTCCGCTCACTACCCGGATCGCAAAAACTACGATGCCCTCAGCAAACAACAAGTATACAATGGCATGGATGTTGTGTTGGGTGGAGGTAGCAAATACCTTGAGCCAGCGGGGCGCAAAGACGGGGAGAATCTGGTTTCCTCCATTAAGGCACTGGGTTACGATTACGTCACTACACCGGCTGCAATGAAAGCATCCGACTCAAATAAACTCTGGGGTATGTTCGCTCCCACGAGCATGGCTTACAATATGGACCGTGACCCTGCGAAGCAGCCAAGCATTGCCGAGATGACATCCAAAGCCATCGAAGTTCTGTCCAAAGATGAAGACGGCTTCTTCCTGATGGTTGAAGGCAGTAAAGTAGACTGGGCAGCTCACGCCAACGATCCGATTGGTATTATCAGTGACGTGCTGGCTTTTGACAATGCCGTAAAGGTAGCCATGGATTTTGCCAAAGCTGATGGAGAGACTGCCGTTGTCGCTGTAACGGACCACGGTAATGGCGGACTCACCATTGGTAACAACGCGACGTCCGGCACTTATGACAAAGAGCCATTGTCCACATTTATCGGACCTTTGAAAAAGGCCAAGCTGACAGGCGAAGGCGTAGAAGCGAAACTGAATGCCAAGCGCACAAACATCAAAGCAGTGATGAAACAATACTATGGCATTACCGATCTGACTTCCGAAGAGATTGCCGCCATTAAAGCAGCTGAACCAGGCAGCCTTAACTATGCAATCGGTCCAATGATCAGCAAACGTGCAGGGATTGGCTGGACAACTGGTGGTCATACAGGTGGAGATGTCGTGCTGTACACGTATGCTCCGAACAATGACCGTCCATTCGGTGTGATTGATAACACGGATGTCGCTAAATATATGGCTCGTGTACTGGATCTGGATCTCGACAGCGTGAGCAAACAATTGTTTGTACCAGCCAAGCAGGCATTTACGGCCAAAGGCGCGACGTACAAACTAGACCTGACGGACGCCAAAAATCCGAAGATTCTCGTTACAAAAGGCAACACCAAACTGGAACTGCAAATCTATAAAAATATTGCATTGGTAAACGGCAAAAAGACAACTTTGGAAGGTGTCATTGTTTATAACGGTGTCGAAGCATTTGTACCACAAACGGCCGTTGATCTGATTCAATAATTCGTTAGAACTACTGGGACTACAGGAGATTACACCATTTGGCTGCCGAATATTTCGGCAGCTATTTTACTGTTTATTATTAAGGAGTAGGTTCCTGCTAGCACCTATCGTATAATGAACGTAACAAAAATACATATGATGCAAGAAAAAGGAGAGATTCACCATGTTGATCAAATTAAACTGGATCACGCTGAGGGTCAGTAATTTGGAAGCTTCACTCGGGTTCTACCACGACATGCTCGGACTTCCAATTCAGCGCAGATTCGAAAGCCGTGGACGGCAGATTGCCATGCTTGGCATGGAGAATGAAGCCAAACTGGAACTGATTGAGGGCAGTGAATCCATTCTTAAACCAGAGGCCGGCGTATCGATCGGTTATGAGGTGAACTCACTGGATGAAGCCATGGAACGACTGGCAGAACTGAATATTCCGATTGTACGTGGCCCCATCCAGCCCAATCCGCATCTGCGGTTTATTTACATTACAGATCCAGATGGCTTCGAGGTGCAACTCTCAGAGCATGTCTAATTAGGCGAGTGTGAAATGAGTGTGCGTATCCGATGACCAGTTGGGTGTGCAAGTGTGCAGTCAATCCCGATGCAAGCTCACACCTGCATCGGGCAGGGTAAGCACGTTATTATGTCTGTCTACAGCTTCATTCGGCGCATGAGCGACACACCTATGCGATTCAACAACCGATCAAGCAGCAGCCAGCACCAGCGTCTGCCCCATGGAAGGTGGCGCTCATATACAGCCGAATATTCAAAATCCGCCACAGCACCGCGATTGCGCTTGAACTGCGCAGCCCCGGCGCTCTCATGTAACAGATGGCCGTTCTCGCGAGCCTGTCCGATCAGACAAGCGGATAACATGCGGTATAGTCCGACGGATTGGGGCACCGTTGTATCGTAACCAAACAGCGGTGTTGTCATGATTCCATTTCGGCAGAAATAACCCATCACCGCGTCCAGGCGCCCCTCCTTTTGCAGTCCATAGAGTCTGAGTGTTCCTGATGCCATCGCAGCAGCAATGAACCGCTTGGTAAATTGCGGATTGTGATAGGAGTATTTTTCAAGGTATAACAGCTTGTATAGCTCCACAATTCGCGGAATATCTGCATCTGTCATATCTGCTTCGGATACGAGTTCGTAATCATGCTTGGCCAATAATTCGAAATCCCGCTTCAGCAACCAGCGCGACTTGGAGTTGCCAAAGTTCGGATCATGCGCATGGTACAGGTAGATTTGTCGGCTCGGAATTAGTCTACACCCCGCTTCCGTTAGCCTCGCCGTCAGATCGGGATGAAGTCCAGGGCACAAGGAGCGAAATACAATGACATGCTCAGGGTATCGCTCTTGTACCGCTGCAAGCAAACATTCCGCCTGTTCACCTGACATGGCTGGATACAGATTGGTGGACAACAACCAGTTGTTCACATGCACAACTTTGTTGATCTGCGATTGCTTCATTCCCCAACCTATTAGACTGAGCAGCACAGAAAGACCTTTTTCCAACACAGGCTTCTGCAACATGGTCAATTCCTGCTTGGCGTAACTCACATAGTGCGTATATGGCGAACAAACGTAAGCATTATCATACTCTGTATCATTCACTGTCAGCGGAATAACGAGATCATCAATCCGGGCGAGCAACAATGTCGTTTCCACGTTGGACATAAAGCTTTGGGTCCCGTCCAGCATCATAGGTTCCAGATAGACTCTGGCATATCTGCCATCCTCCGTATCGGGCCAGTCCATGTCTTTGAACGATTGCTGATCATAAAAACGTACGCGTGCAGCCCTATTATCATTCTTAACCTCATATGTACTGTCATCACAGTCCAATCTATCTTTCATTCCTTTATCCTTCAACCTTTTACTCCCCCATGAGGTTACATCTTCTTTTAACTACCATTTACAGTTTCAGTTCTACGCTCTTCATACTCTACACATCACTGTATAGGAAAAAAATGTCGGCATCAAGCTGTATTCCAGATAAAAAAAGCCCGTCTAGTACGCTAAATACGTACCGACAGGCCCTCAACTATTAATATTAAAGTTTATTCTCAACGGAAGAAGCCTGATGATCCGAGACTAACTCATTCAGGTCTACAATCAGTTGCTCCAATTCTCCAAAGCTCTCTACCATCTTCTGTGTCAGGTTACGTTGTTCTTCCATGCTCGCCAGAATCTCTTCTGTCGCTGCACTGGATTGCTCCGTTACACTCGAAATCTCGGAAACTTCATTCACAACTCTGGTGGAAGATTCCTTCATGGTCGCCGAACTAGTCTCGATATCTGTCGCTTGATTCAACACATGCTGAGAGTTGCTGTTGATCGTACGGAATACTTCCTCTGCCGTATGGACGCTATCTCTTCCTTGTTGTAACGATTGACGAATGCGTTCGAATCGATCCGTCAGTGCCTGCGTCTGCCCTTTTAATCGAGACAGGATGGTTCCGATATCACTTGCGGACTGACCCGAGTTCTCTGCCAACTTGCGAACTTCCTCTGATACAACAGCAAACCCGCGTCCATGCTCACCCGCACGAGCGGCTTCAATGGCTGCATTGAGTGCAAGCAGGTTTGTCTGACTCGCAATATCCACTATGCTGTTCAACATAAGTGTCATGGATTCACTTTCCTCGTTGAACTTTCGCATGTCATTTGCAGTTGTATTGATCGTTTCATATAGATCTTGCATTTGGATGTTTAGCTGGTCCATCTGTGTACTTCCAGTTTGCGTGCTTGTTGCCATACTTGCGGACAACTTTTTCATCTGCTGGGAATACGAAGCAACGTCCTTGATATGCTGATCCGACACAGACAAGGATTCCGAAATCTCGGCCACACTGGTCGCCTGGAACTCAACACCTTTTGCAACCTCACTGAACCCAAGCGTCACCTCATTGGTAATGGAGCCAGTCGCATTCACTTTTTGCTTCAATTGATCCGTATAACGTGATAAACCTTCGACCGATTCCTTCACACGTTCCAGCATGGTTTCCACTCTTTGTTTAGAGTGCTCCACCTCATTCTGGCGTACTTCACTTTCATGGAAGAGCCTTTGATTCAATTGTGAGACCAGCATCAAGACGGCTCCTGTGAGAGCAAATAATCCCACATTGACGATATTACCCATTAGCTCAGCAGAGTCAACGGTATTCATAACAAATAACTGAAGAACACTGTTAACTAGTAATACCGAAAATCCAACCACAAAAAATTTCTTGTTAGGAAATAACAGTAGAACTGCGGTTATCACCAAACTTAACGCAAAATTGACCGTTCCCCAACCGACATAGACTCCACATATTGTTAGTAATACGGTAATCAGCCATGGAATGAGATGAATATGTTTCTTTTTCACATTAGCGTATGTAATCCAAACTACAAAGATCAGAGCTACTCCATTAGACACAAGTAACTTCGGCATCATAAAGGCCAGACCCATACCAATGGCAATAATAATCCACAAAATGATACCGATTAATTTGTTCCTTTTCCAAATAATTTCGTCCATACGATCCATGCATACCCCATCCTTTTATGTAGGTTAAATGTGAACTGTAGGGCCTTTCTGTACTACATCTACTAGTCTTTGGTCCTGCTTATGCACAAATCGCAAATACGCAGCGCCTTAACATAGTACATATTAACTTCACAAGTATGAAATCAGCGCTACTTTATGTATATCGGTATTCAACATTTAAAATGAATATGAAATGTAAAATGATATGTAAGCATATCATTTTACAAACAAAAAAGGTCTGTCTTATGCGTTATGGCGCACAAGACAGGCCTTTTGGGTCGTGAATGGATATGCAGCAAATCTTACTTTCCGAATACAAGTGTCGTATTGGAGGAGCCTGCATACTTGGTGACGAACTCACGGGCGTAGCTGGCACTCTCTACCTGATAACTGTAATTGGAGCTTGGTCTCCAGTTCGTTTTAGGAGAAGTCGGACTATTAAGCGCTGGTGTACTTCCCGTATCCGTAAACTCACCTTTTCCTTTGTCATCCAGGATGCCACCCTTTTCAGCGCCAGCACCAAAGTAGTTGTTTTCGGAATATATCCGTGCTTTTTCACCAATTGTGATGGCCTGATTGAAGTTGTTTGCATAGTTGTTTTTGAGATGGAAGTAACCATATCTTAAAAGTCCAGGACCACGTACATACAAATTTTCGAAGTAATTATTGGACATGGTCACATGAGGTACTCCATTGTAACTGCTGTTCCCATCATTCGGATGACCGAGGATGACGCCATACTTATGGTTCGCAAATTTGGAATTGCTAATCGTAATATAGTCGGCGCGATCGCCAATATACAGAAGTTTGTCCAGATCACTACCGCCAGAGCTGTAGCTGTGACCAGCAAACGTCACATGATCAATCCAGTAATTGGAGCCTGAAGTGATATACATCTGGATATCATCATTGGCATTAATATTGGAAGCGTGTTCAAAAGTCAGATTCTGAAAAATCACATTGCTTGAACTGCTTGTGGATCTGAAATGAATATTCGTTAATGTATGTTTGCCAAAGGAACCTACAAGTGTCTTGTTCGCTCCAAATTCAACCTTTTGTAGCGTGGAGGAAGAAATATTCTGTTCAACTACGACAATCTTGGCTGTAGAGCCCGCCATATGTGTTCTCAAGTCATTGAGATTACTAACGTAAACCACCTGACCGTTCTTGCCACCTGTCGTAGCTGACTTGGATACACCATTTTCATTCTTGGCACTGCCTGCAAAACCAGTCAACCCATTCGTACCTGTGTTTGGATAACTGGCCGCACCATATGTAGACGGGGCTGTGGAGACAGTTAACAACAATAGAGTTACAGCGAGTAAAAGCATCGAAAATTTCTTCAAAATTTCACCATCCTTTATAATATTATCCTCAAAGACAACTCGATTATATCGTGTAACTTTGGCTGTGACAATACAAAAATTGCAAAAAGACAACAATTATCATTTTTATGCAACAGCAGATCAGATATAGTGAAAAAACATAAAACCAGGCCATACGTTCACACAAAATTGAGCCGCTAATTAGCGGCTCTATTAACGAGTACTATGTGATCCAACTTGGAACTGATCCACACTTGGATCAGTTCCTAAAGCCTCTGACGAAAAACCATTCGCTTGCGGATAATAATATGTCACGACTTCTGATAGCTGCGGCGGAAGGCGCCAGGTGTGATTTGTTCCAGCTTCTTGAAGATGGCTCCATAATAGCTGGTCGATTCGAAACCGACTTGACGAGCGATATCCTCCATCCCGCGTTGCACATTATCGAGCAGCAGTTCCTTGCTCTTGTTGACTCTTACCTGATTAACATAGCTGATGGGACGAATACCTGTCGTTTTCTTAAACAAATGACAGAAATATTCTGGTGTGACACAGATCAATCCAGCAAGCGTTGGCAAAGTAATCTCTTCAGCATAATGTTGTTCAATATAGTCCAGAACCGGCTTTATTCGCTCATACTGCTGTCCGACGGTATCGCTGCCCTCAACAGATACGCGTTGAATAATCCCTGTCAATAAGGTATAGAGAATGGCGGAGCAGGCGTAATTGCTTAATGTCTGCTCTTGTGGTGTTAAGGCAGCTTGCAGCAGCTCCCGCATTCGGGATAGAAGGTATTCAGGTTGTGCAAGCGTGTATACGCATGTGTCGGCAATGCCAACGGTTTCAAACAAGTTTGCTGACCCGTTGCCATCGAAAATGATCCAGTCGACTTCCCAACTGTCGGATAGCGCATAGTATTCGTGCTTCTGTCCAGGGAATAACAGCATGCCCATACCTGGCTTGACGATATGTTCCGTTTCACTTAGCTTGAGCTTACCCACACCGCTGCGGCATTGTATCCACTGATAATCCTCAATGCCTTGGTCTCGGCGGATATGCTCCTGTTCATGATGCAGGCCGATGCCAAGTAAATAAAAAGGGAGCAGCTTGTCTCGGGTAGATAACACCGGGAAATTACGATTGGGATGCGGCATACGACTAACTCTCCTGATCTTAATATTGTTATATGATATTAATTATTTAAGATATTCACTCAAATTAATATAACATATAATCGCAATATATTGATAAATAAAGGAGATCACAGGATGACAATTAAGATCGGAATTGATTATTATCCAGAGCAATGGACCCCGGAGTTATGGGAGAAAGATGCCATACTTATGCAACAGACGGGGGTTGCTGTTGTACGAATGGCAGAGTTCGCCTGGAGCCGAATGGAACCGACTGAGGGTAATTATCAGTTTGAATGGCTGGATGCGGCTATAGAAGTATTCGCTTCGCGTGGCATGGAAATTGTGTTATGCACCCCAACCAATACCCCGCCAAACTGGATGACAACCCGTTATCCGGATGTGCTGCCCATGGATGAACAACGACACATCATTCGGCCAGGCGTGCGTGGACATCGCTGCAACAACAGCCCTTCCTTGAGAATGCTGGGCTCCAAATTTGTGGAAGCGATATCACAGCGCTATGGTAAGCATCCCGCCGTCATAGGCTGGCAAATCGATAACGAGATGCACTACCAGGAATGCCATTGTGATACATGTAATCGTTCATTTGTCGCTTGGCTGCAAAAGCGTTATTCCAATCTGGAGGAGTTGAACCGGGAGTGGGGAACGGTCGTCTGGAGTGGTGAGTACAGCAGCTGGGCTGAGGTAACAACACCACTCGGTGCCAGCAAACCGATGAATCCTTCCTATCTTCTGGAGTACAAGCGGTTTTGTTCTGACAGCGTAGGCTATCTGCTGGGATGGCAGCTTGAGATTTTACGCCGTAACTGTCCAGACCAATTTGTGACGCATAACATGTGGCAGTATCCGAATAGCCTGGACTATTATGATATGCACAACGAATTGGACTTCGTCTCTGTTGATTATTATCCAAATGAGCTGTATCGCGATTATGGCGATCGGTTTCCGAGGAACGGAGCGCTTACGCTGGACTTGGTCCGCGGCATCAAACGCCGGAATTTCTGGGTAATGGAACAGCTCAGCGGAGCACAGGGTGCCTGGATGCCGATTCAGCGCACGCCGTATCCTGGACTGATCCGAGCTCGCTCCTGGCAGACAATCGCCCGCGGTGCGGATATGGTCGTCCATTTCCGCTGGCGGAGTGCTACCGTGGGAGCGGAACAGTTCTGGCATGGGCTGATCGACCACAGCAATGTTCCTGGACGCAGGTTCAGGGAGTTTGCCGAGCTTACTCGCGAGGTGAACCAGTTAGGAGAACTGTTGGCCGACTCGACCATTGTTACCCAGGTTGCGATTCTGCATTCGCATGATCAGCATACAGCGCTTTCCCTTCAGCCGCAGGCAGAAGGAGGAATGCACTATATAGACAACTTGTCCTCCATGCATAATGCATTTCTGAAAATGGGCGTAGGTACAGACGTTATCAATTGGACCGAGGAACTCGATGGGTACAAGCTGGTCGTTGTCCCTTCCCTCTTCCTGTTAAGTGAAGAAGTAGCACAACGACTGGAGCGATTCGCAGCTAAAGGGGGGACGGTTGTCCTCACCAATCGGACTGGCGTGAAGAACATGAGGAACGTATGTGAGATGCTGCCTCTGCCAGGGCTACTGGGTGAAGCGGCGGGTGTTGTCGTAAGTGAATATGATGCCATCGGCAACAGTGAGCATCGGATACGGAATGCGGAGGGCAAGACTTTCGCTGCGAAGCAATGGTGTGATCTACTGGAACTGCGAGGCGCAGAGCCGATCGCCTGGTATGACAACGACTTTTACGAGGGTGTACCGGCGGTTACTGTCAATAAGTTTGGTGAAGGTGAAGTGTATTATATCGGCACTTGGCCGGAGCCATCGTATTTCTATCAGTTGTTTGAAGGCATATTGAAAGAAAAGGAATTGGCGCCCAAAATCCAGCTGCCGGAAGGTGTTGAGCTGTCGATTCGAACGAAGGGGGAGCAAAACTTCCTGTTTCTGATCAATTTGACGAATGAGCAACGAGAGATTACGTTGGACGTTCCTTATCGTAGCTTGTTGACTAGCGAGAGATTGGATCAGAAGTTGACTCTTCCAGCTCTGGGAGTAGATATTCTAACTGTATAAGATCAGCAGCTTTCGTATTTAAAAAGGGATGTCTCACAAGGCTTACGACCTTGAGGGGCATCCCTTCTCTTATTTCACTAACATCCACCTAATCTGAATAAGAGTATTGCCAGTTAGTTCATCTTATTTGATTTTGATTTCCAGTTCATCATTCTTGGCTTCCTGCAAATCATCATAGACCTTATCAGGTTTGCCACGAAGTATTAATATCATTGACTCCGGATTGTCCAGGAGATTACTGCTGAAAGAATACATCATTCCATCTTCCGTTCCGCTCCCGCCTACCATGGATAACTTGGTCTGCTTCCCGTTCCTGGAGATCGAAATGATCTCGATAGGCCAAACGATCTCGTTGAGTGACAACTTCGTTTTGTCATCCATCTCTTGATCAGTTGCATGGACAAATTTGACCCGAGTTACAAGAGGAGACATCTCCACCTCCGACAATAAAACCTCATAGCCTCCAAGAGTAAAAGTCCGATTAACGTTAATGACTTCCGTTTTGGGGATAGAGAATTTAGGATCAAGAGGAAAAGAAAGATTCATTTTTTTGGAATATTTATATTTCCGTTCCTTTTCCCCATTTCCTGAATTTACCACCACATCTGGAACAACGGAAGAAAGCTGGAACTGAAGATTCACTTGCTCAGGCAGCGGTTTATTTCGATTACGCTCAATTGTATTCCGGCCATAAATGGTATGTTTATCCTTCGAAAAATGCATACCTCCTATATTTCCGTTATCAAGGACATAACCTGTTCTTGCATCCGTCATCTTGGTATTGACTATCGAATAAATCTCTTGCGAAGCATCCGTTCTAGCGGTATACAATACCGTTATCCTGTTCTCATCTGCCAGAACCGCATTCACGGTAAACTGATATATGCCCGATGTAACCGTCCGATCCACGAGTTGCACATAACCATTATTGAGCGTTGAAGTAATCGTAGCACGGTCCATATCCGAAGTTAGCAGGCCACGGAAGGGCTCTAGAACTCCCCAATGGGTTACAGGCTCAGTATATGTTGCCGGTTGTTGCCCATAGTTTCCAAGCGGGCCTATAAGAAACCAACCTGCAGCCAGAACCGTGACCAGCACTGCCGTGATCCATTTGACACGAAAGGTCCTACCTGATCGTTTTGTTCTGCCCTTTGCGAGACCACGTTGAATTGCAGCAGTCGTGTCCGCCGGATTCCAGTGCTGCTTCTCTCTTTTCACCTGATATGCATCTGCAAGAAGTGCTTTCTCCTCCGGGTTAGTGGTCATGCCAATCCCTCCTGTTCTTCATCAACTTGCGCAACTGCTGGAGTCCCTTGTGCTGCCAGGTCTTGATCGTCCCTTCCGGTTTGCCGAGGATGGAGGCAATATCCGTCAGTGTCATGTCGTTATAATATTTCAGCAATAATACATGGCGATATTTCGGTTTCACCTTTTGCAAAAGAGATTCCATAGCTATTCGATTATCATCAACGCTAATCATCCAAGATGCCGGAATGCTGTCCTCCATATCCTCCTTCGCCAGAGGTGTCGCCCGCTTGCGGCGCCTCTGCTCATCGATGCAGACATAGATCAGAATCCGAATGATCCAAGACTTGAACGCCTTCTCATTATTCAGCGTACGACGTTTGATCCAAGCTCGGCACGTCATCTCCTGTACCGCTTCCAGCGCATCTTGCCGGTTACGCAGATAACTGTAGGCAATGGAAATGAGCGTATCTTGATGTTCCATAATGGATTGCACAAATGCCGTCTCGTCTTCGGTCTGTACATAGATCCTCTGGTTCATCTCTGCTTTTGTTTCCACCCCGCATCCCTCCTTCTCTCTCTCTTTCTGTGGTATAAGACGGGTGAGTGAAGCAAACGGTTTTTAATATTTGTTCATTATAAAAAGCCCCGCCATCATCATGAGGGAGCTTGATTACATAGGACTTCGTCTGCCGATATACTGAATTACGTACACGCATGAACAATTCAAGATCAACTAACTTACAAATTGCCGGTGACTTCGATCCCGTCAGCCAATTGCAGATGATTTCTCACCCAAGTGGTAAACTGATTCAAAAAGTTCCGTAATTCTGGCTCTGCAACCACCTGTTGATCCAGCTCTGATAAGATCCCCACCCACACATCCTTCGTAATCGGATTCTCCCAGCAGGGATCAAAAGCCTTCATCTCTTCTCCAGTTCGCGGGTCAATACTGATACATGAACGCAGGAATTGTTCTCTTTGATTTTTTAGCCATATATGCTCCTCCTGTTTCAGGCAAATCTTCTACCCATCAGAGTTCAAACCAGATTAAACCACCATCAACCCGGCTGGTTTCTTGCTCCATCTGATGCATCCAGCTCCGCGCCTCTTCACCCCAGATATGAAACAAACAGTAGATATACGAATCCCCATCCACAATCTCTTCTAACCCGGAAGCTTTTTCTATCCACACTTCAAGGGCTCTAGGCCAGGAAGGATCTTCACGTTTCAAGACAAAGCTGTTGGCTTGGTGTTCTAAGCTGTACATGTTGGTAAACGTTAATGCACTTGCCAAACGCTTCACAACTTCAGGTAAAATCGCAGGCTCCGTTGCTCTAATCCCATATTCCCAGCCCATATGTACAACCTCCTTCAGACTTCGTTCGCTCCAGATTGTTGCTTTTGTTCATGCATTTGATCGATTGAACGATCCAACCACAACTCATACCAGTCCAGAAAATGTAATCGATTCGTATTGCCCCAATACTGATCAGGATAAATTCCGTTGCGGTTAGCCCGGTCATCAACCCAGATTTCTCCGTAGGAGGCTCCCTTAACGATCAGATTCATGGATATGCCACAGCCAAAATCACTGATGCGCAGCATGCCTGCCGACCATTTTGGATCAAAATATTCGTGTTCCAGAGCATACCATTCCTCTTCTTCCTTGCTGTCATCGAACCAGTCATAGTTCCAGTTCCATGCTTCCGTGAATTGGAAAGGGTCCGAGATCGCATTCAGCTCATCATCATAACCAAGCACAGCGTATACGCCATCATCCGGGTTTTCCAGACCATAATAAGGTCCTGCACCAGCCGTTCCCATATGAAGAAGCCATAGCTTATAGTCCTCCGGCAACTCAATTCGCCATTTCTGTTCAAATTGCGCAATATCCTTCTGTGTCCATACAGGTGCCATTTCATATTCATGGTTTTCTGCGCCAAACAGCTCCAGATCCGGGTCCAGACTTCGGAGAGTGATCAACTTTTCACGCATCCGTTCCAGTTGCACATTGTACATGGCTTCCCTATCTCCCTTCGTTACTCTATTACGTTTGTTCCACGGCGTACCCGCGTTGCTGTAACTCATCCAGTGCTGCTGTCACATCTCGCTCAGGACACAACTGCTTGATCAGGCTGGCGGTCACCGGTTTTTCTTCATATACTTCAGCTACGGCTTCCAACGGCAGATCCGGCAAGTCATAGTACCCTTTGGCCCAGTCACCGTAATCTTCCGGGTTCTTCTCCAAATATCCCAGTAAAAATTCTGCGCCACCTCTGGCGTCCGCTTCATCTTCCTCGGCCATGGCCATCTGAATCCAGTTACCAACCATCCATGACAAGTCGTTCCCTTCCTGCCATAGGCAAAAGGTCACATCCTCCAGATCCAATGTTTCCTCCTGATCTCGCAGAACAGCCGACAACGTCTCCGGCACTTCATCGTACATGCCCGGATAGATTTCTCCGTCCTCACGAGCATGTGGGCTCAAGGGTGACTCATGATCAAATCCTTTGATCAACGTGCCTGAATCCGTAAACAATACATGCAGATGATCACCTGCGCCGTTATTGATGCTTCCCCATGCCACACCTGGCTGAAGTTCAGCTTCATAATGATGTACGCGTAACCATTCTTCCTCCGAAAAGATGATATCCAAAGCAGCGAGTATTCTCATCCGTTTACGCAGGGCATCTGCATTCATCATCGTTATCTCGTTCCATTCCTGCATATGAATCCCTCCTGTTTGTATATGTACACTAAATCCGGATTAATTCATCCAGCGTGTTATCTCCCTGAATACTTGGTGTCATGACAATGGTGATCCGACTGGCTTCTCTGGAGACGATACACGCATAATTTCCGGGTTTTAACTGAAACAGAACCCCTTCACACGTATCATCCGGCTCCAATTCACCGCCAGTGACATCATCCGCCGCTCCCAGATAGACGTGCCCAGACGGAACTTGCAGATGATACACCTTTTCCCGTTCCGCTGCGTGATCTGGATCTGAATCCTCCTCTACATCCTCCAGGCTCCATTCCACCTCATACACTCCATCCGTACCCAGATTCAAGAACAGACAATGACCTGCATTTACCTCAGCCAGCTCATCCACTGGAATGGACCACCAGTCCGAAGTATCCTGGGCACGATGCTTTAACGCTGCCAGATCATACAGGCACAATGTTGCCGTATCTGTAACCATTTGAAATGTTCCTCTCATATTCACCCGTCCCTTCTGTCTGATCCAGGTCTGACCTCAGAAATATATTCCATCATTATATCAAGCCTGATACACGTGTAAAAGGAACCCATGGACCATCTCTGCTTTCGCAACTCTTCATTTCTCGCTCCAAATGGTCGATATAAGCATAACTGACTTTTTTTGAACCTGATGGAGGAAGCCAAGCCATGTCAATTAACAATAGAAAAGAACCCTTTCGCTACACATTGAAGGAACCGATCCACTTTGAGATCTATATTCTCAGCATCAACGGGGTTAACGCACCAGCCAAACCCATTCAGGCCGAACTCTGCGATATCAGTCGATCCGGCTGTCAGCTGTCATTTCCACTGTCCCTTCCTGTAGAGAATAACGATATTCGGATTGGAATGAATATGCTGCTCTTTGAAGACCCTCTATATATGGAAGGCACTCTCCGCTGGGGTCAAGAAAAAAATACCTCATGGCATTATGGTGTTCAACTCGAAATGCAGGATGGGAACCAGGACCGTCTCTCTAGAGAGATGCGAATGCTTGCAGGACAAGGCAAAATTATTGTGAAATAGTTAGATGCCATATAGCCTGATAACAAAAAAACAAAAACCAGCTAATGTTTGTCAAGCATTTCAGGTTGGATGAGTTTTCTTTTCATGTTATACTTTTTTCGACCAATGCAAATAACCTCCACTGCAATGGAGGTTTTGGTTAAATATGGATTAAACTTGGTAGGGCTGGCCCTTCTGCAAGATGGCGAAAATGTGATGCAACAGCTTGTTTGCGCAGGCGATCACAGCCACCTTGTAGGGCTTGCCCTCGTTTCTTTTTTTCTCGTAGTACGAACGGATTCTTGCATTCGCATTCTTTCGCATTCCACATTGCACCGCTAAATATAGCGAACGTCTGAGCCTTTTAGAACCTCGTTTCGTGATTCGTGTACTTGTCGCTGTGAACTTTCCTGAACTGAAAATCCCGGGGTCAAGGCCCGCAAACGCCACAAGTTGCTTCGCATCACTAAACTGTTTCACATCACCTAGTTCAGCTACAATGGCTGCGGCCAGTTTCGTTCCAATTCCCGGGATACTTCTCACCAGTTCGACTTCGGGCAGATTTTCTGCGAGTTCCTCCATTTGTTTTTCGAGTTCCTCCAGTTGCTGAATCATCGTCAACAATAAAGAGACCATTCCGAGCAGTGCCTTGCTTTGAGCGGGGCTACGCCGAATTCCTCTCCATTCATCCAGTACTTCCTCCAGTTTTCTCGCTTTTTCATGGGCCCATCGCTTGGAATGGGATCGTCCCGAATTACCCTGAATGACTTCATTCCAATTCGCCACACTTCCCTCCAAACAATGAGACAGCACCGTCAATGATGTGGTTGAAAACACATTGTAAAATATCTGCTCATACGCCGGAAACACTTGCTCCAGCAAGGCTCTGCTGTTCAGCTTCGCCTGCACAAAGATTCCCGTGACAAACTCATGCTGCCGAGTCAAATGCTGTAGCTCTGTAAACGTCTCATCCCAATTTCGATGTGGCTTCACGTCGCCGCGATAGTACATCTCTGCCAGATGCCAAGCATCTGCAGCATCTGTTTTAACTTTGCGTAACTGCGTTCCCTTGGCTCGCTTGGATTGCAAGGGATTCACAATGTAGTAGGTGTAGCCACTCCGATTCAGACAGGACACCAAGGCACGATGGTAATGCCCAGTCGCTTCCAAAACAACCACAGGAGCAACACCCGTTTCGGCTTGAAGGGCCCCTAACATCTCCGTGAATTGTTCGAATCCACTCGCAGCATGCTCAATGACGATAGCTTTGCCAACGGGTTCATTTCGTTTTTGAAACGCCTGTATCACACTTGAACCTTTAGCGACATCTACACCAACAACAGGTTCCATATGCTCACTCCTTATCTTTTGTTTCGCCGGTCCTTTCCACGATGGTTCCAAACCCATAGCTTCGCTTGTTATACGGGGTCAACTGCCCCTACCAGCCCAAACATGGTCTTTTGGAGGTCGTGGGAGAACTGTTTTTGTTACGAGGTCCTAGCCCCTAAAACCGCCACGTTCTCCCGGCTTCCCCCATCGTAAAACGACCACATAAAAAGGCCAACCAGTAATTACTGGCTAACCTGATAATACGAAAAACAGCCCAATCAAATTGGACTGTCGCAAGATGAAACTCTTTATGCCGCTTTACTAACTGTCGCTGGTTGTTCCATTTTGGACCAGTTCACGGTTTTTTCAAGAACCAGTGAGACCAATACCCCAATGACGAGACCATTACTTATGATCGGAATGAGGTACATGGGCAAAGTTTGAAAGGCCTCAGCAGGAATATTCATGACCGCAACTCCCGTGAGGACCGGCAGCGCTACACGATAGATCGTTTTAGAATTAAACGTTGTACCTTCAAGCGTTCTTAGTGCCGTGCCGAACATCTGAAGATAAGCCACGAACAAAACCGCACTGCCGACGCTTGGTGGTATTTGTGCAAAAAATGCTGTCACTGAAGGTGTAAGACCTATCACACATAACATCCCCGCTCCAATTATCAAGGCAGCACGACGCAGAATGCGAGTACTCTCCAGGAATCCGATCGATGATGCAAATAAACCAAAGGGCAGCACACCTACACAGGCTGACAACATCGTGAACAGACCCGTTAGCGCATAGGAATGCCTATACTGACGGCTTGTTGTTTCTGTCCGGTATAGTTTCTCAACTGTGCTTAATGTGGTGATCAAATTCGTCATGTTCACCAACCCCACGAAAAATGCAGTAATGACAATACCCGGTTCCCATCTGGGTGCTCCCCACGGAAACAGTTCAAGACCTGCCGGGGCCTGATTAGGCTGTCCGCCATGCTGTCCAGGAAACAATAGACTATAAGCGATCCAGCCTGCCACAATCCCAATCAGGATCGCGTAGTTCCCCAGTTTCCCCCTACCCTTTAATTGAATCCATGCCACCAAAAATGCAATGACAACGGACAATGCGGCAACAGGCAGATCGAAACGACCAAACTCCGTATATCCAATCATGCCTTTGAAAAAATTCATCGTTAATTGAATCGTCATTAGAAACAACATGGCACTCTTCACCATAGGTGTGAACAGCTTTTGCAGCACTTGCGCTGCTCCCAGCCAACCCAGAATCACCATCGTTAGTCCCGCTAACAGAAAACCTGCAGCCAACCCACCGCCAATACGCTCCAAACTCATACCGGCCGATGAAGCAGACACCGTCAAACTTAGCGTCAATCCCCACCATAACCCTGAAGGACCATCCATAATCGCATATCGATGACCGAATACGGCTTGAAGAATACACACTGCTCCGGTAAGGATAAATGCGTGCTGCATGGAGGCAGCGATGGCATCCGGAGACAGATGAAAATTATGTCCAATGGATAGCGGAACAACAACGGTATTGGTAAACAGGAAGAAAAACCACTGTATACCTGCCAAAATCAGTGAAGATACGTCCTTCATATTCTTTTGTAAAAAATGCTCTTGATGTCTGTTCATTCGTTTGGAATATCCTTTCACTGTTCTGTATCATAAATGTATAAGTCTCTTCAGACTTGGGTTAATAGTCGTTCCATCTCGGCATACCGATGACGGCTCGCATGTGCAAGCGGTGTAATCCCGTCCCGATCCGTGATCTTTGGATCTGCACCATATTGCAAAAGCAAGGCAACAATCTGCTGGTGACGCGGCCCACCATCTCCCAAAATGACCGCTTCCAGCAAGGCTGTCCACCCCAGGTTGTTGATATGGTTCACATCCACATCACTGCGTGTCAGCAGAAGCTCCACAATGTCCACATGGCCCCGATCCGCTGCTGGGATAAGAGCTGTGCCGCCAAAACGATTTGTTAACCTTGTATCTGCACCTGCAGTAATCGCCAATTCGACCATGTCATACATCCCCTCAGCACTCGCATATAACAGCAGGTTGTCTAATCGTGCATCCCGAAGATTAATGTCTGCTCCGGCATCCACTAACATCCTTGCCGTGTCTATCTTGTTACCGTGCACCGCAGCCAGCAGAGGTGTTCGCCCCAATGCATCCCGTTCATTCAACCGGCTACCCTGTTGTGTGATAAATCGAATGACCTCATCGGTATGGCCCGCTTGAGCAGCATCATGTATTGTTCTAACCACGTTGTTTTATCCTCCAATTCAAGGTCTTTCTCATGCAGTAATATTCATATAGAAACCAAACCCTGTTAGTCAGGTATGCAAATCTAATGTATGGTAACATAAGATCGTAGTATATTAAAAATACATGTTTTGTTGGCTTTCCATACGAATTACATATACATTGCAGGCGAAGGAGAACAACCACTTGGATATCAAACAATGTCGCTATTTTATTGCCATTGCTGAGGAGAAACAGATTACAGCAGCAGCCCGAAGACTTCACATGGCTCAGCCACCCTTAAGCCAGCAGCTTAAGTTAATGGAAGAAGAGCTTGGTGTGATTCTATTTGAACGCAAAGGGCGCATGATGGAGCTAACGCAGGCGGGTCGCAGCTTCTATGATTATGCGGTTACCTTGACCAAATATATGGAGGAAGCTGTAATGGAGATGCAAAGTTTCCGTCACGGCATACGGGGCAAACTCGCCATCGGCATCAATACCATATCGGATCGCCTGATCCCGCAAGCACTGCAACAGTTTCGCACCACCCACCCACAGGTTACCTATAAAATTCAACAAAATGAATCTGCGCAATTATGCCGCCTGCTGGAAGATGGCAAAGTTGAACTCGCCTGTGTACGCATGCCTGTCCAGACAGAACGCTATGAGGTGCTGCATCTGCCACAGGAGCCCCTTTTCTATATTTCTTCAACACCGCTTGATAGTCCGACAGAGGTGGGACCAGGAGCGGAGATGGGGACTTATTTTGAGCAGCTTACAGGTATCCCTCTACTGCTTCCAAGCACAGAAGGACTCGGTATGTTCGAGTTGATTCTGGACAAGTTCCGGGAGCATCAGGTTACCCCCTCCATCATGGGTGAGTGCTCAGACATTAATATGTTGCTCGAGCTGGTCCAACTCGGCTTCGCCAGTTCCATCGTGCCTCACACGGTACTACAGCTATATCACGAGCACCCATTCCACGTATATCGTATCCAGGACCAGCATTCCACGGTTGGCTCGGCGCTGGTCTGGCTGCAGAACCGTTATCTGTCCAAGCCTGCACAACACTTTGTGCAATTGGTTCAGGGGATGCTTCCCGTGTAAAAAACTATAAGCAAAAAAAACAGCAGCTTTACCGGATTACATTCATTCCGGTAAAGCTGCTGTTTCATTTTTATGGTTAAGCTTTAGCTGTGAACAACAAGTCTTTTTCTTTGATCGTAGTGCGACCAGCAGACTCAATGGACTCATACTGATGCATGTTTGTAATAATGACTGGTGTAATCGTTGTGTAACCGGCTTTTTCGATCTCTTCCCGGTCAAACTCCATCAATACATCACCTACGGTAACCTTCGCACCTGCTTGAACTTTAGGAGAGAAGAATTGACCTTTCAGCTTCACGGTATCAATCCCGATATGAATCAACATCTCTGCGCCTGTGTCACTTACCAAACCAATGGCATGTCCACTCTTCGATAACGAGAACACGGTTCCGTTGATCGGAGATACGACGCGACCTTCAGATGGTTGAATTGCGAATCCTTTACCCATAATTTCTTCAGAGAATGCAGGGTCTGGCACTTCGCTCAGCGGTTTAACTTCACCTGTGATTGGGCTGAATACTTGCTCATCTTGTGCTTTTGCTTCTTCAGTTACAGCAGCAGAAGTTGTTGCTGCTGGTGCCGGCTCAGCTGCTGGTGCAGCTACTGGCTCTGATGCATTTTCTTCCTGGAACCCAAGAATGTACGTCAGTACTGCCGCAGCTACGATGGCAATCAAACCACCAGCCAGAGCATAGAGCAGTGTGCTAATTGCTGGACTGATAAATGCTGCCACACTCGGCAGACCTGCAAGTCCTGTAATAACGTAAGATTTAACATTGAAGATACCCATGAACCCACCGGCAATCGCTCCCCCGATAAGGGCTGCAATAAACGGTTTTTTGAACTTCATGTTGATACCGTACATCGCTGGTTCCGTAATCCCCATGACAGCCGTAAGACCTGTGGAATAAGCAAGGGATTTGGTTTTGCTATTTCTCGATCTGAGACCTACACCAAATGCTGCGCCACCTTGTGCCAAGTTAGCTGCAAACATCAGTGGAATGATAAAGTCGTAACCCAGTGTTGTCATTGAACCTACAACGATTGGCAGCAACGCATAGTGCATACCTGTAATGATCAGCAGTGACATCGTACCACCAATCAAGATACTTGCGAAGATGGACATGTTATCGAACAACCATGAAATACCACCTGACAAACCATTACCAAGAACCGTACCCAATGGACCTACTGTCATCAACGTCAGTGGAACCATAATTAACAGTGTTACTGTTGGAACAACCAAGAGTTTAAGTGAAGCATGTGTTACACGATCAACGGCTTTCTCTACATAAGAAGCAATCCAGATGGCGAGAATGATCGGAATTACTGTGGAGGAATACGTTGCGGCAATGACTTTAATGCCTGCAAATGTTGAATCCCCTTCAGCAAGTAACGCGGTAATCGTTGGATGCATTATACCTGCGGCAAGTGCCGCGCCAATGTACATATTGCTACCCAGTTTACGTGCAGCACTGATCGCCAGAATGATTGGCAGGAAGTAGAATGCACCGTCACCAATTGCGGACAAAATGATGTAAGTCGAGCTGGTATCGGACAACCAGCCCAGGGCAACAAGGATAGCCACGATCCCTTTGATCATACCTGCACCTGTAATCGCTGGCAGAATCGGTGTAAATATACCGGAAATGAAGTCGAACAACGCACTTACCGGATTTCTCTTTTTCTTTTCTCCAGTTGAGGCACTTGATGCTGCATTATCTGCGTTTGGAGATTTGGACATGTTGCCAACAAGTGCGTTATACACGATAGGCACATCGTTACCGATGATGACCTGAAACTGTCCACCGTTCTCCATAACACCCATAACGCCTGGTGTATTTTTCAGCGTCGCTTTGTCCGCTTTTTTGTTGTCATTGAGGTTGAATCTGAGTCTTGTCATACAGTGTGTGACTTGATCGATATTCTCTTCGCCACCGACAAGCTTCAAAATATCCTTGGACAATTGTTGTTTATCCATTGTGTTTTGCTCCTTTTATGTGTAATGAAGGTTAAAAAAAAACCTAAACACTGAATAATGACAAAGCAGAAAAGCTTATCATTATTCAACGTTTAGGTTTTGCCTTTTTAGCAGTAACAATCCCAATTTTATTCAATTGTTTGTTCATTTCTGACAACTCGTTCAATATGAATGGTCAGATACAATATCTCTTCCTTGGACAACACCCGATTATAGATCTTACGCGTATAGTCACTGATCCTTACTGCACATGCATGTGCTTCCGGATACTGCTTGCTCACCAAGTCATGAAGGGGATTATCTTCTTCTTTATCTTCAATCGCCGTTCCTTGCAACACACGTTGGGCAAAGAACTTCAGATGAGTTAAAAATCGATAATAACTCAATGAATCTTCATCAAGTTCAATCACAAAGCTACGTCTTACGATGTTAAGTATGTCCTTAACAATGTTTGTAATACTGATCGTTTCCCTCATCTCACCGTTCATCTGGGCATTAACCAGATGCATTGCAATGAATGCGCATTCGTCTTCGGGTAACAGGACACCTAACGTTTCCTCAATAATCTGTAGCGCCTTGAGTCCAATGGCATATTCCTTCCGGTACATGCGCTTGATCTCCCAGAACAATGCGTTACGGATCTGCAATCCTTGACGATGTCGATCAATGGCAAAATGAATATGATCCGTCAGTGAAATGTAGATGCTTTCATGCAGCTTCTCACCTAACACCGTCTCGGCATAACGGATAATCTCATCCGAGCACTCGACATATTCAACCGGGATATCAGACAGAAGTGTTTTGAGTTTCTGTGATACTTCCTTACTTTCAAGCGAGAATATTTTTTCGACGAGACTCTCGTCAATCGATTCACCAGTATGCTTTTTGAAGGCAATTCCACGTCCCATAACGACCAGTTCGTTTCCTCCCGGATCAATTACGGTAACTACGTTGTTGTTCAGCACCTTCTCAATTTTCATTTCTTCACATCACCTTGCACCGTCAAAGTAGTAAAAGGCAAAACCAAAGCAGGTCACGAAATATGCCCCGCTTCTGGTTTTGCCTGATTGAACAGTAACAATCCAGTATTCATTAGCCTTAGGCCCATCTTACCATATAATTATCCATATGACAATGTTTTTGTGAAAGCGGTTAATGTGCGTTAATGTGACATCAGAAGGTGCTTGCACAACTATGCTTATAGAACTAGTATTTACTCGTTGTTGTTCTTAAGACTTGCGCCATTTGTACTAATAACTTCCTTGTACCAATGGAATGATTTTTTCTTGTAACGATCCAATGTTCCTGAACCGTCATTGTTGCGGTCTACATAGATGAAACCATAACGTTTCTTCATCTCTGCTGTTGAAGCACTTACCAGGTCAATACAGCCCCATGACGTATAACCCATCACTTCTACGCCATCCTCAAGAGCTTCGCCAACCTGTACCAGATGGTCATTCAAGTATTGAATACGGTAATCATCGTTCACCGTTTTATTGCCATTTTCGTCCGTAATCAGCTCATCGACTGCGCCCAGACCATTTTCGACAATAAACAATGGTTTTTGATAACGGTCCCAGTATTTGTTCAGCGTTACGCGTAGTCCTTGCGGATCAATCTGCCAGCCCCACTCGCTCGCTTTGAGATAAGGGTTTTGCACACCTGCGAACAGGTTTCCTTTTCCTTCAACCCGTTTCTCCGGATCACCTGTCTCACAGATACTTACATAATAACTGAATGAGATAAAGTCTACGGTGTGCTTCAGAATTTCAGCATCGCCATCTTCAAACTTGATATTGATATTATTCGCTTTGAAATAACGATTAATGTATTTCGGATAGTAACCACGTGCATGGATATCAGCAAAGATATCATTGCGCTGTTCCGCATGCATCGCTGCAACCACATCATCCGGATTCGGAGTCAACGGATACGTAGGCATGCTCAGTACCATACAGCCGATTTTGGCTTCAGGCATAATTTCATGACCCAGTTTCACAGCTAACGCACTGGCTACCAGTTCGTGATGGATCGCTTGGTACAGATCCTGCTTGGACAGTTTTGCTTTTGGCGTATAGATCCCGCCGCTCATGAATGGCTCCTCCAGGATGGAGTTGATTTCATTAAACGTCAGCCAGTATTTAACTTTGCCTTTGAAACGGTTGAATAGCACTGTTACATAACGCTCGTAGAAATCGATCATTTTCCGGTTAACCCAGCCATCATATGTTTTGGACAGATGCAGCGGTGTCTCATAGTGAGAGATCGTTACGAGTGGTTCAATACCATATTTGTGGCACTCATCGAAAAGGTCATCGTAGAATTGCAGACCTTTCTCATTTGGCTCCAATTCATCACCTTTAGGGAAGATACGGGACCAAGCGATGGATGTACGGAACACTTTGAAGCCCATTTCAGCAAACAGTTTAACATCCTCTTTGTAACGGTTATAAAAATCAATCCCGATCAGTTTCAGGTTATCCTCTGTAGGACCTTCCGTTCTAGGCGTTGTAATCCCGTGTGGCATAACATCTTGAACAGACAGCCCTTTGCCATCTGTATTATAAGCTCCTTCAAGTTGGTTGGCTGCTACAGCGCCGCCCCATAGGAATTCTTTCGGAAATGGTGTAGTCATATCAATCATTCCTCTCATTATTTATCACTATAATAGGTTGGTTATAGAACTTAGTTAGTTGGCAGTTGTTCCAATCGTTGCATGATCAGCTCCAGCTGAGCACCCGTAATCGACTTTGATGAACCAAATTGATCTCTGGACATACCGGACATAATACCGGCTTTGGCACTATTTTGAACGGCTTCAAAAGCCCAATGCTTATCATTCAAATCGTTGAACAATACTACAGTTGACTCGTCTGTAGCATTCCAGCCGCGACTCGTCAGAATATGGTCTACGATCACTGCCATCTGTGCACGTGTTACTTCCTCTCCCGAGGCAAATATCTGATTGCTGACACCTTTCATCAACCCTGCCTTGGTCACTGTTACAATGGCCTGACGAGCCCATTCAGGGGCAGAATCTGTGTACGGGTAAGCAGATTCGGATACTTCAGGAAGATTTAACTTGTCGGCAAGCACGAGGGCGATCTGCGCTCTTGTCACAGGCTCCGTTGGTTTTGTTCCATGTTCTATGTTACCTCCATCCTGTTCCCCTGAAGTTCCTTTGCTTAGTTGGAACAGGTCGGCAAGTACTTCTTTGTTGTCAAAAGCCGGTACCCATGACCAATGCTTCATGCCGCCATACAGTCTTTGGCTATCCATGTATGCATCGTCATACAGTATCATATTGACATGCTTGGCTCCAAGCTCAGTTAAAGCCTGATAAGCCAAAGAGCTTGTCCGGCTGTCAGTGGTTGGATCATTTTTTGCATGCATAATCCATACTGGGACATCCACAATATCTTTCAGTTCTTTTTTGAATGCTTCTACAGATCCTGTGTAATCCGCTACCGTATCCTTGGCCGCTACAATAATCGCTCCAGCAAACAGATCGGGATATTGTGTCAAGAAACGGAAGGCACCGCCACCCCCACTGGAAACACCAGACAGATAGATCCGATTCGGATCAACTTCACCTTCAGCAACCAGCTTCTGAATCAACTCATACTGCGCCACGAAGTACGCCTGCATCTGGGCCAGTTGCTGCGGGTTATCATAGATTTTGAAACTGTAATTCTCAGGATACTGTACGGCCAGTACAGAAGTATCATACCCTGATTCCGTCCAGACTACAGCTCCACGATTCGCAGTAAGATGACTTCGCCCGTCCGTACCAACCTCGCCACCACCATGGAGCCATACCATGAGCGGCTTTGGTTCTTCGGACGTGCTTCGTTTCAGTTGATAGGACAAGTTCGCACCATTACTGCCTGTAAATTGTCCGTTTTCAAACTCATCGACCGTACGCGTTTTGATTACATTTACATTTTTATCGTCAAAAGAAAGTTCAGGATACGCCTTGCTTGTGACTGCAAATGCTGACTTAAATCCACCTGGATATTTAAAAGGCTTTACCGCCATATGGATGGTACGATCCGTAATTGTCAATTTTATTCCGTCATCTTCATACTCATTTTGTATGATCTCTTCCGCTTCATTTAAAGGATAGCCATCATAATTGCCAGTAATTTCGAAGTCTGAAGCTTTCAGATTCTGATATTTCTCCGGATTCGCTACACTAATGTCAAAGGACTCTACCATCTCTCCAGGATCACCAACATAGGTATTGGCCTGGATTCGAGTAACCTGGTTGCTTTCCGCACCAACGGTTGCTGGCCAGATCACACTCAGACTTAGTGTCAGGGCAAGCATCCATCCCATACTTTTTGTGTTCATGCTCCATCTTTTCAAAAGATATCCCTCCATATGTAATGTTTGCAGCACATAAAAAAGCGGACAAACGCTAATCAGCAGGCCCTCAGGAACATTAAATTCCATTAAACACGAACTGTTATATCAGGTTTGCCCGCTCAGAAAACGTGAGAACTACAGTTGCTCACCATTACTGGAGATTACGTTTTTGTACCAGTCGAATGAATCCTTTTTGGAACGTTTGAGTGTTCCGTTACCTTCGTCATCCAGATCCACGTAGATGAAACCATAACGTTTGGACATTTCGGAAGTGGACATGCTCACAAGGTCAATCGGGCCCCATGCTGTAAATCCAATCAGATCGACGCCATCTTTGATGGCTTCTTTCATTTGTTCGATGTGTTTTTTCAGGTAATCCACACGATAGGAGTCATGGATCGAACCGTCTTCTTCAACACGGTCATATGCACCCAGACCATTTTCTACGATGAACAATGGTTTCTGGTAACGATCCCAGAAGTTGTTCAGGGTTACGCGCAGACCGATCGGATCGATCTCCCAGCCCCAGTCGGATGCTTCCAGATAAGGGTTTTTCACGCCGCCAGTCAGGTTACCCGATGTTTCTTCCTTGTCTGCAGATGCAGATTTGGTTACGGACATGTAGTAGCTGAAGGAGATGAAATCAACGGTATTGTTCAGCAAGATCTCGTCATCGCCTGCTTCTTTTTGGATCACGATGTCGTTTTCTTCAAAATAACGAGCCATGTAGTTCGGATATTTACCACGAGCATGCATGTCCGTGAAGAAGAGGTTGATTTGATTCTCGTGTTGAGCCAGACGAACATCTACCGGATTACATGTTGCTGCATAAGTTTCCATACGAGCAAGCATACAACCCACTTGGGATCCAGGCATAATCTCGTGAGCAAGCTTCGTTACCAATGCACTTGCTACAAACTGGTGATGCAGCGCTTGATAAGTGGTTTGCAGTTTGTTGTCCACTTTATCGATCAGAATGCCGCCGCCAGTGTAAGGGCTGAACAGCATGACGTTAATTTCATTAAACGTCAGCCAGTATTTCACTTTATTTTTATAACGGTTGAACACCGTTTCTGCATATCGAACATAGTGCTGGATTACTTCACGGCCAGCCCAACCGTTATATTTTTGCGTCAAGCCAAGCGGTGTCTCATAGTGAGACAATGTAACGAGCGGCTCGATGCCATATTTCAACAATTCGTCGAATACTTCATCATAGAATTTCAAGCCTGCTTCATTTGGCTCTTGATCATAACCGTTCGGGAAAATACGTGCCCAGTGAATGGACAAACGGAATACTTTGAAGCCCATTTCAGCGAACAATGCAATATCTTCTCTAAAGTGATGGTAGAAATCGATACCAAAACGTTTCGGGAAACGTTCTTCAAATTTGCCGGAGAGGATCTCTTCGATTCGGGAAGAGGAAATTTCCATAGCATGTCCGCCTGTACGCTTCTCTTTTGGAACATGAGCGATCATGTCCGCTGTGGAGAGGCCTTTGCCGTCCTTATCGAATGCACCCTCCAATTGATTGGCAGCTGTAGCGCCGCCCCATAGGAAGTTTTCGGGGAATCCTTTTTTTGCCGTGGTCATGAACAACAACCTCTTTTCGAAATTTATTTTGGTTTTTCCAGATAAAAAATGGTGTAATTTAGAGCAGAAAACAAGAAAAACCTAAACTCAAGGTAAAATAGCACCAAAAAAAGGAGCTTTCATTTCACCATCAGTTTAGGTTTTGCCTGTCTTCACAGTTACAATCCATCAAAAGATGTTATTGCATATTCTGTTGTGTTTGCTCTTGTAATGTAAGCGTAACATATCTATTTTGCAAAATCAACTTCACTGGATCAACTGATCGTTCACACACTCTCACCATCGAAAAAATTAACGCGGCATACGCATAATCGCTGCCCTTAATGCCTGCGCTCCTTCCTCCGTTTCCAGGTAAACAGCGGGACTTTGGTCCCCTAAAGCCGGGATATCTTTCGCCATCCATTCAAAAGCGTACTCCCCCATTTCACACAAAAGCACCCGACTTATATCTGCCGGAATCCCTTGTAATCGCGCACGTTCTACCCATGCAGGGTCCATCTTTTGTCCAAGTTCTTCGAACAATTCGGAAAATGAGTCCCAGCTTGCCTGATTAAACTCCTTTAAATAGATACCTTTCATACTCATGTAATTTCACTCCCTGGATTGCAATTAATAACACCGAAGTCCTATCTGACACAATTCATCCTTAAGCCGCTTGAATCCGTTTCTGTAACAGGTAGACTTAATTTTAAATGTTTTTCGGGGGAAAGAACAGTCAAGGAGGATTCAATAATGACTCAGGAAGAAAACACATCCGGTTGGGATGCGATTGATCAATCCATGCGTGAATTGTATGGGGAACAGGAGCCAAAACACTACGGCACTGCCCTTCCGTATATGCTCGGTGGGCCTGATCCACTTGATGGTATCAGCGTCTATGCGGTGAACACACCTATGCCTCACTGGCATTTTGTCACATATGGTTTCTCTGAATTATATGAAAAAGAGATGCAGGATGCATCCAAGAGCGGGTATGGTTTTGAACTCACATTTCGTCTTACACGTAGTGAAGCAGAGACTGATCCGCCAGCCTGGGCGCTGAATCTGCTACAGAATGTAGGACGTTACGTGTTCAACAGCGGAAATATCTTTCAGCCAGGAGATTACATGGACGCCAATGGCCCCATCTGTCTGGAGTCTGATACTTTGCTGACTGCTCTCTCGTTTATTGAAGATCCGGATCTACCCGCAATCTCTACGCCTAATGGTTCAGTGCAATTTATTCAGATGGTTGGCATTACAGGTCGGGAACTGGAAATGATTCAAAGCTGGAATGCTCGTGGATTCCTGTCTGCCTCCTCCATGTTCATGCCCAAATATGTGACGGATCTGATGAGAAATTCGTACGCAGATATTCCTTCGGTTATACAAGCGGTTGAGGATGGAATGGAACAGGACGGGTCCAGCACAGCGTTTTTATTCATACAACAACTGGCTTGGGAGTCTCCTCGCAAAAGATTGCTGCAAAAATCGGTCCCGGCCAAACTCCAGCTTGGAGCCAAACAAGCCGTATTAGTTGGCACCATCCTTCGCAGCCGAATTTCGAAAGGTGCCTCCCTATCCTTGATCGGACCGGATACTAATATTCTGTTCGAAGCAGGAGAACATCCAGCCGTATTGGAGTCTGACAGACAAGTTACCCTGACGGTGAACAAACAAATTGTTGATGAGCTGGCAGAGAACCTTCGCCCGTTTGAAGGAACATTCGAGATAACTTCATTGGATCATATTATCGTTCAGATTGTTAGAACAGAGATTAAGGACCAGGAAGGACACGTCATTCAAACGATTGGATGAGAACTGTGCAGCAAGGAGGAAACAACATGCCTGCCATTACATTTGCCTCACAACACGAACAGTCCCCGACTTGCTCGCATGCAGCAGGAACGGCTCCGTTCGACTATTTACCAAAATCCAGTCTGGATAGGCTTCGTAAAATCAATCATTTCCTGATTCATGCATTCCAGAACAGTATCTCGGTTATCAAAGAGAATTTAACGGGCACTTATCTTTTTCTACTCGCCGATACCAACGGTGTGCTCCTCTCCATGAATTACAGTTCAGATCTAAAAGCTGTAGTAGAACATTCCCCCATTCGTCCGGGCATGTTCTTCACTGCAAAGAGCTGTGGAGTTAACGCCATATCAGAAACGATGGATAACAATAAGCCTGTACTGCTGCTGCCCGAGCAGCATGAAAGTCCTTATTTTCAAAGCTGGCATTGTTACGCCTCACCTCTGTTCATGGGATCACAACATTTCGGTTATCTGGATGTGTCCACCATCAATGCGGATATGCAGGGTGAACTGATCGCCATTGCCAAGCTAATTCCAGCGTACATGCAGAACTGTTACCAGAGTCAACAGACTGCTGAACTGTGCGACAAACCGGCAGTGGAGTTCACCGAGCGTCAGTTAACCATTCTGGAGATGATAGCCGGAGGCCTCACGGTAAAAGCCATTGCTTTGAAATTAAAGATCAAGGAATGCACCGTGAATCATCACAAAAAAGTGATTTTTAACAAATTAGGTGTGCAATCCAGCACAGAAGCTGTTTCAATTGCCAGCCGAATGTCTTATGTATAGAAGACCCCTATAGATTCCTATAGGTAGTATATGAGAACATTTGTGCTACAATTTAGGAAGCAGGCAACATGTAGAGAGAGAGAAACAAACACACACACATTTCAGGAGGGTAATATGACAATTCCAAAAAAAGCTTCTTTATTCGCCATGCTCATTATGATTATGCTGGTTGCAGCCGCTTGCGGTGACAAAGCAGATAACACAGCCGCAACAGAAGAGCCTACCCCGACAGAAACAACGACAGGTACTGATTCTGATACAGCGACTACAGAAGAAACAGAGAACACAGAACCAGCAAGCGAAGAGTCCAAGGAAACTGATAATTCCCAAGACGTTGAGCTGGGGACTACGGAAAAAGGTTCTTACACCAATGACTATTTTGGCGTATCTCTGAAATTCCCGGAAGCATGGGAGTTCCAGGATGCTGCAGGCATGAATGAGCTGACAAGTGCTTCATCCGAAGCGATTGCTGGTGATGATGAAACAAAGAAAAAACAAATTGAACTGTCTCAGACCAAAACATTGAATCTGCTTATGGCTTCAAAGTACCCATTGGACGGAGGTCAAGTTGGCCCTTCCGCTATGGCCATTGCTGAGAAAGTAAGCTTGTTGCAAGGCATCCGTACAGGTAAAGACTACCTGGAAGCAACCAAAAAATTCATGGTGGATAGCCAGTTCCCTTACGATTATAAGGAAATGACAACGGAAACCATCGGTGGTAAAGAGATGGATCTGATGCAAATCACGATGGATCCAGGTGACGGTTCAACCGTTACTCAAGATTACTATAGTACAATTATTGAAGGATATGCTTTCAACTTCATATTCACTTACGTGGATGATAAGACCAAAGCCGAGATTGATACCATCAAGAAATCGGTTCAATTCAAATAATCGCTTTTGATTACTGCCATTATACGAAGCACATATGACACAACCCCGATAACGATCTATGGAGATCATTGTCGGGGTTCTTTTTTACTGAAAAAAGATGTCTTGCTCTTGCACTAGCTAGATATGGCTACCCAGTGCCCTTCCGTGACTTCTACCCACTTGGAATGTTCGAGATTATAACGGTCCTACAAAAAAGGTTGTCACCAAGATCATCTATAAGATCTTGATGGCAGCCTTTTGTCATTCTTCCAGCACACGGCAATCTGCCAGAACATCGGGATAGTTTCGCATGCTGTCCGCATCAGTAATTTTGCGAATAACTTTGCACGGTACGCCTGCTGCAAAAGAATGCGGTGGAATATCACGAGTCACCACGCTACCTGCTCCGATCACACAGCCGTCTCCAATCGTTACGCCCCCGCACACTGTGACGTTTGCCGAGATCCACACATCGTTACCAATCGTGACCGGTTTGGCATAACATAGTGACTTCACATCACCGTTCTGGTCCACCATCTGTCTCCGCTCGCTGGCAATCATGGGGTGAATGGGGGTAACAATCGTGACATTGGGTCCAAAACTGGTATAGTCTCCGATCGTCACTTGTGCGTCGTCTTGTATCGTCAGATTGTAATTACCGAAGAAATGCTCGCCTATCCGGGTATGCACACCATAATGAAAAAAGATGGGACCTTGCATGAATCCACCTTCACCGATCTGCCCCAGTAACTGTTGTAATATCTGATTCCTTTCCTCAGTCTGTTCTTCAAAGGTCTGACTGTAACGCTGACTGAGATTATGGGCCCGCCTTTTGATGATCTTTAATTCGGGATCACTTGGACTGAACAACACGCCTTTCATGATTCTCTCTTCTTCACGCATCATGAATCCTCCTCTACAAGGGTTAGCTTATAAAATAAAAGCCACAGACATGACCTGTGGGTTATAAGGCTTCTGCTAGAATGCCTGACTTCAACGCCTGAAGCACCATTCCTCGTAACCCAGCATCAAAATCATGTTGGAACGAGTCCTGATGTACAATCTCCGGCAACGATGGCATGGGGTGATCCTTCCCGTACTGCTTCCACGCCAAATCCAGCTCTTCTCTCTCCACACGTTCCTGATAAATGACAATCTGGTGCGGGGCAACGACGGCATTAATCGTTTGCAGGATATGACATACCTGCACTACAAAATCATCTTTGCTCAAGTCACGGTGCCAATCAGGTGAATAAGGAAGATACTTGATCTCACCAAACATCCCGTTTTTCCCACGAATCATCTGTCCATTCAACATCATGCCCATACCCGGCGGGTATCGGTTCGGAAAATAAACTCCGGCTACACTCTGTTCCTTCATATCCGCATGCTGTGTGCAGTATCCGCTAATTGCTGCATTAACATCATTCTCCACGAGAACGTTCAGTTGGAACTCGCTCTCGATCTCCCGTATCAGATGTGAATGGATAAGTTCTTCATGACTGCTCACCGTGATGTCCCCATCTACGGCTTGCCCCGGAATACCGATGCCGATCATATCAATGGAGGGATACTCCTTAATGAAACGCGCAATAAGTTGCAGCATATGCTGTTTATCAAAAGCAGGCAAGATGCTCTCTTCCTTCAACACAACCTTATTCGCCAGATTCATGACCGTTGCCGAAATCAACTCCTGGCCTTTCATCTCTTTGATGTAAAGAACCAAAGCAAGCTTGAAGTTATAATTATATCGATATGCCTGAGCAGGACGACCGCCGTTAGAGGGAACCACTTTATCCTGGAACAACTCTCCGCCATCACATAATTCCTGAATCAGCGCATTAATGGTAACAACACTAAGATTGGTTAATAAAGCTAATTGCGGTTTGGTCGCCGTCTCAATCTGCTGCATGACTTCACGCACATTATTCAAATTGATGTATTTCATCATTGTAGCGTTGGCTTTTTTCATAACCCTCTCGTTTCTACTCTGGTTCAATTGAGCCAAAGCAATGGTATGGATGTCATTCACACCATATCATAACATAATGCCTTACTCGAACACATGAGTTCCATCGTGTTGGAAAAGGATCGAAATCGGCCGAGCTACTTTGTTCACTCAAACAAATCATCCATCGATTTCACAGGCTTCACTTCAATCGGTTGCTTTGACAAGACCATACTTGCATAGGTACCTGCCCATATTATAACTGCCATAATAACGTAGACCATCCATACTTACCTCCCTGTTTCATGCGGATTATGATTTTGCGATACTTACCACACGTGACTATTCCTCTAGTTAATAAATATACTTTATAAAGTATATTACGTAAGTATGCGAGGATAATAGTTCTTTGTCAATATGATTTAGATTTATCCGAGCCCTTTTCAGTCCAAGGAACATGTGGACAACAAGACTACAACAACGCGTATTATCTCGATGCCCATAAAAAAATAACTGCCGAAAGAATCATTCAACGATTCTTTCGGCAGCCGTTTGTTCAATATACAAGCAGTTTATTTTGAATATATTCGTTGTACCCCGGGCAATAAGGTCACAACTTGAATACCCACTCCCCATGCAAAATAGACCAAGTGAATGATAGAGACATCCTGAATCCAGTACACCTGCACCATAATCCAGATGATGAGAGCAAACCCCGTATACAACGAAAAAGTCCAAGCCCAATAGCGGTCAGGATAGAGATTCAGTCTCTCACCCAGCCCCCAATGAACGTAGCGGATGAGCGAAATAGCAATCATTGTAGGCATCACGCCAAGAACCAGCAATAGGATGATCCCCGGGAACAAAAAACTGGAAAACGGGGAATTCCCCAACAAAGATGCGGGCAAATTCACCATACTTCCGGATGGGTCTATGATTAAAATGCCGCCTCCAACAATCGCCCCAATCCCCAGCATTCCATGCATCAACATAAGTAACCACGATCTGCCTATACGCTGCTTCATCATGAATGGCTCCTTCCGTTCTCTCGTTACTCAACCTCATATATGGACGATTATGCTCAAACCCTTTAGTACCATTCTCACACATGCCACGTATTGTTCCTGTGCTTCTTTTCACTATATTGATCTCGAAAATCATTCGTAATGGAAAAACTTGATAAAAGAACGTACGTTCGGTATAATGAGATTATCCTGAATAAGCGAGAGGCAGATATGGACGACAAATTTATTAAGGAATTACGCGAGATTAGTCGGGATGACAGACGAAGATCGGAATTTATGATTCAAGGCTTGAAGGAAACACTGCAAGAACGCAAAGAAGAAGGCATACTCAAGCGCTGGATACGGCGTAAGAAAACAGAGAAAAAAATCTCTCAAAGATTTAATCAAGATCCTCACTCGGATCAAAAGTAACAACATAAAAAGGAGGCGGAATACGCCTCCCTTGCTATTTACATACTTGAATTATTTAGGCTTTGTTAGTTGTGACTTAATCCATAAGTTAGCTAAAATACACATTTATGCTTCCAATAGGTCAAATCCTAGCTGGACTTGGTTTCTGATAAGCTTACTTACCTGACTTTCTTATAAAGGGAGTGAAAATATGACAAATACTTCGGGCTCAATATCAAAAAAGAAGGCAATAATTCTGGTGACAGGAATGTCGGGTACAGGTAAATCAACGGTTCTGGGCGAACTTGCTCATAGAGGGCATAGAGTTATCGACACCGATTATGATGGTTGGAGCGAGAATGTGGATGGTTCTGGGTGGTTATGGCACGAGAATCGAATCGATGAGCTGCTCACTGAACATAGCGAAGGTACTTTATTCATTTCGGGTTGTGTATCAAATCAGGGGAAGTTTTACCCGATGTTTGATGCAGTAGTGTTGTTAAGTGCCCCCCTCGAAGTAATCCTTGAACGTATAACTTCCCGTAAGACGAACGATTATGGAAAAACTGTCGAACAACGTGAAGAAATTATGCAAAACGTCGCTACTGTTGAGCCTCTCTTACGTGCTGGAGCTACTGTTGAGATCGACACCAGGAAGCCGCTTGATGAAGTTATAACCGAGCTTGAGCTCATTGCCAACTCCACTAGCTGATCACTTCTTCGCACTGTACAAAACCGCCCAGTTAGACCATTCCAAGTATCTTGTTAAACTAAGCAGCCAATCACAATGATCGGCTGCTTTCTTTGTTTTATTGAGCTAACGTTTCCCGTTAGCCCAATGAGTATCCTCCATTTAGTCGTTCAAAACTCATCGATCAACGAGATACCTTTAGTAATCCTCATTCTACTATCTTGCAAGAAATCGCGGGTCCAGTCATCTGGTTTGCTTAAATCCCAGCTCCGATGTATACCGACAACCACGATGAGTTTTTGATCTACCTCGTTTTAAGGCAAAATGGCAAAAGACCGGACTGGAAAACCAGAAGCTTTCTCCGCCTTTGGTACAATGTTGAAGATCACCGCGCCTTTAGCTGGCACCTGATCCAGGTTGGTTAACAGCTCAACTTGATATGTATCCTGGGCAAGTACATAATATTCTGCCAGAAGTGCTCCATTTTTCTGATAATCCACGGCGGAATCCGTGTCAAAGGTTTCATGCCCAATGGCTTGCACTTTTCTCTCCTCAAATAAAAACATGAGTGCACTAACCGACCATCCAGGGGCATGACTGTTGCCCTCATCATCCTTGTTATCAAATGTTTCATGGTTAGGCCAGCGTTTGCTCCAATCGGTACGTAAGGCTACAAAGCTTCCAGCTTCAATCACGCCATGCTCTCTTTCAAATGCAAGAATATGCTCCACTTCCAGTGTAAAATCCGGATTGTTCTCTACTTCGGCAGACTGGTCAATGACCACAAGCGGGAGCACAAGCTCCTTCAAACCTAGTTCATCCAGATAACGGGTATCCCGAACGAAGTGGATCGGCGCATCAAGATGTGTCCCGTATTGACCCGGGAACTTGAAGCTCTGGGCAAAGAAGCCTTGATCGTGATCAAACAGTGTATCGAATTGCGCTGCCTCAAAAGCTGAAAAATGTGGAGAGCCTGGACCAAACGTATGAGTCAGATCCACCCATTTCTTTTCTTTTAACAATTGAATGGCTTGAATGAGTTCGTTGGACATCCTAATCACCTCATGCACAAAATGGAATAAATTTCTCCTATTATATCTTATTCCATTACAATTGGGGAGAATACCTATATTGGTTGGCAGGGCAGTTAATTTTCAAATTCAAAAACTTCACTGACCATAGATGTCAGTGAAGTTTTTTTATAATAGGAGAGTAATCCATTCAATCATGAATAACAAAAGGAGCGTGTATGATGCAAACGAAGAACGTATATCTATATGTATTTGATACGATGTCAGACTGGGAGATAGGATATCTAACTGCTGAATTGAACTCGGGAAGGTATTTCAGGAAAGAAATCAAGCCTTTACAGGTCGTAACCGTAGGCGTGGATAAACATTCGGTAACTACCATGGGCGGATTGAACATCCTTCCCCATATTTCTATTGATGAATGTACATTGAAAGGTGACGACGTCATCATTCTTCCGGGAGGAAACACCTGGATGGACACCATCCATGATCCCCTATTGAAAAAAGTTGCTGCCTCTATAGAAGAGGGTACGGTTATTGCAGCGATTTGCGGTGCGACGGTTGCACTTGCAAAAATAGGGATACTGGATTCCAGACAACATACAAGCAATGATTTAGAATACCTGAAGATGATATGCCCAGAATATACTGGGGAAACATATTATCAAACGGAGCCAGCAGTAACCGATGGAAATATAGTTACTGCATCTGGAATAGCTCCGTTAGAATTTACGATGCATGTGTTGAAGCTGTTGAATGTCTTTGCACCAGAAACATTACAGGCCTGGTTCAATCTGTATCAGACTCATGAGTCCAAATACTTCTACCGGTTAATGAATTCTATTGCACCTGAATAACCAGTTTCCCTCGGGTATGATGGGTTTCACTCTTCTCATGTGCTTCACGTACTCCCTGTTGAGTTAGTGGGTACATTCCATCAATAATCGATTTGAGCTTGCCTTCCGCAGCCAGTTCAGCCAGCTGATCCAGTTGATCCCCTTTGGGCTCCATCATGAAGACGTTGGCCGTTACTCCGGCTTCCTTGGCAAGCTTCTCATCCGGTTGTTCCACCAAGGATACCAGATGTCCGCCAGACTTTAACACCTTGAAGCTGTCGCGCTGAATATCACCGCCCATGGTGTCCAGTACAACATCATAACCGGAGAGAATCTCCGAGAAATCTTCTTTTTTATAGTTGATAAAATGATCCACACCCAACGAGCGAAGCAACGCTTCGTTTGATTCACTTGCCGTGGAAGCCACTTCAGCGCCTAAGGACTTGGCGATTTGAATTGCATACGTTCCCACACCACCTGCACCTGCATGAATGAGTACCTTCTGCCCTTTGCCTAAACGTCCATGATCCACAAGGGCTTGCCAAGCCGTCATCGCAGCCAGCGGGATCGCTGCCGCTTCCTCGAAACTCAGTTGCTCCGGTATACGGGCTATAATGTCTGCATCGACAGCAACATATTCTGCATAGGTCCCGAATTGACGCGGACGCGCAAATACCCGATCACCTTCTCTGAACCGCGTGACATTGGAACCTGCTTCAGCCACAATACCCGCAACATCGCCGCCCAGAATCAACGGAAAATTCTCCGCTGCTTCTTTCATATCACCTTGTCTGATTTTGAAGTCTACCGGATTCACCGACGTGGCATGCGTTCGGATTAACACCTGATTCACTCCACATCTTGGCTTGGCTACTTCCTGTTCCTTCAATTGTTCCGCTCCACCAAATTTCTCAATCACAATTGCTTTCATTAGAGATCCCAGCCTTTCCATTGGATTATCGTTATGCTCTCCTCCATCATTACCCTTTCCCAGCAATCACTTGACCTATTCATTCAAAATTCACAACAATCTGAGATTCACAAGCCAATTCAACAATCGTGATATAATGTCGATTAGTGATGAAGTTAAATCTTAACCCAATAATTGAACAAGCGAGGTAACACGATGGAAGTAGAAGTAAGTACATTACATGCATTTTCGGATCAGGCTCATGGCGGAAACCCCGCAGGTGTTGTTTTACAAGCAGCTCATTTGTCTGAAACCCAGATGCAGGAGATTGCCAGACAAGTCGGTTTTTCAGAGACTGCATTTGTTATGCCGTCGGATCAGGCTGATTTCAAAGTGCGTTACTTTACCCCAAGTGATGAAGTCGATCTATGTGGACATGCCACAATTGCTTTGTTTTATATAATGAAGACACAGCTGCTCGTTAATGTTGGTACATATACACTGGAGACACTGGCCGGAATTCTTAAAGTTGATATCGAAGTCAATGGAGAAGTCTATCTGTCTCAGACGTTGCCGGAGTTTGGGGAGATCGTGGATCGACAGCAGATTACCGATTCGTTACGTATTTCTATGGAGGATTTGCATGCTGAACTACCTGTACAGATTGTGTCTACCGGGCTACCCGATATCATGATAGCCGTTAAAGATATTGATGTTCTGACCAAAATCGATCCTGACTTCCAGCGTATCACTGAAATAAGCAGGGCTCATCATGCCATAGGTTATCACGTGTTTACACTCGAATCAGATGATATGGACGTTCTGGCAGAATGCCGTAATTTTGCACCGCTTTATGATATACCGGAAGAGAGCGCAACGGGCACATCCAATGGTGCAATGCTCTGTTATTTATCCCAGTACAACCAGCTTACAGATCCTCATCTTCACACGTACACGATCAGACAAGGGTATACCATGAACCGCCCCTCCGAGATCCGAGCCAGATTAACGCTGGGCAGCTCTAATGAAATCACACAGATTCAGGTTGGCGGTAATGCAATTCATATCGAAAACATTCAAATACACCTCCCTTAATGGGAGGTGTTTTACGTACGTAGGATATGTAAACTATCTTATGCGAAGCAGTGTAGTAGTCTGGCCTGTTGTCATCATTGAATTTGTTGTAAAAATCGTAGTACCGCTACCTCCAACTGGTTCAGCCCTGGCTGCTCTATAGGAAAATGGCCTGCCCCTTCCAAGATCACACATTCCTTGTCTACCACCAGACGATCAAAAAAAGATTGGCTGAACCTGATTGGTGTCATGGGGTCCAGTTCAGGGTGAACCAACAGGACCGGACACTGGTTGAACTGTTCCGGGCTTACCTCCGGTTTTTTATTAAGGAATGTTCTTAATAATTCCAACGGAATACGTGTAGCTGCCGCTTGTGGATCATCCATAATAAGCCGGGTTAAGTCCTTATTATTAGTAATCAGTTGCATTCGGGATACCTGTTTGACCGAAATAGGTACATGATCCAGCAGACCAGGGAACAGATCCATCATCCGTTTTCCCGCCCGGCTTACCAGACGATTCGGTGCAAGCTGATCACGCATTTCCGGGTTACTCGTATCTACAAAAGTAGTTGCGATCAAACCCTTAACACGCTTGCTGCGTGCACTGGTGTGATAGGCAAGCATACCTCCGATACTACTTCCCAATACAACGATTGGCTTGCCGTCTTTCTTGTATTCCCGTTCGATGAGTGACACAAGCAGCTCTATCCATAGTTCGTAGTTGATACGTGTACCAGACATTGCATAACTTAACCCATACGGCGGAAGATCTGGCGATACCACCTCGTATCCATGTCGCTGCAACATTCGGGCATAAGGAGCGAGCAACCTGCCATTGCCTCCAGCACCATGAATAAACAAGATTTTGATTGAAGATTCAGGCGCGGGTAATCGATCGATATGAAGATGAACGCCATTCGATTCCCACCATTCTTCTTCAGGAGCTGTATCATCGTTCAGCCTCACTTCTTCCGGAAAAAAGTTCTGATACTGTTTCCAATAGGGATGTGTTGTCTGATAGGAAGGCAAACTTTTTTTCATGCGGTACATTCTCCTCTTTTCCTATACCAAAAAAAGCCGTATAGTGTACGACTTTTCGTTAAAAACGTCTATGACCATACTTCTTTTTATAACAACTTCATAATTCTGTCAATCGGGAAACTGTACATTGCCCGGTACGATATATGCACCGCCTGACCCATCATTAGGCAGAGCCGGGATCGTGTCATTCAATACCTGACCGCGAATATCGGTAATACGAACGTTTAGTTTTTCTTTGCCCAATCCGGTTCCGAGGAAATGATTATAGTCTTGCTTTTCAAGATTGAGCCACGTACCATCCTTCTGTTTCACTTCGAACTTCAGCACCGGATATTTGTGATTGCGAACCTGAATGGCTGCCCACCACTGACTGCTGCCTTCCTTGATCCGATAGGAGACGTTGCCTTGAATTGGAGCTTTGACCACTTTCCAGCTGATATCGATTTTACCTGCCTTTGGGTCACCGATCAGGTTAAAGGCATTCGGTGAGAGATCCAGCGCTCCACTGGCGCCTTCTGGATAGAGATCTGTTACATAGACGGTTGTTTTGCCTTTAGGACCCTGCACCTCGAGATAGGCTCCCGCTAAAGCGGCTTTGACACCGTTATAATTGAGTTGGAACGGATTAAGTGCAGTAATCTTCATGTCTGCCGGGATGGGATCAAGCAACACTGCACCTCCCGAGTAACCTGAGCCTGTATACGTCGCGTAACCCTGATATGTATCATTCCATGCAGCAGATGCAGGCAGAGCAAATAATACGAGACTGAGCAACATTCCTGTACCGGCCCATTTTAACCGTTGAAATCTACTTTTCTTGTTCATGAGCTATTCCTCCTCGTCATTCTACCTTCTGTTACACTGAAACATAAGTTGAACAAAAGAATATTTACACTTGCCACTCCGATGACAGAATAACCTTCCGATCACTGTTATCCCCAGATTTTTTGATTCAATATTGCAAAGGTGAAAATCTGTTGATAAAGGCGAACGCTCCACTTCTTCAAGTCTCTTCTGTCCTCTACGTTCTCGTGTAAAATATCTATTCAACTGCTAGATTTGAATATAACATTATTTTACATAATAACTGTTTATTTTCAATCCCTCTCAACTAAATCACATCTTTAGTCCTGCCCGTGGACTTGAACATTCACGACCACGCACAAGATATGGATACATACCATAATTTGGTGAAATAGGTATACTAACAAGGCTGTATTGGATGGGTTCCCAGTAATAAAAAAACGCCACACCCCGGAGTAATTTCTCTCTCCAAATGGTGTGACGCCTATTAAGCATTACGGTGAAAATTCCCTGGCTGCCCAGGGACAGCCGCACCGGCTCATCCTGTTTCCCTTCGTTTCATCCGCTTCCTTAGTCGCTCATACGATGCGTAAATCCGCGGAGATTCTTTGGTCAGGATCGGCCCCAGCACAGCCAGAATTAACACATACAACACGGCAAACGATTGGATGGATGCCATCAGCCCTCCGGCCTTGCCGATGTTTGCCATGATAATGGAGAATTCGCCCCGGGAGACCAGGGTAAAGCCCACATTCAACGAGGCCTTAGGGCTCATTCCAGCCAATCTGCCAGCAATCATACCTGCACCATAGTTACTGGCAATCGTCAGAATAACGGCAATAATCGTCATCCCAACAGCTCCGCCAAGTGAAGCCGGCTCGATGGTCAGGCCAAAACTGAAGAAGAAAATTGCACCAAAAAAATCTTTGAAAGGCATGATCTGATGTTCAATCCGACTCACATGTCTTGATTCGCCCAGCACAAGTCCCATCATCAACGCTCCAATAGCTTCCGCTACATGCAGTGTCTCCGAGAAACCAGCCACCAGGAAGAGCAGTGTCATGACGGTAAGCAGGAACAACTCTGATGACTTGATATTCAGTGCCTTATCAATATATTTGATGCTTTTCCTGCCAATAATCAGGAACAGCACAATAAACAGCAGGGCAGACAGCGATACCAGTAGAACACTTAAGAATGAAGTTGCCCCGCTGAGCACAAGCCCAGTCAGGATGGAGATATGAATCGCGATGAACAAGTCATCGAACATGATCATGCCCATGATAATCTCTGTTTCAGGGTTTGCCGTGCGTTTCAGATCAACCAGCACTTTAGCTACAATGGCTGTAGAAGAGCTGGTCATGATCCCGCAGACAACAAGTGTCTCCTGAAGGGGCAGATCCATGAACCACCCCAACAACAATCCAGAGACAAAATTCAGACCAACATAGAACATGCCCCCGGTCAGAATGGCTTTACCAGACTTTAATAAACGGGAGACCGAGAACTCCAAACCCAGATAAAATAACAAAAACAAAATGCCAAGCCTGCCCATAAATTCAATAAAGGTCGAACTTTCGATAAAACGTAAATCCACTATGCCGATCTGTGGTGCATGTGGTCCAACAGCCATACCAATCAGGATATAGAACGGAATGACCGAAAATCGTAATCGTGAAGATATCAGCCCAGTAAGTGTAATCAGCGCAACGGCAATTCCCACTTCGAATATGAGCATATCCATAGGCTAAGTCCGTCCATCAGTCAACAATTGTTTGAGATGTTTGATCTGATTCCGTTCACCGGCAACTACAATTGTAGCCCCAGCGGTAAAAGCATAATCCGGGCCTGGATTAAAATGCTTCTCCTTATCCTTGGTCACAACAGCGAGAATTACGGCGCCCGTAGCCTGACGGATATCCAGTTCACCAATCGTCATGCCTACGCTTGCGGCGTGGGGCTCAATCCGTAGCCATTCGATTAACAGCCCTTCAAGCATCACTTCACGCTCATCCTGAAACTTCGGTTTATAGGTCATACCACCAACGATGGCGGCTACTGCCCGGGCTTCATCATCGTCCAGGGTGACAAGTGATACCATATCGCCCACCTCTTCAGGCGTATCCCCTGACTCCATATGGAACAGGTCACGTCGCTCGTCGTTATGAATCACAATGACCAAGTGCTCACCACTACGGGTATGCAGCCAGTATTTACGCCCAATCCCTGGCAAGTCTGTCTCTTTAAAGTGCATGATCTGCACCCCCTAGGGCCGGCTCGTTCAAGGTTTCGCTCCTCAGCTCAATCCCCGTGATGCGGATTCTCATGGAACCTGATGGTGTATGAACAGACCTAACTTCCCCTACACTGCCAAGCAGTAATTGACTCCCTACTGGAGAGAGGAAGGAAATACGCCCCTCATCAGGATCGGTATCTTCTGGCATAACAATCATGAACGAATCTGACGTATGAAAATCGAGATATTCAAAATCAATATGACTGCCGATCAATACAGCCGAGTCCAGATCTTCATCCGGGCCCAGGAGCAGTTTTTCCACATACTCCGTATATGCCGACAGTTGTTTTTCCAACTGTATCCGCTCTGGATCGCGCACGTCGAAATAGGCGTCGAGAAATGTTCTTTTCTCTTCACCGAATGTAAATAGCTGGCTCACCAGCTTCTCTCTGCAATTATGGCGGGAAGTCCTATGGTTCATAGTAAATTTCACCCCCTATACAAGCCTTGTTCTCCATGTTGATTGGCATGTTTCTCTTCATCATCTTGTTTTCCTCCTTTATATTTTAAAAAGATCCCGGAATACGAGACCTTCTTACCATCTTACCAAAACTAATATTTTAATCCAGTATATTCGTCTAACTTGCTTTTTTATTATCATTTGTGGTCATATCTTCCATTTAATAACTTAATTCTTCACATCATATGGTAGATCCATAGAACATTTTAATTACTGCATAAAAAACATTTTATGAATTTTCATCTCGTATTTTTATTTGCTTTCCTGTATATTTAACTACAAACTTTTATTCAATTTATGCAAATAAGCCTCTACAGACTTTAACACAATAAAGGAGTGCATCGAAAAAGTGTCCACGATAACAAAAGAAACTACAGAGTCCGTTCAAGTTACTGCCGCAGAATATGTTCATTCCGTTTACGAGTCGGTTGTCGCCAGAAATCCGTACGAAGACGAGTTCCATCAGGCTGTCAAAGAAATTCTGGATTCCCTTATTCCTGTTATTGAAGCACACCCCAAGTATAAGAACCATAGTCTGTTGGAACAGCTTGTTGAACCCGAACGTGTAATCACATTCCGTGTCCCATGGGTAGATGATCAGGGCAAAGTTCAGGTTAACCGTGGATTCCGGGTGCAATTCAACAGTGCCATTGGCCCTTACAAAGGTGGACTTCGCTTCCATCCTTCTGTATACTCGGGCATCATCAAGTTCCTTGGCTTCGAACAGATCTTCAAAAATGCTTTGACCGGTCTGCCCATTGGCGGTGGTAAAGGTGGTTCTGACTTCGATCCCAAAGGAAAATCGGATCTGGAAGTCATGCGTTTCACGCAAAGCTTCATGACAGAGCTGTACAAATATATCGGTTCCGATACGGATGTACCGGCAGGTGACATTGGTGTAGGCGCACGGGAAATCGGTTACATGTTCGGCCAATACAAACGTATCCATGGCGGGCATGAGGCAGGCGTATTGACAGGAAAAGGTCTGCTGTACGGAGGAAGCTTGGCACGTAAGGAAGCTACTGGCTTCGGCTGTGTGTACTTCGTGAAGGAGATGTTGCAATCCAAGGGGCTCAGCTTCCAAGACAGCACAGTCGTTGTCTCTGGCTCTGGTAATGTGTCCATCTATGCCATTCAGAAGGCACAGGAGCTTGGAGCTACAGTCGTGGCGTGTAGTGACTCAGGTGGCTATATACACGATCCACAAGGCATCAACCTGGATACCGTGAAACGTCTGAAAGAGGTTGATCGTCTTCGCATCAGCGAATACATCAAAGAACACCCGCATGCTACATATACCGAAGGCTGTGAAGGCATCTGGTCCATCCCTTGTGATATTGCTCTTCCATGTGCGACGCAAAATGAGATCGATGAAGAAGCTGCGGCCCTTCTAATCAAAGGTGGCGTGAAGGCCATTGGCGAAGGCGCGAATATGCCTTCCACCCTGGCTGCCATTGACGTCTTCCACGGCGCAGGCGTGCTGTTCGGTCCAGCCAAAGCGGCTAATGCCGGCGGTGTAGCCGTGTCTGCTCTTGAAATGTCACAGAACAGCATGCGGTTGTCCTGGTCATTTGAAGAAGTAGACGCCAAGTTGCATGACATCATGAAGAACATCTACACCAGCTGTGTAGAAGCTGCTGAAGAGTATGGCTGTGAAGGCAACCTCGTAGCCGGAGCGAATATCGCCGGTTTCCTCAAGGTAGCTGATTCCATGATTGCTCAAGGTGTAGTTTAATACTAAATAGGAATGATATAGAATAACTTTAATCAGCAAGCGTCTCTCAGTAATCAACAGAGAAACGCTTGCTGATTTGTTGTATAAACGTTTCATCTCCAGAACAAGCTACCTTTAACGAAAAAAGATAATATTTGAATTAAAGGAGAATCACCATGGACTGGATATGGAAATCCATTTTGTTAGTACTCGTAGGTATGATTCTTCTACGAATTGCAGGGCGCAAATCAATCTCACAAATGAATGTCGCTACTACAGTCATCATGATCTCAATCGGTACAACCATTGTGCAACCTGTTGCAAATCATGAACTAGGAAAGGCAATTGGGTCAGCCACCGTTTTTATTGCAACACTGCTCTTGGTAGAGAGACTAAAGATTAAATTTAATCTGTTCGAACAGTTATTGAGCGGAAGCTCCAAAATCGTGGTAGAGAATGGTGAGATCAGCATCACTAATTTAAAAAAAATGCGTTACACCGTAGATCAGTTAGAAACCCAGTTACGACTAAATGGAATATCCAACCTGAGCGATCTGGAGATAGCAACATTGGAACCGAATGGCCAACTTGCCTATGCTCTAAAGCCGCACGCTCGTCCCGTCACCATGGGTGATTTGGAAAAACTGTTGGGAGGCACTCCCAATCTAACAAATACCAATTCGAATGATATCTTTCAGGAAGTAAGTACGGGCAGTCATACGTATCCTATCGATCCCGAGCTAGAATAACCCTGTGCGGATATACTGATCTGCTGACCTACCATGCATGATAATTCACGAGAAAACTGATTAGAATTGCTCTAATCGCAAGGCAATGGTACAGTGGTACTGACGTAATTACATCTATTTGTACTATTATAAGGAAGTGTTTACATTGTCTAACCAACCATTTGCCAGCACTGCGAGTCCTCATCTTAGCGCAGACTGTGAGCAATGTTTTGGCCTGTGCTGTGTTGCCTTGCCCTATGGCAAGTCATCTGACTTTGCTTTTGATAAAGCCAGCGGCACACCCTGTCCCAATCTGCGCACGGACAATCGCTGCGGTATCCATACTCAGCTTCGGCAGAAAGGGTTCAAAGGTTGCACGGTATATGACTGTTTCGGAGCTGGACAGAAGCTGTCCCAAGTGACCTACGCGGGCAAAGATTGGCGTGATCATCCAGAGTCTGCAAGCGAGATGTTCGATTGTCTGCCTGCCTTGCGACAACTTCACGAGTTGCTCAGTTATATGAAGGAAATGATGATGAGACCGGAGACGTCATCCCTTCACTCGGCATTTGGTGAGTTATATGAGGAGGTTGAGCGCTTGAGCAATCTGGAGCCTGCGGCTCTTCTCCGTCTGGACATCGCCAGTTATCGGTCCAGTGTGAATCAACTCTTGGTCCAGGCAAGTGAGATGGTACGCGCGAATGTGCCACCCACCGCTCATGGACAAGGGAAGTCGAAGAAGAGTAAAAAACGTACCGGAAGTGACTTTTTTGGTGCCAATTTAAAAGGGGCTGACCTGCGGGGCGCAAGCTTCCGAGGGGCTTTAATGATCGCAGCCGATCTCCGAAATGCAGATACACGAAATGCGGATTGGATTGGCGCAGACTTGCGGGATACGGATCTGGGCGATGCAGACCTGAGAGGTGGCATCTTCCTGACGCAATCCCAGATTAATGCAGCCAAAGGTAATGTGAATACCAAGTTGCCGGATCATCTTAACATTCCCTCACACTGGGTGTAGGATGCCTTTTCCACAAGAGCACGAGCAGGGATACAGGCAGGATTATACCTGCTAATTCATATGAATGTATGAATCGTGTACAGCAACAGCCAAAAAAAACAGCTCGTCCTGTACATCCAAGGACGAGCTGTTTGTTATACAAATCACTGGAACGAATCAGAATTATAACAAGTCGCGGCGAAGATCTTCAGCCGATTTCGGAGACAAGTGACCGAGCGGAATATCAAATACCGTTTTCGCTCCCTTATGTCCTTCCACGCTCAAGCGTTGTGCGGCTCTTGCATACGCTACAAGTACGCTTGCTGTAAATTCAGGATTGCTGTCGAGTTTCAGACCAAATTCAATAATTTGCTTTTGACCCGCACCCGTAACCCCACTGCGAATTACAAATCCACCATGCGGCATACCTTCATGCTCGGATTTCAATTCTTCTTCGCTAATGAACGTTACAGTTGTATCGTAATCTGCAAAGTAGTTAGGCATCGACACAATCGTCTCACGGATCTCATCCTGATTAGCACCATCTTCTGCTACCACATAACATTGACGCAGATGTTTCTCACGTGTAGACAACTCTGGTGTCTCCCCTGCACGAATGCGGTTGATCACCTCTTCAACAGGTACAGTATACTGTACACCCGCCTTAACGCCTGGAACACGACGAATAGCATCCGAGTGGCCTTGGCTCACACCTTTGCCCCAGAACGTGTACTCTTTTCCTTCTGGCAGGATGGACTGTGCAAGCAGACGGTTCATGGAGAACAAGCCTGGGTCCCAACCTGTGGAAATGACACTTACGTGACCGCCTTGCTCTGCCGCAGCATTAACTTCCTTGTAGAATTCAGGAATCTTCGCATGTGTATCGAAGCTATCTACCGTATTGAACAATTTGGCGATGGCTGGTGTCTGCTCTGGAAGGTCGGTTGCAGAACCACCACAGAGGATCATAACATCAATCTTGCCTATGTATTGCTCCGCTGCAGAGATATGCTCAAAACGTACTTCTGTGCTTTCAGCGACCATCTGCTCCGGATTACGACGTGTAAACACAGCAATCAGTTCCAGATCCTCGTTCTGGGAAATGGCTTTCTCTACACCTTTACCCAAGTTACCGTAACCAACAATACCCACTCTAATCATGTTCAATCCTCTCCTGTCTTCTTCTATAGTTGTCTATTACTCTGTTTATAATGATATAACATACCATGTAACCTGTCAGGTTTCCAGTTCGAAATAAAAATACCTTGCAGCGGTGCAGCAATAATGCGGCTCCGTATGCAAGGTATTATGGCGTTCATTCGTTATTTTAGGAAGGCAGAAAGCAGGAAAGAAAAATAGCCCCTTATCTTCTGCTTATGATTCTGTCCAGGTCAACGTCAGTTCAATGACGCCTTCCTGTCCCGCCAATGTTCCTCCAATCAAGGACCAGACATCCTGCGTTTCCGGATCGGTTCCCTGAATGATAATATTTTTGTCATCGATCGTCTGACCTGCATCCGTTAACTTTTTGGCGTTGAAGTAATCTTTATACAGCTGGGATACGGTTTTCATATCTTGTTCAGTGGAGAAAATCACCATGGCCGATTGCTTGCCTTCATTCTCACCAGAATTGGCTAAACGAATCGTTGCATCTTCCGGCAATGGGAAATCACTTGGCAAGTTCTCCGGCAACTCATTGGTTCCAGCAGCGGCTTCCTCACCACGATCTGAATCCGAGTCGGCTGGCGCAGTCGTACCCTCCGTCTCGATCACTTCACTTGTTGTTGCTTCGCTTGCACCTTCATTAGTCGCTTGTTCATTAGTTCCGGAGGAAACTTCGGTGTCCACCTTCTCCGTATCACTAGGTTCGTCTGCCGCGCTGCTGCAAGCACTCAAGGCCACCATCATCGCCAGTGCCGCACAGGCCAATACATATTTCCTTCTCTTCACCATCCGTTACCACTCCTTCATCTTCATTTTATGTGCTAATCTCGTTCAAACGGCTGGATCACAGGCACGGCATGAACGTTATTCTTAACCCATATCACAGATACAGATAATACACTTAAAGACAATAGACAACTGGCTACGAGAATGGACAAGAAGCGGGTGATTACTTTAAACTTTTTCATCCATCCCTCCTCCTCATCCTGTTCATCATGTGTTTGTGGGGTCATGTTACTCATAGGTCACTGGACAATGTCACTAATTTCATGATCTCGGCAGCGACAATATCCGGTTGACTGTTGTGGATGTAATGCTCGGCGTGAGGGACAATCTGCTGGGTTCCTTGTCTAGACCATGAAGCAAATTTCACTTGATCTGCCTGCCATGCCCGACTCCCCTCACTGGGTTGATCTGATCCGGCTGTCAGGATCGTCAGAGGAAAAGGAAACTCCTTTTTGTTCTCCAGCACACGTAATGCGTTGATCTTGGAATGACGAATCTCATCCATCACATTGTCATTGTATGCATGCTTCAGGGTAGCAATGGTGGCAGCCTTTTTCATCGGCGCAGAAACCAACTCCGGGTCAATGACCAGTGTTGCCATCATCTGATCCGAATGTAGCAATGTACGCGCAATGCCTGTTTTAACCAGGAATCGGACTGAAGTAAAATACCATTCGGGCGTATCCATTTCCACCGTACTGTAATACTCCGGGCTTCCGCCATCGATCATGACCATGCCAGCCACCTCATCAGGATACCTTTGCGCAAACCGCAGTGTCTCCAGCGCACCCAGAGAGTGACCGACCATGATGTAAGGTGGACGTTGACCGGATGTTCGCAGCAATTGGTGAATCTCTTCCGAGATGGTATCAACATCACGAGGTTCATCTGTATAGTCGCTGTATCCATACCCGAACCGATCATATACCGCAATTTTCACCTGTGATTTCAACTTGTCATATAGCGGACTGAAATCCACATATGGATTGGGTGTCCCCCAGCCTGAGGCAAACACCACGGTTACCTCTCCTTTGCCAGCGGTGTAGAGGTGCATGTTGCGACCACTCACTTCATAATACTTGCCTGGCGGGGGATAGGACTTCATATCCTGCGTGGATTGATACGCTTCATACGCTGTACCTGCCAGCAGCAAAAGTCCTGTGGCAAGCATGATGCCTCCCAGCACTTTTAACCCTCTCCGTAACCCCTTCTTCATCTTCTCTACCCCTTACCCCAAAGGTTCATCTATATATGTATGCTTCAATCGTACCCAAGAAATAGCGGGATTGAAACAATCCCGAGTCCAGTTCTTTCCCCAACCAAAGTCCAGTGCCCCTCCCCTACCTGTAACGCAAAAAAAACTGCAAATCTCCCATTCAGGAAACTTGCAGTTGATCTATACTTGTATTCTAAAACTCTTACCTCAATCTATCTCACGATGATCCTTACCTATAGTGTAACGTAAGACCCACCGGGCAATGATCACTGCCCATCACGTGGCAGTCGATATGCGCATCTGCCACCTTAGGTGCCAATTGATTGGATACGAGAAAATAATCAATGCGCCAGCCGACGTTCCGTTCTCTAACCTTTGGCATATAAGACCACCAGCTGTATACATCCGTACGATCCGGATACAGATGGCGGAAGCTGTCTACATACCCGGAAGCAAGCAAATCAGTCATCTTGCCACGCTCTTCAAGCGTAAATCCCGAGTTGCCCAGATTGGGCTTCGGATTCTTCAGGTCAATCTCCTGATGAGCCACATTCAGGTCACCACAGACGATAACCGGCTTGGTCTGCTCCAGTTGCAGAATGTACCCCCGGAATCGATCCTCCCATTCCAGACGGTAAGGCAGCCGGGTCAGATCCCGCTTTGCGTTAGGGGTATAAACGTTCACCAGATAAAACTCATCATACTCCAGTGTAATCATCCGGCCTTCCGGCTCGCTGTCCTCCTCCATCCCGTAACGGACAGATATAGGCTTGATTCGGCTAAATACAGCCGTACCGGAATATCCTTTTTTGATCGCATAATTCCAATATTGATAAACATCTTCCCCCAGGTCCATCTCAATCTGTCCAGCTTGCAATTTGGTCTCCTGAAGGCAGAAGATATCTGCCTGACTCTCCTGATAATAATCCATGAATCCTTTGGTAACACATGCCCTTAAACCATTCACATTCCAGGACACCAGCTTCATATCCTCATCTCCTCACATCTCTCCAATATAGCACGGGCCCATTCTGGGGGACAAGCCTTACGGATTTGGGATGAGATGGAGTCATTGGAATCCTGATGGGGCGAGCTTGCCTATATTTCGCTTCGTAACTTGGAGAACACCGCAAGATCAATATATCTGCCTTTCTCAAACTCATGCTGCCGCAGTACACCTTCCTGTTGAAAACCAAGCTTGTGTAATAGGCGAATTGACGCCTCGTTCTCCGGTTCAACCTTCGCTTCAATCTTGTTGAGCTGCATGCTTGTGTATCCAAAATGCAGCACAGTACGGGCCACTTCAGTCATAACACCGCGGCCCCAGAAAGAGGAACGCAAGTCGTATCCGATCTCTGCACGGTTATGTACATCTTCATAGTTCAGGAACCCACAGGTTCCGATCACTTTACGAGTTTCACGGTCTTCAATCATCCAGCGTAAACCCGTGTGTTCCTTGAAAATCTTCGTATACCAGTTCATCTCACCCTGTGCATCCTCCACGGATTCAAAGGGAGTGAATGGCATATATTGCACCACAGCTTCATCCGAATATAACTCCACCAGATCATGGCTGTCCTCAGCCTCTGCCGACCGGAGGATGAATCGTTCTGTCTGAATTAACGGAAATAGATCAAACCTAAATTGCTCACTCATGCGAGGTCTCCTTTGCAACATTCATTATATAAATCATTTTACTATTAATATGTTCTATTAACATCTCTCTCTTCTCTATAAGATGTTCTATTGACTATTAAAAGTAGGGAGACTACATTATGCTTTAGAAGACTAACATTGGAAATAGACTAGGAGGCGGAACCATGACCACACCATCATATGACGTTATTATCGTTGGAGCCGGCTCCATGGGTATGAGTGCTGGGTATTATCTATCGCGCAGTGGATGCAAAACTTTATTAATTGATGCCTTTGACCCTCCGCATACGGAAGGAAGTCATCACGGGGATAGCAGACTGATGCGCCATGTGTACAGTGGTGGGCCTGACTATATTGCCATGGCATTACTTGCACAGAAGTTATGGCACGAGCTGGAGGAAACGACCGGAGACCAACTGTTTGTTCCTTCCGGTGTAATAAATGTGGTTGATCCAGAGATTCATTCCTTCCACAACCGATTGAGCCATGCAGATGATGCAGGTATTCGGTATGAAACGTTGCACGCAGCCGAGGTGATGAAACGCTGGCCAGGTATTACAATACCTGAACATTACGAGGGCATGTATGAGCCTGATGCGGGTTATCTGTATAGTGAACCCTGTATTCGTGCCTTCCGCAAAGCAGCCGAGACTCACGGTGCCACCTTGTTAACGCACACGCTTGTGGAGCATATCGAATACGGACCACATTCCGTTGCAGTTCAGACTTCAGGTGGTGAGACATACCATGCCAACCAAATCATCCTGAGCGCTGGCGCCTGGTTTCAGACATTAAAACCTTTCGTGGATCTCCCGATCCAGGCAGTGCGTAAAACGGTTGGATGGTTTGATGCACCACAAGCTTTGTACGGCGAGGCACACTTCCCCGGTTTTACACTGGCGGGAAAAGAAGGTACATATTATGGATTTCCAAGCATTGGCGGATCAGGTCTGAAGATGGGTCGTCATGATACGGGTCAGGTGTGGACACCAGGAAGTACAATGGCTCCATTTGGTACGGAAGAAACGGACGAGGGGGATCTGCGCAGGCTGCTCGAACTTCATATGCCTCAGGCAGCAGGAGAATTGAAACGTGGTAGTGTGTGCAAGTATGAATTCACTTCGGATGAAGATTTTATTATCGACCGACACCCTGCCCATGAACGTGTGTGGCTCGCAGGCGGTTTCTCCGGTCATGGCTTCAAGTTTGCAAGTGCCATTGGGCAGATTCTATCCGACTTGGTGCAAACAGGGCACACGGATCAGGATATTAGCAGGTTCGCCTTATCCCGTTTTCGTTAAGTGATGAACATATGTATATCTAAAATAGCTACTTTCCTTGAGGGTGCAGTGTTGCTTAGAGCACTGCACCTCCAAGAAAGTAGGACATATAATAACGTTTAATTCATGCGTACTCACACTAATTAACTTTGACTAGGCTCCATTGCTGATTGGCTCCGCCATTGTCGGCCCACTGAATCGTGGAGGCACCTGCGGTCAAAGAACCCTGATTGATGTCAACCGTCAGGCCACTGTTTCGATTCGCAAGTACCACATATCCTCCCACATCAATTGGCAGCCATTGCTGATTGTTGCCCCCGTTATCCTGCCATTGAATCAGAGCGGCTCCGCCTTGTGTGGAACCCGAATTCACATCCAGCAAAAGCCCACTGCCCACATTGCGGATGTTGTAATATCCGTTACCTGCGGACTCCAGCTTCCACTGCTGGTTGGCTGCTCCATTATCATTCCACTGAATGATTGTTGCCCCACCCGTAGAAGAAGCACCGTTAACATCGAGTGCAAGTCCACTATTGCGGTTGATTAATTTGTAGATGGCCCCGGATTCATATCCTGTACCGCCATTGTAAGTTGCACCGGAAATGACGTAGGTTGTGACCGAATTGGCCTTGGCCGTAGCGGTAAAGGTTTTGTTTTGCACCGAAATATTGGTCAGTTGCTGCAACTTCTCCGTTGAAGAGGTCCGATATACTTGAGCAGACGTGCCTGTGTTCGTAAAACGACTGAGATCATAGGTTACCGTTGTATCCGTCGATTCCGAATTGGTTGTAACCAGTACTACTTTGCCGGAAGCTGCATCATAGGCTGCAAGGGTATTGGCATCACTCATGCCGATAATCTTGTACCCAGGACGAATAAATTTGCTGTAATTGCCCATGACATAATATTTTTGGTTCACGGTGTAACTGGTCGTTTGTGTATTGTTCAACACGTTCTTGAAAAATCCCCATCCTTCTGCACTATCGACGGCTTGCCAATACACCCATCCACTTGCGCCCATATTGCGAATATCCTTGAGGATAGTCCGTGACATCGTAAGACCGCTTGCATCCCCATCTCCATATTCCGAGGTCCACAGATGTTTGCCCGCAGACGTCGCTGTGTTACGCAAAGCAGTACGATTGCTGCCGCCATACGTATGGGTGTTAATCTGAGTGATCGCTGATTTAACCGCATTGCTGTAGCTGTTGAACGACACATTGGTATCATCGATACTGTATTCTTCTGGTGCGCTCAGCTTTGTGGACAGGCCCTTTGCATTCAACGAAGCTTGTACCTGACTCAGAATGGTGTTCTGATCCGCCCGGTCAAAGTGCATGCCCTCCTGGTCATTGCCCTGCTTCCACCACGTCGAGATCGGTTCATTTAGCGGAGTTACACTATCAAATGTGATCCCCCAGTTATCCCGAAAATGCTTCACAACCTCGGTTAAGTAATCAGCAAAATCATCGTAGTAATCGGGCTTGAGGTTGTTCCCACCATTGGCCGAACCGGACACATTACCACTGATCGTCATCCAGTATGGTGCGGAATTCGCAAAGGCTTCGATAACATTCACACCTTGCGCTTTGGCAGCTTGCAGCATATATCGTTGGTTTGCATCTGCATTCCAGTCATACACGCCGGGAGAAGGCTGGTAACCAGGAACGGCTTTGCGATATTCGAGGATATTGGATGATGGATTATCTCCGCCTCCAATGTTGTACCGCAGGATGTTCAGTCCCAGTCCGGTATTTGCATTGAACATTTTCTCCACATACTCATCCCGATTGGAATATTCTCCAACCACTTTGCCCCACCACGCGAGGGATGTTCCCCAGCCTTCCATCGTCTGATATTGTTTCGATGGATCGGCAACAGCCGTGTAGGCTCCTGCAGCAGATACCTCTGTACCAAGTCCCAAACTGCCTGTTAGCAGACTTCCTGCCAGCAGCAGCGAGCTCATTCGTTTTAACCACTTCATCCGCTTCACTCCTTATCATTTTACACTTGCACTCCGATGTCAGAACAACTTTCCGATCGCTGTTATCCCCAGATTTTTTTAATTATTCTCTAAAAGGGGAAAATCCGGGGATAGCATATGCTTCCGATGCAGCTTTCTTTCAGAAAGCTTTTAGGCGCACGCTTCGCTTCTTCAAGTTATTTCTGACCTCTCCGTTATCGTGTAAATGTATAGTTTAACTTAGAAAATAAACACCTATTATTGTGCAACCTCTCTGAAGGTCGCGTCTGACTTATCTAGTGCAGTAACGACAGCTTCCAATTTCAGCACATTATTGTAATGTCTCAGATACAGGTTCGGGTTACTAAACGATGCATACGATGTCCAGCTGGCATTAGCAAGTCCATTTACACGTTTGAATGTGGCGTCATTTCGGAATGTAGCGCTGCCGTCATTTTTCACAAGTGTAATGTTGCCATTATTATTGCGCAGGAAATAACCCGGATAATTCATAGACTCAAACGAAATGCCTGTTGCATTTGACAGCCCGGGAACGATACGGAATTGTGCATCTTCCGCCGGACTGACATTGGCATCAATCCGTGCCTGATAGTTGTAGTGACGAATGAAACTGCCAGGTACATTGAATGACTCCAGCTTGCGGATATCACCCAGTTGTCCGGATTCTTTCAATACAGTCATATGCCGAACGAGTCCGGTAAGACCTGCAATCTCTTGTTTGGCACCCCAAGTCTGGAAGTTGTCAGCAGAGTCGCTGTAATAATATTTTTGTGTTGCATAGCCGTCAAAGTAGATTCGCCATGAACCATTATCCAGCTGAACAAGCGCCGGGCCTTCCACCCAAGAACCCCAACCTGCCCAATCCCCTGTACCTTTAAAGGTATAAGGACCCGTTAGCGAAGTGGATGTCGCATATTCAATGTATTTGGTGGTCTCGTTCTTGGTAAAAGCATGATAGGTTGAGCCTGTCTTCACGATAAAAGTGTCGATATAATTGGGAGCAATGCCTGCCAGTTCAGTAGGTGCAGACCATGAGGTAGATGTTAGATTACTACCTGAAGCTGTGAGTACATAAGGTTTGAAATTCTGATAGTTTCCTGGTGAGAGGGACACGATAATGTTCAGACTGCCGTTGCTGTCTTTAAACCATTCTGGTGCCCAGGTGTGTGCGATTGTGGTCGGTGTGGATAATGTAATGTTACGGACAAATGTCCAGTTTACCTTATCCGGGCTGGAGGCAATGCCGATGGTGTTACCCGACCAGTTCGTGGTGTAAACAACGTAATATAGACCATCTGTGTGCTTCATGATGCTGGGATCGCGGATCAGATCGGCCGGAGGTGTATAGGCTGGCCCTTTCAGCAAACTATAGTGGGTCGCATTATACGATTCATAGATATACATATTGGACTCACTTGTGTTCGTAAAGGCGGATATCGTATAAACACTTGTCGCTGCTCTGGCTGTATTGGGGAATAACATCGTTAATAGAAGCAATGTTCCGAGCAGCAGAATCATTCCGGCCTTGAAACCGCTGGACTTTTCTACTCCTATTCCTATCCCCTCTTCCGTCTTCGTCAACATTGGGTCATCTCCTTATCCATGATTAAATGGAATAATTAATTAGACTTAACATACCCTATGGCAGAATACACGTTATCTTGGAGTCAACCTCTATAGACACACCTTACGACTACCTGTTCAAATTCCAATTACATGAAGCATCACTCCCTTCACAGATCATGGATGAACACTCTTTATATATGTAAACGTTTACAAATAATCGTGCCACAAATGTTCCCTCTGCTTATTGCACAAACCTGATTACCACAGTTCCCCATCCCCTTAGCCGAACTCACTCCCAAGACCGAATCCCAAGATTCACAAACCCAGGTCAATCTGGCTAAGAAAATGAGGGGGTAAAACTGCGGTAAAAATAAACTTTTGCGTTATGTGTTGCTATTTTCTAGTCCTGGTCCATTACAATAAATGGCTGCTTCAAACTCGAACGATCTCGTTCCAGTCATCGCTCCCTTGCATCTCTAAATCAATAAGACAGCTAAAGATCAATACATGAGCTACTTCACCACAACCCATGGATAACGGGATGGCCCATCTAAAAGAAAACGTACACGTTCTGGTGTTTTACCTTCTTCATCGAACAAAAGTAATTCATTCTCTTCCTGTAGCCAGGCTACAGGGATCTTGTAATCCTCTTGCGGACCAATCTGCCAGTAACGACCCAGATGATGTCCGTTCAAGTGGATGGTTCCTTTGCTCATCCCAGTCAGGCGAAGCATCAAGTTCACCTTATGATGCTCGGAAAGGGTAGGCTTGGTGAAACGCCAGCGGTACCAAACGGGCTGACCGTACGAGTCTTGTGCTCGGAGGGTACCAGATGTAGAGTGAGCCTTCTCGCTCACCATAACACTTGAGATCCCATCGTCCGAGGTAACGGTCACCAGATTGGCAGTACAATTGCCACCTGAGGCGATACCAGGCTGTCCTGCACGCTGGATTGATCCCTGTCCAGGATGGAGCGCTTCCTGTTCTACCTCGTATCTCTCCCATTGTTGGGGAAGCAATGCATCCGTCCCTGCCATACGCCAATCCTTCAGTTCGCCCTGACTTGGATACGTGATCAGTTCCAGTCGATTCAGTAATGAACGGCTATACGGCATTTCCAGTGTATTCGTCTCTCCGGGCTTGATATACAGAGATATGTCTAACGTCTGGAAGGCAAACCAATCCTGATATCCCTCCATCGGAACTTCGATGCCATTGATACAAAGACCTTTGCTCAAGGCACCCACAAGAATCGCGCGATCCATGCCATCCAGCTTAAAGCTCCTGCTGATACGTGGCGCCCCATGTATAGCGTTCACCTCATCGAGATGCACAAGTCCACTCTCCATACGCCAATCCCGACGAATATCCTGAACCTTGCCATCCAGATACACAGCACCAGCCAGACCTTTGCTCTCACCCAAATACGGGGAGAAGTTCAATCTGCCCATATGCTGCACCAGAATCTGAAGTGTATTCTTCCCTTTGGCCACCTGCAACTGCACTCCAGCGGCACCTACCTGACGCACTAATGCCTGCTGAACACCATTAACGATGATTCTGGCGGTATCCTGGATATCCGACAGAATGAGACTCGTAATTCCTTCGGTTGGACTTTCGAAATCGCATTCGTACAATAGATAACCAAAATCTTGTCCATACCGGGAGAAGTCTTCCGGTTGTCCACTCGCCGAGCGTTGCTTCGCAGTTAACGTAATACGTGACAGCTCAGGAGAATCAGATAACGTCGGTGCACTCGGCGATGTCCATGGAAGCTGCTGCTGTATACCTGCAATAGACTCCTCGCTGGCATAGAACTCGTGACCTGTGAACGTCCGTTCTCCATCGGCCCAGTCACCAAGCTGCGTAATTGTCCGATCCGGATCAGTGATCATGCCTTTGACCTCGCCGGATGGCAATACGTCTACATCATCGAAGCCTATTGCATAACGAAGTCCCTTCTGTTCTGTTGCTTCCAATCGCCATGTTCGATTCGTCGTTTCTTGATCTAGAATCATGAAACGGATCGGTGTGCCGTTTGCTTCCAGTTGGATTGTTCCCGGTTCTTGGAAATGAAACAGATCGAAGCGGTATACGTTCCTTGCTGAATCATGCTCGACCAGCACTTGCACTGTACTGCCCGTGACATTCAATACGCCGGCTTCCAGTTCAACAACAGAACGCTGTCCCGCAGCGGCCACGATGAACAGGGTTAATTCTCCGTTTATCATTTCATTGCCCGTAATCATCGTACCCGCAGTCAGGTATACGTGTTCAGCAATCTGTACTCGATCCAGCAACGGAACAATCTGTCCTGGATTCACCGATACGGGAAGAGTACGGCCTTCCTCCAGCGTAATGTGCATCGTCTCCCGTTCATCCTTGTGACTCTCCAGGAACCAAATCTTCTGGTTGTCAGCCTGTCTGCCTCGCACAGATATGCCTTCAGGATGACGTACAACAATCTGTTCTTCTGGAATTTCCTCTGTTTCCATCAGAAGGGCCCCGAAAGCATGGACGAAATAGGACAAATTCTTGGTTATTGCATACTTCGGTGTCACCCGTCCATATTCGTTCAGGGGTGCATCATAGTCATAGGACGTAATCATGAAAATATCACTGCTACCCATCGTTCTGCCGCCATATCCACCAAAGTTCGTGCCACCATAGAACATGTAGTGACTGATTCCGGTATACCCGGCACGCAGAATCTCCATGATACGTCTCTCCAGCAAAGGCGCTGTCTTCTGAATGGCTGAAGGTCCTCCCCAATTCTCAAACCATCCGGTCCAGAATTCCGTGACCATCTTCGGGGTGTCCGGCTGTTTGGCTCGGAGTTTCTCATAATGCCCGTCAGCACCTGACCAGAAATTAGCCCCTTCAATTGTGCCTTCCGCCCCGCCAACGCAAGTGATCAGCGTAGCGTCAATGCCACGTTGCAACAATCCATCCCTCAGCCTATTCATATGGTCACTTGCAGCAGCGTCATCCATCAAATACCCGTACTCATTCTCCACCTGCACGAGAATGACCGTACCCCCGGCAGACAGCTGGCGTTTCCGAATGATCGGCACAAGCTGGTCAAAATACAAATTCACATAGTGCAGATACGTCTCATTGTTTTCCCGGAATTTCACGCCGTCCTTCGTACCAAGCCAGTATGGAAAACCGCCAAAATCCCATTCTGCACAGATAAACGGACCCGGACGCGCGATGACCCACATGCCCAGTTCCGCGCACAAATCCAGAAATGCTCCGCAATCGTTGTCCCCTTCAAAGGACCACTGTCCTTCTTCCGGTTCATGCACATTCCACGCAAAGTAGGTGTCGATGCAGTTCATACCTGCCAGCTTCGCCTTCAGCAGAACCTCACGCCATTCTTCCTTCGGCATACGGAAATAATGGATCGTGGCACTGTTCAGAAATACACGCTCTCCGTTTAGGAAAAAGCTGCGTGCATCGTATGTTAATTCAGATTGAACACCGTTCTCAGCCCTGGCGATGTTCTTCTCCTGTTCCTGCAGCAAAAGGGATGCTTTCTCTGTCAAAGTAATCCCCTCCTTCTCTGTATTTTATATAAATTGAACTAACGATTATTTACACTGTACACTCCGATGACAGAACAACCTTCCGATCGCTGTTATCCCCAGATTTTTTGAATTCCCTTTTCTCAAAGGGAAAATCCGGGGATAAAGGCGAACGCTCCGCTTCTTCAGGTCCTTTCTGTCCTCTCCGTTTGGTGTAAATGTTTAGTTCAATTTATATAGGTTCATATGTCCTGTAATCTTTTAAAAATATGAGTTCAACTAATGAATGTTTACACTGGCACTCCGATGACAGAATAACCTTTCAATCGCTGTTATCCCCAGATTTTTTGATTCCCTTTTCTCAAAGGGAAAATCCGGGGATAGCGTATGCTTTCGATGTAGCTTTCTTGCAGAAAGCTTGTAGGCGCACGCTCCGCTTTTTCAGGTTTTTTCTGTCCTCTCCGTTTTCTGTGTAAATCTGTAGTTGAACTTATATTCCTTAATCATCAGTTCCCTGCACCGTCACGCCTTCCAGTACAACCGTTGTGATGGAGTTGTCGGCCGTAGGCACTTCCAGTCCGTTGGCATACACCGGGATGTCTTCAAGCTGTTCCATGTTCCGATCCGGTGAAGTCTGATACACCTGAGCGTTGGATGATTTTCCGTACGCATACCCTTCCAGTTCAAACGCCGTTGTACCCGCTGACAATTCATTACGAATCACCAGCACCAGTCTCTGACGTTCCGCGTCATAGGCAGCCAGTGTGCGTCCACCATCCGTGGGAATAATTGTCGCACCGGGACGAATGAACTTCGTGAACTGGGCCATGCCATAATACTGTTTGGTCATCTCGTACTGCTCTTCTCCATTAAAGTTGGCGTGAATGAAGCCCCAATTGTTATTGGCCCCTTCATCTTCAACGGCCTGCCAGTATACCCAGGCGGATGGCTGCATGATTTTCAGATCAAACATGATCCGCTCTGCCAGCTCCTGAACTGAGGTCATATCCTCATGACTGTGCGGCTCGCTGCCGCCGGTTCCGTACTCGGACATCCACAGCTTCTTGCCATGGCGTTCTGCCAATGTGCGCAGCTCTTCCATTTTGCTACCATTATAGGAGTGGGTATTGATCTGCTGGATCACGTCCAGCGTGTCCTGATCATAGAGGTTGAAATTAAACACCGTCTCATCAATGCTGTTATCGTCCGCGGCACTAATGACGGTTCCATCCAGTCCTTTGCTCTTCAACGTTGCAGCAACTTTCTTGATAATCTCGGCCTGCTTCTCATTGGTAAAATGACTGCCTTCCTGCATATTGCCCTTCTTCCACCAGTCGGAGGAAGGTTCATTGAGCGGATTCAGTGTGCGGAAGGTGATCCCCCACTCGTCCCGATAATGCTTCACAACTTCGGTCAGATAATCTGCAAATGCATCATACTGGTCGTCACGCAGATTATTGCTGCCATCCACGGCTCCGGTAACCGATCCACTGATCGTCATCCAGTAAGGTGGTGAATTGGAGAATGCTTCAGCAATGTTCACGCCACGCTCCATCGAGCCTTGTAATACAGCCCGCTGACCTGCATCAGCATCCCAGTCCCACTCTCCAGGTTCAGGCTGGAAGCCAGGTACATCCCCGCCGGGACGAAGGGCTTTCATCTCCGGATTTTCCTCACCGCCAATATTGTAACGAACGATGTTCAGACCTAATCCTTTCTCCGGGTCAAAGACCAGATCCATCACTTCACTAACCTTCGCCTGATCCTTCCATCCGCCAAGATCGTTGGCCCACCAGGCAAGTGACGTACCCCAACCTTCAAAATGATCATAGGATTGGTCCAGCTTCAGACGTACTGGTTCCCCTTGGAACTCAAGTGTTTTGGATGATTCATTGGCAAAATGATTGATAACAATTCCTCCTCCTGCCAGCAGCGCAATCAGAGCGACACCCATGAGGATATAACTCCGTTTGCCTCTGCTGCGTTGTTCTTTATGCGCCATGGGCTATACAATCCTTTCTCCATGTACGTTGATTACTTCATTGACCTTGAACATCAGGTTCAGTATATACATCCACTACAGACACCTCGGTTACTTGATTCCGCTGCTTCCACCGCTAATGTTGGCTTCATAGACATAACGCTGTCCGAACAGATATACCAGCACCATCGGAATGGTGAGGAACAGGGAAGCAATCATCACAAGGTTCCATGGCGGCATCTGCCCACCACCTACCGTTGTCAACAGCTGCACTCCGAGTGCCAGCGGCATTTTCTCCGGATCATTGATATAGATGAGCGGTCCCATGAAGTTGCCCCAGTTATAGGAGAATGAGAAGATCGCAATGGCCGCAAGTATCGGATAAGTCAGTGGCATGATGATCTTCCAGTAGATTCCCGGGTGTCCCATACCATCGATCATGGCGGCTTCATCCAGTGATTTTGGAATACTCATGACAAACTGCCGAATCAGGAATACGTTGAACGCTCCGGCGAAGAAACTCGGTACGATCAGCGGGTAAAATGTATTAATCCAGTCCAAGTGACGGAAGATGATGAACTGCGGTACCATCGTCACCTCACCCGGAATCATCATCGTACTGAGCAACACAATAAACAGGAAACGGCTGCCTTTTGCTTTGATTCGGGCAAAGCCGTAGGATACGATCGAAGCTGATAATACCGATCCGACAATCGTAAAGACCGTAATGATGACCGAGTTTTTGAGATACGTGCCAAGATTGTTATTCGTGAAGATGGTATAAAAGTTCGACCATTGGAACTCCATTGGTACGAAGGTAAAAGCTGATTTGACGGTTGTTGTGTCACTTGCCAGTGCAATAGAGATCATGTACAGGAAAGGCGAAGCAAGCAGCACCCCGACCAGAATCAGAAAAATATAGGATATCGTCTTCTCCACAGTCGATGGATTACTCATTGGCTTTTCCCTCCTCGTAGTGCACCCATAGCGCCGATGAACGGAATACAACAAGTGTCAACGCCATGATGATGATGAATAGTACCCAGGCAATCGCCGATGCATATCCCATTTTGTAGAATTGGAATGCATTCTGGAATAGGTAGGGAACAACCATCTGACTTGAATTGTCAGGTCCCCCGGCAGTAACGATGAATACCTGCGCGAAGGTCTGGAGCGCTCCAATCATGCCAGTCACGAGATTGAAGAAAATGACGGGAGTCAACATTGGGAATGTAATATGGAAGAACGATTGTGTACTTTTCGCCCCATCGATGGCAGCGGCCTCGTACAGTTCCTGTGGAATGCCTTTCATCCCTGCAAGCAGCAATACCACGCCACCACCCACACCCCATAAGGACATGAGAATCAATGCAGGCTTAACCCAGTTGGGATCAAGAAGCCAGGCAGGACCCTGAATACCGAAGATCGCAAGTGCCTGGTTGATCAAACCTTCAGTTGGCGCAAGCAAGTGGATGAAGAGCAATGAACTCGCAACCACCGGAACAACGGAAGGCAGGTAGAACAGAATACGGAAGAAGGTGATCCCTTTGATTTTTTTGTTGAGGTAATATGCAATCCAGAGCGAGATCGACATGCCCAGCGGAATGGATATTAGCGCATAGAAGAATGTATTGCCGACGGATTTCCAGAAGATCGGATCATCGGTCAGTAGCGTTTTGTAGTTGTCGATACCGATGAATTCAGGGGACTGGAACAGATCCCAATTCGTGAAGCTCATATAGATGGAAAACAGGATCGGACCCAGGGTCAGCCCCAGAAACCCGATCAGCCAAGGCGAGATGAAGATGTAGAACCATTTCCCGTCCTTTTTTCTCACGTTAAGCCCTCCCATGACGCAGAGAGCAGATGAAACCCGCATTCACGCCGATTCCACCTGTCCTGCTGTCGCTGCTATTTGTGCATGTTCAGAAAAATCCTCTATTTGTAGAGTCTTTCCAGTCCACTCTGAATTTCGGTTACGGTATCATCAAGCGAGGCTTTGTTATTGAAGTACACACCCAGCTTATCGTTAATGAGTTTCATCATTTCGTTCCATTGTGGATTGAACGGTTCTGCATAGATCGTCGATTCACTGAACGCAGCCATGTTGATTTTTTTGCCGCCGTATTCAGCATTCAGGAATTCATCACTGGACAAACCTGCTTTGGTTGCAGGAGCATCCTGACCAGCTTTGATCATTGGCAGCTGTGCTTCCGGTGTGGTCAGTGCTTCGATGACTTTGAAAGCTTCTTCCTTGTGTTTGGAAGCGTTGGTAATCGTTAACCCGTTAAAGAATGCGTTCGTTTCGCCCCATACCGGAGAGATATCCCAATTAATGCCTTCCACCTTGGCAAGTGAACCGATGTTCCAGAACCCTGTCGTTTCCATAGCGATCTTGCCTTGAGCGAACAACGGATCGGCTCCGATATTCCCCATGTCGGCAATCTCGGTTGGCGTTGGTCCCGCACCGTGTGTGAAGGTCAGGTCATTCATGAATTGTAATGCTTTCCGCACAGGCTCTGTATTGAAGGTTGGTTTACCACTCTCATCGAACAATGAGCCACCGTTCTGGTAGATCAGCTGCATCCATTGCGGCCACCAGCTACCTGGGTAGTAACCCCATTGAACCGTTTTGCCATTCTCCTTCACCGTCAGCTTCTGCGCTGCCGCCATCAGATCGTCCTGCGTCCAATCTTTGGTTGGGTATTCCACCCCAGCCTTGTCAAACAGATCTTTGTTATAAAAGAGAACCATCGCACCTGCTCGATCCGGCAAACCAAATTGTTTGCCATCATACTTCATCAGGTTTGCGATATCATCGGAATAACGCTCGGACATGTTCACATTGTTCGCCTGAATCATGTCATCCAGCGGTATAATCTGATTCTTGGAGGCGTAAGCCTGATAGTTCTCGGCAATCATCATGATGTCCGGTGCCGTTCCTCCGGCGATCATGGTCTGTACCTTCTGGTCATAATCTCCTGCAACCACGTTCAGCTTCACGTTAATATCGGGATACGTTTGCTTCACAATGTCGAGTCGTTCCTGATAAATTTTCTTCTCATCCTCTGAGCCCCAGATCGTCATGCTCAAATCAACCTTGCCACCGGACTCGCCGGAAGAACCGTTTTTACTCCCGCTGCTACAGGCTGTCAGACCCATTACCATGACCAGCATCAATAACGAAATGACCTTTAAACTTCTTCTCATACGTTACGCCCCCTTGAACTAATGAATGGATGACTACACTGAAACCCGTTTCATGAAATGGGTTTCATTAAGCTGAAACATAAAACCCGTTCCACTTTATGAAAGGGGTTTCATTTACGCACTCATTATATTTCACCCTTCGAGGAAATGTCAACGCTTTCTTTTCCAATTACAGGCCCTTTATCTTGCAGTAGGTCCTGTACTTTGACGCACAATCAGCTCCGGTTGCAGAATGATCTGCTTCTTCGGTTTGCCTTGGTTAATCAGCTCATGCAGCACATCCACAGCCTGTTTGCCAAGCTGATACGTATTCTGGGATACGGTTGTCAGTTCCGGTATAACGGCACTGGCGAGCGGTGTATCATCGAATCCCACAATGGATATATCCTTCGGAATCGAGAGCCCATGCTCAATCGTTGACTTGATCGCACCAATCGCTGTGTTGTCATTAACGCAGATGACTGCGGTGGGTGGATTGTCACGATCCAGCAGTTTGGACATCTCCCGTTTGCCATCGTCGATGGAGAAGCTGCCGAGCAATTGCCGTTCTTTCGGTATTTCGAGCCCATGCTCCCGAAGTTTCTTCTGCACAGCTCTGACCTTGACCATGGTGGTGGACAACTCTTTCAGACCGCCAACAAAGGCGATATCCCGATGCCCCAATTCAAGCAAATGCTCAGCTGCAAGGGCTGCCCCTGCCCCCTCATCCGTGTATACCCGGTGGAACCCGCCTTTGGCAATATTGCCATTGACCAGTACAATTGGCATACGCTTGCCCATATCAATCAATTCCTGAGCCATGTCATCCGGACAGACTTGCATGTTAATTCGCCCGCCGAGGAAAATAATCCCGTCTACCCGCTTCTCTCGCAGGATGGACAAATATTCAGATTCCCTGTTGTAGTCACCTGCGGTATTGCACAGAAAGAAGGTATACCCCAATCCGCGAGCCTCATTCTCCGCTCCCCAGAACACTTCCGGGAAGAAGGGATTCGTAATGTCCGGCAGGATGATGGCGATGGTACCCGTCTCTTTCTTGATCAGACTGCGCGCCTGCGCATTGGGCTGAAACTGGTGTTTTTCAATGATGGACATAATCTTCTCTCGGGTGCTTGCACGCACAGGTGCCGTATCATTCAGTACCCGGGAGACCGTCGCTACAGATACATTTGCTTCTTTGGCGATGTCGTATATGGTGATCGGTGTCATAGCGGAACCTTCCTTTTTCTCTAATTTTCCCTATTTTCCCTGCTTATCATACCAGATAAGGAATGGCGATGAAATGGGTTTCAGTGTCGGGCGAATGATTTCACACTGAACCCATAGAAGTTCCGGGTATGACATTCATACGTGAATGGTTCGTTGCATTACGCATTAGCGTCCATATTTTTACAGTACATGTATGCTTTTCTTTATTTCACCTTCTAATCTGCGTTTATGGTCCATATATTAAAATGTAAGCGAATTCAATGGAGATTAGAGGAGTGTGAACGACGTCATGATCATTCAAGTCAGTCCGCTGGCAGAAGCAAGACTTACTGAAAAGCTGGGAGATCGACCAGGCTATTTCAAATTGTTTTATGATACCGATGGATGCGGTTGTGACGGAATTGCGGTACTTCTGATCTTAAACGAACCGGATAGCGATGATGTTACCGTAGAAGCGGGGTCGCTTCCCTTTGTAATCAACAAACAGCAGCAGATTTACTTTGAACCCTCTCTGCGTCTGCAATCCGAGCACAGTTTCCCTTCATTCCGACTGAGTAGCGATTCCATGATCTATGGCAGTAATGTCAAAGTCCATGATTTACGAGATACCGCAGACGTAGCCCCTCAGCCCACTGGATGGTTTGTACGATAAACGTTGAATTAGCACTATAATCAAAACCTCCCAATCCCAGATGCTCCGTGGGACGGGAGGTTTTTTATCAATTTTATTGAGTTTATTAGGCACTATTTTTGTGAACATTTCATTTGAGTTAACGTTTGCTGTCAGTTCAATTTTGCTGAAATTACTTCACAACAATTTCAATTGGGTTCATGGTCATAGAGATATCCGCGGTCATATCCACAATGAGATTTTGTTTCCCTTTTTTGGTTACTATAAACTCATCTTCAACCTCAACCACTTGACCTAACTTAAACTCAGTTACATATCCCACATCCGCATAATTACGCTGCTCGTTACTACCGGAGAAGGAAAAACGAATGATAGGTTTTCCATGGGTTACTTCAACAGGTTTAATACCTGTATATTTTAATGTTCCTTTTACTTTCAATGTCTCACCCGTACTTAAAACTGTTGGTGTTGTGACTTCGAGAATAAAATCAGTTGCTACTACACGTTCAGTAACATTATCCTCATTTTTATCGGTTGATGAACACCCAGCTATTGTCATGGATACCGCTAATACCAACATTAAGATGCTATTACTCATTTTAATAATTTCGTATCACCTCTCTCATACTCTAACGAATGATGTATAGAAAGGGTTGCTCAATTTGTTCCTTGGTTTCCCTGAACTATCATTTACTGTTAGTTCAATCATGTATCACACGAATTCAATTAACTTCTTATCTATTTCTGCGATATCACCAATCTCCGATGTACCATCCCAAAGGATAATTGAAGAAGCTTCATCGTTTTCAACAAAATCATCAAGTTGGCACAATTCACCCATGAACAGAGCTCCATACTCCGTCCGTTCGGGTCCATGAAAACTTGGCTGGAGTCTAAACTTCATTAGCCCTTTGAATTCAGCCGTATCCATATTTTGATTGGTTTCCTCAAACAATTCTCTAATTACACATTGTTCCGCATTCTCTCCAGCTTCAATAATACCACCTGGAAGTTCCCAGTTGTTTCTCCACTTATTATGCATGAATAGATATTTTCCTTGGCACTTCACCACAATTAGAGCATGTGTTAGTGGAGCATCCAGTGTGCTTGTAATGACCTTATCGTATTCGATACGAATAAATTCCAAAAAAATGTTACCTTTTGAATCTGTCACGATTGCCATTTTTACTCCTCCATTTCTTTTGTAAAAAAAATAAAAAAACGCGCTAGACCTTAGTCCTGCGCGTTCATATCTCACAGGATGGGGAGCGCGAATAGCGTTAACCCACCCCAAATTTTTTAGGAATGGATTAACGCTTTTCATGATGGTGAGATTGTTTTAATTCTTGAATTAACATCTGTCATTCTCCTAATCATCAATATATGGAAATGATACCCACCTTAGCACTTTAGAGTCAAGTATATAATTTTGCTGATTTACCAATAACGTAACCTTCCCGTTAGTTCATTCCCACTCTTTCCAAAAGGTCCATCCTCCATCTCTTAGCGAGAAAAGTGATTTACACTGCTTACATCTTAAAATTGAACCAGAAGGATATTTTGGATTATCGATATACAGTTTGGGAACACATTTCTCGTAGCCACACTTTGGGCAAATCTGTCTCATGCTTTTCTTTGTTTTCAACTTCTTACCTCGATTTATTTATATATTTTCTTTATTCTAGCTCATTCATTGAACTAAACTGTCCTTTAGCTGAACAAAAACAACCGATCACGTGAACTGTACCTCCATTGTTAGTCGTGTTTAACAAATGGGGTGCAGCTCACAAGCTGATCGACTGCTGTCTGAGGTTTATTGAGTTACCGTATACTTTTAGTGTAACAAATGACGACGAATATAATTTGACACTTCAGTATCATCAAAAACCGAAATGCTTTTCAACTTCCAGTAACATCTGATCTTTATTAGACTGAGATGTTCTCATAAACCATTTTAATTGATACTGCTCTGCTTGTTGCAGGTAATGATTCGATGCTCTAACCACCGTGTTTAATGTTTCTTCCCGTGCACGTTGTGGATCTGATAAACTAGGGAACAAACCCTCCATGCCTCTCAGATGATCCCGATCCAAATACTCCGCTCGAACTAGGTCATCTTCTGCAAACATATAAACAACTCGGTTGGGGTTAACAATCTCCCTTAGATAAGCAGGTTCCATAAAAGTATCTACTACGATTGGCTTCTCTTTCCCCATCTGTAACAAATCCAAAATAATAAACTCAACGCTTTCATCAAACACTGAATTTAACCAGTGACTTCTATCGTTCCCACGCCCTAAAAAGAACCATTCTCAATCAATGAAGTGTCGCAAAATTGCTGGATGATCCTGCGGATTAGCCTTTTTTTGATAATCGAAAGTGTGGTCATCTGAAGAATAATAATTCATATCCCATTTTGAAGAAAGTAAATTAGTCATCGTGCTTTTGCCGCCGCAAGGGCCTCCACATATCCAATAAACGTGATCTAAATATTGTCTTAATAGTCGATCTGAAATTTTCATTGTACAACCATCCCCCTGTATAAGAATGTTTCTTAAATGGGAGAATATCTCATTTTGTTCGCATTAAATGTCCAGGTCGCTGGCATTGCTACACCGCCTTTCCGAGCTTAATTTCTGATAAATTTATTCCTCGGAATCACTTTTCACAATCACAACTAATGATCTGTATACTGCAAAGCGTGAATCGGTGTACCTTTAGTGATTTCACCTGTCAATGTATTGATTTCTAGTAGCTCTACTAAAACCTTCCATCCATTTTCGCTTTTGAAAATTTTATACGGGAGTGGTGGTGACTGTTCGTAGTCTTGTCCTGCATACTTTTGAACTACGTAAAGTTGAACTTCATCCGTATTGATTTGTTTGCTTTCCACAATTTCATACCCTGTAGTTGGATTGGTTTTAAAATCCTTCACATATCCTTCTTCACGACTTTTCTCATCCAAATAATTTGTATCTTTAGAATAGAACATCATTCCTTCAACATCCCTAGCAATGTAAGCCTGAAAGTACTCCGTTGCTGCTTCCATCGGAGTTTGGGCTACGACTCTTTCCGCAGTTGTAGTCGATGCTACTAAAATAGAACCAGCAACAACACTGGCAAGTAAAAGCGATACTAATCCTTTTCGTTTCATGGATTGAGAACTCCTTTTTAGTGATAGAGTTGGTAATAGTGATCAAATTTTCTTTGAGATCTATTTAGTATAACGCATTGAATTATTGGAAAGTTTTTATATTTATGAGAAATTTGTTTACATCTATCTTTTAGCCTCTTTATCCAAACTCTTCTTTACGCCCACCTCACTTAATGTTAGATTTTATAACATATCATTATGAAAGCGAGTGGGTTAAAGATGGATCTGCGACAGTTATTGACTATCCCCATTCTCTCCAAAGCAAAGGTCATTGCCGGGCATCGTGGCCTTGATCGCTTGGTGCAATCGATTAATATTATGGACGCACCAGATATTGTCCAATTCCTGAAGCCAGGGGATATGCTGCTGACGAACGGTTATATCCTAAAAGATCGTCCCGATGCTCATCTTGCATTCATTACAGACATGCATGCAATTGGTTGTGCAGCGCTTGCTGTCAAGACACAGCGTTTCTCTCTTGAATTATCTCCGCAACTGCTTGAGATAGCCGACAGACTAGGCTTCCCAATCATCGAGCTGTCTGAGATAGACAATACACTCGGTGAGATATTTCAACATTCGATCAGTGCCATCCTCCAGAACAAAACCCATGAGCTACACTACGCCTTGTCTATTCACAAGCAATTTTCCACGATGGTGATGCAGGGAAAAGGCATACCATCCATCGTAGATACATTGTCTCAGTTGCTATCCTCACCTGTACTTCTGCTTGGTTCGAAGAAACAGATTACGGCAAGCTCCCATTATGCACAACAGATGGATCACCAGTCTCTCGCCGCGCCCTTACTGACTTTTATAGATGAGTCCCCTTCCTTCCACACCGCAATCTCGATCTGTCTACTTACTGCTGATAAATATCGACATGCTGAGCTTCATCCCATCTTCACGGATCGGCACGAGGGTTATTTGATCGCACTATACGAGAGTTCCGCAAGCTCTAAACTCTCCACTCTGGCACTGGAGCAAGCCGTCAATGTGATCGGCCTGGAGTTAACCAAGAAACAAGCCGTCAAGGAACGCTCCCGCCGTTACAAAAATGAATATTTCTCCGATCTCATTCAAGGCTTCATTCGTTCGGAACAAGAAGCGCTACATCGCGGCAAGAAATATGGGCTGCAAGCCAAAGGGAGTTCTGTTCTCATCATCGCCAAAAAGGATGAATCCTTAGCGGACATACCTAAGCAGAACTCTACTCCCTCTGGGGGAGAGCGTTTCATCTCGGAACGAGACGCTAATTATGAGCTGATTAAACAGGAATTCGCCCGATTGGATCTCTCCTTTGTCATGTTCACTAAGAACGACCAGTTCGGCATACTCGTCTTTTTGGCCGAATCGTCTTGGGACGAACATACCGTTGTTCAGCAGCTTGAGCGGATCGCGAGCAGTCTGTATACAGAGTCGCAACTCAGCCTATCCTTCGGAATAGGTAATCCCTACACAAACGTATTGGATATCGGACTCTCCTATAAGGAGGCAGTCAAGGCCCTCCAATCCGGCTATCAGATGCGAAAGACCCGCTTCGCTCACTCCTATCAAACCATGGATATAAGCCGTCTGCTGCGCATGATTCCTTACGATGAGATGCTGCAATTCCATCACGAAACCTTTAAGGCCTTCGCTGACCGAGATCCAAATGAGCGTAACGAGCTTATGAAAACCTTGTCCTCTTTCTATGAGAATCATTGCCAGATCGTTGATACAGCCAAAGAGCTGTTCGTACATCGCAATACAGTGATCTATAGGTTGGAAAAATGCGAGAAACTGACCGGCAGGAACATTAAGGACCCGATGGAGAGCCTGCGCTTCCGACTTGCCTTCGCGCTTGAGTCCCTTTTGAATGTTAATCCAGCTCCTAGTGAAGCTAATCATACGTCTTGAACCGAGGACGTGTCATGTATAATGACACGTTTTTTTTGTTTTCTTTTCATATTCAATTCAGATTCAATCTTCATTTGTGCATTTTAACTGATTTAATTCTATTTTTATGTTCAGAGTAACTAATGACAACTGTACAAACAGTCTATATGATTAGGAATATATTCATCAATGTTATATTAATTAACATAAATTCGCATCAAGAAACAAACAAACATCAGGCTGTAGGAAAGGGGCTACCTATCATGGCTATACAGATACAAGGCGTATCCAAATCATTTGTCAGTGCAACCGGAGAAGATATTCAGGTCCTGGCTGAGGTTTCGATGCAAATCAAAAAGCAGGAGTTCTTCAGCATCGTGGGACCGAGCGGCTGCGGCAAAAGTACGATCTTCAACATTATCGCGGGTCTGCTTAAGCCAACAAATGGCAAGGTTATCGTCTGTGGCGAAGAGATCGATCAGACCACCGGACATGTCGGTTATATGATGCAGAAGGACCTGTTACTTCCTTGGAGAAGCATCCTGGACAATGTCACGTTAGGCTTGGAAGTGAAGGGCATGTCCAAAAAGGATCGCAGCGATATTGCCATGGATTACTTGGATCGTTACGGCCTGGCTTCATTCGCAGAAGCCTATCCCTCCACACTATCTGGCGGTATGCGCCAACGTGTAGCCCTCATACGCACCCTCGTTACCCAGCCCGATATTATATTACTGGACGAACCCTTCTCCGCACTTGATTATCAGACCAGACTCATTCTGGAAGATGAAATCTTGTCCATCCTAAAGTCCGAGGGCAAGACAGGCGTCCTGATCACACATGACATCGAGGAAGCGATCGCCATCTCCGACCGTATTGCCGTCATGAGTAAACGACCAACAACCGTGAAGCAGGTGTATGACATTGGGCTCGCTTCCCAATACGGTTCAGCACTGAAAGCCCGCTCCGACCACAAGTTCAAACAGTATTTTGAATCGATCTGGTCAGAGCTTGATATCCAAATGGGGAGGATCAGCTAATGAAGAGCACATCACCTGAAATTACCCTTGCCGGGAAGCCTGCTGGAGTTGCGAAGAGCAAACGTAGACAGTCCACTTTCTCCAAAGAATGGCTGATGACGATGCTATGGCGGTTCACTATCGTAGCGGTCATCCTGGTGATCTGGGAATCCGCCGTTCGTTTGAAGCTGGTTAATGGATTCCTCATGGGATCTCCAAGCGCCATTCTCGATGCCGCCATCACGATGGCCAGCTCAGGGCAACTGCTTACAGACGCGTTTGCAACGGTGAATGCCACCGTTATCGGCTTTGTAGCCGGAAGCTTAATCGGATCATTGGCAGGACTGCTCATGTGGTATTCCAAGTCCGTTGCCCGTGTACTCGATCCATTCATTGTAGCGATGAACGGTATTCCGAAGATCGCACTTGCTCCCATGATTATCATCTGGTTTGGCTCAGGCATCTTCTCCAAAATTGCTCTGGCCTCCGTGGCGACATTTATCGTCGCGCTATTATCCGCCTACCAAGCGACGCATCAAATCGACGAATCCCAGATTAATCTGATGAAATCCTTCGGTGCGAAGAAATCACAAATTTTCCGCAAAATTATCGTTCCTTCCTCTCTGCCATGGATCATCTCGGCCTTCCGTATCAATATCGGTTTGGCACTGGTGTCTGTTGTAGGTGGAGAATTCATCTCTTCAGATAAAGGACTTGGACACATGGTATTCGTCGAAGGTAACCTGTTCAACCTTCCGGCCGTATGGGTCGGCGTGTTCATGCTTATGCTGGTCGCCATGCTCCTCTACACCTGTGTCGGTTATATCGAATCCCGTCTCCTTCCATGGAATGACAACAAGACCAGCAGCAAATCCACATCTGTATAGCTGACCTACAATGATTAAAGGGGACTGATGACTAATGCGTACATTCAAAAAGATAGCTTTTCTAGCAACGATGACGGTTATTTTGGCTACACTGCTCAGTGCATGCGGAAGCAATGCCACAACACCCGCGAGTGGTGCAGGTACATCTAATAGCGGGGGGCAAGCAAATACGCAGGTGGACAAAATTATGGTCTCCGAGGTGTATCACAACCTGCTCTACCTTCCCTTGTATGTAGCGAACAACCAAGGTTTTCTAAAGGAGAATCGCATTGAGCTCTCTTCCATACGTGCTGCCGGAAGCGGTCCAACAGCATTGTCTTCGGTGATCTCAGGCGAGTCGGCGTTCTCCTTCCACGGTCCTGAGCATGTCGCATTTGCTAATGCAAAGGGCGGAGATGCTCGCTCACTGGTCCTTCTATCCGGCAGTGCCCCAGTCTGGGCAGTTGCGCGAGAAGGAGTAACCGTGAACTCGACAGCGGATTTCAAAGGTAAAACCATCGTGGTGGGTTTGGCACCTACAAGTTCGAACAGCTTACTGCGGAAGCTGTTCGCTGACAATAACATCGATATCGACAAGGATGTGACGATCACCGAGGTTCAGAATGGCTCCGAGCTTGGTGCTGTATTAGCTGGCAAAGCCGATATTGCTATCGTTTACGAACCTCAGCTGGATCAAGGCATTGCAGAAGGACTGCATATTGTCCATGATTTCACAAAGGATTACCCTGACTTTGCCTTTGCAACGATGAATACAACCGCAAGTTTCATTGAAAAGAATCCTGATCTCATCCAGCGCTTTGTCACCTCTATTGAACAAGCCCTGGACTACATTCAATCGAATCCTGAAGGCGCAAAAGCAGTTGCCGTGAAGGAATTCCCGAATTTGGACAAAAACGTCGTGGAGCAAGCGGTACAACGCATGATCGACAGCAAGGTATATCCTGCGGAAGGACTCATCAATGAATCAGCATTCGAGACCGCAATCGATATGCAACGCTTCATCGGCAATCTGAAGGAAGACCTCGCTTACGAGGAGATTATCGATTCAAGCTTCACCACCAAATAGAGAGAGAAAGGGTGATTACTCTGAACCAGGACAACTATCTCACACACCGCCGTACAGAAAGCGCCAAATATGCGGACGGAGTTATTACCAGCGAGGAGCTTGCCCTATTTACAGCAGACTTGGAGCTGATTCGAAGCTTCAAGTTGCCAGAAGAAGTAGGGCCCAATCCCCCGCATAGGAGCGTGCCTCTGCGATGATTACGAAACCACTTAACGAGCTGACGATTGCTGAAGCCGCGACACTGATTAAAAATAAGTTGATATCTCCTGTCGAGCTTACAAGATCTTATTTGAATCGCATTGAGAAAGTAGAGCCTTCTGTGCAAGCCTTTGTTACGGTCACCGCCGAACAGGCTTTGCAGGCCGCAAGAGAGTCTGAACAAAAACTGATGAATGGCGAATATCTCGGTCCTCTGCATGGTATTCCCTATGGAGCCAAAGACATTATCCATACCGCTGGCATACGCACCTCCGCTGGATCAAGTACCTTTCCAGACTTCGTACCCGGAACGAATGCAACAGTGATTGATAAGTTGCAAGCTGCAGGAGCTATCCTGCTCGGCAAGACAACAACGACGGAATACGCCTTTCAGGGAGGAGAACCACCAACCCGCAACCCATGGAATTTAGAACATACCCCGGGCGGTTCCAGCTCCGGCTCTGCCGCTGCAGTAGCGGCTGGCATGGCTTCCTTCACACTCGGAACGCAGACCTTTGGATCTCTGCTCAGACCCGCAGCTTACAACGGATTAACCTGTATGAAACCCACTTACGGCAGGGTTAGCCGTAATGGTGTCATCCCAGCCAGTTGGAGCCTGGATCATATTGGCGCCTTCACTCGGTCCGCACAAGATAACGCAATCGTTCTGGAAGCAATGGTCGGACAAGATGAGCTGGACCCCTTCACGCTCCCTCATGGCAAGCCAGACTTAAAAAATGCTCTTGAGCATCCTATATCAGGAATGATGGTCGGGCTACCAAGCAGTTTCTTCCAGACTGATGAACCGGCGATCTTGTTAGCGGTAGAGTCGGCAATCGCTGTGCTTGAGAAGCTGGGCATGCAATGGAAGAAAGTTGACCTGCCTTCTTATATGGAAGAGACTATTGCTGCTCATCGTACGGTAATGCGGGCAGAAGCTGCCGCCTTCCATCAGGAACGCTACGCGGAAGCCTCTGATCGTTACGGCCACACGATGCGGGAGCAGCTTGAACTTGGTTACCAGACGAGTGCCGTTGATTATTTGCAGGCACAACGCATCCGAACGATATTCCGGAGCGAGATGATGATGCTTTTCGATGAAGTGGATGTGTTATTGACTCCATCAACACCCTATGTGGCCCCATACGGCTACAAGACGGGGAGCCCGATTTTTAACGGACCGTTCACCAATACGGGTCTACCGTCCATCACCGTACCCATCGGGTTTGATACCACCTCAGGGAAGCAATTACCTATCGGCATGCAGCTTGCTGGTCCACTTATGCGAGAAGACCGCTTGTTGTCCATTGCTCATCATTATCAGCAGGCTACGAACTGGCATCAGTTAACACCAATCATACACACTCATTAGGAAAGGAATGACAGCTACGATGTCTACCATCATACATGCAAGTGCAGCACCCAAGTTCCCACTTCCTTTCTCCCATGCTGTCCGCGCAGGAGATTTAGTCTACGTCGCAGGTCAAGTAGGTGTCAATCCACAGACGCTTGTGCCTATCGGCGGCATTAAGGAGCAGACTGAGCAGTGCATTCGTAATATTGAGGTGATCCTGCAAGAAGCCGGACTTACACTTGATCATATTGTGAAGGTAACCACTCATCTGGCCCGAGTCGAGGATCAGTCCGAATACAACGAAGTGTATGCGCGAATGATTAAACAACCCTATCCCGCCCGTATTACCGTATTCAGCGGGTTAGGCCCTTATTTAATTGAAATGGAAGTGCTGGCGTATGCACCTTCCATTCGAGGAGAGTAACACATCACCAAAGAGCACCTGTAGCCATAGATGGGTACAGGTGCTCTTTTTGTTCTAGAAACCCGGTTCTCTTTTGAAAAACGGGTTTCTTTTCGTATTCCTATTTTGTTTTAAAGCGAGATGATTCCTCGGCAAGTTGTTTGGTCAGTCCATCGATTCTCTGCACCATATCTGTCAAATGTTCCGTCATGCCGGACTGTTCCTGCATTGTTGCTGTGACTTCCTCAACAGAAGCCGACACCTCTTCACCGGAAGCAGACAAGTTCTGTGCCGCCCCAATGACGTCATCCTTATCACGTTCAATGGATTCGATCTCTGTGGCAATAGCTTGAACCTGGCTCATCATCTCATTCATATTCTCGGTGACAAAATTGAATGTCTCTTTGGTCTGGCTAACACTGCTCTTATGCTGTTCCGCAATCGCTTCAATAGCCTGAACACTCCGGTTATTCTGCTCCACGTGATCAATGGTCTGCATCACAATTCGGTTGATATCCTCCGATTGAGCTGTCGTCTGCTCTGCCAGCTTGCGGATCTCAGAAGCAACGACTGCGAAGCCACGTCCCTGATCACCAGCTCTCGCCGCCTCGATTGAAGCATTCAACGCAAGTAATTTCGTCTGATTTGCGATTTCGGCAATCGTACCTGTAATCTGGTGAATGCCCGAAGAACTTTCGGCGAGTTGCACTGTAATTTTGGAGATGTTACCAACTTCAATCTCGTTCTGTCCGTTCACCGCAATGAGTGCATCAATAACTTCATGATTATTTTTGAATGCATCCGTAATTTCATCTGCCTTGAACTTCACTGCCTGCGACATTCCATTCACGTTGGCAATCTTGTTACCAACATTCATGAATTTGTCCACAATGGCTTCCGTATCGTTCGCCTGGGACTCCATCGCTCGTGAAATCTCAAATGCTGTTGTCGTTGTTTCAGCAATCGTGGTCGAAGTTTGCTGAGTGGACTGTTCCAGCTCGGATGTACTAGTTTTCAGGATGCCGATGGAATGGTTCATGCTGGAGATCAGCTGTTTATTGCCTGCTGCCATGGTATTGAAGCTGTCCACCAATTGTTTGAATTCTCCGCTATATTTACCTTGAGCCTGCACCGTCAGATCGCCGTCAGCAAGCTGTCTGAACAACACAGTTAGTCTTGTAATTGGTCTGGTTACCAGCAAAGAGATCAGGATACCGGCTACGACGGAAACCGCAATAGCACTAAACAGAACAATATACATCTGTTTTGCCATCGCACGCAAAGGTTTCTGCACATCACTCATTTTATCTTCAACAACGACGGTCCAGTCCGATCTTGGGATTTTGGAATAATACGCCACTTTCTCATCTGTGCTAATATCCCCTTGTTGTAGTTCAGCGCCAGGAGCAAGATCTATCAATGATTGGTATTCGCCGGACTCCATCTTCTGGCCTGCCAACTTCTCATCCGCTGAATCGTAGATGACCGTACCTACACGGTCCAGAATGATCACTTTACCCTCATCATTAATATTGATATTTTGTAGCTGATTAACGAAGAACGAGGTGGATGCCGCAGATACGAGCACTCCCTGTACTTCTTGATTCTCATTGTAGATTGGCATGGCAAAAGCCGTACCGAGTTGTCCTGAGGACTTGGCTACAATTCCTTCACTAATCACGTTTTTACCCTGAATCGCTTCTTGGAAATATGCCCGATCTCCGCGTTCCGCCTTGATCACTGCCGGATCATTCGCTGCAATAATAATGCCATTCCGATCCAACAAAATCAGACTGTTGTTACCTTCCATACCTGCCAGACTGTCCGCGAGAATACCACTTGCCTTATCCAGCAGTTCATTGTTTTCCGAGAAAAAGTTCTCACCTTCCTGCCCATCCGTATTCCGAATCTCCAGCAGATCCTGGAAGGTCCGATGTGTTGTGATCAGAAAGGTGGATTTTTCTTCCAAACTCAGTGAAGCATACAAACCTGCCCCCACCCGGTCCGAGGTTGCCTTAATTTCATCTTTGCTTTTGTCGAGTGTAATAACTGCCGCTACGCTGTAACACACTACCGCAGTTACCGCCAGTACGATACACACCAGCAGACTGATCATAAGTGGTAACTTGACTCTGAACGACATGTTGCGCATGCGTTCTCTTGCCTTGCTAAATACCATGATTCCATTCACCATCCATTTTCATTTTCGTCATTAAGAAGTCCAAATTCTATGTATCTACTTTATATCGGTCGATATCAAATAATCTGTAAGCTGTTTCCCCAGTTATTCTAGGTCAAAGGCCACTGCAAACGATTGGAAAATGAAGACTTTGGGTTAATACAAAATATGACATCAACATCGTATAATATATGAAATACATATCGTGCAGGAAGAGGGGCTACCATTGAATCCGAAAATGCCTACTTTATTAAATGTCGAATAGGAGAAGTGATATGGCAAAAACAGCATTACCCACGCTATTAAATGTCGTGCGCATTTTATTAAGTGTAAAACTGATCTACGTAATTGTGTCCTTTATCGTGTTCCTCATTGACTTCAACCAGAACATGGAGGCCTATCTGGGTTTCTCACGCAAAGGAGATGATCTGGCTTACGCCTCTGGCGTAATCTTAGCCAGAATGTTGTTTATCATCGGTCCCAGCCTGCTCGCTGTTATATTCATCACCAAAAGAAAGTTCAAGCTCACCGTGACGTTTCTGAGTCTGGCGCTATTCGTTGCCATTCCGAATGAGAGTAACCTGTTCACCCTGATTCATCTCTTCGCCCTGCTCATCGTGCTTTTGCATCGTCCAAGCAAGATGTATCTGAAACGAAAGGATACCCTGTCAATGATGCCGTAGTTAAACCGAAGGGTTAATTCCAAAAGGGCCTGACGATGTCGTCAGGCTTTTTTCTGTTAGTACGTATAAGCTGGATCGCATTGTTTTCCGTTCACATGTTGTACTTCATTTCGTTATACTCGTTGTAAGCTACCTCGACAGGCATACAAAAAAATACCCTACAGAGAGACTAATACGTGTCTGCTCCATAGGGTACATTTTATGATAAAAGCTTATATAACCGCGAATTCCGTGTTGAAATCAAATTGCATACTTAACCCAGATCGGCAATCCGCTGTCCAATACGTGGAAACAGCCCAAAGGCATTCTCGTAGAACACTTTATCATGATGCTGTTCCGGTACAAGTCGGCGGACAAATTCGGCATACAGATCGATTTGCGCAAGCGGCCAGTCGGTGCCAAACAGCATTTTCTCGTAATGATCCGAATAGACCAAGGCCCGGCGGAAATGATCCATGAACAAAGGTTCGTTCATGAACCGTTCAAAATGAGGCCGATCCCCCACCACAAGACCGGACAAATCCGCGTACACGTTAGGATTCTTCGCCACCACTTCAGCTGCATCCATCACCCAGGGATCACCCAGATGACAGATCATAAAGTTCACACCGCGCTGCTGCAAGGCTAATTCATCCACCGTCAGTGGATGCGAATACTTGAGCAATCCATTCATGGAGTACGTGTCACCCGTATGAATCACGACAGGCAGGTTGTACTTGGCTGCGAGTTCATAGACCGGAGTATAGATTTTGTCATACACATAGTGATGATAGTATCCGGCATAGAGTTTGATTCCGGCTACCTCCGGGGATTGCAGTCTAGCTTCAATCCGGTCAAGCTCGTCCTGCGCGTGTTTACCGTCTAGCGCATTGGGATTGATCCCCACACATTCCATGAGGAATGACGGAACTTTCTCTTCTAGGTCAAGTCCCATCGGGTTAGGGGAACTGGAATCCGGGAACGCGCCCTTCGTCTGCTCCGTAACCCCCATTCCGATACCCAGAATGACGTCGTTCTTATCAAACTCCGCTTTAAGACCAGCGGCAGAGTAATCCACTTTCGATAGATCGATCGCTGTTCGGTGAAAGCTGTCGATGTCCGACAGATGAATATGAATATCAATGATCGGCATGTGAAGCCTCCTTTTCATCGGTAGAAGTTGCAAAATTCAGTTTGAGAAGGTCATGCACATCCGCTGAACTCAGCGGGATTGGTCCCAGAACCAGATATGTCGGCTCCGTCCAGACCGTTTCTCCCTGTTGGAGAGTCAGATGATGATTCACGTTCAGACCCGTCACCTGATTATTGGCAAACCCCCACGCACTCTGATTCGGGTAACGCTGGACCGCATGCAGCATGTTTTCACGCGAAACCGATCCTACCCGCAAAAGGTCTTCAAGTGGCAGGCCCACATCCACCTTGCCGAGCGGGAATCGATCTTTACCCGGTTGCTCTATCCAACCTTCCGCAAATACAGATGATGGCTGGAGGAAACGTTCCTCCGCAAGCGAGTAATCCGTCAGCGTCAGGCCGCTTTCGTTGGTCACGGCAAGCAGCGTACATAGCACAGGAACACCCGGGAGCATCAGATAATGCTGGTGGATCGTGATTCCCCGATTCGCTTCATGCTTTTCAATCCGGGTGGTCAGCTTAATACCCTTCCAAACGTTGCCGTATTGATCCTTCTGCTCTGTCCAGGAAGCGGCTCTCTGTTCCAACTGGCGGCTGAAACCATTCATGCCTGGAACCCCCACACCCAGCCCGCCGTACCACGGATTCCACCACGAGCGTGGAGCCGGTTCAGGGTATGAGCTATCCAGCCATTCTTCTCCTGCATATTTCAGGGAGTGTACTACACTCCCGAATTCAGGAGCAACGGCGATCGACAACACTCCATTGTCTACGGTGTACAAAGGTCCAGATGAACCTTCTTCAATCTTCTGCTTCACCTCTGTTCCGCTCTGCGGGAACCAAAGGGCAGTTCGCTCCTGAATCCGATCTTCGCCCCGGTATAGCCCACGAACTTTCCAACCACTCACGTGTTGGTCTCGGTCCGCTTCGTCTGGTGAAAATGTCAGCTTGGCAGAGTTTAGATTCTGCTCCGGATTGAATTCCTTCGCATTGGCCATAACCTCCGGTTTGCCACCCTGCTGTACATACAGCTCCAGCTTGCCCGCAAGCGAAACCAGTTTGTGTTCAGTCAACGTTGCTTGCAGCACATCCGGGGCAAATGGATTCCCCTCACTCAGTGTCAGATCCAGATGACTGTCCAGCAACGGAATGACCGGGTTACGCTGCTTCCGCGCAAAAGCACGGAAATCCGACCATTTGGCAAACGTGTTCAAAGCATATACAGTTGCTTTTGTCCGCACAACGGCTCCTGCAGGAATACGGCCAAGCTCATGCTGAAACCCCAGCGTGTATTCCGGGCGAAGCAACTTCAGAGAAGGGTCCCAATAGATACCGCTGGCACCATACTCCTCCTTACAGAACAGCCAGTTCTCCGTGATTTGGGCGCTGTCCCAATGGCTCGGATCACCAGCGTAAGAATCCCCCATATCCACAAAACGGCCTTGATACGGTAAAATTAGCTGGTTTCCGTAGAAACCAAAGTTATTCATCAGAAACAGCTCTTCTTCCCAGGCGGTATCTCGTGTATTTTCAACCTCATGGTGGAATTCGGCGATTCCATTCGCAGACAGCTTGACCACAGATTTAATCTGCAAGCCAGGGAAATCCTCCGAGTCATACAGTGCTTCAAGAACCTGACGTTCCCCTTCGGCATAAATATTCACTTCTTTTGCTTGTTTCTTGGATAACTCTTCGGCAAACGGCTTACCCAGCTTCGGATAAGTCCACCAGAATGAATGACGGGAACCGGGATATTCAATCCACATGACATTATCATGCTTGTTCATATGGAGCGAGAATGCGCCGTTAACAGCCACCCATTGATCCTCAATCTGCCCGCCATATTTCCCTTCGATTCCCTTCATCAGTACAGAAATTTTGCTTGTAAAAGAGATCGCATGGTTCCCTACTGGGACAGCCGTCACTTCTACTTCTTGGGAATAGAGACCATATGAACGCAAGGTGAAAGGCACTGGCACAGACATTTTGCCTTTGGCAGGCACCGTAAAGACCACCGAACGCTCCGTCCATTCCAGGAATTCATCCTCTGGCAGGTCCAAGCTGAACTCCGTTTCGGCATCCACATTATTTTCCACGTTCAGAACCAACTCAGCCGGGATGCCTGGATAGAGCTCCTTCACAGGCAAGATGGTCTTGATCTTGGCCGGGAATTTCGGGGCGATACCCAACCTGAACTCCGCTTTCTTACCACCGATCAACCATGTGCTGGCAACCACGGGATGGGTCTTATTGTTATTCTGTTCCTCTGTAATTGGATCAAGGTGAAACTCACCTTCCACGATGATGGTTTCTCCCGGAGCCACTGCTCGTGCAACGTCCAGCGCAAATCGAATGTTTTTGTTATCCTCACCCTTGATCTCAACCGCCAGTTCGGACGCAGAAGTGTTCTTGATGCGATAGCGAACCTTATAGCTGGAACCGAATACCAGATCATGATCGTCGACCTCTGTTGAGATCTCGTAATCCGGTGTTTCGAGGGCAGTCAGCCCGCGACCCGACTTTTCAAATGCAGCCCGCAGGAAGACATCTCCCTTTTTCCACGTGTAGTCAAAGAAATCAAAACCGCGCTCCCGTCGGCCATCCGGCTCGATTACGAGTTCACGCGTGCTGTCTGCATACCAATCCAACTCCTCAAAATAAGGAGCGATTGCTTCGGTCTGCAAAATGGTAGGGATGAAATTCATCAGATGCACATGTTCATCTTTTTTCTCCCAGAAGAATCCACATTTCTTGTACATCGGTACAGCCTTCGTGTTGCCTGCCCATGTGAACAGATCCAGGCGGGGCCATCCGGCCTCCACGGTCTTGCGCACAGCATTCAGGATCAGATTACGTCCGACCTTGTAACCGTGATAGTCGGGGCGTACATTAAGCAGCGGTACATATAGCGCTCTCTCGTCATAGCGGTAATGAGCAAAACTGCAGAAGCCAACAACCTCTTTCTCATGAACAGCTAGAAACACATAAAGATTGGACGAACTCTCCATCTCCCGGCGAACGGTTTCCTCCGTCCTAAGGTTGGTGCCACCTCCCCAGCTTTCGTTACTGCGGTTCCACATATCCGCAAGTGCGGCAGCGTAAGAGGGATCGTATTCAATAATATGGATCTGGTCGATAATCGAAGTTACGGTCATATTTGGATCTCCTTATCTTTATCTATAAGATGGTCTTTGTGAACTTTCAATATGGCCTTTGCCCGATAGCCGCAGAGATAATACAGGCCATGTTTGAAGAAGCTAGTGATAGTCTTATCATACTATAATTGGAAACATTTTCAGAGAATTAAAAATCTTTCTTTCCAACTTATATGTGCCTTTCGGAAGCTCTTGTTAGAAGCGTCAAGGATGGACGAATCTATTTAGGCATGAAAGAAAAAATCCACGTCTTTTAGTTAGACGTGGATTTAGGAATATGATCAGCTACTAATTTTCAATTATGCCAATATAGAACGGACATTGCGTAGAACTGATTTCATAAATTCAGAGGTTGGTTCGGCATGCCCCGCAATTTGGATACGTCGTTGCCGCACATCAAGACTCTTCAACTGATCCGTCAAAACAACACCTGAAAATGGTAGCTCTTCTGGTAGTGTAACTTCAAAAGGATAATCCTTGGCTTGGCTCGTTATGGGACATACAACGGCAAAACCCGTTATTTCATTGAATTCAAGTTCCGATAGAACAATAGCCGGTCGTCTCCCGGCTTGCTCGTGACCCGCTTGAGGATCAAAGTCAAGCCATATCAGATCGCCTCGTTTGGGAATAATCAAAGTAACTCTTTCCCTTCGGTACCAAAGTCTATTTCTTCATGTCTTGTATCCTGTTTCACTTTAGAGAGCAAAGTCTTTAGATGGTTACGTAGTTCCTCATTGGACTCTACAGGCTTGGTTTTTGGACGCAACAACAATTCATTATCTTCTGTCACCAAAATCTCGATTTCCGAGCCTTCTTCCAGATTAAGACGCTTAAGCAATTGGTTAGGAATGCGAATTGCACTGCTATTTCCCCATTTGCTAAGTGTGGCTGTAGTCATGGCAATCCCACGCCTTTCGTTTGGTTGATGCTCCAATTATACCTCACCTCCCTACAGTTGTATATCTATATGATATACATGAAACAATAAAAGGATACATTGTATTCAACCATAAAATAATGATTGTACAGCCTATGATTATGAATAGATATACCATTGGTATAAAGCAAAATAAGAAGCATATAAAAAAACCTCATTTGGTCGAAACGAGGTTTCCCAGTCAGATCATCCCCAACAATGAAAAACAGCTGGTATCCACTTCTGTATGAAGTGTCAATGAATCCATGCCTTATGTACGGGTAAACATATTGCCGCAGTGTGACCTGAAAAGGCCTTTCATGTGAACTTTGACAAGCTCTATTCGCTATTGTTACTCTTTGTACAGGAGTGTTTCTTTTATATATAAAAAAAGATAGATTCATGGAGGGAAAGCATGACAGAATGGATCACGCAATTTATACTCTTTTTTAAAGATTTGTCATACGCAGGTCTCGTTATTGCCTTGTCGTTTGAATTCGTACCTGCTGAACTTGTGCTGCCCATGGCTGGATATTGGGTGTATCTTGGGGATATGAAGCTTTGGCTGGCTATACTCGCTGGTACCGTAGGTGGAACGTTTGGACCTCTGACGTTGTATGCCCTGGGACGATATGGCGGCAGGCCGATGGTCGAAAAATTCGGCAAGTATTTCTTGATTCGCCCCCACCATCTGGACGCTTCCGATAAGTTCTTCGAGAAGTATGGCAGCGGGGTAGCATTCTATGGACGTTTTGTACCCGGTATTCGGACAGTCATCTCGATCCCATGTGGAATGGCGAAGATGAATGTGTTTAAATTCAGTATCTTTACATTCTTGGCCATGCTTCCGATCACCTCATTGTACATCTACTTAGGCTTCAAACTAGGCTCTCAATGGGAGCATGTGGATGAGATTGTTAAACCTTATATCGTTCCGGCAGCGGTTATTTTCTTAGGTGCTTTTGGATTTTACGTGCTTTTGAAACGTTGGAAAAGAAGAACGGCTTTGAACAAGTCATAGATTTGTTTAAGTAAGGAAAAGAGATGGGAAGTCAGAGGTGATTGTTACTCATTGACTGGTCAGAATACATGTAAAGCCCCGCCGATCGTGAGAATCAGCGGGGCTTTTGTTTAGGGAAAAAAGAAGAATCCACTATATGCGGATTCCTTTTTTAGCCATCATAGACTTAAAGTCTTGATTTACTTTATTTATATGTTTTTCGTAACCTACCGTACCGAGGTCGCCCCTGTATGCCTCACGTATCCTTTTCATTTCAAGCTCTATGGAATGCTCTGCGCCTACCGGTGGTGGAACAATCATTACGCCATTTGACATATTTCACCCTCCCAATATTCCTATATCAGTTCCTGCCTTCTTTTCAAATACACATACAACACTACGCCAGATGCCGCACAGATCACAGCACATAAACCAATGAATCCATATCCCGCCTGAAGTCCGCGCAGCAGCCCCAACTGAGTCGTTGAACCGTACAGATTCTTCACACCTTCAATCACCCAGCCAATCACATAGTTACCGATGACACTACCAACCCCCATCAAGGTAACCGTGAACGTAATCGCGGTGTCACTGCCGTTCGGATATCTGCGTGCGATAAATGCCATAACTGTTGGATAGATCATCGCAATACCTGCACCAGATATCGCAAAGAAAATTGCAAGACGCTCCCCCCCTGCAAGCGCCACGAACGTACATACTCCCGAGAACGCCGAGAACAGAATCAGTGACAATACAAATCCGATCCGGTCCGTCAATGGTCCAAGCAGCAAGCGTCCCAGCGAGAACGTGAGGAAGAACGCAGATAATAACCCGGAGGCTTTGACCGTGTCCCACGTGTAGGCTTTTTCCAGGAAATTAACCAGCCAACCCCCAACCGCCAGTTCCGATACCACGCCAAAAGAAAGAATAAGCACCATCAGCCATAGGGCTGGATCACGTGTTAACGTCTTCAGTGATGTCCGATCTTCATGAGCAAGATCATCCCCCGGGAATTTGCTGCGCAGCGCCGCAATGATCGGCAGCAGACAGAGTGATAACATCACCAGATACATACCGCGCCAGTCCAGTTCGTGTCCAAACACCTTCAATGACATGACACCCGTCGCCAGCAAAGGTGCTACCGTTGAACTCAGCCCATAGAAGAAATGGGACAGGTTCATCATCGTGCCTGTGTTTTTTACAAAAATCCGCGCACCCAGAATCGCCAAAGCAATCTCCAGCATACCGTTACCGATGTACATGAAGAAGTATGATGAAGCAAAGAGTGGATAGGTATGAGACACATAAATGAACACACCTGATAGGATCATCGATGCAAACGATATGATGCTAACTGCCTTAATGCCCCATTTGCGAACCAGAATAGCCGTGAAGGAGCAGGCGATCAGGTACCCTAATGCATTCAGGGACAATAACGTCCCTAGCTGTTTCTCATCCAAATTGAAGTCGAATTGAATTCGCGGAATGGCCGGCCCCTTAATATTTTCCGATATTCCAAATACGATAAATCCCAGAAAGATTGTTGCCAGTTGCATGGCGTACAGCTTGTTGAACTTTCGTTTGTTCCCTTGCGTACCTGCTTGCTGATTCAAAATAAGTTCCTCCATTGTGTTCAGAAAAATGATTGCCCGTTATAACTACGATTGCAGTACCATCTTCCGACCGCTGTTATCCCTGTATTTTTTTGAATTGTTCCTAAAGGTGAAAATACAGTGATAAAGGCGTTCTTCAGATTGGTTCTGCCCTCTCCGTTATCGTGTCAATGATTTGTACATTTGAACTAGGAAACATGGTTAAGCTTTATTCCTAGAAATAGAATACTCGTAAAAGCTCCTTTTTCCTTTACCATTGCTTCTCAATCACCTGGATGCGGTAGGTCAGGCTCTCCAGCGTCACCGCGACTAGCCCAGTCACATATTCGCGCCGAGTGTCTCTTTGGATAATCAACTCAGGCATATGCTCCTGTGGAATCATTCGATCCAGACAACCTTGCGTCAGGTCATCCCTCATAGCAGGGTCCGTCGTATCCCCTGTGACCACAATCGTAGCCGGGTTAATGATCGCGATGATGGATACAAGCGTCTGTACGACGAGCTCCTGCAAACCCTCTGTCGTTTTCAACATGCGCAATTGCTCTTCCCGTGACACGCCAAAAGGTAAAAAGGACACCTCGCCCCCAAATTGCGTATTCCCGGTCAGCGGACGACCATCAATGATAAATCCTGCACCCGGAAAATGGTTCTCTGGGAAAGTCACCACCGCAAAGTTCTTCTCTTCCTCAAATTGTTGCTGGTTATACAATCCATAGACCGTGAGGTTCATGTCGTTGCCAATGACCACTTCCACGTCTTCATACTGTTCTTTAAGCCTTGGCCCAAGCGGCTGATACATCAGCTCCGGTACATCGCAAATGCCAATAATACCGTTGTGTGCCACACCAGGTATACCGATACCAATCGCCTGCACATTGTGGTGTTGTTCGATCAGGTTCGCAATTAGATCCTCTACCACCGTTACATTAATTTCTTCCAAAATGAGCGTCTGTTCGTCCGCCAACTCTCCGTTCAGATTGGCATATGTATGTGTAATGGAGTGAATACCGCCCTCTGTTCGAATAATTAGGCACAGCACACTGGCGTAGTCCGCATTGAATTGATACCGACTCGCTGGTCTCCCCCCACTCGATTCATCCGGGCCCAGATCAATAATCTCACCCGTTTGGAGCAATTCGTTCAGGATCGTGCCGCATGTCGCCACGCTAAGTTTGGTCAGGTTCGCAATCGAAGCCTTCGTACCTACGCCCATGGATCGAAGCGTGTTCTTCACCAATTCAACGTTAATGCGCTTCACCTGTTGGGTGTTGTGTGATGTGGGTAACATGGTAAGTTATATGCCTCCTTTCGTTCATTTCGAATCATTCAATGAATGTTTTTAAAAGTATTTTAATAATTGAAGTGTAGGGGGAATTGCAGGGAAAGTCAATGCTTAATTGGAAGGGGAAAACGTTTGGACGGGAAGGCAAAAAGACAGTTCAAGATCATCTTGTGTGATCCTGTACTGTCCTTTAATTAAGGTGATTTTATGTAGACTGGCTCATTTGATTTGCCAAGATGCTCTTCTCCAGTCGGACTTTAAATAACTTTCGGTTTAAATCCTGTTCCATGGCATGTAGGTGATACGCAGCCTGTTTCACCGTGTCCATATGCAGCACCCCTGCCCGCTTGGCGATGATTTCCATGGCGTCGAGGATGAGTTTGTTGCATGTAACCAGTTGGTCTACATAATCGTCTTCCTGTTCTACGAGTTGTGCGTACTGCAAAGTTAAGTCTTCGCTGTTGGTACTTGTCATGTCATCACTCCTTTAATAAAAAGAGAGTAACACTTTGAGAAGACGAATGTGGTACGTAAAGAAGTAACATTATATAAGAATTTAAGAATCATTCCAGTCAGAAGATCTGTGTGTACATACTGTCACATCTCTTCCTTTGCATACTAAAGTCTTTCATTTCATACCCGAGAAAAATCAGGAATTTCCCCTTAATATTACAATTTATTTAATAACTTATAGATATCTTGAATATGTTCATTATAAGTCATTCCATATAGATTCAATAAAATTTGATTTTCCTTAGAAACTTCTATCTTTTGAATATCATCTTTATTTATTTTCCAGTATTTCACAAGCTCTTCTTTGCTTAATAGTTCTATAAAGCTATTCTTGTGAACAGTCTCTCTAGACATTGAATTAAACCCAACTAGAAGGGATAAAAAGTAATCATAAGCTTTGGCATTTAACTCAGGGTTAAAACAAACTTCAAATAAATATTTATTAATATTATTGTGAATGGTACCTTGATCTTCATAACCCGACTCATCATAGAAGCTACATCCAATTTCTTCTGAATTGTCCTTAGATATTAAATGATATAAAATATAATTAATAATACTTGACTTAGTTCTAATAATTTTGTTGTCAAAATCTTCTTTACTAGATCTTGATTTAATATAATTGTACTCTTCTCCACAAATATCCTTTGCAGATAGATTGCTCACACCCTCTATTATATTCTTCCTTTTATTAATATATTGTTTCTTGAAAATTTTAAAAATCGCTTGTGAAACTCCTCTCAATTCAGCGATAATTATATCTTTTACTATACCTTCATTAGGATTATTTTTATTTTCATACATAGATAAAGACCTAGAGAGACCATACAAACTACCTCTGTCTCTAGAATTACAATTAGCCCTAAATTGCAATAAATCGTGAATTCCCAATACTCCACGTTCAGGCTTTGATAATATATCAAGTATGCCTATTTCAGTGAAATCATTCTTTCCGAAAACCCACTCAGCAATTCTAAGATCATCTTTTCTAAACTCTCTTTTCAAATCAACTTTCTCTTTTAACCAGCCAACATCATTTAAGAGTTTTGCAATAAAGTAAGGAAATAAGAAGTTTCTAAGTCCTTCGCTAATAGAATCAATTTCTAGAATAGAGTATTTTGGAAGCAGCTCTAAAAAATAAATTATGATTTCCTTAACTTTTTCAGGAGAAAAATTGTAATAAGACTCATTCACAATAATGCTCCATAGTTGTTTACTGTTGAATGCAGGATCAACTAATGAATATTTTTCTAGCACCACTGAAATATTCGACTCATCTTTAAGTAATTGATTCTTCAAATTAACATAATACTTATAATGATCATTTTCAGATTTAATAGTTGAATGCACAATAAGATCCAAATACCTATTTAAATTTCTATAATGCTTATTAAAACAAGCATAGGAAAAATTGGCTTCATTTGAGAGCTTAGAAAACCTATTTTTTTTCAGTCTCTCATTTGCATCAAACACCTTGCTAAGGATAAATTTTTGATTTGAATTTAAGCTTTCTACATATTCCGTATACCTTGTTGAATTTTTGTACTCCGAACCTGATGAATCTCCTTCTTCAGGGTAATAGTCATCATATTTTGTAACAACTGAGAAAAAACCAAAACCTGCACCAATCTCTGTATAGTATATCTTCCTAAAAATATTTGGATAGTTAACATAGATTATTATAAGATGAATTAAATCATACTTATTGAAATCCATTACAGTAAAATCTACCCTATCAACTTCTAGTAATAAAATGGTGTTAACTAATCTTTTAATTTTTCGAGCATTTCCTACAAAAGGAGCATATCGATCATACTCTTTTGAGTTAAATATATCTTTGAGACCTTCAGATGCAACCGAAATTAAATCGGGATTTTTTAGATTAATTCTTGAAGTAACTTTGTCTTTGTAGTCAATGAAGTAATTTAAAAGTAATGCCGGATCTATGAATAAACTATACTTTATGTTTATAAATTTTTCTAAGAACTCAATAGTTTTCTCCGCATCTAATTTTTGATTTTCAATAATGGAGATGTTCTCGGTATCATAACAAAGTATGTATGACATGTTGGGAAGAATGAATGATTTTTTTATTACAAATAAAACTTCCTTAACACTAGAAAAGTTAAGCCTATCCAGATCATCTACAATAATGATTATTTTTTGATCCAAGCCCTTCAGAAAATTCTCTAACTTTTCAAATGCTTTCTCTATTGATAAGTTGTCAGAGGGAATACCAAATCTCACTCCAAATATTGAGAAATTTGTTTTTGAATCATTCAGTAGTTTCAAATATCTAGAAAACATTGTTTCGAGTTCAGGAGCAAAGAGGTTACTTCTTATTACTTTTATAAGTCCATCTACAAACTTATTTAATATGTTTTCGTTACTTTCAAATTTCATTACATCAAACCTGTAAACTATTACCTTTTCCTCATATTTCTTATTCCAATTCTCTTGACATAGATTAATAAATGTTGATTTTCCAGTTCCCCATGGAGCATCAATTCCGAAAACTAGACTTTCATATGATCCGTAATTGAAAACTCTTTCAGAAAATTTGTCAGCCAATTTGGCAAAATTAAAGGCATCTTCCTCAGGAGTAATAACTTCTACATCACTCAAGAAACCTGATTTTTTTTCTGATTTTTCTTTATTCTTATCTTGGCGTTTTTTTATGTTGTTTGCCAAGAATAATACTATCGGAATGATTAATGACGTTTGAAAATATAATAATTCTATTTTTTTGATTACATTTTCAATGTAATCAGTTCCAATTCCATCTATTATTATCAATGCCATTACTCCTGCTATAAATACGATTAATAAATCGAATCGTCTACTCTTGAATATGGATGTTACTTTCCTGTGAATATTATCCTTTTTTACACTTAAACCAGCCATAAGCAAGTAAAGAAAAATCACACTAAAAAAAATATACAATCTATCACTTTGCAAGGAAAGGTTATAAAAATATTTTAATATCATACCTACAATTAAACTCGCTTCAGAGATAAGTACTCCTAAAATGAAAACTTTACTTAATGTATAATAATTTGATTTCAAACGCTCACCCACTTCATTCATAATTAATTTTTGAATTGTATTCGCTTTGGAATTGGTAAAAATAAATGCATAATAAATCATCTAAGCGTAATTACACGCATAGTATATCATAGTAAATACTATCTATTGAAAATATATTTGTTACCACAGTGGCTTTCATTTCATCCATTTGACAAAACCTCAAAACAACTCTATCCTAATAACGAATCATCCATTCACTATTAAGGAGTCGTTCCCGATGGTGCAAGCCAAGAAAGACGAAGTCAGGAAAGAGATTGAATATGCGGCGCTCAAGGTCTTTTTTGAAAAAGGCTATGTGGATGCCAAGATGAGCGATATCGCGGATGAGATCAATATTTCCGTGGGCAATATCTATACTTATTTCAAAAACAAGAAAGAATTATTCTACGCCGTCGTGCCGCCGGATCTGGTGGATTATTTGAAAAATGTGCTGGTGGAGACGATTCACTTTGATAACCAGACCTTGTTCGAGGAATCGGATAGCGAGCGAAAGTCGGCGCTGTTGCAGGAACATGTGGATGTACTACGTAAATACCGGAATCAGATCGTGATTATCTTTGAAAAGAATAAAGGCACCATCTACACCAACGCCAAGAATGAGCTTGTTGAACTGATGATCGAAACCAAGAAGGCCTATCTCAAGAACCAATATAAACGGTATGAGATTGGCACCGAGGAGAACTTGATCTTGCTGAATATTCTCGCACACAACGTGATCGACATGAACCTGGATCTATTGAAGCGTGATATGAGTGAGGACAGCCGGAAGCAAATATTCGAAGCGTTGTATGTCTACAGACTATACGGCATGAAAAGTCTCAACGAATAACGCTCCATCCATCACTTATGCTGGTTAGAAAAAGCGTGCAGATCAGATCAACTTCACTTGGTTTGCACGCAAAAAATATCTAACATTAAATCACTCTATTTTTTTGATTCAAAAATGAATTAATTATTCATTTTTAAGTTGAATGTTACCATTTACCAAACTATTTAAGTTGAACCTACATTTACACGATAACGGAGAGGACAGAAATAACCAGAGGAAGCGAAGCGTTCGCATTTATCACCGGATTTCCCCTAATAAGAGAGTATCAAAAAAATCTGGGGATAACAGCGATCCGAAGGTTGTTCTGTCATCGGAGTGATAAGTGTACATACCCATCATTCAACTTATATAGTTTCACCCACCATTCTAAGGAGGAACACAACATGAACACCGCTTACGCATTAAAAAACGTAAATCTGATCCACGGCGACTCCAACCGCAATCTGCAAAAAAATATGACCATTCTCGTCAATGAACAAGGACTTATTCAGGATATCGGCCGAGATCATGATTTGAATATCCCTAGTCACTACACAACAATTGACCTCTCAGGGAAATACGTGATGCCTGGACTGATCAACGCCCACGTCCACCTCTTTGCAGACGGTAAACCGTTCAGTCTCTCGGTCAGTGAAGGCTTGTTGCAGTTTGCCTATGATCGGATATTGAACACGAAGTTTGGCAGAAACGTATTGAAAAAACGCATGAAACGCAACGCGCTGACTGCACTCCATGCGGGTGTAACCACGATGCGCAGTGTGGGAGAATTCTTTTACACGGATGTCCAGCTGCGGGATGAGATTAACAACGGCGACTTTGTCGGCCCTAATCTGCTTGTCTCCGGGTTTTTCCTAAGTGTCACAGGCGGACATGGTGCTCCATTCCTCGCTCTGGTGGGCGATTCTCCGTGGGAAGCACGAAAAAATGTACGGCTGAATGTGAAACACGGTGTGGATCTGATCAAAATCTGTGTGACGGGTGGCGTGACGGATGCGAAAATGGTGGGCGAAGCTGGACGTTTACAGATGACGGTGGACGAAGTTGCGGCGATCTGCGATGAAGCGCATAAGATTGGTTTGCGGGTGGCAGCTCATGTGGAAAGCACGGAAGGCGTAAGAGTTGCTTTAAAAGGTGGCGTCGATACCATCGAGCACGGTTCGGAGATGGACGACGAAATCATTCGTTTGTACAAAAATAATCCCAATGCCCTAAATGGCTACACCGCACTCATCCCCACCCTGCAAGCCGCCTATCCTTCCGCTTCACTGGATACTAGCGTAACGAAGGTAAGTGCAACGGTAAAAGAGAATTCAAGACTCGTCTACGATTCCATGCTCAAAGGTGTAAAACAAGCGATCGAAAACGACATCACCATTGGTATCGGTACTGATGCCGCCATGCCTTACGTGACTCACTATGATATGTGGAGAGAGATGGACCACTACATGAGACAGGCCAACCTGAACAACAAACAGGTCATCGACATGGTGACTCGAACCAATGCGAAAATCCTCGGTGTTGACGATGTTACAGGGACGGTGGATATCGGAAAACATGCTGATCTGATTATCATGGAGCAAAATCCGCTGGAACATATCGAGGCCTTGTCAGACATCTCTATGGTCATGGTCAAAGGAAATCTAATTCAAACACCATCTGTCACAAGAATCAAAGCAGTCGACGATGTTCTAAACTCAGTTTGGTGAATTCAGGGGTGAAATTATGCTTCTTCAACTGAATCGCCACAGGTGATACATCCAGGCAGATCAGGAAATGTAACATTAATTCCATCTTCAGCAAAATTAAAAATTGCGTAGTATTGGTAAGTTCGAATCATATGGGACACTCTCCTGTTATCTACACTTTTAGCAAAAACAGCAAAAAGCCTTTCGAATTATATCTGAAAGGCTTTCAACTCGTTTTCACTCTTAAATTTCCCTCAAATATATTGTTATAAGATTAATCATTCAATCCTTTGCCCTCCAGGATCGGCTGCATGCACTTCTCGATTCGTGACACTTTTGTCTTGGATTGCTTCGGTTGTGAGAAATAATAGAGATATGCCCGCTGCCGTCCGGGTGTCAGTGCTTCAAATGCGGCCTGGAAGGCAGGATTTTCATTGAACTGCTGCTGAAGTTCCTCAGGAACGCTATATTCGGTAGTCTTTTTCATTTCCACCTGCAATCCTGCCTGTTCAACTTCAATCGCTTGCTGGATATAGGCTTTGATCATAGCCTCCTGCTCCTCAATCTGCTCCAGACTGGTGAAGCGAAGCTGGCGTTCTGCCTGTACATTCTCCGTTTGCTGGACCAAAATGCCGTGTGTATCGTTCAACAGAGCACCTTTGAAGAACAGGATCGCCACGTACTCTTTGAATCCATGGATTAGGACGATGTTTTTCCCATCGAGCATATAACAAGGATGCATCCATTTCATATCCTCGGTCAGGTCAAAATCTCGAATAATCTCTCTCAGCTTCGTGGACTCTTCCTGCCACGTTTTGAGTTTCTTTAGATAGCCGTCAACTTTGCGATTCCCACTTGTATCCGTCATGGAGAAATACCTCTCTTTATCTCATATCTTATAGGTTCAATTGTACTGGTTTTCGGTGGATTGTACAGCGTTGCTTACAGAGCTTTTATTGACTTTCCCATTTGAATTTAAACCTTAATAGCAACAAAGACCATCCTGTTAGATGGCCTATCATTTAATCCAATCTCATCTAATAAGTTTCAATCGACAGTTTACCATACCCATAGTAAAATAATGGAATGTCTATTTCCATAATTCCAACATACGAAAGGATGATTTAAATGAGAGAGTACACAGTCGTTCCAGGTCCGAAAAATGTTCAAGTAAACCGAGGTGATACTCAGGCTGCTGTTAATTTATTTGCTGATATCATCAATCACAAAGCACAATCCGGATGGATCTATCAATCGATGGAGTCGCTAGCTGTCACCGAGAAGCCCGGTTGTCTTCAGCAACCTGTTACAACGCATCATTATATGCTGATTTTCTACAGAGAGATTCAATAACAGTACAACAATCATGAGAAACTCAGAATCTGAGGAACTGATATTTAATAACATGCCATCCGAAGAAGAACTTATTAGACTCTTACATACACATCATGAAGAAAACGACCCTCGAAGCAGTTTCTATATAAGAACTCATGTTATTCCCGAAATTGATTGGTTGAAGTCTTTGCTTAACGTTACACTTGCACTATTCACAGGGCTAATCATCTCTATGATCTGTTTCTATCTCTTGAATCTATTCACCCCAGTATATGCGTTGCTGAGTGCCCAGATTGTTTTCATAGCAAGTATATTATTCATAGTTCTACGACGTGTTAGAGCAATCCTGATATGGAGTATTAGAATTTATCAACGTTTTGCCCCCATTGAAGTGAGGAACAAATGTCGTTTTGAACCAAGCTGTTCTGTGTATATGATTCAAGCTATTGAGAAATACGGGGCGATTAAAGGTCTTTCCTTGGGCATCCAGCGTCTTCGCAAATGTAATATCAACGGTGGAGGATATGATTATCCATAAAGCCAAAAGGTCCATAGACAATCTATGGGCCTTTTGCTTTGGTTAACATTTCTGGCTTAAGCTAATACCGAGTAGTTATTGTGTCTCATCTTCTAACATAGAGGAAGCTATCTTCATGAAGTCTTCAGCTCCAATTTCAAAGTGACCTTTACGAAATGGAAACCCCCAATTGCGATTTCCGCGTGTAAAACTAAGTTGGTCTAACAACGTTGCGATCTTTACTTCTCGACACGGAAGATAACGGAGATATCGGCGAAAGGGTACAAAGGATTCCGACATCTGATATTGGTATATCCTGTCGTCGTTAATTTGACCAATAGCGGTAAAAGCCTGAAGTGGCTTGCCTGTTGATATGTCTGTGCGTGGAGAATAGTATATCATCCAGTCACCCGCGGACATTTGTCGCAACAGTGCTGACTTGCCATGGCACAGCTGCGCAAACCCTCCCTCTACGGCTACATTCACATGAGAAGCAGATACAACACCAATCCAATATCTGCTGTCCTGATTTGGTTTCATGGATACATCTCATTCCCTTCTCTCGTTTACATTTCCAGATTCGATTTCAATCGGTCTAATTGCAAAAAATGATGTCTGTAGTGCATTTCTATCAACAAAAACCACTCCTGAGCGTTTAGAGCGCCAAGCCTTGGATGATGTATTTTGTTGTTTACCGATGCTTGGTATAAAAGGAGTTCTGTACTTCTCATCCGTTCCACGACCATGTGAAGCCCATCGATCAAGGACTCCATGCTCTCGGGTGGTTGCGGGGTATACTGCGGGGAAGCAGGGACTTTAACAGGCACGGGAGGGAATTGTCCTAATTCAAACACTTGCCTACCCAGTTCTGTTTTTTCCTCACCCGAGTTTAATGTTGAATCCCCGCTGCTCAAACACTGCTCAATATTATGCAGATGCAAGAAAAGCGCTGATTGAATCAAATGTACATACATCTGTCCAATGGACCATTCCTCTTCACTCTGTTTTTTAAGTAAGCTCCCCATATCCAATTTGTTCAGTTCTGCCAAATATCGTTCTACTGCCGTGTCAAATGATTTCAATACTTCCGTTGTACTTCTCATCCTTCAACCCACTCCTCTTGATCTGTGATATACCAAAGTATAAAAAAACACTACTGACAGGTGTATGTCAGTAGTGTTTTAAGATGTTTTGGGCTACTTCCTGCATTCGGAAGCGTAAAGACTCTGGCTCCAAGACCTCGATATCTCCACCCCAGCCAAGTAAATAATGCAAGATTTCTTCTGGATAGCGGACACGAAAATGAAAAATCACACCTTCCTCTCGCTCCTCAAATGCATCCATATAAAAATGTAGGGCCTCCATAACTTTGTCAGCAATTTCAGGTTTTGCTCTGATTAATACTTGTTCGTTACGGTCGTCAGGAGGTCGATAACTGTTTAGATCAAAATCCGGCGGCAAAAGGAAATGATCCTCCAGCACGGAAAGTTCAGTCATACGTGACAAACGAAAATGACGAATGTCTTGTCGCATATCACAACGTGCGATCAACACCCAATTCTCCTGAACAAGTGAGAGGCCATAGGGTGAAACCTCTCGCATGTTATACCGATTTCCATCCGTTCCTGGCATTTTTTTCAGATACATAAAGCTGATTTTACGTTGATCCAGAATGGCACTACGTATCTGGTTAAGGTATGTTTTCACCCGTGCTCGGGTTAAAGGTTCAACCGTATGAAGCAGTCGCATCGTTTCCCGTACACGTGTTGATTCATTACGAACGGCTTCTGGTAAAATCGCTTCAATTTTTCGTTGAGCCGACTTAGCTTCCATTGCGTATTCTGTATCCATTCTCTGTTCGATAAAATCAGCTCCCATGAGCAGGGATACGGCTTCTTCTGCGGTGAAGCTTACCGGGGGCAGGAAATATCCTTCCATGAGGGAATACCCCTGACCCGGAGCTCCCATAATCGGAACACCAGCTTCGCTTAATGCCTGAATATCTCGATATATCGTACGTACACTTGTCTCGAATTGAGCCGCTAAATCTTCTGCTCGTAGCATCTTTCTTCGCTGCAATTCAAGCGTAATCGCAAGCTGCCGCTCCGTTTTGTTCATTTTCTAAGCCCCCACCGTTTCATCATCCAAACCTAACTCATTCTATCATAGTAACTTGTACTCGCGACTTCTGCTAAGAACTGGCGGAACTAAAGATATCGAAAATACAAAATTGCAAAATTGCATCCCTACTCAATGTTAAGCCTGTACTTCCACATAAATTTTTTTCGCTCAAATAAATTGATTAGAGTGCAACTTATGGGAAGGTGTGAAAAAAGTGACTTTCATTGAAAGATACGTGATCAACGATACTGGGGCTATAACATTCACAGGTAATACTTTGGGTCTGAGCCGGTCCAATACGGTGGGTGTTCCAGGTACGGTTGACAGTATTAGAGGCTACATTATCAAGCGTACAAGTGTGCAGTTTGGCTCTTATCCCCCTGGAACCACCAACGTATTTAAGAACAACAGCTCAGCTACTGTCCTCAATCTGCCTGCGGGCTGCACGGTTCTTTATGCGGAGTTAATCTGGGGAGGAACGTACATTGATTCACCCGATCCAGCTACGGCCAGAGAAGTGATCCTTTCCACGGCATCTGGATGCCCGACAACTTACGGTCGTCTGATGTGACGAATCTCATTCATTCTGAAGGTTCGGGTACATACGTGACAGGTGGGGATGTGGGAACGTTGTCCATCCCCGATCCCACATCGAATCATGCAGGCTGGACATTTGGAGTGGTGTACCGCAATCCTGCCTTGCCGCTCCGAAATATGCCCATTCGGGTAGGAGCAGAAGTCACTCTTTCTATATCGGGTCCGGTCACAACACCAATTGAGGGCTTCGCCACGCCGTTTGCTGGTCCGCTGTCAGGACGTTCACTTCTCAGCTCGCAGGAGGGAGACGCGAAAAAAACGGGTGATCAGGCTCTGTTTGGTCCTACCGTATCCAATCTTACAGCTTTATCCGGCCCCAACAACTTTGCAACCAATTTCTTCACATCCCAGATCAATGGTGATACTGGAGCACTGGATACCACGAGCACCTTCGGCAACCGGAGTCAAAGCAGGGTCCTTCCCTTCATAAGGTTGTGTTGTTCTCATTTCCCACGGTACTATGTCCCCCTCCGACTCCCTTCCCACAGCTCCCCATTTCACCTTTCGGGCTTATAGGTTAGCTCACTACGAAAAAAACTTCGTGCGGGGGATGGTCTCACTAGTTCCAGACCCAACTTTCTCCACATGCCGCTCCCCTTACACCGGAGAGTTCTTCCGCGCTGCGCTCTCAAGGGCTTCACGCGTTCCATGACCTTCGCCCACTGTCTCAAGGCTCGGCTCTCTCTTGTCCTAAAAAAAGGCTCTTTTTAACGGTGCGGCAGGATTCACTCCATGTTACGGCCTGTGGATCTGCTTGCACTTCGTGTCGAAGTTACCTTGTCACGGAGCTTCAACCTTCCACCAGTTGCCCGGCAACTACGAGGCGACTTGGCTCTTACCTCGACCGGACTTTCGCCGGCTAGTTGTGTCTAGATTGGGTAGGCGCGCAGACATGAAAAGAATCGGCTGTAAAATAGCCGATTCTTTGATGCCCTATTGACAAGACAATTTCACTGGTGCTTCTCTAACCCAACGACTAACACGTTTGATAAGAGTTATTGTTTATATACTTCCGCAGCTAAAAACCATTCTCAAAGAAGGAACCTATCACTACAATGACATCACCGATGTAAACTTTTTTACGGTTTATCCCCCTCAGTACAACTCGCTCATTGGCACAAATAAGGGTGGTTCTCTCATAAAAGTCTATACCTATTTCACCGACCATAACATCCATATCTGAGGTTGGAACGAGCGCAGGTGTCGTCGTATCTGTGCAGCAATTTCCGCTCCAAAATTCTGCTGTATTGTGAGGTAGTCACATTAGGATAAATGAAAATCTTTCGACCATTGGACTAGGCGTACTACATTAAATGGAAAAAGTCGGTTCGTTGGTTGGCTATTTTTTCATAACTTGGCGACGAAGATGCGCTGCCTCTGGTAGTTGCAGCTGTCGTCTACAAGGTAGCCCATGTTTCTTCGCTACTTGTGCTCTGTGCGAGAGTTTACGTTGCGGCTTTGCGAGCCTGGCCGTCGTTTTCGCCTGGTGTTTCGGATTCTGGATCTTGGTGAGTTCTGACAGCACGGCAAAATGAGTCAAGCCCAGATCCTTCAGCTGCACGTCGGTTTCGAACAGAATAGTGAAGTAATATTTCCCCAATGCTGCTTTGGAAATCGTCGCCGACTTATTGATACCTCGGGGTTGTCGATGTAATTTGATGCGCACTGGATCCATTTTTAGCAGCTTGAAATATCGCCCATCCACAATAGCAATCGTCCCGTTTTGATTATTCGTGGTGTAGGACTGTACCGAATTCTTATGGGATTTCCACTTGGGAAAACCGGCAGCCAGGCGTTTGAAGAATTTTTGGTACGACTTGTTCAAGTTAAGCTGCGCGTTAGTGAGTCCCAAGCTGTCGACTTCTTTCAAAAACATTCGTATTTGTACCAAGCAGGCGTAGGGAACTTGATTTTCTCGCCGGTCTCCTGGACCCTTTTGTATGATTCGATACGTTCCTTTAGGATGAGGTTGTAGTCTTTGCGTATGCAAACAAACGTCTTTAGGAAGAATCCTCCGCTTGATGGGGAACTAATCGATACCGATAAGCTTTTCAGCATCGGGTTTACCTCCGTTCTATCCTAACCAAATAAGAAAGGAGTGAACATGTGTTCGTTATTATAGCGAATGGGCCTCAAAAATCAAACGGTTGTCATTCATCCCACCACTTTAGAAATGTGGGATGAATGACAACCGTTTGTTAAAGTTTAGTTGAGAAAGATGCCCTCGGTCTGTATCTATGAATTCTTGAGCAACATAAATCGACCACTGAGCGGAAGTTCTGCTCCTTGTAAACAAAAACTTACGAGTTTTGCAGTCTGTCTTTTTATGCAATACAATTTATTTGGTGATTCATCCATGTGTTGATTTCATTGGTTTCTTCTAAACTTTTCAATGCTTCTATCATACATTCAAAAATATTAGTAGAATTACGATTCATTAAATCAATCGGTTTTTGAAAAAAGAATACATTTTTAGTGCTATCAACATTTTTATAAATAATAGGCTCTAATAAATATGAATTAATTTTTATAGCATTGTTTATCATATCAACAGTAACCTGTGGGTTTTCAATTTTTTCAAGATAAGCTAAATTCAACAATAATTGCAATTCGTTAGGATTGATATCAAGCGCTTCGTAGTAACACTTCTTCGAATTTTCAAGATCCCCATTTATCCATAATATTTCTGCTTTTAAAGTTAAAAATTTCGCCTTCCAATACAAATCAGATATCTGATCTACATGTACTAACTCCTTAACTTTTTCAAATTCGCCCTCTAACATAAAAAGCCTACATTTATAAAATTCCACATAATATCTCATTCGTTCAGTACATCTATTTGAATTCAAAATACTATCAAAAATATTTAAAGCTTTGTCATAATCTCTCGAAGTCGCATATTCTACGCCTAAAAACATCAACAAATTCATATAATAATAAGTTCCTTCATTTTGAGTGAGTGTTTCTTCTAATAATTTTGTGTAAGATAATCTCTTCATTTCACTATTCTGTTTGACTAGAACATCTATATGTTGAATTGGAGCGTCAAGAAATTTTATCTCACCTGATAAATCCTTTACAGAATATGTAACTGAAGAATGAATAGGTGATGGATCATAACGGATTTGAGGGTGACTTCTAAATAAACGTGACATAGTTGACTCAAAAAACAAACCATTACCCAAATATTCATATCTAGGTAATCTAGCTAACATAACTTCAGCAGGAGCTTGTGAACAAAAATTATGTATAGTAGTTATTGTTCTATCATCTAAACGTTCATCCGTATCTAATACAAAAACCCAACCAGAGTTTATTGCATTTAAATAAACATTTCTAGTTTGATCTAAGATAGTTTGGGGGCTGATAATTATATCGCATTCAAACTTTTCAGCAATTTGTCTTGTATTATCAGATGAACCATTATCAACTATAATAATATTATTTGTTAATTTTTTCAGATTCCTAATAGCATCTTCCAAGAGCGGAGCTTCATTTTTTGTTAAAATACAACCAGTTATTTTCATTGTTGAAAACACTCCTCATATCAATTTTCAACCAAACTCTTAATCTGTTATCTATATTCAAGATTTTATGTTAAAACACAAAAAATCTCCTATTATAGAGAGGTGAACGTCGACTCCACGTACCCAACGATTAGGAGGTCAACGTGGATATCATAACGTGAACTACCAACCACCTAAGAGATGTCGGCTTCTTGATCAAATTAAGCTACTGCCTCAAGTTTACAGGCTAGTTCCTAGCCCGAATGTGTGCAATTTGATGCAAATCCTCGTTCTTCTTTTTTGGATTCATAGGAATTCATTTTCAACGGTAACGCTTCCTTTTGATTGTTCCCTTACTACCCTAAAATGAGTAAAGCGATGCCGAGATGCCTCATTATTTTCAAATGAGGCATCAGCATGAATAGTTTAGCGTTTCAACCGATGTTAGAACTCAAGCTGATTTTCTTAAATAGCACACACAGTACAAAAAACTTGTATACCCTTCCCTTTACCGAACTCTGTCAATTCTTCTCCCGATGTTGCAGTAATACCTACACAATTAGCCTCAATGTCAAGCAAATTAGCTATTGAATTACGCATGTCAGCAATAATAGGTGATATTTTGGGTGTGGAACATTCTATTGAAAAAGAAACATTAGATATCTTCAATCCATTCATATACTTTAATGCTTCCTTAACGTATTCTGCGCTATTCAGAATTCCTCGTTCCAAACACATTTCGTCCGCAATTTTCCCGAGGATATTGACACATGTAATACCTGAAATTGCATTTGTCAATGCGTGAAGAACAACATCTCCATCGCTGTTGGTAAAAAATGATTTATCACTGTCTACCTTCACTCCACCTAAAATGAGTTCCTTGGTACCATTTGGATCAAATCTGTGGCTATCTTGCCCAATACCTACCTTCATACTAGTTACCTCCTGTTAGTCTTTTCAAGATTAATTTTTGGAATTCACTTTATGTGTTTTCTAATTCGACTCCCAGTGTATCGAGGAATCAGTTGGGTAAACTATGGTTAGTTAAAATTGATATTAACCCATATTTATTATATCACCTTCTATAAAAGCTAAAAAATATGAATGGTTCATCCATACTATAAATGCCGTCGAATCTTTGTACCATTCAAATGGAACGTTGAAAAAAATTATCAATAAAAACTAATCAATAGATGCTACCATAGGCCTGCCAAGCAGGAGATCCTAAATGATTAAGCATAATCCTTCACCCTTGCTTGGCGGGATAATTTCAGTTGTCATTCAAAAAAATATGAAATTAGGGACCTATGGTTAGTTAATTTGAATGAAATATTGCGTTACTTATATGAGTTTCTATCGATGGTGGGTATAAGATCCGCAAGAACCTTATTCATTACTTCGAAAATCATTCGAAATAATTTTAACGTACACTATGATCTCAGTTTATCTTTTGGGTAATGTACTCAGCAAAATCTTTGACTTTCACAAATGAATCCCTGGCCAACATGTTGTCATCAAATATTATGTCAAACTCTTCTTCCATATCAATAATTAATTTTATGAAAAATACTGAATTAACTCCGAGACTTACCAAATCCGCCTCAAGGGAAATTGATTGTTCGGGGATTTTGGGCAGATTTCTTGCAATTATTCCAATAGTTCTTTGTTCTAACGTTGATAGTTGTGGTTGGTTATTTATAACTTTACTTTTCTCTGGTAAAGAATAATCATAGTTTCGGTCTATCTTCCCGCTTGAAGTATATACAAAATCATCAATTCTAATAATATCAAGTGGAATCATATATTCCGGTAAATAGCCTGCTAAATACTCGACAAGAGTATCTTTGGCTATTTCCTTTGTGCTAGTATAATAACAAACCAGAGCGTTATGATCATGTACCATTACTAATGCATGGGTAACGTCAGTGTATTTGATCAACATCTTTTCAATTTCCTCAAGCTCTATTCTATAGCCACGTATTTTAACCTGATTATCAGCCCTTCCAACGAACACAATATTACCATCATCTGTCCGTTTTCCTAGGTCTCCGCTTTTATACATCCTGCCATGTTGATGTATCAAATCCGGCAAAAAACTTTTACTGCTCAAATTTTCATCGTTAATATAGCCACGAGCAACACAAGCACCAGAAATATAAATTTCTCCAACCTCATTCACAGCACATTCAGTTAAATCTTCATTTAATATGTTTATCATCGTATTATCAATTGGCTTTCCAATTGGAATTTCAGATAGTTTTGAAAAAATATCATGACTTAAGCTAAAGCAGGTTACTATAATTGTAGTTTCTGTAGGACCATACACATGATGTAAATTAGTATTTGTATTTCTACCAAACAAACTATAAAACTTTTCTACTAGTGTATGGTTCAAATATTCTCCACCAAAATATACATTTTTCAAAGATTTAAGCTTATCCATGGAATCCTTATGTTCTGCAACATCTAAAAATAATTTAAACGCCGATGTTACAAAGTTTATTGAAGTAACGTTATGTTCAAATATTTTGTTTATTAAGATATCCGGGTATTTCTCTTCGTCTTGTTTCAATATACATAATGAAGCTCCTGCAAAAAACCATGCGAATAATTCAAATATTGAAAAGTCAAAAGTATAAGAATGTTTTAGAATCAGAACATCATCGTCACTTAATGAATGTTCTTCTTTCCTCCAACTCAAAAAATTGACCACGGATTTATGTTCAACCATCACACCTTTAGGCTCACCCGTTGATCCGGAGGTAAATATGATATAAGCGAGATTCTCGGAAGAAAATTTGATCTCCAAGCTTGAACTCTCAAAAATGTCATACTTTACTTCTTTTATATTGATAAACGGCACAGTACTTGGAGCCGACAATTCTGTGTCAGTTAATAGAATTTTTGCATTGCTTTTTAATAAGAGGTAGTTGAGCCGTTCAACCGGTTCATTCACGCTCAAGGGTAAATAAACGGCACCCGCCTTCAAAACGGCTAAAATACAAATAACCATTTCAAATGAACGTTTTAGTTGCAGTGTAACTATATCACCAACCATGACATTTCTCTGGATTAAATATCTTGCCAGCTGGTTAGCTTTTTTATTAAGCTCAGAATATGTCATTGTGCCGCCATCATAAATTAAAGCAATCTTATCTGGTGTTTTTTGTGCTTGGATTTCAAACACTTTGTTTATTGTCAAATCTTTCACATTCATTTTAGAGAACCTCCACTTGTTAGATTTCTAGAAATCTTGGTCCTTCTAACATTTCATCGCTATTGTCACACGAAAAAATCCTTTCATAGAATCCTTTTTTAAATTTCTGTTTCTCACCGAGTTGATTCTCTCCAAATTCTCTCATAAAGTCTTGATCCACTACTCCTAATTTTTCCATGATTTCATCTTCATATCCATCGTTATATACTAATTTTAAATAGAACATTGTGTAATATATTTGTTTTTCTAGATTGTTCTTTTTGGCAAACGAAACACACGATTCAAGTGATACATTATCCATACATTGAATGATATATTCTCTTATGTCACAAAGTTTTATTAAACTCATATCTTTTCCAAAAAATATAGTTAATGTGTACGTAGCTTCGCCATAAAAATGGGTGCAAAGATGAGTAAGGACATGGGATGGATTAACATGTCCTGTCCTTATGTAGTTGTCAATTATTTCATTAATTGGGTCATGGTTCAATGTATCATCTAATGCAAATCTAAAGTCAAATAAATAAAATGGGGTAAACCGATTATCATTTAATTTTAGATAAGGTGGTAAGTTACTCATTGATCTCTTCCACATAATTTCCTCTGCTCGAGAAATTGGAGTTATTGTATTATCTATTTCATTGTATATGCCGTTGCTCTTGATAAAACCAAGGGATTCCATTGCATCTCCTAGTTTCGCTATATCTGAATACTTAACTAGAAAGTCAGCATCTCCACTATATCTAATACCATAATCTTTATACATATTTGGTATTAAGTAAGATCCCTTTACGGGAATACAAGTAAGATCATGTTTCTTAAATTCATCTAAGGCTTCCTTTATTTTCAATTGATAATTTTTATTTCTTTCAGCTATTGAGATACTTGCGCTGGTTATTACTTCTCTTAAATATTTTGGGATGGATACATCAGGACAATATGTCTTGATATTTTTCCAGCATAATGTCGTAGTTTTGTGGTACAATGTTAATTTGTAAAACTCAAACCAATTAATTCTGTTTTCACTAAGCAAGGTAGTTAATTGTTCTTTTTGATTTTCAGAAAAAGTAAGTCTGCTAGTCAATATAAGCAACTCTTGTTCAGGGGTCCATTCAAGTTTCGTTTGCATATTATTTTTCCCTCCACTTATAGTCTTGTTTATTTCATTAAACCTTTTCTAAGAATTCTATTTTGTTCCCATCAAAATCACTATAAAATAAAACTTTACTTCTCCCAAACTTATTACTATCTACATTAAAAACATCAGAAACTGGACTAATACCTTTGTTTCGTAAAACAGATATTTTCTCATCTAAAGAAGGCACTAATATTGTTATAGATCCCCTAGACTTTATTACATCATCTGTTTTTTTATCCACAAATTCAATCAACTCGATCATTGCACTTCTAACTCCAATTCTCAACAATACAACTCTGCATTTTGAGTATATCCCAGCAGAAATAAATCGCACTAAATCTCCATTCACTTCAAATTCATCCACTAATTCAAAACCCAAAGCATCAACGTAGAATTTTAGTGAATCATTTATAGAGCTCACAAAAAAATCAGCATGCAAAAGCATGTATTCACCTTGCTTTCAATAATATTGTATCTACGCAAATGTATAGTTACTGAAAAGAACGAATTCAAAAAAGCAACCTTTAATTGTATTTCGATAATAGTTAAGCCTTCATAAAATGTGTAGTTATTCATGAAACTCATGGGTTATAAGGTCTCTAGGCGCTTCTATCAATTAACTTCAAAATCACAACGGTTTCTGCTGAAAATATGTATCGTTTTTCTCACATTTAGCACTAGTTTAACAAGTGTCAAATGAGTGATACAGCTTCTAACTAATCTCAACAGAAAAATTCATCGTGCCTTCGTTGATAAACAAAATAAAACCATCGCACGTTTCAGTGATATCTAGACCAGACTCGCTATCAAATTTCTGTTCTAATTCAGAATTGAGAATGATAATACGTACATCAGCAGGTTTATCGATATGAAGTTTATTTCCAGCTTTCATACTGAAAATCTTATTTTGTCTACCTTTTATTGAAATAACACGTCCAGATTGAAGTGGTTTTATATAAACCGAGTCAATTAAGTTATAACCAAAGGCATATAAGTATTCGACACCTCCCTTCTCATAAATATAAGGAGCGAATCCTTTCCGTGCTCCTTGGAGTGGTGCGTTTAATATCATTTCGGTTTCCCATTCTCCAGAAGGAGTCACAGGCAAAGTGTCCGTGCCAAATGGCCCAGTATATGCAAAAAACAACACTCCTTCTTCATTTTCAAATTCTTTAATTGTTAAAGAAAATCCACTGGGCGTCAGCACCGTATCGGCTGGGTGCGCATCACATACGATATATTTTTTACCAACACGACTCTTCCATTTTCCTGTAAGCGAAGGAAAAGACGTGCACTTTTGTGCCATCGGATTCTTTCCCCAAAATGGTACTGTATTTATCAAATAAGAATTTTTTTCATGGTTTTCAAAAGTAAATATAAATGGTTTCGTATTGGAAACAAATCGTTGTCCATCATAAAATAACTCAGTGACCCAATCTTCCCAGACATCTTGTTTCCTGAATTGAATTTTAAGACTATCGTTATCAAAAATGGCGCGGAAACTATGAGTATTATTGTAATATACACCTGAAAATCTTTCTGCATATTCAACAGGTATAGGCTTTTTTTCAATATCGAACTCTTTTTCTTTTTTCTTTTTCCGTGTGTTGATATTATATTCATCTAATAACAAGCTGCAAAGTTCGCTTAATATATCATAGACAACGATTCTATTGTCGTTTGTCACTGAAATCGCGGCTGCAAGTTTATACTTTTGGCTAACAAGGAGAAAAGTACGGAACATATTTGTAGCACCGCTTTTCACAAGCACATTTTCACCGAAATCGTAGGGTTCAAGTGAAAAGTTTACTGAATCCCAACCCAATCCGAAGTTTTCTGCTATCCCGGTGATTACAGATTTCCCTTGTGAAAGACATGTTTCATGTAGGCTTTCAGGTTTGAAAACTTCTTTCGGATCGATAAATAAATATCCTATCTTTGCACAATCAATAATATTTGTTATTATTCCACCTGATCCTGTACACATAATGTATTCTTCTTTTTTCTCTTTTTCCTTAACTCGCACACGATTTTCCGGAATATTTCCTCCTGAAAAAGTTGATAGTGCACCTACAGGTTTTGCTATATGGTCTTGTACAAATTGTATGAAACTTATGCCTGATACTTCCGCTACAACCATTTCCGCCAATATGTAGCCGTCGTTGCAGTAAACGGAGTTATTCCCCGGAGTATCTTTTAGTTTTGATTTGGAAAAATAATCGTAGAACTCTTCATATATATCTTCAGTAAGCCATTTTGTACTGAATGAATATTTTAAATTTGCCCCAGGCAATCCTGAGCTGTGATTAAGGCAAGTTCGCAGTGTAATTTGCTTGTATCTTTTGTCCTGCATCCTAAAACGGGGTAAATACTCCGTTACTGACACATCGAGGTTCACTTTCCCCATTTCAACGAGCTTCATAACCGCGATGGCGCAGTAGATTTTCGATATAGAACCTACATTATATAAATCGTGTACTGTCGCAGGGTTATCTGGATTTCCGTCCTGCGTCCCATATGCTAAAGCAGCTATGAGTTCACCATCTTTAATAAATGCGGCACTTATTGCTGTTGCATTTTTATTTACTTTAGCATCCAATAATTCTTTCATTTTCCCCGCTAAATCCACTCTAGTCCCAACTAAACTCATGTTTACCTCCATGCTTTTATATAAATATATCACCAGTTAAGTTTACTCTTAGGTTGCGTTAAGCCATAAAAAATCAGATGCAAAACACCAGAAAATCTAACAAAGTGATTCGAAAACATGTTAAATACTTCAAATAGTAATATATTCAGCTTTTACTATAGATTTAAAAAGGAACTTTTTCTAAGCGTTCCTTTTTCATTGCTTTTGAGCCAATATTTTGTTAATTATAGAAACGGCAATATCCACTCTTCCAATCACTACTTCAGTATTTAAAATGATACCATCCGGATTATACTCAAGCATTTTTGTCACATCTATAATTTCTGCAGGGTTAGGAATCACGTTTTTTGCTAATGATTGCAGAATTCCAGTAGCGAAATACAATTTTTTGTTTAGATTTCTTGTACTCTTAGCAATTTGTTCTTGAAACTGGTAAAGATTATTATAATCAGCGTAAAGCCTAAGATCTCCTCTTCCTATCATGATGTTTGAATGGCATGCAATGTCGTCAATGTTTAAAACAGAATTTTGAGTCTCAATTTTACTTATGATTTCGAAATCAGGTGTCTTGTTACCCAGAAACTCGAGCACATCGGTAGAATTCATCACAAACGACAAAGCAATGCTATCAGGATTAACTACCTCAGTAATTTCTCTGTATGTATTCAGCAATTGGCTTTTCATTAATTTTCCAATGGAGATAGATTTTCCAGTATAAATTATGCATGAATTTTTAGCTCTCACAACAATATGATCTGTATGTACTTCTTCTACCACCCAAACACCTTCACCATCAGAGTAATATATGGTTTCTCCAATGCTTAATTCTAAAACACGAGAATCATCGACGAAAATAGTATTTGACGAATTTATTGATATTTTAAACAAGTCTTCTGGCTTTACAGTATAAACACCAGCCTCGTTATTTAGATACAAACGTGGTTTCTTATATGGAAATGGGAAGTCTAGCATAATTCTAATGGAATGTTTTTGCTTTAATTTAGCTATTTCGATAGCTCGTTCATGTAGTTCATTTAAATCGTCGTATTTGGCTAAATTAAAGCGCAAACTATTTATACCCTGACGTAATAGCTCTTCAATTTGTGCATCCAAAGCATTACCAACATGTATCCGCCCAATTGTGGCTATTATATCCATACAATCACTCCTTAAAGTGCAAAATTAAGTATTTTTCTATACAGTTTCATGTAGCTTTCTTCGGACAATGGCTCTGTGTTATCAACGACAATAACATTTTCAAAACTTGCACATGCTTCTAAATACATTTTTCTGGCTTTAATAAGGTTCTCTAAGCCATCATTGTTCTCCATCGGCTTAGATTTTTGTAACAAACGTTTGTAGGCTACTTCGGGATCAATGTCTAATAAAATTACAAGATCTGGAGTTTTAAGCGTTTTAATAAATGCATCAATAAAAAACTGGTTTACACCCAAAACAGATGAAAAGACCTTAGAACATAACCAGAATCTTTCCGTAAGAACAGTTCCGCCATTTTCCAAATCACATTGAATTTTTTCATAAACACTTCTTAAGTCCAGTAAATAGGCTAAAGAAATCAACTCGTCGTTGAAATACTTATACAATGCATCATTTGTCACTTTACGTAAAGAATCAATATTCTCGCTAGGAGCAAATCCATGATAATAGATAACATTGCTCAATTCTTTCTGCATGAAAGCATTTAGGCCTCTAGCAAAGGTCGTTTTTCCTGCACCTCCCATACCACAAATGCTAATATGTTTACCCATAAAATTTCCTCCATTTCTATTTTGTATACCTCTCGAAAACGCAGAGAAATACCGAGGCTTTAGAAACATAGCATCAAATCCGCTCTTGTTTCATGAATGTGTTTTTTTCAAATTGTTTTCCATGTCTCCGCTTGAAATTACATCAATATTACTATAAAAAATGTCAAAAAGGGAATTACCACATTGATGTTTCACTTAATAAGTGATACCAAATAAGGAATGAGCCTTGTTAAAGATGACGAAAAGCATAACACAACCAAAGGGGACTAAGAAGTCCCCTTTGGTTCCCTATATCAGCCTATCTCTAATCTAAAGCTTCCTTAAACAAAGTCTTTATATATCTGGGATGCCTTAGCTCCTTTACTCCCTTGATATTTGCCATCGTATAACACAATCTCACCTTTTGGCACCCAAAAGGTGACCTGTCCTATCAACATATTAGGAAATACTTTTACAGATTGAACTGCATGTAACTGTAATGTCCATTGATTGATGGATCCGATATCAATTAAGTCCGCTGTAATATGAACAAACAGTCCCAATCTAGCTATTGAAGACTTAGCACGTATTATCGGCACATATTTATTACTCCCCATAATTTCATTTGTAAAACCTAAGTAAATGCGGTTCGATTGTAAGACCAATCCCTCTTTAGGTATTTCGATATCTTCTGTTTCCTGTTTCACCTTCGGATCCAGTATATCGTTCTTATATACCTTTAAACTGCTTCCTAACGAGAAATCATAACTGTTGGGATTAATCTGTCGCTTATTAAATGGAGTAATATGTATATTCTCGTTTATCACTTCTTTTTCAATTTCACATCCAGTTAATATCATGCCTCTAATCTCCCTTCAGGAGTGTTAAAATGAGTATAACTCCCTTGATATAAACTTATATCACCCTGGGGTTCCCAAAAACTTACTTGTCCAATAATCATCGATGGATAAATTTTGATTGGTTGTACACATTTCAACTCCAGAGTCCATTTATGTGATTCTCCTAAGTTCCCTAAATCTGCTGAACATTGTAAAAACAAACCCAATCTTCCTAAAGAAGATCGTCCTATGAGCGATGTCACATAATGGCTACTGCCAATAATTTCATTGGTAGTTGCTAGATACAAGCGGTTAGGCATAAGCACTATCCCATCTTCTTTTATATGTTTGATTTCAGAAGTTATGGTTTCCCCCTCTTCGTTCACCGTTACTTCGCGATAAAAATCACCGAGTCGATAATTATAACTATTGGGGTTCAAGTGTTTTTCGTTGAATGGGATAATATCTATTTTATTTTTTTTTATCATTTTCCTAATTTCGCTGCCTGTCAATATCATACTTGCCCTCCCTTCCAGCAATAGTAATTTAAACGCTAAGTCACTATCGCTTTGTTTTAAATATCAAATCAAATATAATAATTCCAGCCTGAGGCTTTAATTTCGTATTTTTGACTATCTCTATTGCAGAAAACAGCCCCTGTATTATTGCCTTTTTGTATTCTTCCTATTATGTATAATCCCGCCTCTTCAAGTTTAATTAGATCGTTTTTTTCAATATTCTTATCAAGCGTTCCAATTAACTGAAAATCTGCTCCAGCATTAAAAACTAGATCGAGAATCCCCAATGTTTCATGCTCAGCAATTTTCCAACTCAGTGGATGAATCTGTAATTTATCGAAATCCAATGTAATCTGCATATCGTTTATTTTCGCAATCTCATGTAAAGATTGATAAACGCCATCGGTATTGTCCATACAAGTTATTGAATATTTCGGTTTCATTTCAGACAACATTCGTGACAACTCACAACTGAGTAGGGGGTATTTGAATACCGATTTTAAGATTTCCTCCTCAGTTTCGTTAAACATAAATCCTTCTCCTTTGGTTTTTGTAAAATACTTAAATGAAGTCGGAGTTATTCCAATATGCTTTGTAGCAAAAACATAATCGTTATCTTGACTTCCAGAACGATAGATCAAATTAGGGATTTTGCCTTTTCCGATCGAAGTTGCTGCCAAATTCATTTCTACACTATCACTCAAGTCTCCACCCAAAATTAAACAATTATTATCTTCGCAGGCTTTCTTTGCACCCTCCATGATTTGAGTAAATTGACTTACTTTCATATCTTTGTTAAAAGCTAAGTTTAGCAGAATTCCATAAGGTTGCGATCCGCTGGCATAAATGTCACTGATGTTTAACGACGCTAAATAATATCCCAATTCATAATCATTAATTAGTCCCAACTCATAGCTTAAAAGATCAGCCGGTACACGATCAGTTGACATTGTAACGCAGTCACTTTCTCCGATAGGAATCACAGCGCAATCATCTCCGGCTAACGCATTCGCCTTCATAGGGTTTATCATAGGAATTATGATCTCTTCAATTAACCGCTTTTCTCCGTACTCTTTCAACATCAATTCGCTCATACAAAATTCCCTTCCTTAATAAAGTTCGCATCCAAATACGGAAGCCTGAAACACCAACGCAATTTCGAGTGTCCATGATATCGTTTGCATAAATTGAAATAGATTATGTAGTACAGAAAAATTTCAGCAAATGTTTATTTGGGAGGGACGTGATGTAATATTATTGCTTTCCTTAAACTGATCTACGGCGAGCAACTCTTCCTTTTGGATAACTTACGGTTATTCACTCGTTAGCTATGTTTTGCGTATATAAAATATATTCTGTGTTCAGCGTAAAAAAGGGATACTCTTTTGCCATGTTTTCGGAATTTCGGTTTTCCTTTTATACCATGTTCCACATTCGATGCAGATGCTAGCTTCTGAAACAAAGTTTACGAATCTTTACGATTCTGGGTTTTGTTCCAACTATTCGCTCCACAGCTTCGCAAAAATTAGCTCGGTGATCCTTGAACGAAAACTCTTATTTATTCGGCATCACATGAATTATTATACCTATTTTAACAGATAAAAACAACTTTGTAAATTATTTAAAAATTTACATTTAAAAAACTAAATACATATCACCAATATACATTTCCATTGGCACTAATCATGAAATTAGTAATCAATGATGCATAAATATCGAAAAGACTTTTAAACTAAATGAAGTATCTCAAATAATGAATAAACTTTCATAATTGTTAAGTTTTCAAATATTATTGATGATCTCAAAAATCTTACTTTTATTGTTTTTTTCTATTTCAACAACATTAATATTACTTTCCTGAGTTATAATAATTAAATCTTCATATTCTAACCAATTTGCATTTTCCACTTTTTTCAATACTGAACTAAAGGCTTCAGTATATATAAAAAATAATCTTTTTGATATTCTAAGCAATTCCTGAATGAAATCTTTTAAGATTTTCTCGCTAAATATTCTGAAATAATCACTAACTATAATCGCATCAAAGTATTCATCTAAAAATGGAGTATTAACACCAAGTAGATACACTATATTTTTATCCGGAAAACGAACCCCTAAATAATTGAAAGTATTCTTATTTTGAACAAATATGTCAGTTACAGTATTTAATTGATTAATAAATGCAAAGTTATCAATTCCAATTGTAGCAACCCTCGAAGAATTGCTAATTACTTGATTTATACACTCAAATAATTTTGTTTTATAACGCGGAATTATATGCTGTAAAACTAAATTATTATATTTACTCAGAGCCTGACTATAATAAGGGCCAGGGTAATATAAATACAATTCTGTATCAAAAGAATACTGTTTACGATGCAACATTAATTCATTCCTTGCATTACTAAGCGTTTTTTCATTTGAACTCTCTGATGAACTAAGATGAGGAATATGCAAACAAGTAGATGCCTGATCTGCAATAAATAAAGCCCCCTCTTTGAATAGTCGGTAACACATATCTGTATCTTCTGCTCCCCAACCTAGAAAAGCATCATCGAATCCGCCTATTTTCTTTAATAGATAATTAGAAGTAGTTAATGCTGCAGTCCAACCGATTGACCAAGGAGCAGATAAATTGCTTAATTCATTATTAGTCATTTCAAAAAGTCCAACTCTTCGATCTATCCATTCAGGGATGCCTGACAGGTCTTCTGTAACTTTTTTGAAATTTGTAGGTGAAACACAGTCTATAACTGAAACATCGTCTTTCTCAGGCTCAACATACATACCTAGTACAGAATGATAAACGACCAGTTTTTCACCTCTTTCTTTAGTTATAGAGTAAATATTTTCAACAAAATCGTTTGGAATTAATACTCCACAATCTAAAAATGTAATCCACAACCCCTGACTAGCTTCTATCCCTGCGTTTCTAGCTCTTGCTCTACCAGAAAGATCATCTCTCTCCCGAAAAATATATTTAATATGTGAAACCTTTTTTTTATACTTTTCAAAAACATCTTTTGTGTTATCAGATGAACCATCATCCACAATAATTACTTCAAAACTTACGTCTACATTTATAATTTGTTCAGTTATATATTTTAACGATTTCTCTAATAAACTTGATCTATTGTAAGTAGGTATAATTATAGATAAAAACAACTTTTTTCCTCCTAGTCGAATATTCGCCATATATCCTAAAACGAATGGCTTCATTTGCTAATGATGTACTCGTTGATGAGGTTTCTCAGTCATGTATAAACCCTCAACTCTATGTCTTTACAAGCAAATCACTGATGTATTTAAAACGGATGCCTTTTATCACTATAACTCGTTGTTATAGGACGAAATGAAACTTTATAGAACAACAAAAGAGAGCTCCTCAGGTGTATATCAGGTTCAGGTTTATCAGACAGACAAGGTGACCTTCTCCGAAGAAAAAGTTATCCTCAGCATAAGAGGAAGAAAACTTGCTTAGATAACCCTCTCAGCAATAAAAATTATTAATTTCATGTATAAACCAAATAACATCAATTTCAGACGCTCTCTTAAAAAGCCCCATATATCCCCATTTCTATTTAATAGGTTTTGGAGTTTACTTAATTCATCTTTATCCAATCAATGTATACACCTTTACTAAATTTGATACATAGATTAGTAGACTTTCTATCTTTGATTAAGCAACTTATATCCAAATTAACACTATGCCATTCTCCAATTTTTATAACTTCCTTCCTATCTAATAACGCTCCTTGAACTCCTCCTTCTCTAACTTCTATTGCTAGATCTTTAAGATATGAGTTTACGTACAATTCCAAAGAGGTACCCTCATCTAACGTCACATCATTAAATAATAACCAAGATTGTTCACTTTCAGTATAGACTACTTGCTCTCCGCTACTAGACTTGGATAACAATACATTGAAAGCGTAGTCATAGTTTTCAGCTTTTGTTTTAGTTTTCAAAGATCTGGACGGTTTATCGTTGCCCATGATCTTTATATCTTGCTCTAAACGAATATCCTCTGAAGAAGATCCTATCGAAAATGTGTACACTGCTTCTTCAACGCTATATCTCTGTTCTCTAACATTCCAATACGCAAGTTTAGAAATCGGGATGGAGAATTCGATCTTCCTATTTTCACTTGGATTAAGATTAACTTTCTCAAATGCCATTAACTCTTTCAATGGTCTTTTCAACTTGTTAGAATTGCAACGTACATATACCTGAACCACTTCATCACTTACTTTAAGACCAGTATTGGTAATATCGAAACAGACGACCACATTTACATCATCAGTATTTTTTACTGTTAGATCGGAATACGTAAATTTAGTGTACGTTAATCCATGCCCAAATGGATATAATACTTGGTTCTTGTAATAGAGGTATGTTCGTCCTCCATTTATTATATCGTAATCGAATATATCAGTTAGACCTTCAAGATTACGATACCAAGTCATCGATAGCCTACCAGCAGGACTATAATCTCCAAAGAGCACCTCTGCTAGTGCATTTCCAAGTTCTTGGCTACCATGCGAAGTATATAAAATTGACGGCACTAAGTTATCAACTTCAGTAATAGTAAATGGGTAGCTCCCAACTATACAAACAACAACATTTTTATTAATATTATACATATTTTTTATTAGGTTTAGTTGAGATTCTGGAAGTTCTAATCCAGGGCGATCTTCATCTTCCTTGCCATTTATCAGAGGGTTATTACCAACAATCACAATTACAGTATCTGATTGATTGGCTACTCTCATCGCTTCATTTTCGCCATTAACAATTACCTCTAATTCAAAAACTTCATTCAAATCATTACTTTCCTCATGTGATTCTTTACATTTAACCTTATCGTCTATAACGGATAGAGATTTGTTATTCCAGGTTTTTATGCTGACACCATTTTGTAAATCAATAGTACTAAATACTTCTCTGACAAACCATCCAAATGCCTCTTCTGCAGTAGCCGATATTTCCTTTTGGAAGGTAACATATTTATCATTCAGCACAGATTTAATTGTCTTCTTATTCCATCCCCAGTCACAATATTCGAAAATTTCATTGTCGGTAATTTGTTCACCACTTACCGTTATCTCACCTGTGGTTTGGTTTACGGACAAGTACTTTCCAGTTTTCTTTGATTTTATTGCTATATAATCATTTCCATTATGAAAATTCACATCGATTGCTGAGCCAGCTCTATTAATTATTCCTTGCAATGGGGTTACTTTATAAGAAAAATCACCGCTATACCAATCTCTATATAAAACATTGGACAATGGTCCTACCACTGCTACACTTTTAAGCAGATTTGTATTGAGCGGAAGGGAGTTAATGGTGTTTTTTAGCAAAACAATGGACTCTCTAGCTGCTTCTAATGATAATAAATTGTTTTCTTCACAACAAAGATATTCTTCTGGAATACTGGAATATGGATTTAAGTGATCTGGATCAAATTCACCTAACTGAATTCTTCCTCTAAATACATTTTTTATCGCTCTATCAAGATCTGATTCCTCAAGTAAGTTTAGTTGTAATGCTTCTTTAATTGAAGTTACTACTAATTCAGCTTCATCATTAATACTATCTACTCCACTTTTAATAACTAGTGATACAGCTTCTGCATATGAAGAACAATATTTATGTGAATCAACTAGCATTTTCATATCACCTGCATCACTCACAATATACCCTTCTAGTCCCCAAGATTGCTTTATAATATCCTTCATTTCCGGATCTATTATACAAGGCAATCCATTTACACTGTTATAGGCAGGCATTATTGAAAAAGCTCCATAATTCTTTATGACTTCCTTGAAAGGCTTGATATAATATTCATATTTATTTCTATTATCAATGTTTGATGAGGATACTAATCTATTCTTTTCATTATTATTCCCCATATAGTGCTTTAAAGTCGATAAAGCTCTTTTATAAAATTGATGATTTCCCTGCATACCTTCTACAAACGAACGGGCAAGCATTGAAGTAAGTAAAGGATCCTCACCATATCCTTCTTCTGTTCTACCCCAACGAGGATCCCTTAGTAGATCTACCGTTGGCGCCCACAATGTAAGCCCTTTCTTTTTATTTAATTTTTGATAATAAACCCTGGCTTCTTTCCCAATAGTCTCTCCTATTCTGTTCATCAACTTAGTGTTCCATGTAGAAGATAAACCAATCGGTTGCGGGAAACTAGTTGCCTTACCAAGCCATGCTAAGCCATGAGCTGCTTCTCCACCTATAACATATTCGTTAATGCCTAGTCTCTCAATACCTCGCTGGTTTGTTGGCATCAGATATATTTTTTCTTCAAGTGTTAATCTCTTAATTAGGTCGTCTAATCTTTCTTCGATGTTTTTAAAATGGTTATTAAATATACTCATCTTGTTTTCTCCTTCTCTCAGTGACCTGAACTTTCATATCTCTTAATGGCTATCCCAAACAATCTAAGCATACAATAGACACTATATGCGATTATCAGAGGATACATTGATAAAAATATTAACGATCCTTCTTTTTGTAATAATATTACGGTAGGAACATAGCTTATAAAGGCATACGGAACTACTACTATAAGAGCTTGCAATGGAAGGCTATATATACTCATAGGGTATTTAGAAAATTCTGAAAGACTATAGTTAGCTATCATCAAAGGATTTCCATTTTTAGTCCAAAAAGAGATAGTCGCAACACAATAATTTATTGATACACGAATGATAACTCCAAGAATTATGAATACTATAACCAGCAATATATTCAAAGTACTCAACAGATCTAAATGAATCATAGAATAACTCAAAAGTACTAATCCTATTATGCTATTACCAATTCCTTGAGATCCAAATCCAAGAGTTGCTATTTGAATCATAGGAGAGACTGGCCTCAGTAGAATTCTATCAAACTCACCAGAGTTGACAACTGATGTGAGAGACCATAATCCATCAAAGAAAATTGACACCAATCCCTCAATTACATAAACAATGGAATATATCAGAAGAATCTCTTGAAGATTCCACCCATCAATACTAGGAATTCTATTGAAGATGGTTAATATAAAAATAACACCTAAGGATTGAGTTAAGCTTCCACTTAAAATTAATAAAATGAAATCGGCACGAAATCTTACTAAAACCCTAAGATTAGCATAGAGCAAAATAAAGTAAATTTTTAGATTCCTTTTCATTGACCTTTGCTAACCTCCATGTATAGTTAATTTTTTCATTCCAAAATGATAAATAAATTTCACAGCAATGCAAAAGAACAATATCCAAAAAAATTGATTCATTATAAGACTTATCATAGTTGTATAATCGTTTCCTCCTAAGAATATACTTATCGGTGTATGTATAATTGTTTGAAAAGGTAAAATTTCACAAATGTTTTTCAGCCACTGAGGAAAAAACTCGAGGGGAACAAGCGCCCCTGAGAACAAATTAACTATTGCAATTCTTGTCCACATTACTCCTTGAACATTATGAGTCCAAAACGACATTAACGAGGATGTATAAACAACTAAATATTTTATAAGAAGGGCATTGATAAAACTGAAGAAAAAGAATAACATATTAAAATTAAAGTTGAGGTAACCATTACCTAGAAATAATAGAATAATAAAACCAATCACTAGATTAATAACAGTTGTAAAAGCAATGGTGGTCCCAATCTCAGTCATAGTGTTTTTGTTGTGACTCATAGGGCGAATGAGTGTTATAGCAATCGAACCGTCTATAATTCTTTTAGCGCATCTATATTCAGAGTTAGAATCAGTATTAATAATAAAAACTAGAACCAGATAGGTTATCATGTCACTCCACGTATATCCAGCAATTACCGATTGTCCTGCATATATCGTTCCCCACAAATTCAACATTAAGATTAATGAAATAATACTAATAAATATATCAATTAAGGTAGTTACCGGATAAGCTATCTTTACTTGTAGAGTACATTTCGCAACTGACAAATATTTTTTCAATTGTCTTCCTCTTTCCCAAGATTAAGTGTGCCCTCATAAACTTGTTTCAATATATGTTCAATTCCTGTTTGCTCAGTTTGCATATCAATTATGTCTACAACACGCATAGTTCCATCAAGTACTTCCTTCATTGATATTTTAGTAGAATCGAAAGAAATGGAAAATTCTCTATCTGAAGTTCCCTCTATACTTATATTTGAACCGTTAATCTGATTGTACAGTTTACTAATATCAACAAAATCCTCTGTTCTGACATGAATTTTTCTAAATCGGCCGTAGGTATCTAATATATAGTCTACTCTTCCGTCATAAAACACCTTTCCTGAATCAATCAAAATTAGCCTCTCACAAATCTCTTCTATATCTCCAATATCATGTGTGGTAAGTAAGATCGTAGTTTTATATTCCTTATTGATAAATTTCAAAAAAGCTCGTATTTTTTCTTTAGCAACAATATCTAGTCCTATGGTCGGTTCATCAAGATATAAAATTTTAGGGTTATGTAATAAAGCTGCTGCTATATCAGCTTTCATTCTTTGACCTAAAGATATTTTTCTAGCAGAAAGATGTGAAAATTCACCTAAATTAAGTATTTCATTAAACACTCTCAAATTTTCTTTGTAAGTTTTGTCATCAATCTCATATATATCTCTTATCAAATTAAACGACTCAGATATTGGTAGATCCCACCACAATTGAGTCCTTTGACCAAATACTACTCCAATTTGTTTCTTGTACTCTAATTTTTGTGTTTTCAAGTCAATGTTGTTAATGGAGATTTTACCTTCACTAGGTTGCAAAATACCTGTTAGCATCTTAATAGTCGTAGATTTTCCTGCACCATTTTTACCTAAATAAGCAACGCTTTCTCCCTCTAGAATTTCAAAATTTATATCATCCACTGCATTTTTATAAACATGTTTCGGTGCAAAAAAATGCTTTATACTTCCCCTTAAACCAGTTTCTTTTATAGGTTGTTTATAAATTTTTTTTAAATTTTCAACTTTAATCATGTTTAATTAGCCCCTTCATGTTTTATAGATAAAATCCAAGTTATACATAATGAATTTATTAATCACTATGCATAAAGCCCTTTTGGTTAAATCCAGCCATCATATTAGAGGCTAATATACGGCTTTTAGAGGTAAAAGCAAAAGTCGTGAGAACTTTTTTCAAAAAAATATTAAAAATGAAAAAACATAATTACATTGATGTATCTAATTTTCGTTGTTATTCGCATATCTTAGAACTTTATTTTTCATTCTAGCTTACACCTAGAACATTTGTCGTATTTTTCTTTATTTCAATATATCGTGATGAGGGGTGCATAGAGCCGCAGATCATCTTTGACATTTACTTTGAAGACTAAACAGGTTACTATAACTATCGCACGCTTGCTTCATATGCATATGGATATAAAATTCAGATAATCGTCGTCATCCCGAATAGATCATTAAACATCTCATTGAAATGTAGGTTGTTCCATTCAAATCCCTCCTGGTAAGCGGTTACTATTGTCCTCGAGGATTATTAGGTATAATCCTTGTGCCTTGACGTTTTGAGCAGATTCATACACCTTCATAAGGTCATAATCTGAATCCAACTCAAAGAATGCAATACTTGTCCAAGTTATACTTTTCTCTTTAGGTATAGGCATCCTTCAAGTTTGCCGGTGTGACACCATTGCTAACGTAAGCTCGACTTAATATCCAAACTAGGCAACAATTTCATTACCGAAGAGTCAAAATTTTCAATTATTTGGTATTTCTAGTTTACTCACTCTTTCGTTTGACAAAAACACAGCCAGTTTGACGAATGAAGAAATTCTTCAAACTCTCGTGCTGGTAACGAAACCGAAAATTAAATGCATCGAAATAGAGGTTCGTTTTTTTTCCAAAGAAACCAGGCATACTTAAAGATACATAGCGACTTTCTATCATTTTCAAACTTGTAAGTAAACTTTAAATGCGAGTTAAATCAAAGCTTTTCTAATTTTAATTGAACTATATTTAGAAGTTCTTCCTCAAATTTATTGGATACTTGTTCAGTACTAAAACGTTCTACTGATTGTGAGCAAATTTCAGATTCTGGTAATTTTAAAGATTTATTGATGATACCGTCCAAAATATCGACAAGCGCTTCTTCATCTCCTGACGGAAATAGCCATCCATTTTCACCATTTCTCACAATGTCTGTTGGGCCGGATGGACAATCACTTGAAACAACCGTTATTCCTCTAGAAAGAGCTTCTGCTAAAACAAGACCAAAGCCTTCGTAGTTTGAAGCAAGCAATAAAACATCTACTTCTCGTATACATGACCATGGGTCATCCTTCCAACCTAACCAACTAATTTTGTCATTTATTTCTTTTTGTTCAGCTAATTCAATTAAATCCGGATAATTTTTCCCCTCACCAATAATTGTCAAATGCCAATCCCCTTGGATTTGTGACAAAGCATTGATTATTAAATCTACTCTCTTCTGATAATTATACAATCTACCAACATACAGTAATTCGATCCTCCCGGAACTTGATCTAGGTATTAATTGATCTCCTAAAACAACGGGATTGTATATTAATTTACTTGGTATTTGAGGAGTGAATTTCTCTAAATCCTTAAGTAAACCACTGCTAATACAAAGGTGACCATCAGCGTAAGAAACCATTTCCCACTTTCTTATATTTGTTAGATTGAAATGAAGCCAAGTGACTACACTACAATATATATCTAGAATTTTTACTGCTTCACTCGCTATTTTAGTTGAGAAAGGAGAAAGTGTAACAATAGCATCAGGGAACGGTTCCTTTTTAATAATATTCACACATTCTAACAATTGAGTCGAAAACTTATCTTCCTCATCTTGAAACTTAGTTTCAACACTAAACATATGTTCCACTGGTAGAAACCTTTCCCAATAAGGATCATCAGATTTTTCAGTTAATATAAGCTTTAATTCATGCCCACGTTTCAATAGTGATGTAGCAATCAAATTAATCACTGTTTCCATACCGCCACGTCCGCCAAGTTTATAATCGACAAAAAAATATAATCTCACTCATTCACCTTACCTTTCTAATTTCACTGCAAAACTTAGAGCACAGACCAAGCTAGGAACGAAAACGTTTTACAATGTGACATATTAAATATCTTCATCCCTTTATCCTCCATAAAAAGAGCCTTACAATTCCAAAACAGATAGAACCCTTTTACTTGCAAACTCTTCATTATTTGATAGTAAAATCAGTGTAAATTACTTAAATAATGATGAATACGAACAAAGAGCGCTTTCATTTATATCGTTAAAATACTTAATAATATTCTCTTTGTAAAGGTCATCATAACCTGCCGGAATTTCGGAGGTCTGTAATGAAGCCTAAGCATACTTTTTTAATATGTATTAATTCCACTTGTATTATTTATTAGATACTTCTCAATCTTGGAACTTCACATCCAATATTACCCATTATAAGCCATTTTGTTCAATAAAACAACATTATATGCAAGAATAGTACTAGATGAATTAAGTAATTGAAGAAGCACTACCACAAATGATAATTGTAGCCTTCATTTGAATCTGTTCTCTACAAATGAACCAACGCATTTGTTGCACTGGATAGAAGGAATAGAAACAATATGAAGCTAGCAAGTACTTGTTTATTCATTCTATATTTCTAATCCTATTTTCCTACGCATCATAACATACAATATATTACAAATAAATATACTACTTCTACTAATGAAAAATGCTTCTCTCACTTGAACTACTATACGATACTTGGAGTGTTCAGAAGGCCTTTTCCTCTAGTCGTTTGATTTTTTTGGAAAGACCGTAATATAAAATTAGATAGAGCAGGGAGATTGTAAAATTTAATGAATTTTCGGCACGAGACTTACCTTATTGGTGTCTATAACCTTTCCACTTATTGTTAACTCCGATAAAAATATAGCCCCTGTTCATACACTGCCGTTACCTTCAATGGAGATCTTGGCTATAGTCACATCGTCAACAATAAACTTTAGTTCGTATTCATAAGTAAAGTCTTTAACCCTGGAGTTATCTTGTTCTCTTTTTATATTCTAGCCCTAAAACAGATCATACGTTAACTGCTGCCTAGCTTTCACATCTTTATCTTTTGCAGACCGAAAAAGTGACTTAACTGATTTTACGAGTTCACCTTTGACATTAACATTTCCGATGTGCTTTATGTTGATCGTGACATCTTCGTTTATTTCCGTACTTTGGTTGTCCACTTTTGCAATAGAATTGTCATTTGACTCAACCATTTCTTTTAATGGCTGGGATGAATCATTCTCTCACAATGACTTGTTTGGTACAGTGGAGGGAATGGTTTCTTTGCTTCCTGTTTCATTAGAACAAGTAGATAAAATCAGGCAAACATCATCCATTTATAGTAAATATTTTCTCATACAGGCTCACATCTCCTCTCCCTTATATTGTAGACGTCAGGCGAAACACTAAAAGTTAATATTGAGATAAATACACTATTTCCTTATTGGATGTTAATTCAGCTCGTAAAAAATCTGGATCAAGTCTGTAGACAGATTTTTTTTCACAATGGTAAATAAAAAAACGAGACCCTCCGCCTAAAATGCACCCTATAAGATAGACGCTTTAAAAAAGGTCATCTTGTAGGGTCTTTTTGTGTACAATGAATAAAAAAACGAGAGGTGGTCAAAAAAACACTTTACAACTCAAGAGCAAGATCAGTTAAGAAGAAATCCCTATGTGAAAAATGTCAGCGCTAAAGCTATTACGTACACAGATGCATTCAAAGAACGATTTATCCAAGAATACAGTCAGGGTACGCTTCCCCGTGAGATTTTTCAGGAAGCGGGCTTTCCCATTGACGTTTTGGGTGCAACCCGGATTCGAAAGGCTTCCTATCGATGGCGTACGTCTTTTCAAGAACAAGGACCTGCTGCATTAACAGACGGTAGAAAACACGCCTCAGGCCGTCCTCTGATTCGTGAATTAAGTCTTGAAGAAAACTATGCCCGAATCAGCTTTTCATGAGGGATGTTGTCAAAGTATCCTTGAATATCGATATCTACCACCCGGTCTGCAATGACGGGGATGCCGAGGGACGAATCTTCACATCCGGTTTCGGAATCTCTTTCCGTCCTGCAGGCTGGGGGGCGATAGGTTCCGGTTATCAGCTTGTTTCCCAGTTCCTCCAGAAAGCGCTCGGCACCACACTCCTGAACGATGGTGTCTAATGTCACTCCATCGACACCCCCACTCGCCTTAACCTGTTTCCATGCTCCCCAGAGAACATCTTCTCGGTAAACCTTTTCATATAATGCATGAAACCGGCACCTTGGATGCTCCTTGGCCGCCAGATATAGTACGTTTTGAAGTTGTCGATCTTTTACTTTGGCTTACCCAGACCGGACTTTCACCGGCTAGTTGTGTCTAGCTTGGCTAGGCACTAGAGTAAAAGGCTGGGCAAAACCCAGCCCCTCCTCATCAAACCGTACGTGAGGTTTTCCCTCATACGGCTTTCCGATGTTCATCTTTCATGGGCATGCAGCATATTTGCTTTGGCCTCATGACTTAGTTTCCCCTATAAGAGTTGTTGAGTGTTTTCTAGCGTGTCGTTAGCCATTTTGGCATTCACGAACTCGTACCTCTTGGTGAAACGTGAACAAAGTAGGGCTCCTTACCTCCCGCAGGTTGTGTTGTCCTGCGTTCCCAGGTAGTATGAGCCCCTCGGACTCCCTTCCTGCTGGTCACTCACTTCACCTTCTGGCTTATAGAGTACCACTTTACGGATTCCTAAAAAAAAATCCGTGCAGGGGAGGGTCTCCCCAGTTCACTGCATCCTCTTTCAGACCATGCCGCTCCCCTTACGCCGGAGGATTCTTCGCTGTCGCTCCAAGTTCAAAACAGCTTCCCTGGCCTTCGTCCATCTACACGAGACTCGGCTTCCTCTTTTCCCTCTTGCAAGGCCTTTTGACGACGCGGCAGGATTCACTTGATGTTACGGCCTGGACTGTCGCTCGCCCTGTCTCTGACAGGTACTTTCGTCGATACGCTTTTACGCACAGATTTCTCCATACGCAAGTATCCTAGCTACACGGGGCTTGGCCTCTCCCGCGACCGGATTTTCACCGGCTAGAAGATGCGTGCTTAGCTGGGCACGCTAACGATGAAAAAAAGGCATCCGCAGATGCCTCCTGGATTTCATCTGATGCTGCTCGTCCCCAGCTGAAAGATAGGAACCAGCAGCACCAGCACTCTACATTTTAATTCTGGGATGCAGCCTGGATTGCGCCATAAGCCCAGTGACTTGCAGATACATCCTTCCATCTGGAAGTGCCGGACAGTTCAGGTTCAATATGAACCAGACGATTCAGCAAAGTAACCGCCTCCGCTCGTGTCACGGCTTCGTTTGGACGAAATGCTCCGTCTGGAGACACACTCATGACTCCCGTTGCCAATACACGCTGAACCGCCTCGAGGGCCCAGTGCAATGTAATGTCCGTAGCTTCCTTCGTCAGCTCTGTTGTCGTTACTGCCCCCGTGATATCCTTGCGATTCAGAAGCCGTTCAATGATGACCGCCATCTCAGCTCGTGTGATGGAACGTTCCGGCATGAAATCTCCGGCAGCATTGCCTCGCATATAACCTCCCGCAGTCGCCTTTGTAATCGCTTCGCGTGCCCATTCTGCAGCAGGCATATCCCGATATGATGTATCAAGCGTAGCTTCAACGCTGTCAGACGGAAGTATTCGAGATAATAAAGCAGCCATTTCAACACGCTGAACCTCCTGATTCGGTCTGAACGTGCCATCCGCATAACCTTGAATGTAGGCGGAGGAATGAGTGTCGTTCATGAGAATCATGGAAAATGTGCTGAACTTGGTAACTTCAAACTCAATTCCCGGTTGATCAGTTCCATTAAATTTAACGATTTTACCCTTAACGAGTTCCTTCGTTCCATCGCTATGTTCAATAAATACTTGCAGCTTGTCCAGTTCCCTCTGCGTCAGGTTTGTCTCTCGGATTGGCAGTACTACTGTCACCGGACGACTGCTCATATTAGTCTCAATGGTCATTGGACGACCTACCAAACGGAGGTCCGCAGTATTTGATGATGATTTGACGATTAATGGATCATTCTGGATACGCTGCTCCGCCACTTCACGGCCTGCGGTATCCTTGATCGGCACAAGATGGAAGAATATATCCGAGCCCAGTCCCTGTAAAGAATTCGCCGGCAGTTGCAGGGAAGCATTATCCGTTTCAATATACAGATTCATCTTTTCATCAGCCATCAGTGAAGTAGACTTGGCTGGCAGCTTCACGTTCAGTTCGGATACCTCGTCTTTCTCATCCGGAATCATGATCCGGGCAATATTCGAACCGGCCTTCTTCAGGCTTTCAATTGCACGAGAAGTCTGCTCAGCCGTCAGATTCACCTCGTCTTTTTTACGTCCATCTGCCCCTGTTGTTCGCTCTATAATCGTTGCCGATACAACGGCATTGATGTTCCGTTCATTGGTCACATTTACTGTAATCTTCTCGGAAGTGCTTGCAGGCGTGGATGGTGTTGAGGAACCACTGGATGAACTTCCTGAACCGGACGAACCCGGATTGGATGGTGTTGTTGGCGTAACTGGTGAACCCACGACTGAAATTTTGCCCGGTAAAATCTGCTTGTTCATCTCCATTGCATCAGCATCTGTCACCGTAAAGTGTTCAGGCAGGGTTGTGTCGACAACCTGAACCGGATACTCTCCTGTAATAGCAGCGGAAGCAATCGTGAATTCGATTTTGAACAGCGCCTGTGGGCTCTCGGATGCCGGAATTGGACTCTGTCCTCCGTCCTCATCACTCCAGCCCACGATGACTGATCCCGTCTCATTATTCGCGTTATACTGGATTCCCGGAACGTCACCTGTAACATTAATCACCTGAAGGGCTGCGGGATTATACTTCAAGCGTACCCCGAAAGACCCAATCGGTTGATCAAGTGACACGGTATCCACCGGGAGCGTGACCTTGTCACCAGCTTTTCCTTGCGCTGATCCGATCGAAACAAGTACATTACCAATCGGCTTATCCTCTGACAGCACAGTAACTTGTCCATTTTCCCCAGTTACCTGAGACAGATCAATTTCCTTAATCAATGCCCCTGAATGAAGGTTTACTGAACTTGCACTGGCAGTCGCACTACCCTTGATTTTGAAATGAAGGGAATACATCACTGTAGATTCATTAATGAAACTTTGCGTCGTCATTACAATCTGAATGAAACCTGGAACAGAAGTATTTTTAGTTATGCCAGCTCCAAGATATTTTTCATAAGCTTGCTGGTTCACGACCTCATCCCCATCCACCAGTTCAAGCACTGCCGGATCATAGGCAAAGGTCAGATCAGAGTGATAAAAAGAAAAGTTTGTATCTTTGGAATCATAGGTTACAGGTACTTCCACGATATCCCCCGGTTTGCCGGATACTTCTCCAATATGAATTACGGGATCTGTACTGGCCTGCGCCTGAGGCAGCCACGAGAAGATCATGGAAATCGTGAGTAGCAGAGCCAGAAGCGATTTCGTGAATCGTTTATATTTTGCTGAAAATAAATAAGAGTTCTCGCTCGACAAGGTATTCACCTCTTTCTAAGTTAGTGAGTTGATGCCCAAGTAAACGCCCATAATCAGTACTGAATCCTTCGCATCGACTACACCGTCATCATTCATATCCAGTGCTTCAATCTGTTCTGGTGTAAATGTGATCAAACCTTTGATATATTTATTGACCAATAACGCATCAGCTGGTGTAAGCACACCATCGCCAGTAGCATCACCTTTAATTCGCAGCATAATCGTTATATCCACGCTATCAGAAAAAACAGTTCCATTGTTGGCCTGCCAGCCAAACGTTGTCTTTATCCCTGTAAAAGCTGAAGCAGGAATGAAGGTCAATGTATTCAACTCTGCGACAGGAATCACCTGATCCTTCACAACGTCCGTACCATTCAACTGCAATTTACCACTGTCAGGCAGGGATACGATGCGAATATCCGTCATAGGTCGGTTCTCTGGGTCGGCATAATTACTGTCAAAATCAGTAGATGTAAAGGCTATTGGTAACCCTTTGATAACTGTTTTGGAAAATGTACCTGCTGTAGGCTTAGGGGTGTCATCTTTGCTGAGACCCAGAATACGAGCAGAAGTTCCGTCTGCACTGAAAACGACAATCCGGTCTCTCGCTGTATCAGCCATATACAATTCACCTTCTGGTTCAAAAGCAATCTGATTACTGAGATCAATGGGATATGCCTCGTTTCCACTTACCCACGTACTCAGAACAGGAGTGTTAGGATATACGAAGCCTTCATAGCCTGTTTGCATAATCTGATTCTCGCTCACAACATATAAACGTTTGTTTACTACATCCAGTGTCAGATCTGCAAGCTTGTCCGTTGAATTCTGTATACTAACCAAAGGGTAGATAAAGATTCCATTATTATAGGTGTACCAAAAATTTTGCCCCCCCTCGTTATTACCGGGGATTACACTAGAGTATTTCTCCAAATTCATCCTGCTTCCACTTCCTGAGTTGTCCAGGTAATTATAGGAAAATTTGGTTTTTATCTGTGTCTCATCATTCACCAAGCTGACCTCGTTATAGGTTACACCTATAGTTTCTCTGTTGTGCTGTTTAAATCTGATGACATTTCGGATATACCTTTGCTGAATCTCGCCTTGACCAAAGTTCATCCAATACTTATTGTTCAATTCGATAGGTGTCGCATTTACTGTACCATCCGGGTTAAAAATGTGGATCTGTAATGATGCACCCGATTCGGCTGCATAGATTAATCCATCGTTACTCATCGTTACCGCCGTTACATTATTGACCTCTATCGTCGATAGTACCTCACCTTCCGGCGTAGCCCGAATAACCCGATTGTTTCCGGTGTCTGCGATCAGCATCTCTGTTTCTCCATTAGCCGTCGTGTAGAATTCAATATCTGAAGGTCCGCTTAGTGAAATGGGCTCTGTTGCAGCCAGGGCCAACGAAGATGGAAAACCCACGCTTGTGAGTAATGTAATGACTAGAGCAAGCACACTCCATCGTGTTCTCTTGACTCTTGCACCCTTTTTAGTATGTAGACTCAACTGGTCTCCTCCTTAAGTTTCTGATGACGTTCTGTACCAATATAGCAAGCAGCTCTTAACAAACACTGAACATAAACATGTTTGGGATATTAAAAACAAGCATAAAAAAAACGACCAGACCAAACGGATGCCCGTTTACTCCGGTCGTTCTGTTCGATTGTGTTTCCTCCACATGATTTAGATCGATGCAAATACTTGATCAAAGCCTGCTTTCGACTTGGCGAACCGCGCCTCCAGATCCAGTTCTGATGCTGGTGCCAAGACTTCCTGAGCCACCACACCATTGTAGCCAATCGCCTGCAGGTTTCTCAGAAACCCACCCAGATCAATGACCCCTTCGCCCGGGTATAAACGCTCATAATCCAGCAATTCTTCAATGGGCAGATCATAGGCATCGTTGATATGCGCATGAACAATCTGCTCTTTCTTCAGCTTCAACAGATCTTCCATCGGTAGACCATTCGTATGCCAGTGATAGGAATCTACGAGCAGGCCAACGTTAGGCGCATGGATCGTCTCGATCCAGTCCAGCGTATCTTCCACACGCCAGATAAACGGATTCTTCCATTGCGTCCGCAAATGGTGGCATCCCACAAACTCCAGACCCAACTTAATCCCGTAAGCATCCAAGATATCTGCGCAGAGTCTCAAACGTTTCGTAGCCGCCGCCATAAATTGCGCTGCCGGTTGATCCGTTGAGGGTAAAATATACGTGCAACAGCTGTAACAGTCCAACGAAGCAGACGCTTCTGCCATAGCGACCAACGATTGCAATCCCTCACGGAATTGCTCATCTGTCGTCCGCCACTCTACCGTCAGACCCGATGAACCGATGATCACCTGATTGCTTTCCAACAGATGTTGCGCCTGTTCCTTGCCATACGTTTCAATCAATGAGAGCGGATTCAAATCAACAGATCCGAATCCGTGCTTGGCCGCATCTGTGATATATTGTTCATCAGACTCGATGTTGCCCAGTCCCGCATTCGTTAACCCTCTAATCATCCCAATCTCCTCCTGTGACTCGTCTGGAATTACAGATTGTCCAACCTTTTCCTGTCCCCCTTAACCAACACTTGGGTTTAAACAGGGTACCATTTTATAATAACAGTACTCTCTTAAAAAGAAACCCTAATGCCCCATTCATGAAATACTATAACAGATCAAGCCATTGCAACCTATGTCCCATGATCACGTATTAAAACCAACATCTAATTAAGGAAGGGAATGGGAACGATCAAAGAGTCATGGAGGATGACGAAGAGCACTATACACCTGCCATGCTCGTGACCGCTGCCTATCCGGAATATCATCATACGCCAGGTACGCCTGTTCTCCTGTTCATTGCGCTTGCCGGACTCATCTATGGATGGTGCAGCTTCTATTATCCAAGGTTTCAGAAGTTTCAATTCCTGCTCTCCCTCCGCTGGATATGGCTAAATGATCCCGAACCTAGCCAATTTTATTACGTCATGTGCAAAATTGGCGGTATAGCTTGCATGATCGCGTTTCAGGCATGTTAACTCACACGTATACCCGCATACGTTCTACCGTCTCACTGGCAAGTATAATAGAAAAGTTTAATAGACCCATTCCAGAATTAAATGAATGGATCTATGCCGTATCGTTACACCGGCTTCTGCGACGTCAGTTAACTGTCTCCCGCTGTTACCGAGTAATTATTGGTGATCATACTATTCCAGCACTTTGACCGACATAAATACATCGACCTCATATTCACTGTCCAATATGAATCCAAATCGTTCATACAATCGCCGAGCAGGGCTTCCTTGCAAAACATTTAAAATAACCCGTCTCCCCTGAACTTCATCCTGTTCCAGCAGCATGTTCAGTACCTGAGTTCCTATTCTCTGGCCTTGATAATCGGGATGTATATAGAAATGTTCCAATAGATATGCCTCAGACTTGGGCTTCAATGATACACAACCCACCATTGATCCTCCAAATTCAATAATATGGGTGTGGGCAGGGTCGAATGTATTCCGGAAACGTTCACGTACTTTCACATCATCGTACCTTCCCAGTCTGGTTAAATCATCGTATAATACCAACGCCCGCAAATCGGCCAGTTGCTCTTGGTCTGTCTGTACAGCTTGACGCATCGTTATTTGGTTCATTGGGTGGATTCCTTTCATTTTGAGACACGTTAAATTTAAATTTTGAATGTCTTATCGCACGATAGGGATAGAACACTAAAAATCATACCTTTGGCAGCTCACTTGAGCAACATTAGATTTTAGAGCGCACTATTTTTCAAACCTATTGAACTCCTCAAAAAAAATAAAAAGCCCAAAAAGGACAGTGCAGTCTTGCTTATACCAATAAGCGAACCCGCAACCGTCCCTTCTGGGATGTATATTATTTTAGAGAACTACGAAGCATGTGAAGCTTGTGCTGCTTGTTGCAATGCTTCCAGACCCAAAGCGAGTGCACCACACAGGCCTGCATGCTGGCCCAATCCGGGTTGGACAATATATTGATCGATATGTTGCGTAATTGAAGCTGCATTCACATAACCATTGAGATTCCGCACTACCCGCTCCCGGATCATAGGAAACAGATGATCTTGCTGCATCACACCACCGCCCAAGATGATCTTCTGCGGCGAATGCAGCAGAATGGCAGTTGTAATCGACTCCGCAATGTAAAAGGATTCAATCTCCCACGCCAGATGGTCTGCCGGCAGTTCACTGCCAGGGCTCTGCCACCGTGCTTCTATGGCTGGTCCTGCAGCCATCCCCTCCAGGCAATCACCATGATACGGGCATAATCCGGCAAAGTGATCATCCGGATGGCGTCTTGTGCGAATATGTCCACCCTCGGGATGTAACAATCCGTGTACTCGTTGGCCCCCTGCCACAAGTCCGACACCAACTCCTGTGCCAATCGTGTAATATACACAGTTGTCCAGTCCTTCCGCCGCTCCCCACGTCACTTCACCGAGCGCGGCAGCATTCACATCCGTATCCCATCCAAAAGGAACCGGAAATTCATGCTTCAAGGTTCCAACCACATTACAGTTTCCCCACCCAGGCTTAGGTGTGGTCGTAATATAACCATAGGTGGGACTATCCGGTTGCAGATCAATCGGACCAAAGGAGCCAATCCCCAGGGCTTCCACATCTTTATCCCTGAAATAGTCGATCACCTTGGCAAGAGTGGTCTCCGGATGTTCTGTTGGAAAGCTGATCCGATCTTCAATCTGTCCATGTTCATTACCTACACCACATACAAACTTTGTTCCGCCCGCTTCTATGGCTCCAATGCGCATCATTCTGGGCTCCTTTCCTTCATTACAATTAACCTTAAGCCTTGGTCGGTGATATCTCATAGATATGAAGTGAAGAGAAGACCAGATCTTTATTTTCTGCATGAGCAGAGATGCCCTTGGAATCTACATCCGGATAGATCAGATCCGTAATAACCGCCTGACCATCATTTGCAAATACCTCCACAGATGAATGATCTACAAAGATACGCAAACTTTGATTTCCGTTCACTTCTTTTAACTCAGCTGTATGACGGCTCAGGAAAAGTTCATGAAAATGGCCGATGCCCGATCGACTACGATCAACATACACTTCACTTCGGATCGAGTCTACACCAACGACCGTCTCATGATCTGTGCCGCTTCTTAGCGCAAAATGGAACGACTGATCCTGAGCCCACTCTGCATGGATCTCATAGTTCACGAGTTGCAAAGCGTTCAACTGCTCACTCACTTGCTGAATCGAAGCATCCTGTAGGGACAATACTGGCGTACGGGCTTGCTCAAGTTCCCGTGCAGGACGTTGAATCAATATAACTTCTCCCGCTCTTGTCTCCAGTGTCAACTCCCGGGCAATGGTCATTGCTCCACGGTAATCATTGGTTGGCGTCTGGTTGGCATACATCCAGTTGCTCATCCAGCCGATAATGAGGCGTCTTCCATCTTCCTCAGGAACGTCAGACCAACTAACTCCTGCGTAGTTATCCCGACCATAATCAATCCAGCGAATCGTCTGGGATGCCTCGTCTGGGACAAATGTAGTTCCATCAAATTCTCCGGTAAAATATTGTGTTCTGGAGCCTTCAATAAAAGCAGGATCTGCACCGATGCTAACGAGCATCACCCATTTCTCCTGCCCTGAATCTCCATCCACTGCAAGCGGGAACAGGTCGGGGCATTCCCACACGCCATCGTGTGAACCAATCCCGGCGCCAAATTCACTTCCTAACGTCCAATCCTTCAGATTGGGAGAACGATACAGACATACCGTTTGACCACAAGCGATAATCATAACCCACTCCTTGGTCTGCTCATGCCAGAACACTTTGGGATCACGAAAATCAACAAAGGACTCATGCTTTAATACCGGATTACCCTCGTACTTAGTCCAGGTTCTGCCGTTGTCTTTGCTATACGCCAGACTCTGGGTTTGTATGGCATCACGGTTTTCAACTTCAAGATGATGGGTGAAAATAGCAACCAACCCTGGCTCACCCTCAAAGAATCCACTCGTATTATTCCAATCCACTACGGCACTTCCCGAGAATATAGTGCCATTCTCATCGGGGAGTAAGGCTATCGGAAGTTCCTCCCAGGAGATCAGGTCCCTGCTCACTGCATGGCCCCAATGCATGGGGCCCCATGTAGTTCCATGTGGGTGATGCTGATAGAACAAGTGATACTCCCCATTGAAAAACACCATGCCGTTTGGGTCGTTCATCCACTTCTCTTTTGGTGAAAAATGGTATTCATTTCTGTAATCTTGTTTAAGAATTGTCGACATTATGGTTTCTCCTCCGTACTTCTCTTTATTTGTTATTACGGTCATATCCCGCTTGTTTAATCTGTAGCCATTCTTGTAATCCAAGGCGATCCAACTCTTTCAAGTAAGCATCCCATTCCTGATCTATTTTCCCGTTCTGATACCATTCTGTACGCAGACGTAACACGTAGGCGAAGAGATCGGTCTCAATCGTGGACAATCGATCCAGTTCATCAATGGAGAAGAACACACTTGGATATACGTTCTCCGCTTTCATATGCGGAACCATAACCTTGTCCAGAAGTTCCATGCGCCAAGCCGCATCTTCCGGTTTGGTTGTGTATTTGTCATAATAACTGTCGAGAATGGCCAATGGTCCTGCGATACTGGTTTTTTGTCTGAGTTCCACAGGTGCAGATCCTTCCAGTGGAAGATGTTTCAGCATCCCTTTGGCTTCATCGAATTCAAAAATATTTTGCTGACTCTCGTCTCCATAGGTACCCCAGTTGTTCTGCACAGATTGGAGCGGATCGTACAGTTGGTCTACCCACTTCGCTGTAGATTCCAGGTTTTTATTGCTGCTGGTAATGACCATGCGACCACGATCAAGTCCTATTCCGTTTGTTCTTGTGACATTAACCTCTCCGTTAGGCCCGGCAACCGGAGGCAGAACATCATACGTATCATTCATGCCTGTAATGTTAGCCTTATCCCATGTGAAGTACATGCCGTACTTGTTATCCTTACCTTTCGCCAGGTACGTGTTCCAATCCTGTTGGTACGATTCGACATCCACGAGGCCTTCCTTAACCAACTCATGAATATATTTAACCGCTTCCTTGTAGCCTTCATCAGCTGCCGTGAAGACTACTTTCCCATCATTGGTTACCACGGTATGATCCCAGTTCTCTCCGAGTCCAAATGCCGCAAAGAGAAATGTCAGATCTTCTCCGCCCGGTTTGTTAATGAAAGATAACGGAATTTCGTCGGCCTTACCATTGCCATTTGGATCTTGAGTTTTGAACGCGATCAATACTTCTTTCAGTTCTTCGGTTGTCGTTGGCATCTTCAGTCCAAGCTTGTTCAACCATTCCACATTAATCCAGGGCAAGTTATCCACTGACTGAATCCGTTGTTTGCCACTTCCGAGTTCTTCAATCCATGGGAATGAATAGATATGTCCGTCTGGAGCCGTGATCATGCTCTTGTATTCGGGAGCTTCCTCCAGCACCTTTTTCAGATTGGGCATGTGTTGTTCAATCATGTCCTCTAGTGGAATGATCGCCCCGTCCTTCGCCAGTTTCAGGAGATCATAATCCCCGTAACCTGCATCAAAAATGGCATCCGGCAAATCACCGCTGGCGACCGCCAGATTTCTTTTTTCTGCAAACACATCACTCGTATAGTTCTTCCAGTTGATATGCACATTGGTTTTCTCTTCGAGTCGCTTGTTAATCAGCTTGTCGTTTGGATCAGCGGGAGCCAGTGGAGAGCTCTGTGTTATAAAATTCAATGTCACCTTACCATCAGGTGATTGCGCCTCACTTGCCGCGCCGCCTCCACCCCCGCCACAGGCGGTTAGAAAGAGCATTGCAGATAACATGGAAATAGATGCCGTTGTAACGGCTTTTCTGGACTTGTTCACTTTTTTCATAATAATGACCTCCATGAGTTGGATTGGATCAACTTACTGTATCGCAGGCTGTTCACTATTTGAGGGAACCGACCATGACACCTTTTTCGAAATACTTCTGGAAGAACGGATACATAATGATGAGTGGCAGACTCGAAATGACAATCGCTGAGTATTTAATCATCTCGGAGAGCCGTTTCAGTTCCGCCATCGCGAGCTGATCACTGATCATGCCCGGTGCAGCCTGATTCTGAATCAGAATGGAACGCAGAACGAGCTGTAACGGATGCAGGTTCGGATTATCGAGATAGATCATTGCATCAAAATAGGAGTTCCATTGCCCAACGAACGCATAAAGTGCGAGTACAAAAATGATCGGTTTCGACAACGGGATGACGATCTGGAAGAAAATCTTCATCTCAGAAGCGCCATCCACATTTGCAGCTTCTTTCAGTTCTCGAGGGACTCCTTTGAAAAAGGTTCTGGAGAGAATGATGTTCCAGACGTTAACGGCTCCAGGGATGATGATCGCCCACACCGTATCCAACATGCCGAGATTACGTATGAGTAGATACGTAGGGATTAATCCCCCACCGAAGAACATGGTAATGATAAAGATAATCATGAAAAATCCACGTCCCGCGAGCCTATCATCCGACAATGCATAACCTGCAAATATGGATACGGTCACGGTGATCAGTGCAAAAGAAACCGAGTACAATACCGCATTTGCAAACCCCCGGATCATGGCTGGATTGGACAAAATCATCTGATATCCGTCCAGACTCCAGTCCGATACATTAAAGGACAGTCCACGATTCAGTAACACCGTGGGGTCCATGAATGAGGCGATAACAATATAAATCAGGGGAACAACCACAACCAGTACAGCACAGGTGAGAAAAATGGCATTGAGTGTGAGGATCAATCGATCCATTCCCGTGTGTTTAACAACCATGGATAATACTCCTTTCCTAATAGAGGCCTTCGCCTTCATTCAATTTCTTCACAATCAGATTCACCGTCACCAGCAAAATCACATTGATAACGGAGTTGAACAATCCAACTGCCGCAGAATAAGCGTAATCTCCAGACTGTAACCCCACCTTATAGACATACGTGGCAATAATCTCGGAGGAAGGCAGGTTCATGGACGTCTGCATCAGATAAGCCTTCTCAAATCCAATGGACATAATCCCGCCAGCTGCAAGAATAAAGACGATGGCCATAATCGGACGAATCGTTGGAAGGTCAATGTGGCGAATACGCTGAAGGAGATTGGCTCCATCCAGATTAGCCGCATTGTGCAGCTCCGGATCAACATTGGCCAAAGCCGCGACGTATATGATGGAAGCCCAGCCCGCTCCGGTCCAGATATCGGACAAAATGTAGATCCAGCGGAAATATTCCGGTTCAGACATGAACATGATTGGCTGACCTGTAATCCATGTGGCTAATTGATTAATCGGCCCTGTCGGTGAGAGGAAGATGAATAGCATACCCACAACAACGACAACCGAGATGAAATTGGGTGCGTATAGAAACAATTGAATATTTTTCTTGATGCCAGCTTTGCGTACCTGATTCAGCATGAGTGCCAGTAAAATGGGCACCGGGAAACTGAATATTAATCCCAAAAAGCTGAGTTTAAGCGTATTCATTAAAATGATATCGAAATTGGGTGAAGCTATAAATTTCTCAAAATGCTTCAGGCCCACCCAATCACTGCCCATGATGCCTTTGATCGGACTGAAATCCTTAAACGCAATGATGGCTCCGTACATCGGAATGTACTTGAAGATAAGAGTCAAAATTAAGGCTGGTGCAAGCAACATATATAAAAAGTAATTTTTTTTGAGCTGCTGCAACCTGTGACCGCTTGTCGTCCTCACTTTCAGTACCCTTCCTTCGCCCTTTTTGCTGTCGGCTATGTTATCCAACACGATACCCCCGTTCATTCTAGAAGTTGACAATTGTTTTCAGTAAGGGCTTTCAATATTACAATTGCCTATTTGATAATTTACAATTTATCAGGTTTCAACAGATTTAGTCAATACGTTTTGTAAAAAAATATTTGTGCATTTGATCATTTTATCTTTGCATCAATGTAACTAAAGAGGATTGAATTTGCATATATACAACACTAAATCGTTAATACCAGCCTAGATATTTCTATATCTTTACCGTAATAGATCATCATTGTTACACTAGTCAACGAAACTTCTGGAACAATTATGAAAATAGAATTCGCCTATCTAAATGTAAATACAATTGTACATTTGTAAAACAGAGATTGCTATTTGTCCCGTTCTATTATACATTTGACTTAGAGAAGAATATGGATGACTATTGATGATTAGAGGTGAAGCATTAGATGGCAAAGGAAAGAGTCACGATACAAGACATCGCTGATGCTTTGGGGATCTCCAGGAATACGGCTTCCAAAGCATTAAATGATAGCGGAAACATCCCGGATGAGACCCGAAATCGTGTAATTAAAAAAGCAATTGAACTTAAATATAAACAGTTTGCCTATATGGACAATGAGCAGGTTCTAAGCAAGGCTCCGGGCAATATCGCCCTGTTAACTGAAAACCTGCCTAATACATCTCACTTTGGTTCGTTGTTAATCAGCGGTCTGGAGAAAAGAATCAGTGCGGAGGGATACAATCTCTCGATTCATATCGTGCGTGAAGACGATCAAGATACACTTACACTTCCCAACAATTTTGATATAGCCAAAGTAGACGGCATTATTTGCATTGAATTATTTGATCTGGAATATACACAGCTGATTACCGACCTGGGCATTCCCACCATCTTTATCGATTGCGCTTCCAACATATGTTATCCCGAATTCCAAGCAGATTTGCTACTCATGGAGAATGAACATAGCATCTACCAGTTAACCACAAAATTAATTGAGAGCGGCTACAAAAGTATCGGATTCGTCGGAGATTACAATCACTGCAAGAGTTTTAATGAACGATGGGTTGGATATCACCGTGCTATGCTGGAGGCGGGGTTGCAGGTCGACCTCTCCCATTGCATCGTAGACAATGATCGCCTGTTTTCCAAGCCAGGATGGTTGAACCAGCGAGTGGCAGAACTGGCATCCCTACCTTCCGCCTACGTATGCGCTAATGACTTTATAGCAGTTGATCTGATCAGGGCGTTAAAAGATAGAAATGTCGCTGTGCCACAGGATATTGCGATATGCGGATTCGATAATGCACCCCAATCTCGAATTATTGAGCCAGCATTAACGACGGTTCATATTTATAGCAATGAGATGGGCATTAAGACTGCGGAGATGCTATTATCCCGGATTAATAGCCCGACACAGCCGTATCAGGTCTCACACATTGTGACCAAACCCATCATCAGGGAGTCCACACCAGCAATCATGGCCGATCATTCTCAGATGATTCATAGTTCTGCAAAATAAAAAAAAACGTATGTCTCACGAGTAACAGCTCGTGAAGCATACGTTTTTTGGTGGTTTCGATTTGGTTGGATGAAAACTCTATCCTATCCATTCCATCGCTCCCTAGATAAAAATCATCTCGCGATTAGATCTCTTTCAAGATGCCTTTTACAAGTCCGATAAAGGTTGTTTTCACTTGCGCAGCCACTTCAATAACTTCATCATGACTTAACGGCTGATCCAGAATACCACAGGCCATGTTGGTCAGACAGGAAATGCCTAGTACCTTCATACCGCCATGAATGGCAACAATGGCTTCAGGTACCGTGGACATACCCACTGCATCCGCACCCATCGTACGAATCATGCGAATCTCCGCTGGTGTCTCATATGCCGGGCCACTCCACCATGCATAGACACCTTGCTGCAGGCCAACATTCTGCTCTTCTGCAACCTTAAGGGCAATGCTGCGCAGTTCGCGATTGTATACCTGTGATACGTCTGGGAAACGAACACCCAGTTCGGCGTTATTCGGCCCCATCAACGGGTTATTGCCTACCAGGTTAATATGATCTGTAATGAGCATCAGTTGACCCGGCTCAAAGCTTGTGTTGATGGCTCCGCAGGCATTGGTGATAAGCAATTGCTCGACACCCAGCGCCTTCATGATCCGAACCGGGAAAGTCACTTCGTCCAGTGTAAAACCTTCATAATAATGAAGGCGGCCTTTCATCGCTACAACCGTTTTGCCCATCAGTTCACCAATAACCAATTCATTGGCATGACCAATAGCCTCCGATTGGGCGAAATACGGAATATCTGTATACGGAATAACGGTCGCATTTTCAATCTCGTCCGCGAGCGCTCCCAGTCCGGAACCCAGGATCATGCCTACGGCAGGTTTGGTATGGATTCGGTTTAATATGTAATCTCTTGCTTCCTGAATATGTGCGGATTGATGCATAATGATATCCTCCTGATGATCTGAATTGAGTTAACAAAAACTGAGTTAATGAGGTGCTACTCATCAAGTGTAATGAACAATGGTCATGATGTAAATGGAAGCTGTTCTATATACAATAAAAAAACGACCCTATGCTCCAGAATCGTTTAAAAACATGGACATGTCCTAATCCAATGTATATTTGTTTCTACTCTTCATGTAATCGATTGTCATGATCAGCAACAGCATCAATGTAGCAAACATCAGCGGTTTGGCAAAAGTACCTTCTTCAAAAATATAATAACTAAATGTAAAATTTCCGGCAAAAGTAATTAAATAGTTTCGGATGTAATCCATCTTCTCATCTCATTTCAGGAAAGAATTTGGTTCACCATTTCTTCAACCCTATCACAAAATCCCATTTAATACCATATTTTTTATCATCCATACAAATTAACGCCTCTATCATGCACGAGATAGCCGCACTGTATAATCTATATTGAGTAAAGCAAAAAATCGGCCACATCGTGACCGATTCTCTCCACTTCCCTGATGTTCAGGACATAGAATTAGTGATACGCCAAAATGATTCCTTGGGCTGCAACTGCTGATCAAAAACAAAGGGCCAATTTTTGCGTCCGCGTACCGGGAAATGGTCAAGCCAAGTATAATTATCGGCTACTCCCCAGAATGTCACAGAGGTAATGGATGATTTATACTCACGGAACAAATTAAAGATTTCTTCATATCGACGCTCCTGTAGCTCAGCCATCTCCGAAGTTGGCGCAGTGAGGTCCGTTCGACGATCCTCATAACGAAACACCGACATATCCAGCTCCGTAACATGCAACTGCACATCCAGTGAAGCATAACGCTCAATAGCCATTCGGATCTCCTCAATCGAAGGACCATGAATATTCCAATGCCCCTGCAACCCAATCCCGTGTACAGGCGCTCCCTTGTCCAGCAAAGACCGAACCAGATTGTAGATCTTCTCCCGTTTGACCGGATCCGTCTCATTGTAGTCATTATAGAAAAGAAGCGCATTGGGATCAGCTTCATGAGCCATACTGAACGCTTGCAGCAGATAATCTTCCCCCACCAGCTCTAACCACTTCGTATCTCGCATGAACAGGTCGGTCTTATCTTCAACAGCTTCATTGACGACATCCCACGCATATATTTGCCCCTTATACCGACCTACTACTGTATCAATATGTTGCTTCAAGCGAGATAATAGCAGCTCTCTGGAAGCAGGGGCACCTGAGGTATCCTCAAAGACCCATTTCGATGTTTGATTATGCCAAACCAAAGTATGTCCGCGAACCCCAATCCCTTGGGCAACAGCAAAATCAACAATTTTATCCGCCGCCTCAAATGTATAACGATCCTCTTCCGGGTGAATTTCTTCAAATTTCATCTGATTTTCAGCCGTGATGCTATTGAAGTGTTTGGCGATAAATTCCCCTTCGGACTGCAACATTCTGGTATGTACAGCAGCACCTATTTTGAACGTATTAGCGTACGCAGCATGTAATGATGGAATTTCAGTTGGCATTTACAATTCCTCCCTGCCATTTTTTATCCATCATATCGTTTGTTGAATACGCTTACAATGAACAAATTATACTTCTTCCCCCTCATATTTAACTATTTATGATCCCGGGCCCTGTTCGCACAACAAAAACACCTCCACGTATGTCCGACTGCTCATCTAAACAGAACATTTCTCGGAAGGTGTTTTGTGATCGGGCTGTTCAGTTAAATTCAACTCATGTACAAAGAGGATATGAAGCCTTACAGCTTGTCCACCTGTAACAAGGTCACCTGTTTCACGGTGCATGCCGGGTTAATTTGTTCCTCGGACAGAATGTTCAGCTTGATCAGGCTTTTCAGCTTATGGCTGTCTACCTTGGACAACAATCGCCAGATGTCCGGGTCTGGAAGAGAAGCATACAGCTTCTGATCATCGTATTCCTTCCGATTCTGAAGCACTGTTTTCACGGTGTAACCACCAACCTGCGTCTCATACACCCCTTGTTCTGCACAATACGCGACAATCTCATCTCGTAGTACAGACAGCTGCTGCTCAATATCTTTTTGTTGCTGCTTCAGGTCAAAGTAGGTTTGCACTTTCTGTTCCATATCGATCACGCTCCTCTACTATCATAGGTATGCGAGGATCGCTCGTTTAGGACTGACTGTTTATTTTATTTAAAAAAAGTGGTCTTTCTATTACTTAATCGTATACTGTCGTCATTGTGTATCCCCGTATTACGATTACAGCAGATGTTCATTCAAATACGGATTATGGACAGCCATGTTGTGAACCCTTTCCATTACATCTGGCCCCATGGGGACATTCCCAACGCGCCTTAACAGAATCCAGCGAAGACAAGCTATTGCTCCAAAAACCTGCTCCTCTTCCAGCGTGTACGTATAACTTGAAGAACGTGCAAATTGAGCGCGATACATCTCGCCGTAATTTTCTCCATTATAGATGGTGATCAGAAACACAGACCATGCCATATCGTACCTTGGATCACCGTATTGCCCATTAGTCCAATCGATGATGGTGTACTGGTCGTCCATCTCAAGAATGTTTCCCAGATTATAATCGCCATGAATCAAACGGTCCTGTCTGATCTGGACCTGCTGAATCAACTTTGCCAGAAGATCATTTATATCGTCATGTAATTCAATTTGAGGAAAAAAGTATTGAACAAAATCGTACCTGGATATGTATTCTTCACCTTCTCCAGTACCCACTTCATTCACCGGATAACGATGGACCTCCATTAATCGCTCAGCCAAATGTATCAGCTTGGTTTGTGTTAATTGGGTAATCGGCTTTCCATCATAGCTCGTTAACAGCACTTGATTCTCTTGCTCGTCTAATCCCCAACCGTAGGGTTTGGAAACACGAATTCCACTTTGATAAAGCTTGGACAATAATCGATATTGTTTGGCGATATCCGGTTTGGAATCCTTGTCCCAGACTTTCAATACGTACCGCTGATCTTCCATTTCGATTCTCATCACACTCGCTTCCAGCCCAGGTGGCAAGGGAATGATCTGATACTCCTGTTCCATCACCTGCTGGATACGTTCATCCAGTTCTACCCAATTCACCTGGCTAAGTTGAATCGTCATCGTTTCCCCTTCTTCCATATTATGACCGCCCCTCCGGTTAGTCAGGCATAATCAGTCCTTTGCCAATGACATTGGCGGATACTGGCTGTTTGCCCAATTCTCTGGCCCATACTGACAGCTGTCCCATATGGTGAATCTCATGGGCGATCACATGTCGCATAACTTCTCCCCATGAATCTGTACTGTCCCTGCCAGCTGAGCGATGATCAATATAAGCTCTTTTTTCCATACTCGAGTCCCATGCTGTAACAAATGCCTCCACATCAGGACGTAACTTGCGATCGAGTCGCCTTACCGCCTCAAGATTCTGGTAGTTTGCAAAATCTTCTGCATCATCCGGTTTGCCCTGAAGCAACTGAAGCCAGCTCCACTCTACATCAATGATATGAAATAATGTTTGTAATATGTTGCCTACTCCGCCCGTGCGAGGCCAAAGCAATTCTTCAAGCGGTACATCTTCACACCAAACATACCATTGCTCACGCACCATCCAGTTATAACGAAAGAATGTTTCCATTGGTATATTCCCCTTTATAGGCTATATTTTTCAGAGAGATTTGATCAATTCTGTATTGGCAAAGGTATCCTCCGAATGTTCAAGATCACCATAAATTCCGCTAATCTGATTGAATCCGGATTTAATCCAGAAGCGTAGTGCAGGCCAATTTTTGAGCGCTACGTTAATTCGAATTTCCTTGTAACCAAGCTCGGAACAGTGCAGAGTTAGCGCCTGAATTAATTCTTGTCCATATCCCTGCTTCTGGATCTCGCTCTGGATATATAGAAATTCGAGATAGATCGAACCCTCGGAGGGATACCCATGGTACACACTTAACAAACCAATATAGCGGTCATCCTCATTCGTGCGAATGGATTGAATTCGATAATTCTCCAGTCTGCCTCCCGGCGGAAGGTGGCCTTCTTCAAAACATTCTTTCACATAGTTCCGATCATGCTCTTGTCCATCCCATTGATGCAAGTACCGACTGGTTTCATATAAGGACTCAAGTTCAGGAATATCGGATTCTTCCACATTCGAGATAATAAGTCGGTCTGACTTCCATTCTACTGGAAGTTGTTTCATCGTTATCACTCCATCTTGATATTCTAAATAAATTAAACTATTGAATGTTCACACTTACCACTCCGATGACAGAACAACCTTCCAATCGCTGTTATCCCCAGAGTTTTTTGATTCATTTTATAATGGGAAACTCCCGGGGATAAAGGCGAACACTTCGCTTCTTCAGGTTTTTTCTGTCCTCTCCGTTTCGTGTAAATATTCTGTTGAATTTATTTAGTTAATTTCTTTTTTATATACAAGATTACATGAATACCTACATAAATAAACAGGACATTGAACAAATATAGAAGTACATTTAAATAGATGCCAGATATAAACCAGATTGTTCCCTCAGAATTAGCATAATGATAATCCGTAAAGAATCGGAGCGGGAAACCATACTCTGTTCGGAGCGGTCCATCTTCAGTATGTAAAGTTCCAGGAATACATAGGATGGCTAATACAGCAAGCCAGGCTGATAGATTCATTATTTTTTTGTTAATCGTCAATACATCTCCCCCTTATTCAACACTAACGGTATCTTCACCAAAATACGTCCCTTCCAACTTTTGATCCAAAAAGTCTCTTAAGTCCTTTTGATCAAGTATATATTTCGAATCTCTATTAAATCTGCTTTTTGTGGATACAATAATCTGTTTCCGATTGTATTGAATCGTAACTTTAGCGTTATGTTTTAATTTCAAAGCAATTCCCGCACTAATGCTTCCTGTGACATCATCTACTGGTATTTTGGCTGATTCCGGGGCTGCATTCAGCCAGCCGACTATACGGCTAATGTCTTCTTTACTTAACGTAACATTGTCAATGCTAACGTGTGCTCCACCGTCACCTGTCCTGGTGTACACGACTATACTCATCTCTGTGCTTATCACTTGATTTCTTGAAATCGGCTTATTTGGATCTGGATTACTCGTGATTAGAAAATACAAAAACATGATTGCCGCACCTATGAAAAACCAGAATCGCCTACGTTTTCCTAGCATTACAGCGCATTCTCCGTATCCACCACGTTGGCAAACAGTCTCAGTACCGTATTGTGATGTGCAATAATCTGCTCTGCTTGAAGCGTCTTTGAATTCCATGTGCTGTGCGCATCTTGAACCAGATTGACCGTGTAACCCAGACTGTACGCTCTGCGGCAAGTCGTGTCTACACATACCTCAGTCTGCATACCCGCGAGAATCAACTCCGTCACGCCATCTTTTTGCAATTTCAGATGCAGATCAGTTTTGTGAAACGAATCCGGTGTCTCTTTCTCGATAACGAGGTCACCAGCTATAGGTGCAATGGACGGATGGATGTCCCACCCCAGTGTTCCTCGTTCCAGCGGACTGCCTGCCCCTTCGCAGTGCTGTATATATATGATGGCATGCCCTGCTTCACGGGCCCTGGAAATTAATACCCGGATTTTCTGAAGCAATCGTTCCCCTTGATAGACGGGATCTGATTCATCAAACATCGCTACTTGTACGTCAATGATTAGAAGTGCACAATGCGTTGCCATTTTGCTTTCCTCCTGACAAATCAATTTAATTCAACTCTTTCTTCTTTGCTTTTTTAACAAAACTTCCAATCCCATATCAATCAATACAAATAGAATAGCAGCAAGAACGCCAAATAAGGTCAGAACTAACGTCTCTTTGAAATCCAAGATTGCTTCTCCTGCGCCCATGACCAGATAATAGATGTACATGCCCAAAACTCCAGCACATGCATAGCCTAATATCCTCGTACTTAGATACAACACATGATTAGGGAATTGTATTCGGCTGAGCAGATAGTCTAGCAATATCGATAAAGGTAGCCCGATCAACAGGATCAAGGGAGTCGCGTATACCAGATAAATAAGAATGTAAAAATCAAAACTGTAGGATTCATTCATCGATATGAGACTTGCAGCCAAAGTAAAACAAATGATGGTTAGAACGGTTGTTATCAGCTTTCTTCCCATGTTCATCTCATCACTCCAATACAGTTATCTCTATTCATTGGATGTGCTCATGCGTCAGATTTTGCCGGCTGCCATCCGATTTCTTGAGACCAACGATGTGCTCTCTGTAATATGCTCCACACCATTGGTCCTTTTCCTTCAACATATTTGGAACGCTGATCTTTATACAATGACATGAGTCTGTGCTTTTCTTCTGCATATTTCAAACAATCTTCTGGATGCTCCCTTAAATAGTCTCTGAACAGCAAGGTCATCTGCTCGGAGAAACTGCCTGCCTGTCTAACGTGTATATGTATCCTTCTGCTTCCGGGTTCTTCACGAAAGTAACGTTTAGTCTTATCCGGATTTTCTGCTCTGAATACAAATCCGACTGTTTCGATCTCATGTTTGTAGTCCAACAGATTCTCATAATTAGAAACAGATATTTGTATATCTATGATAGGTTTGGCGTCTATTCCAACAATTGAAGTGGACCCAACATGGTCAATCCGCAGAGCCTTTTCTCCTAAAGCTTCTCTTAATTTCGAACCCGTTTCGAGAAACAAATCACGCCATGCCGGGTCATACTTCGCAATTCTCCATTGATCCTCCATACAACTCCTCCTTGGTTATCCAATCAAGCTATATAATTAAATAACACGTTCTTTTGACCTTTTGTTACATTCAGACTATTTTAAAGATTCAATAGAGAGATCATCCGAAGTCATCATTATTTATTCCGAGTTCTATTTGTTTTCTGGATTCAATAATGTATTCGTATACATCATCAATTTCTGCTATTCCTTTTATATTCTCCTTTAGCAGTTCAATAATTAAATGATTATCACTCTCTCGCATCTTTATATCTTCCATATAATTATCGTTATAGTCATTCGTAAAATCTAATTTATTCTTATAAAACCGAAATCTTTCCAACACATAAATTTCTTTAAGATTAATAAATAATGCTATAAAATCCTTAAGGTTTCTGGCCACTAACGTTACTTGATTCCCAAATGCCGTAGGTTGAATAAAGATAATAGGCGCTTCTTCCAAATCACTAATGGATCTGTTGAACGTGAAAAAAGCAAAATGGTCACCATCTGCCCCTGTTCTTCCAAATATGATGGCATCATCTGGCGTACAATAGTATCTATCATCATCATTGTTAAAACTAATATAAAAACCCATATAATCGTCGATGGTTCCAACATGTTGTTCACGTAATTTCTTATCTATTCGAACGATGTCTACTAAGGATTCTGGCATTTTATAATGTACTTGCAAGTTTAAATCACTCTCTTCTATTGGCATTTATTAATATATCTATATTTTGACACAAATTTAAAAAAAGAGAAGGACCCTTAGGCCCTTCCCTTAACTTCTTAATGATAATCACACTTGAAATTTGTAAACTCCGCTGAAGTATCTTGCCCGCTCGCGTATAACCCAATGAGTACGCCTGTAAAACCTCCTGCCACCTCCGAAGAAAGGTATCTCGTCTGTGCCGTGCCCAGCAGAATCTCTTCACCATCTGTTTGAAACAGGAAACTGTAGCGTTCCTGGCTTGAGCGGATCACCAGCGTTGCATGTTGTTTATTTCCCAGATTCACTTCATGTTCTATCGATTTGATATCACCGATATTTAGACGCTCGACCACCTTATAACCGTCCTGCTCCTGACGAATAGCCACTTCATAATGATGATTCTCATCCATGTAGATCGTGATACCTGCTTCTCCACTCGTCAGACTAACATCGACTGAAATTTTTGCATTAAAGTCTTTTTGACGTAGCCCGATGAACGTTGGGGATGCCGGAACGTCCAGCGTTATATCCGTTCCTGTTAGCGTAAGCTTATCTGATTCAAGCTGATAATGCTCTGTATTTGGATGACGAAGATAACACCAGTCGAGGTTCCAGTCTGTATTTGCAAACGTATAATGCTTCTTATCCTGCTGGATCACCGTATCCGGGATACGATTGGTCTCAAAACTCGTCAGTGTTGTGCCTTCATGCCCAGCTGTAAACCATCCGTCTTCACCAAACGTAATTGGAGTCAGAAATACTTCTCGGCCCAGATGATGGTACGTAGCCCATCTGCCAATCTGTCGGAATCCCAGGTGAAAGAGCCACCAGTTTCCCCGATCATCCTGAACCAGATCACCATGCCCCACACCCTGTAACTCATACCCGCCCAGATTACGGTTGGTTAGAACCGGATTGTGCGCATAGGCTTCGAACGGTCCTGAGGATGAAATTCCCCGGGCATACGTTACCATGTGACCATACTCGGTGCCGCCTTCGGCTGCAAGCAGGTAATAGTAACCGTTCATTTTATAAAGATGCGGACTTTCCAGATATCGTCCACCTGTTCCGTTCCATATCGAACGACTCGGGGTCAGTTTGCGGCCAGTTTCAATTTCAAGCTCGCACTGAACAATTCCGCCAACGCCTTCATCATCCACCCCGTTACTCATAAACAAGGTTCTTCCATCTTCAAAATACAAATCGGGATCAATCCCGCCTTGATCCACATAGATAGGCTCAGACCATTCTCCGTAGATATTATCCGTCCAGACATAGAAATTCTGATGCGTTGTATCATTCGTTGTGACCATATAAAAACGCCCGTTATTGTGCCTGATGGTTGGGGCAAATACACCCCCGGAGCTGTTCACCGTCTCGAGCTGAATCTGGCTTTTACGAGTCAGGCAGTGACCAATCTGCTTCCAATTCAGCAAATCCTTGCTTTCAAAGAGCGGTACGCCCGGGAAATATTGAAAAGAACTACACACCATATAGTAGGTATCGTGCACCTGAATCACACTAGGGTCTGGATAAAAACCTTTCACAACAGGGTTATTGTATTTCATTACGCCACTCCATCTCTTATCATAAAATTCACAAATATAAGAATTCAACTTCGTAACAACTACAAAAATTAAACACCATCGGGCATAAACTTGCAATGAATATGGATTGCATCTTGGAGCTAATTTCGTTAAATTAATATATATGTAATTTTAGAAGATTGAGGGTAGGGAGTTGTACAGATGATCAAAGCAAATGGAGAGCCCCAGTTCCTTCCTTTATATGAGGCGCTGGCAAGCGAAGTCAGATGGAGAATCATGGACATGATTGCAGATCGCGAAATGAATGTGAAGGATATTGCCGCAGTATTAGAGCTTAGCCCCTCCATTGTCACGATGCATATTCGCAAACTGGAGGATGCAGGTCTAATTGGCAGCAGAAGAGTTCGAATCAACGGAGGGACGCACAAATTATGTTACCTCAAGCAAAATCAGATTGAGATCGAGCTTCCATCCGCAAGCCAAACTTCACGAACCAGAGAACAGACGATAGCCGTCGGACACTATACTGCTTTTGATATTCACCCTACCTGTGGGCTAGGAACACTTGAGAAAGAAATCGGCGTATGGGATGATCCACGTTACTTCCTTGATCCTGAGCGTGTTCACGCCGCTATCCTGTGGTTTGGGAAGGGCTATGTTGAATATAAAACACCGAACTTTGTCCTTCCTGACCAGACAACCGATGCTATTGAAATTTCGATGGAACTGGCGTCTGAAGCTCCGGGATTGCGAGATCATTGGCCTTCGGATATTCGTTTCACCTTCAATGGCATTTCACTTGGAACGTGGACAAGCCCTGCCGACTTTGGCAGAGCAGCACGCGGCAAATATACGCCGGAATGGTGGCATCGCAATGTGAATCAGTATGGATTATTGAAGACCATCCGCATTGATGCCTCCGGTACGTATATGGATGGTGAGCGGATGTCAGACATTACTCTAACGGATATTAAGCTTAGCGAACCGTTCTGGACGCTACGTTTCACGGTTGACGAGGAAAGCCCCAATGTAGGGGGATTAACGATCTATGGTTCCGGTTTTGGTAACCATGATCAGGATATTGTTATTCGTGTACTTCAGATCTGAAGTAACCGCTGAGGGGAGGTGGTGATATCATCAGATCTGGCATTTAGAAAAATAACCTGTCTATGTGTTAGCAATCATTCTGTGTTTGGAACCACTTTCTTAGCTGATTAATATGAGCTTGATGATAACGGTTATGGTCAGCCATATGCCATAATCCCCAACGTACCGTAGCTTGTTTTTCGTTCTGATGTCCAAAAGTAACTACTCGATCTAGGTCAGCATCTGCTACTTGTGTGCATGTTTCTTTCAGAAGGGTTAATACCACCCTCATATTGAGAGATAAGTGTGTCACGTGACACATCTTGAACCAGCGGAAGTCTATTATTTTCATCAGTCATGGGACCATATTGCTCTATTAATGACTGCGGAAGGACAACTCCCTTTATTCTATAAACCCAATTCATATCAACAAACGTAATATGTCGTATTAATTGAGCTGTACTATTAAACTGGTTCTGTTCCCCTTTGTAATCTACCTCTTCTTGCGACATCCCCTCAGTAATCGATTTAAGTCGCTCACTATTCTCTCTTACTGCAGAAAATAACATTCCAACAATAGGTTCCATATTGGCTTCACCTTGTAGATCGTAAATCATAGCATCCTTCCTCGCTTGAATACATGTCTATTTCGATGACTCTCTGATCAGTCTTTGATTCAATTCCCAGATTGCTACTCTATTACTATCCCATTTAAGTATTTCACGAGCTTCTTCATAAGCCACCCATTTATATTCTGAGTGCTCATTGGATAAAGACAGATCCATTTCATCTAGTTCTACTCCAAAGCAATACTCAGGAATAACAAATGTATCAGGTCCCCACATAAAATAACCAACCACATCTACCACGGAGTGAGTCGATCTTGAATTAAGACTCCTGTATTTACTATTTAAAGGGATTCCCGCCTCTTCAAATGCTTCTCTCATGGCTGCTTCTAATGGTTTTTCTTCATCTTCCCCTCCCCCAGCTATGCCCTGCCAGTAACCTTCTCTTGATCTTCGAAAGATAGCGTATGCATAGTCATTTGAATCTTTCAACCTGGTATAAGGAAAAACTAATATTTGAAATGGTGCTCGAGACACAGGTACATCCCTCCTCTTTACCTTTGCTCTTTCAACAGCTCCTTAATTTCCCTTAACTCTGATAATATTTCTTTGGTGTTCTGGCTATTTTTTGAGTTATCTATTCCAACTTTCACAACATAAATACCGAGGAACAGATACACCACCAACATAATGATCATTCCCATGTACATCTCTCCTTTCCAAAGTAGCAGCACATTGCTACGAACGTTCACTATCCTCTCTCTCCAACTGATTCCCATGGAATGCCTTCAAAATAAAAGCCCGATCCGGAACGTTCAACCGTTCATACGATTTCAGATACTCTCTATTGTCATATGGAACGCCAATGAATTTCACATCAATGTTCCCCTCTTGGAGATCCACGATGCCATATCTGGCAATGGCAAGATCGTTACAGCCTAGAGCGCCCGGATTCATATATACTCTTTGATCTGTCTTATAATAATGAAGAATATGATAATGACCAAAACAAACCAAATCATGGGCCGTTCCCTGATATCTTGCATCCAATTTGGTCCTGGATGGTTCTTTATCGATGACATCCAACTTGTCGTTGTTCATATGATAGTGAGTCAAAAGGAACCGACGTCCTTCTACCTCTTTTTCAACGAATTTCGGTAGAGCTTGAATTTTCTTGATCGATTCTGCACTCAAATGCCGACCAATCCATTCGTGATGCTCGGCCATGCCTTTGTGCCCTTCTAATGGACCCTTATTTTGAAGCAAATTCAATACGCCCTCTTCGTGATTCCCCGAAATCGCTATCATATTTTCGCGGCTGTACAACATCTCGATCACTTCATTGGAGTACGGGCCAATACCGATCATATCTCCCAAACAAAATGTATGCTCAATGTCTCCTCTGGAATCGATATCAACCAATACCGCTTGAAGCGCAGGAACATTCCCATGAATATCGGTTAAGATGGCAACCTTCATTGTGACTCCTCCTCAGGAATATACATCGTCTGAATCTCCTGCACACCCGGAATAAATCCCAGATTCAGATACACCGACTCCGCATCATTTCCTTGCATCACATACAATCGCAGCACGGGATATTGACCCTTAAGCGCATTCAAAGCTCTCTGTAACATCAGTGTAGCAAGCCCTCTTCCTCTATATGCCGGCCGAACCCCTATGCTATACACAGCAGCCTGATTATCTTGCAAGCACAAGCGACAATTTGCAATAAGCTGTCCCGTTTCCTTGTCATATACAAGCGTGGACGCTTCGGTCAGAATTTCATTGGTATAATTAGGGTCATCACTTGGTATAAAATCTGCAAGAGTGGTATGTTTTCTTCGTGTAGCTTCAAGACTTCCTGCAAAACTCTCCAGGTCACATTGAGCAATCTCATCTTCATTCACATATTTTCTATTGCCGGTTTCACTTTCAATAATCTCTGGACTCTTCACGGTTACCCTGCTGTCCCATTCGATTTCAAAATGATCTGTAGGCCGCTGCATCCAGCGACATCTGAACTCCACTGGCCAGAATCCAGCTCTTGCATATAGATCGACTTGGTCTGGAAGAATCTCAAAGGTCAGAATACGTTTGGTGCGATCCGACCACTGTAATAATTTATGCTTCAGGAGCTTCAACACCTCAAAGCACTGCTGGAATGGCGGGACAAAAAACAAATGATACATCTGGTTAGGCTCCATTCTCACGCCACCTATTTTGCTTTCCCCTTTGTAAATCCAGTACGCACTGATCTTGGAAGAACTGAACTCTTCTTCTCTGAAAAATCCGACATAACGCATATCATAATAAATCGTGCAATATAATCCCCATTCGGCAAAATCTGCTTTGCGAATCGAATATTCATCCGACAGATCATATTGAAGAATATCTATAGACCACTCAGTTAACCCCATATGTAATTCCTCCTCAATTTTAATTAAATGGCAAGCAATCAAATCATTTTTCTATACGCCACCCCGTGAACATGAATTAACACATGCTGTGCCTCCATACGTTCGAAGAAATCCAACATGTCCTTAAACGGATTCTCGAAATACAAAGACGACCAAGGAAAGCCTCTAATGTCTGCCCTGTTTCTGTATTCTTGAACATACAGTGCTCGCCGTGAACATCAAAATACCAGTTTCCCGTTAATTCTTCTTCTCCGTGGATTACTTCCGCATTGGACAACAAATGGTATGCCCCTTCGAGAATTGCCTTCCGATCAGGCTGATCGGTTTCCAATATCAGTTGGTCAATCAATTGCCGCGCAAATCTTTGGTACATATCCATCACAGCCAACAATTCTTCCGTAATTTCCTGCGTTATCGCCTTCATAATTTCAGATCCTTTGCCCTTTCCAATGAAGATGAACTGCCAGACCTTGCTGTTAGCAAAGATAAAATAACGTATCCAAAAAATTGAACCGCAAATACAATGACAACAAACTCAACCATTATGCTGTTCGCTGCATTAAAATCATTCACAAGATCCACAAAGATCTTCCCCGGTCGGGATAATACATCCCACGAATTCCACCGATGAAATCTCCCAATGTAGACCCCTATACTGCTCAATAGCAAAATAACACCAACAACCATCATGCTAATGTACTTATTTATTAATTGGTTTAACATGCCGTGGATTTGAATGATCGAACAAGTCGAGAGCAGCAATCCGATGATCGCTACGGCAAACGTCAGGGTGAGTCCATACCAAAAATCAATATTAACCCAAAATCTAACCTCCCCTTGAGCATCAAAATATCTGAATGAATGCAGAATCTCCGTAAAAAGATAGGCCGCATTGGGCAGAAAAAAGAGCCATACTCCACACATCAGCCCCATACATATCATGCTCGTTGTGGTTAATTTCTTATTGAATATGTATCTAATGCAGGATGAGATGATAAATGGTACCCATGCCAGGAACATATCCCAACTTAAAAATCGATACATATTCGTATCTGTTTGGGCACGTAAATACATCACAATACCTAGACAACAAAGAGTAGCCACGAGCAAGGTAACGATGAGTCGGAGATCTTGAACCGGATGTTTGTTATCTTTCATTTCTTTGCTTCTACTTCCTTTTCCTTGATGAATGTTATACGTTATAAATACTTTTTAAATGCCTTGCTGGATTCTCCGTTGTACCCCAATTTCGTATAAAAGTGATGTGCTTCGTTTCTGGATGATCCGCTCGTAAGAAACACCTTCACACAATTTTTCTGCTCACATACATGCTCTATGTGTTTCATCAATTCAGATCCATATCCCTTGCTCTGCACATGTTCCGTAATGATAACCCGCTCAACTACGCCGAATGGTCTATTTTCCACCAAAGCATCCAGACATATATGTAAATGAGCCGTTCCGATCACCTGATCACCCAGTTCATACACAAACAAAAAACTGTTTGGGTTATTCCGAACTTCTTCAATCCGTTCTGCCAGTACCTTCGTGTTTAAGTTGTTTGGCAATAATTCTTTATACAGCCTTTCAATAACCTCTGCATCCCTAGCTTCTGCCTCTCTTATCATCAAGCTTCCCCTCCCTGTTACCTCACTTGATAACTTAAAATGATATCACCGTTGTCCTCGAATTCACCCGTGTCCTGAAATCCGCAACGTTTATACAGCGCATTTGCCGCAATGTTATGTGGAACATGGGATACCCTGATTTGCTGGCAGTCACTTCTCTCTTGCAACATATGAATCACTTCTTGAATGGCAAGTTTGCCGTAACCCCTCCCCTGGTACTTCTCATCAATCATGAAGCGCAGAATCCAGTAATACCCGTCATTGTAGATCTCGTTATCAAATAAAATAAAACCGACCATCTGATCCTCTGCCAAAATACCGTATGGTTTGGACGTAATTTCCTTCGTTGCATGAATCAATGAATCCGCATTGCTGGCTACCAAATCCTGCTGATCTTCCCGTGGTTTAAGGTGGATGCACTCAAGTTCATTTTCTTTGGTTATAGGTTGTAACGTCACTTGCTCCATACCCACAATCCTCTCTCCTTGCAACTTACTTACTAAATTTTCTTGGTCAATATAATTTCCAAAGGTTGTGTATCGAGCAACAGAGCCCCTGCATCAACATACCCCAGCTTTCGATAGAAATGTTGGGCATGTTCGTCTGATTGCGTTGAAGTCATCACCGTATCAAAGCCTTGTTGCTTCATTAAATTTTCCCAGTAATGTACCACTTTTTTGCCATATCCGCCGTTTCGATAGGGTTCATCAATCCAGACCATATTCATGAAGGGAAGGTTATCCCAAAAGTAACCGTACCTCATCCATCCAACTCTTGATCCCTCGTCCTCGTCCCATAGGATGAATATTTCTTTCTCACTAATCTTCGTTTTCACAAGTGGCTGATGGATATGCCGATCTCTTTCAATGATGTAGTCGTAGTCAGCTTCCGTTGCATACTCAATCTTCATTTGTATTACTCCCTTCATTAACTACGTCCATCATAACCCAAAATGTGGTATATGCGAACAGTTCTTTCCTCTTTTTCTCCCATGCCAAAAAACCACGGTTTCCCGTGGCTGCACCTGCTCTATTTTCCTCAATCCGCTGTTGATCCGCTGACCAATTGCCCCTTGTACCATACAGCCTGCCGCGCAGATCGCCGCGCAACGGCTTCCGCCGAACAACTCGCATGCACCAATACAAAACTCGCGGTGTCTCCTACCTTCGGCCATACCTGTTCCCCTTGTAAATCCAGCGGTGTGATACCCCCTGTTACGAATGCCAAAGATTGAGATAAGGACAGTTCGTCACTATATCCGTACAGTTCTGCGAAGCGTCCCGCTTTCTCAAGCATATCCCCATTGCCAAAAGGAGACCAATGATCCGTCAAGCTGTCTGTGGCCAGCTTCACGTTCACGCCCATACGGTGGAGCATGGGAAGAGGCATCATCGTTCTGCCAATGGGCACCGTGGAAGCAATGCTCATCCCAAGCGAGGCCATTCGCTGCGCCATATCTTCTGCTTCCTGCTGCTCTGCGCGGGCGAACCAGAACGCATGACTTACCGTAACTTTACCCTGAAGCCCTGCTGCTTCGGTCAGATTTGCGAGTTCCAGCAGCGTTTGTTTGCCGGCCTGCCCGCCATCATGCAGATGAATATCGATGCCCGCCTGGTGCTGAACAGCCAGTTCAACCATGGCGTCCAGTGATTTCTCGATCTGTTCGTCCACCGTATGAGGATCAAGTCCGCCCACATGCGTTGCCCCTTCCTTCATCGCTTGGCCCATAAGCTCCACTGAATGGGAGCGAAGCAGTCCATGCTGCGGGAAAGCCACGATCTCCGAAGAGATTTTGCCCGAAAATGATTCCAGAGCCTGCCGCGTCGCTTCCAGTCTTTTCAAGCCACTGACGGGTTCAATATTGCAATGACTACGTACATAAGTGGAGCCGTACCCCTGGATCAAGGTCAGAATACTCTCCGCTTGACGCTGGGCATCTGGTAGCAGCTTGGGCAACAGAACCTTCTCTTCTTCAATACGTTCGAAAATACTGGAGATACGTTTAACGGCTGTCCACGGCCCATCGTAGTAGGTTTTATCCAGATGAATATGTGCCTCCTCGAACGAAGGTAACAGCAGAAGTCCCTTGGCATCTACTTGTGGTAGATCGCTAGACAGCGGGTTGTTTCCTTCCACGATTGCTGCGATCACTCCATCTTCAATCCGCAGATGAGCGGGGCTTGTCCGTGTCCCCGTCACCTGTTGCACTTCCCGAATATAACTCCGCTCCACAGTCACGTTTGTTAACCAATAAGCCTGCTTCATCATGTCATCCCTCTTTTCTTACCCGGCATTACGCCCCCCGGATACCGATTGATCTATGATCCATGGTACCATACGGTTTCACCGGGCAAAAATACGTAAAAGGTTGGTGTTCCATATGCGGAACGTTTGGCTCGCTATGGATCAAAGAATGCCAAAAAACAGACACAATCCAGTGCCTGTCCTACGCGTTCAATCTCCTATCAGAGATTTATTTTCCATCCATCTGTCTATACATTCATCCAATCTCATTAAAAACCAAACCGCGCATGCCCTTCATCCGTCATGCCTTCAATGTGCTGGTCGCTTAAGTAAACGCTCTAATAGCATACAAAATTTATTATGTAAATATGACGCTTGCTTGGACTATCTCCAGGCTTTATGAAGATAAACATGAAGTGATATGGATAATCTGAAGTATACTGCTCCGAATGATTTTTCACATCATAAGTCTCTCCAGAAAATAACGGAATCCTCTCGCGTTGATCGAGAGAGTAAGCAGAGGATCCGCAGCATGAACCGAAAAGTAAAGAACCGGGGTAATTCCATGCATGACTGGAGAGAGAGGACGTTCGAGACGAAGCATTTAATGTGAAAACTGTCGGTGGCGGGTCATAATCCTTATTTCTTCTTTAAAACCGCCGCGAAAGACTCACCCTCCGCTTGATACTCTCCGCCATTCACATCTGCGTATATTTTTTCGAGAGTAAATCCGGCATCATTCACTTCTTTTTCCAGACTTTCAATCGTAAAATGTTGATTCCAGTAGTGATAATTAACTAGCTCACCATCTCCAAAAACGAGAACATTTTTTGACAAAGTCACATGATCAGGGTATTTTATTGAAGCAAATAAAGATAAATGTTTATTATCCGAAAATGGATTATCTTTTCTAGTTAAACCCCACATAAAATTTTGCTCAAATTTTTCGTAACTATTCTCCGATAACACATCTAATAGAACTAATCCTTCGGACTTTAAACCACGATGGATATTGCTAAGTATTTTTCTTCTGTTTTCCGGATTAAAGACACTATAGATTTCATAGATTAGTAGAGCAAGATCAAACTCCTGTTCAATCTCAATGTTAGTCATATCTTCGATTCTGTAATCTATTATTAAACCCTTTTTTTGGGCTTCGTGAACTGCGTATTCAATTGATTTTTCATTAAAATCCACACCAACAACCTCATATCCCCTAGCAGCTAAACTTTGGGAATACAGGCCTGGGCCACAACCTAAATCAATGATCTTTTTATACTTCGTCAACGGTGCAATTTCGCTAATAAAATTAACAGTTTCATCAATAAAATCGTTCCCCTTGCTTCCACCAGGAATATTTTCATCAAAATGAGCTTTCAAAACAAAGTCAGCACGGTTTGAGTCAAGCCAGATTTGTACTGATCCTTCCTCAAATGGCTCGGGAATTTTAGCTATATCCAGTAATTTCTCCATTTTTTCACCTCTATTGAATTTTTATTGGTTGGTTTGTATCTAAAATAATGCGTTGCTTAGCTGAAGATCAGCTAAAATCAGCTAAGCAACCAGTTATTGAAGTTAGTAAAATGGCGCGTTTTTTTGCAGTTCTATTTCATAGATTTTTTAACAGCTGTTACTGATTGTTGAAAGGAACGTAGTTACAGTCCATGTGGTTGTAATTGTTCCATCCACAGCTTGGCCTTTACCTTCTTTGTCTTTTGCTAATTTTTGCAATTCCAATACTGCATTCATTGTTTTCACCTCCTTTTTCCGGAATGATACTCACTTTTTAGCAATGATTACTTAATGTTGAAAGAAAAATGGTTACTGTAATTGTTGTTACTGTTGCTTCCACGGCATGACCTTTGCCCTCTTTGTTATTGGATAATTTCTGCAATTCCAACACTGCATTCATTGTTTTCACCTCCTCCTAAAATTTATGTTCAACAATATACCCATATATTTCTCAACTAATTTTTATTAACTCGTTACTGAAACATCGTGAGCTTTAGTTCTTGTCAGAAATTCATTTGAATTGACTAGTGGCAACCAATAGAGCGGGTTATCTTTGACGATCCCCATCAATGCCAGTATTATTCCCGAGCTACCTGTATACACATCATCCGCTAGCCTATATGAGAATTGACCCGGGTATACATAATATCCATTTTTATCAATTAAGAATAAATTAAGCAGGCTCAATACCTCTTTAATAATTACTTCACGATCCCCGTTATTTTTCATCAAAGAAGGAATTAAAAGGAAGCTTCCTGCCCCATCGAACAACCCACCACTAATAGTGGAACAGATCTGTGACAACTTTGTAATCGCATTGATTTCTTCTTGATAAGCCTCTTCTCCACTTACATGATTTAGAAACCATATTGCAATTCCAATTCCAATCGACCCTCCTGAAAGATAGGGCAATTGACGATTTCGATTATCCAATGTTTGTAGGGAGCCGGTTACCTCATCAAATATTGTTTTTTCTAGATCCTCCTTTATTAATTGTCTAGCTCTCTCCAAATACTGTTTATCATCCGTGATGGAATACATGGCGGAATAAAAGAGAGAGACACCTGATAACCCATCAATTACTCCTATCCCTACTGCCATCCAATCATTCGTGTTAAACCGCGCATCGTTATTTCGATTTCTTTCAATTGACTCTTCAATTTCCTTCGCAAACTGTAAATATTCATCGTTTTCTGTCTCGATATATAAACTAATGACGAACAGTCCTATTCCTGAAAGACCTGAGCGCAAAGAAATATTGGATTCGTTCATATTAGCTCTTATGTTCTTCAATTCATTTAAGACAACTGCCTCATAACCTGTTTCATACAATAAAGCCAATATCCCTGTTTTCCCATCAAACATACCATTGGCTTCAATAGTATTTAAATTTCCTAACAAAAAGTCTTGGATCCACTTATCGACTTCTAGAGAGTTCGTATTATTTTTGATAAGTGTAAAAGCAGCACCAGTCCCACCAGTTAAAAAGTTGAATTTACCCCCATTCATCTCAAACTGGCGGATATCTCCATGAACAAATCTTTCATCATTTGTTAAATTATCCTGCATGCCCTCTATTAATTTCTTCGTGATTGAGGAGATGTTAAAGTCACTTGTTTTATCAGAAAGGACCATTTCTTTAGGAAAATACTCTTGGTAATTTCTTATTTTTTGGTCACATTTCTCCTGTAAATCTACAATAAATTGGTAAAATGAGTCTTCATAAATCTCTTTTATCCATCTGAAGTGATTGTATTGTAGGTACTCATCTAAAACTTCCGAAGATAACACTGGAAGAGCCAGATACTTTGTTAATTTCTTTAATCCAAACCAATCTCTCGCTCCACTGATCTTCATTTCCTGGGATGCGAATCCGATGGTCATCATAGTGGGTTTGTCTTTGGAGGTTACATGCATAGCTGTTTCAAAATCAATTAGCCTCACGGTTAAGTCATCAGCCACCATTATATTCGCTGGCTGAAAATCACCCATGGCTATTCCTTTTTTATGCATCTGATCTATCAGTGTAAAAAGTTGCAACAATACCTTTTTAACATTTGCGGCATGATTACGCATACGCTCATCGTCTCTAAAGAATGGAAAGTGTTGAGCGAGCCACTGCCTTAAGTCTCCTCCTTCAATGAATTCCTCCACCAAAAAGTAGTGCTCCCATTCTTGAAAATACTCTATTAAACTTACAACGCCCGTTACATCTTTAAGCTTCGCTAAAGCATCATATTCCTTTATCTGTCTCGATAAGGAGTCATGAGCTGAACCGTCCAAACCAGCATTTGGTCTGGCTTCCTTGATAATCACATTCAGGTTATCTTTCTTTCGAGTCGCACGGTATACCCCACCCGCATTACTATAGCTAAGTGCACTTTCAATCTCATATCGCTCTAAATTGCCATCCCCTTTAGTTTCCAGATCATCAGAATAATTTAGTGAATTCAGATAATCATCAAAATCTTTCACAAAATCAGGAACCTGATAAAAGGGCGTTCTCTCATCTTTAACTAGATTACCTTGTTCATCCTTAATACAATGTTCTCCATATTCATTATATACACTTCTGAATCCACCATATCTGTAAAATACATTACTATTTTTCCATCTCTTATCACTAAGTATATACGCGCCTTTCTTAAACCCTTGGGTTGCTAGACATAACATGTCTAACAATTTTACAAAGACATTGTTATTCACAGGGTATATTGTTATAAACTTCCCCGAAGAAGCACGATTGGCATTCTTCGAATTCGTTTTGATAAAACTTTGTCTATCCTTGAGGTGCTTGAACTCAATCCGCTCATCTATACATAATTTAGAAACCTGATCTAACAGGTTCTGTGATTCTTCGAATAACGCTGTAACATGAATTTTCCATCCCTGATCAGGAAGTCGTGAACCTTTAACATGATAGTGCTTCCAAACCGATTCACGATCTGAGATAACCGCATATGTATCAGGAATGTCACCAAGTTCATACCTATTCTGCTTTTTTGCATCATTCTCCAATTTACCGTAATATTCCGAGTTTGGTTTTAAATATAGATTGTATAGCATATTTCCTTCCATACATAACCCCTCCGATTTAGCTTTAACGTACTCTATTATCGAAATAATTAACGTTGTTAGACGAATTACATATTAAAACAGCCTTCAAAAAAATTTTTGAGCCTGTTTTATAAACTTGTCATTCTTAAAATTCTTTCCTTCGGTATATTAGAATAGCAGACCATAAAGATACAATATAGACAATAACACCAAATATTAAGTAAATAATCGGGGCAAGTAGATCTGGATTGTTCGGGTTAAAGAATGATGCCACATAACCAACCAAGCTTTGTGAAACAATCGTAATCAATATCGCCCCACCTACACTCCCCAATGTAATGGAATCCGATTTTTCTGGACCAAAGATGTAGTACAGTGGAAAGTTTATTGCACCAGTGAGAAGAACTGCGAAAATCCCAAAAAAGATAGAATCGGACATCTCATTGATCGGCGTGCCTGACACCAGATCATATATATAAAAGATGCTATACGATAGTATAACTCCGTAAATTACCACCAAAAAATAGAAGAGGTAGTGACTTTGTACAATAGTACTTCTACTGACAGGTAGAGTAAGAACATATTTATCATAACCCGACTTACCCTCGAATTTGATTACGTCAAGGGCAGACATCACCATAAGCAAGATATTTAACAGTGCAACTAACCGATGCATAGAGGCATCTGCAAATGTTAAAATGATGACCGATAACAGTATGGCCAGTCCCGTATATAAAAAGGAACTCCGATAAACTAAATAATAACTTGTCAATAATAAACCGTTCATTTATTCATTACTCCTTGTTAATAATAAGCTGATGTCATCCATTGAGATGGGCTTCGTCACCAGATCATGCGGTAATTGCTTTTTATCGGATACAAGTACACTGTAATACGTATCAAGGTTTCTTTTGGCAACCACGATATCTTGGTTAAGTGAATTAAGTTTTTCCATGTCCATATCTACAATTGTATAGTTTTCAAAAACTTCATCTTTCTCTGCATTCAGCAAAATTTCACCTTCCTTTATAATGACAAGATGAGTAGCTATTTTCTCAATATCACTCATTATATGAGAGGAAAGTAATATACCCCCGTTTTCTTTGCTGGCAAAACTTTTTAACTCATTTAACATCTCTTCTCTTGATGAGGAGTCAAGCCCTCCCGTCGCTTCGTCAAGAAGCAATAATTGTGCATTATGCGATAATGCAACAGCAACTGACAGTTTCATTGACATCCCACGTGAAAATTCATTTACCTTTTTATCTACAGGAAGAGAAAAAGAACTAACTAAACGATGAAAGTTATCCTGATCCCAAGAATCAAACAATTTGCCAAAAACTTTATTCAGTTGCTTTATTGTAAGATGAGCCGGTAGATTAGCTGCATCAAATACGACGCCAATCTTCTCTTTGATTTTAGGGTTTTTATTTATATTTTCTTCTCCAAATATGTTCACCATGCCATCGTCATTGGAAATTAACCCTAATACAATTTTGAATGTTGTTGATTTCCCCGCACCGTTATCGCCAATAAAACCAACAATTGATCCGGATGGGACATTAAATGAAATCCCCTTTAAGACAACCTTGTTTCCATAGGATTTTCTAACATTTTTAATTTCTAAAAGATTTGACATTCTCTCACCTCCTGATTTTCTGTTTTCTATTTGTCCTTTACAATTAATGTTGTTCTTGAATCATCCGAAAAGTGTACATGCAGTACATCTTCAAGATCAGATGCTGTTAAGCTCTCAAGTGTTGGCAATACGTCAAATAAGTCCAAGTCATTAAAACGATAACGTGTAAATTGATTAGCGATAAATTGAGGCGAGTTAATGGCACTTAAAAATGCACCAATCTCTTTGTTAATAACACGTTCTGCATCGTCTTGATTGATGGAGTCCTTTTTAAATTTCTCGATGGTTTCACTTATAATTTTAATTACGTCTTCAGGCGAATAACTGTTTCCACCTATGATCGAAAACCCAAAATTCTTTTCATGTGTATATTCGAAATTAAATGATTTGTCCACATAACCATTCTCATACATTTTCTCATAAGCTTCTGAACCGCTTCCGAACATCAACTCAAGCAAAACATTTAATGACAACTCATATTTAAGTATCTCTTGTCCTTGTTTTATCGGAAATGATTCTTTGTATCCAATAAAAACTTTAGGAATCGGAACTGGCAATTTTATAACACTTGAGCTTTTGTTCACTGCAGCACCTTCTTCAGGAAAAAAACGGCGAATCTTTTTAGTTTCCGGAAATTCTTTTTGCTCCTGGTTGCTTCGAACAAGCCTTAAAATTTCTTCAGGAACTACAGGTCCAATAACGAACAGCAACATGTTGCTCGGGTGATAAAATGTATTATAGCAAGTGTACAAATCCTCTTTTGTAATTTGTTGAATAGAAGGAATTGTTCCTGCAAGATCGATTTTAACTGGATGACTCTTATACAGATTATCCAGAACACCAAATCGTGCACGCCAGTCTGGATTATCGTCATACATTTTTATTTCCTGTTCAATGATACCTTTTTCCTTTTCTACCGTTTCATCTGTAAAATAGGGTTCCTGAACAAAATCAAGAAGAGTTGTGAGATTCTCTTTTATGCGAGATGTAGCCGATAATGTATACGCTGTACGAGTGAAACCGGTGAATGCATTAACAAAGGCTCCTTGCTCTGCAAATTTATGAAATGCATCCCATTTTTCACATTCAAACATCTTATGTTCTAAAAAATGGGCTATTCCATCCGGGAATTGAACAAAATAATCTTTTCCTTCAGGTGAAAATTTGTTATCTATCGAACCGTACTTAGTTGTGAATGTAGCAACTGTTTTATGGAAGTCTTTCTTGGGATGTATGTACACTTCAAGGCCATTGGGGAGCTTTTTATAATATATGGTTTCTTCTAATCCCTCATAAATAATGGGGTGCAATTCATTCACTCCTCTCTATTCAAAAAGTAGATCGAATCCAGTTCCCACTTTTTAGCCGTGCAAATGACATCAGCTTTTGATATTTTACTAATTCTTTGAATCTGATCATGTATATCAATAGATAATCCACTATCCACAGATTGAATGAATATGTCCATAATTCCTACAGGAGAATCATGCGCTTCCAATAATAGATTAATCAACATTCCTTTACCTTGTTCAACTTCCGCATCTGTAAATTCTCCTTGTTTCATGGCACGCTCTTGTTCTCTAATCATTTCAACTACACGTTCATAATGAATGAAATCAATCCCTGCCATAGCGATCAATAATCCTTTATTGCTTTCCATTTGGGAATGAGAGAAGTAAGCAAGACTTTCCTTTTCACGTATATTACGAAATAGCTTGGAAGATGGAAACCTGCCAAAAATAGCATTCGCCACTCTTGCAGCCTCGTAATCCTCATCTTGTATTGTCGAAGAAATTCTGTACCCTAACAGAAGGATACCTTGCTTTACGTCCATTTTATCTTCAATAACTTTAATATCATTTACAGTTACACCTGCAGAAGAAAACCCTTTCATAAATTCATTGTTATGTTGTTCACAAAAGATGTTCTGCACCATTAATTTGACCTGATCTTCGTTAAACGCACCCACAATAAATAAGTCAAAACGATCCGTTTGAAGCATATTTTCGTAGGCTTGATAAATTGCTATTGCATCCAGTGAATTAATATCTTCTTTTCTTCCGAATGCTGGAATTTGGTAAGGCTCACCTTTATACATCTCTTCTAGCAAGCGAACATTCGCGTATAGCATTTTTTCATTATGTATTGAATCAATCCGTTGTTTTAAGGAACGTTTCTCTTGTTCAACAATTACAGAATGAAACCCTCCATTTTCAATTAAGGGATTGTAAACGATCTCATGCAATAACTCAAGAGACGACTTCAGTAATGAAGCAGAATCATCAAGAAATTTGTCCGCAGGTATCTCCATCCTAAAAACAATGCTATGATCTTCACCTTTTTTTTGTACATCTAGAAGGAGAGTTGCTCCGTACAATTTATCAAGTTTTTGTTGTATCAACTTACGATTCGGGTAATGTATTGACCCTCCGTTCAGGATATGGGGAATGAGTGCTCTTGCAGTGATCAAACTCTCTTGGAGAGGCGACTTCATCGTTAACATAATGCTTACTGTCTTAAATTTATTCGTGTTGTACAGGTGAAGATGTACGCCGTTTAACTCCTCGGAACTTATATGTATATCTTCCAACTGTGATTTCCCCCTCATATATCTATATAAGAATTCTTTTTATGTCCAAATCCATAAATATATTAATTGATGATCACCAAGATAGTAAACTAAATAATCTACATTTACATATTTTTTCCACTATTGTATCATAACCTATCATATAGTTCTACCATAATTGCCAAAATAATTCAAAATTCCTCTTTACTACAAACGGACGTTCCTCACGTAACATCGACTCTTTGAGAACTCACTCTTGTTTATGCGTTTGAATTATTAAAATGTTCTGAAACTGCACATTTGATATTTAGAAGTGACTGATGTGGAGAGAAAGCTGAAAAAGAGGAATTATAGATAAGGTGATCTTAAGAGAACGTCATCAGAGAAAATAACAAGCTGGCTCCTGGTGTTTACCATAACCAGCTTGCAAATTGGATTTCTATAAATCTTTTAGTATCCTGCCATTTGTTTGCTTATCTTTTTGCAAATATAGCTGATATACTATCTCCCAATGCTTGAATCAATATTGCAACAACGTGAACTATCAAAAACAAATTAAAAAATGGAAAAGAATACGGGGCAATCCGTTCGGTGAGTAATTTTGATTCCAAAATCCCTCTTACCGTTTTGGCCAATACGTTGTCACTATCGTTTATACTGGGTTCCAAGAAAGTGCCATCAATGGCGATAAAAATCATTTGAACAACTATGAATATTCCAATCGTAATGATCCAGCGCTTTGCTCGATTAGAATGACGCTTTTGAGGAGCATACGACATCGTAGTTCCTCCTTTCTGAATTAAATTTGAATCCTCATTGAATATGCATATTCCTAGTAGTTGTATTTAAGATATATATATATACCACACATAGATTATATACCACTTCCATATTACAAATCACTTATTTTATCCCAAATAAAGAAAAAAAAGTATAATCAAGCTTAAAAATGAAACCGCGCATGCCCTCCATCGGTCACACCTTCAATCTGTTCGATATCCAGCAGTCTGCGCTTCATCTCCAGGCCTCCACGGAACCCGGTCAGCTTGCGATTAGCCCCAATAATGCGGTGGCATGGTAGCAGAACCGGAATTGGATTGGCCCCATTGGCAGCCCCAACTGCTCGCACAGCCGAAGGTCTTCCAATCGCAGCGGCAATGTCACCATAGGTCCGAATTTCACCGTAAGGCACACGCCCTAGCTCTCTCCATACCTCCTGCTGGAAGTTCGTTCCGATCAAGTCCAGTGGGATCGCATCTGTATAAGCCATCGGTTCTCCTGCAAAATAGGACTGCAACCAGTCGATCATACCTGTTTGTTTCAGAGCATCCTCGTTCTCTTCCAGTTCCACGCCAGGTGCAACCTTCTGTATCCAGCCGTTCCAATCTTCCAATGTTTCGTTTGGCATGACCACTCGGCACAATCCCTGTTCCGTAGCGAGCAGCACCCATGGACGACCGTCCAACTGCATCGTGGTGTACATCAACTTTTTTCTCATTCGTTTACCGCCCTCTCCCTGGTGGAATGCTTAATGCTAGAACTAGGAGGTAATCTGCTTCTTCACCTTACGTTTCATACTACGGATCATCTGCTTGCTCTCTGGATCCACGCGATAAGATTCCGTGATTTTCTGAAGTGCCTTATTATACGTAAAATCGTCCAGGGTATTATGGTTCAGATAACGCATAGTCACCTCAGGTTGTTTCACATAAGCCATTGAGATGGCCCAAGCCACTGCCATTTTCACATAATACGCCTCGTGCCTAATCTGATCCAATGCGGATAGAACCTGATCGATATATCTCTCATTCAGATAAAAATTCAACAGCATTACCACACCAAACCGGATTTCATATTCCTGATCTGATCTCAGATACGGCTGCAAGAACGCCCACATGGGCTCCGAATGGACCTTCGTATATTTCAGTCCAGCACAGAAGCTGTCACACACCGACCAGTTGTCAATCTTCGGTACAAATGTTTCAATAGCCTTTAACAGTTCGTCCAGATCAGCCTGTACATGCCCAATGACCATCGCTTGCAACATCACTTCTTCAAAATATTCATCCTCTGCCGTTTCCAGATACGTGCGCCAGTCCCCGGCGGCAAGTTGCTTGGCAATTTTTCGTAAGGCTGGCAACCTTACACCAAGTACATTCGTGATGTTGGGAATAAGTGCAGCCGAGAATTTCTGATACTCCGGCTCAACCATGCTGAGCAATTGTGTTCTGATATCTACTTCCACTAGCGCATGTCCTCCTCGTCTGTTGCTGTACAACAAGTATATCCTTGAAGTGGCTGTTTGTAAGCCCATATCGAATGTTTGAGCAAGATTACAATATCATTTTGGGTATTCTCTTTTTTTATCCATTTGTTTAACCGCCAACCTATTTCGTTTAAAAATATGAAGCTGACCGAATAGAAAGGAGTGTCGATATGAACGGACCTCATACCAAAAAAGATTTCTCCGTGGAGGAGATCACCAAACAACTCGTGCAACATGTGCAATCCCGGAACCTTCCCGATTTCTATAAATTGGTGAAAGAACTGCATCCCTACGACCTCTCACTTGTATATAAAAAGTTCCCTGAAGAAGAAACCAATCGGTTTCTGCTCCTCTTCAAACCCGATGCTCTGGCGGATCTCGCCGAGACCCTGAAGCTGCACGACCAGATTCAACTGTTTGAACGACTTGGGCCGGAACGAACACTTGAAGTCATGCAGCGGATGGACAAAAGTGATTTGATCCGGTTTATGCACGATTTACCCGCCAAACGCCGAGAAGAATTGCTGTCCAACATGAATCTGGACCACTCTGCCATTATCCGATCCGTGCTTAATTATCCGCCGGAGACGGCAGGACGCATCATGACAGATCAATATCGGACCCTGCTCGCTCATGAGACAGCGAAGGAAGCCTTACGGCAATCACAAGGTACCATGCATATCTCCCCCTCCAGTTACCTCTATGTGACCGATGATGAAGGCAAACTGGTCGGTGTCGTGAGTTATCGATCTCTTGCCTTGGCTGACGATAAGACCCAGGTTGAAGAACTGATGACCCGGCGGGTGATCCATGCAACGGTAGATATGGACCAGGAAGAAGCAGCACAGCTTCTACAGCGTTATGAGTTTATTGCACTTCCGGTGGTGGATGAAAATCACAGGTTATGCGGTATCATTCAGATGGATGATGTCATCGATATTATTATGGATGAAGCCAGTGAAGATTTGGCCAAGATGGGGGGCGGCAGCAAGGATATCGACTTTGATACCAAACCACTTGTGGCCGTCAGACGCAGGCTTCCCTGGCTCATATTGCTTCTCTTGATTGGATTAATCTCGGGAAGTATCGTGGATTTTTTCGAAGATACACTCAATCAGGTTGTGGCATTGGCATTCTTCATGCCGATGATCGCAGGTATGACCGGTAACACAGGAACGCAGTCTCTGGCTGTTGTGGTACGCGGACTGATCGGACGCAAACTCGACAAAGCCACCGTACTCGCACTGATTGGTCGGGAGATCAAGGTAGGAATAATGATTGGCTTGGTATGTGGATTGCTGATTACTGTCATCGCTTATTTCTGGCAAGGGGACTGGCTGCTGGGCGCCATTATTGGGGTATCTCTGTTCCTCACTCTTGTCATTGGTACACTGACCGGTACATGCATCCCGCTTCTGCTTAGTCGTTTCAAAGTCGACCCGGCTGTTGCCTCTGGCCCGTTAATCACCACATTGAATGATATCTTGTCCCTGTTTATCTATTTTGGCATCGCCACACGTTTCCTCGATGCCTTGATGTAAATAAGTTGTGCATACAGCAAAACAGACCTGATCCTGAGATCATGGTCTGTTTTTTCATTTTATTAAGTGTTACGCCGATCTTTTATTTTTATTATAGATATCAAATGCTACAGCCAGCAGCAAAACCAATCCCTTAATCCCCTGCTGCCAGTCTATGCCGAGACCAATCAGGGACATCCCGTTATTCAGGACACCCATAACCAAACCACCGATGATGGCACCAAATACCGTACCTATGCCCCCTGAAGCGGAAGCACCACCGATGAAGCAGGCCGCAATGGCATCCAGCTCGAAGTTGGTACCCGCTCTTGGCGTAGCTGCATTCAGACGTGCGGCGAAGATCAACCCGGATACCGCGGCAAGTGTACCCATGTTCACGAAAACCCAGAAGGTTACCTTTTTTGTTTTGACCCCAGACAGACCTGCGGCCTTCTCATTACCTCCAAGCGCATACACATGCCGTCCCATGACAGTACGATTCATAACGAAGGAGTACACAACGATCAGGACAAACAGCAGAACCAAGATATTCGGAATACCTGCATAACTTGCGAGTACAAACGTAAACAGATTTGTCACCACAGCCACCACAATCAACTTGAGCAAAAACAGTCCCTGTGACACGACCTCGAATCCATATTTTCGCTGGGAACGGCGTTCCCGCAGTTCATTGACAATGTACCAAACGGTAAGCACAAGACCCACAATGATAGATACCAGACCGAAACCTGAGAATTGAATGTCCGCCAGGAAGCCCGAGCTTATTTTCTGGAAACCACCCGGGAAAGGAGAGATCGATTGCCCCTCCAGCACGATCATCGTCAAGCCGCGGAACAGCAGCATACCTGCCAGCGTCACGATAAATGCCGGAATTCGCACATAGGCGATCCAGAAGCCTTGCCATGCACCGATCAAAGCGCCAACCAGCAAGGAAGCGATGACCGCAAGCCAAGCCGGAAGCTGCCAATCAACCATCATAATCGCGGCAACGGCACCAACAAAGGCTGCAATGGAACCAACAGACAGGTCAATATGCCCGGTAATGATGACCAGCACCATTCCGATCGCCAGCACCAAAATGTAGCTGTTCTGCAAGATCAGATTCGTAATATTAATCGGCTTGAGCAACAGCCCGCCTGTAAGTACCTCGAACAAAAGCATAATCACTACCAAGGCAATAATCATGCCGTATTGACGGATATTATTTTTGAACAGTTTTGTTATCATTTCCATGCTTGCCGCCTCCAGACTTGGTCATATATCTCATCAACGTTTCCTGCGATGCTTGCTCCCGGCTGACTTCACCGGTGATTCGTCCGGCATTCATCACATAGATCCGGTCACACAGGCCAAGAACCTCCGGAAGCTCGGATGAGATTACCAGTACGCCCTTGCCTTCAGCAGCAAGCCGATGAATGATCGTATAGATTTCGAATTTCGCTCCCACATCGATACCGCGGGTAGGTTCATCCAGGATAAGAATATCTGGTCCGGCAAAAATCCATTTGCTGAGCACCACTTTTTGCTGGTTGCCTCCACTCAGATTACCGGTCTTCTGCAAAATACTTGGTGCTTTGATGTTCATGCTTTTCTTCATCTTTTCCGCCACCAGTACTTCTTCACGCTCGTTCACTACTGCGTTTCGCGTCAGCTTGCTCAGACCCGTTAAGGAAATATTGCGCTTGATGTCATCCATCAGAATGAGTCCGTATTCCTTGCGGTCTTCTGTCACATAAGCAAACCCATTCTGAATAGCCTCTGTGACGGTATTGTTGTGGATCGGTTTACCATTCTTAATGAGTTGACCCGAAATATTCCGGCCATAGGATTTGCCAAAGATACTCATGGCAAGCTCGGTACGCCCAGCGCCCATCAGCCCGGCAATACCTACAATCTCACCACGTCTGATATTCATATGGATCTGATCCAGTACCTTCCGCTCGGCATGATGTTCGTGATATACCGTCCAGTCCTTTACCTCTAGGATAACTTCACCAATGGTCGCATGACGTTCCGGATAACGGCTGGTGAGATCACGTCCTACCATTCCGCTAATAATCCGGTCCTCCGTCACTTTTTCCTTCTTCATATCCAACGTCTCAATTGTCTTGCCATCCCGTAAAATGGTCACAGAATCGGATACCTTGGATACCTCATTCAGCTTGTGTGAGATCAGGATACAGGCGATGCCCTGTTTCTTGAATTCCAGCATCAATTGCAGCAGATTTTCACTGTCGTCCTCGTTCAGCGCAGCGGTTGGCTCATCCAAAATAAGCAGCCGAACCTTTTTGGAGAGCGCTTTCGCAATTTCGACCAGTTGCTGCTTGCCTACACCGATGCTGGATACCAGCGTGTTTGGATTTTCGCTCAGTCCCACCTTCGAGAGCAGTTCTCGTGTACCTACAAAAGTTTCCTTCCAGTTGACAATTCCTTTGCTCGCACGCTCATTGCCCAGATATATATTTTCCGCGATTGAAAGGTAGGGAATCAGGGCCAGCTCCTGATGGATAATGACAATTCCCAGATCCTCGCTCTGCTTGATATTCTTGAACTCACAATTTTTGCCCTGAAATAAAATGTCGCCTTCATACGTGCCATGTGGATATACACCACTCAGTACCTTCATCAAGGTAGATTTACCTGCGCCATTTTCACCACATATGGAATGAATTTCGCCTTCACGGACTTTTAGATTGACATTTTCCAGTGCTTTAACGCCAGGAAAGGTTTTGGTGATGTTTTTCATTTCCAGAATGATTCCGGCCATGGGATGTGCTCCTTTCATTTATTATTTCAGTCCGATTTCTTCCTTCGTGTAATACTGTGTACCAACGATATCCTGCTCCACATTTGTACGGTCCACCGAGATGGGATCCAAGAGATACGCCGGAACAACCTCAATTCCGTTGTTATATGATGTTGTATCATTAACTTCCGCCTGTTTTCCTTGCAAAATACTATTGGCCATCTCTACCGTCTTCTCCGCTAGCTTCCGTGTATCCTTGAACACCGTCTGCGTCTGTTCCCCGGCCACAATTGACTTAATTGAGGCAAGTTCGGCATCCTGTCCTGTAATAACGGGGAGCGGCTTGTTCGAAGTACCGTAACCAATCCCTTTCAAAGATGAAATGATACCAATACTGATTCCATCATAAGGAGATAATACTGCATCCAGATGATCACCCGAGTAATACGCACTCAGCAGGTTATCCATCCGTGACTGGGCCAGTGCCCCGTCCCAGCGCAAGGTCGCAATCTGGGCCATCGTCATCTGCTTGCTGCGTACCACCAGTTTGCCGGAATCGATGTACGGCTTCAGGACAGACATCGCACCGTCGAAGAAGAAATAGGCATTATTATCATCAGGAGAGCCACCAAACAGCTCAATGTTATACGGTCCTTTTCCATCCTTGAGTCCAAGCTTTTGTTCGATGTAGGAGGCTTGAAGCACACCAACCTTAAAATTGTCGAACGTGGCGTAATAGGTTAGATAGGGCGTATTACGAATGAGGCGATCATACGAGATCACTTGTATCCCTTCGTCATGCGCTTTCTTGATTACATCCGTTAATGTGTTGCCATCCACGGACGCGATGACCATCACATCCACACCTTTGGTGATCATGTTTTCAATCTGTGAAATCTGATTCTCGACCACATCCTCAGCATACTGAAGATCGGTTTTGTACCCCTGCTCCTGAAACAGACGGACCATGTTCTCCCCGTCTCCCACCCATCGTTCTGATGATTTGGTTGGCATCGATATACCGACATATCCCTTGTCTTTGCTGCCTGGACCACTCTCTGCCAGATTGCAGGCCGAGAGCATCAAGGTCATCACCAGAAGCCAGATGAGCATTGCTCCTTTTTTCATATGAAGTTCCCCTTTCCTCACGTCATACGGTTCTGAATGAGTTATAAGATAACGCTTACAATACATGTAGTGCATCCTGTTGCTTGCTGTTCCTGTCTGAGACTAATGGTAGCATTCGAGATGCCGCAAGGTCTTTGCACGTTTTGAACCTTTTTTATAAAAATTTAACTTTTGATGGAAACGCTTAAAGTACAAGTGTGACCCATGAGATACCATACCAGAGTCAAAAAAAAGGACATGCTCCACTTCGCTTCACGCGAAGTAGAACACATCCATCTCATTTATCACACGTCTGAATGAACAACTGTAATACGATATTTAATTCGCGGAAGGATGATAAGCTGTCCCCCCGTTCTTTCGATACTGCACTGGTGAAATGCCCATTGTTTTCTTAAATGCAGTGCTGAAATAATGTTGGGTATCATAACCTACACGCTCAGCTATGGTGTGGATCGGCAGTGTTGTTGAGTCCAACAGCTGTATAGCCTTGCGAATGCGAGCATGCGTGACAAGTGTGACAAAGGAATCATTCAGCTCTTTCTTCAGCACACGACTAAGATATACAGCAGATACTTGTAGACGGGAAGCGAGCGATTCCAGAGTCAGTTCCCGATCGGCATACTCTTCGTGAATAAGCTGTCTTGCCCGGCGCACCAGAGGCGACAACTGCACTTCCCCGTATACCCGCTCACGGCAATGACGGTACGTATCCGGCGTTTCTTCCAGTGTCCCTGCGTGTGTCTCCACATGAGCATGAATGGCAATATTCAGGCAAGAACTGATCTGTTGTTCCAAAAGAGACTCTATCTCTTCAGGGGCTTCCTGCCACAGACACATGCCGATCAAGCCGCTTACGTCCCGAAACAGGACATGTGGCACATCCCCCAGCAGTTCACTAATTATATTTTCCACTGCAAACAGAAACAACTGACGATCATTCTCTCTCAGTATCGTCTGACGAGCTGCAGCGGCAGGCCAGCGTACGACCCCAATCTGCACAGGTGGGACGGCGGGCAGCCGCAAAAACACAAGCTGCTCCGTCAAATTTCTTCCCTCAGCCTGCCCTTCCAGCCATTCCAGCATAAATCGCTGGCGAAGCAACGGGATATTACGTTCAATCTGATGAGCTGCCTGTTGTACATATGCCGTCCTCTGGTGCTCTTCAGTAAGTCGCTGATGCAATCGCTCAAGTGCAGCATGTAATTGTTCTGCTTGCACAGGTTTTAAGATGTAATCCTCTACGCCAAGACGAACCGCCTCCTGCGCATATGCAAATTCATCATGTCCCGAGATGATCAGGTAACGACAGCCCGGACACTTCTGCTGAAGGGCACGGATTAGTTCGATTCCGTTCAGGAATGGCATATTCATATCAACGAGAACAATATCCACACCCAGGTCAGCCGCCCGTTCCAGCGCTTCCTCGCCATCTTCCGCTTCACCTACAACCTCCATCCCAAGCGATGTCCAGTCAATGGCATCCCGAATCCCCTCACGAATGATCGGTTCATCATCAGCGATGAGCACGCGATATTTCTTCGCCACATGGCTATCCGGCGTAATCTCCATTACTGTGGTTGATGCGGATGTCTCATCTGTTTCAGTGGAAGTTGTCACGCCTGATTTCATGAATTTTCCCATTCACTCTCCTGCCTCTCTTCGTTATTGATTTGCTTGGTTGGTGGGAGCTCTCGCATCAACGGATGATTGATGGTCACACTCGTTCCTTCACCTTCCTGGCTCTCCAGTACAATACCGTACTCATCGCCAAAGGACAGACGGAGACGGGCCTGCACATTCAACATTCCATAACTTTTGCCTGTCATCCCAGGCGAAGACGCTTCCAAACTTGCCAAAGGAGCTTCGAGCAGCTGCTGCATCTCGGCCAGCCGTTCGTTGGACATGCCTGCCCCATTATCCTGAACGGTCAGCAGTAGTCTGTTATGTTCCAATCTGGCCTCCACCCGAATGTGTCCCGGCCCACGCCTGCCCTTGATCCCATGATAGATTGCATTCTCTATTAGAGGCTGAAGCAGCAGCTTTAACACGAAAAGTTCCCCCAGTTCCTCTGGGATATTCAATGTATACTGAAGACGATCGCGGTATCGTGTCTGCTGAATTTGCAGATAGCTGGTCATATGCTCAATCTCGGAATGCAGCGGAATGTAATCCTGTCCCTTACTAAGCCCTATGCGAAATAATCGAGATAACGCGCCAACCATGCCGGATACATCTTCTGCCCCCTCTTTGCGCGCCATCCAATGAATCGTATCCAGGGTATTGTACAAAAAGTGTGGTTTGATATGCTCCTGCAAACTTCGCATCTCAGCGTCACGCTTCTGCCGCTCCCGCAATTCATTAAGTGATATCAGTTCTCGAATCTGTGCCAGCATTCGGTTATAACTGTTGCCAAGCATGCCAATCTCGTCAGCCCGGTCGCTCCAGCGACCTGGTCTGAGATTGCCGGTCTCCGCCCTGCGCATATAGGACATGAGCCGGAAAATAGGCTGAGCAATGGAACGGGAGAACCATAAAGAGGCGCTCAGGCCAAACAAACACACCACAAATACAAAGCTAACCACGTAAAACTGGATTTGGCGCACTTCGGATATCGAGTCTCTTGTTGGAAATACCCCTACCGTTCTCCAACCCGTAAAGGTAGACGACTGATACATGAATAATAACGTTCCACCTTCTGTTTCAGCGGTAAATGTTCCACTCTCACCGGAGGGGAACCAGTCTGTGGGAATGTGTTCTATTAGCGGGTGCTCCGGCTTATATACACTTTGACCTTCTGCATCCGTCACCATCACATAACCGGATTTCCCCAAGGTTACATTACGGGCAGCCTGAGAGACGGACCTTAGTTTAAGATCAATCATAATAACGCCCCGCACACGTCCTGACGCTTCATCCGTTATGGAACGCGCAACCGATACAATTTCATCGTCCTTATACCGTACATGTGTCGTGAGATTACGCTCTTTCGGCTGACCCAATACCATGAAGATGCCCGGATTGGCCGAAGCTTTTTGATACCAATTTTCCTGAATCAGGCTCTGTTCCGCTCGGGGATACATCTCGTTGCTAATATAGTCACCACTTGCATTGACGAGAACAATTCCGGCGATTTCAGGATATAATGTTGTGAACCCCTGCAAGGTTTGTTTGATGCCATATAACCGATTTTGCTCCGTTTCGGTAATTGTGTCCCTGTTCATCGATTCGATGCCTGCATCATCATTCGGTGGCATTTTGTCGTCCATAAAAGCATCAATATCCGGGTCAAATGCAATCAGATAGGTCATGTTTTGCAAATTTTCCATTTTGCTGTTCAGAGCTTCATTCACTTTGCCAATCAGTTGCATGGTATGCCCTTCAACCTGTCGCTCAACTACGCGCTCCACCGTCCAGTTCACAAGCAACCCAAGCCCTACGGATGGTACAATGGCGAATAACAGAAAAAGCAACATCAGCTGGTAGCGAAGGGGCATATTACGCAAGCGCAAACGCCGAATCCCGTTCCTGAAAGTGGAGAGAATCGCTCTCCTGCTCCAAGGCCTTGGACTCTTGAAATCTCCCTTGTTATTTGGCATAGTAATCATCCACATCCGAGCGTGTCACCACAGAGATCCCTGTGTCCACCATCACGGGAAGCGGTGCATTTTCACCGGATGAGGATGGGGCAGGAACCGTTAACTGATGATGCAGATGGAACAGATATTGGAGCGACCAATATCCCATATTCCAGGTTCCCTGTGCAATTGTAGCTGAGATCGTACCGTTCTTGATCATGTCCAATGTAGCCTTATTTGTATCAAACGAAATAATCTGCAATGGATGTCTGTCCCCGGCAGTTTGAACGGCTTCCCCCGCCCCTGCTCCTCCGGTGGCTTCAGTCACAAAAATACCCGCCAGCTCGGGATGTTCCTTCATCATTCTCTGTGTTTCGTCTCTGGATACCATCGCATCACCGTGTCCATCTGCAACTTCAACGATCCGCATGGAAGGGTACCTCTCCTTGATCGTATCGCGGAAGCCCTTCGTCCGCTCTTCATGATTTTGTTGCCCAGGTAAAGTTAATACCGCGACCTCTCCCTCACGACCCAGCAGTTCAGCCATTTTATCGGCAGCCATTACACCCGACTTGTAATTATCTGTCCCAAGAAAAGAATAGGCCTGGCTATCAGGTGCATCCGCGTCAAATAATACAACAGGGATATCTGCGTCGATTGCCTTGTTAATCGCTGGAACTAACGATTGTGGATCGATTGCAGATATAGCAATGCCCGCGGGTTTACGAGCGATAGCCTGCTCGATCACCATGGTCTGCTCCTTCGCATCATACCGGGTAGCCCCGCGATATTCTACGGTCACGCCAAGTGCATCCGCGGCATCCTCAAATCCTTTGAGCGGGCTCTTCCAATACTCCAGCCCGGACTGGAATGTAATCATGATATACGTCTCTCCGATATCACCGCGCAGCCCACGGTCCTCCCATGAACTGTTTACCTGACTGGTGTATTCGAATCTCAACACATACAACGCAAATGCTGAGATTAGCAAAATGTAAACAAGCAGCATTTTTTTCATTCCGTTCACTTCCTCAAGTTGTCTGATCACCTTGTACTTCGTTTAAATTGTAAACGCAATCATTCAAAAAGAAAACTCCCCCTTATCTTTTAAAAAGGAAGCTCCTGTTGCTAACCGTGTATCTGCTGCAATAATGTACTATATGGTATCTCCCTCTGGACGTATGATCATGGAACTAAACTACAACCAGAGGAGAGCATCAGCATTATGAATCTTGCATCTTTTTTAATCTACTGCATCGTCGTTACATTCACCCCCGGCCCCAGCAATATCGTAATTCTTTCTTCCGTACAACACGTTGGGGCACGTCAAACGATGCAATATGTGTGGGGAGCTACGCTGGCATTTGGTCTGCTGCTTACCGCTTCAGCTTTTCTTAATCAGCTTCTTGCGGGAGTGTTGCCAGGAATTCTAAAGGTGATGCAGATTGTCGGTGGCCTGTACATGGTGTATCTGGCGTACCAAATCTACAAGATGGGTTCCACGGAGGATGCACCAAAACAAGTTACCGGATTTTGGAACGGTTTCATCATGCAATTTGTGAATCCAAAGGTCGTCTTGTTTACTTTCACTGTCATCCCAAGTTATGTATTGCCCTTTTATCAAAGTTCATTTTCTTCGTTCCTGTTCGTGCTGTTAATTACCTTCATTGGATTCCTGGCCTATTCCAGTTGGGTTGTTTTTGGCACGGTTTTCAAAACATTGCTGAATCGGCACCAAAAATTACTGAGTATTCTCATGGCACTTTTTTTGTTATACTCAGCCATTATAGTATCCGGATTGATCTAAAGCTTGGGAGGTGTGCTGCATGGAACGGTTTAACTATAAAAAGTCGCAAGACGTGCTGGCACTATCCGCCAGCTTTACTGATTTTGCATACAAAAAACATTGCCATGAAGAGTATGCGGTCGGCGTAACCCTGCGCGGCATTCAACAATACAACCTGGACGGACAATATCAGGCCTCTCACCAAAATGGTGTCATGTTGTTTAACCGTGAACAGTCCCATGATGGAAGTTCCTATGATAAGGCTGGGATTGACTATGTGATGCTGTATTTGAAGCCGGATTTGGTAGAGGAGATTATAGGCAAAAAGGAATTGCGTTTTGGAAGTCCCATCGTCTATGATCCCGAGCTTGCCCGTAAGATCCTGATGCTGAACGACGCCGTTCAACTCAGACAGGACGAAGCCGAGTGTAGCGAACGGGTCTTCGATCTGGTTCACCTGCTGGCTCAGAAGGAAATGGACACCAAGCTCTGGTTGCCTCAGGACAACCTGGTCCGCAAAGCCAAGGAAATCATGTTTTGCAGCAACGAAGATGTGCTCAAGCTGGACAACCTAAGCTCCGAATTTGGCATGTCCAAGTTTCAATTTATCCGTGAATTCAAGGCACATGCAGGCATATCCCCCTACCAGTTTTTCTTAAACTGCAAGGTGGAGCGTGCCCGTCAATCCATCGAAACACACAAGGACGTCTATGCTGCTGTTGCCGATTGTGGATTCGTCGATCTGACCCATCTAAACCGACATTTCAAACGGGTATTTGGTGTCACAGCTTATGAATACATGTTGCAGCTGAACTAGTTCCATTGGATCGATAATCTCGACTCCAAATGGATAAAATTTGACGCCACTCCTGAAAATCCCCGTATAGAACGTCAATGTTTCTTAACGTTCTGTACGGGGATTGACTTCTTTTTTCGTTGGGCACTCAGATTCTTTTCTTTCGTCTCCAGATCCACACGACTGCCAACGCTGCCAATAAAATGACTCCACCATATAATATGAGTTGGATATATTCACTTCTCCCATCGGTGGTTTCTCCAAAATCTTCTTTACTTACAAGCTTGCCCGCACCCAGCAATTTCAGATCGTCTCCGGCTTGTTCAATTGGAACATTGCGACTGCACAGATTCGTATGAAGCTTATGATCCACTTCATATTGATAAGCATAGATCAGGTAGGACTGATTCTTTTCAAATTGAATGCCACAGGACTCAGAACCACCGTCACTCGCGAGAATTTTCATCTTTTTGGCATTAACCCCCTTCCATGCAGTATCTACATCAAAGGTATACTCTCTTAATAAGCCATCATGCTTCGACTGTTGAGAACGTCCCTTCTTCACCACTTCTCCTGTAAATACAGTTGTGTTTGTCTTCAATCTCTCTTGAACATCACTCTCGACACAACTGCAAGCATACACTTTCTCTCCGGGAAATAGAGCTAACCCAGACGTAACCAACAGTAAGACCAACATGCACATCACCAACCGTCGTTTCATTCCGCCCACTCCCCTATTAGATTCTCTGCTCAAACAACCGTGTTAAGGTTACATATTTTTATTGCTACAATAATTATTGTAAAATTATAGCACAATACCAATATGGCTATGATCGCATTCGCAGACACAACCTACAAAATCAAACATCGCGGAGGAACTGAACATTTGATGCAAAACTGGAAAAGAAACGTCTCATTCCCGTTGCTCGTTGCAGCGTTATGCATGATCGCCTTTATAAGCATCGCCCTGTCCATCAGCGACAACCAGATTCATCGATTTGATGATACCTTAATCGGATGGATTCAGGGGTTGGAATCCCCTGGTATGACACAATTCATGCACCTTTTCACCTGGATCGGCAGCGAAATGCCAGTGGTCTTCATTACCATCATCGCCATGATTGTATTATACATTTTCCTGCGACACAAACGCGAACTGCTCTTCCTGGCTTGTGTGATCGCAGGTTCAACCCTGTTAAATGCATTGCTCAAGCTGGTATTCCAGCGTGCCAGACCTACCATTAACCGGATCATTGAAGTGAGCGGTTATAGCTTCCCCAGTGGGCATTCTATGGCAGCATTTAGCCTGTATGGTGGACTGGCCTTTCTAATCTGGAAACATGTACCCACCGTCACTGGACGTGTACTGATGATTATTGCCAGCGCCGTATTTATACTGACCATTGGGATAAGTCGTATCTACTTGGGGGTACATTATCCAAGTGATATTGTCGGCGGATACTTCTTAAGTGGTTGCTGGCTCTCCACATGCATCTGGTTTTATCGGCGGCATTTGGAACGCATGTCCCAACTGCAAAGCAGAAGGCTTGCCTAGGCGGCCCGCTGTTGTACTACACAAAGAAATACCCGGCTTTCCTTAACTGAAGGATAGCCGGGTATTTCTTTGTGTTAAATGTCCTATCTTATTCTTGAATCCCATCCTGTATGAGGTGCAAATCCACATGTAAGCGAATATCCATGGCAGAATAGTTCTTGTAGAATGTCTGGCTATTCCATTGACGGGTACGGCTTTTCACATAATCTCCGAAGCCTACAGGGTCCACATGTTCGGACTGAAATTTCTGAACAAGTCGATTGATTTTCTCTTCCATATGTTGTTGGATCTCATACTCCAGAGCTTTCATATCGTTGCCCGATAAGAGAAAGTCATTTTGAGAGTCTTTAATGACGGAAGCACTGATCCGAATGCTCGTATCCAAAGTCTTGGACTGTGGATCAGAAGACCGATGCTTTACGGATGAAGACAAAATTTTAAGCAATGCATAGTGAGGTTCTTTCGGAACAGATTGTGTCAAGTTAGGAACATCTGTGACAGGCACCAGAAACTTGCCGTTTTTAGCGTTCTCTGTCAGCAATTTCAAACATAATCCCTCCTCCTCATTGATCTGAAGCGTTGCGAGTTCACCCCTAAATATAACCAACCCATCCAATTCAATTTTCTGTTGTTCATTAAGGGTGAGCCTTGGAAGATAAATATCCTGCCCCTTGCTGAAATACTGGAACAACGTCTGATGCAAGCTTGAATGAGGGAGATTTGCATAATTGGCATTTTGCTCGATTAATTTCATCAGATATAACGGATCTTGAAAAGGCATGGATGCTTTAATAATATCCAGCGCCTTGCCTTCAGCAACCGCAAGCTGCATCCGTCTGGACACCTTTGTATTGTGAGACAGAATATGCAAAATATTACCAATACCATGACGTGCATATATTTCCCCGAGTACCATCACTCTTAACTGGCCGTATTCAATAGGTTCCTTCGACTGCATATTCATCCTTGACACAACGTCAAAGTTATTCGATGAATCGATTTCCATCAATCTAACATCACTTTTGTCTTTGTCGCTATACTCCCCAATCAGCACACTGTTATGGATGTGGTTGTCTTGCAGATCGTATGCGGAAGTCAGAACAAGACTGATCTTGTTAATGATACTGGTATCTTTACAGGAACTGAGAAGAAATATGACCATTAAAATCAACAGGATTCTGCCTATACGGTTCATACCTAATCACTCCTCGTCCAGACGATTTGTTCGATGCATTTTACCTGGCTTATAACGAATGAAAGAGAGTGGCCTCAAATAACTCGGACGGGTAGTCGTCTGTTCATAGGATGCTCGAATCAGGCTGTCTTTGAGATCATTAAACCGCATCGGGAAGAATGGCGACATGTATGGTGAACCTAAGGACTTCAAACGCGACAGATGAACCAGCAGAAAACAAAGTCCAATCGCAATGCCAAAAGCGCCCCAGATTGAAGCTAACAGAATAATCGGAAAGCGTAAAAAACGAATCGCATTCGACATTTTATAGATCGGTGTGACAAACGAAGCAAGCGCAGACAAGGATACAATAATAATCAACACATTACTTGTAAGCGCAGCTTCTACAGCAGCTTGTCCCAGAATAATGCCACCCACTACGCCTAGCGTTTGTCCGATACGATTGGGTAATCTCGCGCCGGCTTCCCGCAAAAATTCAATCGTCGTTTCCAGAAATATTGCTTCAAAAAGAGGCGGAAAAGGTACACTTTGCCTGGTAGAAATCAATTTACCCAAAAGCTCTTTAGGCACAACTTCGTAGTGAAATGTCATTAAGGCAACATATAGCGCCGAGGCGAATAGGGAGAAAATTACCCCAAAGATGCGAATCAGGCGAAAAAAGGAACCCAGCGCCCAAGGCAGATAATAATCCTCCGGAGAGACAAAGAAATCAAACAACGTCGACGGGCCTGTTATAAAAGAGGGAGAGCCATCACTAATCACCGCCACTTGGCCTGTTATGAGTGCATAGATAACTCTGTCCCTGCGTTCCGTTGTGGTAAACAGCGGAAAAGGCGTGAACGAATTATCTGCAATCAATTGATCCAATTGTGAGGTATCAAATACAACATCAAAATCAATAGCCTTCAGTCTCTCTTCCATCCTCGTCACGTTGTCAGGATTGGCGATGCCTTCCACATAGAGAATGGCCACTTTGGACTGGGACAAGGACCCTACCGTTATTTCCTTTACAATCAGATTGGTTGTGCGCAGCTGCATACGAATCAAATGCAGATTAACTGCCAATGATTCCACGAAGCCAACTTTGGGACCTATTACACTGAACTCATTCTCGGTATCATTATTACTTCGGATTCCTTCCTTGCCTGCCATAGGAACGAGAATGGTCTCCTGTTCATGAATATGGCCTCGAATCAGCAGATTGCCCTGAAGAAGAGCTTGCAACACTTCATCACTCTGATCCGAAACTTTCAGTTCCTCCAGAGGGATATGAGTTATCAGATCGTGCAAACTCACTACTGTGTCAATAGCAGTGTGCTCTTGCAACGCATGGATTACAATTTCCAGCAAATGACTGTCTACCAGCGTTTTATAATAGCAAAATTCGAGTGGCAAATTGCCAATGGTTATATCACGGGTCATGAAATCATCGGAACGACCACAGGCTGCAAGCACATCCGTAACGGACTCCAATCTTTGCTCTTGAGTATGGGCAGATAAGTTCATTCTTCATCTCCTTTGTCCGCGCTATTTGTGGTGTCCTTCGTGGGGGAGAACTGACCCTGATTGATTCGGAACAAGGAGAATAGAAAAAGAAGCGGAAGATACATATAGATCAACACTTCTCCAATTCGCATATACACCTCTGTCATCATCTCAATCTGGTTGGTATCTCTAATGATCAAGATTAAAATCACGAAGATTACCACAGCGAACCTCAGACCCAGGGTGGGTCTGATCGACCTCTCTAATTTCAGACAATGACAGGCCGCCCAGAGTCCCAGCGTAATAATCGCTAACATTTTCAATAACCAGAAAGACAAGACCAGATACTCCATGCGTTGGATCAAGGGCATTTCGATAATACTGATCAGATTGAGTGTGGGCCACAGATGCTCTTTCATTTGTCCGTGACTGAAGAACATAAAGGCAAATGTGAAAAAAACCAGGTACACCACTGTGGCGGTAATGACTGCAGCATAAGCCCATTTAATCGAACGTTCGGGTGTTCGGATAAAGGGATAAACGACCAGCAGAATACCGCAGCCGATAAATTCGTGGAGCATATCCCGTGTTGAAAGCCAGATGGAGGAGGCATCATGATCCAAAATCGGCAGCAAATTGCGAGGATGTAAATAGGATGACACTAGAAAAATTTGTGGAAAAACAAGCACGAGAATGAACAGGGTTCCCCAAAGACACATACCTGTTACCGACTGTATCCCGCCAGCCACGCAATAGTAGGCTATTACCAATATTGCCAGACTGATTAACCAGGTATTTTGGGTAGGCAGAACCCATAATTGAACAATATGAACATAGGAAAGGAAGGCCACAGAAGAACCCAGCACAAAGTACAACATAAAAATCCAGTTGATGATGGAGCCTGCGTACCTGCCCCAATAGCGTTGATTGATGTGTACAAGCGTAGCTTGGGTCGGGGATTGGCGCCCCAGCAAAACATACATCATTTTAATAACTCCGGCTACAATAAAAGAGGCAATCACGATGCTGATCCAACCATCGTTCTCTGCCCCGTGAAGCATCTTATATTGAAAATTCATCAAACCAACACTGACCAAACTGACATATAACACAAAAAATATATGAATGGGCGACATATTGTAGCGGTTCCCAGACGCGTCCACAGAAATCTCACCTTTCTAAAATCAGTTATCAACGATTCCACAGTGTCCGTAAAGTAGATTTAAAATATCATAGTTAGGTTAGTCACTTTAGTTCAGTATGTAAATAAATCTGCATTTTATGCACCACAATACAAAAAACCGCCTGTCCCATGCATAGGAACAAGCGGGTATTGATTTATGCCAAATTATAACTCTTCACCATTGGATTCGATAACTTTTTTGTACCAGTGGAAACTCTTCTTCGGTGTTCTGCTCAAGTCTCCGTTACCGTCGTTGTCCTTGTTGACATGAATAAAGCCATAACGCTTCTTCATCTCTCCAGTGGAAGCACTAACCAGGTCGATACATCCCCACATCGTGTAGGCAATGAGATCTACGCCGTCAGCTACCGCTTCTTTCATCTGTTCAATGTGACCTTTCAGATAATCAATGCGATAGTCATCCTGAATGGAGCCATCTTCCTCTACCACATCGATAGCACCCAGACCGTTCTCAACCACCATCAGTGGAATCTGATAACGATCATACAGATGATTCAGCGTGTAACGCAGTCCTTTTGGATCAATCTGCCAACCCCAGTCGGAAGCTTCGAGATATGGATTTTTGATACCGCCCAGCAGATTACCTTCTGCTCTCTCGAGGGACTCGTCCGCACTTTCAACCAAAGACATGTAATAACTGAAGGAATAGAAGTCTACGCAGCCTTCGCGCAGAGCTTGCTCGTCTCCCGGTTGCATCTCAATCTGAATGCCTTGCTCGGCGAAGAAACGTTTGGCGAATCCAGGATATGCTCCACGAACCTGTACATCACCACAGATCATGTTGGACAGCTGATCTTTCTTCTGTGCAAGCAGCATGTCGTCCGGATTACATGTATTGGGGTAGGTTGTCATAAATGCAACCATACAGCCAATTTTGAACTCAGGGTTGATCTCATGTCCCAGTTTGACCGCTTTAGCACTTGCAACAAATTGGTGATGCAGTGCCTGGAAACGAGTCTGTGGATCATCGATACCATCCGTCAATGACTCTTTGCCTTCGAACAAGATACCTGCACCCATATAAGCGCCCATTGGCATCGTCAGGATGTTGATTTCGTTGAACGTCAGCCAGTATTTGACCTGATCCTTATAACGGTTAAAAAGGGTTGTACAATAACGGATATAACAGTCGATGACTTCACGGGAAGCCCAGCCATTATACTTCTGTGTCAGACCAAATGGCGTTTCATAATGGGAGATCGTTACGAGCGGCTCAATATTGTACTTTTTCAACTCCGCAAAAACATTATCGTAGAACTGTAGTCCCTCTTCATTTGGTTCCAGATCGTAACCATTTGGATAGATACGGGACCAGTTGATGGACATGCGGAACATTTTGAAGCCCATCTCTGCCATCATGGCAATATCTTCTTTGTAATGTCCGTAAAAATCAACCGCTTCATGGCTCGGATAATACGCGCCCTCTTCCAGTACAGGCGTAATCCGGCGTGGAATCGTGTGGGTTCCCCCTGTCATCATGTCAGACGTGCTTGGCCCCTTGCCACCCTGGTTCCATCCACCCTCGAATTGATTGGCAGCCGTAGCGCCACCCCAGTAAAATCCTTCTTTCATTGTCATGATCAGTTCCTCCTTCATATTTAACTCATTTCGATATAAAGTGCTTGATATTATGCGAGTAGCCGTTCCGGTCACGAATCGTTCTTCTGATCGCTGTTATCCTCGGATTTCTTTTATTCCCATTTCTAAATGGAAAAATCCCATGATAAATGCGAACACTTCGTTTCTTCAGAATCGATATCGTCCCCTTCACTACTTCGCAATAAATGAAGAACAAATTATAAGACTGAGTCAAAATGTCTTGGTAAGACTTTTACACCAGTGTACCATCCATACCCTGACACCTGTTGTCATGGTATAATCAGAGCATGGAAAATAACCGACTATTTCGAATGTTGCTTTTGTTATTGGAGAAAAAGAAAGCCACTGCACCCGAACTCGCCCGTATGTTCGAGATTTCTGTACGCACGGTGTACCGCGATATCGACCGGTTGAGCGCTGCGGGTATTCCCGTCTATACCACGACCGGCAAACATGGCGGTATCCATCTGATGGACAACTATGTCATGGACAAGTCCCTGTTGTCAGAAGAAGACCAGAATGAAATTTTGATGGGACTATACAGCATCAGTGCGATCCCCCATCTTAACAGTGCCCATATGCTCCAACGGTTAACCGCCCTTTTTGATCACAAGCTGGATTGGATCGAATTCAATTTCTCACCATGGGGCAGCATCCCTCTGCAGGAGAGAGAACTGTTCAATCAGGTGAAGCAGGCTATATTAACGAATCAACTGATTACGTTTCATTATGTTAATTCGGATGGTGAGAAGAGCATTCCGACCGTGGAGCCACAGAAACTTATATTCAAAAACAGTACATGGTACTTCAAAGGCTATATTCATGATGATCCTGAGCGGAAAGAATTCGAGACATTCAAAATGAAACGGATCACCCAATTGACTTTTCTAACGAGAAAACACGATCACTCTGTTACTGCCGGATCAAACGACCCTGAATCAGAAGCAGCTCCTGTCCTGACTCCTCTGACACTCTCGTTCTCCAGCAACATTGCATACCGAGTGTATGATTTTTTCGAACCTTCCCTCATTAAAAAAGAGCCTGATGGCAGGCTCCGTGTGTCTCTCGAACTGAATGTAGGGGAATGGCTGTACTCCTTCCTGCTGTCATTTGGTTCCGAGCTGACCGTAATTGAGCCTGTTCATGTTGGACAGGAGTTGCTCAGACGTCATATCAAAGCCGTTGAACATTTGCAGAACGTCATGAACAAACTTCCCAACCATGAATGATATAATATAGACCTATACAACATTTGATCACAGCTGACTCTCCGTCATCCATCTGACCAAAGGAGGTTTATCCATGCAAGACATTAGACGCAACAATGTGGAACGTTTCAAAGGTTTTGGTACGTTATACGATCAGAACCGACCAGCTGCTCCCACTGAAGTGGTGGATATTCTAACGACATATCTTGGCAGCACACCACGTATGGTCGCAGATATCGGTTGTGGCACCGGCTTATCCTCGTGGATCTGGCTTAATGAAGCTGAACGTATCATCGCCTTTGAACCCAGCGATGACATGAGATCTGTAGCTGAATCCAAGTGGGAATCTGCCGGGAAGCCGGATAACCTGCGGTTTGTGTCCGGCTTGTCTCACGACCTCGGACTACCAGATGGCAGTGTGGATGTGCTGACCTGCTCGCAATCGTTTCACTGGATGGAGCCGCAACCCACACTACGCGAGTTTGCACGTGTACTTCGTACAGGGGGCATATTTGCAGCCTACGATTGCGACTGGCCGCCAATGTTAGACTGGCAGTTAGAACAAGCCTATCTGCAGCTGAATAAGGAAGCAGATCAACGAGCAGCCAGTCTGGCTCCCCAGGATAGTCAGGCACACAAATGGAGCAAGGATGGGCATTTGCAGCAGATTCAGCAGTCTGGGTTGTTCCGATATGTCCGGGAAATCGTATTTCATCACCACGAGACATTCACAGCCGATCGATATGTCAATCTCGCCCTGAGCCAAGGCGGCCTGCAAACGGCGTTGAAGTTCGGAGCGGATGATCTATTAACAGCTGCTGACGAGTTCAGAGCGCTGGCTAATCGTGTATTTGACGGAGAATCCAGAAAAGTACTCTTTTCTTATCGCATGCGCCTTGGTATTGTCTGAAAACCGTCCGTTGCTTGCATCTCTCGTACATACCAAATGAAAAAGGGGGTCCTGCACGTCATAAACATGATCTCTAGGACCCCCTTTTGTCTACATCCTCAGGAAGAGAATAAGTCACTTAATTGTCGCTCCTGTACACTCAATGCCAACACCAATTTTGTTGGATCTTGTCTTGAATAGATGACGTTAATGATATGACCTTGCTGCACCTGCGGCAGCGCAGATGACAAAATTTCTTTTTGCGTTGTCACATTAAAGGTTTTACCGTTCGTTTTCGTTATGCTGAGTTTGAGCTGAAGCTTGATCTTATTACTGCCTCCACTCCCAAGTGGAGTGACATCAAGGATCTTGGCCATCGCTTTTTCCCCTGTTCTTGCAATATCCATCATTTCAGGTGATACCCCTTGCTGTACCATTTTTTCATCCAACAATTGCTGCATATCCTCCTGTGATAATTGCCCCTTCATATCAAGCCCTACCTTGCGCTCATCCTTTACGGAAACAACTAACGGAATGAAACTGCCCGGCTGAAACTGTGCCATGGAGGTCAGTGGAATGACGGCTTTCATCTCCGTATCGTATTTCTCGCGCCCCTTACGCGACACCGTCAGACCCAATCGAACCTCAGGCTGTTCATTAATATACGTCCCCGTCTGTTGTATAGTCTTAATGACCCCCACTGCTGGTAAACCTGTCTTCACTCGACCTACGCCAAAAATATTGCTCAAAATCGCAGGAACAAAGATCAGTGCAAACCCGGCAAAGATCGCCGGAGTATACCACCATACCTGCATAATCATAAACGGATCATTCCACAGCTGTTGTGCCAGAAATGGGGAGAACCCCACTCCGAACACCGTTAATACACCAATGAATCTCAGGAAACCTACCATATGATCCACCCTCTCATAATATTTCTCTTAATATCTCTATCAACACCTGGAATAGTATATCTATCATTCGTTGTTATACGCATTATTCAAATAGAGTATCACTGTCCTATAACCAAATACCTTCTAGATGGACAGTAGCCCCATGTAGATCAGTTCGGACGGATTTGCTGGATTTTGACCTAACCCCACCCGATCGCCTACTCGTGGAATCTGCATTTTGGACACCAGTGTCTCCAATGTTCGCTGATACTGGTTGCCATTCGTTTCTGTCACATCCAACACAAGCACAACAATCGGATCAAAGTTGATCAGTTTGCCTGTATCGGTGATTGTCACCACCGTTGCTGTTGCCGTTAAAGGCAGAGAACCACTCGCCGCCAACTGTGCCTGCTTTGCCGAATCCAGACTTTGGTTGATCGCATCCCGATGTTCCTTTGATACAAAACCTTTCATCATCATGCCCGTGAGTCCTTTATTCATCATTTTATCCGCTTTAGCAATTGCATCTTCCTGTTTGTTCTTTTTACCGAACCATCCCATATCAAACACCTCATTTGTTTTATTTGTTTTTAGAAGTTGTTCAAAAAGTCCACTTTTGATTACGAATCATGCCTAGCGGCATCATCAGCATCGAATATGAAATTCAGCCGAAATGTCCGTTGCTCACGTAGGTCTCCTACGCTCCGCTACTCCATTTCTATCTTCATTCCATCTTCTCGGTACTGAAAACCAGACTTTTTGAACACGTATTTATAGTTAAATTATAAACACCGTGACTTGTCCTTGAATACCCCTCTGGCGGCATACAAAAAAAAACGAAAAATCCGGCAATTGAATTACGGGATAATCGTTTCTTTGGTAAGGAATGATGCTAATTCCGCAAAAAAGATCTGCTAATCCGATCTTCATTTCACGATTGGCGGCCATATTTTGTGCCAAATACGTTGCATTGCACAAAATTACAGCCCAAATATTCATTTTCAAATGTGTACAAACTAGTGATCCTCTCCATATAAGTGACTCCAAAAGACTCATTAGCACTAATTGTGTATCCTTAACTTACTCATCATTCTAACTCATCGCGGTTAACACTACGGCAATCGTATTAAACACACCGTGAACAATCATGCCGGGCACGACCGATCCTGTTCGTTCATAGGTCCATGCAAGTACAACCCCACTAATAAAATTCACGGGCATGGCATTAATCGTGGGATAGTGTGCAAGTGTAAAGATCAGTGCACTAACAACAATCGCCCATTTCATTCTAATACGAGTCCGTAGCCAGCGATATATGAATCCGCGGTAAAATATCTCCTCATAGAATGGTGACACAAATCCAGCCGAAACAATACCAATAACGATAGTAAAAAGAGTGACATCTCGCTGCAGACTCTCTGTTTTGCTGTTTTCTACCGTATTTCCAAGAAAACTCGTGAGATATATTGCTGTCATACTAAAAATGATGAGAAGCAGTAACCAAAGTCCAATTCTCCACCAATCTCTCACAGGAAATCCCTTCACTCCTACATCTCTCCACGACAGCTTTTTGGGTCGTAAAGCAATCAAATACAGTCCCGTTAAAAGTGTAATTGCGATGGTAAGCCCTGTGAGTGTCCCTGAATAAAGCGTATTCTCAAACCACTTCTCATACATGGACTGTATCGCGTATTTGATAACGAACATTACAAATACGAATTCCAGAGTGAGTAATACAATTAACTCACGCCAAGTCCAATGATCCATCTTCTTCCACATTACCGATCTAGTCATCCTTAATCCCTCAATCCTCTGTTATATATTATAATGATATTAGGTGACGTAACGTCACCTGCAAGCATTTTTATGGGAGGGAATAAATAACATGCCCAGATGGACAACAGGACAAGTATCCAAACAGAGGAATATCTCCGTTAGAACACTACGTTATTATGATCAGATCGGTCTACTAACACCGAGTCATAAGGAAGATAACGGTCGCCGTTATTATTCAGAGGAAGATTTATTCACGCTTGAAAAGATTACGTTGCTTAAATCACTATCACTATCGCTTGAAGATATTCAAAATGTAATGAACAAGCTATCTTTTCGTCATATTCTGATCGCACATCATAATCATCTTCAGGAGCAGTTAACTTCAATTCAGGGTAGTATTGTAAATACTACGTCTTTGATCAATATGATAGATCTAGAAGGCATACTTTCCTGGGATCGGGTTTCGCATCTGGTCCATAACGTACAGCCCATTTCTAAACAGTGGATCGATTATTTTGATACTGAAGAAGTTGCCTTTCTACAGAGATCATTACCGAACCTTAGTAATAACGATAAGACTACTCAACAATATGTCTCCTTGATACGCCGGATTGAGTGGTGCATACAGGAATCTGTTCCTCCACAATCCGATGAAGGCTATAACATTGCCTGTGAATTAATGAAGTTATCACACGATACTTTTAATGGTGATGAGAAATTGATGGAAAAGTTTTGGGAAGTGAGGAAACTCCCTGCTGCAGAGTCAGGACTATACCCTGTATCAGACGAAGTCCTGAACTTTGTGGAGCTTAGTACTGCTTACGCTCATGAAACAGAGTCGAAATAATCCATCTTTTCCAAACAGATAATATTATATTTCCACTCTATTTTTTGCGTAACAGATATACCAGCTTCCGATAATACATGGCCGCTTCCTTGTATTTCCGCTGATCCTCGGATACTACGGCCATCCCCTCATATAACGGTTCAAGCCGCATGACATGCTGCGCGGATTCAAAATAAGGCAGACACGCAAGTGCACGCTCCATGAAAACTTCGCGATCTCCATGCGCAAGAGCCAGATGGCTTTGGTAGAAGGTTGCGCTCATCTGCTGGTCCTGTGTTGTGGCACATTTCAAGAGTTGATCTACACTCTGCGCGAGCACGCCCCAGTTCTTCCGTGCCAGAGCCACTTCGCATCGATACACACTGACGAGCGGCTGCATGGCCTGTTGTGTTTCTTCCGTTTCCTGCTGTAATAACGATTCAAATCGTTCAATCTCCACCTGTGCCTGATCCAGTTCACCTGTCATCGTCAGCATGACAATACGATTGTTGGCAATTGCCGTCACCAGATCTCCCTGGTTGCTGGCATACACGAGGTTTGCCTCCGCCATCGTTAATGCCGAGAGTCCCTCCTGAACCAGCCCCATTGCGAAGCAATAGCCACTATATGCCACATATAACCCGGACAACCGATGGAACATCCGTTGATCATATACATGACGCATCGTAAGCTCAAATACCTGTTTTGCCTCTTCATACTGTTTGACCTGAATGTAGGCTTCCATCTTAATATTTTGCACAGACAACCAGAATTCACTGCCTGGAAGCGCCAGCTCACTGAGCCTGGTTGCATGAATTAGTACATCCACAAAGGCCATTTTGGAACGATAATATTGTATTTTATAGAATAAAAGTGCCTTGACTAACGGACGCGGCAGATCAATATCGTCTGGACGACCGTATTTCTCCAGGTAAAAATTAAGGTAGGACGTATGTATATACTCATGAGCCGTTGCATCGTTTAATTGCTGATAATAGACCGCCTTCATCAAGGCCGTTGTCAGCTCAACGGTCAGCATGTCATCCCGATCTGCCAGTGCATGCACCATATCTTCGGATATCGCCGACGCTGGAACAGACATTTGTTCGAAGATGGCCTCTGCCCGTTCGAGTGTTTCCTCGTCCTGAGCCGCAACTTTTAGAATATAAGAAGGGGATACCCCAAGACGCCCGGCGATGGCTTCTGCCAAGTCCTCAGGGAGAGGATAACGATCCGCCAGGATATTGGCAAAGTGGGCCTGCGTGACCAGACCTTCCACAAGGTCTTTACGGGAGATTTGTTTTCTTTTGCTTAGCAGTTCAATGCGTTCCTTCAGCATGGTATCCCTTTCCTTTCTATACTTACAAGCGAATACATTCTATTCACATCATCGCAAAATTAGAGATATCACGCCACCCTTCCAGTGAAATCAAACGAAACGGTTTCCGTTTCCGAGGTAATTGTTTTACAATAAGAAAGTATGTGTAAGAGCATTTTATCGAAATGCTGAAACATGAGCTGAATATGAAAGGATGCCAATAAATGATTATTAAACCAAGAACACGTGGTTTTATTTGTACCACTTCCCATCCTGTAGGTTGCGCTGCGCAAGTGCAGGAACAGATTGATTATGTGAAATCCCAGCCTGAGCTGAAAGGACCGCGTAATGTGCTCGTGATCGGTGCTTCCACCGGATACGGTCTGGCGTCACGCGTCGTTTCTGCTTTTGGAGCTGGAGCGAATACAGTCGGCATTTATCGTCCAAGCAGTTCCACAGAGAAACGTACAGCTTCTGCGGGATGGTACAACTCCGCTGCATTCGAAAAAGCCGCTGAGGAAGCAGGCCTGAAATCGTACAGCGTTACAGGTGATGCATTTGCAAACGAAACACGAGACAAAGCCGTTGAACTGATTCGCAGTGAACTCGGTCAAGTCGATCTGGTTGTATACAGCGTAGCCTCGGCACGCCGTACCGATCCGAACACGGGTGAAGTATTTAACTCTGTGCTGAAGCCTATCGGACAATCCTACACGAACAAAACGGTAAATTTCCACACAGGAGAAATTAGCTCCGTTACCCTTGAACCGGCAAACGAAGAGGAAATTCGTCAGACGGTAACTGTTATGGGCGGAGACGATTGGGAACTATGGATGGATGCCCTGCAACAAGGTGGCGTGCTTGCTGACGATGCAACAACCATCGCTTTCTCTTATATCGGTCCTGAACTTACGCATGCCATTTATCGTGATGGTTCCATCGGTCAAGCCAAGAATCATCTGGAAGCGACCGCACACAAGCTGAATGATCGTTTGAGTGCCAAAGGTGGACGTGCGTACTTAACTGTAGCCAAGGCGCTGGTGACTCAATCCAGTTCGGCAATTCCAGTCGTGCCGCTGTACATCTCAGCATTGTACAAAGTCATGAAAGAAAAAGGCTTGCATGAAGGATGTATCGAGCAATTGCAACGTCTGTTCGCTGATCGCTTGTATGCGGGAGGAGAAGTTCCAACCGATGCCGAAGGCCGTATTCGCATTGACGATTGGGAGATGAGAGCTGACGTTCAGGAAGAAGTGGCGAAGCTCTGGAATGAGTTGACCACAGAGAACATCTACGATCTGTCCGATCTGGAGGGTTACCGTCGCGAATTCTTCCAGCTGTTTGGTTTTGAAACCGATGGTGTGGATTATGAAGCAGATGTTGATCCCAACGTTGAAATGCCTCATCTGGTGAACTAAAGAAGTTTTTGCGTGGACGTGAGCTTAGATTTTCGTTAGAGCTAACTTGCGGATATCATGTTAAAGATCGGATTTTAAAATCAATGAAGGAGGAGCCATCTGGCTCCCCTTTTTTTTGCCCTTTTAAAATCACTCAACAATTCCAATTTTTTTCCTTATCTATACATTCTTTCGTATTTCCCCTAATCAAATCGATTTAAGCTGCTTTTTCAACTCTTTTGGTACCGTCTTCTCGATAGTAATGGAACATGCTCCATGCATGGACGCAAAGAATTGAAGCCCCTCCCGAAAATCCGTAATCCATTCTTCCACAGGTGGAGCACTCTCCTCCATCGATAACAAACGAACGGTAAGTACTCCAGTTTTGCGATCAAGTCGTGGGTCCATACGTCCAATCAACCGATCACCGTGAAGAATAGGCATGGCATAATAACCGTAGGTTCTTTTCACCTCTGGCGTATAAATCTCCCATTTATAATGAAAATCAAATAAATCAACAATACGTTCTCTTCTCCATAACAGGTTGTCCAGCGGCGGCAGGAAACGGACTGGGCCTGACGGATCATAGTGCGGCTCTTCGCTTTCCATGTGCAGCAGCAAATCCTCATCTTCAGCACGAATATAATAAGGCGTCGCCACGTCCTCCACCTTAAGCGGGATCATTCGCCCATCTGACACACGTGCAGCAATATCGGCGCGTCGTTCAGCCGCTGTAGATTTCAGCCAACCCAGACGGGGATCACGGGCATCTACAACACGATACGCATGAATGTATTTATCCAGCAGAGCCTGTCTCTGGGCCAACACATCGATGTCTTCTTTCATCGTAAGTCCCTGTTGCTGCAACTCAGATTCGGTAATATGAAAATAACGTTCATTCCCCTGCCTCGCCACCACACGAATCACAGCGGAGTCCAACAGTAGATTCAGAGCAAGTGTGGTATCCTTTGTCTTTGGCACATCTGCACTGTCCCAATAACCACTTACCCGTTCAACAGCACGGAAGGCTCTGGAAGGTAAAGGACCCTCTTCCTTCAAACGCTGTAACACATGCTGCACTGTTTTCTCCAGACCTTGCAAGGACGGAGCCAGACGCTCCCTTAGTCGGGCACGCACAGGTTCAAAGAGAGCATAGTCCTCGATTGGAATGACACAGGCAGCATTTGCAAAATATTCAAACACCTTGTGATCACTCAGCAACGTATTTAAGCTGTCAGCAGTATAACCAGGGTCACGGGCCCCCAGCACCAAATGCTGGTTTCCAGTTACAGCAGCCACAGGATCGATCTGTACGCAACCAAGGGAACGAATCAAACTCAAAACTTGGTCAGGTCCCGAAGGTAAGGAAACTGCGGGCCAACGTCCCAGTAAAGCTTGCGTTTGCAGCAAAAAACGCCGAACGATTTTTTTATTCATGTGCAGCGCTGTTGTCATATGTATAGGTTCTTCCCTTCATTTAGTGTACAAAATTCTATCATTTTACTTATCCAGCAATCCGTTCCTTATGGACAAAATAAAAAGAAGCACCACCATCCTGGATGATCTGCTTCTTGTGTTTGACCTTTTGCAATTTTTCCTGCTTCGTAGGCATGAGCCGTACATGCTGGGATAACGCAGCATAATCTCCGTTAACTCTTCGGCTCTGTTCCGAGCACCATTGACCTGACCGCTCTGCTTTGCGTAATGCTTTTTGTGTTTGTGTACGTGCCATAATGGATTACACACTCCTTTGGTTGATATACACTCAATATATCATGTGCAGCTACGCAAGTGAAGGTGCTTCCTACTGGAATGGGCATATACATCATTAAAAAGGCTTCCACCCAAGTACTTAGCGGGATTGCCGTTTTCGCCGGGACTGCCACGTCTCGATTGGTTCATGATCATCTTCTTCGATCAGTTCCAATGCTTCTTCCACTCTTCTCGCTTTGAATAACAGGATTAATTCCATCAGGTCTTCCCGGTCCAGCAGCTTCACTCCATTAACCGCTGCAAGCGTCCGACAGGCTTCGGTGTAACGGGCGGACGTTAATACAATCGACCGGTCGGCTTCATAATAACGCATCGATGTATATATCTCCTGCACTGCACTCAATCCTACGGGATGGTTCGCACCATAGCGCTTCGCTTGTATCACACTTCGTCTGCCGAGTCTATCAACAAACACCAGATCTGCCCCAAAATCCCGGCTGCTCGTTGTCTTATGCACCTCATCGTACCCGAGCTCTTCGAATAAATGATAGAGATATAATTCAAATTCCGAACCATCCTCCATCTTGTCGATGTCCTTTATTGTGATCTTACGAGGATTGGCTTCACTTCGGATCCGCTGCCCGCGCCCGATAACCCGCCGAATAATCCAGGCCAGCAGCAACAATAGGATGATACATCCAATGACCCATAGGGTCACATTTTCACTCCAGTTCATAGCTATTCTCCTTGTGTCATTTCCTATGTTTTATCCAACGTACGCAGATACGGCTTGTCACCGCACTAAATATATCAGACTTCTACCTCCATCGAAAGAAGATGAATTCCTTGTAACCCTTATACTTCACGAAACATAGTGAGTTCGATAAACCAATGATAAAAGGTTACAGTGTGTTCGGTTGAATTCAGCTTGACTTTAATGGTAAAATTCAACAATCGGTTCTATTTGAACCGAAGAAGAAAGGTGGTTTATCACTTGCATACATTGACCAAACACAAGTCCAAAACATGGGCTGCCCTCATTCTCAGCGGCATGCTCCTCTTCACCATGAATACAACAGGTTACGCCGCTGCGTCAACCGAATCCATGCCGAAACCTGCGTGGACGTCATCTTCCCTGATGTTATCTGAGGCTAATACAGAGAAAGATGTCATGATCAAGGGAATCCATGCCGTGCCATCCAAAAATCTTGTATATGTACATGCCTCCCAGCCCGTGACCAAAACAAGCAGCAAAACAACACTCGACTGGCAACTGGACTCTCTCCAAGCATTCGATGCTACAACTGGACAATTGAAGTGGAATACGATATTCCATGAGAAAAGTGGTCCTTATACCACCTACTCCGATTCGGTATATGCCAGCAACGGTACGGTTTATGTGTATATGGAATATTCGGACAAAACCAAAAAATTGTACTCATTCAATACATCCGGTAAAACCAACTGGATCAAAACGGTGAATTCACCTACAAGCATATCCCTATTGGATAACGATACGCTGATGGTTGCTTCAAGTCAGGGCGTACAATCGAATGGTTCGGTTCGCTCAGCCATCTCGTTATATGACAAAAAGGGCAAGCTGATTACCGAGAAGACCATTAACGGTAGCGTTCTTAAGGCTGATCATGGTCGAATTGTGGTAGATGCCAGTAAACAAACCAAGGTAGGCAACTTCTGGCAGCAAGCCGCGAATCCCAAAGTGGAGATCTATGATCGTACGTTGAATCGTCTGTCCTTCTACCAATTCCCTGCCAATGCAAATACATTAGGAGATGGCGGCGGTGAATCCCTGGCCATTCTGGACGACGGTTCCATCATTATGCGCGCCAATTTTGAGAACACAGGTAACCGACTGATGGGCTTTGGCGTCGATGGCAAACTTGCTTGGGGACGTGCCATTGCTGGTGATGCCTACATTCAGACGGCTGGAAACGGTTATACAGTCTTTACAGGGCAGAAGCTGGAGCTGTACACGATGAAAGGCAAAGTGACTGAGCGTACATTCAAGGACGCACAGCCTGCACTTATGCGTGTGGACCAGACGCAGGATGGACAGTACCAGCTTGATTTTGCCAAAACAGGATACATTCTTGATCCACAGAAGCTGGAAGACGTGCATATCTACACGACCAGTGCCTCGGTTCCTTCATTAGAAGGTATCTCTACTTATATGGATGATATCATCTATTCCATGAACAATGAGACATTGTCCAAATATGTACTGAAGTCCAATTCTGCAAAATAAATACTCGATCTAATAATAAGCCGGGAGAGTTCCATAAGGAGCTCTCCCGGCTTATTACATTGGCAGAATAGAGTACCATCCTATTTCCAATTCTCGTCTATAAATTCGTCCCGTCCGGATAACGCACGGTCTTCCTTATAATGTTTCTCGTTTTTCTTGTGGTAATCCTGATGATAGTCTTCAGCCGGATAGAATACAGCTGCATCCCGAATTTCCGTAACAATGGGTTGATTGAATCGTCCGCTGGCTGCCAGTTCCTGTTTGGACTGTTCAGCAAGCTCACGTTGACGTTCATTATGCACAAAGATCGCCGTACGATACTGTGTCCCCCGATCCTGGAACTGACCTCCGTCATCCGTCGGATCAATCTGCGGCCAGTATAGCTCCAGCAGTCGTTCATAAGGGAATACATCTGGATCAAATGTAATTTCAACCACTTCGACATGACCGGTCTCTCCGGTTTTGACCTGCTCATATGTTGGATTCTCGATGTGACCTCCAGCATAACCCGATATAATGCCATGAATGCCCGGTTGTTCTTCAAACGGTGTAACCATACACCAGAAACATCCGCCGGCGAATGTAGCTTTTTCCATTCCGTTCATCCCCTCTTATCTAAACTACCTTTTACACTTACCACTCCGATGACAGAACAACCTTCTGATCGCTGTTATCCCCAGATTTTTTACATTTGGCTTTACAAGGAGAAAATCTGGTGATAAAGGCGAGTGTATGCTTTCGAAGCAGCTTTCTTACAGAAAACTTTTAGCTCCGCTTCTTCAGGTTATTTCTGTCCTCTACGTTCTCGTGTAAATGCTTAGTCCAATTTATATAGATAGCTATTACGCATATCTTTATATATTTTAAAACAACAAGAGGTTGATTGAAAGCCATGGTTATGGCTCTCAATCAACCTCTTCATTGGTAATGCATTTAGCTGACAACTAATGCAAGAAATTATCTTGATTAAGTTACCCGCGACTACGTCCCATCGAACGGAAAATCAAGCTTACGATGGCTACAAGAACGATCGCACCGATCAATGCAGGTACAATGTAGAATCCGCCCATCTCAGGACCCATATCTCCCAAGATTACTCCACCTAACCATCCACCGATAAAACCAGCAATGATGTTACCAATAACACCACCTGGAATGTCACGACCAACGATCAAACCTGCCAACCATCCAATGATACCACCGATAATTAATGACCATAACCAACCCATATCATTCACCTCTAATTAAAGTTTTTGTTGTTGTCTGTCTACTATTAACCGCTACAGAAGCATTTAAACAATTGGCATAAAAATTTTTGCATATTACCTTTTGTCCCCATGCATCTTCCTCTGCAAAACAAGCCTTGGTCAGGTATGGAAACAGATCGCGTTACTTTCCGGCATCTCACCAGCTCAGGGCTGCGTTATGTACCTCCCGAAAGTCATTGTATGTTAGAGCAGACAAGGTTAGTATCACCAATTGAGGTAGGATTATTTATAAAATTGCGTCATATTATAGGATGGATGGGTTAGGTCTGATCAATAAAAGCCTGCACGGCCCTTACCTGGCTGCGCCAGCCAAGTATGTTTATGGCTCTTGTCCAGCTCGCCACGCATCGACTGAATGACTTTCACTATGTCTGTCTGTCCATTCTGATGCCATTCCAGCGCAGCGCTCACATACAGCTCACCTAGCTGTGCAAGAGAAAACGTGTCGGTCAGGCGGGCTGCTTCTATCGTGCCTTCTTCACCCGCAAATACGGTAAAGCCTCGTTGGCGCAAATATTGCAGGCGCAGCGCTTCATCTGGCAACGGAATTTCATAAGCCCGGTCGAACCGTCCAGCACGGTTCATGAGGCCAGGATCTATTTTCTCCGGATAATTCGTTGTTCCGATCAGGAAAATGCCTTCTTTCGACGTAGCTCCATCCAGTGTATTCAGGAAAAAGGAACGGACTTCATCCGGCATCGAATCGATATCCTCAATGATCAGTACCATCGGTGCCAACCGCTTGGCAGCCTCGAACACTTCACGCACCGATTCACTGTTGGTATACTCCGTAATCTGCCAATACGCAGCCGGGCCCGGGATACTTCCCGCAATGGATTTCACCAACGTGGTCTTGCCGTTTCCCGGATGCCCATATAGCAGAATGCCCCGTTTGTACGGGATATCATAATCTCTGTAAAAGGAACGATCCGCTTCGAAAAATTGATCCAGCGAGCGGAAAATATCCTGCTTGATCTGTGCCGAGAGAACAACATCCTCTCGTCCCACGGAGCGAGTGATGGATTCCACATGGCGATCACTGCCATTCCGGGCATCGGTGTAGACCGTTACTTTTTTCATATTTTGCTGACGTTCCCGCTCCCGTACACTACCCAGAAATTGCTTCATCTCCTCATCACCGATGGCAAAGACAAAGTCTTCACTGTAGATCCCATTCTCTCGGAAAAATGGAACTCGCACAAGTGCTACGCCCCATTTCGGATAAGCAAATACGTTGTTGCGAATGGAGTAGTGCACACCATAAGTGGGTACATCTCCATCATCGTCGTAATGCAACGTCTGAAGCTCCAGATCCTCGAATATACGGGCTACCAATTCCACTTCGTCACTGCCATTTTGCAGATCTTCCCGGAGTAACTCCCAGTATTCATTGTTCGGGTCAGAACTGGCATACAGCTTGTATTCAACCCCATAGCGCTGATGGAGCGCCTCACTGATTCCACGAATCAGCCTTGAATAGATGGCATATCCTTCCACTCGAATTCGGGTATCATGTTGTTTGTCATAGGTATAGATCGCTTGAGTTGGATCTGTTTGTTTTTCGCTTATTGTCATTATTTCGCTCCCTTTACCGCTACAAGCGGTTTGCATTTGGCTACAACTTGAGCCAGGCCTGCGCCGGTAACACTGTCTATAATTTCATCTACATTTTTATAAGCCTGAGGTGATTCGTCAATAATGGATTCAAGTGAGCGTTGATTTACCACAATCTCATCTTCTGTACCCACACCCAGTGCCGTAGCAAAATCTTCCACGCTAATCAATCGTTTTGTTGCCGTCCGTGAACGGATTCGACCCGCACCGTGACATATTGAATAATAATTATCAGCACCCTGCGGCTGACCTACCATGATATATGAAGCAGTTCCCATGGAACCGGGAATAAGCGCCGGATGCCCTGTTGCCAGATAGGGCTTTGGATTGTCCGGATGACCTGCCGGCAACGCACGTGTCGCCCCTTTGCGATGTACAAAAACGGAACCTTGATCTGCGTGAGATTCCTCCCAGGCATAGTTGTGCATCAGATCGTATAACGTACGAAATTCACATTTGGAGCCAAACACATCCCGGAATGCTTCGCGAATAGCATACGCAATCAGATGACGATTGACAACAGCGTAATTCAATGCAGAATACATCATGTTCACATAATGACGACCTTCCGCATGCTCAAGTGGAGCAAATACCAGTCTGGGATCGGATGTACCCAGGTTAAGCCGCTGCATGACTTTGGCAATCGCTGAGGAACTCGTCTGACTTACATAACCACCCCATGCACGAGAGCCGGAATGAATCATGACCACGACCTGTCCATCATACAATCCCCAAGCTTCGGCGATTTCACGATTCTCTTCAGCGATCTCAATTGCCTGGATCTCGGCAAAATGATTCCCCCCACCCAGTGTTCCGAGCTGACGATGCGAACGATGCCATGTCATGTCAGGAACGTGGTTTAACACATCCTCATCGTAACTGAACTTGCTGCTTTCCACATGTGTCATCGCTGTTGATTTTTTCGGTGTATAGCTGTCTGGAATATACTTTTTGGGTAAACCATGCAGTCCTTTACGAACAATATGCTCCAATCTGATATCCGAGTAATGACCTCGCTGGTTCGCCTCCATCGGCAGTACTTTTTCAATCGCCTTGACGAGTTTGCGGCGGAGCTTGATGTCTTTCAATTCGTCCTTGTGCAAGTTCGTCATATGCACTCGCATGCCACAGCCGATGTCACTGCCAACGATGGAGGGAGAAACGTATCCGCTCTGCGCATCCCACACGGCTGTCGTTCCAATGCATGTACCTACCCCGACGTGTACGTCTGGCGTGTAACTCATATAAGAGATTCCCGGAATCTGCAGATTATTGTTTGCCATCTCGAATACCTTGTAATCGAGCGAGGAGAAGAGCTGTTGCGCCGCATATACGGTTAGGTCGCCTGCAGGCAATTTTACTTCATGCCGGTAGCCGCCTGCGATTTCATTTGGATTAGTAAATAAATTAAATTCTGTATTCATAAAAGTGTATTATTCCTTCCTGTACGTTCAGCAAATTCGGTTTGCTGATTCATCTGTATAATAAATATAAAAAAAGCCATAGGCTAATCGCCCATGACTTCTACTGAATGACAATAACGGAGAACAGGACAGCATAAACATGCTGTGTGTCTGTCATCCATCGCTATAATATAAGCGAAGAACGCATATCGATTATAAAACCCGCTAAACGATAAGCCTATCCCCTATGTCGACCGTATGAGGCCAATGAAACGATGAGCCGGATATGCTATTGTGTCTACGTTGCGCCCTGTTTGAATCAAATCATAACCAAGCATCATGTCTCTCGGCCTCCCTTCGTTAATGTTAGTCTTATATTAAGGGGACTAGAATTCATGTGTCAACCCTTTTCTTGGAAATTGGTCCATGGTGTAGATTGCATATGTAAACAAAAACAGGAGATTGTCCTGGGACAATCTCCTGTTTTCCAAATAATAATGATGTTGTTAGCGTAACATGATTATTACAGTCCTGCTTGTTTTTCCAACTCTTCAACCGGATTCTCGTCTTCTTTTTCAGGAACTTTGGAAGACAGGAACCAACCACATACCGCAATGGTGATCAGGACAATATAGAATCCGAATTTCCAAATTTTATTTTCCGGGAAATGCTCATCCAGAACACCCAATGAAGGGTGTGCGAGTGTAATAACTGCCAGCTTAACCCCTACCCAACCTACGATCACAAAGGCAGCAACTTCAAGCCCTGGACGGGAATGAAGCAATTTCACAAAGTATGAAGCTGCAAAACGCATGATCACAAGCCCGATGAATCCACCGAGGAAGATAACGATAAACTGTCCACCGTCAAGTCCGCCAATTGCAGGCAATCCACTTGGTGGCAACGCCACGGCCAAAGCAACCGCAGCCAGAATGGAATCAACTGCAAATGCGATATCCGCTACTTCGACCTTGAAAACGGTCATCCAGAAACCGGATTGTTTTTTCGGTTTCTTAGGCGTGGAATCAGCTGCTTCATCTGTTTTATTGCGACTACCCAGTATCTTTTTAACGATGTGGTTAATCGAAATATACAGGAGATACAGGGCACCGATCGCTTGTACCTGCCATACATCGACGAGGAAAGAGATCAGGAACAACGAACCTAAACGGAAAACAAATGCACCCATCAGACCATAGAACAACGCTTTTTTGCGCTTATCTTCAGGCAAGTGTTTAACCATGATTGCGAGTACCAATGCATTATCCGCTGCGAGTAATCCTTCAAGGACCACTAAGACAGCAAGCACCCACCCATATTCTAATAATAATGAAACATCCAACATTGACTCCTCCTTAATATTCTTATGATGTACAAAAAAAAGGACCTTTACCATCACTGGTAAGGTCCTTTTATATCCACAAAAAGAGACCTTTACCGAGCATGAAAACTTGGTAAAGGTCTCGCTAACAACAAAATTGCTGCCAATAAAGCCGGGGATATGATCCCGAACTGACGACTTTACTGTAAAAGCTACTCCCCTTTAACAGGAATATGTAGTTTTAGTTGGAACGGGTTGTTTAACCTGTACTCATCATATTTCATAACGTTAAATAAAGTCAAGCTTTATTTAGTTGACGATACAGCTTACGGAATACGACAACATCATAGATCATATTCCCCAGTGGAATGAAAGAAACAAAGAACAGAGCAATTGGACGGCGCAGACGCCATTTCTGTGAGGTGTACATAGTCACCATAAATAACAAATACATTAAAAACAAAAAACCGTACAGATTCCCAAACCATGTGACAGCCTGCGGCATAACCCCGGCATCTCTCAACGGAAAAGCAACAAACAGTAACAACACGTACGAAATGCCCTGCAACCACAACAACAGCCGGAAGCGCCCCAGCGTAGAATGTAACATTATTTTCCTCCTGCTTTTATACATGTAACGAATTCAATTGTTCCCGTACAGTATATCACAAAAGCTGAATATCTCGCTTAAATGCCATGCAGCAGATTATTCCTGCACGCTTTATAGGTGGTTCACCTACCATTTCGCAGGAGCCAAATGCTTTAACTTCTCATAAGATATATGACGAAGATTGTTACAGATGTCGGACAAGGAGGAGCCGGATCATGAAAATAGCTATGGTTGCACCCGAGAAATTGCCTTTGCCCGGTAATGGTTCCGTGGAAATCTGTATCCTGGGCATCGCTCGTGAACTAGCCCATCGCCATCAGGTGACCATTATAAGTCGTCAAATGCAAGGTCTCGCCGCCACAGAACAGATCGATGGGATCACCATTCAACGTGTCCCTGCAACGAGCCCTGTCATGTACACCAAAGCAGTCATACGTCTGTTATCCCAACAACCCTTTGATGTAATTCAAGTGGATAACAGGCCACGAAGCATGGCTACCATCAAACGAGCTTTTCCACGCACACCTGTTGTACTCTATCTTCACTCGTTAACGTTTGCTCAGCCCGGACCTTCCACACTCACACTAATGAAAAAAGCCGATTGGATTGCCGTCAATAGTCAATCCCTCAGACAAAGGTTAGGCCGCAGATTTCCCTTGGTAAAACACCGGATGAGTGTTGTTCCATTGGGTGCAGATCTAAGCCGCTTCAGACCTGTTGAATCCAGCGAAGAACAGATTCATCTGCGTACACAATATGGAGTAACTAAACCATTCTCTATTCTCTATGTCGGCAGACTGATCCCTGAAAAAGGGGTAGACGTATTAATTCGTGCAACTGCCTTCCTTCAGCAACAGATGCCTGTTCAACTGGTTGTTGCAGGCAAAGGACCTCCGTATTACATGCGTAAACTTCGCGAACTTGCCCAAAAACAAAAAGTCCATGTTTCCTTCCGTGGTCAGATAAACCATGAGCATATCGATCAGTTGTATCGGGCAGTCGATTGTCTCGTCTGTCCGTCTCAAGAACATGAAGCTTTTGGCCTGGTTAATGTTGAGGCGATGGCTTCAGGATTACCCGTCATTGCTTCGGATAACGGAGGTATTCGTGAAATTATTGAATCAGGTATCAATGGATACCTTGTCACCGCTTATAAGCGTCCCCAACGTTTCACCTCTTACCTGTACACACTTGCAAGCAATCCCACTTTTGCCGAGAAGTTAGGAAAGGCTGGCCGAGACAGCGCAAGGGCATATTTCAGTTGGGCAAGAACAGCCATGCATCTGGAAGCGACCTATACCAGGCTCATCCGTAAATGAGCCTTCTTCTGTTACGATGATCAAGCTTTTTCACGAAATTGCCATCCCTTAATCAAAGAATCCATCTGCGGAACAGGAATGTGACTCATCTCAATTAACTCCATAATCACCATATCTCTCATCATGAATCGTACTTTGGCACACGTGAGTTGATGAAACACATCGTAGAATGCCGTCCCGGCCCAACATCCATGAGGTACGACCAGCGGATCATTAACGATATAACCTACGGCTCCAATCGGGGGAATAACAACCTTAATCGCTTGATGATCCAAACGATTATCTGGATCTTTGACGAGATACACGGTATCCCCCACATGTAGAGCCTGTACTCCATGGTAGTGGTCCATCCCATACATAGCTGCGAATAATTTGGTGCTCATATTACCTGCTCCTTTTCCTGCATTTCTCCATGATTAAAATTTTCACAAAGATACATCGGTTTCATAATGTTCCAACCACTCGACAAGTTGCCTGCGTATCTCTCTACGAAACTCACGAGGTTCAAGTACCTCTGCCTCGGGTCCAAATTGATACAACCATTTCAAAAATTCTCTGCTGCTATTCAGTGTCACTTCAAATAACAATCCCCCATCCGACATATTCGTCATTCGCGGGCGAACAAACATCTCTTCTTCTTTTATGTAGGGGGCCACTTTCTCAGAGAATCTTACCTTGAAATGGATATTTTCGTCGCCACGGTCAATAGACCATGTGTTCTTCATGTACTGTGTTATGTTGAAATCACCCTTGTCGAAACCGGCATTTGTTCGTGTCACATCCAAAAAACGGCTGATCCGAAACAATCGAACTTTTTGCAGCAAATGGCAGTATCCGATCAAATAAAAACGTTGATCACGTGGAATGAGATAATAGGGATCGATATCCCGGACTGTGATCTCATTTCTTGTCAGCGTATGATATTGAGTACGAATGGTTTGCTGGCTTAGAATAGATTCGATAATGGGAATCAGCAAATTAGGGTCTTTTCCTTCCTCACGATAAGCTGGCGTGCCCATCCGAATAATTCCCGCAATATTCTCTACAATGTCACTGTTTCTTGATTTTAATTTGGTATGAGCCGACATGACCTTGTCAAAAGCTGAATCAAACTCAGCAGGTAACTTGGAGGTATCAACTACGGACGGCAGCAAGGAGAAGACCATTGCTTCCTGTTCAGTAAAATCTAATGGATACATCGCAAACTCACCAATAAATCGGTAACCTTTGCCGTATCCTTCATTCATAATTGGGGCGACCCTATCCAAAATCCGGAGATCACGATAAATCGTGCGTACAGTCGTACCGCATTTCAGCGCCAATTCCTTGGCCGAAATTCCAGGATTTGCTTGTATAGCCTGAAGTATACGCAGCAGACGAATTAATTTCTCTGTCATGTAGTTTCTCCCCTTCGATATTTTATCGGCAAGGAAAACTAGTTCCTTTAGTACAGGACTAAATCTTTAGTCCCAATTTTATTTTCGCAATTTCACCATTTTTGTATAGTCCAATTGCACTTTTACCCCCTTTTAATATACATTCTCTTACTTGCTTGCGTAAAACATTAACCCAAAAGACCATAAACCTAAGTCTGAAAGCCTATACAATTTTCTAAAAATAATACAAAAAAAGCCCTGATCTCTATTAAGAGACAAGGCTTTTCTCGAAATTACTGGTTATGCAACTGTAATAATTGACCCATCACATTCGCCATATGCTCACAGAGTTCAGCAATGTCTCCCATCTGGTCTTCATTCACACTGCGGTCAAAATAAACGTGAGCCGTGACGTTATACATGATTGGCTGTTCATCAAAGATATATTGGATGTTCTGGCACATCCTCTGCTCAGGCCAGCTCTTCTGTAATATTGAACGAATATCCAGACACTGCTTCTCAGGCTCCTTCACAACCATGCTAAACCGTAGTTCCAAACGACAACCCGGATTCGCATCAGGCGTCTCCAGGATCTCCGCTGCAAGCTCCTCAAGGGAGCTGCTTAATACTACTTCCCCAGTTACTTCCGGGCGATCCCTGAGACAGAATTGTAATGTGAACTCTCTGGACATCACTGCCATCTCCAGCCGATCTTTACGCCCCGTAATCTGAATACGTTCATCCAGGTTATCCATATCATAGAGATAATTCTCAAACCCGACTTTCAGATTGTCATACACCGTTGGATCAAACATTGAATTAAACCTACTTTCTAACCCTATTAACTTGTATTGTAGTACATTCTCATTTTTCATGCGACCAGCACAATCTCTTGTCCTGAAAGTATAAAAAGCCCAGTCACCAGGACTGGGCATCGGCTAAACCTGCGATCTGATAAGATCCCTGAGCTTCGCTTATTCTTCTGTAGCTTTTTCTTCAGCTGCCGGTTCAGCTTCCTCAGCAGAAGCCGTTGGCTCTTCCTCAGCGGCTTGTGGCGGCATGACGGAAGCGATGATGGACTCAGGTGATGTTATGAGTGTCAAACCTTTATCCAGTTTGATATCCGCAGCAGTCAAGCGATCACCAATATCCAAGCCGCTAACATCCACCTCAATGGACGTTGGCAGATCCGCAGGCAACCCTTCTACTTCCAGCTGTGTCTCCTGTGTCTGGAATACACCGCCAGCTTTCGAGCCGGCTGCTGTACCCTGGAAGTCGATCGATACACTTACACTGATCGGCTTGTTCTTGGAAATTTGCAAAAAATCTACATGCAGCAAACGTCCGTTACGCTCTTGCTGATCCTTGATCAGCACCGGAACCGTTTTACCGCCCTCCACATTCAGGTTGAACATTTCGGAGCGGCCTGTGCGCGCCACTTTCAGCATTTCTTTTTCATCTACATGTATTGAAGCACCTTCAAGTCCCGGGCCGTAAACGACTGCAGGAACTCGTCCGCCTTGTCTTAACAGGCGCAGTGCTGCACCTTTCTTTTCCGTTCTTGGCGTTGCTGTAAGTTGAGCCATTTTTCCGTTGGATTTCATGATTGAACATCCTCCTTCAAGGGATCACTACATTATATTTGTTGGAAAGCGCTGAGGCTTATCTCATAGACCATGATGGTCTTTTTTCCATTGGCCGAATCGTGGGCCATATCTATATTTACCCCAATGATAGAGGATCTCAAACACGAAAGAGGACAATTAATTATTTTTCGGCAAGTTATGCGGCTTATAATCAGACCAAAAAAGCAGTTGGAATCTCTTCCAACTGCTGGTTTAACAAGGTTTTGACGAACTACATTCGACGTTATAAATAAAGAAACTATGCGCTATCACGATCCACTGTTTTTTCGCTTTCACGAATGATCTGCATCTCGTCTGATCCGCTACGGACAATAATGTGCACATCCCCGTCTTCAGGTACAATGTCCACGTAACGGTCTCCGCACGTATCTTTAGCTTCCCATTCGTTTAATCGAATGATCAATCCCAGGTGATGCAGACCCGGAGCAACGCGGAAGCGGGCTTCGGCGGCATTTCCGACTTGTTCCAGCCGTACGGCTCCGTCCTCCATACCTGTGCCCCATACCCAGACATCCCAACCTTCATAATGCTGGTCTTCCCGTTCGTATCGAAGCGTGACGGTTCGCGAAATCTGTTTATGAATCGTTACGCCAAGCGTTGCCCGAATTCCTCCAGCCTCAGCAATAATATGGGTTACTCCAGGTGTCATCGCACGTACGATCCCTGCTGCACTCACCGCTGCAAGTTCTGGATGAGAAGAGCTCCAGCGTATATTCGAATCCTGAAGCGGCTGACCAAATTGATCCAGAACCAAGGCACGGAAGCGACTGATTCGAGTCATGTACATGACAGGTTCGCCCACAATTTCGATTCGTTCAGCATGACGATAATCCACTTGTAACATACAGCTTGCCGTTATGTCCCCACAGTGGACTGTAATCGAAGCTTCCCCCTGTTCCAGTGCATGGATTGTTCCATCAGGCTGGATCTGAATAATATCCGGATCAGAAGAAGTCCAGGTAACTGGAGCTTTTTCTACCACATTGCCAATACTGTCCCGTACGATCGCTCGCAGTTGAGTAGTCTCCTTCGGACTATATACGTGGCGAGGAAAACTAATCTCCACCGTTGATGGTTCAGCGCCTCCAGCATGCTCTGTGTCATACAGTACCATTAAAGACCATCGTTCTACCTGAGCAGTACCACGAACAGTCTCGATCACGTCTGTGCCTGCCTGATGATCATTGACTACAACATGCCAGTCCCCTTCCCCCAGGTCAACATGCTGCTCATGTTCCGTTCCGTTATAGATGACCATAATCTGATTCCAGGTGTCATGATTCGCACCATTCTGAAGTATAAAGGCAACTACGTTCCCATCCGCACGAATAATACGAAGGTGATTTCGAACCTGTTCAGCATCAATCATCCGAAAAGCGGGATGTGTTCTCCGTAAATGAATAAGACCACGATAGTAGTCAAACACCGGTCTGAAGCGTGATTTGTTGGCCCATGTGATGGCGTTCACCGCATCCCCGCTCCGATAACTGTTATGATCACCGGCTTTGGATCTGAGCATCTCATCCCCTGAATGCAGAAACGGAATTCCCTGAGAAGTCAGCAGAATGCCGGAAGACAGCAAAGAGCGACGAACCATCTCATGATTCAAAACATCATCTGCATCCACATACCGATATGGATCTGCTGCTTTTACAGCGGACTCAGCACTCCCACCACCCACGGGCTGTCCGTCCTTCCATACGGGAAATCCTAATTCATGTCTAAGGTTCATTGTTGTCGCAATTTTATCCCACAGATTGAGATTGTCATGGGCAGTTACATAATTGACAACCTCCACAGGTGAAGATGTGAAATCATCCAGTGCTCCCGCTAATCCCCTAATAAGCTCATATTCCTGCCCTCCGGCACCCGTAACAAACCCTCTTCCACTGCCATCACTATCGCCCTTGATTGCACTGCGAAAATGATCATTAAATACTGCAAACCCCTGACCTCGCTGGGTTCCTTTTAATGTTTTACGGTCCAAAGGTGAATCTCCACCCATCCAGGGTTCCCCATAGATCAGAAACGCCGGATCGATCTGTTCCTTCAATTCGCGTGTCAATTCATTCATCGTTTCCGTATCAATCAGGGCCATGAGGTCAAATCGAAATCCGTCCACATGATATTCTTCTGCCCAATATCGGAGAGAATCCAAAATATATTTTCGCACCATTGGACGTTCTGTCGCCAATTCATTGCCTACACCAGAACCATTGCTGAGGGTGCCATCCTCCCGATAACGGTAATAATATCCTGGTACAATCCGTTCAAAAGGTCCCTCTTCCACGCTATACGTGTGATTATAGACAACATCAAGTACAACGCGAATGCCTTGTCTGTGCAGCGATTGAACGAGTGATTTGAGCTCCCGGATTCGAATTGCAGGATCACGAGGATCTGTCGCATACGAACCTTCGGGAACGTTATAATGCTGGGGATCATACCCCCAGTTGTATGGTGCTCTGACGTTTGAACCCACATCTGCTGTAGCGAGTTCATTCACCGTTTGATAATCCGCCACAGGCAGAAGATGTACATGAGTGACTCCCAGTTCGGCAAGATGGTCTACGCCAATACTATTGCCTGCTCTATCTGTCAGACCGGATGCCGTGAATGCCAGATATTTTCCCTTATACGGAATATCTGCATGTGGATCCGAGGAGAAATCACGAACATGCAACTCATATAACACGGCATCGATAGGACGCAGAAAAGCAGGTTTGACATCCAGATCCCAATCGACCGGATTGGTGGTCTCCAGATCTATAATAGCCGTTCGTTGCCCATTAGCCGTTACCGCTCTGGCGTAAGGATCAACAACTACTTCAATCCGCTGATCATCATGGATAATTCGGTACATATAATAATGTCCTGCCCAATCGCCGCTGAGATTCAGACTCCATATTCCGTCCGCATCACGTGTCAAGAAATGTTCCTGCCCATTTTCATGATCTTGTACTTTACCACTATCGTTGTAATGCCCTTCATCGTCAAAAATCAATATATATACCTGCTGTACCGTAGGTGCCCACAATTTAAAAGTACTTGCTGCACGAGTATATGTTAAGCCAAGATCGTTGCCTTCGTAACAAAAAGAAGTCCATTCCGGCATCGTTCCCACCGCCTTTATATCCATTGATTTCGTGTTGTCCCGATGTTACGGAGTGGGACGTTGTTTGTCAACCCGGGGTTGTCTGTACTCATCATATCGGTCCAATTTGCATATTCAATTAGCAATCGCTTTCAAAATATAGGATATGAAAATAAGCGCCATAGATTGACAGCATTTGTACCTGTCCTGACAAAAAAAGTTTGGAATATACAAGAATATAATGCAGGATGTCATTTGGTTGAGATTAAAAATGCACTAACCGGTGCACAGCATAAAGAAGGTCTAGACATGACAATGTATAGTCCTGCGACCCAGGCAATGGTCTCTGACGCATCAACAAATCCCCCTTTCTTACGAGAAAGGAGGATTTGTTTTATCTCAATTTATTTGATTAAATTTGATTGGACCGTTCGATTCTTGGCAAGCTTTGCGTTCATTAGGAATTGGAGTACATCACCGTAAGGGATATCGCATTCACATGTACCTGTCCGTCCTGTATGGTACGTATCGTATCAACGCCTGCTTGTCCTTTCTCTACAATCACATTCCATGTCCCTGTGGGAACAGCGATATCACGGTTTTCTTTTGCCGCGTTATAGATGACAACAATACGTTCCCATGAATCGCTGGCTGCTGTACCGTTCAGTTCATAGGCTAGCAGCCCATTGCCTTTTTCTATTAGACGAACATACTTCTCGATCTCTTCCCGTGTACGAAGCCGAAAGGCTGGATGTTCTCGCCGAAGACGGATCAGCCCACGATAATAATTAAATACCGGCTTGAACAGCTTCTTCTGCTCCCAGTGTATGGCATTGACCACGTCTCCACTCTGGTGGCTGTTGGCATCCCCATATTTGCTACGAAGCAACTCATCTCCAGCCGCGATCAGGGGAACACCCTGGGAGGTTAGAACGATACCATTGGCAAGCAGACTACGCCTAACGGTCTCGTTCTCCAGAATGTGTTCCGAATCGATCTGCAGGTAAGGCTTAGCCTTCTCTACTGCCTCTTCCACACTCTGGCATCCACGAATGCTTCCATCCTCGTCATAGGTGAGGAAATTCAAGGTATCGTGGAGTCCCTGTGTACGTGCGACTTTGTCCCACAGGTTGAGATTATCGTGCACCGTTACATAGTTAATCGTCTCGGATGGACCATCCGTAAAATCCTGAATGGCTCCCCGGACGCCAGTCCACAATTCGTCTTCTTTCCCGTCCGCGCCCGTCGCAAATCCCGTACCCATGCCATCGCTGTCTCCCTTGATCACTCCGCGAAAATTATCGTTAAACACAGCAAAACCCGCCCCGCGTTGCGTTCCTTTTAGGGTCATATCATCACCAAGCGGCGAATCCAGTGCGCCCCATGGTTCACCATATAACAATATGGAAGGTGACACTTCGGTGTGCAACTCCGCTGCAAGCTGTTTCATCGTAGTTGTGTCGATCAGACCCATCAGGTCAAATCGAAAACCGTCCACATGGTACTCCTCTGCCCAGTAACGGACCGAGTCGATGATAAACTTACGAACCATGGTGCGTTCAGTAGCCACCTCATTGCCCGTACCTGAACCATTGCTATAGGTCCCATCGGCGTTTTGACGATAGTAGTACCCTGGTACAAGTTTTTCAAAAGAGCTGCCTGCCGTATCAAACGTATGATTATATACCACATCCATAATGACACCTATTCCCTTGTTATGAAGGGCAAGCACCATGGATTTGAACTCACGAATTCGTGTCTCCGGATCATCTGCACGTGATGCATAGGAACCTTCCGGGACATTGTAATGGAGCGGATCATATCCCCAGTTATAGTTGGAGCCATCAGACGTATCACCATCCACCTTGGATTCATCCACCGTCGCAAAATCAAATACAGGCAGCAGATGCACATGGGTAATCCCGAGTTCAACCAAATGATCGATCCCCAGTGTGTTGCCCTCCGAATCACGCAGACCCGTCTCGGTGAAAGCCATGTATTTGCCTTTATTCGTTATACCAGATGATGGGTGAATGGAAAAATCACGTACATGCAGTTCGTACAGGACTGCATCTACAGAACTGGTCAATTCCGGGCGAATATCCTCACTCCATCCATTCGGATGTGTATGCTCCAGTCTCACAATTACACCCATTTCTCCATTCATGGTCACTGCTCGTGCGTAGGGATCTACAGCATGGGTTGAATGTCCATCTTCGAAAGTAGGCTTGTACATGTAACGGTAGCTACTTAAATCACCCTCCAGTTCCAGAACCCAGATGCCTTGTTCTTTCTTTTGCATAGGTAACGCCTGCTGTTTCCGTTGATTGGGCTCTTCCTCCGGGCTCCCCCCTGTCAAAGGTGGGTACAGAAGTAGTTCCATCTGAACAGCTAACGGCGACCAGACTTTGAAGTGACAGGTTTGTGCTCCAAATGTGACACCTAAATCTCTTCCTTGGTATGTATCTTCTGAAATCAATAGTTCCTGCTTATCCTCTTCAATCATATGTGTTGTTCCCCTCTCGTTGAGAAAATTGATGAACATGGATGGTACGAGTGCTCCTTACCCTTTATACCCGTTCTGCTACCCAACCATAATCCGAATTACACAAAAGAAGACAAACGTCATGTAGATTCACATGACGCCTGCCTTCTTTATGGATAAAACGATATCTCCCTAATGCGGTACCTGGGATTGGAAATCATTCCGGCTGGATTGATCGGCGTGGTACAAAACCACGTCCCCATCTTGCATCGGCCAGCTTTTTCCCTGACCATCTACCGGGCTGTTATCAAAACCTTCCATTTGCCATTGATTCATCAACGGTGCATGAATATATTGCAGATGCGGTGCACTCGTATTGCCACTGCGCAATGTTTCGATATTGAAGTTAACCGCAATGTAACCGTTCCTCAGAAATACCGTTGCCTTCTCATCCAACTGGTTTTGTCTGGCAAGCGACTCGAGATCGGTTCCTTTGGGTACAGCATATACATCTGCTGGCAAGCTATATTCCCCATACCAGCGCTGAATCGCTGCATTCGCTCGATCCACATTAACACTGGAGGGGATATCTGCTTTTGGGCCAATGAGTGTACGGATCTGTGAAGGAAGAATCATCCAGTCATAACGACCTACCCACGTTTTATGATGCGAGGTCTGATCCACGAAACGAACCATATGTTCCGCCATTGTACCCTGATTGCGTTCCTCCGCTGACAGTTCATAGGTATACTGATAACGCGCTGTATCACCTAACTCAGTACCGGGGACATTCCGCAACCGTGAGTTCAGGACAACAAAGCGTTTTTCTAAATCTTGTGCCGATCCGATACGAATGAGTCGTTCCTGTCCTCGATGGTAGTATAAATCCACTTCTTGCCGGGTGGTGCCATCTTTACTCACAAAAGAGAACGTCGGCGTGATTCGGATACCATCCTGTTTCCCAAACATATTACCCTTGGTTTTCAGATCAAACTTGAAATGGTAACCCGTCTTCACCGCTGCATTTCGGAACCCCTGTACCGGATGACTGCCGGGACGAATAGGCAGGACATAGGGAGCCAAATTACCTCGGGGATCTCCGTCTATACGGTTTTCTCCGGTCCAGTAGCTTACACCCGTTGGTTCGGGGCTGCCCATCCGCTTACGGAACACATTCTCCCAGTTGTAGTCTGAAATATCAGTGATGTGAAAATCATACAATCGTCCGATAACCTCTACAGCAACGGTATCTGCTGCGACATGATGGGTCAGATTGGTGTTCGCATCCTGTTGTTCTGTGAAGTTTGCAGGTGCATTTTCGGCGATATTTCGAAACTCAACCTGGTAATTCCCTTCATCTACCCATACAGGAAGATAAAAAGGGGTGTCCAACTGATTTACCGGAATATCCACCCATGTCTTGGCCGGAATAAACTGACTTCTGGCACCGTTATAGACATCGAATGGAAAACGAACCTGTTTGATCCGGAAATATTTCGCATAATCATGGTTTCCATACCCAGGATAACTTGCTACATCCAAATGTTGACCTGAGGTTGGGATTCGTACAATGAATGGGCGCTCTAAAATAAGTGCAGCTCTGGTCGGATCAGGCGTAGTCTTCTGATTATGAGGCTGATCATCTGACACCCAGGCATAGTTCACAACTGGAGTATGTACTGTAACCGAGTTAATGCCCAGAATGGGGAACTTCTGATCCTGCCCTCCGTTAACATTGCCAGGGAGAAGTCCATACGTAATCTCACCCGTGGTTGGCTGGTTAGCTTTGTTCATCAACGTGTTCTTGATCGTAAGCCGGTTCTGGTACAGAACATCGTCTCCGATCATGCCAGGCTGGGGGATCGTCCCAGGTCTTGGAGCTGTTTTTTCCACGGGAGCAGGGTCCAAAATCGTCGCTCCATTAAAGGTTACCTTGTCATTATTGACGGTATTTTCTCTAACCTCCGCTTCAGCTTTGGATTGAAACAATGATGTTTCATCTGGCGTAGGCGGTTCAGCCGAACCACCCGGAACCCCTTTGATGCCAAGATCAATTTCTCGACATGGCGCAGGTTTCACATGATTGGTAATCGCAGTATCCATAGCCGATTGCAAAGTCGGTGGTGTATATGCATTGGGCATAAGGGTCACGGTATCACCATAACCGCCTAGTGCATAGTTAGATACCTTTGCCTCATTTACCTTGTAGACCTCTAGGTTATCGATCTGCCAATAGCTATATGTCCGTGTTACTTGCATATTTCTATCCCCGGGCACATCAAGTTCTTTGGGCTCAGGAGGTGTTCCTGGGTCCCCCTCACCACTAGAGGCTCTTCCCGGGATCGTCCAGGTTTTATGATAAACCCTTTTCACTTTAACGGTGTAAGTCACCGTTCCTGTCATGTTAATCCAACGGTGCTGAAACAGATATTCCTTGGCTAAAACATTGGCATAGAGATCTTCCGAAGTTGGAATACCACGGGTAACATCGAACTTCTCAGATCCACGCTCGTCTGCCTTCAACACACCTCGAACAGACGGGTCTATAACCGATGCTTCAATAACCGTGCCTCTACTCGGTGGGCTGATGGTCACAGGGCAAGTGTTCGCAGGGTCACCCCCCGGATCGCCATCATTACCACCCTCTCCATTATCCGTGCAGTCCTTCACTTCAAGCACCTGAGTCCCTTGTTCATCCAGTTGCTGAGCAGAATCAAGAAAATGAGCTTTTATGGTAGTGCTACCCACGATCCCTTTGGTCGTGATTTTGCCATCAGCGCCGATCGTTGCCACAGCCGGATTCGAGCTTTGCCACGTCAATTTGGGATGAGCCGTCAGTTTATGAACAGAGCGATCCGGTTTGGTTAGAACTGCTTCTGCCTGTAGAGGTGTCGTATTGGCTTTACAAGCATTCGGCAGATTCACAACGAGTCCTGGCTCAGATGTGACTGTTATGGTGGCGGTATCCGAGATCAGATATGTACCATTGTTCCAGATTGCACGCACAGTGACCGTGCCCGGACTTTCGGCCGTTAACATCCCTGTTTTCAACTCTATACTCGCAATTGTCTCGTCAGAAGAAAACCATTTGATCTCTGCTTCTCTGCGGGATACATCGATGCCCTCACCAAAGGCTGTCGCACCATAGCCCTTTGTCTTCACCTTGGCTTCCATCTGCTGAGTTTGACCTAGGGTAAGGGTTTTATTTGGAGTTACATCGATTTCTTTCTCTTCGTGAATCTTACCTTCCCAGAAGATGCTAACAGGGGTGTGGTATACCATCTTATATTTGGGTTTATTGCCTGGCCTAGTCCCATAAGGTTCCCTTTCAAAGAACTCAAACCCTTTGCCAGTATATGTTCTAAGATCCGCATTTTTTTCACTTGTAACTCTTGGACTACCTATTCCTTCATAACTATTTACCTGTTGATATTTTACACCATCAGGATCGTTCTTTAACTTAATATCAGTTACCATTTCCTTATCAATTCCTATACCTCTATATGGCTTCCAACTTAGTGGCGGCCATCTACTCATATCAACATTATCAGGAATTTCTGTTTTTACAGGGTATGCATCATAATCAGTTCCTCCGTTATCCACATCTTTGTGTGTGCCTTGATATTCTGCCCTAAATTCTCCTGAATCAAGTTGATACCAGTAAACTCCCGGTGTTCCTTGAGTTGGGTTTGCATCAACTGTTACTGCTGGCCCTTTCATGGATTTGGAACCATATTGTTCTTCTACGGCATTAGCTTTAAGAGTATCAAAAGTGAAGTAAAAGACTGGTAATATCATAAATATAATTACTAAGATTCTATATAAACTTTTAAAACCACCTAATAGATAACGTTTAATATTAAATTTAAACACCACCAAAAGTTCTATTGATAGATTTGAACTTCTTTACCAGCATCATTCTTCAACATATATCCTCCCTTTACAGGATCCAGAGTATGCGATGACCAAAATTTGGTAGATACCCCTTGCTTCAACATTGCGTTTGAATCGTCTGGTAAAGTAATAAACCCTTTTTCTTTCAAATAGCTCACGTTAAATAATCGTTGAATTGGAATAGCTATATTATCATTCGCTCTAGCAATAGTTAAAAGATTTGACTTATCAAGTTTTGAAGTAAACGTTATCTCAGCGTAGGTAGAGAAGCGTCCCTTTTGTGCCCTAGTCAAGTTATTTTGATCTACAAATAACGTGGCGTACAGTCCCTTGGGCTTAGTCCCTCGGGTATCCACTACGATAAATCTATGGTACCTTACGACTCCCACATTATTTTTCAACGTGTACTCTGTGTTAACTATATTTCCGAAGTTACCTTTAATATATTTGTAATTTGATACTGTCATTAAATTCGTCCCTGTCGTGCCAACCTCTCTCATCTCATTCAGATCACTGTACTTCCCCGCATCCGTGCCCTCCACATCCATATAACGCAGCAAAATGGCCGATACTTCTGCACGAGTGGTGGAATCCGCAGGTTTTAATGTGCCATCTTGGAAGCCACCTACAATGCCTGTCCCACGAACGAGAGCAAGATACGGAATCTGCTCGGCACGAATGGTGCCGCGGTTCACTTCCGGTGTGGGGAGCAGCGTATTTTTTGTATCGTTAAAAGCATCCTGGAAGCTGGCTCCGGACTTGATCAGTCCATTGGCAATCCATTTCATCATCTCATAACGTGTCAGTTCCGCATTCGGATTGAACCCTTTGGCATAATCGCCAGCGTTAATGAATCCTTGTCCGACAAGTTGGCTAACCGCGGCTTCAGACCAATGTCCCTTGAGATCAGCAAAGAGATTCTGCCCCTCTACCTTCTCTAGTCCAGTCGCACGGGCAAGTATGGTCGCATATTCCCCACGCGTGATTTTGCCATTGGGACGGAACGTTCCATCCTGGTAACCAGAGATCAAGTTTTTTTCATACGCTTTGGCAATCGTTGCTTGAGCCCAATGGCCCTTGATATCCTTGAACTTGCTAAGAGCAGTATCACTTGTTCCCGATGCAGCATTCGCTGTTGACGTCAAATGTACGGGGCCAACGGGCAATAGTGTTCCTGCCAATACAGCTGTCGTTAACAACCCGACGATCCACACGTTCCGTTTTTTCTTCTTCCCGTGACCTTCAATCTGCTTCTTCAATCTACTCACGCTCCTATGTACCTTAGTATGGGGATGCTTTACTTGGTCAACCTAGTCACTTCTCTTCATAACCAAAACCTAAATTTGCCATAATAATCAATATTCTACCATGTTGACCTAGGCTATTGGTATTATTTTTCGTCTATCCCCATCACTTCAAGGTGTGCGCGCCTCCTTCCGTAGACCCACTTCATTCGCCTAAAACACAAAAAAAAGGCCATGAATCCGCAGATTCATAGCCTTATGCTTTAAGGGTGTGGTTTTTTTTATAATATTGGAAAAATGAACTCACTCATAGAATAAACCATATCATTCCATTTGATCAACTCTTTTTTTATATCAGCCAGCTTTATTTCCCGTTTAATTCCTTATAGGATGCTTCGAGTTCCGTGATCAATTGATCACCACCAGCTTTTCTCCAGCCTGCGATTTCCTGCTCCCAACCAGCATCATCGATTTTCCCCATAATGTACTTGGTCTGCGCATCCCAGATCATCTGATCCAGCTCCTGACCACGCTCGGTATAGATTGCCGATGACAAGGTGAGTGCCGGATTGGCAATGGCATACTGCTCATTCTCACGCGCCATCTTTGTACCTTTCATACCAATGGGAACATCAACCAGTTCAGCTACGTTATACCCTTCAATACTTAACAAATTATCTCGATATGGCTTCACTTCACGCTGATAAGCGTCAAAATCTTTGAGTTCGGTTTTCCCATCAGCAGTCTTGCTGTAGTGCACATCGAGCAATCCACGGAGCTGCAACGTACTCAATTCCTCATCCATCAACTGATCCAGGAACGTAAGAACCTGCTTCAATTGCTCTTCGTCCGTAACGGATGCCTTCGGGATAACCAGCATTCCGTAGTTCCCTGGCTCCCCGGCGATGCGAATACCATCGGTTCCCTGGAATGGAGCCACATCGATCTCCCCATCTGGAGCGTTAGGCGTAAGCCGCTGTTGAGAGGACTTTCCGTTCTGAGCCACACCATTCAGCTTCATGCCAACCAGGCCTGAATCCATTTTTTTGTCCGCATCAGAAGGGTCCAAGGCAGGGAAATCACTATTAATCAGTCCCTCGCTGAACAGTCGCTTGAAGAGTTTCATTGTGTCCACATATTCGGTGGTCAAGAACTCCGGAGTCAATTTCCCGGCATCATCCACTCCCCATTTGTTAACACCGCCAATACTTACAGCAATCCGCGTCAGTGGGGACGAGACACCCTCATTATACTTTTTGAAAAGCAGTGCACCGTACGTATCTTCCTTACCATTCCCATCAGGGTCATCCTTACGAATAGAGCGCATCACTTCATACCAGTCATCCAGCGTTTTGGGTATATCCAGCTTCAACGTATCAAACCAGTCCTTGCGATATACGATCGCAGTCCGTCCAATATCCCGGAAGTTCGGAATACCGTAAACCTTGCCTTCAATTTTGATATTGTTAAAATAAGCTTCGGATTGGGCAGACAGGTTTTTATAATCCTTCAAGTAAGGCCCCAGTTCCCAGAACAGTCCCGTTTTGGCGGCATTAAATGTTGTCGGCACATAATTCACACGCATAATGGTCGGCATCTCGCCTGAAGCAACCATAACATTCACCTTATCATCAAAAGCAGACTGCGGAATCCACTGTACATTAACATCCGTATTTGTATATTCCTCAATCTTCTTTTCAATCCCGTTCTCCTTGGCCGGTATATCACCTACCTGCATTAAAGAGATGGAAATAGGAAGTTTACCTTCCCCTACAGCAGGTGCTTTTTCTCCCCCGCAACCTGCAAGCAATCCAGCGGACATAGCACCAATTACAACGATTCCGCCTAAACGGGACATTGGACCTTTTGGACTCATGAACCATCTCTCCTTTTGGATAAGGTTATGTACACAGACCACTCCGATGACAGAACAACCTTCAGATCGCTGTTATCCCCAGATTTTTTTGATTCCCTTCTAAACAAGGGGAAAATCCGGGGATAAGCCTATGCTTCCGATGCAGCTTTCTTTCAGAAAGCTTTTAGGCGAACGCTTCGCTTCCTCAAGTTATTTCTGCCCTCTACGTTCTCATGTACATGTTAGTTGGACTTGTAAAGTTCAATCTCTACCCCTGCCAAAATGAACGGAGCGACCGACTTCGGATCATTGATCCGAATGGACTCGGTCACATAATACTCATAGGAGCCGTCGCGATGCGGGCTTCCTCCAAGACCGGCTCCGCCGTTACACTGCGTCAAGGACAGCACGCCTTCACGGTCCGTTTGCAACAGATGCTGCAGCAGACCCTGATATCCTTTTTCCGCAACCGCTTTGAACTTGCCACTTAGATATCCTTTGCGCACACCTTTGGCCAATGCATAGACAAACATCGAGGTCCCGGAAGCCTCCAGATAGTTCCGCTCACGTCCCGGTTGATCCAGCAGATGTGGCCATAGTCCGGTCTGTTGATCCTGCACATGCACTAGTGCGTTTGCTACCCGTTCGAAAATACCCACAATCTGCCCACGCTGCGGATGATCTACCGGCAGATGATCCAATGTATCCACAACCGCCATCACATACCAGCCCATAGCCCGACTCCAGACATGTGGTGAACATCCCGTCTCACCCGAACTCCAGCGCTGCTCTTTGCTCTCATCCCAGGCATGGTACAAGAGACCGCTACGCGGATCACGTGTACGTTGCTCCACCAGCAAGAGCTGCAGAGCCGCCTTGTCAAACCACTTCTCTTCACCCGTCACTACGCCATACTGGGTCAGATACGGAGTAGCCATGTACAATCCATCCAGCCACATCTGGAAAGGGTAAATCTTTTTGTGCCAGAACCCGCCTTCACTCGTATGTGGCTGTCCCTTAAGCTGAGTCATAAGCAACTCCGCAGCTTTGCGATACTTCTCTTCACCCGTTTTCTCATGTAACAGGAACAGTGATTTTCCCTGATTGATCTGATCCAGATTATATTCCTCGATCGTATAGGATCGAATGGAGCCATCTTCCTGAACGAAATGATCCATCAGCTCACGGATGTAGTCAAAGTACTTTTGCTCCCCCGTGTGTGTATACAGCTCCTCCAGTGCTTTCAAAAAGCAGCCGTTCTCATAATGCCAAGTGGCGTACAGCTCATGGTTGCGATAACTTTCCATGAATTGCTGTGCCATGCGCACCGATGTGAATTGCAGTGTTTCCTTCATGATCAAGCCTCCGCTTCCGGCTCTTTATTGAGCCTGTTTTTTGTAATCTTCGGCATATTCCTCACGAATCTTGTTTCCACCCGCATTGCCCCAATTCTCGATTTCCTTTTCCCAGCCACTTCGATCGATCTTGCCCATGATGTATTTGGTTTGTGCATCTGCAATCACCTGATCCAGATCCGCCCCGCGGTCACCATACGTTGGAGAATATAACGTCAGCGCAGGGTTTGGCACAGCGTGCTCCGCCAGTTCCTTGGCAAGTGCCGTACCTTTTTCACCCAGTTCGGTATCCTTCAATTTAGGTACGTTATATCCTTCCACATAAGGAAGGTTGTCACGGTAAGGTTTCACTTCACGCTGGAATGCATCGAAGTCACTCATCTCCACTTGATCTTCGCCCACTTTGGTATAATGTTTGTCTTCCATACCACGCATCAACAGGGTAGCCATCTCAGGGTCCATCAATTTATCGAGGAAGGAGAGCAGATCCTTGAGTTCTTCTTCCGATTTCACCGTTGATTTAGGGAATGCCAGAATGCCGGAGTTACCCGTCTGTCCTGCAACACGATCTCCGTTCGCACCAAGCAAACCAGCGATGTCCACTACACCATCCGGATTGTTTTTGGACAGACGCTCTTGCTGACTTTTTCCATTCTGAGCAACACCAACACGAATACCGACAACACCAGAATCATACTTTTTCTCCGCTTCCGTAGAGTCGAATACAGCAAAATCTTGATTTAGCAGTTTCTCATCGTACAAACGTTTCAGCAGATCTAACACCTGCATATATTCCGGTGTCATGAATTCCGGTGTGAAGCTGCCATCATCCTCGACCTTCCATTTGTTAGGTGCACCAAAACTTACGCCAAGGCGAGTCGTGAAGGAATATTGGTCCTCATTGTATTTTTTGAAAAGCATCAGTCCAAACGTATTATCCTGACCATCTCCATCCGGATCGGAGGTTGCCAGTGTTTTGATCGTTTCATACCATTCATCCGGTGTGGTTGGCACCTTCAGATTCAGCTTTTCGAACCAGTCCTTGCGATAGATCACTGTAGCCCGCGCAATATCCGAGAATACAGGAACCCCGTAGATTTTGCCCTCTACCTTGATGTTGTCAAAAAAACGCTCGTTCTGTGCCGACAGATTTTTGTAGTCTTTCAGCAAAGGCCCCACTTCCCAGAACACGTCATTACGCATCGCGCTGGTCACCGTTGGGTTATATTGCACTTTCACAATTTTCGGCATATCACTTGAAGCGATCATCACATTGATTTTGTCATTGTAGGCCGAAGCCGGAATCCACTGGATATCCAGTTTGGTATTGGTATACGCTTCAATCTTTTGCTGAACTTCATTGCCCTTGCTTGGCACATCACCCACCTGTGCAATGGCTATGGACACATTTTGTACGCCGCCCTCGGCAGCCTGACCCTCGTCTGATCCGCATCCTGCCAGCAAACCTGTCACCAGTGCCAGTGTGCTCAAGACAGCTACGGCTTTCTTTTTTGTTGCTTTCATAACATGAAAACCTCCCTTTTTTTATGCAGTCATATTGAACTGACTTTGAACCATCTGCCGACTCAACCTTTCACCGAACCCAGCATCACTCCTTTGGCAAAGTGCTTTTGCAGGAATGGGTATACCAGCATAATCGGAATCGTGGAGAACACGATAACGGCCATACGAATGGTAAGCGGCTGGATCTCGGTCTCTTCGATACTTGTGTCTCCGATTCGGCTCTGTGCCAGAATGACAATCTCACGCAGCCAGACCTGGACAGGCCACTTTTCACTATCGTTGATATAGATAACAGCGCTGAAGAAACTGTTCCAGTGAGCCACCGCGTAAAAGAGTGAAAATGTCGCCATCGCTGGCATGGACAACGGTAGTACAATCCGGAACAATACACTGACATCGTTACATCCATCAATTTTGGCTGCATCCTCCAATTCGTCGGGAATGGCCTGGAAGAAGTTTTTGAGTACAATCAAGTTAAATGCACTAATAGCGGTAGGTAACATCAGTGACCACAACGTATCCGTCAGGTGCAAGGATTTCACGACAAAGTAGGTTGGAATCATCCCGCCACTGAAGAGCATCGTGAACAATACACCCAGCAATATGGGCTGGCGTCCACGCAAATATCTTCTGGAGAGCGGATACGCCATAAGTGATGTAAACAGCAGGTTAATGAAGGTACCAATCACCGTAATATAGATCGATACGCCCAGACTGCGAATCAAGGTATCTGTAGAGAAAATGTAACGGTACGCAGCCAGAGAGAACTCTTTTGGAAAAAGAATAAATCCTCCCTTAGCCACTTCATGCGGACTTGTAAACGAGACGGCCAAAATATAAATGAACGGGATGACCGTCACGATTCCAATCAACAGCAGCAAGCCATGATTGAGAATATCAAAGATCCGGTTGCCCCACGTTTTATCCTGTTGCATCAATGTTCACTCCTGTCTGGTGAAGAACGTCTGCACCCGAGGTTAGTAGACGCCTTCCTCCCCGAATTTTTTGGCCATCGTATTGGCACCAAGGACAAGCGCCAGCCCGACAACCGATTTGAACAACCCGACAGCAGCACTATAACTGTACTGTGCCTGTGTAAGCCCCTTCGTGTACACGTAGGTATCGAATACCTCGCCCACATCCCGGTTTGTCGGAGTCAGCATCAGGAAGATCTGTTCAAACCCTGTATCCAGGAAATTGCCCAGACGCAGAATGAGCAAAATGACGATTGTACTGCGAATGGCCGGCAGCGTAATGTGCCATGTTTGGCGCCAGCGATTGGCACCATCAATCCGTGCAGCTTCATAGAGCTGTGTATCCACACCGGAGAGCGCCGCCAGGAAGATAATTGTGCCCCAACCAACTTCTTTCCAGATGGATTGTCCGACAATCATCGTTCGGAACCAACCAGGTTCAAGCAGGAACGCCACTTTTTGTCCTGTCAGGTTATAGAGCAATTCATTAATCGCACCACCCTCAGTTGTGAACAGCATGTAGAACACACCAACAACAACAACCCAGGATACAAAGTGTGGAACATAAACGAGAGTTTGTACAAATCGTTTGAAGCGTTCACGGCGAACTTCATTCATCATGAGTGCCAGTACAATCGGCAGTGGGAAAAAGAACACAATGTTATAAATGGCTAGCAAAAACGTATTCCGAAATAATGTCCAGAACTGCGGTTCTCCGAAGAAACGCTGGAAATGTTTGAATCCTACCCAGTCACTTCCCAAGATGCCCTTGTAAGGCGTGTAATCCTGAAAAGCCATCGTGATGCCATACATGGGTATGTATTTGAAAATAACAAAGTAAAGCACACCCGGTATTAACATGATATACAGCCACCGGTTTTTGATAATGTCCCTCCACAGCAGGTTTTTGTCACTGCGGGTAGCGGGCCGTGTTCGAGCCGCCGTTTCGGCTTTCATATTGTCTTCCTCCCCACATTGGAAACGATTACAAAATATCACTTCCTGAATTCATGTCTTCATTGTGGAGGATAAACGAATGACTGGCTATCGTCTCGTTTTAGCCTTTTGTTTTTCCTTATGTAGCAACGGTTTAGCTCATTTCTCTCACAGAATTCAAAGGCACAATGAACTGCTTTCAACCTCTATATTCCTGTCTTAACTTCATGGAGAAAAGCGGTCTGCTTCCTTCAGCCGAACATGAAAAAGCCTGCCTGCCATGGCGGGCAGAGCAGGTTTGTTTTATCGCTGCTGCTCCCGGTACTTGCCGGGGGTTGTTCCTGTGATTTTGCGAAACGTACGGATAAATGCGGTTGGGTTGGTATAGTTTAATTTCTCGGCAATCTCCGATATTTTAAGATTTGTTGTTTGCAACCAGGTCTTCGCTTTTTCCATACGATACTCTGCAAGATATTCCGTAAAATTGACTCCTGCTTCTTTCTTGAATACCCGACTTAGGTAGACAGGGTGAAAATTAAGCTCAGCGGCACAGGCTTCCAGCGACAATTCACGATCATAACGTTCCTCGATCAAGCGAATCATGCGTCTCGCAATATTCATGTATTGGGATTCTTCCTGTTCTCGCCAGAAACGGATGACGGGCAGGAACAGCCGCTTGCGGAACCAATTGGTCATTTCGTCCAATGTGGACAACTTCAGCAAATGTGACATGGATGCTTTTTCACCCAGTACTTCGGCTACATCCCCGCCTTGCTCCTGTACAAGCTGATATACACGAGACAATAACTGAACCATAATGACGGGGTATTCACTGAAATGAAGCTTTTTGTCTGCAAGCAGTCCCAAATATTGCTTAAAGTAGGCGTCCGTTTTCTCTTCATCTCCTTGCTTGAGCGCAGAAGCGAGCTGATCCTCGATCATACGTAACTGGGTATACAACGCGGCCTCCATCTGACCACGTGGCTGAATATCCTCGTAATGCAAAATAATACGGCTGCCCAGACTTACCCTGCCCTGCAGAGCTTCTCGGCTCTCTTGAACCGCTCTTGGCGTATCTCCGATACAAGCGTAAGAACGACTGATGCCAATACTTACGGGCAGATTCAGGTAGGTCACGACACGTTCGCGAATCCAGTCTGCCTGAGTATGCATCCATTCCTTCAGTTTCACCTCATCCGTCAGTTCGGAGGCAAGTACGGTGACCTGAGCATCATCCAGCATGACCGGGGTGAACCGAACTGCCGAAGGAAGGAGCTCACCTACCATATTGTTGACAGCAAACAGCAGCAGATCGCGATCCTGTTCCTCATATCGTGTCCCTTCCAAGGTATCGATCTGGAGCATGAGTACGCCAAGACTCGCCCACCCTGTCGGGAAATCGTACAATTCTCCCTGATATCTGAAATCCTCTTCCGAGATTTTGCCTGTCAGCAATTTGGTCATAAAAAACTCCTGGAGGTGCACATGCTGCCCCTTCATCTGCTCACGCATCGTTTTCTCCGAACTGAACAACGTTGACAGCTGCTCCTCGATATAGATAAATTCATCTTGACGTCGCCCTGATGGAGCAACTGGAGCATCCAGCCCCTTCGTAAATTGCAGCAGTCTGGAGATCGGTGAGTACATCCGCCGACTGCCGTATATGGCGAACAATCCCGTTACACATAACATGACCAGTGTAGCGATACCGGTAACCAATGCAATTTTTTGTGACTGGGCTGTAATCTGTCCAAGAGATACAACGGACACGTATAACCAGCCATTGAGAGGAGATTGCCTATAACTAACCGCCACTTGATTACCTTCCACCTCCGCACTGAAGAAACCCTCTGGCTGGCCCGTCGTTTGCACCATTTCCTGAATTTCCTTATTCAGCGCGTCATATTTCCCGCCTTGCTGCATATCGTTCAGAAAATACTTCTGCTCCCGATCCAGAACGTACATATCTCCAGAATTCGTATTTCGGCTCAAGTAGGTACTCAGTTCCGTATCGGCGATATCAATCACAAGAAATCCCTTTGGTTTCACATTGGTTGGTATCATCGGGATTTTGAATACCATACTGACCACATTATCCGATGATATAAGCGCAGGTGCCTGTTCGGGTGTTAGTTCACCCATACCTGCTGACACAGGTACACTTTCTTTGGCTGAACTGGCATTCTGAGTGACCCAGAACAGGCTGTTGGTATAACTTAGGTAGGAGCCAATTCGGTCTCGAATGCTAAAATCATCCAATTTGCCAAAAGAACGCATCGAAACGACCCAATCTTCATCCAGATTAACCAGATAGGCTTGGTCAATGTTCGTAACCGCTTGCAAGTTGTTAAAACCGGATGTCAGATCACGAATCTCCTGAAACTCGCTGCTGTCTAGTGGTTTCTTCATCGCCTGTAGTACCAAGGGCGAATTAACATACTGGATAGATGATAATTGCAGGCTGCGCAGAACTTGTTCTACCCTCATTTGGGTCTGATGTAATATCTGAAGATTGCTCTCACGCACTTTCTGTTCAATGTCACGTGATGCAATCGTATACGAGACCGAACCAATAACAATGACCGGAAGGGCTCCGAGGATCAGGGTAAAACAGAGCAAACGCAGTAAATACTTAGGCAAGAAGAGCATCCTCCTTTATACGTATGTTTATTAAAATAAATCGCTTTCATTGGATTAATTTACTATTGTTATTTTAAAACCCATTCTTATTCAAGTCCACTCATTTATTCTAAAGGTTGACTTCAAACCAATTTCCAGTTTATATTGGTTGCATATTCCTCAATCAAAGGAGAGATTTTTAATGTCGGTGAATGTTCTTAACTAACCAAGTTTCATATTCAGGAGTTTGGCCTTTCATTGCGCTTGTGCCCATATGGCATACGTGTATTTCATGATGCGCCAGATCCCTGTGCTTAGTTAAGAACAGCGGATATCATAAATCGCCTCCGGGATTGTAATTGTCCGGGTCTATTTCCGCGCTGTGTTCAGCGCGGATTTTTTAATATAGACCTGTAGTGGACTTTGCTTTCCCATACGTTTAGGGCGGAGAATGACGTTTGTTCATTCTCCGCCCTTTTTGCGTTTTCCAGGAATATGTTTCAGCGCGTCAACTGAAATCCCAATTCAAATTCAAGGAGAGATTACGCATGAATGAGAACACATTAAACAGTTTGGGCTATCCACAAATTCAAAAAAATGTTGCAGACTGCGCCCTGTCTTATCTGGGCAAACGTTATGCCAGAGAACTAAAACCGATGGCAGATGCTCACCTGATTCAGATTCGCCTGGAAGAAACAGCAGAAGCGGCTGCGTTGAATCGCTTCGGAGCCAGCATCCCCCTCCCGTCACTCGACGGAATGGAGACCATTATGGATCTGCTTGGCACCGGTTATCTATTCAGTGAACGCGACTTCAGTCATCTCGCTCAGTTCCTGCGAAGCTGTGCACAACTTATGAAATACATGGAGGGCAAATCCGGGGCCGCTCCCACCGTCAGTCGTTATGCAGCATCCATGATTCTAATCGAACCTTTGCTGAGTGAGATTGAGCGCTGCATCCATAGTGGAAGCATTCAGGATCAGGCGAGTAAGGAACTGATTCGAATTCGTAAAAAAATAACGGTTAATGCGGAACGCATGAAACGAAAACTTGATTCTCTGGTGAGTAAACATCGCTCCATTATGCAGGAACATGTCATCAGCCAACGGGGAGGAAGAACGGTTCTGCCCATTAAGAAAGAGTTCCGTAAACAGGTGAAAGGCAGTGTACTGGATGAATCCGGGAGCGGGCAAACCGTATATATCGAACCTGTTGAATTAGTAAGTTTACAGATGGAATTGGCCGCTCTACAAGCGGAGGAGTCCCGAGAGGAGATGAGGATTCTCGGTGATTTAACCTCCCTGGCCGAATCGTATAACCGTGAAATCGCCCTGAACACCGAAACGGTAGGTGTGTTGGACTTCCTGTTTGCCAAAGCCAAATATGCGGCCACCATGGACGGGCGTACCGTTCGAGTCAATACACAAGGCCAAATCAGCCTTCAACGTGCACGTCATCCGTTCATGGGTTCTTCCATGGTTCCCCTTGATTTTGCCATCGGCAGAACATACTCGTCGCTCATTATTACGGGCCCGAATACCGGGGGTAAAACGGTCGCACTCAAAACACTTGGTTTGTTAACCCTGATGATGCAATCCGGTTTGCTTATTCCGGTAGAGGAAGGTGGCGAGATGGCTGTTTATAACGAGGTAGCGGTTGATATTGGTGACGGACAGAGTATGGAACAAGCGCTAAGTACATTTTCCGCACATATTCGCAATATGATTGGCATACTGGAACAGGCCAATACATCAACTCTGGTGCTCATTGATGAGATGGCTTCCGGCACAGATCCCGGTGAAGGCGTCGGACTTTCTATCGCCATGCTGGAGGAACTTCACAGCCGCGGAGCAACCGTTGTAGCGACAACACATTTTGGTGAAATCAAACATTTTGCTGCTGCCACGCCAGGATTCGAAAATGCCCGTATGGAATTTGACACCATTTCTCTCCAGCCGCTGTATCGATTGCGTATCGGAGAAGCTGGTGAGAGCTATGCTTATTCCATCGCATTAAAGCTGGGCATGCCACAGCGAATTATCGAGCGATCCAAGTCCCTGTCAGATCAAAGTATTTCGAGAAATCGTACATTCGTGTTCACGTCACCTCCTTTGGAAAATCCGGCCCTGACGCCTGATCGTTCCGTTGCAGAAGCAGACGGCCCAACAGAGTTATCCAGGAAGAACCAGTCGAAGCATTCAAAGGATTCAATCGCTCTCCACAAAAAGACAACAACCAGAGAGTCGGATTCTCCTGCTCCTGCCAAAACTTTTCGCAAAGGAGATCGGGTATATGCGGCCTATCTTAATCAGTCGGGCATCGTCTGTGATGTGGAGGATAGCCGTGGAAATATCGGGGTCATGCTGCGGGGACGCAAAGTAAAAATCCATAAGAAACGCCTGACCCTGCATATATCTGCCGATGAGCTTTATCCAGGTGACGATTATGACTTGGACATTGTGCTAGAAACAAAGGAAAATCGAAAGAAACGTAAATTGATGGGACGCAAACATGTGGAAGGCCTACAGATCGAATTACCGCCTGAAGAATAGCCGATGGGAGAAACAGATGTAGTGAACTGGAAGTCATATATACACAGTGAAATCCATAATCACAAGCACATTTCTGTTATACTGGGACCAGTATGTTTAACTTCAGCTCGTAGCTATTCCACAGGGAGGGAAGAACTGTATGTCTGCAGAACAAGACGATCAAGAGCACATCCATATCGATGTTCTTGTCTGCCCATTATGCGGGGAAGCTAATCGCTGTTCCTATGCCGCAGGACATCCTCATTCGGAATGCTGGTGTAACCGGGCTACTTTCCCCGAGGGTGTGTTTGACCGCATTCCGCCAGAGCAGCGCCGAAAATCCTGCATATGTCAACGCTGTTTGGACGACTATGCCGATAAACGCCAACCAAAAGAAGAGCCACACAGTTAATAACTGTATGGCTCTTCTTCATTATGCCTGATCAATACTGTTAGCTTGCTACCACTGTTCTTACATTTGGTTATACTGGGCAACAGCCTGTTCAAGCACCGGATGATGCTCATCCATGGACGTATAATGGTGGAGGGTTGCTGTAATTCCCTTCTCGCGGATCATGTTCTGCAGTTCAACTGCTTCCGGATCATCGGAGACATCGAACTTGCAGGCTGCTGCCATACCCATAGCCAGATAAGTCGTATCAGTTCCATCCGCATATGCCTGAAGGGCCGGGCGAACCAGACGATCATTCGGAGACAACTTACGCAGTGGGGAACGACCAACACGAGTAACCTCATCGGTGAGATACGGGTTGACAAACCGTCCCAATATTTTGACAATATACTGCTCATGTTCTTCCGGGTTGAATGCAAAACGCTTCACCAGAACTTTTCCAGTTTCCTGCAAAGCACCGTAGACAATCGATTTCACCTTTTCATCGGCAATAGCCTTCTGAATCGTGTCATACCCGTGCACATTACCGATATATGCTGCAACGCAGTGCCCTGTATTAACAGTGAACAGCTTCCGTTCGATATACGGCTCCAGATCATCGACATATAGAATGCCCTCAACCGGTTTGAATGCAGGAGCCATCTGGGAACGATCCACTACCCACTCGTAAAAAGGCTCTACCTGTACATGCAGAGGATCTTCATGATGCTGAATAGGTACAATCCGGTCTACGGCTGAATCTGGAAAATAAACGTACTGATCTGCAAGGGAACGTACTTTTTCATCAAGCAGAGCATATACATGCTCTTTCAATTGTGTACTGGCTCCAATGGCGTTCTCGCAAGCAATAATGTGAAGAGGGTTTTGAGCAGGACCGGAATTCAGTCTTTTCTCAAGTCCCTTCGCAATCCCTGGTGCAATATGTTTCAGCACGCCTACGCCCACCGCGGTTGTAATCAGATCAGCTTCCACCACGGTTTGGGCAACCGTCTCCAGCTGGGTTCCATCGATTGCATTTACACCTGTGACGGTCTCCTGATCCTTGCTCTCGTTAGCCAGTTCCACCGTATATTGCCCCCGTTGCTGAAGAGCGGTTACCAAGGTCTGATTTACGTCGGAGAAAACCACCTCATAACCCGCACGGGACAGAATCAAGCCGATAAACCCGCGTCCAATGTTACCTGCGCCAAAGTGTAGGGCCTTCATAGCTCCATTTCACTTTCCAGAATTGCGATAACTTCTTCGGCTGTTTTGGCTAGACGCAGGGCCTCCATGTTCTCATCCTCAGCACAGATCACCGCGATGCTAGTCAAGATCTCCATATGTTCCCCGCCTTGAGCCGCGATACCTATGACCATATAAGCCTTTTCTTCGCCAAAATCAACACCTTGTGGATACTGAATGACAGAGATACCTGTGGATAAAATAAAAGCTTTTGATTCCTTCGTACCGTGTGGAATAGCCAGGCCGTTCCCTACATAGGTTGAGACAATCTCTTCACGTTCAATCATCTTCTCAATGTAATCAGCGGTAATATGTCCCGCATCCTTCAGAATCTGTCCTGCCATGCGAATCGCTTCGTATTTATCCTGAGCCGTCGCATTCATGATGACTTTATCTGTTGTTAACATACTCATAATGGTTGACCTCCAATTTCGGTTTTACTGCGATAAAATCCAACAAGTTCCTGGGACAGGTAATGAATGAGTTCATCCCTGATTCCCTTTTCCAGCAATGTAATCATTTCTTCCTGTAATAACAGGGCGCTGATCTCACTGAGAACCTCCAGGCTTTCCTTGGATAATTCTCGGGGACCGAGCATCAAGAGGACATGGGTAACTCCTGCCGGATCATCCGGCGTACGAAGGAGTGGCTCAGTGAGCTGAAACAAGCTAATGGACGGCCTGTAGATCCCCTCACTGCGTGTATGAAACAGCGCAAGTCTTGTACCAGGAATTTTCTGACTCCCCACTGCTTCACGTGCCTCCAACCGTTTTGCGATCTCCCCCGGTTCCTTCAACACACCAGATCCATGGAGTACGTTGCACATCGCATACACCGTTTTATAGAATCCGATATCTTGGTTATCCAGCGGATACACCTGAAACTTGCCAATAATTCGGACGATTTCAACTAAAATAGCTTCCATTCCATCAGGGTCAGCGTAACGACTTGTCGTCTGAACCTCTATTTCACGGGGCTTTTTATGCTGTTGTTGTAATGTTGTTGTTCGGATAAAATGACGCAGACGTTCGCTCTCTTCCGCCGTAAGCAGTGGACTCACTTTGTAATACTGATGCTCATCCATCGGCAGATCAACAGTGGATAAGACCAGATCATATTGATCTGTAGGTATCCGGGCAGCTTCATACCACGACACACTGTCCATGATCCGAATTTCGGGAATCTCCTTGGATAATCGGCTGGAAAGCATGCGTGATGATCCGATTCCGCTTGTACACACGATGATGGCCCTGATCTCCCGTTTCAATGCACGTAACCTCTCGATGGAAGCGCCAAAGTGCATGACCAGGAAACCAATCTCCTCATCCGGAACGTCAGTACCTGGCCAAGCTTGATGCACGGATTGTTTGACCTCTTCGAAGAGTGAATCATAATCCTTGCGAATCTGCTGCAGTAGCGGATTACGAATCATCTGTTGCCCTTCAATTCGCTCCATGACAGGTTGCATATGACCAAGCAGACCTTCACGAAGCAAACGATCCTCATGAAAGGCGTAATGCGTTCTCGCCTGCATCTGATCAATCAGTGAATGTACCCTGTCCAGTAAAATCAAGTCGTCTATTGGCAACAGCCTCGAAGAGTGAATTCGCTGCTCTGTCTCAACTAATAGTCTGTGAAAATAAGCTTGCTCATCTTGGGAGAATGTCAGCCCCAGCTGGGTGGATAACACACCACACAAGCGGGAAGCCATATAAGGTGGAACCTTCATCTCATCTTGCTCTGCAACTTCATCTCCCGTGTTCTCTTGTGGAGACATACGGCCAATGCCAAAGCCTTTACGAATACGTACAACCGCTACGGCTAATTGAATCAGCAACTTCATGTATTGGCGTTCCGGGATGTTCTCCAGCCATTCGATGTCTGGTTGCCATAACGCATTTTCGACCGTAAGCACATCACCGTGTCCAATCATATCCAACAGTTTTTGGTTTACGACGGAGCCCCCTTGTTCTGGCTGTCTTCCGAATAGGTCGGACTCATCCAAAAATTCGAGAGCAAGTGCAGCTATGGCTGTGCGATGAATCGTCTCACTTCCGTTAATCTTGACGCCATATCCACGTCTGCGAACCAGCTTTAGTCCCGCCTGACGAATCCGTGACTCCAGATCGTCCAGATCCGTGGTTACGGTGGATACGGTCACTTTCAGATCCGAAGCCAAGGCGAGTAACTTTACAGGCTCCGGTTCATCCAGCAGGATGCAAAGCATGAAGAGCTTACGCTCTTCTGGCGTAAACTCTACATATTCTTTACCCTCTAGTTGCTGGCGTAATACAGCCAGATCATCGGAACCGGCATCGATTCGGATACCGGTTCCTGATTTTTTTTCCAGCCTCATGCCCAAAGGTTCAAGCCATTGTTCAATCATTTGCAGCTCCCGGTGAACCGTTCGGGTACTGACCTTTACTTCAACGGCGATTTCGCCGGCAGTAACTTCATGTGGATGCTCCAGCAGGAACTCCACGATTTCACGTTGTCTTTTGGTAATACTCATATCTCAGCCTCCGGCTCAGGGAAAACAAATGCGTGCAATTACTTCAGACGTTCAACGAGCGCATCGTATTCCGGGCTTTTTAGGAAGTTGTCGATGGATATATGTTCTGCATTCGGTGCAACGGAGCGGGCACGATCGGTCAATACTTGTTGTGTGATCACCACGTCTGCATCCGACGGGATATCACTGATAGCCGTATTGGTCACCGTAACGTCAATCCCCTCTGCCTTCATCTTCTTGCGTAGAATGGAAGCACCCATGGCACTTGACCCCATGCCTGCATCACAGGAGAAGACAATTTTCTTCACGTCTGTTTTCACTGTAGAAGAAGCCATATCTGCGGCTGCTTCACGTTGATTAGCCGTAATACCAGCGTTTGGCACGGTTCCTTGACTCTTCATGTCTTTCATCCGACTGGATGCGGACTCCAGATCTTCGTCTTTTTGTTTACCCGTTTTCAGCAACACTGCTGCAACCAGGAAGGATACGACTGCTGCTACAAGAACCCCTGCGAGCATCGGCAGGTATCCACCTTTTGGTGTTAAGAGGAAATACGCGATAATACTACCCGGTGATGGTGCCGAAACAAGTCCTGCTCCGGTGAGCATGAATGTTAATGTACCTGCGACGCCACCCGCAATTGCGGCAAGAATCAGAATCGGTCTCATCAAAATGTAAGGGAAGTAGATCTCATGAATTCCCCCGAAGAAATGAATGATAACGGCACCTGGTGCAGAAGATTTGGCCATTCCGCGTCCGAAGAAACAGTAAGCAAGCAAGATACCAAGTCCCGGACCCGGGTTCGATTCAAGCATGTATAATACGGATTGCCCTAATTCTCTCGCTTGATCTGTTGCAATTGGTGTCAGAATCCCGTGGTTGATTGCATTGTTCAGGAACAATACTTTACCTGGTTCAATGATTAGGTTGACCAGCGGTAACAAGCCCAGATTCATTAAGCCTTGTACCCCGGCAGACAATACTTTGCTAATCGCTTCTACAGCAGGCCCGATGCCCAGTAGCGCAAAAATCCCCAAGATCCCGCCAATAATACCGGCTGAGAAGTTGTTAACCAGCATTTCAAATCCGGCTCTAACTTTACCTTCAATCGATTTATCGAACTTTTTGATGATCCATGCTGCCAGTGGTCCGGCAATCATGGCACCGAGGAACATCGGAATATCACTACCCACGATGACCCCGATGGTCATAATGGCACCCACGACACCACCACGCTGACCATGCACCATCGTACCCCCGGTGTAACCGATTAACAGTGGCAGCAAATATTTGATCATCGGATCGACTAGCTGTGCTAGTGTCTCGTTAGGGAACCAGCCTGTTGGAATGAACATGGCTGTAATTAATCCCCAGGCGATGAACGCTCCCATATTCGGCATGACCATACCACTCAGGAATCGGCCAAAACGCTGCACACCTACCCGTAGCCCACCTTTGGAATTGGACGATTGGTCCAAATTACTCATTGTATTATCCTCCTTGGATCAAGTGATTATGATTTATGAAAGGGGTATCATTTCTCCCCTGCTGTAATCCTAAGCGAGAATGCTCTCCTGTTCAATGAAATGAAAGCGTACTTTCGTCATGAACAATGATGACAACATTAGGTTATGTAATCGTTTTAATCGATGCATAATGGCTGAACCCATTGATACACAAGGCTTTTTTTGCCTATGACTTTTATCATTTCTAGAATCATTTTCTAACCTATAGCTTGGTCCAATCAGTTGATTTACATCCACAATCTGCTTCAATCCACATTCAAAACCATTGTTGGAAAGCACAAAAAACCTGTGCAAGCTATCAGGCTCACACAGGTCGAAAAAATATGAAGCTCATTTCATTTGGTTATAAAATATATGTTAATAAGTACAAGTTTGTTAAAACTATTCTTCCGTATGTTTCCGATACGCGTCTGCATTCATCAATGTAGACAATGCTGCTGTCAGATCTCCCTCAACACGGATCTCAATCATCCAGCCTTCCTCGTAAGGAGAGCTGTTCACAAGTTCAGGAGAGTCCTGCAACGAATCATTCACCGCAATGATTGAACCAGTGACTGGAGAAAACAAGTCCGACACCGTTTTGACCGATTCGATCGTTCCAATGCTGTCCTCTGCTTTTACATTGGTTTCAAGGTCAGGCAATTCCACAAACACAATGTCACCCAGCTGATGCTGCGCGAACTCGGTAATGCCAATACGTACAGTATCCTCCCCTACGGTTTGCACCCATTCGTGCTCTTCACTGTACAGGAAATCACTTTTCAATTCGCTCATCGATATCCGCCTCGCTTTTCATTAATGAGTACATGCGTTCTTTGACCTTAACCTTTTTCCCAGAACATAGCGTATGATATTTTTGAATCAAATGTCAAGATACCTCACAATTTATTTGCTGAACACCTCTAAATCCTGTAACCGGATTACACTCTTTCTTCATATACTGGTGAATATTAGAATAGTAAGCGCAGTCTTTATAAATATACGAACAATAATATCAAAACAGAAATAAACATTCGGTTTTAAATCATTATCTATGATATCGTTCTTGACATCAGTAGTGGATTCACGTTTTAATGAGAGGAGTAAATGTGTTTATTGGACTATGTTATACCCGCGGATGAATGTAAAGGGAGAGATTACCCGTGACACCCGATTCGGGATGTACATGAGGTAACGCCGAAGGAGTAAACCACCGATAAGCGGAGGTGAATCTCTCAGGCAAAAGGACTTTTACGGGACGCAACTCTGGAGAGCATCTATTCGCCCGATGCGGGCGTTATGATCACCCAAGGGGAAACCTGCTGCATAACGCAGCGGGGTAACTCTCAGGTACAAGGGACAGAGCCTTAGAATACAGCGTGCTACTTGGCATGCCGATTCTTTGGCCTGTCCTTTTCCTTTTTCCCAAAAAACGAAAAACAGGATGTAGAACGGTGCTGCCATAGCTGCTTACCATACTTATGTGATGAAAATATCTAGCTGAAAATTTAAAAATACTCTGGTTCATTGATCCACGATTGTATATCCGGCCGGCTGACGGCCTATGACGAGGTGATTTGATGTCCGATTTGCTTAGAACACCACTCTTCCCACTGTATCAGCAATACGAAGGCGTACGGTGCATTGATTTTGGAGGCTGGGAGCTTCCGGTACAATTTAGCGGAATCCAGAAAGAACATGAAGCGGTACGCGAGCGTGCTGGACTGTTTGATGTATCCCATATGGGCGAATTCACAGTACAGGGTGAGCAGGCCGAAGTTTTTTTGCAACAAATGACGACCAATGATGTGACCACGCTGGTTCCCGGTCAAGCCCAATACACCCTGATGTGTTATCCAGATGGCGGTGTGGTGGATGATCTGCTCGTGTATAAGCTGGAAGATCAGCATTATATGCTCGTGGTTAACGCCTCCAACATCGACAAGGATTGGGCGTGGCTGCAAGAGCACTTGATCCCCGGCGTGAGCATGACCAATGATTCGGAGCAGACAGCGCTGCTCGCCTTGCAAGGTCCACTGGCTGTAGACATTATCGGGAAAGTTACAGATGCGGATGTAAGCTCGATTGAACCGTTTCGTTTTGTGCAGGATGCTGAAGTATGTGGAGTAAAATTACTGTTGTCCCGTACCGGTTATACCGGTGAAGATGGCTTTGAGCTATATGTTCCTGCAGATCAGGCCGCTGTGGTCTGGAATGGGTTAATGCAAGCCGGTGAAGGTCACGGACTTGTACCCACAGGCCTCGGTGCTCGGGATACACTGCGCTTTGAAGCAAAGCTCCCTCTGTATGGACAGGAATTGTCGGCAACTATCTCTCCACTCGAAGCTGGCGTTGGCATGTTTGTGAAGCTGCACGCCGGACCTTTTATCGGACACGAAGCCTTGTTACAGCAAAAAACTGACGGGCCCGCCCGCAAACTGGTCGGCATCGAAGTGTTGGAGCGCGGTATTCCCCGCCCCCACTATCCGATTTACGCTAAAGGCGTACAGATTGGTGAAGTGACAACAGGCACACAATCACCTACATTGAAGCGTAATCTGGGGCTTGCCCTCATCGACAGCAAATACGCTGCGCTGGGAACCCCGCTTGAGATTGAGATCCGCGGCAAGAAACTAAAAGCCGAGGTCGTGAAGACCCCTTTTCATAAACGGACACGTACGTCGAAGACACCTACTCAAGGAGCTGATCAAGCATGAGCAAGCACCGTTACATTCCCATGACTGAGCAAGATCAGAGCGCCATGCTCGCAACCATCGGTGTGGGTACGCTGGAGGATCTGTTTCAGGACATTCCGCAGGAGATTCGTTATCAGGGCGAGCTGCCCGTATCCTCCAAACTCGATGAATATGCGCTGACACGTCATATGTCCAAACAAGCTGGCGCCAATGCCAATTTCGAAACACACGCCAGTTTCCTCGGCGCAGGTATATACGATCATCATGTTCCTTCCGTCATCAATCATGTCATTTCCCGTTCCGAGTTCTACACTGCCTACACACCTTATCAGCCTGAGATCAGCCAAGGTGAACTACAGGCCATTTTCGAGTTTCAGTCCTACATCTGTGAATTAACCGGTATGGCTGTAGCCAATGCCAGCATGTATGACGGCGCAACAGCTTTTGCGGAAGCCGGTAATCTCGCCGCAGCAGCAACACGTCGCAAACAACTTATCGTATCCCGTACCGTTCATCCGGAAGCCCGTCAGGTATTGCAGGCGTATGCGCACGGATTAAGTCTGGAGATTGTCGAGATTGGTTATAAGAATGGCGTCACTGATTGGGAAGCCTTGCAAGCCGCTATATCGGACGATACCGCTGCTGTCATGATCCAGAGTCCGAACTTCTTTGGTGCCGTGGAAAATGTGAAGCAGGCTGCCGACCTCGTGCATGCGCACAAGGGCCTGCTCGTTGTAAGTGCCAACCCGCTATCGCTGGGTCTGCTGGAAGCCCCAGGCAAGCTGGGTGCCGACATCGTTGTTGGCGATGCGCAGCCCCTTGGCATCGCCGCTTCACTCGGCGGCCCGACATGCGGATATTTTGCCGTATCCCAGCCTCATATGCGCCGAATTCCTGGCCGAATTGTAGGCCAAACAACCGATCGCAACGGCAAGCGTGGTTTTGTACTCACACTGCAGGCGCGTGAACAGCACATCCGTCGCGAAAAGGCGACGTCCAACATCTGTTCCAACCAGGCTTTGCTTGCGCTCAGCGCATCTGTATATATGTCCATTATGGGTAAACAGGGTATGATCGATGTCGCGGATCTGAATCTGCAAAAGAGTCATTACACCCTGAATACATTAACTACGATTCCTGGAGTTAGCCTTACTTTTAATGCACCAACATTTAATGAATTCGTGATTAAACTTCCTGAAGGAACAGACGTGGATGCTCTTCAGTTGAAATTGCTGGATGCAGGCTTTATTGCTGGTTACGAACTCGGACGTGATTATCCGGAACTTGCCGGACATATGCTGATTGCTGTTACGGAACGGCGTAGTAAGGAAGAAATTGACGAATTCGCACGAGCATTGGAGGGATCGCTGTGACTCAGGAAACGACGACAACGACAACATCGGTACAAGGACAATCGGAAACAGGTACCTCTGTCTCCACTTCGGTTCAACCTGAGACGGATACAACATTTAGTGCACAGCCCTTATCTCCTGCTCCGGAACAATCATTGATTTTTGAACTCAGCAGCCCTGGGCGTGTCGCTTATTCCCTGCCAGAATGTGATGTTCCTCGTCAGGCTTCCGATACGTTGATTCCCCGGGAAATGCTCCGTTCGGAAGCAGCGGCACTGCCGGAAGTGTTCGAGGTAGATGTTATTCGACACTATACTGCGTTGTCCCGCCGCAACTTCGGTGTAGATAACGGATTCTATCCATTGGGCTCTTGTACGATGAAATACAATCCAAAGATTAATGAGGATGTTGCACGTTATAACGGTTTCGCCAAAATCCATCCATACCAGCATGAATCCAGCATTCAAGGTGCTCTTGAACTATTGTATACGTTGCAAAACGACCTTGCAGGTCTGACAGGCATGGACGCTGTAACCCTGCAACCAGCCGCTGGTGCCCATGGCGAATGGACTGGACTTATGATGATTCGTGCCTACCACGAAGGTCGTGGTGAACAACGTACCAAAGTCATCGTGCCCGATTCTTCTCACGGGACCAACCCGGCAAGTGCTACTGTTGCAGGATTTGAAACGGTGACGATTCCATCCCGCGCAGACGGACTGGTTGATCTGGACGCACTCCGTGCAGCAGTCGGTTCGGATACGGCAGCATTGATGCTGACCAACCCGAATACACTTGGTTTGTTCGAGAAAGACATTCAGGAGATTGCATCCATCGTACATCAGGCTGGTGGCTTGTTGTATTACGATGGCGCGAACTCCAATGCCATTATGGGCATTACCCGTCCGGGTGATATGGGCTTTGATGTGGTGCATCTGAACTTGCACAAAACGATGAGTACACCTCATGGCGGTGGTGGACCTGGCGCCGGACCAGTTGGCGTGAAGAACCGTCTGGTTCCGTTCCTGCCTAAGCCAATGGTAATTAAAAATGATGACGGTATGTATGCATTCGATCGTGAAGGCGATCAATCCATTGGCCGAGTGAAAGCCTACTACGGTAACTTCGGTATATTGATACGTGCCTATGCCTACATTCGTACCTATGGACCGGAAGGATTGCGCCGTGTATCTGAATGTGCGGTACTCAATGCTAACTATATGATGGCCCGTCTCGCACCTTACTACGAGATTCCGTATCCGGGCGTATGCAAACATGAATTCGTCATGTCTGGACGGGGGTTGAAGCAATATGGTGTACGCACACTTGACGTTGCCAAACGATTGCTTGATTTTGGATATCATCCACCAACCGTGTACTTCCCGCTCAACGTCGAAGAATGCATCATGATCGAGCCGACAGAAACCGAAAGTAAAGAAACGCTGGATGGGTTCATTGATACGATGATACGGATTGCCAAAGAAGCGGAAGAGACACCTGAATTAGTCCTGAACGCACCTTATGGCACACCGGTTACTCGACTCGATGAGACTACCGCAGCCCGCAAACCTGTACTGAACTGCGCTTGCAGTTAAAACTAAGTGAGTTTCTTATCCATGCTCTTGCTGATGTTAACTACACCAGTAAGAGCATTTTTTTGGCTAGACATTACAGGACGTTTCCCTCGTACTCTCCTTTATTCCCTATACATCTACGTAACAAAAAAAGCCGATACCCACAATGAATCGCGGATATCGGCAAAATCGCTACATCAATGCAGCTTATTATCGGAAAAAGAAAAAACCTCAAATCCGGAGGAAACCCCGGCAAAATTACGCTTGAATGCTTTGAACCAATTCAACAACTTGTTCAGCCGTTTGCATATCCAGAGCTTTGGCAGCCAGTTCCTGCATGTCCGCACGGGACAACTTGGTGATCTGACTACGAGCTGGCAGAATGGATGTTGCGCTCATGCTGAACTCATCCAATCCAAGACCGAGCAACAATGGAATTGCTGTTTCGTCTCCTGCCATCTCACCACACATGCCAACCCATTTGCCTTCACGATGCGCTGCATCGATAACCATTTTAACCAAACGCAAAATGGCCGGGTTGTAAGGTTGGTACAGATAAGCCACTCGTTCGTTCATACGGTCAGCAGCCATTGTGTATTGAATCAGATCGTTTGTTCCGATACTGAAGAAATCCACTTCTTTGGCAAACTGATCCGCCAGAACTGCAGTCGAAGGAATTTCGACCATGATTCCGAGTTGAATGCTGTCAGAAACAGCAATACCTTCAGCAACCAGCTTCTCTTTCTCTTCGAGCAAGACAGCTTTTGCTTCACGGAATTCACCGAGTGTTGCGATCATCGGGAACATGACACGCAGGTTTCCATGTACGCTTGCACGCAGCAATGCACGCAATTGTGTACGGAAGATATCCAGACGGTCCAGACACAGACGAACTGCGCGGAAGCCGAGGAATGGATTCATTTCTTTTGGCAGATCCAGGTATGGAAGCTCTTTGTCTCCACCGATGTCGAGTGTACGAACAACAACAGGTTTACCTTCCATTTTTTCCAGTACCGCTTTGTAAGCATTATACTGAATGTCTTCGGAAGGGAGCTTGTCTCTGCCCATGTACAAGAACTCGGTACGGTACAGGCCTACAGCCTCGCCACCGTTCTCCAGAACACCAGTTACATCATTTGGTGTACCGATGTTGGCTGCAAGTTCAACATGAACGTTATCTACCGTTACCGTTGGCTCATCACGAAGTTTTCTCCACTCTGCACGTTGTGCATCATACTGTTCCTGTTTGGCACGGTATTCAGCAATAACTTCATCAGTAGGGTTAACCAGTACGTGACCATCCAGACCGTCAACAATGATCATATCGCCTTGTTTCGCTTGAGCCAAGATGTCCTTGGTTCCAACAACAGCTGGAATTTCAAGTGAGCGCGCCATGATCGCCGAGTGAGAAGTACGTCCACCAATGTTGGTTGCAAAACCTTTAACAAATTGGCGGTTCAATTGAGCCGTGTCGGAAGGTGTTAGATCCTCCGCAAGCACAATCACTTCTTCATTGATCTCAGCCGGACTCATGAAGTCGATACCAAGCAAGTGATTTAGCACACGTTTGGTAACGTCACGCATATCTGCTGCACGTTCCTGCAGGTATGCACTCTTCATGTTCTCAAACATGGAGATAAATTGCGATGCTGTTTCGTTCAAAGCAAATTCTGCATTGATCATGTCATCCGCAATTCTAGCTTTAACCGGATCAATTAGTTCCGGGTCATTCAGAATGAGCAAATGCGAAGCAAAAATCTCTGCTTTTTTCTCGCCAAGCTCTTGTAAAGTGCGCTCTTTGATCGCCTCAAGCTCAGCCTGGGATTTACCCAGAGCTGAGTCGAGTTTCGCGATCTCTGCGTCAACGTCGTTAATTTGGCGTTTTTCTACAGAGTAGTCAGGATGCTCCAAGATAAACGCCTTGGCGATAGCAATACCCGCCGAAGCCGCGATCCCGGAGACATTAAGCATTAATTTCGCCCAACCCTTCGTTAACCATAACGTCAGTCAAAGCTTGAAGAGCTTCAGCTTCGCCTTCGCCTTCAACGATGATGCTGATGGTGTCGCCTTGTTCCAATCCGAGGGAAAGAACACCCAGAATGGATTTCAAAGTTACTTTTTTACCGTTAGCTTCTGCAAAGGATTCTGCACCTTTGAATTTGTTTGCTGTATTTACCAGGGCTGTCGCCGGACGTGCGTGGATACCATCTTCGTCTGTAATTCTGAATGTTTGTTGCATTACAATCATCTCACTTTCAGTAGTTTGGTTTAGGCATTGCATATATTTACACTTGCTTGCCATTGTCGTAACACTTCTTATTTTATCTCAATGATTGGCTGTTCGCCAACTTTCAGCACTCCGCTCTTCTTCAGAGTTACCGTGGAGCCCTCTGGCAGGTTGGTGAAAATAACTGGTGAAATGATCGAAGGAGCGTTTGCTTTGACATACTCCAGATCCACTTCCATAATCGGCTGACCTGCCGATACCAGATCACCCTCCTGTACCAGTACGTTAAAGCCTTGACCTTTCAGCTTCACCGTATTAACACCTATATGAACAAGCACTTCCTTGCCTCCATCGGACATGATGCCCACGGCATGTTTGCTTGGAAATACATTAAACACTTTACCATACACAGGAGAAGTTATCGTACCATCATGTGGCAAAATTGCGAATCCATCACCTGTCATTTTCTCAGCAAAGACCGGATCAGGTACGTTTGTAATGTCCAGCAATTCACCGTTGACTGGCATGACGATATCCTCAGCAACGATGCGCTCGCCTTGCTCACCTTGTGCCTTCTCCTCTTCAGGAGTTGGTTTGGCAGCTGCTGGCGTTGGTGCTGGTGTTCGTCCTGCAATAATATCCTGCATTTGAGATTTGATCGTGTCGGAACGTGTACCAAAGATGGCTTGAACATTATTACCCACTTCAAGTACACCAGATGCACCCAATTGTTTCAAACGATCTTTTTTCACATTGGATTTCTCATTAACTTCAATCCGCAAACGAGTAATACAAGCGTCCAGATGTTTGATATTCTCTTTGCCACCGAAAGCTTCAAGAATGTTATGGGGCAGATCATCCGTTGAACCAGAGCCTCCGCCAGATTCGGTTTCAGGCGTTGCATCCTCTCGTCCAGGTGTTTTGAGATTAAATTTGCGAATGATAAACCGGAAACCGAAGTAATAGATCACCGCAAGAATCAATCCGACAATAATAACGTCCCACCAAGGTGTACGGTTCGGAATAATCCCGAAGATCAGGAAGTCAATGAACCCACCGGAGAAGGTCATACCGATCTTGACACCCAGAATTTGCATGGTCATGAAAGACAAACCTGCAAAGATACAGTGTACTGCAAACAGGACTGGTGCTACAAACAGGAACGAGAATTCTAGTGGTTCCGTGATCCCTGTCAGGAACGAAGTCAATGCTGCAGAGCCCATGATACCTGCTACATACTTTTTGTGTTCCGGTCTTGCTTCATGGTACATCGCAAGTGCGGCCGCTGGCAAACCAAACATCATGAAGGGGAATTTACCAACTTGGAATGTTCCCGCTGTGAGGTTCACACCATCACGCAATTGATTGAAGAAGATTTGCTGGTCACCACGAATGACATCTCCAGCTTTGTTTACGTACTCACCGAACTCAAACCAGAATGGGGAGTAGAAAATGTGGTGAAGACCAAACGGAATTAATGACCGTTCCACAACTCCGAAGATGAATGCCGACAATGTCGGGCTTGTATCTACCATGAAATGAGATACAGCATTCAATCCATTTTGAATCGGTGGCCAGATAATCACCAGAAGCAACCCGATTAAGAGGGATACAACCGAAGTGATAATCGGAACGAAACGTTTACCTGCAAAGAAACCGAGGTAGGACGGCAGTTCGATTTTGAAAAATCGATTGTAACACAGCGCGGCGGCAATACCTATGATAATACCTCCGAACACGCCCGTACTTAATGTTGGGATACCCAAGATGCTGGCATAACCCGGTACTTCACCGATCATTGCTGGAGTAACCCCTACTGCGGTACCCAGTGTGACATTCATGACCAGATAACCGATGATCGCTGCGAGACCTGCAACCCCTTCGCCACCGGCCAATCCGACGGCTACACCGACGGCGAACAGCAATGCCAGATTATCGAATACGATCTGACCTGCATTCATCATAATTGTTGCGATCGAGTTCACCCAAGGGGTGTCGAGCGCCGTTACATATTGCAAGAAATCTGGATTAACCAGCATGTTACCAATCCCGAGCAGCAAACCTGCCGCAGGTAGAATGGCTACAGGCAGCATGAGTGCTTTACCTACTCTTTGCAATACACCAAAAAGCTTTTTGAACATCGCGTCGTTTCTCCCTTTCGTCTAAGTTATATGTTGTGATACAAGCAAGGGAACACAAAAAAGGCATGAATTAACAAAGTGAAATGTGCCAACCTTGGGGTATAGCATACCCTGTACAAGGAAAGAACAATCACACTTTAATTAACTCATGCCTGATCGAGTCAGTAACACGTCGCTTATGTTTATTCAGTTGCTTGATTACGGAAATCATTGTAGCACCAGTTCTAATCCATTGCAAGCCTTTACACCAAAAAAATAAATTCCGCATTCCATCACTGGAATGATCTCACTTATTCTCTTCTTCCTTCCGCTGATTCAGCCTTTGCAGATGAATGGTCAGATAACCTACCTCCGCAGGATAAACCGGCAGTTTCAGTCTTTTCTCCATTACTTTGGTCAGTTTCCATGCAAGCGAGTACATTTCGGGATACTCCAACTTAAGCAGGGAATCCAACTTATGAAGCTCTTCCACTTTGTCTCCACGGCGAACACGCTCAAGAGCGAAACGAAGATGAGTCAGCAAACGAGAGTAATCGAGTGATTCCGTTTCAAACGAATAATCGAGTTGATCGGACACCAGGTTCACCAGATCAGTGATCAATTGTGAATGTTCACGTACCTGGGATATATTTTGATTGGTCATTGCACTATAGATATGGAGGGCAACAAAACCAATCTCGTCCATCCCCAAATCTACGCCCATTCTCTCTTTGATCAAACGAACAGCGTATTCTCCCATTCGATATTCCTCAGGATAAATCTCGCGGGTTTCATATAAAAATGGATTTTGTATGATAATGCCCTGCTCCTTGCGTTTTAACGCGAAAGAAATGTGATCGGTTAATGCAATATGGATATGTTCATTCAGAGGAACGTCCGTACGCTCTGCAATATACGTAATAACTTCGTTAATAATCTCGATCAGTGCTTCATCCACCTGTGGAAGAAGCTGTTTGTACTGCTCTTGCTCCTGCTGGTTTTTCAAAATAAACATTTTCTCCACAGCCATCAATGGAATGTGATCACTCGGTTTTCGGTTAAAGCCAATGCCTTTACCAATAACAACGACTTCCCCGTGTTCTGGATGCTGTGCAATGATTACATTATTATTTAGCGCTTTATCTACATGCAGGCTGCTCATTGTTTGCACCTCTTTTTCACACCATCTTAGGTGTGATTAAGTCACACCCTGTTACGAACGAAAAGACACCCGGAGCGGGCAAACCGCGCCGGACGTCTCGCTTAAAAAGTAACAAAAATTCGTCTTAAGGTCAATAGAGCAACCATGCAAGACTCGAAGTGCTTCTTACTCGTCAACGCCAGCTCTTTCCACAATCTTGTCGATTATAGAAGGAGTTGTAACAGCCTCGCTCTGTTGAATGGCAACTGGCGCAGGTGTTTTGGACTTCGTAAGGCCTTTAATCAGCTGCTCTACATCGATGCCGGATACACTTTTGAGCATCTCTGGAGCCGTCGCCATAAGTTCGGTAACATAGTTGCTCACTCGCGCTGCACCTTCACCTTTACCTGTATCTACCACCGTCAATTTATCAATGGATGCAATTGGTTCTGCAATTTTGCCAGCCAGTTCAGGCAGCATTTTGACAATGATATCGAGTACAGCCGCTTCGCCAAACTTCTGGAATGCTTCTGCCAGTTTTTCCTTTGCTTCTGCTTCTGCAAGACCACGCAAACGAATAACTTCTGCATCAGCTGTACCTTTGGCAAGTTCCGCATCCGCCATGGCCTGACCTTCAAGTCGCTTCTGTTCAGCTGTTGCTTTGGCGTGTGTTTCAATGGAATACTGTACTGCATCAGCTTCACGCATTCTTTTGGCTTTATCCGCTTCGGCAGCCTGCTCTACCGCATAACGATCCGCTTCTGCCTTTTTCTTCACTTCAGCATCGTATTGCTTCTCACGTACAACGATTTCTTTTTCCTGGAGGTCAATCTCACGTTCTTTACGAACGAGTTCAACCTTCATTTCTTCTTCCACCACGGTCTGTCTCGCACGTGCTTCATGGATATGGTACGCCTGATCGGCTTCCGCTTTGGCTGTATCCTGATCCCGTTTAAACGTGGCTACTTTCAGTTCCTTTTCTTTGGCTGCCTCAGCGATATTCGTATCACGCAGCAACTCTGCTTTTTGCCCCTGTTCTTCCGCATTAGCCTTCTGAATACGTGCATCACGCATCGCTTCCGCTTCAGCAATCTCGGCATCCCGCTTCACAGCAGCAATTCTCGGTTTACCGAGAGCATCCAGGTAACCCTGTTTGTCACGAACATCCTTGATGGTAAATGAAACAATTTGCAGACCCATTTTTTTCAAATCTCTAGCTGCTACACCTTGAACCTCTTGGGCAAAACGATCCCGGTTCCGATATACTTCTTCCACCGTCATTGTACCGAGGATGGCCCGCAAATGCCCCTCCAGTACCTCCTGTGCTTCGCTTCTCAGCGCTTCTACAGGTTTACCGATGAATTGCTCAGCTGCCGTAGCAACGTCCTCTACAGCGCCCCCAACCTTGATAATAGCTACACCGTCAGCAATAACCGGAACCCCTTGCTCCGTGTACACTTCAGGTGTGGAGACATCCAGCTTGTGGGACAACAAGGAGATAAACTCGGACTGCTGGAATACCGGCAGGATAAATGCACCGCCACCACGAACAATCTTAATTTTTCGGCCAGAATCATCATCGGAGATATTTTTGCTACCCAGGAATGAACCCGTAACGATCATCGCCTCATCCGGTCCAACCGTTTTGTATCTCGCCCAGAAAGCCAGACCCAAAATTAGAATGACTCCGACTACAACTATAGGAATCAATAAAACATCCCAATTCAAATTTTCCATTCCACATCTCTCCCCTTATTCATTCATGATGAGTGCTTAAACTAATTAGGTGTTAAGAATACTTTATAAATCTTTAAGTACATTTTCATCCCATTCCGACACACGCAGTACGCCATCTACAACATCCACCACAACAACACGTGCTCCCGCCGCAATGGGGAGGTGTTCAAAACTGGATGCCGTTTGAATCGTACTACCGGATGCAAAGCGGATCATGACTTCGCCAAAACCTTTTTCCGGCACCGGAATGGTGATTTCCCCAATTTTCCCAGATAACTCTTTCATTGAAAATGCAATCGAGACATCGCTGTTACGCATCGGTTTGATATATGCGAAGAATACCAGCATGGCTGCAGCAATACCTATAAGCAGGGATAGTATTAGACCGGACATGGCACTTAATGAACTATAACGTGTCAGCAAAATACCTGCTCCACCAAAGGTTGTAATGGAACCAGCTAACACAACGGGTTTGAAAAAATCAAGGCCTGGCATTTCAAAAGCTCCGTCCAGCAAGCCATCAATCAAGTCACCCAGCACAAGGCTGACAACCGCAAATATCGCCCCTCCGATTAGACACCCCCAATACATTGTTTCCATCCCCTGTTCCTCCTCTCTCTGCCGCAAATTCATCCTAACTGAGCATTCCACATGTAAATAAATACGTAGCTACCATCAAAATGTTTCAAAATCTTTCCTCAAATGTATTCTGGAGCCGATAATGGGTATTATCACAACATTCTGTTCTCCTTGCTTCATGTTCCTCCATTATTCTCGTGCAGAGCCGAATACACGAAAAAACCGCAAGCCCCCATGAAGGAGACTTGCGGTTATTGGACAACAGAATGTGTCCTTTCACTTTGCAGTGATTATAGAATTACAGAGAAGCCTTGTAGATGGATACAACATCTTCCCGTTGCAGTTTCTTGAAGTTACCGAATGGACCAAACAGCATCGCTTTGTCAGCCATTACGTCGATCTGGCTGTCATCGATGTCGTAATCTGCCAAACGGTTAGGTGCACCAATGGATGTCCAGAATTTGCTGAGTGCATCGATACCTTCTTCAGCAATCTGTCTGTCCGACTTGCCTTCAGGGTTCACTTCGAATACATTAATTGCCAGACGTTTGAATCGATCCTCATTCACATCCAGGTTATGTTTCATCCAGTGTGGGAACAAGATCGCAAGTCCACCACCGTGTGGGATATCATACACTGCGGATACCGCATGTTCAATATTATGTGTTGCCCAGTCGCCTGCGAGACCCATATTCAGCACGCCATTCAGTGCCATTGTTCCGCAATACAGAATGGTTTCGCGCAGTTCATAGTTCTCCAGATCTTCAACCAGACGAGGCGCTGCTTCCATGACGGTACGCAGAATCGTCTCACAGAAGCCGAGTTGAACCGGTGTGTTGGCGTCCAGATGGAAGTAATGCTCCAATACGTGAGACATCATATCCACCATCCCGTATACCGTTTGGTCCAGTGGAACAGTGTATGTATTCACTGGATCCAGGATAGAGAATGCAGGGAATGAGTATGCGCTGCCCCAGCCCAATTTTTCTTGAGTATCCTGATTCGTAATAACCGAACCGGAGTTCATCTCCGAACCAGTTGCTGCCATCGTCAATACCGTACCGAGTGGAAGTGCATCCTGTGCAACGGCTTTGCGCTGAGCAAAATCCCACATATCGCCATCATATTTGGCACCTACAGCAATGGCCTTGGAGCAGTCCAGTACACTTCCGCCACCTACAGCGAGGATCAGGTCGATGTTATTTGTTTTGCAGAGGTCTACCCCTTTATGCACCGTAGAAAGACGCGGGTTGGGTTCCACACCAGCCAGTTCAGTCACTTCTGCTCCAGCTTCCTTAAGCAAACCGATCACTTGATCGTACAGCCCACTGCGTTTGATACTGCCGCCACCATATACAAGCAGAACCCGTTTACCGTATTTCGGCACTTCTGTTTTCAATGCTTCCAGTTGTCCTTTGCCAAAAATCAGCCGGGTTGGATTATAGAATTGGAAAGATCTCATATCTATTGTCGCCTCCAATGGAGTTTAGAATTTTTAGTGCAACTCCAATTATAGTACCCTGTTTATAGAAAAACAAATCGATAGTCACTCACTTTATAACAACCCGTTAATCTCCAAATGGGCTCGAAACATCTCGCTCGTTGAAGGCAAATCTTCAGCATCCACCCATGTTTCTGAGGCCCATAATCCAGCCTGTTTGAATGCCCGCGGACAATGGATAAAACACTCTTCCACATCTACAATGACAGCCGCACCTATGGTTTTACCACTCCAGCCCATACTGGCGATGAATTCCTCATCCTTGGTAATGGATGCTGTACCATTTATACGCAGCACTTCATTCATACCCGGAATCAAAAAGAGCATACCAATACCAGGGTTCGATAACATGTTCAACAACGAGTCTATACGCCGATTGCCTGGGCGTTCGGGATAGACGAGCCGGTATGTATCATAGACTTTCACAAATCCCGCTCCATCGCCCCGTGGTGATACATCGCTATTTCCATCACGATCGGAGGTTGAGAGGAAAAACAATGGTGACATGGATATAAAGTTCTGAACATGTGAATCCACAAATGAAATTGCCTTGTTACGCACATGTTCATGCGGTTCACCCACCATGCCTTGCAGTTCCTCAGCATCTGTAATCAACGGAATATTCAGCGCCTTCTTTTCCAAATCATTAACCCCATTTCCTCAATTCATCATGGTACTCTAGGACTTCACTCCATTATAACTGGCCCGGAAGCTCATTCCAATGCACACAAATGTCAAGAACACCCGCTCCTGATTGAGCGGGTGTTCTTGATTTGTTGATTATATTGATTATTCAGTGTATCCCATGCTGCTTACAAAACGACGGAAAGCCTGGCGTCCTGCTTCATCATATTTGTAGACACCTGCATGCTCCAGAATCTCGGCAAATTTCAAGCCGACTTCCTGTTGTACAATGGCAACGGCTTGTTCTTTGTCCAGCTTAGGACCAAACCGTTCAATCAATTCTTCCGCCCAGCCCAGATGTTTGTTCAACACATGATCAGAAGCTTTGGCCGCTTCAGCAAGCTTGGCATCTCCAGCGAGGATATCCGCGATACTGTCCAGTTCTTCTTTCAAACGACCTGGCAGAATGGCAAGTCCCATCACTTCGATCAGACCAATGTTCTCCTTTTTCAAATGGTGCATCTCACGGTGTGGATGGAAAATCCCTTCAGGATGCACATCATTCGTACGATTATTACGCAATACAAGATCCATCTCATACCCACCATCTGCACTGCGACGAACGATTGGTGTTACCGTATTGTGTGGCACTTGTTCCCCGTCCACTTCACTGAATGCTTCGATATCCACAGCAGAATCACTGTAGACCTTCCACGCTTCATATACGGCGTTACCCGCTTCAAGCAGCTCTGCAGGATCGTGTGAAGCCAGACGCATTACAGACATCGGCCATTTTACGAGACTCAGTGTAAGTCCAGGTGCATCCGCATGACGGAAGACCGCTTCTGGCTGTGCATTTTGAATGGCGAATGTATGACGTCCACCCTGGAAATGGTCATGTGTCAGAATTGATCCACCTACGATCGGCAAATCTGCATTAGATCCGATAAAATAATGCGGGTACTCCCCGACAAAGGCAAGCAGTCTGCGAAGCGTATCCTTCGTCAGCTTCATCGGCACATGATCATGATGGAAAATGATGCAGTGCTCGTTGTAGTACACATACGGCGAGTATTGGAACAACCAAGGTTCGCTGTTAAGTTCCAGCGGAATGACTCTCAGATTCTGGCGGGCCGGGTGATTCACCCGACCAGCGTAACCTACATTTTCACGACACAGCTGGCATTTAGGATATACCGGTGGCGGAAGCAATTTCGCCATGGCAATTTCCTTTGGACTTTTCTCCGGTTTTGACAAGTTAATGGTAATCTCCATATCTCCATAGGCCGTGTCCTGTGTCCAGTAGACGTTCTTCGAGATCCGATCCATCCGGATATAGTTGGAGTTAATCGACAAGTCATAGAATTGAGATGTGGCCGCCTCAATGCCTTCCGTCTGCTCCGTGTGGCGGAATGCGCGTACCACTTCGGATGGGCGTGCCATCAAATGACCCATGATTTTGGCATCCAGCAAATCACGGAATGTATCACTATTTTCAGGAATGAGTCCAATGGAAAATCCATAATCAATCAACGTATCCAGCATAGCCTGTGGACCATCGGGCACATTCGTGTCCAACTCACCGGCATAAGGCTCTGAGAATCCGAATTGTTCCAGCAAGAGGTTGCGGCTATAATCCCAATCCGCTTCCTCGATTAATTGTTTCTGCAAGGCAAATGCAACCAGACGTTCAATGGCATGCAGTGCTTCCTGCTGCTCCGGTGTCCGTTCTGTGGCACCTGCTGCAATATGAGTCTGTGACATAAGGTATTCGCCTCCTAGTTTTTTCCGTAGCCGTCAGGACGTGATTGGTGCCAGCTCCAAGCGCTTTGAATGACATCTTCCAGATTGGTCCATTTTGGATTCCAGCCCAGGACAGATCTCGCTTTTGCAGATGAAGCTACCAGCACAGCCGGGTCACCTGCACGACGTGGTTCCTGTACAACCGGGATATCGAGGCCAGTCACTTTTCTGGCTGTTTCGATCACTTGTTTTACAGAGAATCCTGTGCCGTTACCCAGGTTGAACACATTACTGTTCTCACCTTTACGAAGATAATCTACTGCACGCAGATGTGCATCAGCCAAGTCGCTCACGTGGATATAGTCACGGATACATGTGCCATCTTCTGTTGCATAGTCGTCACCAAACACGGCGATGTGCGGGCGTTGTTTCAATGCTGTTTGCAGTACGAGTGGAATCAGGTGACTCTCTGGCTGGTGATCTTCACCAATTTTGCCGCTGTCATGTGCACCGGCTGCATTGAAGTAACGCAGGGAAACGTATTTGATATCCTGAACTTTATCGAACCATGACATCATGCGTTCCATCATCAGCTTTGTTTCACCGTATACGTTGGTTGGTTCTGTACGATCGCTCTCTTCGATTGGCACTTTCTCAGGCTCACCGTAGGTAGCTGCTGTAGAGGAGAAGACGATGCGGCGTACGTTCGCTGCATTCATCGCTTCCAACAGACAGAGTGTACCAAACACGTTGTTGTCATAATATTTAACCGGGTCTTTCATACTTTCGCCTACGAGTGAGTTGGCTGCAAAGTGAATGACTGCATCGATTGAATTCTCAGCGAACAGCTTCGCCAGAATTTCTTTGTCACGCAGATCCCCTTCATACAACTTACCGCCGAGCAACGCTTCACGATGCCCTGTCTGCAAGTTATCCAGTACAACAACCTCTTCTCCACGTTCCAACAATGCTGCTACCGTATGAGACCCAATATACCCTGCTCCACCTGTCACCAAAATTGCCATTTTACTTCGCCTCCTTCAATTCTTTAACACCGTCGCCTACGCCGCATACATAAAAATCACCTTTGAGATGGGTACGTGCTTCATATGAAGCGCCCACTTCACTTACAAAACGCTCGACATCATCTTCATGCACAAGTGATACGGTACAACCGCCAAATCCTGCGCCAGTCATTCGAGCACCAAGCGTACCTGGAATCCGCTGAGCTTCCTCAACCATAACATCCAACTCATCACAGCTTACTTCGTACAAATCGCGAAGCGATTCATGAGAAGCGTTCATCAGCTTGCCGAAGGATTCCAGATCATTGATCCGCAATGCCTCCACCGATGCGAGAACACGTGCGTTCTCTTCCACGACATGCTGCGCACGCTGTCTTACTTTCTCATCCTTGATCTGATCCTGTAGTGTTACGAACTGCTCTGGCGTCAATTGAGCCAGATAATTCAGTGCAGGCAGCTGTTCCTTCAATATGGCAAGTGCCTGCTCGCATTGGGAGCGACGTTCATTGTAAGCCGAATCCACCAGACCGCGGCGTTTGTTTGTGTTACCGATGACCAATTTGTAGGAGCCTGTACGGAAAGGAACCTTTTGGTACTCCAGTGTGTCACACATCAGCAGGATCGCGTGATCCTGTGCACCGTTTGCGACAGCGAACTGATCCATGATTCCACAATTGACGCCTACGAACTCATTTTCCGCTTTCTGGGACAGAAGCGCCAGTTGAACTGTATCAATATCCGATACACCCTCCAGAGACTGAATCGCGAATCCGGTGAGTACCTCCAGAGATGCAGATGATGAAAGTCCTGCCCCGTTCGGAATCTCCCCATGGTACAGGAAGTCGTAGCCTTTTGTTACATTTACGCCTTTGCCTTGCAATTCAACCATGACACCAACAGGATAGTCGGTCCATTCTCCGGTTTTCTCCTTACCGATGGAGGAAGTGTCCAGTACCCCTTCGTAAGACATGTTCGTGGAAGCCAGTTGCAACTTGTTGTCTTGACGCTCACGAATGATCAAGGTTGTTCCGAATTCAAGTGCTGCCGGAAGCACGTATCCACCGTTATAGTCAATGTGCTCACCGATCAGATTCACACGCCCAGGGGCATGAAATACACGGATGTCCGCTCCACTCTCTCCGTACTTCTCAATAAACTTTTGTTTCAATTCAGTTACGTTCACTGCTGGTGCACCTCGCCTCGTTGTTGTGGTTTTCTTAATGTTATTATATAAGAAAGCGATCCCTCTTGTAATGCAACCATGTGTGTTTCATATGGATAAATGTGACCTTAAGGCGTATAATGATCAGAGCATCCCGGAAAGAAGGAAACGACCATGTCAGACCAATACAGCCCCAAGAAAGAATCCCTTGCATCATCTAACGAAAAAATACAGGAATCACCTTCCGGTAAAAGTGGAGCACTCAGTTATTCGGTTGCCTCCAATCCGGTCTATTATGAACAAGGCGCACTGCATGTCCTGTTTGCAGGGGCAAGCCAGACCCTTCCGGGTCACGCCATCGGACCTAAATTGTTTGATTATTATCTGCTGCATTATGTAGAAAAAGGGGCGGGTACGTTCCGTACCGAACTGCACACCTACGAGTTATCCGCAGGTGATTGTTTCCTCATTCATCCCGGGCAACTGATAAGCTACCAGTCACATGCCCGCAACCCATGGCAATATCGCTGGATTGCCTTCACAGGCAGCCAGGCTGGCCAACATGCCGAAGAAGCCGGATTCCGCCCGGAGAAGTCCGTTTTTCATGCTGGACCATCCTGTGGAATATCCGATTGGTTATCCGTGATGCAGGATGCTTTTGCCGAGCGCAAAGAAAGCTCTCATTTCACATCATTGGGTACGTTATATATGATTCTAGCCGAAGCACAAAATCACCTTTCGCAGGGCCAAACCTTAATTCCAGGTGAATCCTCCATCCGACGTACGGTGAAACAGATGATTCAATATATGTCTACCCAATATGCTTATCCTGTCTCCATTGAACAAATGTCAGCGAGTCTTGGTTACAACCGTGCGTATCTATCCCGTATTTTCAAACAGGAAACTGGACTGTCACCAGTCACTTATCTGCTAAAACTGCGGATCGACAAGTCGCGCCAACTCCTGAGAGAACGACCGGATCTGTCCATTGAACAGGTATCTGCATCAGTGGGACTGCCAGACGCGCTGTATTTCTCCAAACAGTTCAAACGATTTCACGGTGAAGCGCCCAGCTTGTATCGAGAGAAAATACTGTCCCGCCCACTACAACAAGGGTTACAGCAGAATGGTCAACAAAACAGACGGTAAGCAACATAACGGACGGAACCACGTACGACAAAAAAGGTGCATTCCGCCATTATGGCTAAGATGCACCTTTTGCACTTTATTTATTTGTCATCAGGCTCCGGAGACAGAATGGACTCAATCCGTTCCAATTCCTCTGTAGAGAAATCCAGTTGACTGAGCGCAGCCACATTCTCTTCAATCTGGGAAGGACGACTTGCGCCAATCAGTGCAGAAGTTACCCTGCCATTACGCAACACCCATGAGAGTGAAAATTGGGCCAAACTCTGACCACGGGCTGCTGCAATCTGGTTCAGCGCACGCACTTTGCGGAGCGTCTCTGGAGAGATGTTGTTTTCATTCAGGAATACCGATGGTCCTTTGGCACGTGAGTCTTCGGGGATACCATTCAAGTATTTGTTCGTGAGCACACCTTGTGCCAATGGACAGAACGCAATACTTCCTGTTCCATACTCATCCAGTACATCCTGCAAACCATCTTCAATCCAGCGGTCCAGCAGCGAGTATTTCGGTTGATGGATTAACAGGGGTGTACCCAGACTTTTCAGAATTTCGGCAGCCTGTCTTGTCTGCTCTGCGGGATAGTTGGAGATCCCTACATACAGGGCTTTGCCCGAGCGAACAATATGATCCAGTGCCATCATCGTTTCTTCCAAAGGCGTGTCGGGATCATAACGATGTGAATAGAAAATATCCACATAATCCAGGCCCATACGCTTCAAGCTCTGATTCAGACTGGATACCAGATTTTTGCGTGAACCCCACTCGCCATACGGCCCAGGCCACATATAATATCCCGCTTTGGTGGAGATCACCAGTTCATCACGATAAGGTTTCAGATCCTGGGCCAGTACCTGTCCAAATAACTGTTCTGCCGAACCTGCCGGTGGGCCATAATTGTTGGCAAGGTCAAAATGTGTAATGCCCAGATCAAATGATCGGGTAATCATATTACGGCCATTCTCAGCGTTATTGATACCGCCAAAATTATGCCACAGTCCCAGTGAAATCGCTGGCAGTTTCAAACCTGAACGTCCAACGCGGTTATATTTCATCGTTTCATAGCGAGTATCGCTTGCTACGTAGACCATTATGAATCCCTTCTTTCCCCAGGTTCCGCCTCTTGTATCCGGTCTATACCGGAGAATGCGGTTATTCAGTCCATACGTTCAACCAAGAAGCTGGTCCACATTATTCATTACCTCACCAATCGGCTCTGTAATCAGCAAATCAGCCCTCTGGTCGTAAGCGGTAGGTGTAGCGTTAAGCAGAACGGTATGTTTTCCCTGAAAATACGTAATTAACTGGGCAGCTGGATATACCGTTAGTGACGTGCCTCCCACGAGTAACAGATCTGCAGAAGACAGTGCATCAATGGATCGATACAATGTCGTCTGATCCAACTCCTCTTCGTACAGCACCACATCCGGCTTGATCACACCACCGCATGTGGAACAGCGAGGTACGGTATCTTGGGACTGTATAATATCATTCAGCGTATAAAACTGCTTGCAATCCATGCAGGCATTACGATGAATTGAGCCGTGAAGTTCAAAAACATTGCTGCTGCCTGCCTTCTGATGTAGTCCGTCGATATTTTGCGTGATCACTGCCTGAAGTTTTCCTTCCTGCTCCAGACGGGCCAATAGTCGATGGCACCCATTCGGTTCCGCATCTGGATGAAGCATTTTGCCACGATAAAAATCATAAAAAATATCGGCATGTTGATCAAAAAAATGTCGACTTAATAACTCTTCCGGTGGATAAGGCGAATGCTGCTCCGTCTGATACAGACCCGCAGCCGAGCGGAAGTCGGGAATCCCGCTTTCCGTTGAAGTTCCGGCCCCTCCGAAAAAAACAATCCGGGAGCTCTCCTCAATCCAGGCAGCCAGTTGTTCTGTTGCGTTCATCCTCTCTCCTCCTTTTATATCGTTCAATTAGACCAGGGTGACTTATATAATAACGCTTATCTCATTATAATGACGAATAATGGCATGGGCATCAACCAGATGAGATCCTTGATCTAACTGTTGATAGTAACCGAGCGTATAGCATACGCCTGCGTGCCGCCCCATCTGCATATCTCCATTGCTGTCTCCAATTACAACGGCCTCCGCAGGATCGATAAGTAATTCACAGCAAGCCAGGAGTGCTGCTTCTCCATCCGGTTTGCCCTGGGTCACCCGATCACAGCCCACAATGGAGGTGAAAAAGGAACGTATCCCCATCCAACCCAGATGTGTTTCTGCTGCCGCTGTACTGTCTGAAGTGACGACTGCCAGAGGTATGTCTGCTGCCCTGCAACTTTGTAAGAAAGCCAGTAATCCTGGCATCGGTTCAGCCGATTTGCGTTCCCTTACCGATTTCATGGCCACACTTGAAAATTGGCGTATCGTTGTGATCGCTTCATTCCATGGCATGCCAGCTGCATACAGCTGGCCGGCAAGCAATCCCGTACATTCATCCACAGTCGCAATGGCCAGTGGGCCTTGCGGATCATAACCTACAATATGACCATCTGCATTATGAATGGTGCCCAGAACATGCTCCAGTTCAACCGTAAATGAAGCTTCAAGCTCACTCATACGTGATTGTAACTGACTTAGCAACGTCTCTGCCCACGGCCCCCATAGCTGGAGGAATTCCAGTAATGTTCCATCTTTATCGAACAGGATAGCTTTACATGGGATCTGCACTCCATACACTTGAAGCATGGTCATCCGTATCACCTCCATCAAGTTATGCTATAAATACATACAGCCCTTAATGCAAAATAATCAAAATCTATTTGATCGTACTTAACCAAGCCAGTACTGTCTTGACCGTCTGATTCAGCTGTTCTTCTCCACTCACTTCCGGCTTACCATCTCCTTTTTGATGACCATAATCACCGAACTGGGCGTGGTTTCCACCTTCAATGGTGTAGTATACCGTCTCCACGGGCAAATACATACGTCCACTCTGATACTTGGTCATATTCACAACCTCATCTTTAGTACCCAAAATGGATAAAGCAGGTATTCCAAGTGTCATTACACTCCCTTTTTCATCCGGGTAAGATGCCAAGAAGAAGATCCCGTGAAGTGCATCAGGATGCGATGCTACATAACGTGCAGCCATGGACCCACCGAGAGAATGTCCACCCATAACGAATTGTTCATCTGGATATGCGGCCAGTATCTCATCTGCCAAGTTTGGCTTGAGCACTGCCAGGTTAACTGGCATCTTGGCAATAATCGTGTGATGACCCGCAGCGGCCAACTCATGCGCAAGTGGTGCGTAACTTTCAGGTTTTACCAGTCCACCAGGGTAGAAAAGTACACTTTTCCCAGTCGGTTTATCTGGCACAAAATCAATCCAGTTCTCTTGTTCGCTCACGGTCACCTTATTGGCTGTTTCCATGGCCGTTTGAGCTGTTTCCTGTGGACCGTATGGTGTGAATAATTGCCACGCAACAAATCCACATCCAATGACAATGAGCGCCAGAAGTACGAGCAGGAATTTCCCGATGCCCCTCTTCTTGCGCCCTGTATTATACCGATTTCTCAACGTTAATCACCTTTCTTCACTTCCGCAGGTGCCGCGGCTCACAGAATTGGGAGCCTTCGTTAATTCAGGCTCCCTTTCTCCGAATTGAACAAATATTATTCAGCCTTGGCCTTGCGGTAAGCATCCATATATTGTTCCGCTTTGCGACGGACATGACTCAGGTCACCCGTCTTCACAGCTTCCGATGTCAAGTCGGAACCGATCCCTACAGCCACTGCTCCACCCTTGATCCAATCCCCCAGATTAGACAAGGATACCCCGCCAGTTGGCATAAAATTCGCCTGCGGCATAGGGCCCTTCATCGTTTTGATAATCGAAGGATCATACAGATTACCCGGGAACAACTTCACAATGTCCACACCGAGTTCCAGTGCGCGTTGAACATCAGCAATCGTCATCACACCAGGCAGAATCGGAATTCGATACAGGTTGCAGATCTGAACCGTATCCGGGTTCAGGGAAGGTCCAACTACAAACTCGGCACCCGACATGATGGCCGCTCTTGCCGTTTGCGGTTCAAGCACCGTTCCCGCACCAATAATTGCGAATTTCTCTGGATCTTGTGTGTTCCAATGGTATACACGGCTTAATTTTTCAATGGCTTTGAGCGCACTGGGTACTGTCATCGTAATCTCGATAACTTTAATGCCACCCGCAATCGCTTGCTCGGCCATGGCAATGACTTGATCCGCAGAATCTGCACGCAGAACCGCCACAACCCCATTGTCCGTAATCTTTTGCAACAGCTGAAGCTTCTTCATTTCATTCTCTCCCTTGTCAATGTGGTGGTTGTGTATACAAGCCTTACATTTAAGAACGAAGATGAGCCATATATGATTTCAGAGCGACTAGCGCTCAACATGGGCAACGTTGTTCAGCTTGGCCTCGACCTGCCCCCACGTCGGGAGCGCCTCCCAATCGCCAACAGCCTGTATAACCATGGAACCGGTCAAATTGCCGAGACGGGTTGCTTCCTGCGGGGAGTATCCTTTTAATAACCCCGATAAAAATCCCGCGCAGAAACCATCTCCTGCTCCTACCGTATCCAGAACATAATCCGCCTTAAAGTACGGAACTTCCGTTAGGGTACCATTCGCCAATACGTAGGTCAAATCAGGACCACCCTTCACGATGCACACAGCATTCATGGAAGATAAACGCTCAAGTACTTTTTGATCATTTTCTTCGTTGTATAGAAGTTTCATCTCGTCCAGACCCGGTAAAAAGTAGTCCGCCAGTTCAGCTAAACGCAGTATAACCGGACGGGCCTCATCCGCAGACCATAGTTTGAGACGCAGATTTGGATCAAAGCTTACTTTCACACCTGCCTGTTTGGCAATATGTATGGCAGCCTCTACCGTAGCAAGTCCGGACGGGCTTATCGCTGCCGTTATACCCGTAACGTGCAATATCTTCGCCCCGGCAATATAATCAGGATCCAGATCATCAGGTGTGATCGCACTTGCAGCAGATAGCTTCCTATAATAATGCACCGAGGCTTTCCCGGAAGCGTTCTCACGAATCATCAAACCAGTTGGCTCGTGATCACTCAACCTTACCCGGGATACATCTACGCCTTCACCGCGAATGGCTTTCAGAATCATACTGCCGATCGGATCATTGCCCAAGCGTCCAAACCAACCACTGGTATGCCCCAGGCGGGATACGCCAATAGCCAGATTGCTCTCAGCACCCCCGAAAGACTTGTCCAGTGTGGCTGCATATTCCAGCCCTCTTGTATCCTTGGCAGTCAGCAAACCCATACTCTCCCCAAACGTAATAATTTCCGGGCTTGGATAGGGACTCGTTGACATGATTTCTTCCCTCCTTATATTTACATTCCCTCATCTTCTTTTTCTATTGTCATCCTCTATGCAACCGTTGTCAATCCCGTTGTGTTCATTTTGTTGTCACAGCTTTGAGAAAAGATAACGCTTACCAATGTGAATTAAATCACAATAGAAAATGTACATCCATATTACCCTTATTACAGATGCAAATGACCTTGTAACCAGGTCTATAAGGGGGCTACACCATGAAAAATCAGACACTGATCCGGGATGATCAGGAATCTTTCTTTTACAATCTGCGCTTTATGCTTATCGTCTGTGTCCTTGCTGGTAATGCACTTGAACCACTCATTACACGTTTTGCAGGAGCGGAAGCTCTGTTCCTGTGGATATATACGTTTCACATGCCACTCTTTGTATGGGTAACCGGGTATTTTGCGACACACTCACTCCAAGGTGCGCCTGGGCGAAACGTCCTGAAGCAGATTGCACTGCAGTACGTACTGTTTCAGTCCTTATACGCATTGATGGACTTTACCGTATTCCATACACCCCATATGCGGCTATCCTTCTTTGCACCTTACTTGCTGTTATGGTTTCTCGCGAGTCATTTCTGTTGGCGACTGCTGCTTCGTCTGACGATTTCCTGGAAACCGATATATCGGCTGATTGGATCGATTGCGCTCGGTATAATTGCCGGGTATTTGCCCATCGATGGGTTCTGGCTCAGCTTCAGCCGTACATTTGTATTTTTGCCGTTTTTTGTCATCGGTTATGACTATGGAGCAATCATCCGTTCACATTTATTATCCGGTTGGGGGCGGAAAACCGCAGCCATCCTCTCTGTTGCACTGTTGGTATGGATCGGGTATGGTGGTTTGAACATTTCTTCCGGATGGTTACTCGGCAGCATGACGTACGCCGAACTGGGTCACCACGAATGGTATGCCGGCATCTTCCGACTTGGAGTCTACCTATTGGAGATCGCATCGGCAGCACTGTTCTTGGCCTGGGTACCTTCCTTGACTTCCAGACTGACGGACCTTGGACGACGCACACTTTATGTATTCCTGCTGCATGGGTTTCTCGTTCGTCTCGCGATCTGGTCCGGAGTCTACAGTTATATGGGAAGCTCGGCGTATATTCCAGTCATACTTATCATTGCCGTACTCTTCGCAGTCACCCTGGCTCTGCCGGCTGTACGTCACACCTTCAAACCTTTAATTGAACCGGATATATCCCGATTTTCTTTCCATCGACATGAGGTGTTTAAACGGTCGGTCTAATGCTCTGACGGATCTCTTCACCATCGATTCTATCCTGCTGTGTTGTTTCAGGCTGGAAATAAGGTGGTAAATTAGGGATACGCGCTACAAAAAACAACTTATCGTTGTAAGGAGTGATTTGTAATGGCACGTCAACCGACGTCAGAACGCAAGATGAGCCGTGAGGAAGCCGGCAGACTAGGTGGTAAAGCCACTTCCAAGAACCATGATCGAAGCTTCTACCAGATGATTGGTAAAAAGGGTGGAGAAGCGACTTCAGATGCCCATGACACTGACTTTTACAAGCAGATTGGTCGCAAGGGCGGCGAAGCAACCTCCGAAACTCATAATAAGGAATTCTATCGTGAGATTGGACGCAAAGGTGGAAGCAACTAACGAATTCCGCTCGCCACATCGAAACATGATCATAGCTTTCCCGCAAATCAAGAAGTCTAATTCCATGAAAATGGTTTGAGGCTTCTTTCTATTGATTGTAGAAATATGACGACGGTTGTGATAGACTCAATAGAAAAACCGGGTGTTCACGGGTTTAAAGCAGCAAAGAATTTCACAAACTACGGGGAGCTCGACACCGGCATGCCGGTCCTTTTTTTTAGAGTACGGATGAAATTAAACGACAGATGCACTGCCATTTACTTTTCCATTCATGTTGCTCAATATTATATATTTGGGGGGAATACACCATGTCAGCCAAGAAGATGCGTTCCGATATGATCAAAAAAGGTTTTGACCGTGCACCACACCGGAGTTTGCTCCGCGCAGCGGGCGTAAAAGAAGAGGATTTCGGCAAGCCGTTTATTGCCGTATGTAACTCATACATCGATATCGTGCCCGGCCACGTCCACCTTCAGGAATTCGGTAAAATTGTAAAGGATGCTATTCGTGAAGCCGGTGGCGTTCCATTCGAATTCAACACCATCGGAGTAGATGATGGAATTGCCATGGGACACATTGGTATGCGTTACTCGCTGCCAAGCCGTGACATTATCGCGGATTCCGTGGAAACCGTTGTATCTGCACACTGGTTCGACGGCATGGTATGTATCCCGAACTGCGATAAAATTACACCTGGCATGATGATGGGTGCACTCCGCTGTAATATCCCTACCGTGTTTGTCAGCGGTGGACCGATGAAAGCCGGTCGTGACAGCACTGGTAAAGCTCTATCCTTGACCTCTGTATTTGAAGGCGTAGGCGCTTATCAAGCAGGTAAAATCGATGATAAGAGCTTGCTTGAACTTGAACAGTTCGGCTGTCCAACATGTGGATCATGTTCCGGTATGTTTACTGCAAACTCCATGAACTGTCTGGCTGAAGCGATGGGACTGGCTATGCCAGGTAACGGAACCATCCTGGCTGTTGCTCCTGAGCGTCGTGAGTTTGTTAAACAATCTGCTAAACAACTAATGGAACTTATTAAAATGGATCTGAAACCACGTGATATCGTTACTGTAGAAGCGATCGATAACGCGTTTGCACTGGATATGGCGATGGGTGGATCTACAAATACAGTACTGCACACGCTGGCACTGGCTCATGAAGCTGGCATCGAGTATCCAATCGAGCGCATCAATGAAGTAGCTAACCGCGTTCCGCATCTGGCGAAACTTGCACCTGCTTCCGATCTTCACATCGAAGACGTTCACAATGCAGGCGGCGTAAGCGCAGTGCTGAACGAATTGCTCAAGAAACCAGGCGCGATTCACGGTGACTGCATTACTGTAACGGGTAAAACGATCCGTGAGAACGTTGAAGGAAAAGAAATTCAGGATACAAATGTCATTCACCACCTGGATAACCCGCATTCCGAAAAAGGCGGCCTGGCTGTATTGTTTGGTAACCTTGCACCACAAGGCGCTATCATCAAAGTTGGTGCAGTTGATGCTTCGGTTGGCGGATACCACAAAGGTCCTGCCATCTGCTTTGACTCCCAAGAGCAAGCGCTCGAAGGTATTGCTAACGGCAAAGTAAAAGAAGGACATGTTGTTGTTATCCGTTATGAAGGACCAAAAGGCGGACCAGGTATGCCTGAGATGCTGGCTCCTACTTCCCAGATCGTAGGTATGGGGTTGGGTGCTAAAGTCGGTCTGATCACCGATGGACGCTTCTCTGGCGCATCCCGCGGAATCAGTATCGGACATATCTCTCCGGAAGCAGCTGAGGGTGGTCCAATCGCCTTTGTTGAAGAAGGAGACATCATCGAACTGGATCTGAACAACCGTATCATCGAATTGCACATCAGTGACGAAGAGTTTGAACGTCGTCGCGCAGGTTGGAAAGGCTTTGAACCGAAAGTAAAAACCGGTTATCTGGCTCGTTATTCCAAACTGGTTACCAATGCAAGCAACGGTGGCGTACTGAGTATCTAATTCATTAATAAATAAAGGGTTGCTCTTCTGCCAAATCTGGCGAAGGGCAACCCTTTTCTTTTGCTCGTTGGTGTGATCAGTCCGTTTAGTTCCGCTCTGGTATTATCTCTTGTTCAATTAACAACGATTCATCTCTGGATTCTTCTACCGTTGCTGCCACCTGCATCGTATGTTGACCGTAACGATCCAACAGCAGATCCAGCGGCATGGCAATCATCTTGGGCACCAATTTGTCTGTACGCTGTTTCAGACGTTTGGTTCCTGCCGGGTGGATTACACTTAACAGCAGTTTCAGGTATACTTTGGATGCAGCACTGAACGGTCCAGGGGGCAATTCTTGTATGGTAAATCCGAATTTTTCTGGGCCTCTATTAATCATGCTTACACCGTATATCGCCTTGGCAGAGCGTAACTCAGGTTCGAGTGCCACCATGCGTGCCAGATCCGGCAATTGCTGTTCCATGGTCCGGATCATGCGAATAGCCAAATGCATACTGGAACGTGATGTCACTCCAAGTTCAAACAACTTCTGATTGTCAAAATGCAGTTCGATCACCGGATCTCCATTTTGAATAACATGGCCGTCATTCATCTCCACCCGCGCTCCGTGATATACACGTGATCTGAAGTGCAGCATGGGGTCCTCTGGCGAAGCCGTCCGCAGATGATATACCCAGTGAAACAACTTCTCCCAACCCAGCCACAAGGTCACAACGAGTCGCTTCCATAACTTCAGTGGTGTCTGTAATTGCGTTTTGTTCTGAGATTCGCTCACTGTGATACCTCCCATCAACGTATCAACGCGTACACTTTGCAGCCCACGCCGTTCAGCTTCCTGCAAGACGACTTCCAGCGCCTGAAGCATCTGCTCCGGCGCGTGTGCATCTGCACCAAGGGTCGTTCCTCGATCATGCAGCAGCATGACCTCCCCGCCTCTCAGTTCCTTCAGCATCCGTTCGGTCAATCTCTGGGCACCTACTCGGCTTCTCCAGTCTTCAAACATGGAGGACCACAGTACAATCTTTCGTTCTCTCTTGCTGAAAAAATCAAACAGATTCATAATTCCCCACGGTGGACGATAATAACAAGTCTTCACACCGGTTACTTCATGGATAATTTGACCTGTTCGCTGAATCTGATCACGAACAGTACGCGGCCGCATGAGCCAGTTCGTCTTGTGAATATAATTATGAATGCCAATAAGATGACCTTCGTCATGTATGCGCTGAATAAGTTCTCGATGACTCGCAGCATGTTCTCCAACGACAAAAAATGTGGCTTTTGCTTGATGCTGACGAAGCAGATCAAGCAGTCTCGGCGTATAATGTGGATCTGGCCCATCGTCAAACGTTAATGCAAATTGTGTATCACTTCTTCCCCGTCGAAATACACGAAAACCAAAAAGCCTGCTAATCAAACTCGGAATAAAGGCGTAAAAAGATGAAAGATACAATAACCACAGTAGAATACTCTGAAGTATCATTGTCATGTTGCAAGCTCCCCACTTCTCCTGCTGAATTACGGTGCACTATAGGCACTATCTAAAATAAACCTCCTTTAATTTTATCATAATTCAGACTTTTCTTGAATCCTGTTTTCCCAAAAAGATAGCTATCGTGTACAATAAATACAATCTAAATATTGCATCAAAGGAGCCATGTCCATGCTACCGCTTTACAAAAAATACGGGCGAACTGTCTTTGACATCGCATTGCTCATATTAACCGTGTATGTGATCATGTACAGTTTCAGTCAATTATACCAAGTGGCTGCACCCGTCTTTCTATCATTCATTGTGTATTGGATGATTGAACCACTGGCCAAATTTTTACATCGCAAAGGGTTGCCCAAGACGCTTGGAGCCGCCATCTCCGTCTTGTTGTTTCTTGCATTAATTGTCGCTGCCTTTTTTGGTGTGGGCTTAATTATCATTTCACAAATTTCCAATCTTCAAGATAATTTCCCCGTCTACATTGAGATGATACAACGTGAATTCACCAATCTGGTGTTATTCATTCAGGACAAGTCAGATGCTCTCCCTGATGGAGTTATGGAAAAAGCGAATGATTATTTTGCAACACTGACCGGGTTCCTGTCCAAATGGGTAACTAGCGGCGCGCAATTCGTCGTAGGTTTCCTCAGTTCATTCTCTTCGTTTATTACGAACTTCGGAATTGCGATTATTTTGGCATTTTTCCTCAGTATCGAGATTGAATCCTGGCGCAAGTTCGCCCGTGCGAAAACGCCCAAAACATTAAAGTTAGCTATTGAATTCATGCGTAATCACGTGTTCAAGACAATCCGCTCGTATCTGAAGGCACAGATGATCATGATGCTCATTACGTTTGTATTGATTTATGCAGGTTTGTTGATTTTGGGAACCTCTAATGCCTTTACCATTGCAGCAGTCTGTGCGGTTTTTGATCTGGTACCATTGCTTGGCGTTCCTGTTGTGTTTATTCCATGGATCGTCTACTTATTCATTATTGGCAATAGTAGCCTGGCGATTGGCCTGATTGTGATTCTGGCAGTGACGATGCTGACAAGACAATTGCTGGAACCGAAAATATCGGGTAACTCGATTGGTGTATCTTCGGCGTACTTGATGCTTTCGTTTATGCTGATCTCCCTTTCGATCTTTGGCCTGGCTGGTGTCGTGTTATCTCCAGTGCTTCTGATCCTTCTGAAAGAACTGTTACAACAAGGGTACCTGCAAAAGTGGATTCACCTGCCAAAAGATGAATTTGAGTCCTCTCCATTGGTCATGGACCCACCCGTTCACAAGGCCTCAGCGAATTCTGCCGAGTCTACTGTACAACGTCCCGTTTCTGCGAAGGATCATGAGGACTCAGCCAAATAGTCCATCACCTTCCTGAAAAGAGCCGTCGCCTGATGTTGGCTGTCAGGAGAGACATCTTGAACAAGAACAGCTACAGCATATTGGGGTTGTTCTACCGGCCCATAACCAATGAACCATTGATTGTTGCGCTTCTCTCCATGTTTCTGTACCTGAGCTGTACCTGATTTCCCTGCAACATGCCACCGTGCACGCTGCAGGGATTTTCCTGTTCCCTCACGGACTACTTTATTCATCCAGGATAACAGTTTATGCGCTGTTGCAGGAGCAATCTGTCCTGATGCTGAAGGTGAATCATGCAAGGGCATCTCCAGCATGGTGCCACCATCCGCATATCGGATGCGCTTAACGAGACGTGGTGCACTAACCTTTCCATCATGTAACAGTGTAACGATCAGATTGGCAGCTTGCAGCGGTGTGACCAAGACATCGCGCTGGCCGATTGCTGTCTGTATTTTCGCACCTTCATCAGCAGAAGAAACAGCCTCTGTTCTCACACGCCCGTGATCCTCATGATCAAAGTGTCGTAACACGGGCATTCCTGCCATCTGCTTCCCCTCCCAGCCAATCGGACGTGCGAGTCCCAGACGATCAGCCGTGTTCTCCAGTTGCTCAATACTAAGCCTGCGCGCCGTTTCCGCGAATACGATGTTGCAAGACTCAGCGAATCCTTGCTCCAGATTCAGGTCTCCATGCCCATGCTCCTTCCAGCAAGACAGCCCATATTTTCCGTACTCACCACCGCAATGGAATTCTTCTCCCGTAGAAACCGCATGATACTCCATAGCAGCAGCGGCAGTGACAATTTTGAAAATGGAACCCGGTACGGCTCCCTGTACTGCACGATTTCCCCAGGCCGATTGCTTGGGGTTCACATGTTGTGGCTGATAGAAAGGGCGGGAGATCATGGCACGAACATCTGCGTTAGCAGCATCTAACACAACAATGGCCCCTTCTTGTAATCCAGATTCTTGCGTCAACTCTTCCAACCCACGCTGTAACTCAGCATCCACTGTAGTTTCTACACGTAAAGGATAATGGCTATTGGTCGGTGCAATGACGTGCGGCTGAATATCAGGGATAATCTCTCCACCACCCGAGACCATGCGTGATACAAGCGTAGGGCCAATTCCCCTTAACAGGGGTTCAAGTGTCCTCTCGAGTCCAGCTGCCCCTGATTTCATAGCAAATGGCTGTTTTACTTCATCCTGATGCCCAGTTATAACCTTGGAGGACTCAGGCTGTTCAGCCAGATAACCCATCCACTGCATTCCTGTATGCCCCTGAAGATACCTTGTCATCATCGGATAGATGCCAGCTCCTTGCAGCTGCAAACTACGTAGGCGCTCCACCTGAGCAGACGTCAAATGAACAGGCTGATGTGTACCTGCTGTCCAGAAATGAGGTATATTTTCCTGATTCCATTCCTTCTTCAATTGATCCAGATCGGTATGTAATATAGCTGCCAACTGTATCATCTCGGAGCCTTCTAATGCCCCATGCTTGCGTAATGTCTCTAATGGTCCTGCCTGTGGAAAAAGAACCAATCCCCATTGCAGCTTACCGGTTAACGCTTCACCCTTGTAATCCGTAAATTGTCCCCGCCCTGGGTCAAGCATCACCCCCCGTTCACGCTGCAATACAGACATTTCACGTACCGTTCGGTGAAATCCAGGCATCGTCTGATTCACCTGAACAATCTGGACCCACCCCAATCGTAGTATAAGCAATCCAAAGACAAGAGTTAGAAGAATACAAGTTATATAGATTCGCCGTTTCGCAAGAAGATGCATCCCAATCTCACCTTTTGTCGTTTTGACCATATTATTGCTGATATAACTTGGAATTATCCGGTAAACAAAAAGAAAACCTGTCCCATGTGCGGGACAGGTTCTCCACATTTCAACCTTGGCTTGTTACACCGTAAAGCGTGACAAGGTTTCTTTCAGTTCAGTAGACACATTCTCCAGTTTGCCAGACAGATTGACCAGCTGGTTACTGATATTTTGCTGTTCACTGCTCAAGGAAGCTACTTCTTGGGACGTTGCAGAAGATTCTTCAGCTACAGCGCTGACATTACTCATGGCTTCAGACAAGGTACCTTGAGATTTGTTTAAATCTCCAATAGAACCTGTCACCATGCCCAGACGTTCCACAAATGCACCCATCTGTTCCTGTACGGAAGCAAAGATGACGTTGGTGTCTTTAACCGCATCCATCTGTTCCTTGAATAACGGATAGGCTGCCGACAAAGCATCCACGGTCTCATTCATTTCAGTCATGATTTTGTCTGTGATCTCTCCAACCATCTCAATGGATTGTCTGGATTGAGCCGCGAGCTGACGAACCTCATCAGCCACCACCATAAATCCGCGTCCGGCTGCACCGGCACGTGCTGCTTCAATGGTTGCATTCAGGGAAAGGATATTGGTCTGCTTCGTTATGTTTTGCAGTACTTCAAGCACTTTCAGAACAGAGGACGTGCTCTCTTTCAGCGAATCAACCTTATACACCAGTGCACCAATCATTTCTTCTGTCTTCTGGGTTTTGGTCATCAACTGATTCAGATGTTGTGTTCCTGTCTGACTGGACTTCTCTACATGACGAGCAGAATCACCCATCTGTTCATTAGCAGCGATTACACTCTGCATCTGACGAGAGATATTGTCAGTTAATTCATTACCACGTTCCGTTTCGGTTGCCAAACTGCCTGCACCGCCTGCGATCTCCTCTGTAGCTACGGCGATCTCCGAAGCAGATACAGCCGTTTTCTTGGATGCACTGCTCAGCTCAGAGGCTGTATCCAATACTTCCTGCGCAGAACGATTGGTTTGTTCAACCAGCTTAGTAATCTGCTCCATCATCAGATTGAAGGCGGTCGAGAGCTGACCAATTTCATCCTTGGAGCTATATGGGGTACGAACTTTAAGATTACCTTTCGCACCTTCCTGCATCAGGTCTTTCAATTTGCCGAGTGGACGAGCGATCATACGCACCATCCAGATCCCGATCAATACTGCAATCCCCGCATCAATCAGCGCCATCCACAAGGTCAGGGTTAGAATGCCCTTTGCATCCTGGACCAAAACAGAGGTAGGTATCATACCAACCAGTTTCCAATTGGATGTATCCATCGTACTGTATACAGCCAACATTTCCGTAGATTTTCCATCTACCACATACTCCGTATTCGTACTACCTGCTGGTTCGGTCAACTCTTTGACAAATGCAAGCTCTGTATCTTGTCCCGTACGATCCGAGATGGAGGATGCAACCACTTTATTATCCGGAGCAATCAGTTGAAGAACAGCTCCTGGCCCCAGATCAAGCGATTTTAATTGTTCCTCCAAAACTTCCAGTTTTAGTTCAATAACCAGAACATACGACTGAGTAGTCCCCTGCAAGTTTTTCATGGAACGTGCAATTTTAAACGTTGGCGTTGAGCCATCTTCCTTGACCTCTGTTGGAAGCCAGCGATAACCACCCGCCTCAATCAACTCACCATACCATGCTTCCTGGCGAATGTTGCCCATGGATGAACTGTTGCTACCTGTACCCATAATGGACTTTGTATCGTCCGTAGGCACCAAATAAATCGCTTCCATAGATTTATTTGTAAATGCAACATTAGACAGTTGCTTGTTGATGGAACTTGAGTTTATGAATGTATCATACGCAGTCAGATTTTGATCTGACATTTTTTGTAGCAAGGACTGCATTTCAGGATCAAAGAAAATCTGTGTGGATGTATCCACAAATCTCTCCAAAATAATGTCCATTTTTTGTTTGGTCTGATCAATGGTCTCCTGATTGGCACGTGAGGCATTTTTCTCTATCGTACCCTTGGCTTTTGAATAGGATAATAGACCTAAACTCACTACAAAAATCATAATTCCCGCAAAAAAGATCAAGAACAGTTTAACCCCTACGGATTTAACCGGATTTGCCTTCTTAATCTGTTGGAAAGAAGAGCCTCCAAGGTTTTTCCAATCTCGGTTTTTAAATTGTTTCTTCAACCAATCGGTCTTGATCCAGCCCAGTTTGAGCTTGCTGCGGTCAATCTTAAACAATCTTTTACCATTACCTGTTGTTTTACTTTTGACTACTTTTTCTTTCTTCACTTTCTGAACCTTCTCAGGATTAACCTGCTCGGCTTTTGTCACTTGCTCCCCACTGTCTTTCTGCTTCTTTTGAACCAATCCCATTCACCTGCCAGTAATTTACTTGTTGGATTTTTCTTTCTCTCCCCTATAAATATGTAGTATTCGACAGCTTTCTTCGTTCCCCTTTCACTTCCCAGAAATATTTTACAACTTTATTCCTATTTTTCTATAAAAAAAAGACCCCCATCTGCCGATAAACGGAGGTCCCCATGTAAATTTCATAACACTATTTTGTTAAATCATAATACAATATTGACACAATGTAGGTATTTGAGCCTACTTCTTTTTTCTCATCATATCGAAGTACGCAACCGGTTGGTCTACCTTCATCTTAATCAGTTGCAACGGGTGACGAGCAGCATCTAGAACATTGCCTTCTTCATCCTGTATTTCACCGACGACCTGTTTGAAAAAGTGACCTCCCGGACCGAAAAATTCGATTTCCTGTCCTGGTTTGAAGTGATTGCGCTGTTGAATGGTTGCCATTCCTGTTTCGGCATCATACCCCATGACCAATCCAGCAAAGTCAAAAGGTACGGCCTTTTCTTCCGGTTCATAGATATGATCTTCATGGTCTGGTGTATCATAGAAAAATCCGGTATTGAGCGGACGATTCGCCGCTTTGTTCATTTCTTCAACCCATTCAGGTTTCAGAACATAGTTTTCCGGGTCTGCCATATAGGCGTCAATAGCTTGACGGTATACGTTAACCACAGTTGCCACGTAGTGGATCGATTTCATACGTCCTTCAATCTTGAAACTGTCCACGCCCACATCAATCAACTCGGGAATATGGCCAATCATGCACAGATCCTTAGATCCCATGGAGAATGAATTATCCTGTTCCTCGAACAGGGGAAGCTGGTTCTCACCCAGTTTGAATGGTGCAGGTGCCTTCATCTGCATGTCCTCTTCGCTGACCCACACCGTATCTTCTCTCGCATCCTCGAACAGATCATACTTCCAGCGACAAGATTGGCAACAGCCGCCCCGGTTGGAGTCCCGATCCGTAAAGTGATTGGAGAGCACGCAACGTCCGGAATACGAGGAACACATCGCCCCGTGAATAAAGGCTTCAATTTCAATATCCACATTGGCCTTGATCTCTTCAATCTCTTCAAAGCTGGTCTCACGTCCGAGAACAACTCGCGGGAGTCCTTCATCTTTCCAGAACTTCACAGCTTGCCAGTTGAGTGTGGATTGTTGGGTACTCAGATGTACCTCAAGGCCCGGCACAGCACGAAGGGCTACTTCAATAATAGCTGGATCAGCTACGATGATCGCAGAGATCCCCGCATTATAGAGGTTTTGCAGGTACGTTTCGATACCCTCAATATCCTCATTATGTGCATAGATGTTTGTCGCTACGAACACCTTGGCTCCATACTTTTTGGCAAACTCCACACCTTCACGCATCTCTTCAAAGCTGAAGTTATCCGCGTTGGAACGCAGTCCATAGGCCTGTCCACCGATATATACGGCATCTGCACCGTAATGGATCGCAAATTTCAGTTTTTCCAGATTACCCGCCGGAGCTAGCAGCTCCGGTTTGTCCAGACGGTTACGTTTACCCGAGAACTTCCGCTGTACCGCCACTGTTTCCATTCTGTTCACCTCGTCTATTAATACACTTGTTCTTTATAGAAAAATCCAAACGACAATTCACGTTCAGGGTCCTGTAACTTCCGTACCTCAGCGAGCCACTCTTCAGAGAACTCATATGCATCAGAATCTGCTATATAACTGTCAATCGCTGTCCGATATGCACGTACAACAGCTTCATTGTAGGTAAGTGATTTTAACATACCTTCAATTTTGAAACTGTGCACACCCGCCTCCATCAACAGATGAAGGTCTTCGAGGATACATATATCCTCAGAGCTCATAATGTGTGTACCGTTAATATCCTCGTAGATCGGGAATTTCTCATCCCGGCGTTCAGCCTCGATCAGGAACAATCCACGTTCTTTGCCCAGATGTCCCTCAACCGGCCGCCCTTGATGAGCCATATAACTTTGCACCAGACTGCGCTTGGAATGATAAATATTCGTCATACCATGCACCTGAACCTGAGCCTCCACCTTCAGAAAAGGAACCATTTCCGTCAACTCGTCCATATTCAGCTCTCGGGCAAGTACAACACGACTCGCTCCTTTGGTTCCCCAATAGTTGGCCGTCGCATAGTTCGTTGAAGTCATCTCCGCATTCCAGTGCAGCTTCACATGTGGAGCGTATTCCTTCATGGTAGCCAGCACGGATGGATCATTAAACTCCACACCATCAATACCGATTCTGCCAAGTGCTTGAACATATTCAGGCAATTCTTTCAACAGTTCGTTGGACATCAGATTAGTCATGGATACATACACACGCGCCTGATGTTTGGCTGCAATGGCAACCACCTCTGCTGTCTCTTCCACGCTAAAGCTACCTGGAAGACGCATGCCGAATCGATCATCTCCAATGACCAGAGCATCTGCTCCGGCCTGGAGCAGCACTTCTGCCTCTTTCACATTCGCTGCTGTAACGAGCAGTTCATGTTTCTTACTCATATAATCCCCTCCGCTTATTGCGCAGCCTTACTTTTGGCTATATTTTGCTGGTGTTCCTTATACGTTTTGGCAAATAGATGTCCAGACGAGCCATCCTTTTTTGTCACATAGAACAGATACTCCGAAGCTTCCGGATTTAGCGCTGCCTCAATGGACGGAAGACTCGGACTGGCAATTGGACCTGGTGGCAAGCCTTTGTTCAGGTACGTATTATAGGGACTTTTCACCTTTAGATCCTTGAAAAACAATCGTTCCTTCGGTCTGTCGAGCAGATATTGCACGGTAGCATCAATCTCCAGCTTCATATCCTGATTGATCCGATTGTAGATTACACCTGCAACCAGAGCACGTTCCTCGTCCACTACAACTTCTTTCTCCACGAGTGACGCAATCGTCAGCAGCTCATGAAGGGAAAGGTTCTTTTCTTGGAGCTTGGCTTCCAAATCAGGAATGGAATTAATCTTGGTCTGGAATTCTTCCAGCATCCGTTGCATCACATCATGCGTGGAACTTCCCTTTTTCAGCTCATACGTCTCCGGGAATAGATACCCTTCCAATACGTAGCGAAGTTCTTCATCCACTGGAATATCTTTGATGATATCTACATCAAAGGCCGAAGGATCATTGGCCAGCTTGATGAATTCATCCCGATCTACAACATGCTCATAAGAAAGCTTACCCGCCATTTGCAGAACGTTATAACCCTCCGGAATCGTAAATTTCACCATTTCTTCCGGTACAACTTCACCCCTACTCAGCTTGCTAACAATCTCATCATATGTCACGCCAGGATTCATTGAATATGTACCCGCCATGAAATTAGAACCTAGTTTCTTCCACTTTAAATACCCTTTAAAGGTTAACCCGCTTCGAATGAGGCCTTCTTCTTGAAGCTGATCCGCGATTTTCGAAGTTCCCGATCCGCTCTTAATCTCGAATATGACCGGTTCTGTAGAAGCTTCCACAGGACGCATCATACTCCATACGTAACCGCCTGCGCCTCCGGCAAGAACTACAATGATAAGCAGTATGACTACAATTGCTTTCCCTTTCAAAAAAGAAACAACTCCTTTACACAACCAAAAAGAGCGGACTTCTCCGCCCTCCCGGTTTCTTCAATTTGAAGCTGATTTAATCTTCGTCAATGGGGAGTGTACACTCATCATACAGTTCCGAGATATTCTCCCACTCATCATCATCGTCGATCGTAACTAACTCTGGCATGATCTGGTCTTCACTTCCAGGTGATACCCGCAAAAGTTCAACCTCGTCATAAGGTCGCAACGAACTGCGGAGCACCGCGTACTGCTGACCGTTCACTTCGAACTCAGCCAACAAGTCATACGGTTGTGATTTACCGTTCTCTTCCTCGAGCTCAACATGAGCACCGAATGCCAGACGCAGTGAATCTGTCCATTTCAGGTCTTTGCGGCTATATTCCGTCATTTAGTTCGCTTCCTCTTCATCTTCAGCAAGAAATGTATTAAACGTCTCCTCGACGATATCCCATTCGGCATCATCTTGGATGACGAAAAGTTTAATATCGTCGCCCTCTTCTTCATAACGGAATGCATATACATCCGTTTCGCCATCTTCAGGTTCAACCGGAGCAACCATCATGTACTTGGCCTCCGAACCATCCACTTCAAACTTCATGATGACTTCAAATTCCTCTTCATTACCCTCGTCATCCGCAATGTAAATAATTTCCGCTTCTTCTTCCATACCCAGTTGATCTTCAGCCATTGTTGATCCCCCTCACCTTCTACTATTGGCATCCAAATAATTTTGCAAAATCAAGCTTGCGGCCATTTTGTCCACAACCTGTTTGCGTTTTTTCCGACTGACATCCGCTTCAATCAGCGTACGTTCTGCTGCCATGGTTGTCAGCCGTTCATCCCAAAGGTGAACAGGTAAATTCAGTTCATCCCGCAGGCGATCGGCAAAAGCAATGCATATCTCACCGCGCGGTCCTACGGTGCCGTTCATGTTTTTGGGAAGTCCGACTACGATCTCACTAATCTCATGCTCACGCACAAGTTCGGCAATCCGAGCGAACTCGCCTTCATCACGGCGGCGTTCTAGCACTTCCAATCCCTGGGCAGTCCAACCGAAGGCGTCACTCGCGGCAACTCCGATTCTTCGGTCCCCATAGTCCAAACCTAATATTTTCATCCATGCTCTCCCATCCTGGGGCCTGCTCAGGTCGATTACAAATAATCGCCTTCTCAAGCTTCAGGCTGTCTTCTGTCGGTTCATTTCCCGCTGCCTGCAAGGCTGCAACACAGCGGAAGCGGCGTACATTACCGGTGATTGGCCAGATAGGAACGTACAAGCTCTTCAATCAGCTCATCGCGCTCCTTTTTACGGACCAGACTACGTGCGTTGTTGTGACGAGGAATGTATGCCGGGTCTCCAGAAATCAGATACCCAACAATCTGGTTGATCGGATTATACTCCTTATCGACCAATGCATCATATACCGTGAGAAGAATCTCTTTGGATGATGCTTCCTGTTCGTCACCTTTCACATTAAATTTAACCGTTTTATCCATGGAGTCCATTGATGACACCTCGCTCCTGCATGAACATGGGGACCATGTCCTGCCGAATTGATTTCTGTTTATATAATAACATATTCTGACTGCCACAAGTAAACAAAGGATAAGGCAATTGTGTTTTTTGCTTGTCCTTTACTGGCTTCAGCATAATGCATCATTCGATTCCACACGCTCCCGGGTACAAAAAATAAACGAACAGAACCATTTCGATTTATTTTTTGACGATTGAAAGCCGCTCAATGGATTTATGCATTATGCCCGCTAACCAGCGAAACCGCCAGTTTCAGCGCTTCATCCAGCTTGGTCGCATCCTTACCTCCGGCTTGCGCCATATCTGGACGTCCACCACCGCCACCGCCGCATACTGCTGCGACTTCTTTGACGATTTTGCCTGCGTGTAATCCTTGTTTTACTTGTTCAGCAGGTACTGCTACAACAAAATTCACTTTGCCGTCCGCTGGAGCACCCAATACGAGTACTGCGTTAGGCAATTTTACTTTCAACTCATCTGCCACTGTACGCAGCGCATCCATGTTCGGAGCATCTACGCGTGCTGCCAGCAATTGTGTATTTCCTGCTTGTACCACTTGATCGGTCAATTGACCCGCTTCCATGGCACTCAGCTTGCTTTGCAGGGATTCAGTCTCTCTGGCTGCTTCTTTCAGTTGTTGGTTCAGACCTTCAATCCGTTTAGGTACATCAGCCACATTTGCTTTGAGCAGTGCTGCTGATTGTTTAAGCAATTCCAACTGGCTTTCCACATACAGATATGCGCCGCGGCCAGTTACAGCTTCGATCCGGCGTACGCCGGAGCCAATTCCACTCTCGCTCACCAGTTTGAAGATTCCAATCTCTGAAGTATTATTTACGTGACAGCCGCCACAAAGTTCCAAACTGTAGTCTCCGACTTGAACAACACGTACAATATCTCCATATTTTTCGCCAAACAGGGCCATCGCGCCCATTTCTTTGGCTTCATCAATAGCTTTGAGCTCGATGTTCACGTTCAGACGATTCCAGATCTGTTCGTTCACTTGACGCTCAATCTCTGTCAACTCTTCCGGCGTAATGCTGCCGAAGTGAGAGAAGTCAAAACGCAGACGCTGTGGCTCTACGAGCGATCCTGCCTGATTTACGTGTGTGCCGAGCACATCTTTGAGCGCTTTGTGCAGCAAGTGGGTAGCTGTATGGTTTTTGATAATGTCGCCACGTTTAGCTGAGTCTACTTCGGCATTGATCACATCGCCTACACGCAGTTCACCAGACTCCACAGTTACCAGATGTACATGTTGTCCAAGTGGAGCTTTGAACAAACCTTGTACTTTCGCTGATACACCAGCACCTCGCAGCAAGCCCTGATCACTCACTTGACCGCCACTTTCCGCGTAGAACGGAGTTTTGTCCAGAACAACCTGACACGTTTGTCCTTCGCCTACAGATTCAACAAGGGCATCACCAGCTACGATGGCTACCACTTTTGCTTCCGTCAACAGGTCAGTATAACCAACAAACTCGCTTTTAACCTCCAGGTCAGCAAGTGGTCCGCCTTGGACTTTCATGCTCTCGTTCTCTTGACGTCCAGCACGTCCAAGCTCACGTTGTTTCTGCATGGAAGCATCAAAACCTTCACGATCCACAGTCAGTCCATGCTCTGCAGCATAATCTTCTGTCAGGTCAAACGGGAAACCGTACGTATCATACAGCTTGAAAGCTTCAGGTCCGCTAATAACGGTGCGTCCTTCGGATTTGGCTGTGCCGCTGATATCAGCCAGAATAGCCAGACCATCTGTTAGTGTTTCGTGGAAACGCTCTTCCTCGGTTTTGATTACTTTGGCGATGAACTCCTGTTTGTCTACTACCTCAGGGTAGTACATGCCCATCACTTCACCAACGGTTGTTGTCAATTCATACAGGAATGGACGGTCAAGTCCAAGCACTTTTCCATAACGAACTGCACGGCGAAGCAAGCGACGGATGACATATCCACGTCCTTCATTACTTGGCAGAACACCATCACCTACTGCAAAAGCAACCGTACGGATATGATCGGCAATGACTTTCAGTGCAACATCAATCTCTACGCTGTCGTTATATTTCACACCCGCAAGAGCGGCTGTTCTTTGAATCATCGGTTGGAACAGGTCTGTGTCGAAGTTGGAATCCACATTTTGCAGAATGGAAGCAAAACGCTCCAAACCTGCACCTGTATCAATGTTTTTGTTAGGAAGCGGTGTGTAGCTACCATCTTTGTTATGGTTGAACTGGGAGAATACCAGGTTCCATACTTCCAGGTAACGTTCGTTTTCCCCACCTGGATACATTTCAGGATCACTCATGTCGTTTCCGTAAGCTTCGCCGCGGTCATAGAAGATCTCGGTACAAGGTCCACATGGGCCTTCGCCGATATCCCAGAAGTTTTCATCCAATTTAATGATACGCTCAGCAGGCAGTCCTACTTTTTCGTTCCACAGTTTGAAAGCTTCTTCATCTTCCGGATATACCGTTACGGAAAGACGTTCCGGATCGAATCCGATCCACTCTTTGCTAGTCAAGAATTCCCACGCCCAAGTAACCGTTTCTTCCTTGAAGTAATCTCCAATAGAGAAGTTGCCGAGCATTTCGAAGAACGTATGGTGACGACGCGTTTTACCAACATTCTCGATATCATTGGTACGGATACATTTTTGGGAGTTCGCAAGGCGCGGGTTCTCCGGCTTCTCACGTCCGTCAAAATATGGTTTGAGCGGTGCCATACCTGCATTGATCCACAAAAGAGAAGGATCGTTGTGAGGCACGAGCGATGCGCTCGGCTCGATTTTGTGACCTTTACTTGCAAAAAACTCTATCCATTTAGACCGGATTTCACTGGCTTTCATACTGGATGCCCCCATTAAATTATAATAGTCCGTTGCGTATTCGCTCCGGTTGGTCAACATTGTTTTTGTAAAAATAAACACAAAAAACGCCCCTGAATAATCAGGGACGATGTTATCGCGGTACCACCCTGGTTATTGCTGTTCATCCCTTGCTGCCCGGACAAACAAACAATCTCCTCGTTCATGCGAAATAACGGTCGCTCCCGGCAGGGTTGTCCTGCACTCCGAAATTAGCTTTCCGCCGCTTCATCTTTCAAGACTCTTCCAGCCATCTGTTCAGGCTCACCCTGATCCGATGAAGTCTATTCTCTGAGGAAAGGGACCCTCGGCGTACTTTATTTCATCATCGATTTCATGTTCTCAACATACACACTCATTATATCGGTAGCACAAGCGGGTGTCAACGCGGCCTCTTTGATGTTTTACCCTGCTATTTAGTCGGTCCTTCGTTTGATGTAATAGGCGAAAAAGTGTTGCACAATCACCTTCAACACGGCAAAAACCGGTACTGCCAGAATTAAACCTACAATGCCTGCCAGTTCACCTCCGACGAGCAGTGCAAATATAATCGACAGTGGATGCAGATGCAACGTACGTCCCACCACCTGAGGAGAAATAACGTTACTCTCCAACACCTGGCACAGTGTGTTCACAATGACAACAAGTAGTACCATTTTGAACGATACGGTTGATGCCATGACCACAGCAGGAGCAGCTCCGAGGAACGGCCCCAAGTAGGGCACAATGTTAAACACAGCTACAATGCTTGCAAGCAGCAGAGCATACGGCATATCAATGACGATATAACCAATGTAGGCAAAGATACCAACAATGACACAGACAATAAACTGTCCCCGAATGTAGTTCCCCAGTGCAGTATCGATCTCTTTCATCACCGAGACAATCGCTTTACGACGTGAACGCGGAAGATACGCCACAATGGTGCGCTCAAATACCTCAAAGTCTTTTAACATATAAAAGATCAGAAATGGCACGATAAACACATTGAATAACACATTAATCGTCGCCCCGATATTGTCCATTAGCACGGTAATTCCCTGAGTTAATCGATCCTCCATCTGAAAAAACCAACTGTTCATACCTGTTCGCACACTTGGCGGCATTAATTTGTGATCCATATTGTTCATCAGGCTCTGGGCACGCATGGACAGTTCCGGCATATGCTCGTTGAGTTCCCCCAGCTGTTCAATTAATACCGGAATCACATTCATCAAAATGACACCAAGGCAGGTCAGGAAAAAGGCATATATGAGTAGAACCGCAATTGTACGCGGCACCTTGCGCCCTCCCAGCATGCTGACAATCGGATTAAGTACATAGGATATGATAAGGGCTACGATAAAGGGTGCCAGCACTGTTTTCAGGAACGCATATATGTGAAGCAGTAAAGGCCGTAGTAGCCATATAAAATATAAAATGATCAATCCGAGCAGTAGCCAGATCGCGTAACGGAACAGCTTGTTTTTGGTTAATTGCTCCACTTGCATCTCTCCTTTTGGACTGGCTCTGAGAGTCAGTATATGTAGGAAAGGTAATATTTATTAACACAGCGCAGAAGTGGAAAGGAGTAATCCGAACATTTTTTCCTCAAACCAAAAAACGCCTCCTTCATCAGAGAAGGAAGCGCATTTTGCAGTACGGGTTAGCATATAATCAACCATACACCAGCCGAACCACTATGTAACCGCATCTATATACATCTGCCAACAATTAACGACAGCCTCCCATGACATACATTGTCATGAAACCGCATATAGAGGAAGTTATTCTGCTTATTAAGAAGAAGCGTGAAGATGAGGGAAGTCTTGTGGCAGCTCGTCCCCGAAAAACAGATCATCCAGGGAACTCAGCGTACCGTCTTCTTCCACCTGATATACAGACATTTTCTCACCGTTCACCGTTAATTCGATAAAGCATCCCCAGCAGTAAAACTGGTGGGAACCAATTTTCCCGATATCTTTGGAACTACAGTTTGGACATTTCATATTCATTCACCTATCCATTAACAGAATGAATGGCATTTTCCAAGCGTTGTTCACTCAGCGACGGCACCATAATGGCACTTTCCCCGATGGACATATCGCTTGTACATGGCAGCCATTTGCGGCCCTCGATCAGATCGGACACAAAACCGTCCGTAATTTCAATCCCTATTATTGTATTTCCCAACTCTTGGTCAAAATAAACATCGGAGACACGCCCAAGCAGCAAACCTTCTTCGGTGAGCACGGACATCTCCTTCAATTTAGACCGACCGAGGAGGTACGTGTATTTTATGTCGTCGGCTCCCGTCTTGCGGACAGCCTGTTGATTACGGATCATGACGGCATCTTCGCCGTAGGCAACGATATCTTGCCACTGCACGATTTTGACATGATTGGTAAACAGACCTTTGTTCTCAAGCTCAATGCCTTCGATCTCCCAATCATCATTCACAATGAAATCCTGGATTTTACCGACCTGCTTCCCGTCCTCAACATCAAAAACGGCAAGTCCGATCATTTCCTGAAGCTTCATCGCTGGGTCCTCCTCATCTTCTTATCATTAAATAGGCGCGGCGCTATTGCTAGGTATGCCCAAAGTTGATGAGTGGCAATCAGACGCCGATCATCAAAACCGCTTCTATCCAACCGATGAAATGGAACTTCTTCCCTCCTTCTGTTCCATGTGTAAAGTTCCCCTTAGGGTCTATTACGCAGTCGTCCAAGAATGGTTCCAATTTTTTCGGCGGTTATCATGATTTCTTCCGTAGTATTACCCAATCCCCAGCTAAATCGAATCGCAGAGTGTAAAAATGTTTCAGGCAATTTCATCGCTTTGAGCACATGAGAGACTTCAAGTGAACCTGAAGTGCAGGCAGAACCGCTTGCAACAGCAATTCCTTCCATATCCAGATTCATTAACATCGTCTCTGTGGACACTTCAGGGAAGCTGATATTCAGGATGTTGGGCAGCGTATGCTCCAGGTGTCCATTCACGTGAAAGTGCTCCGTCCCCACATGAATTTCAAGCTGTTCCAACAAAAGTTTACGCAATGCCAAATCATGCTGACGATGCATCTCCGTCTGTGCTGATGCAATCTTGAGAGCCTCTGCAAATCCGGTAATACCTGCGATATTTTCCGTACCAGCGCGACGCTGACGCTCTTGCAGCCCACCGTGAGCTCTTGCTTCCAGCACAATTCCTCGCCGTACATAGAGTGCACCCACGCCCTGAGGTCCGTTGATTTTATGCGCAGAGAAGCTGATCAGATCCACAGGCAGATCCTTACAGGAAATATTCTGGCTGCCCAGAGCCTGAACTGCATCGGTATGGAAAAGAATACCATGCTGACGGGCAAGCTCACCCACCTCAAGTATAGGCTGAATCGTGCCCACTTCGTTGTTGGCATACATCATGGTAATCAGCACCGTATCCGGTCGAATAGCCTCTCGCAGCTCATCCAGACTTATTCGTCCATAACGATCAACAGATAGATAGGTTACTTCATAACCTTGCCGCTCCAATTCCTGACACGTATGCAAAACAGCATGATGCTCAATTGCGGTCGTGATGACGTGTTTCCCCTTATCCTGCCTGGATGAGACTGCTCCAAAGATTGCCAGATTGTCGCTCTCGGTGCCACCTCCGGTGAATACCAATTCGTCCGGGAAACAGCCCAAAGACGCCGCAATGACATCCCTTGCTCCGCTGACAGTCCGTTTGGCCTCACGCCCAAAGGCATGGATACTTGATGCATTGCCAAATTGTCCTGTCATGACGTTCATCATCGCTTCTGCGACTTGTGGATGCATAGGTGTCGATGCGGCGTGATCCAAATAAATTCGTTTCATTTATCTTCACCCCGTTATATGTTAAATTTCTATCTCATGGCAAACTATTAAAATTGGAAATTGAAACGGATGCTCTGTTGTTGCATCTTCGTGTATAATGTTCTATATCCATTTCATAAAGGAGAGAGAGACATGAGTGATCCCATTCTCGGGCAGATTCTGAATCAGCTTCAACAAATGGACAAACGATTCGACAGCATTGATGGACATCTTGGAAAAATAGACAACCGACTCGATGTTATGGAAGAGAGGCTCGGTGCCGTAGAGAGCAGACTCGACACTGTTGATCGCACACTTAATGCTATTGACGACAGGCTCGATAAGGTAGATGGCAGATTGGACACCATCGAGGAACAAACTAAAAACATTCCGCTTCTTCAACAAGCTGTTCTGGAAACATTGACTATTACGAAACGTCTTGACACTTCCCACTCTGCCTCTGAACGCAAAGTAACTACCGAATTAAATACCCATCAGCACAGCATTGATATTTTGAATCGCCGTCAGTTACGCATGGAAGCTGATATAGAAACCTTAAAAAGTCGCTGATTTATAAGTCATCCAGTTAAGTTCACACTTGACCATCTTGTAAATCCCGCGGCTGAATACATAGCCCTGCTCAATTAAAATGATCTGTAGAAATTGAAGAACAGAACAAAGTACCCATTGGCATGTCTAAAGCCCCCAATTTGGGGGCTTTATTGTGTCTTCTGTGATGCGAATTAATGATCTTAAATGTAGAACATGTAGCTGTCTTTTTTGTCCTGATCCTGGAATGTAATCAGGTCTTTCAGTGTTGTGGAATCCAACACTTCCGCAATGCCGTCACGAATACGCAACCATAGATCACGCTTCGCCGGATCATCTTCCTCTGTGAAATCTACTGGAGAGATTGGCCCTTCCAGTACACGGATTACATCGCCTGCAGTCACGGTTGCAGGATCACCCGCAAGGATATAACCGCCGTAAGCACCTCTAATGCTCTTCACCAGTCCTGCATTACGTAGTGGAGCGATCAGTTGCTCCAGGTAATGCTCCGAGAGCTGGTTGCGCTCGGCAATGCTTTTAAGTGATGTAGGGCCTTCGCCTGTTCTGGCAGCAAGCTCCATCATGATTGTGAGGCCGTAACGGCCTTTTGTCGATATTTTCAAAGGAGTCACCTCTTTCAATTTTCAGAAACGATTGGAAACTTTATATTTAATCCTGTGGTCCATGACCGTCTGTTTCACGACCTGTCCACAGCAGAGAAGCATAGAAATTAGCATGAATCTTCTAATCCTCCGTATTCCGATCATAACCCTCAGCTAATGTTAACATATCTGCATGCTTTATGGAAAAGAAAGATTGACGATATTCCAAAATGTGCGTCTGTGGTGGACACTATCCAAAATTGGCCGGGTGTATCGTATCTTGAGTCCGGTTATGCTAGAATAAGAAACGAAACACATTTATATATAGAAATGGTGATAACGATGTCCAAAACAATTGAAAATACACGGGTCGTCGTTGGCATGTCCGGAGGTGTCGATTCTTCCGTTACCGCACTGTTGCTGAAAGAGCAAGGGTACGATGTCATCGGCATTTTCATGAAAAACTGGGATGACACCGACGAGTTCGGCCACTGTACCGCTGAAGAAGATTCAGAGGATGTACGCCGCGTATGTGAACAGATCGGCATTCCATACTACACTGTCAACTTCGAGAAAGAGTATTTTGATAAAGTATTTACCTATTTCCTTGATGAATATAAGTCGGGTCGCACGCCAAATCCGGATGTCATGTGTAATCGTGAGATCAAATTTGGTGAATTCCTGAACAAAGCTCTGGATCTCGGCGCAGATTATGTAGCTACAGGACACTATGCTCGCCTGATTGAAGAAGATGGTACGTTCAAGCTGCTGCGCGGCGTGGACAACAATAAGGATCAGACCTATTTCCTTAACGCACTCAATCAGAACCAGCTGTCCAAAGCCATGTTCCCGATTGGTCATCTACCCAAACCGGAAGTGCGCAAAATCGCAGAAGCCGCTGGTTTGTATACCGCCAAGAAAAAAGACAGCACAGGTGTTTGCTTCATCGGTGAGCGTAATTTCAAAGAGTTCCTGAGTAACTATCTGCCTGCCAAAGGCGGAGACATGGTTGATATCGCAACCGGTGAAGTCAAAGGTCGTCATGACGGTCTGATGTACTACACACTTGGACAGCGCCAAGGTCTGGGCATTGGTGGTTCCGGCAATGGTGAACCCTGGTTTGTTGCAGACAAGAACCTGGAGAAGAATCAACTGCTTGTTGTTCAGGGCGATGCCCATGCAAGCCTGTACTCCACAGGTCTAACCGCAACGGGTGTGAACTGGATTGCTGGTGCAGAGCACATGCCTAATGTGCCATACCGTTGTACTGCCAAATTCCGCTATCGTCAGCCGGATCAAGGTGTAACATTGACCTGGCAGGAAGATGGAAGTGTGGATGTACAATTTGATCAGCAGCAAAAAGCCATTACACCAGGACAAGCCGTTGTTTTCTACGACGGAGAGGTCTGCCTGGGTGGGGGTACGATCGATCAGGTGCAAAAAGTACCTGTACCCGCAATGCAATAATAGAGCTTGTCCATTAAAATGCGGATTATACACAATACCATGTATCCCTATTAAAAAAGCCGTCTTTCATGTATACCATGAAGGATGGCTTTTTTCCTGCTTTTCTTTGCAAAAAAATTAAAAATAGTTCGTTATGCAGTCAACCAGACTCCTGCCCAGGCGGCCAACACCCCAACTACAACCGAACTGACAACGTAGAGCGCCGCGCTTGCGTATCGTTGTCGACCCATAAGTCCTAACGTCTCATAACCAAAGGTAGAGAACGTGGTATAAGCACCACAAAATCCGGTTCCCCACATCACCCAGATTCCATCTGAGATCATTGCAGATTGGTGCCACCCGTATAACAGCCCAAGAAGCAGTGAACCACTGATGTTGATGATCCATGTTCCCCATGGAAAAGCCGCTCCCACCAAGCCAGAGACCCATTTTCCCAGACTGTAACGCAGTACCGCACCCAGCACACCTGCAAAACCAATCCATAGGATCATGAGGCATCACCTTCTTGTCTTGGTGCTCCCAACATACGCTGTCCAAGGCTCATTCCCAGCGCACATAGCATTAATCCTGCCAACAGACTTACGATCATATAAATAGCGGCATGGACCCATTCGCCCCCTTCGGATAAACGAACAACATCCAGTGTAAACGTGGAGAATGTCGTAAATGCGCCAGTAAAACCTGTACCAATCGCCAGTCGAAGTTGTGGTGTTATTTTGCCTGGAACAGCTATGGTAAAGAACCAACCTAAAAAAAGGCTGCCCATCGCATTGATTAACAGCACTGCCCAAGGGAACCCCCCATGGACAGTTGGTATCGCTAACTGTATGGCATATCGGGTTAATGTACCGATAAATCCACCCGCCCCTATATACAAAAGCTCTTTCATGTTGTGTGCATCTCCCGAGTGATCTGTCTGTATTACAGTTCTCTGCGCCGCTGTTGGTTCAGCCTGATCTTCGATTCGTTGCCTTGCTCCGTGGCCTCATAGAATACTCTCCGTGAGAGTTGCTTTGGCAAATATTCTTGTTTCACGTAATGCCCCGGATAGTTGTGTGGATATTGATAGCCCTCATGTCCAAGTTTTACAGCACCCGAGTAATGCGTATCTCGCAAGTGAAGCGGAACTTCTGCCGATTTCACCTCATCAATCGCGTTCATGGCTTTGGAAATGGCGGTGTACACCGCGTTGGATTTTGGACTTTCTACTGCAAACAGAATCGCTTGTGCAATGTTCAGCTTGGCTTCGGGCCAGCCGTTATTCCGGTACGCATCAAGTGCTCCAATGGCCTGAGTCATGGCTTGCGGGTTCGCAAGTCCAATGTCTTCACTGCTTGCTGCAATCAGGCGCCGAATAAAGGTCATCGGGTCCATGCCGAGCTTCTCCACCGCGTATAAAAACCAGAATAGCGCAGCATCACTGGAACCCCGAATACTCTTGTGAAATGCAGACAACACATCATACTGTGTCGATTCATCCGCCTTCACAATGGGGCGCCGAATAGACTCTTCTGCCACACCAAGCGTAATATGAATGGACCCATCCTTCTCCGGTGGCGTGGTCAACGCAGCCAGTTCAAGCGCGTTAAGCGCACGCCGAATATCCCCGTTGGCCATCGTGGCAATATGTTCAAGCGCCTCATCGTCCGCCTCGAGTTCCATGAACCCCAGACCTTTGTCGGCATCACTCAATGCTCTGCGCATCGCAATAAGGGAATGATCCTTGTTCAGTGATTCCAGCTGGAATAGGGTGGAGCGACTCATCAAGGCTCCATTGACATAATGAAAGGGATTCTCTGTTGTTGCGCCTATAAAAATAATAGTGCCCTTCTCTACCGCTGGCAATAGCGCATCCTGACGTGAACTGTTAAACCGATGTACCTCGTCGAGGAACAAAATGGTTTTGGTTCCATACAGCTGTTTGTTCGTTTGGGCCTGTTCGATGACTTCACGCACATCCTTGACGGAAGCTTCCACTGCATTCAGGCGAACGAACTGTCCTTGCGTTTGCTGGGAAATAATATGTGCCAAGGTTGTCTTGCCACATCCCGGAGGGCCATATAACAAGATTGACGAAATCTGATCAGCCTCGATGGCGCGCCGGAGTAGTTTCCCTGGTCCAATAATATGTTCCTGTCCAATATATTCATCCAGATGCTCTGGCCGCAAGCGGTCCGCGAGCAATCTAGCTTGTGGTTTTGAGTCTTGTTGGAACGAAAATAAATCCATTGCTCATCACTTCCTTAACGGATTGCCTTGCCTTGATTACAATTACACTTCTGATGGTTCTCCACTCTCTATCATATCATACTCTCGCGGTAACATAGCCATAAATGCATGAAGTGCACTGCTGACAAAGGCATCCTTGCGAGTAATAAAATGAGTCATCATGCGATTCATACCTACGGGGAGTGTATGCGTGCGCAATAATCCATTTTTGATCTGATGCCTAATCACAATCTCTGGTAATAAGGAAATTCCCATACCGGACGTAACTCCACTAATAATCGCTTCAAGAGTTCCGAATTCCATAATTACTGGGCGGGTAACACCACCCACCTCTAACCATTCCTCCAAAACCTGACGATAGGAACACCCCATGCTGTAGACAAGAATGGGCTTACTCTTAAGATCTTCATCCGTAGGACCCATACCAGAATAGACAACAAATAGTTCCTCATCAAATACGGGAATAGAAACGATATCAGGATGATCACAGGGACAGCCTATAAATGCTCCCTCCAATTCATACCCAATAACCTGATCCATAAGCATCTGCGAATTGCCAGTAACCAGTGACAAGGAGACATCTGGATACTGTTTATAATATCTGACGAAAAGTTCAGGTAGTCGCACGGCCGCCGCGGTTTGTGTAGACCCTATTCGCATTGGACCCGATGGTGTACTTGTCGCCCGAAGCGCCTTGGAAGCATCATTCAGCAAACCAATAATTTTATCCGCATAGGTCAGCAACATTTCTCCGGCTGGAGATAACGTCATACCTCGGTTATGACGAATGAACAACGTTGTACCTACTTCTGCTTCCAGATGCCGGATTCGTGCCGTTACGTTGGATTGAACATACCCCAGTTTAGAAGCAGCTTTGGTCAGATTCCCTTCCTGTGCAACACACTGAAATATTCTAAGATCCCCGCTCTCCATGGTCCCTCCACTCTGACATCATTCATAATGATATCCGATTCATTACCAATCATTATACTTCATGTGTAAACCGGACTACAATTCATGTAGATCCCTAACCAGTCATCTGACTGGATGATGATAAGGAGTGTTCAGCATGACATACTGGAAAAATAGAGTTGCTCTGATCACAGGTGGTGGAACAGGTATAGGACGTGCTGTAAGTGAGGTGCTCGCTGAACGCGGAGCCTTGGTCGCTGTCAACTATTCCCGCTCACAAGATGCAGCAAGAGAGACTGTTCAACACATTTTGGATACGGGAGGCCATGCATTCGCCGTTCAAGCTAATGTTGCCAATGATCTTGATGTCCGGCGGATGGTCACTACAGTAACTGAAACCTATGGCCCAATCACTGCACTTGTAAATAACGCCGGAATCACGCACCATATCCCCATGCACGATCTGGAGTCTGTTACTGATGACATCTGGAATGAGCTGGTTGATGTGAATGTGAAAGGCATGTTTCATTGCGCTCGTGCAGTGACGGAAGGTATGAGACAGGCTGGCGCTGGTTCTATCGTAAATCTGGGCAGTATCGCAGGCAGTACGGGTTCGGGCTCCTCCCTCCCTTACGCCGTCTCCAAAGCGGCAGTTCATGGTCTGACCTTATCACTTGCGCACGCACTCTCACCACACATTCGGGTGAATGCTATCGTCCCTGGCGCAGTTGCTACAAGGTGGTGGGCTGGAAATGAGGAGCGAATGCATCGTCTCGGTGGAGAGCTGTTATTACAGCACATTGCCTCACCTGAGGATATCGCGCACATGATCTGTGCTGCGCTGGAACAGCAATCCATGACCGGGCAGCTAATTACTGTAGATAGCGGACAGACGTTATGAGCTCCAGTCATGATAAAGATACCCGGGTCATAGAACCATTAAAATATACACTATTGATCATTTTGACAACGCTAATCATGGGTACTTCTTTTCCAGTTGGCAAGATCGGCATGTTATATGCCCCACCTTTCCTGCTCATGGGCATACGTTATATACTGGCAGGTGGCTTGATGGCCTTGTTCCTTCGTAAACGTCCTTTGCCTACTGGATGGCAGTCTTGGTTGAAAATAATCCTCATTGGTCTGTTCCAATCCGCAGGAGTGATGGGCTGCGCCTACTACAGCATGAACTGGATTACATCCGGTGAATCCGCCATTATTACGTTTACCAATCCGTTACTGGTCATTATCCTCAGTGCTCTCTTATATAGAGTGACCTACCGTTTCAGTCAGTGGATCGGTGTTATACTCGGTTTCATCGGGATTATGTTAACTTTTGGATGGCAGATGAGCTTTAGCCCCGGAACCTGGATTGGATTTGGTGGAGCGATCTCCTTTGCCGTGTCCACATTGCTCATCAAACGCTGGGGTAATGGCTATGATACTTTTGTCTTAACAGCCTATCAGATGCTTGCTGGAGGTGCTGCGTTGCTTCTGCTGAGCGTATGGACTGAACAGCCTCACTTTATGGTCAATACCACCTCGGTTATGGCGCTGCTCTGGTTAACGCTTGTGTGCTCCATCATTCAGTTTTCACTCTGGTTTTACCTGCTGCAGAATAGTGACCCAGCCCAAACCAGTTCGTATCTGTTTCTGGCACCGTTCTTTGGTGTACTATCGAGTTGGATTTTGCTGGGAGAGCACGTTCAGTGGTTTGCATTGGCAGGCGGTTTATTCATTGGTGTTGGCATATTCCTGGTGAACCGTCGCTCATCCAGATTGAGAAATAGCGTAACATAACTTAAACTTCTTTATCGTTCTTCCTTGGAAGATGAATCATTTCTCGTACAAAAGCAAAAAAGGCATGCGCTTATGGGACTTTCCCATGAACGTCATGCCTTTTGTTGCATTAGTAAACTCTATCTATCTAACCAAGCTCTGGCCAACCCTGAATGGTTACGGGTTCGCCATCGGGATTATGTGTTGCAGCCGCATAGATCGGCAGTTCACCCTCGTGGAACAACCACAATTCGTGCAAGGCCCGTGTACAACCAACGTACAACAGCTTTGCATCACCCGCATTGGGCAAATAATGCTTCTGGTCTACGTCTGCCACAATAACGGCATCAAACTCCAACCCTTTGGACAGATAGACTGGTAAAACGGAGTGTCCACCCGTGTACTGCTTTTTGCCACCATCGATCAGATTCAGATCCCAGCCTGCGTCCTGAAGTTCACGATGAAGTTCCTCTGCTTCATGCAGTGTACGGGTCAGAATGGAGACCGTTCGGTAGTCTTTGACGGTTAACACCTTCAAAGCCTCTTCAAGGCTCGCCGTCCGCCCTTCGCCTCCATAAGCCAACGTCCGAACCGGATCACCACTGCGGAAAACAGGAATCGCCGTAATCCCGCTCTTGACACCACGTTCCAGAATCGTATTGGCATAATCGATAATTTCCATCGTCGAACGATAACTTCGGGTTAACGCAAAGTATGCATTCTGTTCCTCAGGAAACAGAGAACTCATCTCTTCCCACGCATGAACACCACGGTACTCATGAATGCCTTGGGACAAGTCACCCAGTATGGTGAAGGAATGCCCTTTGACGAACTGATCCAATAACGCCACATGGAATGGTGAAAAGTCCTGCGCTTCATCAATCACGACATGATCAAACCGCTCCGAACCCTCAATATCATGAACCAATGTATGAATGTATACCAATGCAGGCAGATCCTCTTCACGGACGATATCCTGTTTCAGATCTGCTGCCGTTTGTTTCATTACGCCTTTGGGGATGAGCCCGCTGAGCGAGGCTGGCACAGAACCACCCTTTGCAGCTTTAAACAGCTGTTTATATAACGTAAGCGGCTCGTATTGCGGCCATTTTTTGGCATAAGCTTTCTCACGAGTAGATGCTTTTTTCTTGCGTTCTTTGCGCACAGCTTCTGGCATCGGTTTCTTAAGTTCCATCTCAATCCAGCGGTGAACTCTCGCCATGACCCGTTCTTTGCGTTTGGCCAGCGGATAATGTTTGTATTCCTCACCAAACCAGTTCTCGATCTCCGTCTTGCTGAGCACCTTACCATCCCATGGACTGAAGTCCATATCCGGTACGGAATCCGCTTCCATGCCCGACAGCCACTCTCGAATAAGCTCCATGAAACGGATCGATCCTTTGTAACGTCCAGGTACATCATCATTCAATTCAGGTCGTGCATCTGGAGTTTCGAACCAGGTGTTCAATGTATCCGACGTATTCGCCAAAGGCATCTCCAGCCCCAGCAAGTTCATCGCCCAATCCGGGAATGTCCGTTGCTGGATGTCCCCTACTCCAAGTTCCGGAAGCACATCCGAGATGTAATCCAGGAACATGTGGTTGGGTGCAAAAATAACCATTTTCTCTGCAGATACCTGCTCCTTGTACTGATATAGCAAAAAGGCCAGCCGATGCAGGGCAACCGTTGTTTTCCCGGATCCGGCTACACCTTGAATGATTAATGCGGTATTTCTCGCCGCACGAATGATCAGATCCTGCTCCGCCTGAATCGTCGATACGATGTCACGGAGTTTGTTATCTTTGTTCTCTCCCAGACGATAAACGAGGAATTCATCAGATACCGCTGGCTGGTCGCTGTCACGGTTATATGTATCCGCCACACGTTCCAATATCCGTTGCCGAATGACAACGTTTCGTTTGAGGTACACCAGACCTTCGATAAGCCCTTCCGGGGCTTCATACGTAGCGGAGGCTTCCCCTCCGGTAAATGAGTAAAACAGGCTTGCGACAGGAGCACGCCAGTCGATGACGAGCGGATGCTCTCCCACCTCTTCGCGGTCTACGCCGATTTTGCCAATATACAGCGGTTTCCGTGCACCACTGCCCTGTTCTTCAAAATCCAAGCGTCCGAAATAGGGTTGCTGCGCGCTCTTGGACAAGGCGGTGCGGCGCTCTTCGCGTCCAGCTTCCAGCACTTGTTCTGTGAAGTCGTGGCCGGTATACACCGGAATGTTCTGCAGTCGTTCCAGCTGACTATCCACTTCTTCCATCGTTCGCTCTAACCTGTACTCTTCTTCTTGATAGGCACTTTGAAAGCTGTCTGACATGTTTCAGTTACCTCCTAAGAATATGTTTTGCTCTGCATCGCCAATCACTGACGACGCAAAAGGATACCCACTATATCATATTGATGTGTAAAAAGCTACAGCAACCTGGTGATCTCATAAAAAAAAACCGTTGCTCACGCTCGTACTGAACGAATGAACAACGGTCTTAAGTTGAACTATATTTGAATCTTAGCTTTTGAAATAGTAATCAATTTGGTTCTAATTTCAATCTTGTCCTTCCTGTGCCACAAACTGCTTCTGTGCTAACTCACGATATACCGTATGGTTGCTGATCAATTCCGCATGAGTTCCTGTTCCGGTAACATGTCCATGCTCCAATACAACAATCTGATCGGAATCCACCACAGTGGACAATCGGTGCGCGATCACGATCGTAGTTCTGCCTTCCATCAGGTTGGATAAAGCCCGTTGTACTTCATACTCTGAGGTACTGTCCAAACTGGATGTCGCTTCATCCAACATAAGAATATCCGGACTGCGCAGTAAGGCACGAGCAATAGCAATCCGCTGACGTTGGCCCCCGGATAACTTGATTCCCCTCTCGCCCACTTCCGTGTCATAGCCCTGTGGCAACTTGTCGATAAAGTCGGAAGAATAGGCCATCTCAGCAGCTCGTCGGATCTCATCCATCGTGACCTCACGGTTTAATCCGTAGGTCATATTATCTCGGATTGAACCCGCCATGAGGGGACTTTCCTGAGACACATACCCAATCTTGCTGCGCCAGGAGGCCAAAGAATAATCTGTTATGGCTTGTCCCCCATATGAAATATGGCCTGAATCGGGCATATAAAACTGCTCCATCAAAGAGAACAGTGTTGATTTGCCGCTACCGCTTGGACCGACAATGGCTGTCACTTTTTGTGTAGGTACCGTCAAATTGATTCCGTGCAACACTTCCTCACCTGTAACATAGGAAAAATGTACATCCTGGAATGCAATCGTCTCATTTCCTTTTGGCGCTACCTTAGTGCTGTCATGTGGCTCTTCCTCATCAGCAAGGATCGCTTGTATGCGCTCTGTTGCACCTACGACTTTTTGCAAACGAGAGTATAACGTCGTGAATTGTCCCATTGGCATAATGACCTGGAACAACAGTAAAATGAACGCAACCAGTTCACCAGGCGACAACAGTCCAGACGCTACGCGCATTCCCCCCACACCCAGAATAACGACTAGAACGGCAGTCATGACAAATGTAAACAAAGGACCGATCAGAGCAAGAATGCGTGCTTCCTGCAAGCCAAAAGCGAACATTTTACGAATCCGGGAATCCCCTGCTTCCACTTCCTGTTTCTCCGTACCGTAGGCTTTGACTAATCGGATTTCGCCAATAACCTGACTGAGGACGGATGTAAGACCTGCCATTTCGTCCTGTTGTTTCTTGGAGATCTTGTACATCTTCTTACCCACAGGCAGAAGAATCAGCAGCGTAAGTGGGACCAGACTCAGAATAATGAGTGACATCACCCAATCCAAGTAGAACAGTAATGCCACACCACCCACAACGGCAACAATGTTGGATACAAAAGACACCAAATAATCTGCGATCAACGTCATGATCTGGCTTGTATCATTCGTAATCCGGCTCATCGTATCGCCTGTCCGATTGCGATCGAAATATGGCATTCGCAGCGACAAGACCTTGTTCCACAGCTTGGTGCGAAGCGTCGCGACCACGCGTTGTCCGGCGTAATTCAACATATAAATGCTGATACCCGAGGCAATCGCTTGAATCACAAATGCCCCCAGCAACAATAAAATCACAGATTTGTTCAGTGCCGAAGTCGTTAGTCCATCAATCAGACCTTTGGTCATCAATGGCACGATCAGTCCGGCTGTTGTTTGAATCAGGGTTAAGATGAGGGCAAGAATCAAAATCAGTTTTGGCGGATTCGTGGAGGCGATAAGCTTGACGAAATCCTTAAATCCCTTTTTTCCTACCTTCGGTTCATTCTGCCCTATTTGTTGCTGCTCTTCCATTCCCGTTCCTCCCGTTCTCCATCTGCTCACCAGAGATCATACGTATGAAGTTACATGACGTTGCCTTTTGTTGTTTAACACAGCTTTACAAGATACCATGTAACACAAAATTGGCTAAAAAGAGGATGGAAATGCCGTACATGACCACAGGTACCTGTTTACCTTGACCTGCTGCCAGCTTCGCTAATGGATAGGCAATAAATCCAAACGCCATACCATCCACGATGCTATATGTAAATGGAATCATCACCATGATCAGAAATGCCGGGAACGCCTCTGTGAAGTCACCAAAATCCATATCTTTCACACCTTGTACCATCAGGCCACCAATAATGATCAAAATGGGCGCAATTGCACTGTCCGGAATGTAACCCAGCAGTGGGATGAAGAAAAAAGTAGCTCCGAATAACACGGCTGTAACGAGCGGAGTCAAACCTGTGCGACCACCTGCTGCAATTCCGGCTGTAGTCTCGGCTGCGGCAACTGGAGGACTGCTTCCGAATATACCTGCCAGCACGGTGCTAATGGATAGAGCACGCAGACTTCCTTTGAACCGCTCTGGACGACCAATCATCTGTGTCTGAGCCGTAATTAATCCGATATTTTCGAACACCACAATTAGCAGTAGCAAAAATACCGCGATCCAGAACGCAACATCCGCCAGCTTCATCAAAGACAATTCGCCAAACAACCCACCGTATTGACGCAGCGCATCCATTGCTGATACGGACTCACCCGGGTTCACTGCTCCAAGTACATAGGCAAGACCTGTCCCGACTAGAATACTGATGAGAAGTCCACCCTGTACGTTCCGTATAAATAAAATCAAGGCAAGCACCAGCGTAACGCAGGCTGTAATGACATTTGGATCATTGAAATGCCCAATCGCGACAAACGTGGTCTGATGTGCGATAACAATTCCACTTTTTTGCAAACCGATAAATGTCAGAAACAAACCAATCCCGACCGTAATGCCATGCTGCAGATTTTTCGGGATCGCTTCGCTGATCATTTTGTATAGTGACGTAAACGCAACAATGGCAAACAGTATACCTGTAACGGCTACAACGGCCAGCGCTTCTTGCCAGCTTAATTTCATGGAATGTACGAGTGTATACGTAAAAAATGCATTAATTCCCATGCCGGGCACAACGATAATCGGTGATTTTCCGCCAAATGCCATGAGCAAACAGCCTGCAATGGACGTCAGCAGTGTTCCAACCATAGCTGCCTGCAAAGGCATCCCGGCATCGGAAAGAATTGTAGCATTGACCATAACGATATAGACCACGGCAAAATAGGAAATGGCTCCCGCCACAACTTCCTTTTTCCACTGGTCTCCTGGCTCCATGCCAAGACGTCTGGTCATCCATCCGTGTTTCATTTCGTTCTATTCCCCTCTCTCTAATTATAAATTCAACTAAAGAATGTTTACACTTGCCACTCCGATGACAGAATAACCTTTCGATCGCTGTTATCCCCAGATTTTTTGCATTTCCTTCTCCAAGGGGAAAATCCGGTGATAAAGGCGAACGCTTCGCTTCTCCAGCTTTTTTCTGTCCTCTCCGTTCTCGTGTAAAAAGTTAAGTTGAACCTATATGGCCGTAAATTCATTATGTATGTATCATCATTTCGCGCAGCAGTGAATATCATACACGGTTTTGACTTTGAAGTACATGACGTAACTCTGACATTTATCTATGAATACAGTTCGGCTATCATAGACGATTGACGTCCCATCCGCTCCGGTCTTGCGAAGTATGATCACACAAAAAAGCGCAGATGCCTTATCAGCATCCACGCTTCTTCAGTTGGCAACAAGTTACTGCTGCTCGTTCTCTGCAATTTCTAACAAATCCTTAATCGCAACACTGACCATAATCAGTCCAGCTACTGGAGGCACAAATGAGTTACTCGCAGGTGGCTGTTTAGCCTTACGAATTTCCGGAGCATTCTCGGGAACGATTTTTTGTGTTACGTCCTCACGCGGTTTCATCGGCTTTTCAGTCGAGAAGACCACTTTCACGCCTTTTTTAATGCCGTCTTTACGAAGTGTGGTACGCACAACACGGGCAATCGGGTCCATGGTCGTTTTCGAAATATCCGCAACCTGGAATTTCGTTGGATCCATTTTATTCGCCGCACCCATGCTGGAAATCATCGGAATTTTACGTTTCAGGCACTCTTTAATGAGATGGATTTTGTAGATAATCGTGTCGGATGCATCCAGCACATAATCCAGTTCATATTTGAACAATTCCTCATACGTTTCTTCCGTATAAAACATATTCAGGGCAATCGCATCACATTCCGGATTGATCAGCTTCACACGTTCCACCATCAGATCCGCTTTCTTCTGCCCCACTGTCGTGGTCAGCGCATGAATCTGGCGGTTAATGTTGGTGATGTCCACGACGTCTTTATCAATCAGGATGATGCGCCCAACGCCGCTACGGGCAAGAGCTTCTACAGCAATACCACCTACGCCGCCAATACCGAGCACAGCGACTGTACTATTCTTCAGCGTGTCCAGACCTTCAGGTCCGATCGCAAGTTCTGTTCTTGAAAATTGATGGAGCATTGAGAATCGATGCCTCCTTTATTTCTTTTCCGCTACCGGTTTACGAGCTACGCGGATGTGAAGTTGTTCCAATTGAGAGTCATCCACTTCAGAAGGTGCATTCATGAGCAGATCCGTTGCACTTGCCGTTTTCGGGAAGGCAATCGTTTCACGCAGATTCGTGCGGCCTGCTAGCAACATGACGAGACGGTCCAGACCAAAGGCAATACCACCATGCGGTGGAGTTCCATATTCGAATGCTTCCAACAGATAGCCGAATTTCTCATTCGCTACTTCTGTAGAGAGTCCAAGGGCAGCAAACATTTTCTCCTGAACATCACGTTTGTAGATACGCATTGAACCGCCACCTACTTCATAACCATTGAGAACAAGGTCATAGGCTTGAGCGCGGATTGCACCCGGATCAGTGTCGAAGAGATGTACATCTTCATCTTTTGGACGTGTGAACGGATGGTGTTCTGCCACATAACGTTTCGCATCTTCATCATATCCGAGGAGTGGGAAGTCCACAACCCAAGCAAATTTGAATTTGCTGTCATCGATCAATCCAAGTTGACGGCCGATTTTCAGACGCAGTGCGCCAAGAACGTCAGCAACCACTTTTTTGGTGTCTGCGGAGAAGAGCAGCAAGTCGCCATCTTCAGCACCAGTACGTTCTTTGACAGCTTCGATTTCTTCAGGCGTGAAGAACTTCACGATTGGCCCTTTGAACTCGCCGTCTTTCACTTGAATCCAAGCCAGACCTTTCGCACCGTAACGTGCAGCAAATGGTCCGAGATCATCGATCTCTTTACGGCTCCATGTGCCACAGCCTTTAGCGTTCAGCACTTTCACTTCTCCACCTTTTTCGATGACAGAAGCAAATACTTTTACACCACTGTTTGCTACGATATCGTTCATTTCAACCAGTTCCATACCAAAGCGCAGATCTGGTTTGTCTGAACCATATTTACCCATTGCATCTGCATACGTAATCCGTTGGAAAGGTAGTTCCAGCTCAATACCTTTCGTTTCACGCAGCAATTTGGCCATCAGTTCTTCCATCATTGGCAGCAGGTCATCCTGTTGCAAAAAAGAAGTCTCGATGTCGACTTGAGTGAATTCTGGTTGACGGTCTGCACGCAGATCCTCATCCCGGAAACAACGAGCGATCTGATAATAACGCTCAACGCCACCCACCATCAGCAACTGTTTGTAGATTTGTGGGGATTGTGGCAAGGCGAAGAATTCACCTTCATGCACACGGCTCGGTACGAGATAATCACGCGCACCTTCCGGGGAGCTCTTAGTCAGGATCGGTGTTTCCACTTCAACGAACTCTTCTCCATCCAGGTAGTCACGGAACACTTTGGATGCTTTGGAACGCAGTTTTAATGTTTCGAACATTTCCGGACGACGCAGGTCCAGGTAACGATATTTCAAACGAAGGGATTCATCAACTTCAACACCATCTTCAATGAAGAATGGAGGTGTTTTAGCTGCGTTCAGCACTTCGATTTCTGTAATTTGAACTTCAATTTCGCCAGTAGGCAGGTTTTTATTAACTGTTTCAGCATCACGTTTAACAACTTTACCCGTTACAGCGATAACATACTCGCTACGTACGCGATCTGCGATTTGCAGAGCTTCACCGGAGTAAGCTGGGTTAAAGACAACTTGTACAATCCCGCTGCGATCACGCAGGTCGATGAAGAGTACGCCCCCCAAGTCACGACGGGTCTGAACCCAACCGTTCAATGTTACTGTTTCACCGATGTGTGCGGGTGTTAATGCGCCGCAATGATGACTTCTTTTCATAACCAAACTCCTCATTATGTGAATTTCCGTTCTGTATGGGCAGTTAGTGCCTGCTCTTCAACAGTCCGGTTACGTGTAGATCATGTATTCGAAAAGGCATGTTACCTCTGGCTCGCCAACTTCCGCTTAATTGGAAACGTCGGTGAACCTCAATACTTTTGCCGGATCAATTGTTTTACTTGAATGTTTAAGACTTAATGTAACACTTCGTGCTTATTTACCTTCGCGAATTGTCGCTACCAGGTCATCAAGCTTCACGGTTTGTTGCTCACCCGTATCCATCGACTTGAGGGCGATCTCACCACGCTCCAGCTCGTCATCACCAAGGATGGCGGTATAGCGGGATTTGAACCGGTCAGCTGATTTCATCTGTGCTTTCATCTTGCGGCCCAGATAATCGCGTTCACCAGACAGTCCAGACTGACGAAGTTTGAACAACAGACGGTTCACTTCACGATCAGCTGCCTCTCCCAGAGCAACAAAATACACATCCAGTGGAGCCAGCGTAGTAACCTCAATGTTTTGGTGCTCCAGAATCAGTTGAATACGCTCCAGACCAATACCGAAGCCGATGCCGGGCTGATCCGGTCCGCCGATATCTCCAACCAGACCATTGTACCGACCACCGCCGCCAACCGTATCTATTGCTCCAATACCTTGCGCTTTTAATTCAAAAGCAGTCAGTGTGTAATAATCCAAGCCACGTACCAGACGATTATTCACAGCATAATCTACTCCGAAATCATCCAGGTATGCCTGCAGCTTGGCAAAGTGATTCAAAGACTCTTCATCGAGGCTATCCAGTATGGAAGGTGCCCCAACGAATTTGTTCTGGTCAACTTTGCAATCGAGCACACGCAGCGGATTACGCTCCATGCGTGACTGGCAGTCCTTGCACAGGCTGTCTTTCATCGGTCTAAGGAATCCAAGTAACGTCTCACGATATTCTGCACGGCTGGTTGAGTTACCAACGGAGTTGATCTCCACTTTGACATCCTTCAAGCCGAGCTCTACGCACAATTGGTAGCCCAGTGCAACTACTTCGGCATCAATCGCCGGATCCAGCGCACCGATGGCTTCTACACCAAACTGGTGGAACTGACGCTGACGGCCTGCCTGGGGACGCTCGTACCGGAACATCGGACCGATGTAATAGAGCTTGCTCACATCCGGTTCGCCGTAGATTTTATTCTCTACATACGCACGGACAACACCCGCTGTTCCCTCCGGACGAAGAGTCATGCTGCGATTGCCTTTGTCATCAAAGGTATACATTTCTTTCTCAACGATATCGGTAGTCTCTCCTACACCGCGTACAAATAAAGAAGTCTGTTCGAAGATCGGTGTACGAATCTCACGGTAATTAAACCGTCGACACAGATCTCGTGCTTTTTCTTCTACGTACTGCCATTTCTCGACAACTCCAGGCAGTAAGTCCTGCGTTCCAGTCGGTTTTTGAAAAGCCATCTTAATCCCTCCAGCATTGATTTTTTTCTCTAAAAGTTAAAAATTCTACACGTGATCACTGCGCGGGCAGAACAACCTTACAATCGCTGTTATCCCCAGATTTTTTGAATTAATTTTACAATGTGGAAATCCGGTGATAAAGGCGAACGCTTCGCTTTTACAGGTTTTTTCTGCCCTCTCCGTTTTCGTGTATTTCTTTTAAATCAACTTATATAACAAAAAAATCCCTCGCCCTGTCGCTGTATATACAGCAAACAAAGGGACGAGAGATTGTGTAATATACATTCACCCGTGGTACCACCCACATTCCGGAAACCTGACACTTTAGCCGTTCAGGTGATCTCTGTGATTCAGGTTTGCCTAAAGCATTCTGATCAAGCAGATATTCCGCTCTACGTGTAACGCACGTCCTGCGCAGGCCGGCTACTGGTCAACAGATCATCTCTGCTGTGTTCGCCGTCTGTTCTCGGGGAAGTCATTCGTCCGCTCATCAAGAGAATCCTTACAGCCTAGGGATTCCTCTCTGGTCATGTGGGCACGGAGTACTTGGTCCCGTCATCAAATCAGTAATATAGTTCAAAAATCGACTTGTATTGACTATAGTCAACGTATTATTTTCTGATTGTAATGAACCGCAGTGCTAAAGTCAAGGGTTAACACGAAAAGATAGCTCTAAAAAATTTGCTCACACGCTGCACGGGATGGGACGTACACAAAAATCACGGATAATAGAAGCTGGATTCATCATATGAATTCCAACTTCTATTCGCTTCATATTTCTCTATTGTTGCAGCATCCACTTCAACAGATCCGGCGCGCTCGCCCATAAACGGGAATGCATAATGACATATTCAATCGCTTCGTCGGAGTCGCCCATTCCGACAAAGTCAGGGAGGTTATGCGGCAGCCGTTTCAAACCCAACAGGTAATCAGGCACATGTTTGTTCACACCCCGGGCCACACGGTACAGCATTTTGAGCTGGGAGGTGATTCCGTTTTTCTTATACTCCAGAATGATCTTGTCATAGGCAAAGGCTGTTGCGGCGTCATCTCTTCCATAATCCTCCAGCAATTGCTCTGCCTGATCCAATTGGTTACTGTACAAATACACAGCAGCGAGCAGGTAACGTGCTCCGGTATTGTCTTCCGTATTAAGCTCTAGCATATGCTCCAGGATCTGTGCTGCTTCTTTCGTATCTCCACCAAACCAGCAGGATTCGGCATAACTTTTACATATCCGGATATAGGGACGAGTCTCATGAAGCCCCCAGAAGTCCCCTTTGTTCTCCTCAAAGAACAGTTCGCCCAGTTCACGTTTGCCAGCAGCGATTCCTTCCTTGAGGTAAGATCGTGCATCATCCTCACTGTCCGATTCCTCAGCTAGAATAAGATACGCATCAGAGCTGTCAGGATACATCTCCAGCGCTGTTTCCGCCAGATGTACTCTCCGTTTGGAAGAGCTCGCTTCCCTCGCCTTAGACAGCAGAGCCTGTGCTTTGTCTTTCGATGTGCCTGGACCGTTCAGCATCAATAGCTCGTCCGTTTCACCGCCCATGCCGTATTCTTCGATGTAACTATTCATCTCCTTAACCTTCCGGGAGATCGTGCCTGTCGTTACCTCATATTTATCAGCCAGCTCAGCCTTTGAGACATTGAAACCGTACTCCTCGGACAGCAAATACTCAATTGCAGCAGAGAACGAACCTGTCTTCTTCACAGTAGGGCGGGTCTGACGGGAGTAGCCGTTCCATAGCACCAGAGCTTCCAAAATTACCTCTGGCTCGTATTGGTTCCTCATGTTCTCAATAGTCTGCAGGGCCAGCTGTTCGTGAGCCGGGTGCTCCCATTTCAAATCGCTTGCCACCATCTTTTTCAGCTTGGTCAAGGTCAGTTTGCTCTCAGGCTGAATGGAGGCTTCCCGAACCGGTTGCTCCGTTGATATTATCCCCAGTATGGATTCTACAGCAGAGGACTCCTTGTTCAGACAACATTTCTTATATTTTTTCCCACTTCCGCATGGGCATAAATCATTTCTTCCAACCTTACTCAAAACTAATTCCCCCTTAAATCTGTCTCTAACCATTCACCTGAGAACACGTAGCTTTATCACTATAGGTGTCATCTCAAATGAGGCATTCTATATAACTTTCAATTTCCAGCGATCAAGCAGAAACGGCTGCCCCGTACTTATATAAAAAAGGTGGGGCCGTTTCAGCGAGTATATGTTCATCTGGAATATGACGGATCACTCTGGCGATGAGTTCCTCATACTCTCTGTCATAGGATTGGATTCGCCTGAACCCAATCGCTGGAGCTAGATTTACCGTCCAATGTAGCCCAACTATGAAAACAATTCGCTGTAGAATATATAAACCCATCTCTCTATTCTAGCAAAAATTGAATAAAGGGGTAAGCTCTGCCCAAAACATACACATTCTCAGCTCAAAAAAAATAGCCTGCACACGGTGTGCAGGCTCAAAGGATATATAAAAAAAGGGGGTCATGTGTGTTATTATAAGCCCACTATGTTAAAGGCTTATGTAACTAATATTACAGTAATATTACAAAAATGATAGCGCTTTATAATTGTGTTTTTTAATATATTTATAATTGAAAAACCCTTGTACATTACTCGACTCGGTAGTCAAGCAGTGCAAGGGCCTAGAAGTATCTACACGTTAATTCAACTCTTCCACATAGGCATGGTTGGAACGAAGCTTATGGACAATCTCGTCATAATCCTCATCCCTTACTTTGGCAGACAGAACATAATGCAGATCATCATAATCGGCCGAAGACACATCCGCAGCATTCAGCATGTCTCCATCCTCATTCACTCTGTCACGAGTATCCCGTTCTGCATCACGGTCCACATTGGCTACCACAGGGATCACATTTTCGCTGGCTGGAACACCCGGGGCTGCACCTACACCCATAGCTCCGTTGGTACCTACGCCACCTGCTGTATTATAAGGCACCAGTGGCACCATAACACGCGTGTCTCTACCTATCGCACTATCGAGCTGACCTACTTCCAAATGCTCTGTACGGAACGTCTGAAGTGAAGTTCTTGCGCCCTCTGCCTCGTCTTCGGTTCGAAAATACGCCTGAATATGTTTTGTCATGTCAAACCCTCCTTTTTCGGAATGAAATGCAACGTGAAGTTTGTAAACGTCACGACGTAACGTAGTTAAGATACATCCATGTATGTCAGTTGAACTGGGTGAAGTTATATAACTTTTAGCAGTTCACGTACAAACGCTGGCTCATCTTCGGGTGTTCGGGATGTAATATAGTTTCCATCCACAACGGCCTCATGATCCTTGAACTCTGCTCCTGCGTTTACCATGTCATCCTTAAGTGGTGGATAGGATGTAATGGTGCGGCCTTTCAACAGACCGGCACTAGCCAAAATTTGCGGACCATGGCAGATCGCTGCAATTGGTTTCTTCGCACTGTTGATCTCGGTGACAAACTTCAAGATGTGCGCATCCGTTCGCAAATTCTCTGGGGATGATCCACCAGGAATCACGACTGCATCATAATCTGAAGCGGATGCATCACCAATCGCCTTATCTGTGGTATAGGAGGCCTTTCCTCCTTTACCTTTAAGGGTCTCACCGGCTTTTAATCCGATAATCTCCACTTCATGTCCAGCTTTTTTCACTTCGTCATACGGGACCTGCATCTCCGAATCTTCAAATTCATTCGCCAATAAAAAAGCAACTTTACTCATAACGTATGTTCTCCTTTCCGTGTTCGAACTTTCTTTATAAAATCGGGTCTTGCAGTACATTGGCACTTCGTTGTGCCTCGTTTTGTTATTACCCTCACCAGAGCAATTTATAACAATTCAATCTAATTTCATTTTGTAACGAAGTCGTCAAACGAATACTTAAAATAATCAACTCACGACAAAAAATCCTGATTCGGGAAGGAATCAGGACTTTTTAGAATCTGTATAATCCAAATATCGGATATTTATATACCTGTGTAAACATTCAAGATCGCGGAAGATGACTCTGCTTCCCTTTGTCCGAATCCTGAAGTGCCCAGATCGTTGCAACATACTCAGCAGCCGAACGGGCAAGGTGCAATGACTCATACAGGTTGCCAGGGAGTAACAAAGGTTCTGTACGGTTACGTGTTTCTTTCGCAGATTGGCGCATAATTGGATGGATACTCCTTTGATCATGAAATAGTCATCAACGAATTATCACTTATTATGGCCTGAACCCTATGAAATTATGCACGTGGTTCCTGACTAACCGGACTTTCAAGCATCAAAGTCACGGGTCCCCAGTTGGTAAATGTTACATCCATCATCGCTCCAAAACGCCCGGTTTCAACCGGAATACCTTTATCCCGTAGTAGTTGATTAAATGTTTCATATAACAGTTCTGCCGCTTCAGGTCGGGCCGCAGCCGCAAAGCTCGGACGCTTTCCTTTGCGACAATCTCCGTACAGGGTGAACTGGGAAACAGACAATACAGCACCGCCTACATCAAGCAGGCTGAGATTCATCTTCTCCTGATCATCCTCAAATATCCGCAACCCACTAACTTTGTCAGCCAGATACTGGGCATCCTTCTCGGTATCCTCATGGGTAATGCCTACGAGCAGCATTAATCCGGATTCGATCTTACCTGTAAGCTCGTCTCCCACGGTCACCTGAGCCTCTTTACAACGTTGTACAAGCACCCTCATCTTACAGGCTCCTTACTGCATAATCCGATGCACCGAATAGACATCTTTCACACGTTTGATCCGTTCTACAACGGATTGCAGATGATCCGTATTACGAATCAGAATTGTGACGTGCACCAATGCTAATTTATTTTTATCTGTCCGTCCTGTAACGGCAGATATATTGGTTTTACTTTCGGATACAGCCTGAAGTACCTCGTTGAGCAAGCCATTCCGATCATGGCCTGTAATCTCAATATCCACACTGTAACTTGCTTCGATATTCTCTTCCCACTCGACCTCAATAACACGTGCTGCTTCTTCACCGTCTGCACTTGTCGGGATATTCGGACAGTCACTACGGTGTACGGAAACGCCGCGTCCACGTGTAACGTATCCGATAATGTCATCTCCAGGTACAGGATTACAGCATCGTGCAAATCGAACAAGCAGATTATCGATGCCTTTGACACGAATACCGTTGGTTGGTCGATTTCTGCGTTCAGGTGCAGGTTTCAGCTCGCGCATCTCGGAATTTAATTCCAGCAAACTGGACTCTTCCTGCTCTTTACGCAGTTTTTCGGTTGCTTTGGTTACAATCTGTGCAGCAGTAATCCCACCGAATCCAACAGCCGCAAGCATGTCATCAATATCGTTAAACGCATATTTTTTGGCAGCTTCCATCAACTTGTCATCGGTCATCCACGCAGAAGGATCAAGCCCCATGCGTTTCAGTTCACGCTCACAGCTTTCCCGACCTTTTTCAACGTTTTCTTCACGGCGTTCCTTCTTGAACCATTGCTTGATCTTCGCTCGTGCATGAGAAGATTTCGCAATTTTCATCCAGTCCTGGCTTGGTCCGTAAGAATGTTTGGACGTCAAAATTTCGATGATATCACCTGTCTTCAGATGATAATCGAGCGGAACAATCCGACCGTTTACTTTGGCACCAATGGTCCGATTACCAACCTCCGTATGGATTCGATAAGCAAAATCCAAAGGAACAGAGCCAATCGGCAATTCGATAACTTCTCCTTTTGGCGTAAATACAAATACCAGATCCGAGAAGAAATCCATTTTAAGTGATTCTACGAATTCCGAAGCATCCTGTGCTTCGTTTTGAAGTTCAAGAATTTCACGGAAGAACGTAATCTTATCTTCAAAATGATTTCCGTTCGCAGCGCCTTCTTTGTAGGCCCAGTGGGCAGCAATACCAAATTCAGCAGTCCGGTGCATATCCCATGTCCGGATCTGTACTTCCGTTGGTTCGCCATTGGGACCAACTACCGTTGTATGAAGCGATTGATACATATTCGCCTTCGGCATAGCAATGTAGTCTTTAAAGCGTCCAGGCATCGGTTTCCATAGCGTGTGTATAATTCCCAGGGTAGCATAACAATCCTTGATATTATCCACAATAATACGAATGGCAAGCAGATCATAAATTTCGTTAAACTGCTTGTTTTTGGTGGTCATTTTCTTGAACACGCTGTAGATATGTTTCGGGCGGCCCGAAAGGTCTGCCTGAATTCCCATCTCATCGAGCTTATTCGTAATTCCGTCCATAACCGTATCAATATATTGCTCCCGTTCTGCACGTTTTTTGTGCATCAGGTTTGCAATTCGGTAATACTGCTGCGGATTCAAATAACGGAGGGCGATGTCCTCCATTTCCCATTTGATTGCAGAGATACCCAAACGGTTTGCAATCGGACAGAAAATTTCCAGCGTCTCATATGAAATCCGGCGCTGGCTTTCTTCCGACTGAAACTTGAGTGTCCGCATATTATGCAGACGGTCAGCCAATTTAATCACGATGACACGGATGTCCTGCGCCATGGCGATGAACATTTTGCGGTAGTTCTCGTTCTGCTGTTCTTCCTTGGAGCGAAACTGAATACGTTCCAGCTTCGTCAAGCCGTCAACAAGCATGGCACACGTATTGCCGAAATGATTGCGAATCTCTTCAAGTGAGACCGTAGTATCTTCTACTACATCATGAAGAAGCGCTGCTATTATGGAGATGGTGTCCATCTGCATGTTCACAACAATGTCGGCAACCGCAAGCGGATGCAGAATATACGGTTCTCCCGATTTTCGCGTCTGTCCATGGTGGGCCTGATCAGCAAATTCGTAAGCTTCTCGTATGCGCACCAGATCGGGTTCTTTGATATATGCCCCGGCCTTCTCGAGTAATTGCTCTATGCCCATTCTGATCTGTTCCGTGTCCTTTCTATACCAAATGGAACCCGTGACAGTGCTGCAACACAGGTTCCCCGTAAAAGTAATTTCCTATAATTATGACGCTTCGCCCGTTTCCCGTCAACTGCTGACGAATAAGAGCGCTTATCCAATTTTTATATTGGTGATCTGAATTACTTCTAACCCGTTTCCCTATGACTCACAGGGGATTGGATGTATTTCTTATTTTCTTATGTATTATTGCCGTTATTTGCTGAAATAGAAGGAAAATTCATGAAAATATAAATTCCATCGCTCTGCTACGTCAAAAATGTTATTGCTTAATTAAGAGAAACTCTGTAATCTATTGAAAGTTTGTGTTTCGGAAAAGGAGATGAAATTCATTGCAACGCGAAATTCAGGTTAATCAAAAGATGCCACTCGGCTCAGGTTCACTGCTTAGCCTTCAGCATTTGTTCGCCATGTTTGGCAGTACGGTGCTTGTACCGAACCTGTTCGGTGTCGACCCTAGTATGATATTGCTGATGAACGGAATTGGAACCCTGCTGTACATACTGATGTGTAAAGGAAAAATCCCCGCCTATTTGGGTTCCAGCTTTGCTTTTATTGCTCCTGTCACGATGGTATTAAAAGAACATCCAGAGAACGGTTACTCGATGGCTCTTGGCGCCTTTATCATAACAGGACTTGTTTTCTGTCTGGTAGCTCTCATTGTGAAATATGTCGGAACAGGCTGGATTAACGTGGTATTCCCACCGGCAGTTATGGGTGCCATCGTTGCTTTGATCGGTCTGGAGCTTGTACCTGTTGCAGCTGGTATGGCCGGATTGATTAATTCCGATCCGCTAGCTAATCCCAACTGGGTTCCTCAGGCAAAACCTATTATACTCTCCATGGCCACGCTCGGGATCACTGTCATTGGTGCCGTAACATTTCGTGGATTCCCCAAAATCATTCATATTCTAATCGGTATCGTAGTGGGTTATATCCTTGGTTATTCTATGGGTTTGGTTGATAAACAGGCTATTGGAAATGCTGATTTCCTCTCACTACCAACCGTAACCACTCCTACATTTGACTGGTCTGTTGTCTTTACCATTTTACCTGTAGCGCTTGTGGTTATTGTAGAACATATTGGACATTTGCTTGTAACGAGCAGCATTGTAGGCAAAGATCTCTCGAAGGACCCTGGGCTTCATCGTTCCCTGCTTGGTAACGGCGTATCCACCATACTGTCCGGCTTTGTAGGATCTACTCCCAATACAACCTATGGCGAGAACATCGGTGTTATGGCTCTGACTCGGGTATACTCCACATATGTTATTGGAGGCGCAGCGGTTATTGCAATCGTACTCTCCTTCTCAGGAACATTTTCGGCGCTTGTAGCCAACATTCCTGTACCCGTTATGGGCGGCGTATCCCTGCTCCTGTTCGGGGTAATTGCGGCATCCGGTCTGCGTATTCTGGTTGAACAGAAAGTTGACTTTGCCAAACCAACCAATCTGATTCTCACTACACTTGTACTGGTCATCGGACTGAGTGGTACAGAAGTTATCTTCTACGGCGTTCATCTGAAAGGGATGGCACTCGCAACCATCGTTGGAATCCTGATGAGCTTGTTGTTTAAGCTTTTTGAAGTGCTGGGTTGGTTGAATGAAGACTCCAGAAAACAGCCTATTACTGAAAAAAACACCTGATTAATTTCCATCGTATACACATCAAAAAGCCTGTTCTCCCTAACCTTACGGTTGGAAGAACAGGCTTTTTGATAATCATTAATGCTGTATATTATTTCCCGGGAAACGGAAAAACAATTCAATGTTTCATCACAGCGATACATGTGGAGATTTCAGCTTAATAGTTCATCAATGTGAATACATCGATTTCAGGCAATTTAGCACGACCATTCAGATCAGACAGCTCGATCAGGAAGGCAGCACCAACAACTTTCCCACCCAATTGTTCAATCAAGTTGATGGAAGTCGCAATCGTTCCACCCGTTGCGAGCAGATCATCTGCGATCAGGACATTCTGACCTTTTTCAATCGCATCTGTGTGCATCGCGAGTGTATCCTTGCCATACTCGAGATCATAACCAACTTCAATCGTCTCTCCTGGCAGTTTTCCACTTTTGCGAATCGGAGCAAAACCGACACCAAGAGCATATGCCAGAGGGGCGCCCACAACGAAACCACGTGCTTCAGGTCCAGCAATAACGTCAATTTTGAGATCAGAAACCATCACTTTCAGTTCATTGATCGCATTGCGGTACATTTCTCCATCCTTCAACAATGTTGTAATGTCCTTAAAGCTGATTCCCGGTTGTGGAAAGTCAGGAATGACACGAATATAATCTTTAAAATCCAAAATAATCTCCTCCTAAAATAAATACACAAACTTCCATCTAAGATACGCCCTTCATCCGGGATATCATCCATTGTGTCAGTTGCGGTGTGGCTGCATCCAGCATCACCTGTTCTATCTCAGCCATATTTTCGAGTGCCTGATAGTGACGTGAAGCGGTTAGTTCACGCTTAGGCGGGTTATCCACAAACGCAATTTTGCCGTTATCACGGGTAATGAAGGATAACTCTTCGAATACATCCAACATCATCGTAATCATGCGCGGCGAACAACCACACTGACGACTGAGCACAGGAGTAATCTCTTGTTCTTCCACGGGTTCAGCTTTCCATTTCAACACCTGCATATAAATACGCTTAAAGAGTTCTCTGGAAGGCATCTGAAGGCGATCTCGGCGGTTGCCTGATCCGTGCAGAAGGATGATATTCTCAGCTCCACTGAACAAAGCCAGCATGGCATCAAGTTGTTCCGGGGTTTCCGGCGTATCAAACACAAATAACGTCCGGACTTGTTCCTGTCCATAATGCTGTGCAGCAGCATTACACGGAAATAACCCGACCTTTCTATCATATACCCAAAGGCAAGGTTCATACAATGAATTTCCCTCGGAAACATCTGTTTCTTTCCGAACAATAGCACCAACAGAACCTGATTTATATCGCAGGTGCACTTCAAGTGAGCTCAAGAAATGCTTCATTGCATTTAGTGGCTCGGCATTACCGCGTAAATCAAACACTTGGACCTGAGGAACATGAATGTCCTGAAGCATTAGTTGAGGTTTTCTCATCCCATTCCATTCATTGATAGACAGTTCCCCCATCACATCAATAACGGAACCCGGGAGAAGAAACTCTGCTAACGCTCCCTTGCCAAAAGCAACGGTTTCCAGTTGCTGACCATCCTGTTCCAGAACCAGTTTCAGATGTCGCTTCTCTCGTCCCATTGTTCTGGTTTCCTTCACAGTCACACTTCTCAATACAAACCGGGGCGAAGGATTGCTCATCCCAAAAGGTTGCAATCTGTCGATCTCCTGGATCACTTTCAGCGGAACATCACTAATTCTGCATTCATCATCCGCAAGACGTTGAGGTACAAAGTCCTCTTCGGTCAACACGGTTGCAGCAAACTCATTTAAGCCCGCCTCAAGTTCTTCCAGTTGATCCCGATGCAGGGTCATCCCTGCAGCAGCCGGATGTCCTCCGTAATGATCCATAGTGTGTTTATTGACTGTGAGTGCCTGATAGATATCCAAGCCCTCAATGGAGCGCGCAGAGCCCTTGCAGACACCGCTCTCTGGATCGATCCCAAGGATAAGTGTAGGTCGGTAATAACGCTCCAGCAATTTGGAAGCCACGATACCAACCACTCCGACGTTCCAGCCCTCCCCAGCCAATACGATTACATCTGGAACGGATCCTGAACGAAGCTGTATCTTTTGTTCCAACTGTGCAGTTGCTTCTTGTAATATGCCCTCTACGACTTGCTGCCGCTCCCGATTCAATAGATCAAGCTGACCGGCTAGCGTATGAGCTTCATCCAGATTCTCAGTTGTGAGCAGCGACACCGCCCGTCCCGCATGATCCAAACGTCCACTGGCATTAATACGAGGCGCCATGGCAAAGGCAATATTAATTGAAGTCACCTGACTCTGATCCACACCACTGATTTCCAGCAATGCACTTACACCTGGAAGACGCGAGCCACGCATGGATTCTATTCCATAACTGACGATAACCCGGTTCTCCCCTTCCAAAGGCATCAGATCGGCCACGGTGCCGATGGCTGCAATCTCCATCCATTCACCGGGCACTTCCCCGATCAATGCCTGAGCGAGCTTCAAGGCTACTCCCGCTCCGGCCAAACCTTTAAAAGGATAAGGACATCCCGGAAGTTTAGGGTTAATCAACGTGTAAGCTTCCGGTAAAATTTCAGGTGGTTCGTGGTGGTCTGTCACAATGACCTCGATGCCCAGCGTTGCCGCATAGGCAATCTGTTCAACAGCACTGATTCCGGTATCCACGGTAATAATCAATGAAACGCCTTGATGATGGGCCCAATCCAACGCATGGTTGTGCAAACCATACCCTTCATTCGAGCGATGAGGGATATATATATCATACGAGGCCCCAAGATGACGCATCAGGTGGATCATCAGCGCTGTACTGGATACGCCGTCGGCGTCATAGTCCCCATAGATTAAAATATGTTCTTCCCGCTCCAAAGCCAGTTTAATTCGAGGGACAGCTTCATTCATGCCGAGTAGCAGATACGGATCATGCATCTGATTCAGATCAGGATGCAAAAAACGTTCGGCCTCCTTCTCATTGTGCACTCCTCGACTCACAAGCAAACGTCCAACAAGGGGTGAAACGGAAAGCGCCTGCGAGAGTCCCGCAGCCGCCTCCAGATCGATATTCGGTGTATTCCACCGGTATTGCGAATAAAGCAATGATAACGCTCCTTTCCTGATCTACTGGACCCGCGCTTCACTACTGAATTAATGTCGCTTCGTGATCGGGCAGTTCATGATTGGATTTATAAGGATAGCCTGGATCATAAGGTATCGCTTGAATCTGTACTTCTTTCACATGACTGAAACGGGTTAGCAGTAGAGTCTTGGCCCGATTAGCAATCTCCTGTGCTTCCAGTATTGAGATTCTCGGATTCACACTAATGACCAGCTCAATCGTAACGTCATGTTCCTGTTCACGTGCAACCAAATGCTCAATGGTAATGATGCCATATACCCGCTGTACGGTCTCCCTGAAATCTGAGGCTTCTTCCTGCTCCAGCTCCTGAACGAGTGAGCCATAGACTGTGTCCACAATCATTCGGTAACCCTTGTGAAGCACAAAACAGGAAGCAATCAACGCAGCCGTTGGGTCCAGGTAGAGCAGCATGCTCAAACCCGTCTCTTCACCAGCCATGGATCCTATAATGCCGATTAACACAGTGAGCGAGCAATAGAGTGCACGGCGATGTTGCTGTGCATAGGCCAGCGCCTGAGACTGGTTTCGTTTACGGAAATATCTGTACTGAAATTGAAAAATCGCTTCTTTCACAGCCAGAGCTGCTACAGCCACCAAAAGCACCGACTTGCCGGGTGCTTCCGGTTCAATTCCGGAGAGACTACCCAATGCGGAGATGGCAAGCTGTAAACCACCCATGAGGATCAGCACAGATAACAATACTGAGATCCCGGGTCTAGCAACACGTGAATGTTCTTTAAAGCGTTCCCTGCGAGCCTTGCTCTTATCGCGTACAGACTTGGAGGGAAAGAGACCAGCCAGGGCAGAACCAGCTTCAGAAGCAGAATATAAGCCGTCAGCGAGCAATGATTTGCTGTTTGCCATATAACCGACTCCCGCTTTGATCACCGCAAGTCCCATATTACCGGCAATACCGCTCCATGTGGCAGCCTGGGCAGATGGGATATGTTCTCTGGTCATGAATATTCCCCCTTAATTCTGTACATAAAGTTGCAAAACCGCGCCTGGCAGACGCGGCTTCACAATAAGATGTTTAGTTAGATTCTTTAGCTACTGTTTTTGGCTTATCCACTTGTTTACCTTTGAGCGTGAACCATAATGGTGCCGCGATAAAGATTGAAGAATAGGCACCAAAGAATGTTCCGATCACCATCGCCAGAGAGAACATACGAATAGACTCTCCACCAAAAATAAACAAACAGAGTGAAGCAATAAATACAGTAAATGTTGTATTCAGCGAGCGCGTCATCGTTTGGGCTAAACTCCGGTTGACCACTTCACGCAGATCAGCTTTCGTTGATTTTTTGGCGAAACGCAGATTCTCCCGAATCCGGTCAAAGATAACGATGGTATCGTTGATCGAGAATCCGACAATGGTTAATACCGCCGTAATAAAGGTCAGATTCACTTCAAGACGGAATATAGAAAATACACTTATAACTACGAAAGCATCATGGAATATGGAAACAACCGCTGCCAAAGCGAATCGCCATTCGAATCGAATCGCAACATAGATCATGATTCCGATACTGGCAATCATTACCGCATAGATCGCATTACGCTCAAGCTCTTTGGCCATCTCTGGATCAACGGTATTCACTTCATAGGAAGCCGTCTCATCCAGTTTGCTAAATTCTTGCTTGAATTTGCTTTCTTGGTTTTCATCCAGTACGTTCGAGAATCGAACATTAACCCGATCAGATCCAGTCGTGATCTGGACTTCCTTTGTGTCAACACCCAGTTCATTCACGATTGGATTGATTTGCTCCGCTGTAATGGCTTTGGATACGGTGATATCCACATTTGATCCTGAACGGAAATCAACGGCGTAGTTCAATCCAAGTGAGAGCAAACTAATAATCCCTACTACAGTCAAAATGATCGAGAATGTATAGGCAATTTTACTTCCTTTAATATAATCAAAATTCCAATTAAAGCGCACGAATTTCACTCTCCTTCACTCCGAAGTACTTAGGCTTCTTCAACACGTTACCCCGTACGAGCAGGGTCAACAGGAAGCGGGAGAAGAAAATATTCGTGATAATACTGGTGACAATATCAAAAATCAGCACGAGTGCAAACCCTTTAACCGCACCTGTACCTAGGAAGAACATAACAGCGGCTGCAATAATGGTTGTGACATTGGAGTCAATGATTGTTCGGAAGGAATGTTTACCACCCGCTTTAACCGATGACAAGATCGACTTACCACTGCGCATCTCTTCCTTAATCCGTTCGTACGTGATGATATTGGCATCCACCGCCATCCCTATACCCAGGATAAACGCCGCAATACCTGGAAGGGTAAGCACGAATTCTCCTAAATAGAAAATTGCAAGTACCAGCCACGTATGTGTAATCAAGGCAAAACTTGCGATAATACCAGGAATGCGATAAAGCCCAATCATGAACACTAGAATAATAACGGAACCAATCAATCCCGCTTTAATCGTCTGATCCAGAGAAAGCTTACCAAGTGTTGCACCAACACTTTGTGAATACTTCTCTGTAAGTTTCAGTGGCAATGCACCCAGGTTAATGGTGTCACGAAGCTGGTTTGCTTCATCACGTGTGTAAGCACCCGAAATCTGAGCGGAACCATCTGTCAACTGTTGTCTAACGGTTGGAGCAGAGAGCAGCTCATCGTCCAAATAAATAGCGAGAGGTTGTCCAATCAAACGTTTGGTAATCTCGGAAAATTTGGCTTTGTCTTTCACTTGAATGTCAATCATCGGCTCATTCAATTGAGTGAACACAACTTTGGCTGCATTCTCAACAAATTCATTTCCGCGAAGCTCAATTTTGGTGTATTCGCCTTCCTTGTCGTTCTCAGCTTTACTACGGAAGGTCAGAACAGCCGGCTCTTTCATTTTGGCTCTAACTTCAGCCTCATCCGTAACCCCTGCCAACTTCAATCGAATCCGGTTGCTTCCTTCAGTGGTTACCTCCGGTTCGCTTGTTCCGAGCGCATTGGCGCGGCTTTCAAGGCTTTTGGCCGTTTGCACCAAAGATGCTTTGGTGACTTGTTGACCTGCTTCGAGCGGCTCTGCTTCATATAAGATCTCGTAGCCTCCCTTTAAATCAAGGCCCAAGCGTATATTTTTGAGCAGTTCCGGGCTTGTTCCCACCATTACCCCTGTGGTGACAAGCACGACCAGAATGAAACTGATAATTCTTTTCATGCCGTTCCTAGATCCCCTTTCGTTCTCAATATTCCTATTATAGCGATGCCGTAAAAAGCAGTCAATTTTCAACAAAAAAGATCCCTTTCGTCTAGAAAGAGGACCCCCGGTATGCAGACACGGTCATAAAGTTCATAAAGCTTGTTGCTTTCAGTGACAAAATGTCGTTCACCAGCTGGTGAAGCGGTGGAATGCCCTGTTTTTCATATTTATGACTGACGCAATTCCAGACATCTTTGCTGGTGACATATTCGTAACCGACAAGCCTTAATTCCTCCGCTTTGCTACGGCAGAGCATCTCTATTGACTGTTCCAACTCCACATCATTCATTTCTTCCAACGGGGAGCCTCCCTTCGTACATCCAAGCCTTTATGCGGCATCAATATTACATGATTCGACTTCGCCTGATCATATTCCTTCTTGCTGATTATGGTTCTTTTTGTTAATCGTGTCCAAGTTGTCATGAGAAGATAAAGGACTGGCATAGGATGAAGAACAACGGCTTTGTCCCGTTTATGTTGATAGCCTGTACTTTCAACCGGGAAAGAGGGGTAGTCTTGAAGAAACAGACATTTATCCAGGGGGCCATGATCCTGCTCGCGGCAGGCATAATTAATCGAATACTTGGTTTCATTCCGCGCATTGCGCTGCCACGAGTCATTGGTGCAGAAGGTGTTGGCATCTACCAATTGAGCTATCCCTTTTTTATTGTACTGGTGACATTAATTACGGGTGGTATTCCGCTCGCCGTAGCCAAGCTCGTAGCCGAAGCTGATACCGGTGCCAATCGTTATTCCCCTCAGCGAATCCTGCAAGTAAGCTTAAGCTTTACGCTAACTCTGGGTGTTGTATTCATGTTTTTGTGCATCCTATTTGCACCCTGGGTTACCAAGTACGTGCTCACAGATGAGCGGGTGTACCATACGTTCGTTAGTATGAGCCCTATGATTGCCATTATCGCTGTATCTGCTGTTTACAGAGGGTATTTCCAAGGTAAGCAAAACATGATGCCTACTGCCATTTCATCCATTGTTGAAACCATCATTCGTATCGTCTGTGTCATTTGGTTTGCCTGGCTTCTCCTCCCCCACGGTATTGCCCAAGCTGCTGCTGGTGCCATGCTGGGCGCCCTCGTTGGAGAATTCGGCGGTATGCTTGTACTCTTGTGGAAGTATAACAGGCAGAAGAAAGAGTTACCGCTCGCTAAGCAACAGAACATGCCCAATCTCACAACCAAACCTTCGGGTACTCCACAGCCCGGATTAATCCGGCGTTTGCTTGCAATCTCTATTCCTGTTACAGCAGGCCGATTGGTTGGCTCCTTATCCTATCTGGCCGAAACTATTGTTACTGCCCAAAGTCTGGCTCTGGCAGGCATATCCAAAGGGCTTGCTACAGCACAATATGGTGCATTACAAGGTATGATTATTCCTTTGTTGCTGTTGCCGGGGGCATTAACCTCATCGCTCGCGACATCACTTGTGCCTTCACTGTCCGAGGCTTCTGCCCAGGGAGATCGCGCACTGATTCACAAACGAATGCATCAGGCATTACGCTTGGCACTTGTGACAGGTGCTCCATTTTCTGTATTTATGTATGTGCTTGCCGAACCGATGTGTCTTGTTCTGTATAATGATGCATCGATCGGAAGCATGCTGAAGCTAATGGCTCCTTTTGCGTTGTTCATTTATATTCAAGCTCCTCTTCAAGCTGCGTTACAAGCTCTTGACCGTCCAGGTAAAGCACTGCTGAATACGTTTATCGGTGCGGTTATCAAAATCACCTTAATTTTAACACTCGCTTCCCGGCCCGAGTATGGCATCTTCGGTGCGGTTATTGCTATCTGTGTAAATTCTACTGTGGTTACCCTACTACATGCCCAAAGCGTACGTAAACTGCTACAGTTCCGCTTCAAAATGTTGGATTGGGTCAAGACGGGCGCAGGAATGTTTATCATGGGGGCAGCGACCCTACTCGTATACGAAGAGACTGCAATGATATTGCCTTTTTGGGTCAGGATGCTTCTCGCTCCTTTTGTCGGGCTTATCGTGTATTTCATCGTCATGGGCTGGACCAAAATGATTGACTTTCATGATCTGTCCCGTGCTCCTTTGATTGGTTCATGGTTCAAGCGCCGATCAGGCAAATGATCTTCATTTTTTATCATCTTTTGGACTAACATATATCTTCCCATTGTGGTCAATGGAGCATATAAATACATCCTTGAAATCCAGAATTCCATTATTTTGAATTTGATTTTTCAGCCAAAATCTCGTTTTCTGGATGATCTCCAGATTCTGATCCTGGACCTTTCCGTCCATAATTAAGGGGAGTGGTAGACCTTCATATTTGATATTTGGAAATCCGTCAATCTGATTTTTTCCCGTTTTGGATCTACTGGAGGAAGAATCTTCTGAGTCAGAACCGGAAGAATTGCTATCGTTTGAAGTATTCTCATCCTTGGGAAAAACGGTCAGCTTGCCTGTGGTCTCCAAAATAGCGAAATCAACCTCACCGATACTGTCTACATTCTGTTCACGGAGTTGTTGCAATAGATCATCCAGATTATATCGTTGCTTCCGCATCTCATCCCGGTGAAGAACGCCTTTGGAGATCAAAACTGTAGGTTTGCCATCAATCATCAGGCGAAGACGCCGACTTTTAAGACCAATAAAGGCCATTCCGATCTGTACAATGATCAAGGTAAGCATGGGGGCAATCCCATGATACAAGGGTTTATCTATATCTGCAATAACAAAGGCAGCCATCTCAGCGAGCATAATCGACACGACCAGATCAAACATGGACAGCTTTCCAATCTCACGTTTACCCATAACCCTCATTGCACAGTACACCAGAAAGTACATGAGAATGGTTCGAAAGATATGTGATCCGACATCTGGGAAGTTCACAACAGGGGTCCTCCTTCGAAACTGAGTTTTTAACAGTTAGCTGTAGTGTAATCCCTATTTTGACCTGAACCTTACAGGCTCATGCAGAAATAATCCGTTCATTTAATGGAAAACAGTTCATAAGTCCGAAGGCTTGACCATACACTGTATTAACTTATAACTTGTACAAGGGGGTTGTTTCATGCAATTGATCCGCCGCTTGGTTTCGTTTCGAGTGTCCAATCCGATTCTGTCAGGCCTCTGTCAGGCTTTTGTATGGATGTTTATCGGGGCATTAATTCTCTCCTTGTTTCTCTGGATGAGCGGAATGCGGGAACAGGACCTCTCGCTCTATACCTATGTTGTTCATGGCTTGTCATTATTAATTGGTGGTTTTGTGGCAGGCAAACGTTCTGGTGAAAAAGGATGGTACTACGGAGGCATTACAGGAATCGTATATGGACTCCTTGTGCTGTTGATCGGATTTCTCGCGCTGGATGCTTCGTTTAATTGGAAGGATAGTTTACAACTGCTTAGTGCTTTCTTCATTTCAGCTCTCGGTGGCATGTTCGGTGTTAATACGCATCGCTCCTAACTGACAGGTAAAGAACATCGACCTTCCCTCATAAATCAAAAAAGAGAACCGGGTCTCCAAGGAGATCCGGTTCTCTACTAGGGAATACGCCACAAACGCACCCTCGTTATTCTATGTTACAGCAACTATTCAACAGCCGTATCACGAGCTACAGCACTGCTGATTGCATTACGATCAAACGTCAGTTTAGTTACATCGTTTACACGCAATACAACCACATCATCCGTAATCTCAGCGATCGTACCGTGAAGGCCACCAATCGTTACAATTTTATCGCCCTTTTTCAATTGGCTCAGCATCGAATTCCGTTGCTTTTGCTTTTTGTTCTGTGGACGAATCATCAAGAAGTAGAAAATTGCAACCATGAGTACCAAAGGTACAATCAAAGATACAATGCCTCCACCCGCTTGTGTTCCTGCTAGAGTCATTCCCTGAAACATTCAAACTCCCCCTTATCGACTATACATACAGATATTGCTTGTTACGCCGGTTTCGTCAAAAGCTCAATCAGAAACCTTTGTCATTGTCATGAAGACCATATTGATCGAAAAATTCATCCCGGAAATCAAGCAAACGATCTTCCATAATGGCTTTACGTACATTACGCATCAAATTCTGCAAGAAATGAAGATTATGGATCGTTGTCAAACGCAGGCCAAATGTTTCATCTGCTTTGATCAAATGACGCAGATAAGCTCTGGAATAGTTGCGACAAGTGTAACAATCACATTCAGGATCTAATGGTCCAAAATCAGTTGCAAACTTGGCATTACGAATTACCAGACGTCCTTGGCTGGTCATCGTTGTTCCGTTACGGGCAATCCGAGTAGGCAGAACACAATCGAACATGTCCACTCCACGAATAGATCCCTCAATCAACGCATCGGGCGAACCTACCCCCATCAAATAACGTGGTTTATTGGACGGCAACAAAGGTAACGTATAATCCAATACACCATACATCAAATGTTTCGGTTCTCCAACACTCAGTCCACCAATAGCATACCCCGGGAAATCCATGGAAGTCAAATCTGCAGCGCTCTGACGGCGAAGATCTTCATGCATGCCTCCCTGTACGATGGCAAACAGACCTTGGTCATGCGGACGAGCGTGACTTTCGAGGCAACGTTCTGCCCAGCGGCTTGTTCTTTCGAGTGATTTTTTTACATATTCATATTCAGCCGGATACGGTGGGCATTCATCAAAAGCCATCATAATATCGGAGCCAAGTGCATTCTGGATTTCCATCGCCACTTCAGGAGAAAGGAACTTCTTGTCTCCATTCAGATGAGAACGGAAGTTAACACCTTCTTCCGTAATCTTGCGCATCTCGCTGAGAGAAAACACTTGGAATCCGCCGCTGTCCGTCAGAATTGGACGATCCCAGTTCATGAATTTGTGCAACCCGCCAGCTTCACGGATGATTTCATGTCCTGGTCTCAGAAACAGGTGATAGGTATTACTCAAAATAATCTGAGCATCCATTTCTTTCAACTCTTCAGGGCTCATTGTTTTGACAGTCGCCTGTGTACCTACAGGCATAAAGGTTGGTGTCTCAATAACACCGTGAGGTGTATGTACACGTCCCAGACGTGCACCGGATTGTTTGCAAGTTTTGATATGTTCATACGTAATTGCTGCCATTGGTTTTAATCATCCTCTAAAAGTTAATCGTTATACTAATATATCAACATGGCATCGCCGAAGCTGAAGAACCGGTATTTCTCTTGGATGGCTTCCTCATATGCCTGCATAATATGTTCCCTGCCTGCTAGTGCGCTAACCAACATAACCAACGTGGATTTCGGGAGATGAAAATTCGTAAGCATCCCATCGATCACTTTGAAGGAATAGCCCGGATAGATGAAAATGCTGGTCCATCCGCTGCTCGCTTGCAGTATGCCATTTTCAAATTTGCTGCCTACCGTTTCCAAAGTCCGACAGCTCGTTGTCCCAACCGCAAAAACACGGTGTCCATTCTCTTTGGTCTGGTTAATCAGATCTGCCGTTTCTTGTGACAAAGAGTAATACTCCTCATGCATGACATGATCTTCAACAACGTCAACCGACATCGGTCTGAATGTTCCCAGTCCTACATGAAGCGTGATGAAGGCCACATTAACACCTTTGGCACGAATCTGATCCAACAATTCATCCGTAAAGTGCAGTCCCGCTGTAGGTGCAGCCGCCGATCCTTCATGCTTGGCGTACACGGTCTGATACCGTTCGCGGTCATCCAATGTCTCCTTGATATAAGGTGGCAACGGCATCTCACCCAGACGGTCCAAAATCTCTTGGAAGATTCCATCATACGTAAACGTAAGTGTACGTGCCCCCATCTCGCCCTCTTCTTCAATGATTGCCTTCAGTTCCTCACCGAATACGATGACCGAACCAGCTTTCAGCTTTTTACCCGGCTTAACCAGTGCTTCCCACCTGTCACCTTCCACATTTTTGAGCAATAACACTTCCGCTTTTGCTCCGGTATCTTCTTTTGTACCGAATAGACGGGCTGGTAGAACACGTGTATCATTCAGAATCAATGTATCGCCGGGATTCAGAAAATCGATAATATCGGGAAACGTCTGATGATTAATCTCACCACTATCTTTGTTCAAGGTAAGCAACCGGGATGCCGTGCGATCAAGCAACGGCGTCTGTGCAATCAATTGCTCTGGTAATTCAAAATCATATAAGTTCACATTCATTTAGTTTCATTCCTTAACAATAGTCGCATTTTGATAATAGTGTTTCAATATTGCCTGGTAATCATACCCTTCATCTGCCATACCTTTGGCTCCCCATTGGGACAAGCCCAATCCGTGGCCATTGCCCTGACCAATGAACATGAAGGTCTGACCCTGCGTTACCGCTCTCGCTTGACCATCACCACTCATAACCACAAGTGCATTACTGGATGATGTTCCTGCGCCAGAAGAAGACAATACAGAGGCACCATTTGAGCCGGTTTTACTGGTTGTTTTGCCGTCAGCGCCTAATACAGTATAACTTCCGGTCCCTGCAATATCAAATAAAGTGCTCGGTAATCCACCGAGCGCAGAGCGGTATGTATCGGCATATTTCACCGTCATAGCCTGTCCATTGGCAGTGACTTCAAGTGCTCTTCCGGAAGGTCCACGCTTGGTCACTTCCAAGGTTGAGATTGAAGCAGGAACAGACGCTGTTGTTTTACCCTGAAGGGATTTAACCAACTGGGCAGACGTGAAAGGTCCTCTTACCCAAGCATAATCGTTGGATTGAGCCACTTTTGCCAACACAACAGCTTCGTTGCCTGGATTCATTTTGGCTACAGGTTCAACGGTGGATTGAATTAACGGAACGGCACGCACATTGGTATTCTGAGCCGTTACCGTCACTTTTGCCAGTCCCGCATTGGTCTTGGTCGTTAATTCTTTGATGTTATCCTCACGAATGTACCCGCTAACGCCTGTACCCAGCAGCACATGGTACCACGTATGTAATCCTGCCTGGGCTGATGTATCCCCTGAGCTAACCACATTGGTGAACACACCTGCTCCGCCGTTCCATACCTCAGAAGGATGAGCCGTCTGGCCGCCAGCATTGGAGGAGAATACAGCTTCGATGATTTTCCCACCGCTCTTGACCACTTCTCCAGCAGTTGCATCCACTGCACTGGTTACTTTATCGTTCTCCGAACCAATCCCGTTGTAGGCTTGGCTGAGTGTTGTATCCACGACATTCGCAATTTTGAACCGTTCACCCTGTTGAAGCGCGTAGGATCGAGCAGCTACGGCTTGAACTTTCAGAGCTTCAGCAGGCCAGGAGGAATACACCTCTGCCCCTACGACAGAGTACAGGTATTGCTCCAGTGGAACGACGTTGACCAACGCCAGATCACCACTTACGATGCTGATTTCCATATCTCCACGATACGTTCGTTGGGAACGTTCCACTACTTTGATACCATTGCCATTCCCTTGTACCAATGCTTTGGATTCAGTACCTGCAACGGTGTAATGCGGAGCTGTTTTCAGTGCATCCGTACTTAATCCTGCATCCTGACGGATGATGAGCCCTGCACTATTGTTGACAGGTGAAAGGCTCACCCCTGGGGCTTTGGCTTCAACACTGTTCTTCAATGCGGTTAATTCCGCATCCGTTGAAGCTTCACCCACCCATACCGCATAGGCTTGGCTTCCTCCACTCAGTTGAAGGACTGGATAGGCACTGCTAACCCCTGCTGATAAAAGGTTGGCTTGTGCTGCCTCTGCTTCCTGAATCGAACCATAGGTTCCAGCAGACAGGCGTTTACTTCCCGTTACAGCTGGCTTTTGACCAGCCAATTGAGCTGCTGCTACCTTTTGTACTCGTGTAACTGCTTGTCCAGCCAGTGCCTCCGTTGCATAGTTGCCTGTGTAGAGCTGGTAAATGGCATTTCCATTCACAGACGTTGTGAACAGCAACGGTTTATCTGCGGTTGCCTGCAACAATTTTGCTGCTGCAGATGCTACCTTGAAATCCGCTGTCTCCAACACTTTCACTCGGAATCCATCTGCACTGAAACGAACCTGCCCTGCCGGAAGGCTTACATTTGCGCCGCTCTCCGATTGGATGCTCCATTGTCCTGTCGATTCAAGCGTAATGAGTGGTGTAGTTGATTTATACGTACTGCCCAGATTCGCAAACATGGCTACACGGATCGTCTGTCCATCATTTCCTGCTGCATATGCAGGCACTTGAAGACAACCTACTGTCAAAAGAGCTGCCGCCAGTACCTTCAATCGACGACTCCACTTCTTCGTTCGTATTGCTTTTCCCACAATCAGACTCCTCTCCATGCATTTTCTTCACTTTTATATCGGGTTAACATGTGATTATTTCAATGTTTATGGTGAACGTTCAAATGAGCATGTTCAACAGATTTGATTATTTCCCGTCTCTTGGTGGAACAGGAAGACCCAAATGACGATAGGCGAGATCTGTTACGATCCTGCCCCTTGGTGTACGCTGAATCATACCAATCTGAAGCAGATACGGTTCATAGACATCCTCGATCGTCTGACTTTCTTCACCGATTGTAGCAGCAATTGTATCCAGCCCTACCGGGCCTCCCCGGAAGCTGTTGATCATCGATTTGAGCATCTTATGATCAATCTCATCCAGGCCACGCGGATCAATCTGGAGACGTTGCAGTGCTTCTTCCGCCAGTGTCTGCGTAATAATCCCGTCACCACGCACCTGTGCAAAGTCGCGTACTCGTTTTAACAAACGGTTGGCGATCCTCGGTGTCCCACGTGAGCGCAATGCAATCTCTTGCGCAGCATCTCCCACAATCTCCACACCCAAAATTTCGGTAGAGCGTGAGACGATATAAGCAAGCTCGTCAACCGTATAGAATTCCAAGCGACTGATAACACCAAATCGGTCTCTAAGTGGAGCAGACAGCAAGCCAGCACGCGTTGTAGCCCCAATCAGAGTGAATGGCGGCAGATCCAGCCGAACGGAACGTGCACTTGGACCTTTACCAATCATAATATCCAATGCCGAATCTTCCATAGCAGGGTACATGACTTCTTCAACTGTACGATGCAAACGATGAATCTCATCAATAAACAGGACATCGCCTTCCTGCAGATTGGTTAACAATGCTGCAAGATCACCCGGGCGTTCAATGGCCGGGCCCGACGTAGTTCGTAAGTTAACGCCCAGTTCGTTGGCAATAATATTGGCAAGTGTTGTTTTACCCAGTCCAGGTGGTCCATATAACAAAACGTGATCCAATGCCTCATTACGAAATTTGGCAGCTTCAATATATATCTTTAAATTTTCCTTCACCTGATTCTGCCCGATATATTCATTCAGATACCGGGGACGAAGGCTCAACTCAACATTCTGGTCCTCCATCATCAGGTTCGCGGAAATAATCCGATCATCCATGTTCATCCCTACCTTTTTTTGCAGGCTACAGCTATATTATAATATGCAATTTGGATTATCCCGTAAACAGCATTTGCAGCGCCTTTTTCATCAACACATCAACGGAATCTGCTGTAGTAACATCCTTTTTCAATTTGAGCCACACTTTATCAAGCTCACTGTCAGTATACCCAAGTGCCTTGAGACCTTCACGTGCCTCATCCCAGGCTGAACCACTTCCCGACTCTTCCGATGGAGGAGCGAACAACCCCGTTGCATACGCTGCCGCGCCAAAGCTATCCAGCTTATCCTTGAGATCCAGGATCATGCGTTGTGCAGTCTTCTTTCCGATGCCTGGCAGTTTGGTCAAGAACGTAAGATTCTCCTGGTAAATCGCCGTAACCACATGTTCTGGTGTACCTCCAGCGAGTATGCCCAGTGCCACTTTTGGACCAATACCAGATACTTCAATTAGTTTACGGAACAAACGCTGCTCATCCCGTGTAACAAATCCAAACAGCAACATCGCATCCTCACGCACATGATGGTGTGTGTACACGGTAATTTCGCCTTCTTGCTTCGCAAACGCAAATGGATTTGGACAGAATACGCGATACCCTACACCATGAACATCCAGCACAATATAATCATTCTCTACATGAATGAACTGTCCTCTTAGAAAATCAATCATTTTCGCAAAACCTCATTCAACTTGGAATTTAATGTATAAGAGTGTGCATGGCACACGGCTACAGCCAATGCATCCGCTACGTCATCCGGCTTAGGAACGACCTGAAGACGCAAGAACATTTTGACCATTTCCTGTACTTGCTTCTTCTCTGCTTTACCGTACCCCACAACAGCCTGCTTGATCTGCATTGGCGTATACTCTGCAATAGGCAGACCCTTCTGTGCGGCAGCGAGTACCATAACTCCTCTAGCCTGACTCACAGACATCGCTGTTGTAACGTTCCGATTGAAAAAAAGTTTCTCCAGCGCTACTGCGTCCGGTTTGTATTTATCAATCAATTGCACCATACCTTCATATACGTGAAGCAACCGTTCCTCTTCAGGGGTATGAGCTTCCGTCTGAATACATCCATATTGTACGGGTACCACCTTACTGCCGATTTTATCCACAAAACCAAAACCAACAATCGCAATCCCCGGGTCAATTCCCAAAAAACGCAAAACCATCTCTCCCTCACAAAAGCGAACATATGTATCGTTCATTTCATTATAACAAAAGATAGACCCTGCGGCAGGAAAAACTTTGTCTAACTGATTACTCGTCTTTATTCGTGAATTTTTTACATGTTTATACGTATTTTCATGTTTATACGTATTTTCATGTATTTCAGTTCAAACGACAAAAAGGACATCTCTTCGATGTCCTTCACCACATTCCACGTATCGTATTTTAGATTCTATCGCTTGGTTACGTAAACCACCAATGTTATTGCTATTGCCACCATCGTTTCAGTACTTCACAATTTTGATACCGTAGGTGAGGACGTTTGGATTACCCGCCATTACGGATTAAATGATGGTCTTCATCCACGGCATAGTCACTGAACGTAGAGATTACGCTATCATATTCATCCTTGTCCTGAATCCGAATACCCTGCTGCAATTGCTCCAGTACCCCTTCTGGCAAAGAACTCTCCAATGTCCCAACATCCAATTGAAAGAACGTACGAATAACCTTCTCTTCTCCAGGTTTTCCCTCGTACAAATTAAGGTTCCCTACAGCATCAATGCTGATATAAGCCTGTTGTTTACATAGCGGTGAAAGGTCATCTACACGTTGCTTCAAATGCAACTCATCTGATGTTCCAACGGTAGCATCCCATTCCGGATGTTGAACCAGCAGCATTTTCAACTGCGGTCTAGCCATTTTGCCTAACTGCTCTGTCTCCACTCCGCAGATGTACTGTGTCTCCAAAACCACACTCGTTAAATGTTCCGGATCAGAATCAAGTTGCTCTACTAACGCCTGAATCTCCTGTTCAGATCTTGTTTCCTGCGTAACAGGACCCATCACACTTGTTGCCTCGCTAAAATTAGTTGTCAGCAAACGCTCTATCGCCGATGAGATAGACAACCCGCTGTAAGCCAATATCGTAACTGCAAGCAAAGCCGCCGTCATCCATACTGTTCGTTTCCACCTTCGCCAGCGTCTCTTGAATTGTTTTCTGAAGTTAAACGTGTTCACATGAACCCCTTCTATCACTTTTTAAACCTATTGTGACCTAAAGATTGAGGCTTTATGCACAACTAACTTGTTGACTGAAGAAGGAACACGCGTGTGTTAGCTTAGAGAAATTGTCATAGTGAACACCAGAACCTACATTTATAGAATCTTATATAGATAAATATAAAAAAACACTATCTAATTATAGACAGTGTTTTTAGAGATCGGGATGACACGATTTGAACATGCGACCCCCTGGTCCCAAACCAGGTGCTCTACCAAGCTGAGCTACATCCCGTTATATATACCGGCGAGAGGACTCGAACCTCCACGGTTTCCCACTCGATTTTGAGTCGAGCGCGTCTGCCATTCCGCCACGCCGGCAAATTTGAAGTTATAATGGCGCGCCCTGAGAGATTCGAACTCCCGGCCTTTTGATTCGTAGTCAAACGCTCTATCCAGCTGAGCTAAGGGCGCAAATATTGGAGCGGAAGACGGGAATCGAACCCGCGACCCTCGCCTTGGCAAGGCGATGCTCTACCGCTGAGCCACTTCCGCACACGGTATTATTAATATAAAAATGGCGGAACCGACGGGATTCGAACCCGCGATCTCCTGCGTGACAGGCAGGCATGTTAGGCCAACTACACCACGGTTCCAGATCACTTTCTCAAAGGAAAGTATAATTGCGGGGGCAGGATTTGAACCTGCGGCCTTCGGGTTATGAGCCCGACGAGCTACCGGGCTGCTCCACCCCGCGTCGTTATAAAGTTTATATGGTGGAGGCTGAGGGGATCGAACCCCCGACCCTCTGCTTGTAAGGCAGATGCTCTCCCAGCTGAGCTAAGCCTCCATAATATGACCCGTAGGGGATACTCTCACTTCGTTCGAGACTGCGAAGCAGTTGCTAACGAGGTATATCCTCCGACGAACCTTTGGGATTCTCATCCCTTGTTGAAGCTATAAATATAGCTATGACCCGTAGGGGATTCGAACCCCTGTTACCTCCGTGAAAGGGAGGTGTCTTAACCCCTTGACCAACGGGCCTTAATGGCTCCCCGAACAGGGCTCGAACCTGTGACAACTCGATTAACAGTCGAGTGCTCTACCAACTGAGCTATCAGGGAATAATATGCATTTGCAGTGCAAATGCAATTCATCGTACAACATCAACATGCAGAGCCTGTTTTCTATGTATGATGAAAGAGTTCGCTTGGCGGCGTCCTACTCTCCCAGGACCCTGCGGTCCAAGTACCATCGGCGCTAGAGGGCTTAACGGTCGTGTTCGGGATGGGTACGTGTGGAACCCCTCCGCCATCGCCACCAAACGCGTAGCTTACATTTCAGAGTTGTTGTTCTCTGAAAACTAGATTCGAAACGAAACATGCGATTTACAACTTGCTATTGGATAAGCCCTCGACCGATTAGTACTGGTCAGCTCCATGCATTGCTGCACTTCCACCCCCAGCCTATCTACCTCGTCGTCTTCAAGGGGTCTTACATACTGGGAAATCTCATCTTGAGGGGGGCTTCACGCTTAGATGCTTTCAGCGTTTATCCCGTCCGTACATAGCTACCCAGCGGTGCTCCTGGCGGAACAACTGGTACACCAGCGGTACGTCCATCCCGGTCCTCTCGTACTAAGGACAGCTCCTCTCAAATTTCCTACGCCCACGACAGATAGGGACCGAACTGTCTCACGACGTTCTGAACCCAGCTCGCGTACCGCTTTAATGGGCGAACAGCCCAACCCTTGGGACCTACTTCAGCCCCAGGATGCGATGAGCCGACATCGAGGTGCCAAACCTCCCCGTCGATGTGGACTCTTGGGGGAGATAAGCCTGTTATCCCCAGGGTAGCTTTTATCCGTTGAGCGATGGCCCTTCCATGCGGTACCACCGGATCACTAAGCCCGACTTTCGTCCCTGCTCGACTTGTAGGTCTCGCAGTCAAGCTCCCTTATGCCTTTGCACTCTTCGAATGATTTCCAACCATTCTGAGGGAACCTTTGGGCGCCTCCGTTACTCTTTAGGAGGCGACCGCCCCAGTCAAACTGCCCACCTGACACTGTCCCCGCACCGGATTACGGTACCAGGTTAGAACCTAGATACGATCAGGGTGGTATCCCAACGTTGCCTCCACGCAAGCTGGCGCTCACGTTTCAAAGGCTCCCACCTATCCTGTACAGATCGTACCCAAATTCAATATCAAGCTGCAGTAAAGCTCCATGGGGTCTTTCCGTCTTGTCGCGGGTAACCTGCATCTTCACAGGTATTAAAATTTCACCGGATCTCTCGTTGAGACAGCGCCCAAGTCGTTACGCCATTCGTGCGGGTCAGAATTTACCTGACAAGGAATTTCGCTACCTTAGGACCGTTATAGTTACGGCCGCCGTTTACTGGGGCTTCGGTTCACAGCTTCGGGATTACTCCCTAACCACTCCCCTTAACCTTCCAGCACCGGGCAGGCGTCAGCCCGTATACTTCGCCTTACGGCTTCGCACAGACCTGTGTTTTTGCTAAACAGTCGCTTGGGCCTTTTCACTGCGGCCCCCTCGTGCTATTCACACTACCGGGGCACCCCTTCTCCCGAAGTTACGGGGTCATTTTGCCGAGTTCCTTAACGAGAGTTCTTCCGCGCGCCTTAGAATACTCTTCTCGCCTACCTGTGTCGGTTTGCGGTACGGGCACCATCACCTGGCTAGAGGCTTTTCTTGGCAGTGTGAGATCATGACCTTCGCTACTATAATTTTCGCTCCCCATCACAGCTCAGCCTTACAATGTGCGGATTTGCCTACACATCAGCCTTACTGCTTAGACGGACATCCATCAGTCCGCGTCACTACCCTACTGCGTCCCCCCATTGCTCATAACGGCTTACGGTGGTACAGGAATTTCGACCTGTTGTCCTTCGACTACGCCTTTCGGCCTCGCCTTAGGTCCCGACTTACCCTGAGCGGACGAGCCTTCCTCAGGAACCCTTAGGCTTTCGGCGGATCAGATTCTCACTGATCTTTTCGTTACTCATACCGGCATTCTCACTTGTATAATGTCCAGCGCTCCTTACGGTACACCTTCAACCCTTATACAACGCTCCCCTACCCCTGATGCAAAGCATCAAGCCATAGCTTCGGTGGTGTGTTTAGCCCCGTTACATTTTCGGCGCAGAGTCACTCGACCAGTGAGCTATTACGCACTCTTTCAATGATGGCTGCTTCTAAGCCAACATCCTGGTTGTCTGTGCAACTCCACATCCTTTCCCACTTAACACACACTTGGGGACCTTAGCTGATGGTCTGGGCTGTTTCCCTTTTGACAATGGATCTTAGCACTCACTGTCTGACTCCCGGAAGTAAGTCTATGGCATTCGGAGTTTGACTGAGCTTGGTAACCCTTGCGGGCCCCGCACCCAATCAGTGCTCTACCTCCACGACTCTGTTTTCCGAGGCTAGCCCTAAAGCTATTTCGGGGAGAACCAGCTATCTCCGAGTTCGATTGGAATTTCTCCGCTACCCCCACCTCATCCCCGCATTTTTCAACATGCGTGGGTTCGGGCCTCCAGTGCGTGTTACCGCACCTTCACCCTGGACAGGGGTAGATCACCCGGTTTCGGGTCTACGTCCACGTACTATGTCGCCCTATTCAGACTCGCTTTCGCTGCGGCTCCGGCTCTTCACCTTAACCTTGCACGGGAACGTAACTCGCCGGTTCATTCTACAAAAGGCACGCCATCACCCCTAAAACGGGCTCTGACTTTTTGTAAGCACACGGTTTCAGGTTCTATTTCACTCCCCTTCCGGGGTGCTTTTCACCTTTCCCTCACGGTACTGCTTCACTATCGGTCGCTAGGAAGTATTTAGCCTTGGCAGATGGTCCTGCCGGATTCATACGGGGTTTCACGTGCCCCGCACTACTCGGGATCCGTCTCGGAGGGAACAGACTTTCAACTACAGGGCTTTTACCTTCTTTGGCGGGCCTTTCCAGACCTCTTCGCTTAACCGGTTCCTTTGTAACTCCATGTGAGACGTCCCACAACCCCAAAGAGCAAGCTCTCTGGTTTGGGCTTCTCCGCGTTCGCTCGCCGCTACTGACGGAATCACTATTGTTTTCTCTTCCTCAGGGTACTTAGATGTTTCAGTTCCCCTGGTATGCCTCTACACAACCTATGTATTCAGTTGTGAGTAACTGGAAATTACCCCAGCTGGGTTTCCCCATTCGGACACCCCCGGATCAAAGCTTGCTTACAGCTCCCCGAGGCAGTTTCGTTGTTCGCCACGTCCTTCATCGGCTCCTAGCGCCTAGGCATCCTCCGTGTGCTCTTAGTAGCTTAACCATTTTGTTCCGGTTTCGGTCGCTCGCTTCCCTTGTTTTGCTTGCGCAAAGCCAAAAGTCGCTCTCACCCGATACCATCACAAAAGCAATTTAACTACCTTTATACACTGAACTTGTTTGCACAAGTTCAGTTAAAAAGGAATGTTCTAATTCGCGTTTGTTTCGTTTCGATATCTAGTTTTCAAAGAACAAGCTCCATGCAAAAGCAAGCTGTTTGAGAGTTTGAGCTCTCAAAACCGAACAACGAGTGAGTGTTTTGCAGCTAAGCTGCATATTTGAATGTTTCCGTTGCAGGAAACGATTCTCCATAGAAAGGAGGTGATCCAGCCGCACCTTCCGATACGGCTACCTTGTTACGACTTCACCCCAATCATCTATCCCACCTTCGGCGGCTGGCTCCTTGCGGTTACCCCACCGACTTCGGGTGTTATAAACTCTCGTGGTGTGACGGGCGGTGTGTACAAGACCCGGGAACGTATTCACCGCGGCATGCTGATCCGCGATTACTAGCAATTCCGACTTCATGCAGGCGAGTTGCAGCCTGCAATCCGAACTGAGACCGGCTTTGTTGGGATTGGCTCCATCTCGCGATTTCGCAGCCCGTTGTACCGGCCATTGTAGTACGTGTGTAGCCCAGGTCATAAGGGGCATGATGATTTGACGTCATCCCCACCTTCCTCCGGTTTGTCACCGGCAGTCTATCTAGAGTGCCCACCCAAAGTGCTGGCAACTAAATATAAGGGTTGCGCTCGTTGCGGGACTTAACCCAACATCTCACGACACGAGCTGACGACAACCATGCACCACCTGTCTCCTCTGTCCCGAAGGAAAGATACATCTCTGCATCGATCAGAGGGATGTCAAGACCTGGTAAGGTTCTTCGCGTTGCTTCGAATTAAACCACATACTCCACTGCTTGTGCGGGTCCCCGTCAATTCCTTTGAGTTTCAGTCTTGCGACCGTACTCCCCAGGCGGAGTGCTTAATGTGTTAACTTCGGCACCAAGGGTATCGAAACCCCTAACACCTAGCACTCATCGTTTACGGCGTGGACTACCAGGGTATCTAATCCTGTTTGCTCCCCACGCTTTCGCGCCTCAGCGTCAGTTACAGCCCAGAGAGTCGCCTTCGCCACTGGTGTTCCTCCACATATCTACGCATTTCACCGCTACACGTGGAATTCCACTCTCCTCTTCTGCACTCAAGTCACCCAGTTTCCAGTGCGATCCGGGGTTGAGCCCCGGGATTAAACACCAGACTTAAATGACCGCCTGCGCGCGCTTTACGCCCAATAATTCCGGACAACGCTTGCCCCCTACGTATTACCGCGGCTGCTGGCACGTAGTTAGCCGGGGCTTTCTTCTCAGGTACCGTCACCTTGAGAGCAGTTACTCTCCCAAGCGTTCTTCCCTGGCAACAGAGCTTTACGATCCGAAAACCTTCATCACTCACGCGGCATTGCTCCGTCAGGCTTTCGCCCATTGCGGAAGATTCCCTACTGCTGCCTCCCGTAGGAGTCTGGGCCGTGTCTCAGTCCCAGTGTGGCCGATCACCCTCTCAGGTCGGCTACGCATCGTCGCCTTGGTGAGCCGTTACCCCACCAACTAGCTAATGCGCCGCAGGCCCATCCCCAAGTGACAGATTGCTCCGTCTTTCCAGTTTCCTTCAGGCGAAGAAAACAACTATTCGGTATTAGCTACCGTTTCCGGTAGTTGTCCCAAACTTGAGGGCAGGTTACCTACGTGTTACTCACCCGTCCGCCGCTAACCATCAGAGAAGCAAGCTTCTCTTCAAGTCCGCTCGACTTGCATGTATTAGGCATGCCGCCAGCGTTCGTCCTGAGCCAGGATCAAACTCTCCAATAAAGTATTGAAAAGAGCGATAAGCTCATTTTGAATCTGACGAGATTAAAAATCTCATTTGTGCTCCAGTCGATTCAAGCCAAGGCTTTTCTCTAACTTTCGCGTTCATTCTGCAAGCAGAATGTTAACTCACTCGTTGTTCAGTTTTCAAAGATCAAACTTATTTCATTATCTCTTGTGTTCCCCGTGTCAGCACTGTGTTTCAGCGGCGACTTAAATAATATATCATACGGCTGAATGTAATGCAACAGTTTTTTTCATTTCTTTTCTTTAGTAGTTTTGTATTAGCTAAAGCTACCATATCCGTTCCCTATTTTGTCCTATCATAATAGGTTACGCTCATAGGGTACAAATATTTTAACACATTTATGAAAAGGTTTACAACAACTTCTCAATAAAATGCTCTTTATCATTTCCAGAACAGCTGTATCTCCGTAATGCGAAACTCAATGTTTATTAAGGAAAGCGGGAAGCCTCTCTCCATTACAGAGCAGACTTCCCACTAAATAAAACATGCACCTGACTTTTTCATCAATCGCAATCCGCGCTAGGTTAGTTTTGTATCCATGGATTACGACGCTTTTTATCGGATTTCCGTTGGGTGGAAGTAGCTGCACCCTCTCTGGATGTTTTCCCGGACACGGATACCTTGGATTTATTTTTCAGAGGAGCCTTGGTTGTTCTGCGTTTTGCAGCGGCCGGCTTATTCCCTGCTTGCTTCGACTTCCCTTCCAAATCTGATCCAACCTCTTCAATTGCTACCTGACTTAAGTTAGCGTCTTCACGCCCCCCTTTTTTGCCACCCTTCCCTTGCCCTTGAGAAGGATACATTTCACCAAATGCTCCAAGCGGGGACGGGGGAACCATGTTCTGAGTAGGGTACGGATTCTGATAAGCATACTCAATAGGCTGGTTTGGCATCGTTGATGTGGACATTTCAGGCGGCATACCGTACGAAGGACCGTACATATTCCATGCCGGATCCTGATAACCATGAGAAGGATAAGTATACTGAGGCATATGTGTATGTGAGCCACATCCGCATGGAGGGTACGGAAGCATTGAGTATGGAGATATGAAAGGCGGCTGATGATTCATGTGACTAGGTGCTACATACGTTGGGAATGGACTATTCACTTCGCCAGCTGGCGCAATCGGAAATGAGTTGTTTTGCATTTCTGCGGACAGATTCGGCATAACGTTATTGTGGTTATAACCCTGCTCCGCGCCAGTCCACGGACTGTTAGGCAGATCACTGCCACTATAAGGACTAACTTCCGGAATCCCTGGAAACGACGTATTGTTACTCGCTCCTGCCGTGTACATGTCTTGCTGAGCACCGTACACCTCTTGTACAGGAACCGGGATTTGAACATAAGGGTGTTCGGCTGGTGCATGATGCAACTTATTACCACAACCACAAGGCTTTTTCGTTGCTGGTGCAACCTCAGTTGGAGACTTTGTATTAGGCATTACAGGCAAAGGCATAATTTCAGGCGAAAGATTAGGCATTGTGTATTTCTTGGATTCCGCTACCGGTTTTACATGAACTTCGGGTTTAACCTCTTCTTTTTTGTGTGTCTCCTTTTCGGGTTTCACTTCAGGAAGCTCTGGTAACTGCGGCAGTACCTCCAGTTCCGGCATTACATTCGGCATTACCGGATTGGCAGGTGGTGGAGCAGGCACCGGGACCGGAACAGGAACCTCTGCTACCGGAGCAGGGGGAGTTGGCGTAACTGGAGCCGGGGGCTCCGGTTCTTTGACTCCCGTATATTCCTTACCTTCAGGTGACAACTTTTCATGAGCAGCAATGTTGCCGGCACCCGAATTAGATGTGCTGTTTCCTTGTGCGTGCATAGATGGAATATAAACTGTCTCCCCCACCAGCAGAGCATTCGGATTTTTCAACTGCGGATTGGCATTGATCATATCTTTTAAAGGAACTCCCCAAGCTTGTGCCAACTTCCATAACGAATCTCCTTGCTGCACCTTGTGACTGTGGAGCACACCCTCCGGCTTCGGTGTTACTGGCTCGGCAGGGATTTTGACCTTCATGCCAATATCCAACTTGTCGGGATTTGTGATTTGCGGATTAGCCGCGATCAATTTGTCCAGCGCTACATTGTATTTTTGGGACAGCAGATATAATGTGTCGCCTTTTTTCACCATGTGTATTTTCACAGGGAACTAACCTCCTAGACGTCATACTTGGGCAGTACATTCGCCCATACCGTTACTACATCCTATGCAGAAACCGGGCTAATGACATCAACTAAACAAAAAAAATCCTCCTGTCTCTAAAATCCCCATACACCAGGTATGCAGAATTTTATCGGACAAGGAGGATTCCTGTTCCCTATGTTATGCAATTCTAACTTAAGATTCCCACACTTTATATCCATCTTTGTCAACAATCTGACGGAATGCTTCCAGCAGTCTCAGCGTTACCGGACCTGCTACTCCCGTGCCGATTGTTCTTCCATCGACTTCATATGCAGCGATAACTTCTGCAGCTGTCCCGGTGAAAAAGACTTCGTCTGCGATATACACATCATGCAGGGTGAATGGCACTTCTTTTAATTCAAGCTCCAGTTCGCCACATAGATCGATAATCGCTTGACGTGTAATCCCTTCAAGTGCTCCGAGATAACAAGGCGGCGTGTACACTACACCATTTTTGATGATGAAGATGTTATCACTTGAACCCTCAGTAACGTAACCTTGGGAGTTCAGCATGATTGCTTCACCAGCACCTGAATAGTTAGACTGGATTTTAACCAGGATGTTATTCAGATAGTTCAACGATTTAATTTTTGGATTCAATGCGTCCGGAATGTTCCGGCGTTGGGATACGGACACGGCTTTCAATCCAGTAAGATACGCTTCCTCCGGATAGATCGCCAATTGCTCCACGATGATGATTACGGATGCCTTAGGGCAACGTAACGGGTCCAACCCCAGATTACCAGGGCCGCGCGATACAATAAGACGAATATAACCATTACGCATATCATTGCGGCGCACCGTTTCAGCCATGACTTCCAGCATCTCATCAATGGACAGCGGAATGTTCAAACTAATGGATTTTGCCGAATCATACAAACGATCCAAGTGGGCCTTACATCTGAAAATATTTCCGTTATAGATCCGAATACCTTCGAAAATCCCGTCTCCATACAAAAATCCATGATCATATACCGAAACGGTTGCGTTCTCCTTGGTCACATACTGACCATCCAAATAGATCCATTGTTCTGCCACCGATGACTGCACCTCCATAAAATATCCATTCCCAGTACTCCGAAACGTTATTAACCCGTCCATTGTACACCAAATGACAAGCCATTACTCGCTCATTCTACCCCGACTTATGACAACCTTCTAACATTCCCAAACACCATCAGGTCAATTATCTCGAAGGATATGTATAACAAGGATAGCTACCCAGAACACGCACCTGACAATTCAACGCTTCAATCTCTGCCATGGCTGCGGTAAGCAATACCGAATCGACCGTTTCCACAACATCAATGTAAAAATAGTAACTGCCCAATCGTTTCTTCGTTGGACGAGATTCGAGACGGGTCAAGTTCAGCTTCCGCCATGCAAAAGCTGACAATACCTGATGCAACGCACCCGGTGCATCTTCTGGCAACGTCACCAGCAAGCTGGTTTTTACATGATCCGGTTCACGTGGAATGTTCACAGGTTCATGGCCGATGAGCACAAAACGGGTGTAGTTGTTGTCATGATCTGTAACCCGTTCAGCCATAATGTCCAGACCATGCTTCTGAGCAGCAAGTTTTGTACCAATCGCCACCCAGCCCTTACCCGGATTTTTTTTCACAATTTCTACAGCTTCGGCTGTACTATTCACACCTTCAAGCTCCGCCCCAGGCGAATGCAGCCGAATAAAATTCTGACACTGTGGAATAGCCACAGGATGAGACATAATCTTGGTGATTCTACCAAAGTCATAATCGCCACTCTCTGTCTTAAATTCCGAACCATGTCCAATAACATTCTGGATGGATGGGTATACCCACTCTGCTTGCATCGGAATGTCCACTTCATTCACAAGCCAGTCCATATGAAGACTAACGGAACCCTCAATGGTATTTTCGATCGGAATGACACTGTATTGTGCAATCCCGCTATCCGTTGCTCGAAAAACATCCGAAATCAGCTTGGAATGAAGCAAGTCTAATGGTTCCCCGTTGAAAAGGAAATCAATTGCCTCATGAGAGACTGAGCCTTCAGGTAATACTGCAATTCGTTTCATGCATTAACTTCCCCTTTGATTCTGTCCAGAAAAGGACGTTCGTCTTGATCAGGCAGCACGGTTACACCGTCCAAATCCGGATCGAGCCACAGTGCAGAAGCAGATATGCCCTCCCGCTCCATGGTGTCCAGCAAATATTGTTCCAATCCCGCTTTTCGGGTGTCATGACGATCTACCAAAGTCAATACAGTCGGTCCAGCTCCGCTCAGGGCAGCTCCCAACGCTCCATGATCAACAGCTTGTTCCAATATCTCAGCCATGCCTGGCACCAATGATGCCCGATATGGTTGGTGAATTCGATCTGACATCGCCTTCTGAATCATATCCAGTCGTCCACTCGCCAAAGCGGCAACGAGCAGTGAAGATCTGCTAATGTTATGCACCACATCAGACATGCCAAATTGCTCTGGAATTACATTCCTTGCTTTGGAAGTAGACAGCTGGAATTCAGGTACAATAACCAAAGCCTGCAGATCCTGGTGTGGTTCAATACGTATATGATCTACCTGTTGACCATTCCATGCAGCCGTAATAATACCGCCATACAGAGATGCTCCCACATTATCAGGATGTTTCTCGAGGGATGTGGCCATATCCAGAAGCTTGGCATCGGATAAAGGAGCACCAATTAATGCATTAGCCGCTGCCAATGCCCCAACGATGGCTGATGCACTACTCCCGAGTCCCCGCGTAAGCGGAATATCGGAATACATGGAGATTTCCAATTCAGGCACGGACACCCCAGCTTCATTGAATACCATCTGTGCCACTTCGTAAATCAAATTCGATTTGTCTGTAGGCAGGCCTGTCAAATGATTGCCGTGAAGATGAAATGTTGTCTGCTCGGCAGGTTTCATTTCCAACCAGGCATACAAAGACAATGCCATGCCCAGGGTATCAAACCCCGGACCGAGATTGGCTGTGCTTGCAGGTATTTTTACGGTTACCTTTTCACGCAAACTCATACAGATTGCTGCTCCAGTTGTGCAATGGCCGCCATTACTGCTTCTTCCGTATCTTCAACAACAAGTGGCTCAGTCGCTACTGTTTTGATCGCAATATTAGGATCTTTCAGGCCATTACCTGTCAGTACACAAACTACAGTCTCTCCGCCTTTAAAGTACCCTTCACTCTTCAGTTTGTATACACCGGCAAGGGAAGCCGCAGAAGCAGGTTCAGCAAAAATTCCTTCCCGAGAAGCAAGTGTACGATACGCTGTCAGGATTTGTTCATCTGTTACATAGTTGATCTGTCCACCAGATTCCTCAGCTGCAGCTACTGCCGTTTTCCAGCTCGCCGGATTACCGATTCGAATTGCTGTTGCTACCGTTTCAGGTTCAAGGATCGGCTCACCTTTGACAATGGCCATCGCACCTTCTGCTTCGAAACCAACCATACGTGGAAGCGTGTTGGATTTACCTGCCTCTTTATATTCTTTGAAGCCTTTCCAATAAGCCGAGATATTACCCGCATTACCGACTGGGATAGCCAGAACGTCAGGCGCTTCGCCAAGTTGTTCAATAACTTCAAACGCCGCTGTCTTCTGTCCTTCAATCCGGAATGGATTCACAGAGTTTACAAGCGTGATTGGATGTTTGGCTGTGATCTCACGCACAATCTCCAGTGCACGGTCAAAGTTACCATTAATCGCGATCACTTTAGCTCCATAGATCATGGCTTGGGCCAGTTTACCCAGTGCAATGTTGTTATTCGGGATCAGTACGATACAATTGAGGCCACCACGTGCGGCATAGGCCGCTGCAGCTGCTGACGTATTACCTGTGGATGCACACATGATCGTACGGCTGCCCTCTTCCATAGCTTTGGCAACTGCCATAACCATACCGCGGTCTTTGAAAGATCCCGTAGGGTTCAAACCTTCGTATTTGAAGTAAACATTCAAACCGAGCTCCTCAGACAGATTCTCTGCATGAATCAACGGTGTATTTCCTTCCTGAAGCGTAAGCAGGGGGGTATTTTCATTAACTGGAAGGTGCTCTCTGTACGTTTGCAAAAGTCCTTGATATCTCATTGTGGGTAAACTCCTTTATGTTTTAATAATCTGAAATGATGACCTGTTGAACCGGATATGATTAACTTGTACGTAATAACTGAAATAATTGAGATGCCGTATGGGATACGGACACTTATCCTTCGACCCGGTAGACACTCTTAATGCGGCGAATGACGCTGAGTGATTCAAAATGTTTTAACACTTTATCCATGCTTGCCTTACTTGCATTATGTGTAACGATAATGATCTCGGCATCCGGGTTGTGCTCATTCGGCTGTTGAACAACCGACGCCAGACTGACATCATACTCTGCGAAAATTTGTGTGATTTGTGCCAATACACCGGCTTTGTCGTCTACGTGTAGTAAAATAAAGTTTTTCGACACGATCTGCTCGTCGCTTTGCAGTCGCTTAATCTTATAAGGCACAATTGCTTTGAGACCGTTCACGCCAAGTTTAAGGTTTTTGGTAACCGCCACAATGTCAGCTACAACCGAAGTTGCCGTTGGGAGTTCTCCCGCACCTGCACCATAGAACATCGTCTCCCCTACAGCTTCACCGTGTACATATACTGCGTTGAACACACCGTTGACTGAAGCAATCGGGTGATTCTGTCTAACCATAGTCGGCTGAACACTGATCGTGATCTCATCGCCAATACGGTCCGCAATACCAAGTAACTTCATCTCATATCCCAGTCTTTTGGCATACATAATGTCTTCACGAGTTACGGAGGATATTCCTTTAACGGTTACATCCTTCAACTCCACATTGGTGCGGAAACCGAGTGTACTCAATATGGCCATTTTGCGAGCTGCGTCAAGTCCCTCCACATCGGAAGTTGGATCGGATTCGGCATATCCCAGAGCCTGTGCTTCAGCCAGTACTTCTTCATAGGATGCACCTTCTTGACTCATTTTGGTCAGAATAAAGTTCGTTGTTCCGTTCACAATCCCCATAATGCGGGTAATCCGATCAGAAGAGAAACCTTCAATCAGCGTACGAATGATCGGAATCCCTCCAGCAACACTCGCTTCATAGAACACGTCACATTGTTTTTCCTGCGCCTTTGCCAAAATCTCTGTACCATGCAGTGCCATGAGATCTTTGTTCGCTGTTACAATATGTTTCCCACGTTCCAACGCTTCAAGAATATACTCCTTCGTCTGATCAATGCCGCCCATGACTTCAACGATGACGTCAATATCCGGATGACGAATGACTTCCCAAGGATCTTCCGTAAGCTTGGCACGGTCTACAGCAATAACACGTTCTTTCTCTGTATTTTTCACTGCGATCTTCTCGATGACAATCGGCGATCCAACCTGACTGCTCAGATCCTCCTGATTCCCTTCCACAATGCGAACAACTCCCGTTCCGACAGTTCCCAGACCCAACAATCCGACTTTTACTGGTTTCACTAACGATCTACCCCCTAATGTCTATTCTTGTCTGTCAGTCCTGTATGTTAAAGCCTAATTACCCTTGGCCTACAATACGCGTACGTCTTACGCCAGGCATATCTTGCATTCGATCCAGCATTTCACCAATTTCGCCATGAAGATGTGTTGTTTCCACCGAAATGACAACATTGGCTCTTCCCTGAAGCGGGATACTCTGATTAATCGTGAGTACATTAGCTCCATAACCAGCTACATGTCCAAGCACACGAGACAAGATCCCTGACTGATGCTCCAGATCAATGGAGATCGTTACAATTCTCTCGCGCTCAAGCTGGTTGATCAGATGAATCCCATCCTTGTACTTGTAAAAGGCACTCCGGCTTAATCCGACCTGTTCAACCGCCTCATGCACTGTTTTAACATCACCAGAAGCCAGTAGTTCTTTGACCTGCATGGTCTTCACCACTGCCTCTGGTAAAATATCTTCCCGTACTAAGTAATAGCGTTCGTTCACAGAACGTCCTCTCCTCAAAGACTCATGTATTCATATAGTGGACATTATATAGGATCTATGACAAAAGGGCAATACATGACACGCCTATTTTTTGAAATACGTTCCTCACAGTATACAAGTTTATCCCTCTTCCATGTCAGGAAAAAACAAAAAAAACGCAGAGTTGCGGGTCAACTTCCCACTTCTCTGCGTTCCTATATCGATCTGTCTCTCCACGGAAGACGGCTACTTAGTAGTAACTGCTGCCTTCCACGAATTCGAATTCAAAGTCTCCAATACGCACGATGGTGCCTTCTACAGCTCCACGCTTACGCAACTCAGCGTCCACACCCATATAACGCAGTGTACGTGCGAGTTTCAGTATAGCTTCATGTGAGTTCAATTGCATCCGTTTCATCATGCGGTCAATCTTGGCACTTTCAACAACGAACATTTCGTTCTCACGCACAATTTTGAAACCATCGTCTTCTTTTTTGTCCAGACTGTATACTTTACGTTCAGATACATCTGCTACCTCTTCAACCACTCGCTCGTCTGGAACCTGATCCAGCAGATCAGCTGCACGATACAGAAGTTCTTGAATCCCTTTCCGGGTCAAGGATGAAATTGGCATCACTTCAATATCAGGCTGAACTTCACGAACTTGCTGTAAAAACTGCTCCAGGTTCGCTTCAGAGTCTGGCATATCCATCTTGTTAGCTGCTACAATTTGCGTTCTCTCGGCGAGAAGCGGATTGTACAACTTCAATTCGTCATTGATTTTCTGCCAGTCTTCAAAAGGATCGCGTCCTTCCGAACCCGACATATCTACGACATGAACAATAATACGAGTACGCTCGACATGACGCAGGAACTCATGTCCCAGTCCGACACCTTCATGCGCACCTTCAATCAGTCCAGGCAAATCGGCCATGACAAAGCTTCGGCCTTCTCCTACACCGACTACACCCAGATTCGGTGTAATGGTTGTGAAATGGTATGCACCGATCTTTGGCTTGGCTGACGAAACGACAGAAAGCAATGTGGATTTCCCGACACTCGGGAAACCAACCAGACCAACATCTGCCATAACTTTCAGTTCGAGTACGATGTAACGCTCTTGTCCTTCTTCACCGTTCTCAGCAAGTTCAGGGGCTGGGTTGTTCGGCGTGGCAAATCGGATGTTCCCTCGTCCGCCCCGTCCACCACGAGCAATAACAACCTGTTGACCGTGACGTGTCATATCCGCCAATACTTCTCCACTGTCTTCATCCAAGATGATAGTTCCTGGTGGAATGCGCACAATCATGTTCTCCGCGTTTGCACCATGCTGACTCTTATTACGTCCCTTCTCACCACGTGGGGCCTTGAAGTGACGCTGGTAACGAAAATCCATCAACGTCCGCAAACCTTCATCCACACGGAAAATGATGTCAGCTCCTCTGCCTCCATCGCCCCCGGCAGGTCCGCCGTTTGGTACATATTTCTCACGACGGAACGAAATAATTCCGTCCCCTCCGTCTCCGGCTTTTACATAAATCTTCGCTTTATCTACAAACATTGGTTAACCCCTTCTTCCTATATTCCACACGGCATTCTGAATTGTATAAACGTATCCTCAGACGGAAACTGCTCCGTTCTGACTTTTTTTCCTTTGAGTACGGCAGAAAGCTGCCGCAGTGTTTCCGGATCGGGTGTTTGATCCCCATCCAGTCGGACAACCACATCTCCATGATCCTGTCCGAAGTTTAAGGTCAGTTTGCGAACCTCTCCCCAAGAAGACCGGCCGCCGCCATATTGATAGGCCCTGATTGCATCCGCAATCGCCCCGGTAAGTGACTCGCCATCCTCGGGAGAGACCAGAGCACTAAGCTGCAACTCATCTTCTATTTCCACATGCAAGTCCAGCGCAATTCCACTGGCGCGAAAAGACTGAAGATAAAATACGAGGGAAGGAATGCCTAATCTGGAGATTCGGCTTTCTTCTGTAACCCGCTCTTTTATTCTTTCCACACATTGCAAGGATTTATCAAGTTTGCCCAGCCGAAGATATCCATATAACACCTGAAGGTCGTTCATCCAGTCGTGTCGATGATGATTTAATGAAGCGATTGCTGTTTTTTCCATGGATTGTATGATGGCTCTGCGTTCCGCCTCCGCCTGTTTCTTCATCGCATTCACAGAAATGAGCAATACTGCGACGGACCACAATGCGCACACGACGCTTGAGATCATCGCCGGATACAACATAACGAAAACCAAAGGAATCAGAAGTGAACATGCCGCAATCCACGGCACTCTTTTCCAAGATTTCATGGCTTCTCCCCGTTCTACAAAACTCGGTTGGTCTACACCCACCGTAACCAAGTATAACATGTCTTTTCTGCCAGTTCATTATCGAATAACCGTTGAATACAAAAAACCTTCGGCAAAAATGCCGAAGGCTCCTTAGGCGGAATGCCGATATTACGCTTCTACTGCTGCTGCTACAGGAGCAACATTAACAGGATAGATGCTTACTTTTTTGCGATCGCGTCCCCAACGTTCGAATTTTACAACGCCGTCGATTTTCGCGAACAAAGTGTCATCTTTACCGATGCCAACGTTAGTTCCTGGGTGAATTTTCGTTCCGCGTTGGCGAACGAGAATGCTACCACCAGTTACAGTTTGACCATCAGCACGTTTAACACCCAGACGTTGAGCATTACTGTCACGTCCGTTCTTCGTGGAACCTACACCTTTTTTCGATGCGAATAACTGAAGATTTAATTTCAACATGATTGGTTGTCCTCCTTCTTTGCTTATTTGAATTGCTGTATTTTAATATACTTCCCGTATGACTCTGCAATATTAGAGAGCATAACCACCATGGATTCGAGTAACAATTGTACCTGGGACCAGGTTTCCCCTCTCTCTAACAAAGGTAAAGAACCGCTTAAAAAGCCATTCTTCATCTTGGCATCCATTTCGACACCGGTCAATGTTTCAATCGAGTTCACCGTACCCACTGTAACAGCGGATACCCCGGCACATACGATGTCTTCTCCCCGCTTGGCAAAATTAGCATGCCCTTCAATGGAAAAACGTTCGATGTTCCCGTCCTCATCACGAAAGATTTGAACGATAATCACTTATCGCACCTTCTTTACGCTTTGATTGTTTCGATAGTTACTTTAGTGTACGGTTGACGGTGACCTTGCTTCACATGGTAGTTCTTTTTAGGTTTGTATTTGTATACGATAACCTTTTGTCCTTTGCCATGTTTCTCCACTTTAGCCGTTACAGTAGCTCCGGAAATCAATGGTGTACCTGCTGTCAAACCTTGATCGTTAGATACAGCCAGGACACGGTCGAACGTTACGCTTTCGCCATCGTTCGCAGTCAATTTCTCGATGAACAGAACATCGCCCTCTTGGACTTTGTACTGTTTGCCGCCTGTTTCAATAATTGCGTACATTTGCCTTGCACCTCCTCATGTCTCAGACTCGCCCGTTCTCAGGTGACAGTGTCCTTGCGGAACTGTTCTTATACCCGGCCAGTGCGGTTACAGCATGTGCAAGACCATTAGGCTAAACACATACTTGAAGATTATATCACGCAATATATCAAAAATCAATGCAAAGGTGAAATATATCTTTTTCCCGTTCCATGGCAGGAAGAACACGGCTCCACATAGGGCAACGTACTTTCTTCCCGCACTTTCTTACGGGTAAGTTCGAGCAAACCCAGTTTGGTCCAACCCATTACAAACGCTTTGGTCCGATCCTTCTTGAGCTCACCCTCCAAGGTTGCTGCGACTTCATGCCGATTCGAAGCTTCCTCCATATCAATGAAGTCGACAATAATCATGCCACCGATATCCCGCAGGCGCATTAGACGGGCAATCTCCACTGCTGCCTGTATGTTGGTCTCTGTCACGGTCTCTTCCAGACTGTCACCGCCAGCTCCCGTATATTTACCCGTGTTCACATCCACTACAGTCAGAGCTTCGGTATGATCAATAACAATGTATCCGCCTCCGGGCAACCACACTTTCCGGGCAAAATCCTTATTCAACTGTTCCTGCACACCATAGGCAGCAAAGATGGATTCTGTTCCCCGATACACCTGTACTTTGGGTTGATGACCAGGACTAATCTCTTCGAGCAATGCTTTTACCTCACGGGCTTGTCCTTCACTATCAGTGATGACTTCGTCACTCCCTGGCGTATACACATCTCTGATGATTCGCTGTACCATGCTATGATCCCTATGCAAGAGGCTTGGTGAAGGCAAACTGTCCGCTTTTTCACGAATCAGATACCACTGCGCGCGTAATGTTTCCAAGTCCGACTTAATGGCTTCATGCTGCTCTTCTCCAGATACGGTCCGAATAATAAGTCCTTCTTCATCCCGCCTCAGTTGCTCCCCAAGTGCCTTAAGACGGGAACGATCCCCTTCACGGGCAATTTTCTTGGATACCGCTACATAATCAGCAACAGGCATGTAGACAAGCCAACGGCCCGGGAGTGAATAATGAGTCGTCACCCGGGCTCCCTTGCCTCCTACCGGTTCTTTCAGAACCTGAACAATGACTTCCTGACCCGGACGAAGCAACTCCGAGATGGAAGGCTTCACCTTGGGCTGTTTCTCCAGATGGGGATGCAACACATCGTCCACATAGAGAAACGCATTCTTTTTCTGACCGATATCCACAAAAGCAGCTTGCATACCTGGTAACACATTCACGACCCGTCCCTTGAAAAAGGAACCCAGCAGTCCACGATCGCGTGTACGCTCTGCCGTAAATTCCACAGCTTTGCCTTCTTCCAGAAGCGCCATTTGCATGAGGTTATGTTCATTATGTACTATCATTTGTTTCATGGCTTCACCTCTAGAAGACAATTCAAATCATCCACATCCATTTCAGTATCTTTTCAATTCTCATTGTACATATATTAACCCATTTCAGAACAGGTCCACCAGAACACTACAATTTATCACCATTTTGTTGAAAATAGGAACCGATAATCCGTTGCTCAGGCAATACGGCCATAATTCGACCCTGTCTGTTCATCACGTATACCATATGGTATCTTTCTCTCTTTAATAGACGCAAAATAGTGTCCAAAGGTTTCGCCGGGAATGAGATTATTGGCTGCGCCAAACTGCCAGTAGCCGCGTGACGAGCAAACGCACCCTCTCGATTCATCAGAAAACGAATAAAGCGATAGGGCACATTTCGGTAATCCGTTACGTTGGAATAGAACAAAAAAAGGCCGATTAACAGAATGTTGAGCGGTAGGCCGTAGTCGCCAGTAAACCATCGGCTGATAGCATATAAAATAACCCCTACGCTACACAGAATGCTAATTCTGTAAGTCCACATTAATGTTGTATAGTAAGGTGCCCACAGACTGACAAGTGCCTGAACAACTTTACCTCCGTCCAGAGGAAGTACAGGCAGCAGATTAAAGAGAGCAATGAGCAGGTTCCCCTGAATGATATAGTTGAGAAATACCGGATCCCCCAGATTGCCGTACTGCAACAACATAACCACGCCAACCATCAGGATGTTTTGTAATGGACCAGCCAGAGCAATCATGATTTCCCGGTAGGCCGTGATCGTACCTCCATCTTCGATAACCGCTACTCCTCCAAAAGGAAGCATCTGGATCGACAAGACACGATAGCCCAGAAGTGCTGCCGCCGCAGCATGTCCACATTCATGAATGAATACGATGGCAAACAACGTAATAAGTTCAATAAAATGTCCAGTCAGAAGGGAGGCCATCATGATAATTACAAAAAACGGATGAAACGTAATACGGACTCCCCACACCCTAATCAAGGGCAACAACTTCCGCCGGGTCTACGTACTCCTCCCCCTCTTTGACTGCAAAATAGAGCGTGGCCGGTTGTTCACCACCCGTAGACTTGAGACTCCCCACTGGATTCCCCGCTTCCACCCAATCATTCACGCTCACTTCACTTTCGTTCAGCCGACCGTATATTGCCGTGACATTGCCTGTATGTTGGATGACAACTGTGAATCCACTTGCTGCATCTCCGATAACCTCCATGACACGCCCAGCATCAGAACTTGCGACCTGTATAAGTTCTGCACCTGCGGCATCCGGAACGATCTCAATTCCCTTCATGCTCAGCGCGAATGGCTGAACCACTGTGCCTGAGATTGGTTTGCCCAGTAACTGCCTTACTTTCAATCCGTTCACGGCATCTGTCGTATGTCCGAGGACCGGAAGAAACGAAGGCGTTCCTCCAAAATGCCGTTCATACCAAGCCGCTGCTGAGGCAAAATCCATATCCCGATGGAGTGCATCCGCAATTACTGTTTTGGGTGATGTCGTCCACGATGTATCCAACTGAAATAGACCCCATACTCCGCCAAATATCAAAGCGCTAATAACCGTCCGTTTGAGAAGTGACTTGAACAGGTTGAATCTCGAATGCCCCCCTGGAACGAAATGACCATTCTCTTTTTTCCACAACCATTCCGGATCTCTTTCCTGTGTCCCCTCACTAGGCGGTGTAAATGGTTTCGGGTGTATGATCTCATTCTTGTCCAACAGTGAACCTAATTTCTGCTCCTGTAAGACCTCCACAGTGGCACCATCCATCAGTCGCCGGATACGTTCTTCTCGTCTCTGCTTGATTCTGAGTTTCGTGTTCATGGAATGTCCTCCCGCCGAGGCTTGTTTACTACATCCTATGAAGAGGTGGTTAATAATATGAACAAGCCTGCCCGCAGGTAACAAAAAAAGCCGGGCTATAAGCCACGGCTGTCATGTAATCAGATAATGAATAAGTTCATTTAAATGAGTTAACCCATTCCGAAGAACTTTTTGAAACGAGTAAAAGCACCCTTTTTCTGCTCCAGCTGCATCAATGGGACCGTATCTCCCAGAATGCGTCGTGCGATATTTCGATACGCAATCGCCGCAAGTGAATCCGGATTCATGACCGTAGGTTCTCCTGAATTGGCCGCTTTGATGACCAGTTCATCATCAGGCACAATGCCAATCAGGTCAATATTAAGTACTTGTAAAATACCATCGATATCTAACATGTCACCCGATTTAACCATATTATTGCGAATTCGATTCACCACCAGCTTTGGTGATTGAATGTGCGAACTCTCCAGCAGGCCGATGACACGATCCGCATCACGTACTGCAGCATTTTCCGGTGTAGTGACCACGATGGCCTGATCTGCTCCTGCTACCGCATTTTTGAAACCCTGCTCTATGCCGGCTGGGCAATCAATAATGACGTATTCAAAATCTTTTTTCAATTCAAGGATAATATCCTTGACCTGTTCTGGCGACACTGAGTTTTTGTCTCTCGTCTGCGCCGCAGGCAACATGTATAATTCTTCGAAACGCTTGTCTTTGACCAAAGCCTGATTCAGACGGCAGCGGCCGTCCGCAACGTCGCACAGATCGTAAATAATACGGTTTTCGAGTCCCATCACGACATCCAAATTACGAAGGCCGATATCGGTATCTACCAGACAAACCTTTTTGCCGAGCAGCGCCAGCGCTGTCCCGATGTTTGCCGAGGTGGTTGTTTTACCCACGCCGCCTTTACCCGAAGTGATCACGATCGCCTCTCCCATGAGCTACACTCCTTTAAACACATTAAAATCTCGGCGTAACCGAACGATATTGCTCATTTTGTCTATCTGCATCTGATTGTCCTGTAAGTAAGCAAATTCCATTCCGGTCTCTCGGCTCTCCCATTCATCGGGAGGACGACTGATAATATCCGCAATCCGCAGCTGCGTCGGTGCAAATACCGAAGCGGCAATGATCGCTTCCTCGTCCCCGCCAATTCCGGCATGAGCCATACCTCTGAGTGAACCCAACACATATATATCTCCGGTACACGTCACTGTGCCCCCCGGATTGATATCCCCAAGAAACAGGAGATTTCCTTCATGATGAAGCACCTGACCTGAACGCACCATACCACACATGGTTACAATCGGCGGTGGTCCTTTAACCTCCGGTTGGAGTGCAGGTGAGTCGATGGATCGAATAAGCAAATTCCCTTTTTGCTTCAATATATCGAGGATTGCTTCTTTCTGGTCCTCTGTCACTTCGCGGGCACCCAACTTGATATCCACATGAACAATCGGTCCGGTCAAAATATTTTGATGGCTGTGTTCCAGCTTATAGCGGAGCTCATAGAGCAATTCCTCGAATTCACATTGATCGTCCAACAGGAAAACCAGGCCGTCTCGGATGCCTTTAATCGTTACGTGATTCGATTTTACCGTCATAAGCCTGTCCCTCCCATCTCATTACATTTCGTGCCCGGGGCCCCAAGTTCCTGCTTTGCGCTCCATAAATGTATTTAGGAAGCTTCTTCTGTCTTGCTCCGTCTCTTGCCGATCCGCTCCAGTTGTTTCCGAAGCGGGACATATATGATCAAGGCAAACACAAAATGAATGAACAAATTAGGAATCATGTATTCAATCAACGCCCAGTCAAAGGTCACGTGGTTAAGTTGGAAGAGCTTGTACAGGAAAAATAGCATGGTGTCATTAAGCAGACTTCCCAAAATGACAACCGATACCATAACCGGCAGTGGCGCACGTGGTGCTTGAAAAATGAGTCCCATCATATATGCCGATAATCCCATCGAGAATCCATAAGGTCCAATCATCTCGCCATAGAATACAACGTCATGCAATAGTCCAAAAAATATACCGAGCACTAGTGCCGTGTGTCGATGATGATATACAGCGATAAACAAAATTACGATATAGACCAGATTGGCAGAAATACGCATCTGCCAGCCAGAAGGGATGAGCAGCGGCAAAATTGTGCCTTCCGCAATGAACAAAAGGAATAGTAACAGGAACAAAACTTGCTTGCGTGTTACCATTATTCTTTTACCTCAGGTGGGATAATGACAATCAGCTCTTTCCAATCAAGGAAGCTTGCGTATGGTTTGATAATCGCAGTCCGCGTTAAACCGTACTCCCCAACTTCAACCTTTTCCACTTCACCAATCCGCATATACTTGGGAAAGTTATTGATGATCCCCGAAGAGATGATCTCATCACCCTTTTTGATGTTTGAATCCTCCGAGATTTTGGTCATCTTGAGCATGCCCGTCTTCGGATCGTAGCTCTCAATCATACCAAACACTTTCTCTTTACCTACCGCCGTTGCTGCAATGGCATTGGATGTCGGATCATTGGCGTCCATGGATGTTAACAGATTAACCGTTGATGTATATGAGCTGACATGACTGATCACGCCGACCAGCCCTTCCTGGGAGGTAACGGCCATCCCCGGCTTGATTCCCGCATTTTCACCGATATCAATGTTAATGGTTCTGCTATTTGGATCCGAATTGGCACTGATAACCTGAGCAATTCGTGAACCGTAATTATAGCGATTCTTCTGTTCTTCTGTGAAATTGAGCGCTTTCTGAAGTTGCTCATTCACTTGCTCCATATCATTGTACTTTAGCCGATCCCGGGTATAGTGACCCATTGCGATGCGGAGCTCTTCATTCTCTTCATATACCGTACGCATGTTCGCTACATCTTTGAAAAAGCCCGCTACATAGGAAGCGGGCTTGTAAAATACGTATTGTACAAATCCAACTGAATCCTTCAGGAATTTCTCCGGCCAGGATAGAGTGGTTCGCGGACTGAGCGTAAAGCCCATTAACGCGATAAATGTAACAAGGCCCACCAGCAAAACAAAAAGTCTTTTGTTGCCTAGCAGTTTAAACAGTTCGAACACCCTCTAACATCCATATTCTCTTCCGAGCCATGCCCGGCGGGGAGACTGTCAGACCTGTAGTCCCTGCGAGAATATCAGCCGATCCTCCCCTGTTAAGCGGGTAATAGCTCATCCCCGGGGTTAACCGGGTCCTCTATAAAGATATCTTGCCACTTGGTCGCTATGCCAAGTTAGGCAAATACCAATTAACGTTTGGAACGAACTGCCGAACTGCTTCTGCTTTTGAACAAATGAATATTCTCTAGCGCTTTACCTGTTCCGATTGCTACACAATCCAGCGGATTCTCAGCCACAATGACAGGCATTCCTGTCTCACCAGCGAGAAGCTTGTCCAGGTTACGAAGCAATGCCCCACCACCTGTAAGAACGATACCCCGATCCATGATATCGGCAGCAAGTTCAGGCGGGCATTTTTCCAGTGTTACTTTTACCGCTTCAACAATTGCATTCACGGTATCAGCCAGCGCTTCACTGATCTCGTCCGAAGTAATCGTAATGGTCTTCGGCAGACCTGTTACAAGGTCACGTCCACGAATTTCCATCGTTTCTACTTGTTCCAATGGCATAGCTGATCCGATGTCCATCTTCAATTGCTCCGATGTACGCTCACCGATCATCAGATTGTATTGGCGTTTGATGTACTGGATAACGGATTCATCCATCTCGTCACCTGCTACACGAACCGAACGGCTCGTTACAATACCACCAAGAGAGATAACAGCCACTTCCGTTGTACCGCCACCAATATCTACAACCATACTACCCGTTGGTTCCCATACAGGCAGATCTGCACCGATTGCAGCTGCAAAAGGCTCTTCAATTGTATAGGCTTCACGTGCCCCAGCCTGTTTGGTTGCATCTTCAACCGCACGTTGTTCTACTGCAGTAATCCCGGATGGTACACATACCATCACGTTTGGATGACGCTGGAACATGGAGCGTTGTTTTTGCGCCTCACGGATGAAATATTTGATCATCGTTGCCGTTGTATCGAAATCGGCAATAACGCCATCTTTCATTGGACGAATGGCACGAATGTTACCTGGTGTACGTCCAATCATTTTTTTAGCGGCTTCACCTACTGCCTCGATGCTATTTGTATCTGTCCGTATAGCGACAACCGAAGGTTCGCGCACCACAATTCCTTTTCCTCGTACATAAACCAACGTATTTGCTGTCCCCAAGTCAATACCCAAATCTTTCGTAAAACCACCAAACATAACATAATCTCCTTTTCTGCCTCATATAGCCGCTCCATTCTGATCCAGAGCGTAATAATTTCATTCCCACGTAACACGTGGAGCTAATATTCGCATTTGTTTTTTTGCATTTGTAAAGTGAACCTATCTTTTACGGACAACGCCGTTAACATTCATAGGAAAACATCAACGCCAACCATTATATTATACTAAGCCCTTCTCCTTCAAACTTACGTACGTTCCATCTCCGATAATAATATGATCAAGCACGTCAATGCCAACAATAGCGCCTGCTTCAATCAGTCTCTTGGTTATTTGGATATCCTCTGGACTGGGCGTAGGATCACCACTCGGATGGTTGTGTGCGCACACAATCGATGCGCTGCTGCATTTGATGGCAGCCCGGAACACTTCACGTGGATGTACAATCGAAGCGTTAAGGCTGCCCATGGAGAGTGTTTCCTGGGCAATAATATGATTTTTACTATTCAGAAAGAGACACACAAAATGTTCTTTTTGCAAGTAACGCAATTGTTCGATCAGGATATCAGCTGCATCACGGGGTGTACGTATTGAAGTCGACTGTGTGAGTCTGCTCTTGGCAATCCGATGACCCAGCTCAATGCCAGCTTTCAATTGCACAGCCTTGGCATTGCCGATCCCTTTCATCGCGGTCAGTTCTTCCAGACTCAAATCCATCAACGAGCGAATGCCACCCGCTTCGGCCAGAATCCGCTGTGCCATATGCACCGCGGATTCCTGTCTTGTGCCTGTTCGAAGTAAAATTGCCAGCAATTCAGCATGGCTTAAGGCGCCCGCCCCGTATTCCATCATGCGTTCTCTCGGGCGTTCTTCCTGGGGGATGTCGCGCATCATGTATTGAGGCGACTCCATATGTTCCCTCTTTTCATTTCACAACATTTGGCTTCATTCATGTTCGTGGCAACACATGTACGCCGAACCCGTCCAACATATCACTTAGCAAAGATAGCGGCAAGCCAACCACATTAAAGTAACATCCTTCAATGCGGTCGATCAGTGAAGCACCAATGCCCTGAATGGCATATGATCCTGCCTTGTCTGAAGGCTCACCTGTCTGCACATAAGCACGGATGGTAGCATCCGACAGCTTTTTCATTGTTACATCGGTCTGGCGGTAATGAACTAACGACTGTCCATTGCCCGCATCAATACAAGCGACACCTGTAAACACCCGATGTACGCGGCCCTGCAGCCGCGATAACATACGTTCAGCATCCGCTTCGTCTACAGGTTTGCCTAGAATCTCACCATCCAGAACAACAACGGTGTCACTACCAACAATAATGGCTTCCTGCTCGCGGCCTTCAAGCCCGCGATACACGGCAAGCGCCTTGCGCAAAGCAAGCTCCTGCACAGTCTGTTCAGGTGTCCACTCTGGTGGTGTATCTTCATTGGCATGACTTGGTATTACATCAAACGCTAGGTGGAGTGATGCGATCAGTTCTTTGCGCCGAGGCGATGTGGAAGCCAGAATAATAGGGCGCTGTTGTGTGTTATCCAAAATGAACGGCTCCTTATGCCACGGCAACATCCTGTCCGGATCACGATAATAGATGTCACTGGTTTAATTTTTTTCGTCATAACTCGTCATTCTCCTACAGTCTGCGATACAGCCACACAGCGGCAATCATACCGATCAGACTCAGAAGGCTCATTTGAAATTGAAGTGAAATATTATAACTGATAATATCCAGATCAGCCTGTGGCGACCAACGTATGGTCGTGGCTTTCGTAAGAAAGGCTACTGCCTTAACAGGCTGCAGTGCCTTGGCGATCCACGCTCCGGCCATCCAGCCGAGCAGCAGAAACAGCAATAACATGCCGAAGTTTTTTTTCATCGGTAATCTTCCCTCGCCATTTTTTGACACCCACATTATTATACGGGGTTTTGTACGTCAATACAAACACAAATCCGGCAAGGGGAACTATTTCCAGTTCCTTGCCGGATGGGTATTTCCAAGCGTTGTTATGGGAAAGAGCATGTTACTGCTTTATCGCTTCGAGCCATTTTTTCTGCTGCAGTACATATTCCATCAGATCGGACTGCACGGACCACATGTGTACATCATCCGGGTTTTTGTTGTACTCTGCGATAGCCGTAATTGCACTGTTCATTGATTTCTCCATTCCACCAATAAGAGGTTGTACATCTGCGGTCAGGCCAGGTGTAAGACTATTCAATCCGGTCAGCCATGACTGGTGCTTATTTTGAAGCGCGGTCATCGTTTCTGTAGAGACTGCTGCCGGAGCAGACTGTCCCAGCTGCTGAATGGACAAGGTAGATAATTGTTCCACCAGTGCAGAACTGTTTGTGAAGAAAAGCTGCACATCCTCTTGTTTGCCACCGAATATAGCCGGATTGATCTCAGGGTTCACGATCTCCTTGACGTACAGTTCAACTCCCTGCGCTTTTAACCTGGAGCTAAGTAGCTTGGCCTCTTCACGATCAGCCGAAATGCCTGCATATACTCGATTGCCATCTTCAGGATCAGAACCTGCGGCTATACCTGCCTGAGCGAGCTCAAGCTTGGCCTGCTCAGCTCGTTCAGGAGAACTGAACACGCCGTATTGAAGTGCATAATACGTGCTGCCAGTCGCCGCTGTCTGAAGTTGCTGTTCTGTACCTGCAGCCCCCTCCTGACCCGTCACAGTGGAAACTGCCTGATTGACGGGCAGAAGATCTCCTGGCTTGACGGCTCCTTCTTTATTGAAAAATGAAAGAATAACCATGCCGAATAGTGCTCCCGTAACGAGTGCCCCGGTAACAGAGCCAATCATTTTCCAGCCCCTTGGGGGGCGATTGCGTTTATAGGAATAGTTCTCGGAATCTGCAAGCCAGTCGTGGCCTTGATCATCATGGGTATTGGACAGATCACGACGCTCTTCCTCCGGATTATCGGTGTGATTAACATAACCGTAACCGGTGCGGTTCCCAAAATAATGGGCCTCATCCAAGTTCAAGTTCGAATCATGGCTCACCCGCTCGTCAGGTTCAGGTACAGTAGAGCTTGTCAGCACCGTCTCTCCCCAGTCTCCGGGGATATCCTCAGGCGTCCATGATGGGGTTGTATCCATCTGCTTAGGCGTTAGCGGTTGATTATGCGGTAATTCTTCACTTAACGTCACCAATGAACTGGACGCAGATATCCTCTTGTTTTCAGGCTTGTCCGACTCATGATCCCCGAAGCGAAACGTCATTCTAGCATTGCTCACCCGTACCCTCTCCTTTGTCCCATTTATATAAGCTATATGCAGAGACTGGAGAATACATTCCATATAACGCAAAAAACGCCTGCTTCGTATCGAAGACAGGCGTTTTCTCAATTGATCTATTTCAAACCTTTGGCAAGTGTATCGCCGACTTTCCAAATATCACCTGCACCCATCGTAATCACAAGATCTCCTGGCTGCAGACGATGCTGCAGATCAGCGACAACTTCTTCTTTTGTAGGGAGGTAACGTGCAGAAGCATTACTGTTTTGAACGATCAGTTCAACCAGTCGGGCTGAGGTTACCCCTTCGATCTGTTTTTCGCCCGCAGGAGAATAGATGTCCGTAATAAGCACCTCATCCGCTTCCGCGAAAGCACGACTGAACGCATCCAGCAGGAAGAACGTCCGCGTATAACGCTGTGGCTGGAATACCGCAATAATGCGTTTGCCCGTTGCTTTGGCGGCACTAATGGTAGCTTCAATCTCAGTCGGGTGATGAGCATAATCATCGATGATCAGCATATCGCGCGCCTCGCCCAATACCTGGAATCTGCGTTTGGCTCCGTGGAACTGGATGATGGCTGCTACAATCTTCTCAAATGGAATGCCCGCTTCCAAACAGGTAATCACAGTAGCCATTGCATTATAAACGTTATGCTTACCCGGCACTGATAATTCCACCGTGCCCATAGCAGCACCCTGATGATTCATCGTAAAGGAGATACGGCGATCGCCCAATACAATATCCGTTGCCGTATAATCTGCAGCACGATCAATACCATAGGTTGTAATCCGTGACTTGAGTTCCGGCAAAATCGCTTGAACATTCTCGTCGTCAGAACACACAATCGCTGTTCCTTCCGGACGAATCTGGCTCAGGAATTGCACATAAGCCCTTTTGAGCTCCTCAAAATCACTGTTGTAATTCTCCAGATGATCTGCCTCAATATTGGTTACAATACCGAGCCATGGATGGTACTGCAAAAACGAACCATCGCTCTCGTCCGCTTCAGCGACTACCCAGTCGCCTTGACCGGCCTTCGCGTTGGTACCCACATTCATGATTTCTCCGCCAATAATGTATGTCGGGTCCGTATCACATTTATCCATAACAAGTGCAATCATGGATGAGGTGGTTGTTTTACCGTGAGCTCCAGCAACAGCCACACCTTTACGTTCGTTCAACAAACGTGCAAGCATCTGGGAACGATGCAGAATCGGAATGTTCAGCTCTGCAGCTGCTACCCGTTCCACATTATCAGCAGGCGCTGCCGTAGAGTAGACAACAAGGTCTGCTCCAGTGACGTGCTCTGCTGTATGTCCGATATATATTTTCGCTCCCTTGGCTGCCAACTTCTCGGTCAACTCCTGTGAAGCGACATCCGATCCGGTAACGGTGTATCCCATTTCCAACATAACTCTTGCGATGGCACTCATGCCATATCCGCCAATCCCTATAAAATGAACGTGTTCCGATGTATTTAACAAAACTTTCACCAACCTTTTTCAGAATCGGTTTGATGCAAAAGGGCTGCCCGCACATCCGCAATCAGGTACAGTGTGCCGGAGACCACCCCCAGATCTTCCGCTTCCGTCCGTGACTTCAATAGATCAAGTGCCTTTGCCCATTCGGGCTCGACGATGATTTCCAGTTCCTGCTTCGCAATGGCGGGACGTACCCGTTCGACAATCTGCAGCAATTCGGCTGCATCCATTTTGCGTCGGAAATCTGGCTCGGTCAGGATCAGCGTATCCACTAGTGGCAGTATATGCTGCAAATACGCTTCGTGATGCTTATTTGCCAACATACCCATCATCAAAATTAACTTGTTGTGCGGATAGACATCCATAATGCTCTTGGCCAGTGACTCTGCCCCTTCCGGATTATGTGCTCCATCAAGCACAATTCGGGGTTCATCGACGACTTTTTCGAATCTTCCTGCCCAGAAAGCATTCTCCAGTCCAAGTGCAATATCGTTGTCATCCAGCATAAATGCCATGTATTGTCTAAGCAATTCAAGCACCATAAGTGCGGCCGCTGCATTGTCACATTGATGTGAGCCCTGCATGCGGATGCGAACGTCCAGATCACGGAACGGGCCTGTAAAATGAAAAGATTGTCCGTTCTCATTGCTGTCCAGTCTATGATAAGAGAATTGATCTCCGGCCAAATACACGCTTGATTGAAGCTGCTGAGCTTTCTCCTGAATCACCTTCACAGCTTCGGGTTGAGTCGCGCATGTCACAACGGGTACTCCCGGCTTGATAATACCTGCCTTTTCTCCAGCAATCTGCTCAATCGTATCTCCAAGCACATCCGTATGATCCATACCAATGTTGGTGATGACGGACACAACAGGTGCGACAATATTCGTTACGTCCATCCTTCCCCCTAGCCCCGTCTCCCATACCACAACGTCAGGGTAACACTCCTCTGCATAGTACAGAAGCGCCAGAGCTGTGGACACCTCAAACATCGTGGGTGATCCAAGCGGAGTGGAGGCCATTTCCATGACCAGTGGATGTAATCGGTTCGAGAGCTTAAGCAGGATTTCTTCAGGAATATCCTCACCGTTGTATTGAAAACGGTTTGTAAACTTGGTGATATAAGGCGACGTAAAGGTACCCACATCATATCCAGCCTGAAGAAGCACTGACGTCAAAAAAGCGCAAGTCGAACCTTTGCCGTTCGTTCCCGCGACATGAATAAACTTGAGACGTTGGTGTGGATTGCCTAACATGGACATCAGATTCTCGATTCGTTCCAATCCAGGTCGGATGCCAAAAGGAATAAGGCCATTGATCCAGTCCACGGCCTCGTTGTACGTAAGTAAAGGAGCTGCTGCATCTGTCGCGTCTAATTCCGTCATCTGATTCACCTTCGGTCCCGAGTTTGAGTGAAAAAAGCGGCCGGATGGCATAATGGCTCTCCATCCGACCCAAATATATTAACCTTTAAGTTCCTTGATTCGTGCAATCACTTTATCCCGTTTATCGGAATAATCTGCTTGCTTGGCGCGCTCTTCCTCAATAACTTTGGCAGGAGCTTTGGCAACAAAGCCTTCGTTCGCCAGCTTTTTCTCTACACGGAGAACTTCGCCCTCAAGGTTCTCCAACTCTTTCTCCAAACGAGCCACTTCCTGCTCGATATCAATAAGACCTGCGAGCGGCAAGTATAGTTCTGCCCCCGTAATGATCGCAGTCATTGCCTTATCCGGTGAGTTTAAATCCAGCCCACTATCGAACTCGGACGTATTACAGAAACGTTTGATGTAGTGACTGTTACGCTCAATGATGCTGGACGTCTCAGCACTGTTTGCTTTGACCATCAACTCGATCTTTTTGCTCATCGGCACGTTCACTTCTGCACGAATGTTTCGAACTGCACGAATGGTATCCATCAGCAGGTTCATCTCGGCAACAGCCTCTGGGTTCTCCAGAGCAGGATCATATACCGGCCATGATGCCAGCGTAATGGTCTCACCTTCATGCGGCAGATGCTGCCAGATCTCTTCGGAGATGTATGGCATAAACGGATGAATCAGGCGCATCGTCTGATCCAGCACATAAGCAAGTACGGATTGTGTTTTCTTCTTGGCAACCGGATCTTCCCCATAGAAGGACAGCTTAGCAAACTCAATGTACCAGTCACACAGGTCATCCCAGATAAAGTTATACAACACACGACCCGTTTCCCCAAATTCATACGCTTCGATTAGACGCGTAATATCGCGGGAAGTTTCGTTCAGACGGTGCAAAATCCAATAATCCGCTGTACCAAGCTCTCCGCTAATGTCACGTTCCTCATAGGTGAATCCTTCCAGATTCATCAATGCAAAGCGCGAAGCATTCCAGATCTTGTTGGCGAAATTACGAGCCTGCTCCACCCGTTCCCAACGGAAACGCAGATCCTGACCTGGCGTGCTGCTGGTTGAGATCATGTAACGCATTGCATCTGCACCGTATTTCTCAATCACATCCAGCGGATCTACACCGTTGCCCAGTGATTTGGACATTTTGCGTCCATCTGCATCACGAACAAGACCATGCATCAGCACATCCTTGAACGGAATCTCATCGGTGAATTCCAATGCAGTGAAAATCATACGTGCAACCCAGAAATATATGATGTCATACCCTGTCACAAGTACACTTGTCGGATAATAACGTTTCAGGTCTTCCGTATCTTCCGGCCAGCCTAGTGTGGAGAATGGCCATAAGCCGGAGCTAAACCAAGTATCGAGTACATCTTCGTCCTGTCTGAGCTTGCGTCCAGCATACTCTGGCAGCGTTGTTGGATCTTCAGCAGATACGATGATTTCACCCGTTTCTTCATCATACCAGGCAGGTATACGATGTCCCCACCACAGTTGACGGGAAATACACCAGTCACGAACGTTTTCGATCCAGTTCAGATAAGTTTTCTCAAAACGATCCGGAACAAAATTAACCCCTTCGCCGCTCTGTTGTTTCTTAATCGCTCTCTCTGCAAGTGGCTTCATCTCAACGAACCACTGTGTAGAAAGATACGGCTCAACAACAGCTCCGGTACGTTCACTGTGTCCAACCTGATGCGTGTGATCCTCAATGTTGATCAATACGCCCTGCTCTTTCAAGTCAGCAACAATCTGCTTGCGGCAGTCACTGCGGTCCAGTCCCTGATACTTGCCTGCCTCAGCATTCATTGTGCCGCTCTCATCCATGACCGTAATCTGAGGAAGATCATGACGAAGACCTACTTCAAAGTCATTTGGATCATGCGCAGGCGTGATTTTAACTGCGCCACTTCCAAATTCTTTATCCACATAATCATCAGCGATAATTGGAATTTCGCGTCCAATGATAGGCAGTACAAGTACTTTACCAATCATATCTGCATAACGCTCATCCTTCGGATGTACAGCAACCGCTGTATCACCCAGCATCGTTTCAGGACGCGTTGTTGCCACTGTAACGTAGCCGCTTCCGTCTTTGAGCGGGTACCGCAGATGGTACAAGTGACCCTGAACCTCTTTATATTCAACCTCAATGTCGGACAGAGCTGTCCGGTTCACCGGGTCCCAGTTAATGATGCGTTTGCCTCGGTAAATAAGGCCTTTTTCATACAGTTGAACAAATACTTTACGAACCGCTTGGGACAGACCTTCATCCAGCGTAAAACGTTCACGTGAGTAATCAAGCGACAATCCCATTTTGCCCCATTGCTGACGAATGGTAGTGGCATATTGATCTTTCCAGTCCCATACCTTCTCCAGAAACTTCTCGCGTCCCAGATCATAACGAGTCAGACCTTCTTCACGCAGCTTCTGCTCCACTTTGGTTTGGGTAGCAATACCTGCATGGTCGGAACCCGGAAGCCACAGCGCATCATAACCTTGCATCCGTTTGGTGCGGATCAGAATATCCTGCAGTGTAAAATCAAGCGCATGCCCAATGTGCAGCATCCCGGTCACATTCGGGGGCGGAATTACAATTGTATACGGCTCGGCATCTTTACGTTGACCGGCTTTGAAATATCCACGTTCCATCCAGGTGGCGTACCATTTATCCTCCGCCGCCTTAGGATCGTAAGTGGTCGGCATTTCTGTTGCAGCTGATTTTTTTTCCTCAGACATGTGTCATTCCTCCGTTACTTCATCATCTTCGCCAAAAAAAACAAAAAAAACCTTTCATCCATCAAAGGACGAAAGGTTAGCTTTCGCGGTACCACCTTTGTTTCACGCCTACAGCAAGATAGACTTCACCCTCTGTACATGACGTGACACTTCAAGCAGATAACGGCTGCTACCGGCCCATCCTACCTCAGTAATAAATGACGATAAATCTCATTCATCCCTTGTATTCAAACAGGCAACTCCCGGGCGACTTCGATCAGTTGGTTCCTGCGGAATCTCACAGCGTTGCAATTCCACTCTCTGAAAGGTCATACTGTCTACTACTCCCGTTCCACGTTGTTCTTCAAAAAACCTACACACATCATACCTTGCTCGTGCGCGATAGTCAACCTGACAACAGCGGATAAAGAGCGCTGGAATGCAGGTTTAGGACGAATCATGCAAAAACCCGCAATCCTCAAGGGGATCACGGGTCGTAACGAAGGCTTTAACTACGGATTAAGGGATGTACAATATCTGACCTTCTTCCACAACCTGCTCAGATAATCGGTTATACAACTGAAGTTCCCTCGTGCTCAATTGATAACGATCTGCAATGGCATCCAGTGTATCTTCTCGCTGAACGATGCACAGTTTCACCTTGCGGAATGGGGTCTGGTCCACGATTGTTCCCAAGAACAGGTTCTTCCATTCCACATCATCAGCTGGATACGTTTCTTCCTGTACCTCACCCGCAGGAACCTCATCACCTCGCTCCACTTCAGCATCACGTGCCGCTCTGCCCGAGGATAACAAGGAAGAGATACCTACGCCCTCTTCTTGCCGGGGTGCGGATTCTTTTTTGCTGCCAAAAGCAACCTTCAGCTCCGGCTTGTCTTCCGTCTCAGCCACAGGTTCAGGAACAAATGCTTCGTTCTGTACGAACTCGTCTACCCCAGTCGCTTCAAAAGACGGCCGGTCTTCCTCCGCATTGCCTGGATCGGACGAAGCAAATACACCTTGCCAGTTCTCCGCCTGTGATTCGCCCGGGACATCGGCAACCGCCTGATTCTCCTGCTGAGGTACAGATCTCGCTGATTCGAAGTGCCATACCTCTGGTGCGTCCGGTACATCCGGTGCTGCCAACTCATTAGATGATTGAGCAGTAGGCTCTGAGACTGCTTGATCTGCACTTCTCGAGTTCGCAGGCAATACATCCACGGAAGGCTCGGACCAACCCGAAGACTCGTCTTCCAGAGGCAGCAATGGTTCCGACTCAGGGTAAGAAGCTAACCGATCAGCGGTCTCAGCCATAAATGATGAGATCGGAGAAGGTTCGCTGTATTGCTCATGAGATGCCAATTCATCTGCATTCGCCGTCAGAGATGCGGGATCTTCGTTTGCATCAGGTTGTCTGTTTTCGTTAGCATACTCCGCACTTTGCTCCTCGGATTGAAGTGGCTCGGCCAATGACGAATTCGCATATTGCTGATGATATTCAGGAGCACCATATGCAAGTTCTGCTGCATTCGCAAGTCTCTCTTCCTCACTCCGCTGGAGCAGGTACTCTTGTGCAAATGTGTTGGGATCGCTGCCTGTCTGTGCTGCTTCATCGGAACGGTTGGATTGCTGAGCATCAGGTGAATGAACAACTGTAAACTCATCTGCTGACCACACTTGTGGCTCTTCAACAGGAAAACCCTCGATGCCTCGCAGCGACAATACGCCTGTAATGTTCAGACTGCGATTGGATAACAGATCCACGTCAAAATTTTCGATCTCGATAGAAATATCCTCAATCGATCTGACCCGGTTCAGCGGCACTGTGATCTCCACGGGAATGAAATGTTTGAGCTCCTCTGAAGCCTCATTTTCTCCTCTGTACGCACCTGTAAGTAAAAGATGCCCTCTTAACGTGGCATGATCATCCTGCCCTATGACTTGAATGCGCGGGTATAGTTCAATCTCCTCCAATTCCTCAATCGCAGGGACTCCCTCAGACAAATGAACGCGCTCATAAATATCGAACCGCAAACCATAAGGTTGATTCAACAAAGGTGGCGTCCTCCTTTCGGCATATGTTCACCATGATCCTTCTCATGGGACTGATCCATGGTCCAAATCCTTCGTTACCCCATCTATATGCCTTGAATGAGGGGAGCATGCCACCTTTTGAAAAACCTTGCTATATATGTTCAACTCATGGTTATTTACACTGTCACTCCAATGACAGAACAACCTTCTGATCGCTGTTATCCCCAGATTTTTTTCATTCCTTTTTATAAAGGGAAAATCCGGGGATAGCTTATGCTTCCGAAGTAGCTTTCTTTCAGAAAGCTTTTAGGCGAACGCTTTGCTTCTTCTGGTTGTTTCTGTCCTCTCCGTTCTCGTGTAACCAGTTAGTCGAACTTATATAGTGTATTAATAATTTTGACGCTCACGCTCTGCCAATTGTGTGAAATCGGACGGCCACGGGTCGTTCACTTCAATCATCGCTCCGGTTAAAGGATGACTAAACTTAAGCACCTCTCCGTGAAGTGCTTGTCGCCCAATGGCATCCGCTCTACCTCCATACAACGAATCACCAATAAGCGGGTGTCCCGCGTAACTCAGGTGTACACGAATTTGGTGTGTTCGTCCTGTATCCAGCTTTAATCGTACAAGGGTTGCTCGTTCCCACACTTCGACGATCTCCAAATGGGTAACAGCTTCCTGTCCACCTTCCGAGACACGTCTGCGCTGCTTGTGATGTCTATCCTTGCCAATCGGAGCATCAATTTTGTGGAGTTCAAGAGGGATTTGTCCACCTGCAATGGCTACATAATGGCGGCCAATCTCTTTGCGACGCATCGCTTCATCCAGTTTGGCGAGAGCAAAAGCATTTTTGGCATACAGGACAGGTCCGGTTGTATCCTCGTCCAGTCGATGAACATGGCGTACGCTCGCCTGGATTCCGTTCATTTCATAATAAGAGGCAACCACATGATCCAGCGTGATGGCCTGATCAGCACGGCTTCCATCTGGATGCAGTTTCATGCCTGCCGGTTTGTGCATAACCAGACAGAAATCATCCTCATACAATACATCCACATCAGCCCAGCGTGTCTCAACATCGATTGGCTGGGACGCAAAAAGGGCCAGCCGAAGCCGGTCCCCTGCAAGTTGTATTCCTTGGTTTGCTTTCAGCTGACGAAGCAGTTTCTCCGGAAACTGAAGTTCAGACAATAACCATTGCTCTGCGGCCATCGGTTTGTCCGAACTGCCTGTTACGGCTTTCCCTGGCATCAGCTCCAGCCATTCCCCGCGGCGTTTCCAACTTTTGATGGTCATAACGATTGAAGAGCTTTACGATTCGCCTCAATCGTATCGTCAATATCCTGCTCCGTGTGCACACCAGAGACAAACATGCCTTCGTATTGCGAAGGTGCAACACTCACACCTTGATCAATCATGGCCGCAAAATAACGACGGAATTGATCCAGATTGCTTTCTTTGGCAATATCATAATTGGTTACTGGAACGGCACTGAAGAATGGACAAACCATGGAACCCACACGGTTAATGGTTATCGCAACACCCGTCTCAGCTGCATTTTTCTCGAATCCGGCTTGCAGACGTGCAGACAATGTCTCCAGACGGTCATAGACCTCTGGTGTTAACAATTTGAGCGTGGTATATCCTGCTGCCATAGCCAGCGGGTTCCCACTAAGTGTACCCGCCTGATAGATTGGTCCTGTTGGAGCAATCTGTTCCATCAGATCCCGACGACCACCATAAGCACCAACCGGAAGTCCGCCACCGATAACTTTACCCAGACAAGTCAGGTCAGGTGTAACCCCATACCGTCCCTGGGCACAGTTCAACCCTACGCGGAAACCGGTCATGACTTCGTCAAAAATAAGCAGGCTGCCATATTGGGTTGTCAAACTGCGCAGGCCTTCAAGGAAACCGGAAGCCGGAGGTACAACCCCCATGTTACCTGCCACAGGTTCCACAATAACAGCGGCCAGTTCTTCACCATAACGTTCAAAAGCAAGCTTAACGGACTCCAGATCGTTGTAAGGTACCGTAATTGTATTCACAGCTACACCTTCAGGTACACCTGGACTATCCGGTAGACCCAGTGTTGCAACACCTGAACCAGCCTTGATCAGCAAGCTGTCCGCATGTCCATGATATGATCCTTCAAACTTCAGAATTTTACTGCGTCCGGTTACCCCGCGTGCCAGTCGAATGGCACTCATCGTTGCTTCCGTACCGGAATTAACCATCCGCACGATATCGATAGAAGGTACACGCTCACAGACCAGTTTTGCCATCTCGGTCTCCAGCAAGGTAGGCGCACCAAAGCTTGTTCCTTTGAGGGCTGTCTCACGCAAAGCTTCTACAACGTCAGGGTGTGCATGTCCCATAATGAGTGGGCCCCACGATCCCACATAGTCAATAAAAACATTGCCATCAATATCGTAGATTTTGGACCCTTCACCGCGTTCTGCATAGATCGGAGTAAGCCCTACCGATTTGAATGCGCGTACAGGGCTGTTCACACCCCCGGGTATGTACTGCTTCGCTTCCTCAAACGCGCTGCGTGAGCGCTCATCATTGCGACGATTACCTTGTTGTGCAGTCATGAATATCCTCCTTAATGTAATGTATTTTATTTCTCAGCCAACCAGCGTGAAGCGTCTTTTCCGTAGTAGGTAATGATCATATCTGCACCTGCGCGTTTCATGCTGAGCAGGATTTCCATGGCAACTTTTTTCTCATCGATCCAGCCTTGAATCGCCGCCGCCTTCACCATGGCATACTCGCCACTTACATTATAGGCAACAAGCGGAAGATCAAATTGATCCTTAATCGTGCGCATAACATCCAGATAGGAGAGGGATGGTTTTACCATCAACATGTCCGCTCCTTCGAGCACATCCGTCTCTGCTTCACGCAAGGCTTCACGCGCGTTCGCCGGGTCCATCTGATATGACTTGCGGTCTCCGAATTGTGGTGTGGAATCCGCAGCTTCACGGAATGGACCATAGAATGCAGATGCATATTTAACAGAGTAAGACATAATCGGAATATGACTGAATCCATTCTCATCCAGCCCCGCGCGGATCGCTTGCACAAATCCATCCATCATGTTGGATGGTGCAATAATGTCCGCTCCTGCTTTGGCTTGAGACACTGCCGTTTTCACGAGCAGATCAAGTGATTCGTCATTTAACACATCTCCGCAGATGTGACCGTCAATCTCCACGGTGTGTACCATACCGCAGTGACCGTGATCCGTAAATTCACACAGACAAGTATCCGCAACAACCAGCAGTTCCGGGTACCAGGATTTGATCAATCTCGTCGCTTCCTGCACAATGCCATCTTCAGCGAAGCCAGATGAACCCACACTGTCCTTCGTCTCGGGAATACCGAACAATAACACGGCTGGAATCCCCAACTCAGCAATTTCCGTTACTTCCTCTTGAAGACGATCCAACGAGAAGCGGAACACGCCAGGCATGGATTTAATTTCAGATTTTACATTTTCTCCATACGTCACATAGATCGGTTGAATAAAGTCGTCCACGGTTAGATGGGTCTCTCTGACCATATTACGAATACCTGTGGATTGGCGTAAACGGCGATGCCGTACAATTGGAAAACTCATACGAGTAAAACCTCCTTGAAAGTTAAATAGAGCAAAAAGGGAAGCGCGCTGGTATCCTATCGAATTCAGCACGCTTCATATGTTGACATGATTACATGTGTATTAATTTCGAAGAGCGCCTTCTTGGGTGCCTGTCCGTTTCCAGTCGCATAGCACTGTGATCAAGCTATCCATCGTTGCTTCCTCTGCCATCAGTGTAACCTTTAGTCCAGCGGCTTCTGCCGTCTTCGCTGTAACAGGTCCGATACACGCAACCTCCACATCTTTCAATAAAGGCAATGGATCTTGCAACCCCATACGTTTCAACATACTCATGAAGTTGGTAACCGTCGATGAACTTGTAAAGGTCACCGCATGAATACCACCTTCTTCAAGTAGCTTGAGTAGTTCGTCATCATCCTCACCAGCGAGGATCGTATCGTAGGTGATGGCTTCGGTGACCTGAATTCCTCGTTCTCTCAACTGGTCACGCAACCACGTACGTGCAAGATCACCGTGCGGAAGCAATACTCTCTCCCCTTCTTTCAGTTCGCTTTCAAAAGCCTCAAGCATGCCTTCGGCCTGGAAAGGACCTTTGACAACCTCTGCAACGATACCATGTTTGCGTAAAGCGTCTGCTGTAGAAGGTCCTACGGCAGCAATTCTCGCTTGATGAATCGAGCGAATGTCCTTGCCTTCCTGTTCCAGATGGCGGAAGAAAAACTCCACGCCGTTCACACTTGTGAAAAACACCCAGTCATAGGTATTTAAAGCACTGAAGGCGTCTTTGACACTTTGCTGCGCAGATTCACTGGATGGCATGACCGTCTCAATGACCGGAAACTCATACGGTTCGCCGCCGAGTTCCTCAATGCGATTCACCAGTTCACTCGCCTGACTGCGAGCACGGGTTACCAGAATTCGTTTGCCAAACAGCGGCAGCGCTTCTGCCCATTTCAACTGTTCCCGCTGATTGACGACATCTCCCACCACAATAACAGCTGGTGGTTGGAAATTGGCTGCGATCACTTTCGCTTCTATATCCTCAAGGGTACCTGTAAGGGTATCCTGTTCCGCTCGTGTTCCCCAACGAATTAGAGCTACCGGTGTTTGCGCTGGACGACCATGACGAATCAATTGTTCGCTGATATATCCAATTTTGGCAACCCCCATCATAAATACAAGTGTGCCCGTTGCGTTCGTCACTTTATCCCAATGGATACTGCGATCAAGCTTGTCCGGACTCTCGTGCCCCGTAATAATAGAGATGGAAGATGCATAGTCACGGTGAGTGACGGGAATTCCGGCATACGCAGGTACACTTATTGCAGCGGTAACCCCAGGTACAATCTCAAACGGAATTCCGTTTTTGTGCAGCAAACCCGCCTCTTCGCCCACACGTCCAAAGATCGTTGGATCGCCGCCCTTAAGCCGAACCACAACCTTGCCTTCAAGCGCCAGATCAACCAACAGTTGATTGATCTCTTCCTGTTTCATCGTATGCCGATCCGGGCGCTTGCCCACGTAAATCTTGACTGCGCCGGGTTTCATTTGTTTCAACAATCTCGGACTTGCCAAACGATCATAGACTACAGCATCGGCTTTACCGATGGATTCCCACCCTTTTACCGTAATCAGCTTTGCATCCCCAGGACCTGCCCCTACCAAAAAGACCTTTCCCACCATGTCTTCATCCCCTAACTTCTGCCAGTATCTGCTCTGCTCCCCGTTCGATCAATCTCCAAGCCACTTCTTCACCCAGACGAACCGGGTCCTTGCCGATCAGAGCTTCCTTAAGAATCAGTCCACCATCCGGCGTGCCGACCATACCTGTTAATTGTAACGTGTTTTCACCATTCAGGGAATCTGCATCTTGCTGAGGCACCCATACCGCATGAGCACCGATCGGAACCTGACAGCCCCCATTTAATACACTGAGAAAACGGCGTTCCGCCTGTACAGGAAATGCTGTCTCGGGATCGTTATACAGCTGCAGCAAGTGCAACAGTTCCTCATCGTCTTCACGACATTCGATACCAAGCGCGCCTTGACCCACTGCCGGAAGACAAGCTGTTTCCGTCAGGTACTCTGTGATTCGGTCTTCCCAGCCCATACGGTACAATCCTGCAGCTGCCAGAATAATCGCATCGAACCCTTCAGTCTCCAGCTTCCGCAGACGGGAATCAATATTGCCGCGTATCGATTCCAATTGCAAATCTGGACGATAGGCCTTTAATTGGCTCGACCGGCGCAGACTGCTTGTTCCGACTCTAGCTCCTTCTGGCAGTTGATCCAGAGTAAGCCCACCATTGGAGATCAGCGCATCCCGTGGATCTGCACGACGAGGTATAGCCCCATTCGTTAATCCTTCGGGTAACTCGGAAGGCATATCTTTCATACTATGAACAGCCATATCAATCGTACGATCAATCATCGCCTGTTCAATCTCTTTGACAAACAAACCTTTGCCTCCCACTTTTGACAACGTTACATCCAGAATGAGATCTCCCTTGGTAACAATCTTATGTACTTCAAAGTCAAAAGCTAATCCTTCCCGCTCACAAATATCGCGTAAATCCTGAATGACATGGCCTGTCTGGGTTAGCGCAAGCGCGCTCTGTCTACTTCCAACTTTAATTGTACGCATATCTACACTTCCTCCTGATTACGGGATATCCAGTCCCCGATTTCTTCTTCGGTCCACCACCGAAAATGGCCTGTACGAATATCTTCTAATATGTGCATTTCAGTTAATTGCCGAAGCAACGTACTTCTGAGACTTGAAGAAGATACGCGTGACTTCACCTCAGTCCTCATCTGGTGCAAAAACTCAAGGTACGTCTCATACTCATCACCGAACTGTCGTTCGAGTGTGGCACGTATCTCCGCAGCTGCTGCCGGTCCCGCTCCTGCTGTGGATATCGCTATGCTTAATCTCCCACGCCTTACCACGCTTGGCGTAATAAAGCTGCTGTGCTCCGAAGACATTGCGTTATTCACCAATATGCCCGCAGCCTCAGCATCCCGAACCACAGTTGAATTGACCTCTGAATGGTCAGTCGCTGCATATACGAGAAAGGCCCCCCGCAAATCTCCATTGCGGTAGGACCGGTCTATCCATTGAATTCGGGATTCATGATGCAGTTGTTTTAATATGGGAGTAAGCTCCGGACTAATGACCGTAATCTGTGCCTCGGCATGCAGTAATCCCTTAATTTTACGTTCGGCAACACGTCCACCACCAACCACGCAGCATTTCTTGCCTGAAGTATTCACAAATATCGGCGTGTAACGGTCCATCCCCTTCACTCTCCCGTCCAACGATGAAACGCTGAATACGCATTGGATAAAAAACTTATAATGACAAATCCGTACCCGATCAGTGTCCATCTTGCCATGATAATTGTAGAGAACTGTTTCCTTCTCTTGGATACGAAATAACCCACATAGATGGCTATAGCAAGACCTGTCGCAATAACTTTGAGATCCAAGAGTAGAATCCAGCGTCTTTCCGCCACAATGGATAATACGGCAAGCATCACAGAAACGCCAAGAAGCGGTGTACCTATGAAATTAGCACCATCCATGTATTTGCCGATCACTTCCAGGCTTGGCATCCGTCGCATCGTTTCATTCCACTTTTTTTTCTTCAACTTACGGTGCAGGAACAGATATAACATGGCAAATACCGTAGCAACGGTTAACGCCGCAAAACCAAGATTCGCCAAGGTAATATGCATAATGAGTAATCCATGTACCGTTTGCCAGTTATGCAGTGATATCTCTCCGGCCGTAAACCACAGTCGGTTTAATACCGTAACGGAAAAACCTACAACATTCAGCAACAAAATCACAAATTCGGAACGCTGGATGCGAGTCATGACGAGAGACATCAGCACAATACTGAATGAAAATATAAACAAAAAATCAAAGGTGGTATAGATGGGGAAATGGCCTTCAGTCCACATGCGCAATATGACATGCGTTACCTGCAATCCCCAAACAACGACAAGAAACCCTGTGCCTGTCCGCTTCGCCCCCGCATTGCGTCGAATGCAGTCCGAGAAATAGAACAGTAGGCTCAGGGCATACATATAGATTAGAGCTTCATAAACTTGTTCAGCAAGGGTCAAGCTGCCCACCCGCCTTATACGCCTGCCGGAGCATAAGCCGGCACGGGGTCTTGCCGGTTTTCGTTAAGGTGAGCGGCTGGTTTCGCCAGAGCTGTGGCATCACTCTGACTCACTTTTTCAGCGGCCATCTCTAATGCATCTTCCAGAGCGAAAATCTGAGTAAACATGCGCAGAGCTTCATCACCTTGCTTCGTGCCTGCCATTTCCTTAATCCGATTAATCGGATCTGTCGTCATTTGGTTCACAATACTCTTAGTCAAACGACGAATGACTTTACGTTGATGTTCATCGAGCTCAGGCAGTTTATTAAACAGGCTATCCATCGTTTCTTCATGAATGGAGACACCTTTTTCCTGCAAAGCGCGAATAACGGGACGAACACCCAACGTTTTGAGCCAATGGTAATAATCCTCCATCTCAAGCTCAATCATTCTCTCAATCTTTGCAGCTTCCACCTTACGCATCTCGAGGTTGCTCTCCACGATTCCTTCCAGATCATCAATGTCATAGAGAAATACGTTGGATAATTCACCAATCGCTGGGTCAATATCGCGTGGAACCGCAATATCAATCAGGAACAATGGGCGAGATTGACGACGCTTCATGCTCTCCCGTACCACTACTGCATCCATGACATAACGTTCAGCTCCAGTGGAACTAATCACAATATCAACTTCATTAAGTCGATCTAGTGCCTGTTCCATCGTACAAGGTGTACCCCGGAACTTGGCTGCCAATTCTTCAGCTCTTGCGAGCGTACGGTTCGCCACGATGACCTCGGATGCCCCGTTGGCATAGAGATGTTTCACGGTTAGTTCACTCATCTTGCCAGCACCCAAAATGAGCACCTTCTTGTCTGTGAACATGCCAAAAATCCTCTTACCGAGTTCAACAGCAGCATAACTGACAGATACGGCGCTCTCCCCGATGGAAGTCTCCGAATGTGCCCGTTTGCCCAGCGTAACGGCCTGTTTGAACAGCATATTAAACCAGGTACCTGTTGATTTCTCTTCTTGCGCTTTAAGAAAAGCCTGTTTCACCTGTCCAAGAATCTGAGTCTCACCGATGACCATAGAATCTAGTCCGCAGATGACGCGGAACAAATGGCGCATGGCTTGATCATCTTCATATATATATAAGTGTTGCGTAAATTCTTCCCGTGGTACGTTAAACCATTGTTCCATGAATGTTCGAATAAAATAACCACACATGTGAAGACGGTCCACCACAACATACAACTCGGTACGGTTACATGTGGCTACGATTACACCTTCCAATACACTCTTGGTCAGCTTGAGCTGCTGCAGCGCTTCAGACAAATCCTTTTCTGCAAATGTGAATCGTTCCCTAACCTCTACAGGCGCCGTGCGATAATTCAAACCAACGACAACGATGTGCATTGCAAGTTCACCTGCCTAATAAATTTCCAATCAAAGTGCTTACTGCATATGTCTATCCATTTATGATTGACAAGGTTAATTATATCACACATCATAGCCGTGACCGGGTCATTTTTATGAAATGTTTATGAAATCACCATGTTCATCATCATATGCACTGTCATTTATTGTAGTGTCTCACCAAACTTCACCGTTATGCGTTAAAAAGTGTCGATTATGAATATTCATAACGATACGCATATTAAAACAAATAGCCATGGAATTATTCCATGACTATTAGAGTTTGGGAGGTTATGTGTCCATCCCGATATGTGAACATTGTGTATGCAATATACTTTTTATTTAAACCCGTTCCGTCTGGTTGTTCATGTCTGGTGTTTCAACTTGCAATTCGCCCAATCCACGTACCAACTTCTTTGCATACGTTTTTTCAGGCTTTAATACGGATACCAGGTAGTCAATAGCAAGCTGTGGATCTACGGTCTCCCCACAAGTGTAACAATCAATCGCTGCAAAACCTCTCTCAGGATACGTATGAATGGAGAGATGGCTCTCAGACAATAGTACAAGTACGGTCGCTCCCTGTGGGTCAAACTGCTTGGACTGCACGGACATTACTGTCGCGCCACATGCCTCCGCTGCTTCAACCATTTGGGCTTCCAGATACTCTGCATTGTTCAGTAGATTAAAGTCGACACCCCAAGTATCAACAGCAACGTGTCTTCCGAAAGTTGAATATTCCATCCTTCGGTTCCCCCTTCCTAGGAATAAAATGTTTGAAAAAATTTCATCCGCTAGGACCTACGTCATTCACTTCCCGAGGGAAAAATCTCTCGCAACATATAATGTCCTGAGTGAATCCTGGTTCCTATATTGTTTTCAACGAGATTAAAAATAACATTGAATCAGAGTGAAATCAACCCTTTTCCAGAAGATTGTAAAATAAATATGTTCAATGCGGAATATTTGATCTCACATCAAAAAATTCCCCTGAAACCTCCACATTGGCGAGTGCCACTGCCCGGAAGATACAAGGGAATTCATTATATACACATACGTTTATAAACATACAATTTTAAGCTAATAGGCTTCAAGCTCAAACAACCGTTTTTGATGACGAGCAAGGGTCTCATCAATCTGATGGAGCTGATCAGCAGTCGCATCTTTTCTAGTGTCCAGCAGTGAATCGATCTCGGCATACACACGGTTGATTTCGCGTTCTACATCTCTGGCCTGGAACAGATGTTGCAATTCAAGCAACGTATTTTTGTATTCATAGATCACTCGGGTGTTCTCCCCGGTCTTCTCCACAATTTTGTGGACAGTGCCTTGAGCATAAACATACGTCATGGTGAACCCTTTATAGATCCGATGAACGACCCCGTCACCCTTAAAAGTCACAAAGAGCTTCCGGACAACGTTGGTCAGATGCAGATTCACTAGGCGGCAAGATAACTCACAGATATAGAACCCTTCTATGCGGTCAAAAGGGAAATGCACTTCTTCTCCACTTACATCCCCCAGCACGACCTCCTGACAACCATTGTCCAACACCTTAACCCGATGATGAAGCCTGCCGTCTTCTGTCATGCGCAAAAACTGATGCATCTGGGGTTCTGACAATTTCATAGTGGCCTTAACATACTCTGTGGCTAACCGCTGAGCCATACAAATCCCTCAATTCTTTCCCGATTGTTTTGTCTTCCTGCACATGTAGCAGTCATCTCAAAATTCTTCAGGCCGGCTAAGCCGGTATGTTTGGTACTGTTGGCAATATGCACCTATGCTCATTATACACTACCATAAAGCTAATTCGCTCCAGAGCCACATAATGAATTCTCACGAAAATCCATAAAAAACCGGATGAATCTTGATCTTATCAACGATTCACTTAGTATGCTCACTTTCCTGCACTAAAACAGTATACTATCTCGGTTATCCGTTAATTTCGTTAATTTCTTCCTCTTCAGAAGCATTCTCTGCATCCAGAACTGGTGCATACTTATCTATGCGGGCATGGCGGGTAATGATGTCCCATAACTCTTCTTTCCCCAATCCCTCTTCGGATGAAAACGGCACAAACAAATCCCCTGAACGAAGACCCAGTGATTCCTTAATGACTTTGATATATTTGGCTCTGCGTGTTTTTGGAATCTTGTCCATCTTGGTTGCTACAACAACCAAAGGCAGTCCATTATGACGAAGCCATTCGTTCATCATCTTGTCCTCTTTGGACGGTTCATGTCTCATATCCACCATCTGCATAACCAGTTTCAATTCTTCGCGTCCCAACAAGTATTTCTCCATCATTTTACCCCAGGCAAAGCGTTGCTCTTTGGAAACTTTAGCGTAGCCATATCCCGGAAAATCGACGAAGTAGAGATCCTGATTAATTTTATAATAGTTGAGTTGCTGTGTCTTACCCGGTGTTGAGCTCGTCCGAGCCAAATTTTTACGATTGATCAAACGGTTGATCAGGGAAGATTTCCCCACATTGGAGCGTCCCGCCAAAGCTATCTCGGGCAAACCGTCATCGGGGTATTGTTCAGGCCGAACGGCACTGATAATAAATTCAGATTGATTTACTTTCATATTGTATCTTTCCTCTCTTGAAAACCTGTGCTATGCATCACCTGTTGAAGGTATTATGCCATGGATTGTTCTATCATACCAAAAAAACCGTTCCAGCGGACGCCGAAGCCTCCGCAGAACGGTCTAATCTTCATACGAACCTTTCGGATACGTGGATTACAGGTGAATTCCTGTCTGCTCCACAAGTGCATGCTGCAATACCTGATCCATATGGGCTACAGGTACAAACTCCACATCTTCCTTGATGCTGTCTGGAATGTCACGCAGGTCCCGCTCGTTATCCTTAGGCAATAATATTTTTTTATAACCGGCACGATGGGCTGCCAGTGATTTCTCTTTCAGACCACCAATCGGCAGTACACGTCCACGCAGTGTTATTTCACCAGTCATCGCGATATCCTTGGACACATGTTTGTTTGTCAAGGCTGAGATTAACGCTGTTGCCATCGTAATCCCGGCAGATGGACCATCCTTCGGAATCGCTCCTTCCGGAACGTGGATATGGATATCGTTCTTCTCATGGAAGTCAGGCGAAATTCCAAGCTGTGTAGCTTTGGAGCGGGTATAACTGAATGCGGCTTGTGCCGATTCCTTCATGACATCCCCCAGTTTACCTGTGAGAGTCAATTTACCTGTTCCAGGCACAACAGTCACTTCAATGATAAGGGTATCTCCACCCACTTCAGTCCACGCCAGACCCGTTACGGTACCAATCTGATCTTCCAGTTCGGCCATACCATAACGGAACTTGCCAGGTCCAAGGTAGTCTTTGATCTTATCTGATGAGATGTTAATCTGACCTTCCACGCCAGATACGACGTTCTTGGCAGCTTTCCGGCACAACGAAGCCATCTGCTGTTCCAGATTACGCACACCTGACTCCCGTGTATATTCACGAATTACACGCAACAACGCGTCATCCGGGATTTCCAATTGCTCTTCTTCCAGACCATGGTCCTGCTTCTGTTTGGGCAGCAAATAGTTTTTCGCAATTTGCAGCTTCTCCAGCTCCGTGTAACCAGGGATGTTGAGCATTTCCATCCGATCCAGCAATGGACGCGGAATATTGTGTACCGTGTTGGCAGTTGTTATAAACATAACGTTGGATAAGTCAAACGGCAATTCTACAAAATGATCACTAAACGTATTATTCTGTTCTGGATCAAGCACCTCAAGTAACGCTGCGGAAGGATCTCCGCGGAAGTCTGAAGCCATCTTATCAATCTCGTCCAGCAGGAATACCGGATTCAGTGAACCTGCCGTTTTCATCCCCTGGATGATACGCCCAGGCATCGCGCCTACATAGGTGCGTCGGTGACCACGAATCTCGGCTTCATCACGCACGCCGCCCAGAGATATTCTTACAAACTCCCGACCCAGCGATCTCGCGATTGAACGGGCAAGTGATGTTTTACCAACCCCTGGAGGTCCAACCAGACAGAGAATGGGCCCTTTGAGCTTCTTGACGAGTTTCTGGACAGCCAGATATTCAAGCACACGCTCTTTGGGCTTTTCCAATCCGTAATGATCTGCATTCAGCACATCTTCGGCTTTTTGGATATCCAGATCATCCGCTGTCATCTGACTCCAAGGAAGGCCAAGCAGCCAATCCACGTAGTTGCGAATGACTCCGCCCTCAGCTGAACTTGCAGGCATTTTCTCCAGTCGATCAATTTCTTTCTCGACCTTTTCTTTCACCTTGTCCGGCAAGCCGAGTTCTTCCATCTGTGTGCGAAGTTCCTCAACCTCACCCGCACGGCCTTCTTTTTCACCCAGTTCTTTCTGGATCGCTTTCATCTGCTCGCGCAAATAATATTCCTTCTGCGTTTTCTCCATCTGTTTCTTCACACGTTGGCTGATCTTGCGTTCAAGCTCCAGCACTTCGCGCTCATTGTTCAGGATATCCAGCAATTTCTCCAGACGTTCCCGAACGTCGATGGTCTCCAGAATTTCCTGTTTATCCTTGATCTTCAAGGACAGGTGACTCGTGATGACATCGGCCAGCCTCCCTGGTTCTTCGATGTCAGACACCGCTGCGAGTGTCTCTGGTGTCACTTTTTTGGACAGATTAATATAATTCTCGAACTGGTTCAGAACGGTACGCATCAAGGCATCCGTCTCCGGATGGGTGTTCTCCTCTTCAGGCAGCTCTTTTGCCAGTACTTCATAATATTCCTCGTTGTCCGTATATTCAATAATTTCAGCCCGTTCCATGCCTTCTACGAGTACACGAATCGTACCGTTTGGAAGCTTCAGCATCTGTCTGACCTTGGCCACGGTTCCGATTCTGAAAATGTCCTCTTGTGTTGGTTCTTCAATATTTACTTCGGCTTGGGAACATAGGAGAATCAGATGTTCTTCTACCATCGCTTTTTCTAAAGCCTTGACCGATTTCTCCCGGCCCACATCGAGATGCAGTACCATACTCGGGTAGACGAGAAGTCCTCTTAAAGGCAGTAAAGGAAAACGACGACCTTTCGCTTTGCTCGGTCCCATCGCTTTCGCACCTCCAATGGCTCTCAGGTTGTAGTCATTCATTATTCTATCAAATGTTCACATAAAAAACCAATGAAGGGAAGCGCTTAGCAGCTTCCCGAATCTGTAACCTGTCCTGGACGAGGCACGTCCGCACGCAAATAGGAAGCGGATGCCGGTGGAAAAATCTCCGGTGCAGGTGCAACTGTCTCCTCTGCAAGCTTCGTCTGTTCCATCTGTTGTGATTCCGGGACCCAGGCGAACACTTCACGGAATACGTCCTCTACGGTATCTACCGGGATAACGCGCAAGCCATCCAGATTCTCAAAAATGGACTGCCAGTTCTCCGCGGGAATAATAACGGTCTTCGCTCCTGCCTGAAAGGCAGCCTCCACCTTGGCCAGCACGCCACCAATAGGCTTAACCCGACCATGAATACTGATCTCGCCAGTCATCGCTGTCTCATGATCCACAGGGCGTCCCTGAATCGCTGATGTAATGGCAGTCGCCATGGCAATCCCGGCAGATGGACCATCAATAGGTGTCCCACCTGGGAAATTCACGTGTAAATCGTAATCATTCGGACGAATACCCATGGCTTTTAATACGGTTAACACATTTTCAACCGAGCCTTTGGCCATACTTTTTCGCCGGAGTGTACGCGAACCGCCTCCAATCTCTTCTTCATCCACAACGCCTGTAATATTGATTCGGCCTTGATCTTTAAGAGCCGGAACAGCAGACACTTCGATCTCCAAAATGGTTCCCATATTCGGTCCGTATACCGCCAAGCCGTTAACAAACCCCACCTGCGGGTGTGTAGGGACCTTCCGATCAGGCCGTGGCTGAATCTGGCTGCTACCCGCCACCCACTCCACATCAGACGCCTGAAGCGTCTCACGCTTCTCTGTCAGCGCAAGCCCCGCAGCCAGCTGGATGATATTAACCGCTTCGCGTCCATTGGTTGCATATCGCTTGACCACATCAACGGCATCCGGACATGGACTGAACCCTATTTTCTGAACAGCATCCTCTGCAATTCGCCCAATCTCCTCAGGCAACAAAGGACGGAAATAAACTTCCATGCAGCGTGAACGCAAAGCTGGTGGCAGTTCATGAGGCGAACGAGTCGTTGCTCCAACAAGGCGGAAATCGGCCGGCAGGCCATTTTGAAAAATATCGTGGATATAAGCAGGAGTATGCGTGTCTTCCGAGTTATAGTACGCACTCTCCAAAAACACCTTGCGATCCTCCAACACTTTCAACAGCTTATTCATCTGAATCGAATGTAATTCACCAATCTCATCAATAAAAAGCATTCCCCCATGCGCTTTCGTGACAGCACCCGGTTTCGGTTGGGGAATACCTGCAACGCCCATGGCTCCTGCTCCCTGATATATCGGATCATGAACCGAACCAATTAAGGGGTCCGCAATACCACGTTCATCAAAACGGGCTGTTGTTGCATCCAGCTCCGTGAATTTGGCGTCTGGCTTGAAAGGCGATGTTGGATTCTTCTTGGCCTCTTCCAACACAACCCTTGCGGCAGCTGTCTTCCCGACTCCGGGTGGGCCATAAATGATAACATGTTGCGGATTAGCACTGCACAAAGCAGCTTTAAGGGCACGCAGCCCGTCTTTTTGCCCAACAATATCGTTAATGGTAGCTGGACGCGTCTTCTCCGACAACGGCTTGGTGAGTGAGATTGAACGCAACTTACGCAGCTTCTCCAGTTCCTTGCGAGATTCTCGCTCAACGGCACTGCGGTTCGTTTTCTGGCCACGCAGCAGGTTCCAGAAATACAAACCAATCACCACTCCAAAAAATAACTGAATCAACATGATGACCATACCAAATTCCATGTCTTCACATCCTCCTATTTTGTCGCTATTCTCATATGAGATCATGCTAATACTTGGTAGTATAGCCTTTTCAACGCGACGTAAACGGGCGATGCGGAATTTGTATGCGAGAAAATAAAAAGCCCGCCATCGCTGGCGAGCTTTTGCTGTAACAAGATATGAATCAATCAGTGCGAACGACCAGGAATAACACCTGTCTCTTCGTAGGCTTCGACGATTTTGTCGATCTCTTTTTTTAATTCCTCAACCATGATTTCTTCAGGCACTTTACGAATCATCTTGCCGTGACGGAACAAGAGACCTTCTCCACGAGCACCGGCAATCCCGATATCCGCTTCTTTGGCCTCACCTGGACCATTAACCGCACAACCCAACACCGATACTTTAATCGGCACCTTCAGTTTGGAGATATACTCTTCCACTTCGTTGGCAATGGAGAACAGGTCGATATCCAATCGTCCACACGTTGGGCAGGAGATCAATGTAGCTGCATTTGTAATGAGTCCAAATGTTTTGAGCAGATCACGAGCGACCTTGATTTCTTCTACCGGGTCCGCACTCAGTGAGATCCGCATCGTTGAACCAATACCCATGGACAATAAGGCTCCCATACCTGCGGAGCTTTTGATCGTACCGGAGAACAGTGTACCTGCTTCGGTAATCCCGAGATGCAACGGATACGGAATGATTTGAGCTGCTTTGGTATAAGCTTCAATCGCCATCGGCACATCCGATGCTTTGAGTGACACGATGATATCATGGAAATCAAGTTCTTCCAAAATACCAATGTGATACAATGCACTTTCTACCATAGCATCTGCCGTAGGATACCCATACTTCTCAAGGAGATGGTTTTCCAAAGAACCCGCATTTACTCCAATCCTAATCGGAATGCCGCGGTCTTTACAAGCCTTAACCACTTCTTCCACTTTCGCACGTTTACCGATGTTACCTGGATTAATCCGAACTTTATCGATGCCGTTCTCAATCGCAAGCAAAGCCAGCTTATAGTTGAAATGAATGTCCGCTACGAGCGGTATATGAATGCGTTTTTTGATTTCCTTGATGGCTGCGGCAGCTTCCTCATTATTAACCGTTACACGTACCACTTGGCAACCCGCTTCTTCCAGTCGCAGAATCTCTGCAACCGTTGCTTCAACGTCTGCCGTTTTGGTTGTACACATACTTTGGATAATGACTTCGTTACTGCCACCGATCGTTACGTTTCCCACTTTCACGGGACGTGTATCCTGTCTTAAATACATGAGTGATTTCTCTCCCCACAACGTCAAAGCTCCACCCTGACAGAGACATGAATTCGCCTTCTGCCAAAGTGGAGAACTGACAAGTCTATATTTCAGAGTTCAACGGGATTCAGGCCTTTATTAGGCGCTCTCTTCCTGCTTATCGTCCTTCGATTGGCTTAGTTCAGGCACGACTCTTTTCTCAACAACTTCTTCGGTAATGACACAGTTCGTAACATCATCACGTGAAGGCACTTCATACATGATTTCAAGCATGATACCTTCAATGATGGCACGCAATCCACGTGCACCTGTGTTACGTTTAATTGCTTCTTTTGCAATCGCGAGCAATGCAGCTGGTTCAAATACCAGATTCACATTGTCCAGCTCAAGCAGTTTTTGGTACTGTTTGGTAAGCGCGTTTTTTGGTTCGGAAAGAATCCGTACCAGCGTATCTTCATCCAGTGGCTCCAAAGTGGAGATGACTGGCAGACGGCCTACAAATTCCGGAATCAGACCAAATTTCAGCAAATCTTCCGGCAATACCATACCCAGGTATTCACCTGGTTTCAGATCTTTTTGCTCAGAAACGGTATTAAAGCCAATGACTTTTTTACCGATCCGGCGTTTGATCATTTGCTCCAGACCATCAAAGGCACCGCCGCAAATGAACAGGATGTTTGTTGTATCGATCTGAATGAATTCTTGATGAGGGTGTTTGCGACCACCTTGTGGTGGTACAGAAGCCACAGTTCCTTCAAGAATTTTCAAGAGAGCCTGTTGCACACCTTCGCCCGATACATCACGAGTAATGGATGGGTTTTCGGATTTACGCGCTACTTTATCAATCTCATCGATATAAATAATGCCACGCTCTGCTTTTTCCACATCATAATCAGCAGCTTGAATCAGTTTGAGCAGGATGTTCTCTACATCCTCACCTACATAACCCGCTTCTGTTAATGACGTAGCATCCGCAATAGCAAAAGGAACATTCAAAATTTTTGCCATCGTTTGCGCAAGCAACGTTTTACCAGAACCCGTAGGTCCTAACAGCAAAATGTTACTCTTCGACAGTTCAACATCTTCAATCTTGCTTTGTGTGTTGATCCGTTTGTAGTGATTGTACACCGCAACAGACAATGACTTCTTCGCTTGCTCCTGTCCAATAACATATTGATCAAGGATATTACGAATCTCTTTTGGTTTTGGAATATCTTTGAGGTCTACTTCTTCATCATGACCGAGTTCTTCCTCAACGATTTCGGTGCAAAGTTCGATACATTCATCACAAATGTACACGCCTGGTCCAGCGACCAACTTACGCACCTGCTCCTGAGATTTACCGCAAAAAGAGCATTTCAGTTGCCCTTTCTCATCGTTAAATTTAAACATGAAACCACCCCTTTAGGAATTGATCGGTCTACTGAGCACCTGGTCAATAATGCCGTACGTCTTAGCCTCTTCAGCGCTCATGAAGAAGTCACGGTCTGTATCCCGCTCAATTTTCTCAAGAGACTGACCCGTACGATCGACGTATATTTGATTCAGTTTCTGACGTGTTTTAATAATCCATTCTGCGTGTATCTTAATATCCGCAGCCTGTCCTTGAATGCCGCCAAGCGGCTGATGAATCATTACTTCGCTATTTGTCAGCGCATATCTCTTGCCAGGTGCACCGGCTGTCAGCAATAACGAGCCCATGCTTGCTGCCATCCCAACGCAAATGGTAGATACATCCGGCTTGATAAATTGCATCGTATCGTATATACCCATCCCTGCGGTGACAGAACCACCAGGTGAGTTAATGTACAAGCTGATATCCTTCTCAGGATCGTCGGCTGCCAAAAACAAAAGCTGTGCTATGACAAGATTGGCTACATCGTCATCAATCGCACTGGTTAGAAAGATAATGCGATCTTTCAGCAAACGTGAATATATATCGTAAGACCGCTCGCCTCGATTGGTTTGTTCTATAACCATTGGCACCAGACTCATGAGACCAACCTCTTTTCTACATGTAATTAGACATAGGCCACCTGTAAAGCAAACCCAAATTCATTCTAACACTTTCCTGTGACAATGTCATTTTTCACAAGAGGAGTCAGACATCCGTTTGTTTACTTTTTTAGCCTGATCATATTTAACCATGTTTTCTATGTATGTGCAAATTGAAGCCATCCTATGCCGTATTGCCTTTTTTTATTTGCATGAAGTACATAGGTATGTAAAAAGTGTACAGGGATCAATAAAATTAGTGTTCATCCATATAATTACTTCATTTTCTATAAAATGGATGTCATAATTTAAAAATAAGGCACGCAATAATTCACGTGCCTTATCGTTTATTCAACTGACAAGTTGATAATAGCTTGTCTTATTTTTCGTCAGCTTCTGCAACAACTTCTTCAGCTGGAGCTTCAACCGGTTCAACAACTGTGCTGTTCTCAACAAGAACGTCAATCGTTTTACGCAGCTTAACTTCATCGCGAAGGCTGTCCAGGGAACCATTACCTTCGAGGATGCCACGGATCTCATCAGCAGGACGCTTGTAAGATTCAGCCATTTTCTCGAGTTCTTGATTCACTTCTTCGTCAGATACTTCAATGTTTTCCGCTTTACCTACAGCTTCAAGCACCAGGTTGTTGCGAACACGTTTGGAAGCATCTTCTTGCATTTGTCCTCTCAGGTCAGCTTGAGTCTGGCCAGAGAAGCTCAGGAACATTTCAAGGTTCATACCTTGGTTACGTAAACGGTTATCGAAATCACGCATCATGTTTTGTACTTCGCTCTCAACCATTACAGCAGGAATGTCCACTTCAGCGTTCTCAGCCACTTTTTCTACAACTGCGTTTTCTTGTGCAGCTTTGGCTTCGTCAGCTTTACGGGATTCCAATTGTGTTTTCAGGTCAGCTTTGTACTCTTCAAGTGTGTCGAATTCGCTAACATCTTTAGCAAACTCATCATCCAATGCAGGAAGCTGTTTGCGTTTGATTTCGTGAATTTTCACTTTGAATACCGCTTGTTTGCCAGCAAGTTCTGCTGCATGGTAGCTCTCTGGGAAAGTCACTTCTACGTCTTTGAAGTCACCTGTGGACAGACCCACAACTTGTTCTTCAAATCCAGGGATGAATGTGTTGGAACCCAGTTCCAGGGAATAACGCTCAGCTTGTCCACCTTCGAAAGGTACACCATCAACGGAACCGTCGAAGTCGATTACTGCAACGTCGCCGTTAGCAGCGGAACCTTCGTCGATTACAACGAGTTCAGCGTGACGTTGTTGAAGACGCTCAAGTTCTTCAGCCACTTCTGCGTCAGTTACTTCACCTTTTGCTACAGCAACTTCGATTCCTTTGTACTCACCAAGAGTAACTTCAGGTTTCACAGTTACTTTTGCTTTGAACTTGAAAGTTTGTCCTTTAGCGAATTGTTCAACATCTACGTCAGGACGATCAACCGGGAAGATATCCGTTTGGTCGATTGCTTCTGTATAGGCTTCAGGAAGCAAAATGTCGATTGCTTCTTGATAAAGGCTCTCTACACCAAAACGTGCTTCGAAGATGGAACGTGGTACTTTACCTTTACGGAATCCAGGTACGTTTGCTTGTTTAACCACTTTATTAAAAGCTTTGTCGAGTGCTGCAGTTACACGATCTGCATCCACTTCAACCTCAAGAACCCCAAGGTTCTTCTCTATCTTTTCCCAAGTTGCTTTCATTGTATACTTTCCCCTCCAAAATTCACATGTTCACGTAGGCAATCACGTACAAAATAACCATTTTAGTATAAACAAGATTAGATTCTTTTTCAAGGGTAATCCCTTGATACGGTTTAAGGAAAACGTTTCCGGCCTCTATTAACCATCCAATCCGGCAGATACAAACTGCTTCATGGAACGATAAGCCTGCTCCAGCCGAAAGCGCATTGCCCCTGTCACAGCATACATTGAGCGAGTATTTTCCTCATCATGCGAGCCACCCAGACTGTCTGCAACGGTCATATGTAGAGCTGCTGCCCATATATCTGTCATGGAATCATTTTCTTCCAACATGGATACATAATCACGAGTTCCATACACGGCCATGACATATTGTATCCATAACTCCTGAGCAAAATAAAAGAGCGTAGGTTCATGAACCTCCGTCTGATCTGCCACTCGTTCCAAAATCTGAACGATCTGGAGCGGGAATTCCTCTGGTTTAAGAGGCACGGTGTCGATCTCGACTTCAACCTGCTCTTCGCCTCTCGTAAACAGGATCATACCTTGAACACCTCGTCGACGCAAGGTTTGCAACACCCGAAATTGAAGCAGAGGGTGAAGCGACTTCTCTTTTAACCAACTGGTAAGTGCCTCGTCAATCTTCGGCAGATCAAGATAGGCCAGCTGCTCCAAAGCCAGCATCGTCTGTTCAGACAGCGGCTCTTCCATTACTGTGCGAAGCATCTTATCAGCATAGCCATCATCCTGTTCAAGCTTCATTCGGGCATGCTGCCGTGCCATGTCCTCCTCACTAATCTCTTCTTCCTCTTCTCGTTCTTCAAGAACAGCAGGCGAGGTTTCTTCATATTGTGGAAACGCAGCCTGAAGCCATTCGAGCAGGGCCCGCCATTCATCGTAATGGCGCTCTTCCTGTCCCTGACATTGCAGCAAAAAGTGAAGCAATTTCATCGCTTCACCATACCGTTCATTTTCAAGCATAACTGTCAATTGAATCTGGTAATAGTCCAGCGTCTTAGGAAACAGCACAATATTGTTGTTATGCTCGGTTTCCGGGGTCGTGGATTCCTTAATGGGAGCACCTCCTCTATATCCTGAATCTCCAGTTGGAATCAACCTAAATAGATATATATTAAAACGATTGTTGATCTATTTTTTTGAGTTCTCCTGATATTCTAACATAACCTTAAATATAATGAAAAAAACGTTACTGACGCCAAATATCATATACGAAAAATAGTTTAAAATAAAATACTTGATATTCCTGTATGCATATGATAAAATCAATTTTGCTTGAAAAAATTCATGTCTCAGTAGCTCAGCTGGATAGAGCAACGCCCTTCTAAGGCGTCGGTCGGGGGTTCGAATCCCTCCTGGGACGTAAAAAAAAGAAGCTTCCCTCGGGAAGCTTTTTTTGCGTCTGGGGATGAGAACCCCAATGGTTCGTCGGAGCATTCGCTTCGTTAGCACTACTTCGCAGTCTTGACTGCAAGGAGAGTATCCCTCCTGGGACGTATTAAAAAGAAACTTCCTTCGGGAAGTTTTTTTTGCGTTCTGGGGATGAGAACACCAACGGTTCGTCGGAGCATTCGCTTCGTTAGCACTACTTCGCAGTCTCGACTGCAAGGAGAGTATCCCTCCTGGGAACGTATTATAAAGAAGCTTCCTTCGGGAAGCTTTTTTTGCGTTCTGGGGATGAGAACACCAACGGTTCGTCGGAGCGTTCACTTCGTTACATGCTCTATGTCGCTGTATTGGAGCGCCCGCATTTGCTCACTCTATAAGCAACACGTTGAAGTATCGATGTTCTAACGAACATAGGACACTTTATTTGCTCCCAATTCAGCATTGTGGAATTCTAACGAACCTTAGAGAACTTATTTCACCATTCCGGGGTATTAACTCACTTATTTGCGCTTCATAGCCTGGATTAACGTCGCTGAGTTTCGTTAGAATCTGAAAATAGCAGTTTTACCCATTATAAGACCTCGTGGATTCGTTAGAATTCACAGGTTAGTCAAGGCACCCATTGTCGATTGGGTGTTTTTTCATTTCATTGCTCAATATTGACATAGAATGTTATGCTTACGGAGTGGATTATGTAACAATCCATACATATTAACTTCTTTGGAAACAGGAGATTTTATCAATGTCATCATCAATACAGCAACACTCATCTATCCATACTGAGGAAGAACATTCTTCAACATCCAAAAGATTCGGCCTGTTGTTAGCAGGCATTATCGTCATCGCCGCTACCATGAGGTCACCGATCACTGCAACGGGTCCCGTTGTGGAGATGATCCGCTCAGATACAGGTATCGGCCATACAATGGTCGGGCTTCTGACCTCACTTCCTTTGCTCGCCTTTGCAGCAGTCTCTCCTTTTGTACCACGTCTTGCCAAGCGGTTAGGACTCGAATCTGCTCTGCTATTGGCTGTTATGATTGTAACCATTGGGGTGGCCTTACGTTTGTTGCCTTCCGTTCTCTCCCACTATAAAGTAACGTTTTCGCCTGTTTTCTCGTCCATTCGTAGATTTACAACCTCGACATCTTGGATTGATGGAGGAATATTGGTTCAGAACCAGATTTTGCTGTAATGACCGGTGACGGGAACAGAGCTTGGACTCCATTTTTTATCCAAACTGTGGTCATGCTTATGATCGCACAGTGGATCTCCACATCTCCCTCGGGGTTCACCCTCCCATGTCACGCGGGGTCATTGCCCTTACATTCCTTCGTTCTACCTGCCAAGGGGTGGAGGCCGATTCTTGCTCCTAAACGGGGTCGTTGCCCTTATGGAATGGTATTCTTCGGCTTCTCCGGTGCTTCAATTGTCTCGTTATACATCTGTGAACGAGTGGAGATTTCAGGCTATTGATTCTTTGAACTAAGCTGCAATCTGTTGTAACTGCGCTTGTCGTACAGGACCAAGAACTTCGTTTGCGTTGTACTCTATTTCCTTCGTCCCCAGCGTGTGCAGGACGCGTATCAGTTTGCCGCAGAGCGCGATGAGCGACTGCTTTTTCTTCAGCGGATTTTGACTTCGTGTTGTGAAATACTTGTGAAGGGCCTTGAACTCCTCATTCTTAGCTACCATTGGCATGACGCAACGGAACAATAGGGCTCTTAGTCGAGATCGTCCACGCTTGGTAATGCCCGTTTTACCCTTACGCTTACCAGAACTATTTTCTTTTAGATTCAAGCCCGCCAACCGGATGATTTGTTGCCCGTGGTCGTAATGACTCAGATCGCCAACCTCAGCCAGAAATCCTGCAACGGTAACCGCGCCAACGCCTGGGATATTCAACATCTGCGTCGTTCCCGGTATCTCACTCAAGATATCCATGACCTGTTTCATGGTCGTTTCCACCTGTTTAGAGAAAAGCTCATACTGGTCGAGCAAGCTCAGAAGCTCCAGTCTCGCAGCTCGTAACCCTTCGGTAAGCCCGATGGATATCCCGGCTGTTGCAAAGAGCTTTTCCGCTCTCTTGATACCAACTCCACGCTTCACTTCCGTTTTCCAGTGTGCGAGAACGCCTCTGGCGCCTGTAGAGACGATCTCTTCCGGTGTCGGAAACTGGCGCATGGTCATCAAGGAAGTTTTGCCTTCCCAATCTTTAAACACGCTCAAATACTCTGGAAAATAGCGGTCGAACCAATTATGCACACGTGCCTTGACTTGGTTTAAACTCACCATAACCTTCTCACGGAAATTCATGAGGATGCGTAGTTCGGCATATTCCATTGCCGGCAATTTGGGCTCCGAGTACTTCCCGTTTCGAATGAGATCTGCAATGACTTTGGCATCCTTATAGTCACTCTTCGTCGGCGAGTTATCCTCAAGTTCCTTGCTCTTGTTTACGTGATGCGGGTTCACAATGACGATCTTGATATCTCGAGCTTCCAGGAAAGCGGCTAGCGGAAACCAGTAGTGCCCGGTAGGCTCAATTCCGAAAACAATGTCCGTTTTCAGATGAACCTCCTGAAGTTCTTTCATCCATGTTACTAGCCTAGTTAACCCTTCCTGATCGTTGTAGAACACGCAGTCTTTTCCTAATTCAATGCCACGGAAATCTACCGCTCTAGCTACGTGAATCTTTTTGGCAATGTCTGCTCCAATGACTAGCGTATCTTCTGTAATTCGCGTAATACGTTGATTCTGTTTCTGTTTCATCTTATACTTCATTTGTGCGCCTCTTTTCGTGTGTGGGTATTGTTCTTTGGTCGGAACAACGATTCCCAGTATACTAAAGGCGCATTTTTCATTCAAAGCTCAAATTACTTCATTACAGGAATGGCTCCTTATATGCAGGAACCGCAATTTTGGGGTGCGGCATTGCATTAAGCAACGTGCTTTTGCCAAGTTTGATCAAACGTGATTTCCCATTGCGAGTAGGTATCGTCACCGGATTATACTCTGTATCCATGAACATATTTGGCGCCATCGCCTCAGGTGTGAGTGTACCCGTAGCAGGAGCCACATCTATGGGTTGGCGTGCTTCGTTAGGCATGTGGGCCTTGTTGTCCATATTGGCGCTTCTCTTGTGGCTCCCCCAGATCGCCGCAGGACGTCAGCGAATGTTATTCATAGCCACACAGAGTGAAGGGACGCCTGTACGTCTACGGACCTCTTCCCTTGCCTGGTTCATTACTTTATTTATGGGTCTGCAATCTCTAATATTCTATACAACGATTACCTGGCTTCCCGAGATTCTCGCTGAGCAAGGATTCAGTCCCACCTCAGCAGGGTGGATGCTCTCCCTAATGCAGATGGTTAGTGTACCGGCTACCTTTATCGTTCCAATCCTCGCCGGCCGAACGCGAGATCAGCGTGTTCTAACCGCGATTACGTGCTCTTCTTTGATTGTCGGGTATGCTTTATTGTTAAGTGGCATCACTTCGCTCGTTACCATTGGTGTCACGTTGGCAGGAATAGGTGCTGGAGCTTCATTTGGCATGGTAACCATGTTCTTCGTCCTTCGCACAAAAGATGCCAGACAAGATGCCAGCCTGTCCGGTATGGCCCAGTCCTTCGGATATATGCTTGCGGCATTAGGACCTCTACTGTTCGGCATGCTTCATGACTGGACAAAAGGATGGACCCTGCCGTTGCTAATACAAGTCATTCTGGCCATCGCTTTGCTAATCGCAGGGATTCAGGCCAGCAAAAATAGAATGATCGGTTAGTCATACAATTCATTTATAAAAAAAACAAAACAGCCTCCATCCTGCAAATCAGGATGGAGGCTGTTTATGCATAAAACAATTCCTTCATTAATTTAATCAATTTTAATCAATTTCAATGAGGGATGAACTTACTTCACTTTTACCTTAATCGTGTCTGTGCTGGTCACTCCGGCTGCGTTAATTAATTCTGCCCGATACGTATACGTGCCCGATGCTTTCCCGGACAGTGTAGTCACAGCACTTTGCGCATTAGGTGTAGCCGAACGGAGTTCTTGCGTATCAATCAACTTATCATTTTCATAGAGACGATACTCTGTGGCGTTGGTCCCCCACCACAGGTTCATGGTCACCTTATATTTTCCATCGCCATCCCAGTTATCCTGAGAGAGAACCGCTTTGCCTGGCGTAGCGTTGGTAACCCGAACAGTCAACGTCTGACTCCGCGTTGTTCCCTTGTCGTTGGTCAGCTCAGCCACGTACGTATACGTGCCATTGGCTTTGCCCGTGATCTTCGTCTGAGCAAACTGCGCCCAAGGTGCGTTGTAAGTCAGCTTCTGCGTATCAATCAAAACCCCGTCCTCATATAACTTGTAGCTAGTTCCGTTCTCACCCCACCACAGGTTCATTGTAACGATATACGAGCCCTCTGGCAGGCCGTTGCCTACCCAGTTATTGTGAGACAACACAGGCGTACCTGGGGCCTTGGTTGCCGGAGTTTCAGGTTCAGTCTCCACGGCTTCCAATTTCAGTGCCGTATTGGCTGTGCCCGCAAGCCCCTGTTGGTCTTTTACTGTAAGTTCAACAGCATACTCACCGGCTACAATCCCCTCCAAAGGAAGACTGAAGCTGCCATCAGCTTGTACTTCAAAGACTCCTTCTTTATAAACCGAACCATCCTCTTTTTTCACAACATACGTTGCTTCCAGGGAAGCGGCCGGATCAAACGTGATGTCCCATCCGCTGGCAAGCGCAGGAGCTACACGGAAGTACAAGTCTTCCACGCTACCATTAAGAACAACAGGCTCATCCTCTTTGAACTCCAACGCTTCTGGTGCAGTTACAGCCGGAGCTGTCTTTTTTACCAAAAATGGCGAAGTGTCTTCCTTATAGGTTTTGCCGTCCGTACCAATAGTAGTGATGTCTACCGTATATAAACCATCCGGAATCTCAGTCACTTCATCGGTTGTGTAATCTGCATAGGAGCCGTCCCAAGCAAGGTTGTATCTTGCATTGGCATTGAAGTTAAAATAGTTACCAAAGATGGAGCCGATATAACCATCTTGATAATATCCACCTTCCGGATTAAGACCATCATAGACCTCAATCAGGGCAAATGTCATCGGATTATAGAATTCCATCGCAACATTCAGCGTATCCAACGTACCATCAGCCTTCAATGGATAGTGGAATGGATTTTTCTCAGTGCCTTTTACGGTTTCGATATACTTAACTCCACTCAACGTAACGTTGAAATGAGCAACATATGGCACAGTAAAAGTATTGGTTCCGTTTGAGAACTCAATGTATCCTTGTGCTTCTGTAGTCGCAGTAACCCCTCTTGGAACGGTGATTGTTACTGCAAGTTCTTCCTCACCATTCAATGTAAAGGAACTCTTGTCTACGGCAACGGATACACCAGCGACATTACGAGTTGGATTCACATTTACGGTGTAATCCCCGCCACTACCATTCAGCGCTTCAACTTTAATCGTTTTGGTAATCGTCTTTTCATCTGTGCTCAGGAAATTACCATAGTTGATACTTCCGGTGATATTCTCCTTCTCAACAACAGAGCCACTTTCTGTGTACTGAGTTACATCAAGCACTTTGACAAAAGCCGCAGGATCAATGGTATTAACAGCCTGAATACGGCCAGCACCTTGATCAAATACATCAAACTTGGTTGTATCCAGCACCTTACTATTGTTCATCAGTGCAACTTTGATATCAAATGGTGTCCATTCCGGATGTTTCTCGATCAGCAACACAATCAAACCTGCTACATGAGGTGTAGCCATACTTGTACCTGATTTACGATCATAAGCTTGTGCGTAATCTGCGTCCGGCTCATCCTTGCCGTAGGCAGGAATCGTAGACAAAATGCTTGTACCTGGTGCAACAATATCCGGTTTGATGTCCAGTGTGACCTTAGCAGGTCCACGTGAACTGGATGAATTCATTTCATCACCCGGAGTTTGGGAACGTTCAAAATCACTAAAGCTCACTTCAACGGCTTGGCCTGCGTCCAGCTCAGCCTTGATCACATCTCCATCTTCCTTGGACATGCTCAGTGTTGGAATAAGTTCAAAGTTATCTCCCAGACTTACACCGATTGGACCGGGAATGTTGTTATATACAATAACAGCCAAGGCTCCAGCCGCTTTAGCATTGGCGATTTTCTCTACAAATGCGAGTTCACCACGCTGTATTAATGCCACTTTACCTGTAAAATCCTTGCCTTCAAAATCAGTTGGCTTACCCAGTGCTGCATATTCAAGCTCATATTTGCCAGTCAAAACAGTTTCAGGGTCTGCTGAAAGGCTCCATCCCATCAGATCCAGACGGTAAACCGACTCTGTAACAGCCAGTGGAGCTTCAGTCGGAGCAATTACAGACGCTTCTTCCACAGGAGCAGCTTCAGGAGAAGCTTCAACGGGTGCAGAAGGTGATACAGATGGAGTATTTTCTTCTGTTGTAACCTCTTCTACATTCGGAACTTCAGCTTCGTTAGAAACTGTGTCCTCCACAGCTGCTGCACTTTCCTCAATAGCAGTTGCGGGTACACCTTGCTCTGAACCTTCTGGTGCTTCTGTTCCAGGTGCTGTACCCAGTTCAGGAGATTGTTCAACCTCTGGCACCGGTTGTTGTTCAGGTTGTGTCTCTTTGCCTTCCTCACCAATCCAGAAGTGAGTATCGGCTGTAATCACCTGGCTAGGTCCTGTAGAGTTACCTACCGTAATGGCCATTGCAGACGCACCCGGAGATCCGAGTGTATAACGGTTAGGTCCACTGTTACCACTTGCCACAACCGCTGTCACACCAGACAACATCGCATTGTTAAGGGCAACTGAAGTAATATAACTCGGGTCGTTGGCGGCGTTACCTAACGAGAGATTGATTACGTCCATGCCATCTTGAACAGAACGATCAATTCCGCCGAGTACCCATGAGGTTTGACCACTACCATACGGTCCAAGTACACGGTAAGCATAGATATCTGCTTCAGGAGCCACACCAACAATACCGTAGTCCCCCGCTTCGCGAGCAGCAACGGTACCCGCTACGTGCGTACCGTGAGATGTGTAATAGGGGCTTCCAAGCTCATTAAGCTCAGGCTCGCCCGATCCTTTCCATTCTTGATATGTTGTTTCATACGGATCATTGTCGTTTCCAACAAAATCCCATCCACCTTTGTAGGCTTCCTGCAAATTAGGATGTTCATAGTCAATACCTGTATCGATGACACCCACTTTAATGCCATTTCCTTTGTAACCCAGATCCCATACTTCAGGTGCACCAATAAAAGGCGCTGTGTCTTTCATGTACGGGTTCACTTCATCTGTCTCAGGCGCTATTGTAACTTCAAGGTCAGGATATACGCTGACCACGCCAGGTATTTGAAGCAATTGTCCCACTTGGTTTCCTTTTAGCTCAATCGCTACACCATTCAGGGCATATGCATATTCTTCCAATACTTCATGTTTGATTTTCTTCTGAGTGAGGCTATGTACAAATGACTGTTGTTGTTGCTCAACTTGAGTCACAGCCTTTGTTTCCATAGAGGAGGTAAAAGATTTTCCGGAGAGGGTTGATTCACCTTGCGCTACTGCAACAGGTTTATTGGAAAGCTCAACGATCACTCGAGTGTTCTCTCCACCCAGGCCTTCCAAGCTTTTATCCAAAAATGGATCTGCGGCAAGTTTTGCTTCCCGTCCTGCAAGAATCTCTCTCCATTGTTTGGCTTCGGCTGTACTGGGTAAGTTCTCAAGCTGAATAACTGAATCTGCGGGAGCGGCTCCAGCCGCGGGGAGAATAATGGAAAAGACCATCAGAACACTTAATAACGTGGATATCAATCGTTTACTCAAGGCTTAGCCCCTCCTTTTAAATGTGAATACCTCACCAAATGATGGGTTCCTGCTGTTTGTGCGTACTGCAATACACACTCCAATTTCACCGCCTATCTGCAAGAAGGATTGACCCTTGGTAAATTATTCTATCAAAATACCACATTTTCCTTCTAAATACTTACAAATATGATATAGAAATTACTTATATGGGTCTTGAGTATGATAAAATTACCCATTTGTAATTATTTGTCGTTTGAATATTCCACTTTTAAAATAATGCATCAAAAAAAACCAAGAGCCTCTTTATCCGAAAGAGATTCCTGGTGTATAGGTGAAGCGTGGTTAGCATATAAAGGATTGCGATAATTCGTTTAACATCGATAAAATTGCTTTATATTCACAAAATTTTACTTTATTCTGGCTTCACAGCTTCAATACGCAGACGCTTATAATCAGCATACAGGGCATCATCTTTCCAAAGGTGTGGCATCACGATCTGACTGGTTTCCTTGCATATTTGTTGTATCTCTTCATGACTGAGACCCTCAAAATAGTCCCCTCCAAAATGAGTCAACCAGCCTACTATACCTTGCTCACCATCTTCCAATCTGGTAGGACGGTCATAGTGATAGGCATGACGCACCACAAATCCACGTTGCTCTAAAATATGGCTATATTCTCCGATCGAAGGAAAATACCAGGGATTGCGTTCTGAAGCACGAATGCCTGTATTTCGCTCCATAACCTGCTCTAATGCATTCACAATGGTCTGCACATTCCCTTTACCACCGAATTCTGCTACAAAACGCCCTCCAGGCTTCAAAGATTTCCATATACTATCGACCACTAATCGCGGACTTCGCATCCAGTGCAGGGCTGCATTGGAGAAAACAGCATCATATAGTCTATTCGTCTCAAACTGATGACCGTCCCCTTCCACAAACTCAAGTTCAGGAAATTTCTCCCTCGCTCGGCGAATCATGTCTGGCGATGCGTCCATGCCAATAACTTCAGCTCCGGCCAGAGAAATTTCATGCGTCAAATCCCCCGTCCCGCAACCCAGATCAAGGATATATTCCCCTTTTTGGGGTTGAAGCCATGAGATCAGGTTTTTGCCGTATCCGGACACAAAAGCCAGTTTGTTGTCATACTCATCTGCTTGCCATTGATTTAATGATTTCATGGATACCACCGTCGCTTTCGTTATTGATATCCTCATTGTGGCACAGAATTGCTTATTCTTTAAATATATAGATTCTATATTGTTTATAGGTATAACCAATAAAAGTGCTAACGAAGCGGATGCTCCGACGAACCATTGGGGTTCTCTTCCCCTGAACGAAAAAGAAGAAGCTTCCCGAAGGAAGCTTCTTGTTCTTTACGTCCCAGGAGGGATTCGAACCCCCGACCGACGCCTTAGAAGGGCGTTGCTCTATCCAGCTGAGCTACTGAGACAAATATGTATAATAAATTTTCGGCGCGGTTCTTATTATACTCTGATTTCTATATTTTTCAATAGTTTTATAAAAAAATTAATAATTATACTTAAATGCGGTCTCAAAAACTCCGGTTTTCAGTACCGAGAAGATGGAATGAAGCTAGAAATGGAGTAGCGGAGCGTAGGCAAACTACGTGAGCAACGGACATTTCGGCTGAATTCCATATTCGATGTTGATGATGCCACTAGGCATCATTCGTAATCAAAGGCGATAAATGTACTTTTCGGTGTTATTCTCATACTCCAGTCCCTTTGAGAATATGATAGCTTGAACCAGGTTATATTGAGGAGATTGGGACATTTAGAGTAAGATTAACATCAGACATTTTCAATGTCAGAATTGCTGGGTAATCTTTTGCATACATACATTCAATGTTCCATTGAAGGAGAGAATCGTCATGAGACAACTTTTATCAGCCCTATCCTATTTCAGTATTTTCTTTGCTCCGTTCCTGTTTCCCATCATTATATGGATTGTTGCCAAGGATGATTACATTGAGGGACATGCAAAACGCGCCTTATTCTCACATGTATTCCCCTTTCTCGCTGCCATTCCGTTATTTTATTTCTTCGTGACTGCGCATAGTCTGGGTTCCGCCGTCGGGTTTGTCATTCTATTCTTTGTGATTTACGGATTAAGCTTTGTGTACAACGTGGTCAAAGGGATTCAAGTGCTGCGCGAGTATGCTTGATCAACATCTCCACCTGATCTGACCATCGCGTAACAAAACCCGCCGTTCAACAACGGCGGGTTTTTCCAGTTACAGATGCAGTCACAGCAACCCAGCAACAGCAACAGCAACAGGTCATTGTCTACGTATAACTCAACATCGAACTCTATTCCGCTAACACCACATGTATTGCTGGAGCATTACCTGTTAAGCTTGCCCGATCAGATAACGCTGGAGTGTTGGACCCAGTAAACCAAAGGCGAACAATTCACTTTGAAACCGAGCTTTATCTTCTTCGACTGTCATACCTTCACTGTTCTCAAATGCGGTATCTGTCGCCTCTTCAAATGCAGTATGCATATTATTGTTATACCAGTCGATCGCCGAATCGGAGTGATTGCGTACAATCCGAACAACTTCCAGCGAATTTCCGGGCTGAGTGGAGGCCACGTATACAAGTAATGACGGGTCTCCGGCATTTCCAGGCTGCACTTCAACCTCTGCACAAGACAATCCATCTACCTCGGTTAATCTGCGTATTTTGGCATCTTGAATGGCATACATTCGTTATCGCGCTCCTTTTCCTTTGTGCTTATCATGTACTTTGTTCAATCTGGTATCGTGTCTCTGGTGTGCCCAATCGATAAATCTCCCGATACACCTGTTGTAATACCGTTTCATAAGCTCGGTTTACGGACTCCTCCGGTGTATCTGGCCATGGGAATACCATGCCAGGAAAGGCCTCTTCCTCCTTTTCCTGCATGAGGCTCAGCAGTCCCAGTAATTGCTCCGCTTCCTGCGGCGTTGCCTGAATGATCCATTCATATGATGTTACCGACGGATCTGGAATAACGGAGCGGCCCATGACAGACACATAATACTTCATACTGTCCATTGCATGTTCTCTCCTTCACAGGCATGTTGAGGCCGTTGTCCCTAGAACTAGTTTCCGAAGAGGACAGACATTTTATGCCTGCATTCGGCATATATTTGTTACGACCTCTGACGAAAAGACAACATTTGCTGGTTGCCAGTAACTAAGCAGCCATACGGATGAATGACTCGACCAAGAAAGGATGAACAAACCATGTGCGGTATTACCGGCTTCATACAGTGGAATCGGGATTTGACCCAGGAATCAGAGCTGCTGGTCCGTATGACGGATAGCTTGTCGAACCGGGGGCCCGACGCTTCAGGTACATGGATCTCCAATCCTTGTGCCTTTGGACATCGGCGTCTTAGTGTAATGGACCCCGAGAACGGCGCACAGCCCATGCATGCGTTACAGGGAGATACCTCCTATACCGTCGTGTATAACGGAGAACTATACAATGCACCCGAGTTGAAAAAGGAATTGCTCCAGCGGGGGCATCAGTTCCGCACGCAATGTGATACGGAAGTGTTGCTCGCCTCTTATATTGAGTGGGGACCGGCATGTGTTGACCGGTTTAACGGTATTTTTGCTTTTGCCATATGGGATGGGGGACGCGAACAGGTTTTTATCGCACGAGATCGCCTTGGCGTGAAACCTCTGTTCTACAGTAATAACAAAGACACTCTCGTATTTGGTTCAGAGCCCAAAGCTCTGCTTATTCACCCTGATGTGGAAGCCGCTGTAGGCCCGGAAGGATTGGCCGAAGTGTTTATCGTAGGGCCTGCACGGACACCAGGACACGGCGTATACTCTTCACTAAGCGAACTCAAGCCTGCGCACGCGCTGATCTATAACCGAAACGGTATCCGAACCTATGCCTACTGGAAACTGGAAAGCCAGAATCACGAACATAACCTGGAAGAGACGGCAGCAGAGGTACGCTCTCTCTTGCAAGATACACTGGAGCGCCAGTTGGCTTCGGATGTTCCAGTATGCTCTCTTTTATCAGGAGGACTGGACTCCAGCGCCTTGTCTGCATTAGCCGTTGATTATTACAAGCGAACCGGGCAAGGCCAAATCAGTACGTATTCTGTCGATTATGTGGATAACGCCAAGCATTTCCAGGCGCATTCCTTTCAGCCGGGTGCAGATGGACCCTGGATTAAGCGAATGGTGGATGAACTCAAGACCGACCATCACTGGATTGAGATTGAGAACGGAGAACTGATTCATGCACTGACACAGGCCATGTTAGTCAGGGATCTGCCAGGTATGGCAGATGTAGACTCCTCGCTCTATTTGTTCTGTAAAGAAATCAAAAAAGGGGCCACCGTTGCCATTTCAGGCGAAGCAGCGGATGAAGTGTTTGGAGGTTACCCCTGGTTCCATCGAGAAGATATGCTGAACTCCGGTACGTTTCCGTGGTCTGTAGCGCCTGATATGCGAGCAGCGTTGTTATCCCCGGATATTCGGGAATGGATTCGGCCACTCGACTATTTGTCAGACCGCTATTCGGATGCAGTGGCTGAAGTGCCTCTGTTGGATGGGGAAACGGGTAAAGCTGCACAAATGCGGGTGATGTCCTACCTGAATATTACACGTTTCATGCCTACACTTCTGGATCGCAAAGACCGCATGAGCATGGGGGCAGGACTGGAAGTGCGGGTACCTTACTGTGACCATCGTCTGATCCAGTATGTGTTTAACATCCCTTGGGAAATGAAAATAACGGGTGGACGGGAAAAAGGTATTCTGCGTAAAGCACTTGAAGGTGTCCTGCCTGACGATGTGTTATATCGTAAAAAAAGTCCGTACCCGAAAACACATAATCCGCAATATCTGGCCGCGGTCAAACAACAGGTACTTGATATCCTGGATGATCCCACCTCGCCGATTTTGCCTTTGATCGACAAAGCTCAGATCCGCAATCTTGCGTCTTCACCAGATGCAGCTTCCAATCTTCCCTGGTTCGGACAGTTAATGTCGGGGCCACAGTTATTTGCTTACCTGACTCAGATCAATACCTGGTTGCGGACATATAAAGTCGCTATTCGTTAAGATCATGTTATGCATTGATTCAGCATGATGAATTATTTAAGGGTGCCCAAACAGTAACTACTGTGTTTGGACACCCTTTTATTACTTTTTTATAAGAATCTCTGTACGTATGCGCTCGTTCTTCATCCACATTCCACTCAGTTCAATTTATTGCACTTTGAAACGACTGATGGTCTGTTGCAACTGTTCTGCCATCAAGGAGAGATCATTGGCTGCGGAAGCGATCTCCTGCATCGCAGACAACTGCTCCTCTGAAGATGCACTCACTTCTTCTGTTCCAGCGGCCCCCGTTTCGGTCACTTCCATAATTGTTTTCATAGACCTATTAATCTGTTCTACACCTGTTGACATTTGCTCAATTGAAGCAGAGACTTCCTGTGTTTGTCCCGCTACGCCCCCAACCGCCTCACGAATTTCATCAAATGTGGCTCCCGCTTGGTGAACAAGTGTAATCCCCTCTTGAACCTCTGCGAATACAACCCCCATAGATTCAGCAGCATTTCGCATTCCCTTCTCAATCGATGCCACCAATGGAACAATTTGATTAGCAGAAAGCGCAGACTGCTCAGACAGCTTCCGAACCTCTGTAGCAACAACCTGAAACCCTCTTCCCTGTTCGCCAGCTCGTGCAGCCTCAATAGCGGCATTAAGGGATAGGAGATTCGTCTGTGCTGATATTTCCGAGATGCTGTCCACCATTTTCACAATATCCTGAGAGTGTCTGCTCAGTTCCTGAATCACGACCGACAGATTCGACACCGTTCCTTGTATAGAATTCATTTGACCTATCGCAGACTGAACTGACTCGCTACCCGATATTGTTTTTACGGAGACTTTGGTAGCTTCTTCAGACATATGGAGTGTGTTCTCCGTAACTTGCTGAAAGCCTGTCGTTAACTCATTCATCGTCTGGAATCCATCACTCGCCATTCGAACCTGTGTATCCATACCTGTTGCAATCTCACCCATTGTGATGGCCACTTGCTCTGTGGCGGTTGCTGTCTGTTCGGTGCTTGCTGTCAACTCCTCTGAAGAGGCAGCTACCCGTTCTGCACTGTCTCCTACCTGATGAATGAGTTTACGCAAATTGGCAGACATGATATTAAAGGCTTGGGCGAGATCACCAATTTCATCCTTGTTACGGACCACGATAGGCTCACCAGTCAGATCTCCGTCTGCAATCCGGCTCGCGGATTGGGCAATAGCAGCAACAGGTAAGGATATCATTCTGCCAATAACATACGCCACAAGTGCCCCGATGAGAAGAGAAGTCACTCCTATAATTGCAATCCACCTAAGGACCTGCACAATCTGAAGATTAGCCTCCACAACGCCTGAGTTCATGGCATCTTGTTGATGTGTTTCCATCTCTTCTACAATGCCTTCAAATTCAGAGATCAGACTTGGGGCTGTATCCTTCAGTAATCTTGAGATTTCACTGTTATCCCCCTGTCTTGTCAATGTCATAATCTGCTGCGCAAGTTCATAATATTGGCTCATCGCTTCATCCGATCGTGAAAGGTAATCTTTCATCTTTGAACTTGAAACTGATGATTTTAATTCTTCATTTAATGCTATGTAATCTTCATAAGCTTTATTAAATGCCTGTTCGTTCTCCGCACTGTCTTCCAGAATATAATTTCTCAAAGCAATCTGCTGTGATTTAAGATCAATCGACATATTTTTAATGAGTAGTAGTTTGCTTGTTCTATCATTAATTAATTCTGTATACGTTTTCTCAACAGCTATAAACTGCGTATATGTTATAACCGTTATAGCCACCAATAATAACAGGACAGATGAGAAACCCATAAGTAATTTACGGCTAATTGAAATTTTTTTCATGTGTACTCCCCCGAAAGTTCAGATAACGTGCATGATACTTCCTACATCCACCCTCCTTTCAATTAAATTGAGACTTTAGACCCAATTAAAAATATAATTCGCGATTATATGTACAAATACTATTCATAACAGGGTCTTTTTTCCTATTCATACTAACCCAAAAAATATAAAATTTGAATCATAAACTTAAAAATATTATTTTTCAAAATTGTCAAGGCCCTTTTAATAAAGAACACAAACACTAACTCTGGTCCGGTAAAACAAAAAAAACACCTTCCAGAAGGCAAGTCCAAACCAAAGGTCTGATCCTGCCTATACTAAAAGATGCGTTTGAAGTTACGCTGATATGTGGTTTAGAAACGAATAAACCTATTCCAGCTCCCCAGTGGAATAGCTAAATATGAAATGCCGGTCAACGAATCAATAACGGATTTCGTTCAAGCAGCCCGCTGCCAAACGTTTCTCTGAACGGGGAATCCTCCATATGGATATAACCGATGTAACAGCCACATTTTTTCATGCGACAAGGCCGATCCTCAGACAAAGCCTGCAAACCATCGCGATATAGATGTCCAATGATCCGGCGATCCTTGTAACACCTCTTCACATGCCCGGACCCCTGTACATAAAATACTTCCGAACCGGCAGCACATCGTTTGCCCAAGCTTTCATAATCCTGCAGATTACCTTCAAAAAGCGGATCAAGCCCACGTAAAAACTGAATCTCTTCCGGTGTGTAATACTTGGGCCGATCTTTGAAGGCATTGACCCACATATACACATCATCCGGTAAAGCCTGTCTCATGGACTCGATTGCGGGGAAAGCACTACGGAGTCCGACAGTACCGACACTAAAAGCAAGTCCCATCTGACGCAAGGTCAGACATTGTTTTACAAAAGAAGCCTCTTTTGTCTCACGAGGATGATACGTCGCCCAAAAGGCTGCTTTGCTCGCATCCAGCTCCCTCGCCCAATCCAGCTTGACGGACAGGTTGGTTTGAATTGCAACTTTATCCACATGTGGCATATGTGACAGTTCAACCATCGCTTCCCGGTACCAACGACGCACCAAAGCTTCACCGTAGGGATTGAAGAAAATCGAAAATTGATGCTCGGCACTCTCTTGCTCCCTCACCCAATTCACAAATTGACGCAATTGTTGTTCATCCACTTCCAACGTCTCTTTGGAATCCACGGTTTTGCTAAAAGGGCAGTAGGGACAGTCGTAATTACAGGAAGACAACTTCCCCCGATAATACAAAGTCGCTCTCATGAGAAAACAAACCCTTCCATCTGTTCACGAATTTCGGCAGATATAAGCCAATCTCCAATGGCATCGGAGTAACCCAGTCCTTCTTCTGTCAGACGCAGCACCTGCTTGCCCTCATCACTCACCAACTCCGCCATGCCCTCTGTCAACAGTTCAGCCAACCAGACATAGTCGGACATCACATCGGTACCAAAGCGCTGTTGGTAATCAGACAACGTCAATCCCTCCCGATGCAGCAAGGCTTTCAGAATAAAGCGACGTCTCTGTTCCTCACGGCTTAACACGATGCCATAATCTGCTACATCGTAGCGCTCAGTTGCCACATAATCGGCAATGATGCTCTGTGTGGCCTTGTAACTCACGCCATACTTGGAAGCATAATGTACTTCACTCGTATAAGAGCGTGCGCCACATCCCAGACCAACCATGCCCTCCTCCTGACAGCTATAAGGCAGAAGCGCTTTGGAGGACGACTGTTCTTTGGCAAATCTGCGCATCGAATATTGCACATAACCTTTACTTTTTAAAGTCTCACGTGCAGCTTTATACAGTTCCATCCGAATATCAGGTCCCTGACGTCGAATGTCATCAGGCTTCACGATTGTATTTTCCCGTGTATACAAGGGATAGATAAAGATTTCGCCCGGTTCGTAGGTCAGGACTCTTTCCAATGAATATATCCACGATTCCACCGTTTGACCCGGCAAACCATAGATCAGATCCAGATTTAACAATGGGAAATCATACCGAGTAAGCTTCTCAAGCGCTCGTTCAACTTCCTGCGGTTTTTGTGGACGATAGATGGCAGATGCTTCAGCTTCAATAAAACTCTGGATGCCCATACTGACACGATCCACACTTCGTTCCTTCATGATGGCCAGCTTGGCTTCCGTAACGGTATCCGGCGACGTTTCCACCGAAATCGATGCTTGCGCAGGGTCCAGCCCCATCACATGTTCAGCAATATCAAACAGACGATTCAACTGAACCTCATTTAATAATGTCGGCGTTCCTCCACCAATCGCAAACCTCGAATACGGCCTTCTAGATGTAATAGGTGCCCACTGCTTCGCTTGACGTTCCAGCGCATCTACATAGCGTTCATGCGTATCATCACGGCGATCCGGCAGTGTGAACAGATTACAGAATCCGCAACGAGCAGCACAAAAGGGAATGTGCATATATAAAAAATACGTATCGGTATTTTCTCGTTCCCACAGTGGCCCTAACGGCAGTGGTGGGTCAAGCTCCCGATAGGCGGTCTTGTGTGGGTACGAGTATAAGTAAGAACGATAAGGGAATGCCAGTACTTCACTGAGACTTGTAGCTATATTGGATCCGGACTGTGTGGAATGGCCTGTTGTTATATGTTGTATATGTTTCTCCATCGGTTTCCTCCTGTCTCCGGTTGTTGTCCTCATAAGATCAATACATTCTATACTAAAAATTCACGATAAGGCACCGTCCAGACGACATCATGCGCAAGCCGGTGTCCTTGATACCCGTCTTCACCGTAAGCTGTACCATGATCGGAAAAAGCCAGGCAATACGCAGGCCGGGCGCGTCTCCTCATCGCCTCGAACAATGGCCCAAGAGCCTCATCTACATATCGAAGTGCAGCTCGCTGAGTCTCCACCGAGTCCTCCTTCGCTCCTTCTACAAAGTAACGATTGGGTCCATGAATGGCGGACACGTTCAAAAACATAAATATCTTTTCATCCGGCGCTGTCTGTTCAAGTAGCTTTAATGCATGCTGTACCTGATGCTCTGTCGATTTGGGGTTGGTTACCCCAAAGTTCATTCTCCAGTAGCTGTGTTGGAAATAGTCAGGCAATACTTTCGCAAGTGGGTTTTTTTTCGTAAAAAAGATGACGCCGCCAATACAGATGGTACGGTAACCTTCAGCTGCGAACCCGGATACGATATCCGGTGTATCAAACAGCCAGGTGTGCGGATGTGTCTTGAGTCCGGTATTCCGGGAATGAAATAACCTTACATGAGATGCCTTGTCTGTATTGGCAGGAGTCGGCATAAAACCACCAAAAAAAGCATGGTGTGCCGCATATGTAAAACTGCCTGGGGTATGGCGCTTCTCCCACGGACCCGAACCACACAGATTAGGACAATTCTCCTCTTCCAGCTTGGCTACGTCATAGCGTAACGTATCCAGCGTAATCATTAACAGATCATGGGAGCCCACAATGGTGTTCATATCAGGCATGTTGAATAGGCTCCTTTCGTAAAAGTTCCATTTCCCACTCGTAGGTTCCGAGGCCATGATGCTCAACTCTGTATAACAGATCTCCAAATGGATTCACATCCAGCACATAGGCACGCGGATTCGAACCACTAGTAAGCATCACATCAATCCCAGCTGACCACGAGTTGGGAAATGCAGACATGGCTGCTTGCGCTGCCAACCGTACCAGCGACATCCGCTGTTCATCCAGGCCTGCTTCAGCAGGCAGCATACGCTCATTGCGCAGATGCAGATTGGTAATCGGGGTACGGCTCAGCCGCATAATCGCGTGACCTGCCTGTCCACCTGCAACCAGTTGGCGAATATCATAGGCCCGCTGATCAAGCGTGGCTTTTGGCATCCATCGTTCAATCTGTGCACCTTCTGCACATAACCAGTTCATCAGCGTAGCAATCTCTTCACTGCGGGTATACTTGCGTAGACGTCCTTCATTGAAGAAAATCGTCTTGCCCTGTCTCTGTTCCATCCCCATCGTTGTTACAGCGATTTCATCACCCGTTCGGGGATTGACTTGATAGGCAACAACTCCTGAAGCCCCGGAGCCGTACGCAAGCTTCACAAACACACGATGCATTTCGGCAGCCTTCATTGAGGCACACAAGTCCATATAATTGCGGATTGGCTGCGAAGATTGAAGCGCCGGGGGTACATCAACTCCATGTGAAGATAGATGCTGCTGACATGTTCTCTTGTCAAACATCAATTGGATATCGGCAGGATCATTCATGAATCGGACTTCAGGCCATATTTCCCGAGACTCACGGCCGATTCGATCCAGACATGCTTTCCAGCCACGGAACCATTGAGCAGGAGCGTAGATTCTTCCCCACTCCTGTTCCAGCGCAAGTGCCTGTTCTGCGGAAAATGCTTCTGTACCCATCCCAGCCGTTAATGTTGACGAATCATTCATAGCTCCAAGGAACAGTAGTTCACGCTCCACGTCCCAATCCTCTCCAGGAGCATCAATCCGAATCAGGGGTACAGGCAGATTGAAATCTACTGTATCAGCGATGGTTCGTCCGTGTCTCCAATTCTGCAGCAATTGAGCATATGGCAGTACAACCGCAGGTTTCAAACCCAATCTATGCCTCGCCTCTTGCAGCCCTCGTGTTCGTCGGTTATCAGGGTTTCCGACCAATAAAAAGGGCTGATCTTGCGTTAGATCAGTTACATTTATTGGTTGATGCAGGCTTTCATTCATTTCCTTTACACCTGACATCGACTATTCCGTTAACGATGGATAACGCCAGTCATCCTCATCACTCTGTTGCTGGTCGCTAACATCTACAGATATACCCGATCGGTTCCAGCGACTGATCATTTCATTGGTCATGTAATGGTAACTTAGATCAAGATGTTTCAATTTCTTGATCTTGTCACTGGCAAGCAACGCCTCAGCCCCTTCATCGGACAACGTTCCTTGCGATAGATCCAGTACTTCAAGTTGATCCAGAATAGGCGCTTCAGCTGCTGCTTTGGCAATCTCATCCTGAATTTCACTGTCTTTTAGACCCAAGTAAACCAGCTTTGGAAACAATCCTTTTTCTAGCAAAGGAAGTACATCTTCAAGTGATCCATTGAAACCATAATTATCCACACCCAGATACAGTTCCAGTTTACGCAATTCAGGCAACTTGGCATGGGTGATTGAAGATAATACTTCTTTCGGGAGACCACCACAAATAATAATTAATTCTTCAAGCTTGGCATGCTGGAGTGGTTCCAGACTGAGGCCGCTACTGCCCATTACAGAGAATGATTTTAATTGTGGAAAAGCACCTAACAGTGGTGTGAGATTTGTCTGGATAATCCACGATACTTCACATTCTTCGAATCCCATATCTCCAATAAACAGTTTCTTCAATGACGGAAAGCTTGGAGCCGACTCGACGAGCGTACCCATAAACTCATCAGGCGAATTTTCATAAGCCTGTCCCCAATCTCCGATGACCAGACTTTCCAATGAGCTAGCCTCCGGTTTAGCTGCCAGTTCCTTAATTAACTTTTCCATACGAATGCCGTCCTCATAATCATCGTAAGATACAACAAGCTTCACTTCTTGCATGAGTAGATCCCTCCGTTTAAGGTTCATATGTGATTCGTTAATTTGAATGTTAACCCATACCACACAAGGCTTGCAACTTCTTCCAACTCCAGTCCCAATGAGATTCCCAATCGTGCAATGTAAACCATTTCTCATGTAGGTACAAGAACATACGTTCTGATATGTAGTCGCAGAAATAGCTATCTTCAATTAGGTATATGGATGGACCTTCACCAAACCCGATCAAACACTTCATTTCATACAAAAAGCGTTAATGGCGGATGAACCATCCCTTCGGAATGCTTCTGTCCTTCCATTAACGCTTTGATGTTCACATATCATGAAGTTAAATCAAGATGTTTCGTTTAGTCTCAGCCTTCAAGTCTGGATACAAGCGCTCTCAGCGCATGACCGCGGTGGCTAATCGCTTGCTTTTGCTCAAGCGTCAGCTCTGCCATTGTCATCTCGTATTCAGGTACATAGAAGAGTGGGTCATATCCAAAACCGCCAGCACCTGCAGCTTGAGCCGTAATCCAGCCTTCCGCAGTGCCTTCTGATTCATACTTATCACCTGTTGTCGGATCGTACAGGACCAGCGCACAAACGAAACGAGCCGGACTTAGTAGCGGCTGCTCGGTGTCCTCACCGGATTTCAACGATTCCAGCGTCTCCAGCAACTTCGCATTATTCTGTGCATCCGTTGCTCCTTCGCCTGCATATCTCGCTGAATATACCCCTGGCTCACCATCCAACAGGTCTACACATAAACCTGAATCATCTGCCAGAACGGGCAAACCAAGCGCATCACCAACCGCTTTGGCTTTCTTCCAGGCATTCTCCGCAAACGTTACGCCATCTTCTACCACATCCGGCAGCTCCGGATAGTCAAACATGCTCTTAACCTCTTTGCCAAGCGGTGCGAAAGCATGAGCGAATTCACGGACTTTACCCGCATTGCGGGTGGCAACAATGAGGATCGGGCTGTCCAAACTCATCTTAAGCTTCCCCTAATCCACGCGCGCCGATCTTGAGCGCAATCGGTCCAAGCACTTCTTTTTGACGCTCGATCATTTCCAGAATTCCCTGTTCGCCCAGTTCCAACATGGCGTTCAGCTCACGGCGATCAAATGGTGCTTCCTCACCTGTTCCCTGAAGCTCGACGTATTTACCGCCACCTGTCATCACCAGGTTCATATCCACCTTGGCTTTGGAATCTTCATCATAGTTCAGATCCAGTACAGGCTGTTCACCCACAACACCCACACTTACCGCAGCAATGAAATCCGTAATCGGGAACACTTGCAGTTTGTGTTGTTGGGAAATCTTGTTCACAGCAAGCGCCAGCGCTACAAAGGCACCGGTAATGGACGTTGTGCGTGTGCCTCCATCGGCTTGAATAACATCACAGTCCAGTGTAATTGTACGCTCACCAAGTGCCTGCAAATTGACCACTGAGCGCAGCGCCCGACCAATCAAACGCTGGATTTCCATGGTGCGTCCAGTTAATTTGCCGCGATTGGCTTCACGTTGGTTCCGGGTATGTGTTGCACGTGGCAACATGGAATATTCAGCTGTTACCCAGCCTTTACCCTGCCCTTTCATAAAGGGAGGTACACGTTCCTCTACTGTAGCTGTACAGATCACCTTTGTATCTCCAACTTCAATCAGTACAGAGCCCTCGGCGTATTTATTCGTGTTCACTGTTAAATTCAGCGGGCGCAGCTGTTCGCTGGTTCGTCCGTTTGATCTCATATTTTCTGCCTCCTACGACTTAAGCATCCTGTAATGTTGAACTTATTCACACTTTTAGAGATTGTTCAAAAAGCTCGCTTTTGATTACGAAAAATGCCTTAAGGCATCATCAGCATCGAATATGGAATTCAGCCGAAATGTCCGTTGCTCACGTAGTTTGCCTACGCTCCGCTACTCCATTTCTAGCTTCATCCCATCTTCTCGGTACTGAAAACCGATCTTTTTGAACACGTATTTTTACGAATCCCTTATATTTTACCAAAGAGTTCGGTTAAAAGCATCCTTAAGCATTCCTTCGTTCATTAAATCGGAATTTCGTTGATATATTCAGGCTTGGAAACTGGCGCACTATAATCCCTGTTGTCGTCACCCATGACCGTTTTTTGGCCGTTCCATTCGATCTGTACTTTGGCATCCTTGCTGGCTGTGTTCTCCGCAGTCGTTAATACGACAGACTGTAACAGCTCACTTGGCACGATATCCCCTTCGGCAAACATATCATCTTTCAAGGCAACCGTGACCGTGCCATCCTCTGCCGTTTTGACCGATTGCAGCTCCGTTCCGCCTGTCATGACCTCTTCCAGTTCTCCGCCTTTGTCAGGTCCTTTGATCAGCTCATTCAATGCTGCCTGCACCCGATCTTCACCTGGTGTAACCAGACGTGTCACCGGAACATAATATTGGATGCCTGCTGGTGAAGCAGCGGAGAAATAGACCGTGACCGGACTGCTGTTCGTCACAAACGTATCACCCAGATCCAGATTGATTCCCACAGCCCGATTCAGCGGTTCAGGCAGCGGCGTACTGTTTACCGGCATTTGCGTTAACTTTTTGCCATCCACCCAGATCTGCACATTCTCCACATCAGGTGTTCCCGTCAATGTCCACGTGACAGCTTCTAGCATTTTCCGTTCTTCCTTCGCATCATACTTGGAAAAATTACCCGAGAACTCAACAACCGCCAGCTTGTCATCCGCGTGAATCGTTACATTCTGCACAACCGTTCCCTGCGGGAGAACGCCCTGGAATCCTTCAGGCAGCATACCCGCATAGGCCCCGCCTGTGACAAGTGTATCCAGTGCTGTCTTTGGACTGCTTGCGTCTGTTCCAGAAGGAAGTGTCAGGGATACCGGAGCGAGCAGCCCCTGCTGGTCTTGCAGATATACCGTCGTTAACGGGAGCATTGCGAGTGCACCATTTCCTTCGGCTGCCTGAATCATGGCTGCTTCCTGAATGGGCGGTGGTGGATCAACAGCTTCGGAAGACTGTGCTCCAAACATGCCGCAGCCTGACAATACCATAGGAATACTCAGCAGCGCTGCTGCCGATACCGTACGCAAAGATTGGATCTTTCTCATGATCACGTTCCCCCTCATCATTTTTACAGTTTGTACTACCATGTATACGAGCCTTTGTCCAAAAAATAACTAAAAGATAATCGCTTCGCTGAAAACTTATAATTATCTTTAAGAAACGTAAACAGGATAATAACGTATTAGGAAGCAAGAGTAGGGACATTGCTAACTTCAGAGGAGGAATCGCCCATGGAACATCCTGAGCAAGAAAAAATCCCTTACAGCCTGAATAGCCGCAAGGTGGCGGAGGCAACAAGGGAATGGCTGCATAAGCGGGGCGTCACGATCCCTGAGATCGCAGAGCTGGTCATGTTATTGCAGCAAAAATATTATCCAGGTCTAACGATGGAAGAATGTATCGAAAATGTGGAGATGGTTCTCCGTAAACGTGAGGTACAGAACGCCGTTCTGACCGGGATTCAGCTTGATATTCTGGCAGAACAGGGGCAGCTCATATCTCCTTTGCAGGAGATGATTGAGAACGATGAAGGACTGTATGGCGTGGATGAGATTTTGGCATTCTCCATCGTCAATGTATATGGCAGTATTGGATTTACGAATTATGGTTATGTGGACAAGCTGAAACCAGGGGTGCTTGAACGACTGAATGACAAGAGCCTGGGCCCTGTCCACACGTTTTTCGATGATATTGTCGGTGCGATTGCATCAGCAGCGAGCAGTCGGATCGCCCATCGCAAACAATCCGAGCTTGAAGAAGCACTGGGAGAAAAACCTGTTAGTGATGACGCCGTATAATGCGTAACTCGTTTCATACCTGAAGCTATGTGGAACATTGGACATGTGTATGGATGCTTCGTGAAAGAATTGTTTGAGGAAATTAACTGTTCATGGAAAAAGCGGCCTCATGGCCGCTTCTTTTGCATGTGTAACGATACATATTGGATAATCCACATGTTATTATTTCAGATGTTTAGGTCGTACCGTTCCCACCAAACCAAAACCTTCAACCCAATTCTGCTCGGAAGGTGAACCAGATGCTGCCCGTTTCGGTCCAATCGTGATTTCCGGGCCTCTACGCTCTCTCAACATGCCACGCAGCACGGTGATACCGAGTATGCTGAGTCCGGTAAATACATATATCATCCGCATAATGATGTTGCCAGAATCCGTTCCGGTCACCATGCCGTGAACCAGCAGACCAATGAACACCGGATAGGACAACATGTGGAACATGAACCACCATTTACGGCCCAGCTTGTTCCGCAGATCACTGGATAACAGGACAATCACTAATCCGTAGAAGGCTAACGTTCCCAGACCACTGCCGATCGGATGTACGGAGGCGGTAAAAGGAATCAGAAGTTCTCCCCAGGTAAATGGGCTGTAATGATCAATATATAACGTTAATGCGTGCACGAGTCCAAGTCCGAAGGCGAGCCAGGTCGTACGGGTATGCCATTTGAACATGGCTGCTTTTGGTTTGCCTTTGGCCATAGGCATCCCTTGCGCAATACCCAGAAACACACCGGCAAAGAGCAACACATAAGCAGCAATTCCACTAATTCGAATGATATTCCACGTTGGCAGGTAATCTACAATCCATTGTGCCATAACCGGCTCCCCCATATCTGTTAGACTTGTCCTCGTTTATAATAGACTGAAGCGATGATCCGGATCAAAACCGGGCCAGTGCTCAGCAAGCTTATCCGTATTCCCTCTAAAATAATTACTCCCATCCCGTGTCATCCACAGGACGTCATACCGATCGTAATGTCGGTTTAACCAGCCCACGGCTTCGGCACTTCCCAGAATGCATAGCGTCTTGGCAATGATCTCGCATTGCGAAGCATGCTGTCCCATAACGGTACACTGCAATACATCCGTATCTGCAGGCTCCATCGTCCGGGGGTCAATGAGGTGATGTGCAAAGCTTCCATCCGTATTCTGCCATTGTCTGCGGGAAATACCCGAAGTGGCAACAGCTCCTCGCTGTAAACGGATCGCTCCCGACATAGCACCCTGATTCTGCAAAGGATCTGCTACTTGCAAGGTCCATTGGGAATGGTCTGGTGAACCCCATACTTGAATATCTCCACCCGCGTTAATCAAACCCGCTGGAATATGCAATGTTCGCTGCAACCAGTCTGCGATACGCTCTACTGCCCAGCCCTTAACAATGCCTCCCAAGTCCAACTCAGCTCCGGGGTCCAGATGAACCATCCGGCTACCTTCCCGCTGGATCCAGCTCGGACGGCTGTGGTCATATCGATCTTCCATCCCGCCTGATGATTCAGGTGTTCTCGTTCGCAATATGCGTTCAAGCAATGGACGTTGCGATTGTCGTTGCTGCACCTTCTCAAAGCTTAGATCGTATCCCGAAGCCTGAAGAGCCTGCGAGATACCCGGTTGAAAAATCCCTTCGGTCAGTCCAATATATCCATAGGCCAGACTCAAAACCTCATCCATCGCTGCCGAGATCGGCATCCATCCCGTCGAACCATTCAGACGATTCAGTTCACTGTCTGCCATAAATCGGCTGAAGCGCTGCTCCTGCGTCTCAAACCAATTCTTCACCACGGTTGCTGCATGTTCAGCTTCTTCCCGCCCAGCGGACAGTTGCACTTCAACATCCGTGTTCATCGCACGGAATTGAAATCGGAGCGGACGAGCAACTTGCTCCGTGCGGCTCATGATGCACCTGTACGTGATTGATAGTTGCCACTGCTGTATCCGGAGTCTGTACCCTGGTTATTTTGCCCGATACGCTCAGAATCTGAATAATTCCCCTCGTTACTCGTGCTCTGATCTGGCCGAACTGCTTGTGTGCTATCGGATGTTCCGTTATATTGACTATCATTATTGTCATTGTCCTGCGTGTTCCAGTTGTTGCTGTCCGTTGTACTGTTGATCCATTCATCCATCACATCATCATGCGTATCCACTTGGCTTGAAGCAGTAACGCTTGTATCTGTGCCATTCGCTGCTGCATAGGCCACATCAAAGGCATCCGAAGTTCTTACATATTGAAAAAGTGCAGCCACAGTCAACGTTGCTGCCGCTGAAGCTTGCCATTTTCTCCATTGATTCCGTTTTCTTCTGGTCATCGCTCTTCCCTGCTTTCTTTAGGGTGTGTCTCAAGACACGCCCTAGCGAAGTTCATAGATGTATCATAGGCGCGCTGGCTTAAAAATAGATGAATGAACCGTTAAGAGAGGCTAAAAAGGCCCAGAACAGGTGAATTTCCTGTCCCGAGCCTCTATATAAGATCGTATTATCATTTTCATATCGATGTCATCATTCCGTTTAGATTTGAAAATAGAACGTGCCATCCGGTTGTTGCTCTTGCTTCACTAGTTCGCGTCGAATTAACTCCTGCAAATGGGCCAACGTCTCACTCATGGCAAACCGCAGTTGGTGGGTACCCAGCCGGTTGCCAAACATGTGCACACAGATGTCATACGCATTCGCCGGTGACTCCTGAATTCGCTCCGTCATCTTCTGAAGACGTTCCTCGTGATGAGCCAGCAATTGAACTGTCCGTTCGTTGAACTGGGCAAAAGGATTCCGATGCCCCGGATACGCCTGCTTGACATTCAGCTCCCCAAGACGTTGCAATCCTTCCATATAAGACAATAATGGCTGAGGGTCACTGCCGGGTTGCAGACTGATATTCGGTGAAATCTGTGGCAAAACTGCATCTCCGCACAGAATCTCCATGGACTCCGGCGCATAAAAGGATAAATGGCCTGGGGCATGTCCACCCGTCTCCACAGCAACCCAACGTCTCCCGCCCATATCAAGCCACTCGCCATCTTCAATGGGTGTCACCTTCGGAAGTGGTGTGATCTGCGAAGTAAATGCCTTCATATGTTCATGTATCTGCTCAGTCTTGTCTTCCGGCATTCCGTGGCTTCCATAATAATCAGGTAATAATGTATTAATACGTGAATCAGGTCCCCACATATAGTCGGCCTCTTGGCGGGAGCGTGTGGACATTCGAACGGGTGCCCCCGTCATCTGTTGCATCCAACCCGACAACCCAAGATGATCGGGGTGATGGTGGGTGAGTACAATTTGACGAATATCGCTAAAGGTCAGGCCGAGATCTGCCAGCGCTTCACTCCACTCCTGTTCTGTTTCCGAATTACGCGGTCCCGGATCTATAATAGTTATCTTCCCATCCGATTCTGATAAGACATAACTGTTCACCCATCGTAAGGGAAACGACATGCTGATCTTGACCCGATGTATGCCCTCTGTCATGGGCATCTCTTCTGTGCGCTTCATGTTATCCCCCTTCCAGACTATCTCTGTTCACTCCACAGGACGACGACCAACAAAAATCATGCGTGGAGAAGTCTGCTCGTCATATTTCTCTTCGTCATAGCCGCCATGTACCTGATCTACCCGGAGTCCGGCGGCACTTAACATCTGACTCAGTTGATCCTTTGTATACAACTTCACACGCTCCTGATATACCCGCGGTTCATGTCCGGATGTGGTATCCGTAATGCGAATTTCCTTTTGCACAAATCCATCCTCAATCTTGCGGAACTCCTCAATCCGCTGCCCTTCATCCTCTCGGACGGAGTGCGGTACCAGATGACGAGTCACATAAGCCGTATTCATAAAATCAATTATAAAGCTACCACCCGGGCGAAGCATCCGATGAATGGCACGTAATACTTTCAATTGTTCTCCGTCCTCCAGGAAATAACCAAACGATGTGAACAGATTGACTACGGCATCAAAGCCACCTTTCAGGGGGAGTTCACGCATGTCTGCATGACACCACGTTACTCGGTGTTCGTCATCCATTAGTCGGGCTTCGCGCAAAAGCACATCAGACAGATCGACCCCGGTCACTCTTAATCCCGCATCAGCAAGTGCCAATGAGTGCCTTCCCATACCGCAGCATAGATCCAATACTTCAGAGTTAGGCTCAAGCTTCAACCATTTGATCATTTTATGTACTTCCTGATAGGCACCCTGCACATCCCGGTGCTTGTATACGAGCAGATAATCTTCTCCAAAACTCTTTTCATACCATTCCGTCATCCATTCTCGCCCTCCACTTGGTCACTGGCTCTCTATCTATAGTACGCTTTGTACAGGCCTGATCATTTCCCCTAGCTTTAATGTATTGTAACGTCTTTATTCTGCAAACTCAAAAAATTCCAGTAAGTTTCCAACATTGAAGAGCCAAAATGCACACGATATAATGTTAGACATACCCCTGCGAATCGGTTAATTATAAGAGGTTGTTCAAAAAGCAACAGGAGGTGTTCTTATGATTCGCATCGGACTTACCGGATGGGGGGATCAGGAAGATCTCTACCCAAACCGTACCAAAGCCAAAGACAAGCTCAGTCTATACGGACAGTACTTCTCCACCGTGGAGGTGGATAGTTCTTTCTACGCCGTTCAGCCGCGGGATCGAATGGCACGGTGGGTTGCAGAGACGCCCGAATCCTTTGCTTTTATCATCAAAGCCTATCAGGGAATGACCGGACATCTGCGAGGCAAACCATACTTCACCAGCACGTCGGAGATGTATAAGGCTTTTCGGGAATCACTGGAGCCTGTCATTGAAGCTGGCAAGATGCAGGCAGCCTTGTTTCAATATCCACCTTGGTTTGAGTGCACTAAGGACAACGTGAAAGAGCTTCGTGAAGTGAAACTTCGAATGGAGGGCATTCCGTGTGCCCTGGAATTCCGTCATCGTAGCTGGTATGAAGGTGACATGCGCGAGCGGACGCTTTCGTTCCTGAAAGAGCAAGGCTGGATTCACAGTGTCTGTGACGAACCTCAGGCGGGTACAGGTTCCATTCCCATCGTTCCACAGGCGACGGATTCGGAGATGACGCTGGTGCGCATGCACGGACGCAATGTGTCCGGGTGGCATCAGAATGGTGCGCCCAATTGGCGCGAGACCCGTTACCTGTACCGTTACAACAAGGAAGAGCTGTTGGAGTGGAAAGGATATCTGGAGCAATTGCAGGAGCAGAGCAAGGATGTCTATGTTATTTTCAACAACAACTCAGGTGGCGATGCAGCGGCGAATGCCCAGATGATGATGGACCTGCTGGATCAGCCGGTGAAGCCTTTCCCTGACCGTTCTGAACCGGAGAAGGAAGAAGGACCGGAGCAGCTGGAGCTATTTTAATACGTGCTAAAAACGGAGTTATTCATATTATTGGGTGAAGGTAAGTGTATTTATCATTGCTATTATGCAGATCGGATTCGAAATTGGAAACAAACTAAAAGCGGCAAGCCCGAGGGCTTTGCCGCTTTCTTTAGCTGGTAATCTACCTATAGAAGGCTATCCACATACAGCCGTTTCGTTGTGTCAAACATCAGCGCTGCGCGGCTGTAACCGAAGAATCGATATGCGCCTCACGGAGCTTCTGGTTCATTTTATACAATTCAATGCCTGCCAAGAGCACAATGCCGATCCCATGGGTATCGTTCAGATTCCAGCCCAGATCATCGCGATAATACAAGGCGGTAAACGAGTACCCGGAACCCCGGCATACCCCGTATATATTGCCTTTATAGTCAATCGACAAACGTGTCATGCCGTGCCATCCTTGGCGTACTGCCTCCAAATAAGGCTCTGGCTGTTCCAGCCAGCCTTCCCGAATACCACGGGCATAAGCGTAGATGAACATGGACGTGCAAGAGGTTTCTTCATATGAATCCGGGCGGTTCAGCACCTGATGCCATAGTCCATTTTCCCCTTGCAGCGCCAAATAACCTTCACTTAAATCACGATAGAACTGTAGTAGTTCCGACCGTTTCACATGATCATGTGGCAGGATGGATAACAATTCGGTTAATGAAAATAGCACCCAGCCGTTCCCTCGTCCCCATGGAATACCTGTCGCCCGACCACGCACAAAATCATACACATGGGACATGATCTGTTGTTCGGGAAGGTAGAGGTATTTACGGAACATCAGAAACTGATTGATCGCATCATCCCAATACGTCGCATCGCCTGTCAATTGACCATAACGCATCAGAAAAGGTGTACTCATGTACAAGTCATCACACCACATCGTTTCCTGACGCATCTCTCCACTGCCGCGAACCCGGTAAAAGGCGCCATCCTCCAGACGTTCCTGCTCATCCGTAATATAACCTGCAATCCGATCCGCAGTATCTCTTCCCCCACGAATATCGCCAAATTCCATCGCAGCAAGCAGTGTAGATCCAAACGAACCGCAATCATCCAGACTGTCGATGGCAGACAGTTGATTATTAATTCCTGCCGCACCGTACCCTTCCCGATCCCACAGACCATAGCGGTCAAATGAAGTGCTCAGTTCAATATGTTGCCGCACGTACTGAATGTAATCATCCCGCCCCAATTCCTGTCCCGTTTGGAGAAGTCCAAGCAGGGTGACGCCGAGCGGATAATTCCACTTTCCGTAATGTGTATTTTCCAGGTAAGGACGGACATGGGTGTCGGGAAGATCTACCCGCCAATACACACCTTGTGCGCCATCATCAAATACGGTATCGGTTCGCACGATGTCGGCGTGGGATGGTTCATCACCGGAAGCAAACACACCCGTGTACAGCCAGGGGTCAGAACATCCCGCAACCGGATGAGGCGATTTCAGTCTCCAGCCTTTGGAACCCGAACGCTCGGCATCTTCCAACGTGAATCCCCAGGAGACACCAAGTGTTTGAATTTCACCTTTTGCGACCAAATCCGAGGAACCGTAACGGCGTGGGAGTTCAACGTGGAAATTACCGCTGCTTCCAGCAGAGTATACTTCCGTGCCATCCACATACAGGGTCAAAGCTCCATCATGACGACCTTTTAAAATAATTGGCGTTGATCCTGGCAAGGTTACATCCAGTTTGGACCATGCGTAGGCCACAGCGGGCTTTTCTTTTCCAAAGATGCGGGCAAAAGAACCCATGCTCTGCTCCTCATCTGTCCAGCCCCTGCGCGGATACCAGGAAAGGCCCGTTTCTTCTTCCGTCATGCCGTCACGAGGAAGAGATAATACAGGTTCATCGACGGGTTCCGAATATAACCAGCCTTCCTGACCCTGACGATCTGCCCCAGGAGTGAGGAAGTGCAGCGGGAAATTTTTGAACGAGGCTGTTCCGTATATACCGCCGAATCCCACTTCTGTTTTGACAAAACACAGCAATACATCATTCCAGCCATAGTTCACGGAAATTGGAATCTGGGTTCTTCGCTCGGGAAATAACTCCTGTATCAACTCAGACTTGAATACCTCTTCACCGTTCACATAGATTGTCACCGGACTATAACAGTTCAGGCCCGTATTTAACGTTGTATTCTGCTCGCTCCATAACTTGCCCCATACATACACGTATTGCCCTGCATGCGCCTCTACGCATTTCTCATTCAGACTCAGGTCGTAGCGATAGTCCCCAAGTCTACGAAAACCACCCTGATGATAAGCTCTGAACAAAAAGGAATGTTTCGGATGATCGCCAATATAACGCTGAGCCAGCGTAGTCAATATATCCGGAATTGAATCGTACACCTTGCCTGCAATTGCCTCGTTCTCATGAAAATAACGAATGATCGTCAGCCCCCTTCCTTATACCTTGATTCGTTCGCTTAGCCGCAATGTCTCTCCGCCCTGCACTTCAACAACCCGCTGATCTGCCGTGAACCAAACCGGGATGGCAGACGGATTATGGATGATGGATCGATCAGCTGAACACTCCAATCGTTGCACCGCTTTCCAATAGGCAATCACTTCGATGTTCGTGGCATACCAGATATCATCCCTGCCGCCAATATGCTCACCAAACTGTTCGATAATCTCCCAGTTATCATTGTCATTGAACTCATAACTGTGACCCCAGACGTAGAGTAATAGTGGCGTACCTGTTTTGGAATGTTGGATAAAACGTTCGGCATGAGCCGCCAGATCATGGTTATGATGACACGTCGGATGCCATTCAAGCGGCCGATCTGGCAACGTGTATCTGCCATGTGATTCAACGGAACGGGCATAATCAATGCCAAGCCACTCCAGCTTTGTACTTAACGCACGGTTATACCCTCCGTTGGGATAAGCCATGCCTCGTACCGGATAACCGACGAGCTGCTCCAATGCTTTTCGGTCTTCGATAACCTCTTCGGTCAATAGTTCATTCGGAACATAAGGCAGTGTAGGGTGAGTAACCGTGTGAACGGCTACTTCATGCCCCGTATAAAGTTCAGCGACTTCCCCTGCCTCAATGCGGCCTGGATTACCCAGGGTACCGGAGTTCAGATTAAAGGTTCCCCGCAGACCATACCGATTACAGATTTCCACCAGTCTGCGATCATGCACCACTCCATCGTCATAACTGAGCGTTAACGCTTTCATCACACCACCTGGATAGCGGTCAAACTGAATACGATGTCCCATCCCTGCTACCACTCCTTTATCCGAATTCTTCAACAGGTACATGACCTGCATCCTGTAATCGATGATGTTCTGAATCAAAATACGTACCTTCCAGCAGGCCAATTAATGTGTTCGTGATCCGTACTTCAATGTCGTTGTCTCCCGGACGCAACCAGGAGGCCTCTCCTTTCCAACGATACGGAGACCAGCATCTCACACCCAGGCTATGTCCGTTCACCCGCACTTCCACCACATCCTGCACACGCCAATCGCTAAATTCCAGTTCAAACGAGGTAATATCTTCCCTTGACTCATCCAGCCAGAACGTACGTTTATAACTCATTTCCCCGGCAAAATGGGGATACAGCGGTTGCGGTTCAGGTCCGATACAAAGGGCCGTGTCCGATTCCCGCACAAGCGAAGCCATGCCTTCATGATGGAACTCCACGCCGAATCTTCCCTGTAGATACAAGGGATCAACGATACCATCCTCATCTTTCGTTACCTGCACAATCACCGTCATTTCGTTGAGACCGCTATGCAGAAGTTCCGTAATCTCACATGCGATGTTATTGTGGTCGGTTATTTCGATTGGATCGAATTGTTCCTTTTCAAGCGGTTGCCCATTAATCTCCATCGACCAAGTGCCCGAAATCGCCGCTCTGTCCATAAATAACAAGCATGCAGGCAATGCCGTTCTCAGCTCAAATGTGGTCGTATATCGACACTCGATCGAATAAGCAATAGATGATTTTTTCGGTGTGCCAAATACCTGATTAAACTGGACTGGCAGATGCTTCTGCTCCGATAATTCTGCCGCCTGATCAATAAACGGTTTTACAGCTACATGCTGGCTTTCCAGAATCACACCATTAACATTGGAAGCCTGAAGATGGAATTGTCCCATTCGCAAAATGTTAGGCTGCACCGTTTCCAGTCGCCATGGCCCTTCCGAAGGGACCATGATCTTACGGGCCTGATTAGCTCCTGCCGATACATCCGTTACGAACGTCGAACCCGTTTTGTCTGTTACATCCACCTTCGTTGTTAATGCCTCTTCCTTCGCAGGTTGTAAAGTAAGACGAATAGCATGTGCTTCATACGGCGCCAGCGTTAGTGAAATGCACCATTCCCCACCACTGCTCGTATACGGCAATGTCTGAAGCCGCCCTGTCTCCAGATCAAGTCGTTCTGCCACAATACAAGCACCCTCTGTCAACTCCGTTCCATCCCACAGCTGTCTGGCGACCAGCTTCAATTGACCCTTTAATTCCTGACCCTCCTGATTAGTCAAGAAAACCATGTGCTCTCCAGCCGACAATTGACGGGTGTGCATCAGCAGGGAGGCGCTTTCCTCCTCCATGATCCAGCAGATGGGTTCGGGCAATACCTGATCGAGTAGGAGAGAGATCAGCTCCAGCGAAAAGTCATCTCCTTGGCCCGTTCCTGCGGGTAGAAAATAAGCATTTCCCTCACCCTGATGCCACATGGTTTCACGGTTATCATGATCTGTTGTCACGTTACGGCCCCAGTACACTTCTTGAGGCTGCTCACCCGCACCAAAGAACTGGGCAGCTTCCTCTCCCTCTGGACTTCCCGGCTGAATCGCAATATGCGGGGGCATCCCAACAGAGATGACAGTTCCTCCCTGCCGAACCAATCGCTTCACCTGTTCCCAGGCCGCGGCCTCCAGATTCAGCATCGGTGGCAGAATTAATACGTCATAACGGGCAACGCCGATCCGAATGGTGCCATCCGTTAAGTCAGCTTCAGCCAACAATTCGGGGTCAAGGTGATCATAGTCACGTCTGTTTTCGAGCAGATGTGTCGTGATCCGCATCCAGTCCTTCGTTAGACGATCCAGTTGTACTCGCTCAGTTTCGTCCTCGCCGCTATACTCAAATCCATGCAGCGGATTACCCATCAGACTCCAGAATGTCGTCGTTGGGTCAAGCACGGCAATACGAATGTCTGCTGTTCCGGTGCTCATGAGATAGCTCAAACGTCCGGTGTAATCCCCCAACTGCCGGAAATGCTTCCAGTAGGGATTCTGTAAAAATTGAGACGGCGGTGCGTCATGCTTCGCAAGCCCACCAATCGTATAGAAAAAGGCGTGAAAGTTATAAAAATTGGTGCCCATGGCGGCCATTCGGTCAATCATCCACTTGGCATCCTGTAGCGTCATGGACCAGCCTACACTGTGAAAACATTCAATCAGATTGCGGCTTCGGCCCAATTGCCGGGCAAGCGAACTGACCATCTTGGGATTGTCACGCATCTTTTGACCATACCGTTCCAGAATCCACGATAAGGACCGTCCGATTTTCTCATGGGCCGAATCACCACCTGGCATATGACTGAACAACTGGGTGGTCATCCGTACGCCAGGCACCTCTGCCGCGTACTGGATTCCTGCTTCCTCACACCAGTCATGCACTTGTTTGTGATAGGACTCCCTGAGAAGCAGATGCAGTGACTGATAATAGTCATACCGAATATGATGCGCGTCCGGAACATCACCATATAACAGCGCCGGTAGCGAATCGATCAGACTATAATCACAACGCTCGCTGAAATAACGGGGAAGCTGTGGGGACCAGGGGATACGACCCAGCGGTGCAATCTCATCCGAGAACATACCTTTGATTACGCTTTCAAATTGATCTCCAACCGCTGACTTATAACGCTCATGTGTCAGTTCAATAAAACGACTCATCGCTTCCTTGTGGCAAGGATCAACAAAGTTGCCGTAATATTTGAAATCGTCGATCTCCATTTCTTGAAATATAATCAACTCCCAATCACCTGGGAGAACATCCCACAACAAGCGGAACGCTGTTCGGTAGGTGAAAAACCGCTTGCGATTATACGAGGTGAGTCCTGTCTCCTGATAGACTTGATCGGTCTGGAAATTGCCGATTTTACTGCGCAAGTCAATGGATTCATGCCACAACCGTTTGCCCTCTGAGTCCTTGGGAATCGCCTTGGCAACCAACACTCGTCCCCACGGCAACTCCAGATCTACAGCTTCTCCGCCCTGAACCACCAGTTGGTGATGCACGAGCTGTCGCTGCTTCGCTTCAGGGAAATCAAGGGTCACTTCCCCACCAGCCATCCCGCTTGGATATGGATATTCGTCATATAACCATACCTGCATGCCATGGTCGGCAGCTGCCCGCACTGCAACCCGTACCTTATCAAACCATGCTTCAGAGAGATAGGGAATCTGTAGTCCCTGACGCGGACAGATGAAGAATCCACCTACACCTTGCGCCGCCATCTCAGCCACTTGCCGCTTAAGCTGTTCTTCTTCCATTTCCCCGTTCCAGAACCAAAAAGGATGGACCCTGTACTGCGCCTCGGGATTTTCAAAAGCATCCCCGTTCCACATGTCGCCTTCCTCCCTGCGTGTCCAAGAGTGTGTGGTGTCCAGCTTTACCAATAACGTTCATTTAAGTTCATATAGGTTTTTTTCGCTTTGATTATACATCAAAAACCATATTCAGGAAGTCGTGTTTTCCAACTACTTCAGTGCAGCGTACAGTTCATTAACTTCTTTGACATAATCGTCTCCGCCGTTATTCTTCCACAGGGCAACAGCATCTTCGAATCCTTTCTCATCAATCTGACCTACGATATATTTGATCCGCGCATCGTTGATGATATTGTCCAGCTGCGGTCCTTTCTGAGCGTAAACATCAGAGATCAGCGGTTCGCCAGGATTGGCAATGACAATCTCTTCGTTGGCTTTCTGCACCTGTGCAACCTTTTCACGGACAGGTGTCTGTTGGACACGAAGCGTTCTGTCTTCCGGCACAAACATCAAAATCTGATTTAATCCTTGCAGGTCGCGGAGCGCAAGCTTGTCAGTGCTCGGTATGATGTAGTCTTCTTTTTTCTCATACTGCTTGCCTTCCAGTCCGTTGTACAACAATGCCTGCAATTCCGGTTCATTCAACTGATCCAGGAAGCTCAGTACCTTCTTCAAGTCTTCTTCCGTTTTGACACTGCTTTTGGAGATCGCAATCAGGCCAGAGTAGCCAGACGTTGGCATATCACGCAATCCCTTTGGACCTTCCATCGCTTGCAGCACGTCCACACGTCCTGTCGCATTGGGGTCTTTATCGAGTATTTTCTGATCCATGCGCTGTGCATTATCTGCTACATCCACCATGACACCGGCTTGCCCATTCACAAATGGATCAGGCAGTTTCGTTGCATCCATCACGGCAAAGTCCTTGTTCACCAGACCTTCGCTATAGATTTGCCGGAAAAATTTCAGGGCTTCCATGTATTCTGGTGTCTCATGCGCCGGGATCAGGCCTCCGCTACCATCATCTCCCCATTTGTTCGGTGCACCAAACCATACCTGCATGTTATCCCATGGACCCGTGAATTTGCTGGCAACCAGACCGTACGTATCATCCTTGCCGTTACCGTCTGGATCATCCTTCGTGAACGCTTTCAATACATTGTAAAATTCGTCAATCGTCTTTGGCTCTTCCAGCCCCAGATTCTCCAGCCAATCTTTGCGGATTGTAACCCCATTACGTCCCAGGGCCCGTGCCCGGTAGATCCCATAGGTTTTGCCATCGATTGATGCATTGTTGGTGATGATTTCATTCAGTTGACTCAGATTCGGATAATCTTTCAGATAAGGACCAAGCTCCCAGAATGCTCCGGTTCGGGCCGCATTAATGAAACTTGGAGACTTCCCTAACACCACCATAATCTGAGGCAGCTTTCCCGAGGCCAGTGTAATGTTGAATTTGTCTTCATACGAGCTGCTTGGCACCCACTGCAGGTTCACATCCACCTTGGTCAGTTCTTCAAGCTTCTGGATGACCGGGCTGTTCTCCGGCGGATTCTCCGCTTCAAAGTTCGGCAGCATAATGGTAATTTCGTCTGTGCCACCGGCAGCGCTCCCTGAACCTGTTTTATCCGTGGAGCATGCTCCCAAAATTGTACTCAATACCAGTGACGCAGAGAGTAACAGTGCACCTTTTTTGAATCCCGTTTTTTGTCCCATACGTTCTCCCCCTTGGCTTTAGCCTTTGATTGAACCTAACATGACACCTTTGGCAAAATGCTTCTGCAAAAACGGATACACCAGCAAAATCGGAATGGTACCTACAACGATCACCGCCATTTTAATCGACTGCTCTGGTGGCTGAACAAAATTGGGGTCCATGTTAGCCATATCTCCGACACTGGCTTGCGAGAGCAACACGATCTGTCTCAGCATGACTTGTAACGGCCATTTGTCACTGTCGGAAATGTATAGCAGTGCCGAGAAAAAATTGTTCCAGTGGCCTACGGCGTAGAACAAGGCAAACGTGGCGATGACCGGCTTCGATAAAGGCAGAACGATTCGCCACAGCACCCCGAGATCCGAACAGCCGTCGATGCGGGCCGCTTCCTCCAGTCCGGGCGGCATTTGCTGAAAAAAGTTTTTGACAACTATTAAGTTAAAAGCGCTGATCGCGCCAGGAAGCATAAGAGCCCAGTAAGAATCGAGCAGTCCCAGTCCACGAATGACGAGATACGTCGGGATCATGCCACCGCCGAATAACATCGAGAAGATCACCATGTTCATCATGACGTTACGGCCCCAGAAGTCACTTCTGGATAGTGGATAGGCCATCGTTAGTGTGAAGAACAGATTGACCAGTGTACCTGCTACCGTGATGAAAATAGAAACACCAATGCTGCGAAAGATCGTGGACGATGAAAAGATATACTCATACGCGCTGAAGGAAAACACCTTCGGAATGAGGAAAAAACTGCGTTCGGTAATCTCGGCTTCCGTTGCGAAAGAATTCCCTATAATATACAGGAACGGAAGGACAGTTAATATGCCCAGAATCCCCAGCATGACGTAATTGAAGATATCAAATACCTTGCCGGCAGGGCTGTTGTATAGACGGCTGTTCATGGGCGCTCCTCCTTAATAAATTCCGGGATGGCCGAATTTTTTCGCAAGTTTATTACTGCCAAGTACCAGAATGATCCCCACCACAGACTTGAATAGTCCAACAGCGGTACTGTAACTGAATGCACCTTGCGTGATCCCCACCGTGTATACATACGTATCAAATACGTCTGCCACATCCCGGTTGAGGGAGTTGGTCATCAGATAGATCTGCTCAAATCCGGTATCGAGGAAATTCCCCAGTCTGAGAATGAGCAAAATGACTATGGTCGTACGAATGGCTGGAAGCGTGATATGCCACATCCGCCGTAATCGTCCGGCGCCATCCACAATGGAGGCTTCATATTGTTCCGTATCCACACCTGCAAGGGCTGCCAGGAAGATAATTGTGCCCCATCCCATCTCTTTCCACATCATCTGTACAATAATGAGCGGACGGAACGAACCCGGGCTGGAGAGCACATCAATGGGCTTGCCTGTAATCCAGGCGATCAGGTCGTATAACACCCCGCCCTGCGGGGTCAGGAACACGTACGTGATACTGGCGATAATCACCATCGATACAAAATGGGGTACATAGACCAGCGTTTGAATCGTTCTTTTGAAGAAAGCCACCCGAATTTCATTTAATAACAAGGCGATAATGATCGGTGCCGGGAAAAAGAAGATAAGATCATACAGGGCAAGGACCAGCGTATTACGTAATAGTCGAAAGAAGTCTGGATTGGAGAAAAAGTTCGTAAAGTTCTCTAGCCCTACCCAGTTACTCTCCCGGATGCCCAGAAAAGGCTGGTAGTCCTGAAAGGCAATGATGATCCCCCACATGGGCAAGTATTTAAAGATAACAAAGTACAAAAAGCCGGGAAGCACAAGCACATATAACCATTTGTTTCGTTTGATCTGCCTTTTCCAATTGGACTCCTGTTTTAATGGTCTTGTTGCCATATTCGCTTGAGCAGTTGCAGTGGCGTTGGTATTCCAGTCCGTCTTCCCGTTCATCATGTCTCCCCTCCCTCAACGATGTAAGCGTTATCAATTAACCTGATACTCAGACTATACAGCCGATCTTTTTCCGGCAACCTTCATTTTTTGCATCACTACGGCATGATGGTCGGAAAGCCCGCTATAACGCCATTTTCACAAGAAACTGAACATAACGTAGCAGGTAGAATTGCACATTTTTGCGGGTTTATCCTTCTTTGTATCACGGTAAAAAAAGAAACAACCGACATCCACTAAAGCTGAATGCCGGTCTGAAATGACAAAGATATAAAAGGTTATTGTCCAAACCATTGATCGCGATACTGACTCGGGGTAACTCCCTCCTGTTTCTTGAAGATCCGATTAAAATAACTGTGCTGATATCCCACAGCCGCCGACACATCATTGATTTTCATCGTTGTCTCCCGTAACAATTGCTTCGCCGCATCCATTCTCACACGTGTCAGATAATCAATAAAGTTGATGCCTGATACCTGTTTGAATGCCTTACTCAGTGCATAGGGTGTCATCTGCTCCTCGTCAGCACAGTTTTCCAGCGAAATGTCGCTGCGGTAATGTGTATCGATGTACAACATCGTTCGTTCCACCACCAGCTTCAGCGGTTCCTGCGATCGTACCTCAACCTCTTGTATATAAGGTATGAATACCTCATTCATCATCCACTGCCTCATCTGTACAGGTTCACGAATACCGGATAGTTGCTCATACATGTTGTAACCACCAAACAGTTTATAAGGTGTGACACCCGTTTGCAGCATCATGTGCTGAATACTGCCGAGCAATTGAAGCATCATTTGCTGAACTTGGAATTCGGTACTGCCCGTCCGCGTAATCTCACTCATGAATTGTTCCAGCACACGTTCTGCTTCGGCTTGTTTGCCCAGCCTGACCGCCTGTAACAACTCCCGTTCCAATCCAAGCGGATAGGAAGTTGCTTCATTTCTGCGGAAACACGCCTCATCCTCCAGATCGAGAATCTGACTTCCTTCCTCCACACTGCGATAAGCCACGGCCTGTTCCATCTCGACAAATCGTCTGGGCAGTTCCTGAAGTGAAGCCGCCGGGCGACTGATCATCAAGGTAACCTTCATTTTGAGCGTACGTCCAATGACCTCCACTAGCTCCTGTCCCCATAACAGCGCCTGTGATTTCACAGGTTCGTCCTGGGGAGCAATCACAAGCATGGCGGAAGACAGGTCATGAAAATTCATGACACTGATCTGTCTAAAATAATTCTTTGCCACTTCTTGAGTGATATTCACGGCTGCAAAGGTGACTAATCCCGTGTCCTGGCTCCCAAATCTGCCTTGCAGTTGCTCGTACCCTGTAAAATACATTTGCACCAGCAAATACTGCTGGCCCTCCAGCTCAAATCCAAGATGACGCATGCGCTGCTGGAGATCCTGCTCGTTATAGGCATATAAATGCCCCTGTACAAGTTGTAAGACAAAACTGTCGCGCAGATGGGGAAGCTGCTCCTGCAACTGACGATGTGCCGTAACACTGCGGGAGGTCAGTTCGTTCCACTGTTGCTCCAGCAGCTCAAACTCATCCAGCTTGGCATCCGTTGGTGTTGTTTCGTTTCTGCCAGGCGTAAGCAGATGCAGCATCCGCGCTACAGGTGAATATATGCGGCGTGAAGCAAACCAGGATAACAATAATCCCAGGATGAGACTGCCTATACTCGCAATGACGATGATTTTGGACACCAGTTTGACTGGCGAAGTGACTGAGGTCAAAGGCGCTGCGGAGACGTAAGTCCAGTCTGAATCGATCCGACTCAATGAACCGTATGAGACAGAATAGGTCTGATCCTCATATCGGAACAGGAATGAGCGGCTGCCCGCATGCAGGGCTACTTCTTCTTTTAGCTGCTGCTCAAAAGCAGAAGTCTCTCCCGCCGTTCCCGGATTCCCGGTAACCAGTGTGTTTCCTTCCTGATCCATGAGGAACGTTAACCCTTCGTCGTAAGGAGTAAGCGTTTTCAATAAACTAGCAACTTTCTCGTTATCCAGCGTGATGATCAGTGCACCAAACGGATTAATGCTCTCCCCCGGTATCTTATGTACTAGAACAAGTGCATTGCCTGCATCCGTATGCAGTGGACTATCGTTGGTCGAAGGTTCGGTATCTCTGTTGATGCCGGAAACCCAGTCTGTCCAGTACACGTGGTTCCCCATGGAAAGGTATCGATCATATGCTTGTACTTTGGCTTCATCGTTCAATTCGGTATAATCCCGATTAAACAAGATTGGCTTCGGTTCCTGCAAATACAGCTGTGCTGACTTGATCAGTGGATGGGAACCTTGTAATACGTATAAGGTAGTCACAATCTCCTGCGTTTCATTGAAATAATATACAAAATCCAACGTTCGCAGTGCATTGCCAAACCTCGGTTCAAAAGCCCAATGGGATAAGTTCATCTCCAGATAAGCCAGCTGGTCATCCACATTACGTGCCCGGTTCTCAATCTGGTTCTGGTGCATCTGATTGAACTCGGTTTCCATCCGGCCAACAACCTGTTGATACATGATGATACCTGTGATTAGTCCGGGAATGCTGGCAATGAGCAAAATAAGCATGAGGCTGTTCCGATAAAATCGTCCTTTATGCCTTCCTGCCTTCAAATCGGATAACCGCTTGAATCTGCCAAATATTCGATCGCTCCTAATCGGTTCCATCGCTGCTCACCTGCCTGCTTGCATCGGGTCTGACTGTCATGGAAACTTCCTCAACTCCCCTGAGAATATATGGATGAAATCCTTTTCTTGTATTATACGCACAATCTTCTGGTGAATGAAACGATCTGTAACCGATCATTTTTTTAACCAATGTTTTATTAACATGACAAAATGGATTACAATGAGATATAGCAAACATGAAGGAGGCCTTTTTAATGAAAGAACAGACTTATTTTGAACAAAATAGAGAAAAACACCTGGCAGAACTGAATGAATGGTTGTCCATTCCAAGTATCTCTGCCATTTCAGAGCATAAAGAGGATATTAATCGTGCAGCACAATGGGCAGCAGATGCGCTCACACGTGCAGGTATGGAAAACGTAGAGGTCATTCAAACGGCTGGACATCCGATTGTCTATGCAGATCACCTGCATGCACCCGGCAAACCGACGGCTCTGATCTATGGACACTATGATGTACAACCTGTAGACCCCCTTAATCTGTGGGACACGCCTCCTTTCGAACCTACCGTTCGTGATGGCAAGCTGTATGCCCGTGGTGCAACGGACGACAAAGGACAGATTTTCCTACATATCAAGGCAGTTGAAGCCATTCTCGCCGAAAACAAAGAACTGCCAGTTAACATCAAGTTCTGCATTGAAGGCGAAGAGGAAATCTCCAGCCCGAACTTGCCCATCTATCTGAATGAACATACAGACAAGCTGCGTGCAGACATGATACTGATCTCGGATACTTCCCTGCTTGAAAAAGGAAAACCGGCAATCTCCACTGGCCTGCGCGGCCTATGTTCCATGCATGTGGATCTGAACACAGCCAATACCGACTTGCACTCCGGTTCATTTGGCGGCGGAGTACCCAACGCACTGCACGCACTCGTATCCCTGCTCGCTTCGTTGCATGATGAGCAAGGTCGTGTGAGTGTAGATGGTTTCTACGACGGCGTACTGCCACTGTCTCCTGAGATGAGAGAAGAATTTGTAAAACAGGGCTTCAATGAAGAACAGCTTCGTCAAGACCTCGGGCTGGAGCAATTGTACGGCGAAGAAGGTTACTCGTTCGTGGAACGTGTTGGCGCTCGTCCAACATTGGAACTAAACGGCGTATGGGGTGGTTTCCAAGGCGAAGGCAGCAAAACGGTTATTCCGAAGGAAGCTCATGCCAAAATTACATGCCGCCTCGTGGCGGATCAAAATCCACAACATGTATTGGATCGTATCGAAGCACATCTGCGCGCTAACGTTCAACCGGGTGCAACGTTGCATGTGAAACAGATCGAGAAAGCTTTTGCTTTCAACACTGATCCTTCCAATCCCATTCTGCAAAAAGCGGCAGATGCGTATGAGCACGTGTATGGCGTTCGTGCCCTCTTTACCAAAGATGGCGGCTCCATTCCGATTGTTGAGAAGCTCTCCCGTGTACTCGAAATCCCTGCTGTTATGATGGGCTTTGGTTTGCCGGATGAGAATCTGCATGCACCGAACGAGCACTTCAACCTGGAGAACTTTGATAAAGGGTTGTTGACGATTGTTCAATTTCTGAAGAGTTTGTAATCATCGTGTTTAAAACCAGTTCATGAGAGCGTGCTGAGTGGACGTTACGGGGCCGAATCGTTCTTTAGATCGCTGTTATCCCCGTATTTCCTTGATTCCCTTTCTAAAGGGAGAAATCCGGGGATAAAGGCGAACGCTCCGCTTCTTCAGAATCGATTTCGTCCCCTCCACTACGTTGCAGCTTCTCGCATGACTGATTTTAAGATTGAGCTAACTATTGAATGGTTAGTGTAATTAGGAGAACAAAAGGACGGCCTTCGGGTCGTTTTTTTGTTATTTATTTTATTTCTTTTTTTCTTTGTTTCTTTGTTTCTTTGGTGAAATTGTAGTTTTTTTGATGGTTGCTTTTTATGATGGAGACGATGGAGGCTTACTTTTAAAAAGGTTAGTGTATTAGTGATAACAACATGGTGACCTTATAGGCCGTTTCTTTGGATTTTGTCGCGATCGTTACGTTGGAGCCTTATCGCGGCTGCTTCGAAGGATTGGGTCTCACTTTGATGGGTTAGTGTGATAGATTACCTTAACGATGGGCTGCTGAACACTTTTTAGATTTTTTCGTTTTTTTCGTTTTTTTCTCGATAAGTTCGTTATCATTGTTCCTATGACTGATTTTATAGACGAGGTCTCGGTTTTAATGGTTTAGTGTATGGGAGATAACATACGCGACCTTATAGCCTTTTTTTGATTCGGTCTCCTTCACTAGGTTTCAGCTTTTACAGCGGTTGCTTTATTGTGACTGGTTTTAGACGACGGCTAACTTTTAAGGTTGTGATAGAGATAACTCAAGCCGTGGTCTTCGGCTGTTTGGTTTAATCGATTGATATTTAGAATTTACCCTTATGGAGTATGTTGCGGATGCTGTAACGAAGATTGTTGATGACTACAGGGGTATTTGTGGATGGAGGATCTTTCGGGATTTCTGCGTTTTGACTTGCTTATGTTCAGCAACTTCGGCGCGGGGCTTTTGCCATGAGTGTTTACGTGCTGTTGCGCCCCGGCAAGCTAATCCAAAATGATGAGGTGAATGTTGTGTCTGCTTCTCATCTGACCAAAAATGCGCTGGCTCACTCGCTTAAATTACTGATGGAGCATACTCCACTGAACAAAATTACGGTCAAACATCTGGTGGAGAATTGCGGAGTGAACAGGCAAACCTTTTATTATCATTTTCAGGATATTTACGCGCTGCTTGGGTGGATCTATCAGACTGAAGCGGTGGAGAGTCTTACGGAGTACCGAAGCTACAGCACATGGACGGACGGATTCTATAAAATCTTTTGTTACATCGAGAACAACAAAACGTTCTGCTGTAACACGCTCAACTCGCTCGGGCGCACCCACTTGGATGTATACCTCTATGAAGTAACTCATGATCTGATCATGGGTGTTATTGATGAGCTGGCCTGTGGGATACAGGTCCGCGGTGAAGACAAAGAGTTTGTCGCCAACTTCTATACCCTGGCTTTTACTGGGCTGATCATTCAGTGGATGAGAGGCGACATGCAAGAACCGCCAAAACAGATTATTGAGAAGCTCAGCGAGCTGATCGAAGGCAATGTCCTGAGGGCACTGCACAAGTATGAGAATAAGCTGCCATCTGATTAGGATGCGCGGCTATTTTCGTATGTGATCTAAGCCTATATTTTAGACATTTTTCCAAAAGTGACCAAAAATTGGACGCTCCCTTTCTTTTGATCATACCTTACGGAACCTGCAAGGTTTACATTAGGGATGTGATTACAGTAACTTTTGGAGGCGAATGATCGTGAAGAAAGAACATGGTAATAAACAGGTCTATTTTGTAGGCGGCGGCATTGCATCTTTGGCGGGTGCAGCTTATCTGGTTAGAGATTGTGACTTTCCCGGAGAACATATTCACATTATCGAAGAAATGCCGATTCTCGGCGGCAGCAATGACGGTGCTGGTAATCCCGATCAAGGATATATCATCCGCGGCGGACGGATGCTCAATGACGAGGCCTATGAGAATCTCTGGGAGTTGCTGGCTTCCATCCCTTCCATCGACCGTCCGGGCATATCTGTCCGACAGGAAATTACCGAATTTGACGATGCCAATCCCACACATTCCAATGCGCGGCTCATTAACCGTGAAGGCAAGGTCGAAGATGTGCTCTCCATGGGTTTTGATATGGCCGATCGTCTGGCGATGGGCAAACTGATTATTACTCCTGAAGACACGCTGGGGAAATTGCGAATTAACGACTGGTTTGGCCCTCATTTTTTCAAAACAAACTTCTGGTATATGTGGGCGACGACCTTCGCCTTCCAACCTTGGCATAGCGCCGTGGAATTCAAAAGATACATGCTTCGCTTTTTTCACGAATTCCCAAGAATTCAGACGCTGGAAGGTGTCACCCGCACACCGTTCAACCAATATGACTCGATTATCCTGCCATTGCATAACTACCTGGAGCCGTTTGGCGTTGATTTCACGCTGAAATGTACGGTTACCGATCTGGATTTCAAAGACGGCGACGGCATTACGGTAAGTCGGATGCATGTGCTCAGGGGAGGTGAAGAGGAAGTCATTGACATCCTCGAAGGTGATCTCGTCATTGTCACAAACGGTTCGATGACCGAAGGAGCCGATATCGGCTCCATGACCTCCGCACCAAAATTGAACGGCAAGGGCAGCTCATGGAAGCTGTGGGAGAACATTGCCGCCAAGAAACCGATGCTGGGCAACCCTTCTTCTTTTAATGATCATGTGGATGAGTCCAAATGGGAATCGTTTACGGTCACCTTCCAGGATTCGGTCTTCTTTGATCTGATGGAGAAATTCACACGCAACCGGGCAGGTACCGGTGCTCTGGTTACTTTCAAGGATTCCAGCTGGTTCATGTCTGTCGTTCTCGCCTTCCAGCCGCACTTCCGCGGTCAGCCGGAGCATGTCAACGTATTCTGGGGATACGGATTATCCCCGGATAACGTGGGCGATTACGTGAAGAAAAGAATGTGCGACTGTACCGGGGAAGAGATTATGCAGGAGTTGATCGGCCATCTTCATTTCCAGGAACATCAAGAGGACATCATGGCTACCGCCAACTGCATTCCATGCATGATGCCATACATTACAGCGCAATTCATGCCTAGACTAAACAGCGACAGACCGAAGGTTGTACCTGAAGGCTCCACCAATCTGGCCTTCATCAGTCAGTTCTGCGATATTCCCGATGACGTGGTATTCACGGAAGAATATTCAGTCCGGGCAGCACGGATCGCCGTCTACACTCTTCTCGGAGAGAACCGGCCAATTGAGCCGATCAACAAGTATCAGTATGATGTTCGGACGCTGTTCAGTAGTTTTGTGACTTCGTTTAGATGACTGCTTTTAATGACGATTCAGACATAAGATGAATGAAGGAATGTTGGATGGATCTGTGGATGCGGATAGATCTTTGGAGATATCTGTAGGATTCGGTGAGTAACTTTGTGATCTTTTAGGAAGCTTTGTTATCATAATTCTATTGATTGTGCCAAACTAGTAAGATAAGAGTTAATACATGAGTGAGCTTCAGAAGCTTGCATTCCCGTCGAACGAGTCAATGAGTGAATATCGTTGTTGCTGAACTGAAGAGTCGTTGTATAAAGAAAATAGAGAGAGTTCCGTCAGCTATGACAGGACCCTCTCTTTCGTTTACTCGTTTACTATCTAAGCCTGACATATAGCTTTCATCGAGATTGCCAACTGTCGTCTAAAGAACCTCACAAGCCTTATTTCTCGAAATTTCGCAGGTTTGATAATCTAACGAATCGTAGACACTTTATTTGTGCTGTAAGCATGTTTAAGTACCGAAATATCGCTAAATTGCATTAAATAGCGTGGCTGAGTTTCGTTACATTTTGTATGACAGCAAAATCATTGGAATAAGGCTTCACAGATTCGTTAGCGCTACTCACGCCACTTATGTGCGGAATGTTGTGAACTTCAGCATGTGCACAAGCTTGGATAAATGTGCGATCTCCTGCTGGACTCCAGCGGTGTCCGTACCTGCCATTGCCTGATTTGCTCGCAGCGTTCTACGTGTGTTCAGCATACCTTCAATCAGTTTCATGACCGTGTTGCGTCCACGATGATCGACAATCATATACTTTTTGCGTGCATCCAGCTCTACCCATACGATGTTGCTGAATGATGTGAACAGATGCCTGCGGTACAGCTCCATATCGGTCTCATTGTAATGCTCGCCATAAAAGGCATAATATCCGTGTATGTGCAACTTCTCCGCCAGCACTGTGATGAACGGATCATGTTCGAGCATAGCGTTACGTTCCATGTTTCACGCCTCCGTTATGCGTGATCCGCAGATCCCGTCTTTTTGAGATCTATTTTAACATATTGCGCAAGGTGTTGCCTCTACACAGATAAAAGCCAAGTTTTAACTCCGAAGACTGATGTATCACAAATGAGAGTTATTAGCAAAATACTAATTTTCTAAATCTAATATGACTCGCCGATCCGTCTGCCCTTCACCCACACACCCTCAATATCCAGCTCCGCATTCAGCAAAACGATATCTGCCTGTTTTCCTTGAGCCAGGGAACCTGTCCGATGATCAATACCCAGCAGGCGAGCCGGGGTCAGACTTGCTGCTCTTGATGCAGCGTTCAGACTCAAGCCCACTTCCTGTATCAGGTAACGGAAACCGCGAATCATTGTCAGCGTGCTTCCGGCCAGTGCGCCGCCGTCCTTCAGTCTGGCCTCGCCATGCTTCACGATTACGGGCAGGTCACCGATCTTGTATTCCCCGTCATCCAATCCCGCAGCAGACATGGCATCTGTGATCAACACGAGTTGATCGTTATGTTGCTTCAGCTGAGCGAGGATTGATATCGCCGCAGGATGTACGTGAATACCATCAGCAATCACCTCGGCACTGATACGTGGATCACTCAGCACGGCTCCGGCAGCTCCCGGTAGCCGGTGATGCAGCGGTGTCATGGCATTGAACGTATGAACGGCATGATGAAGTCCTGCTTCCACTGCCCGTTCCACCTCTTCATAGGTCGCATCGGTATGGCCGAGTGCCGCTGTAATCCGCTGTTCTCGCAGCCACGAAATGGCTTCCAGTGCGCCTTCACGTTCCGGTGCCAGTGTAACTTGACGGATCAGGCCGGGATATTGCTTTTCCCATGCTTCGAGCCAAGATACATCAGGCAGAATGATATGTTCCGGATTTTGCGCACCAGGCCATTTTGGACTGAAAAACGGGCCTTCCAGGTGCACACCCTCAAGCTGTGCATATGGCATTTCACTCGAACGATAGCGGTCCACTTCAGCAAGTACGTTATCCAGTCGCTCTTTTGGAGCCGTCATCGAAGTCGCAAGCATCGCTGTTGTCCCCTGCGTACTATGGAAAGAAGTGATCTTGTCCAACACCTCCGGGCTTGCGTCCATAAAGTCTTCTCCGTTCCCACCATGCACATGGATATCAATAAATCCAGGCACAATGAGGCCGCGTTCCGGTACAGACAGCGGCAAAGCCTCTCGCCGAATCTGTTCAGGAAGACTTTCCGGTATTCCAGCATAGAGGATTTTCCCATCCCTCCAAGCTAATACACCGTCTTCCAACATCTCATTTGAAAGGAGCAGCTTGCCCCGAAGAAGAGAAATATTTTCATCACGCTGGCTCCCAGGTTCATGGCTATTCTCCTCGGTCATCTCACCAGCCTCCCAGCTGCACGGTCCAGCAATACCACCACATTTGGATGACATTGCAGAAGCGATGCAGGACAGGCCGTTGTGATTGGACCCATGAACGCTTCGCGAATAATCTCGGTTTTTTCCTCGCCACGGGCAATGAGCAGAATCTGTTTGGCTTTCAAAATGGTACCGACACCCATTGTAATCGCCTGAGCCGGAACTTCATCAATGCTGTCAAAGAAGCGTGCGTTTGCCTTTCTCGTCTCTTCTTTCAAATCCACGACATGTGTTCGTCCAGTCAGCTCCGTTCCCGGTTCATTGAAGCCAATATGACCATTATGTCCAATGCCCAGCAGTTGAAGGTCTACCGGTCCACGATCGTCCAGCCGTTGTTCATAAGAATTACATTCCTGTTCCAGATCTGCAGCCTGACCATCAGGCACTTGCGTTCTAGCAATATCTACATCGATATGATTGAATAATTGTTCATTCATGAAACTGCGGTAACTTTCACGATGCTCTGTTGGAAGACCGACATACTCATCCAGATTAAAAGAAGAAGCCTGTGAGAAGCTGACCAGCCCCTTCTGGTACAACGTGATAAGCTGTTTATATATGCCTACAGGAGAACTTCCTGTCGCAAGCCCCAGTACAGCCCGTGGTTTGGTTTGCAACAAGCTGGCAATGAGGCCAGCACCTGTGGCGTTCAAATCTTCTTCATTTTCAAAAATGCGTATATTCATCTTCATCTGTCAGGCACCTCCGTTGTGTTGGACTCGATAAGATTGCACATTGTGATAGGATTGTTCCAGTCTGGGGATAAAACGGTCGAAGTCGGCACTTACCATGCCTGTGAACAAAATATCGACCACATGCAGGAGTGCAATACGGGAAGCCATATCTCCACGCCTCATGCCTTCTTCCAGAGAGGACGTAAAGAGTGGGATATCGGATACCGTTGCAAGCTTGTTACTGCCATAGGAAGTCAGTGAAATCGTAGAAGCTCCGGCCTGTTTGGCACAATGCAGGGCATCGATGGTCTCTGGTGTTTCGCCTGAATAGGATACGGCCATCGCCACATCTCCCTCTGCGAGCGAAGATGCGGATGTAATCTGCATGTGTGAGTCGGAGAAAGCCGTACAGCTCTTGCCGATCCGCACAAGTTTCTGATAGAAATCCTGTGTAACAATCGAAGAGGTTGCCACACCGTACAGGTCGATGCGGCGAGCCTGGCACAATAATTGAACGGCTTGCTCCAATCTGCCCAAATCCAGCAAACGGGTGGTATCTGCAATAGACGCGAGGTGGTTGGCTTCGATAGCTTCAACAATTTTGGATAGGGAATTGCCCGCTACAATATCCTGATACGCCGTTTCATCAGATGCGTGGGACAATTCTGCGGCGAGTTTCATTTTGAAATCAGGAAAGCCTTTGAAATGAAACGACTTGCAAAAGCGGGTTACCGTCGCCGCACTTGTGCCACTCTGCTCTGCCAGATGACTAATCGTCCAGCCGGGAATGTCCGATGGGGATTGCATAATGACTTCGGCGATACGTCGCTCCTGAGAAGGAAGGTTATTCAGTTCTTGCTGCAACGCACGTAATATGGCTGCCATGAGGACCTCACTTTATGAAAATTATTTTTATTTATTTTTAATAATTTAAGAAAATCATTTTTATAACTTTATTCTAATCAAGTCGATCCTGCAAATCAAGAGGAATTTAACATGACTTTTGTAATATCAAAAGAAGGAGCAATTCAATGAATCGAATACAACGGAGAAAATTCATTCCTTCCACCTGGATTATTGCTACCAAACAAACAGAAGCACATGCCTATTATGCCCTCTATGCTATTGACTGGAAACGCGGAGGTCGATTGAGTTGGGAAGGCTGGAATCAACTCGAAGACTTGCTGCAATTTCATATTCCGATCAAACGAAAAGCCGGAGGCCGAAAATCTTCTTCCCAGCCTGCCGCCAAAATTTGCGAAAAGAGCACTCCATCTTCATCTGAACGAAGCAGAGTTCGAGGAATTGGAGCAGCTCTTTTATCAGTCTTTTTCGAAGAAAAGATGGAGGATGCTCATTCAAACGAATAGGAATCTATAAGTGATAAACTATTATGGATTCGGTTGTTTCATTTTTTCACGCTAAAACAAAAAAGCCTCTTCCCTTCTTTAGATAAAGAATAGGAAAGACTTTCGCGGTACAACGATTCAATTCTTTTGATTCAATTTAACTCAAGTTAACTCGTTCTAGTTGATGCCATCATATCGTTTTAAGAACTTGCTGGCTAAGCTGGAGACAGTCATTTGATGAACCGATTGATTTTCAATTTCCTCCGCCAGATCGTCATCTGTTAGAGAAACGAAAAACGTAATGTCTGCTTTGGTTTGACCATATCGGGCAAAAACGTCATCTACTGTCTCATTCACAACTTTGGCGATGATTCGAATGATCTCATCTTTATGCTTCTGGACCTCCTCTGTTCCATACAACAATCGGCTGATGTGGTTAAAGTGCGTATCCTCGCCATATTGATATTCGGAGCAGCCCCATCTGTAATAGATCTCGTCCTGCTCGCTATCACACAGCCCCTGTTCCTTCATATTCGTAATATGTTTGCTCAATGACTCCTCTGTATTTAACGCCATGAACAGCGTTACCCAATCACTGTCTGTTCCAAATGCACAAGCATATACTTTCTCATCCTGCACTTTAGACAGCGTTTGTTCCAGATCGGGCAGAAAACTCGCACGAAAATGGTCTTCAAATTCATTTAAGACAAGGTCCATTTAGATCATCCTTTCTACCATTGTTTCAATTTCAAGCCTTACCTACTGCCTTATCTGTTTCCTATATGTAATCATTATGGTCTACTAAAATAATGAAAACAAGCGATGCTACGTTTCGGATCTTTCTTAAATTCATGATCCAACACAGCAAAAAAGCCTTGCCCCATTCTTCATGACAAAGAATAGAGAAAGGCTTTCATGCTGCTACTTAATCCTAACTGTAATTCGCAACTAAATCTTCAGTTCTCCAAGCTTAATCAGCTCGACAACTGCCTGCGAACGACCCTTAACATTGAGTTTCTGCATCACATTCGAAATATGGTTACGCACCGTTTTCTCGCTGATGAATAACTGCCCTGCGATGTCACGCGTTGTTTTGTCTTGAACCAGTAATTCGAATACTTCGCGTTCACGGTGGGTCAACAAAAATTTGCTTTTATGATCGATACCCTTCAATGTTCACCCCTCCTTGCTCGGGTTGTGTTGGTGTAACAAGGTTAAGGGGATACAGTCAACTCATCTTATGTCAGGTCAAGGGCGTTGGTTCAGTTTTATAAGAAAAATGGGCAGTAATTTGCATACATCCCTCTAAAATAGTTGGTGCATAGTTCAAAAAATTATGTATTAATCAGTTATTGTTCTTCCAAGCCTTTTCGGTATAACTCCAACGCTTAAAAAACTCTTTCTCATCAATTATTGAATGATAAACAGGTTCAAGAAAAGAAACAAGAGCATCCATCACATCCTGAAATGCAAGTTGTTCTTCAACCCCTAAACGACGCAGAAAAGCCTGCCACTGTTTTGTCCGACCTTCATTTTCAGCAAATTCTTCATGAAACAGAGGATGCTCTTTTTCAAATATTGTGCCCCGTTGTTGGAAGGTTTCGGACACTGCCTCGTGAAGGATTCGACCATCAAAGTTGTTCGTTGTTAACAGCGTATAAATATCATAAAAATCCTTCATCCGACTATTCATCACAGATAATGTGATCATGGCTTCAAATTTTTCTGAAATGACGGATTCCCTCGAGTAGGCTTGAACTTGTGGTGCTGTCATATCCAGTAGAACAGGATATTCAATAAGCTGGGGCTTCGGGACCACCACATCACCAAATCCGATATCAAACTGCAAACTTTTTCTCATCCGCCCTAAAAGAGCAGTTACTTTAATTCTTACTCCCTCATAATCAGCATCTTCTTTAATTCTCTCCGTTGTCAGTTCATCCAACTGAAATGCAATACCATCCGTAGGAACCGCTATTGAGCAAATGGAGACAAACGACTCTCTTAATAAATCCAGTTCATTAGCAATCTGTCTGGCGAGAAAATCAACGTCTTTGGTTGGACGTGCCTTGAATTGAGTTTGTGAGAACAAAAACAACCCGCCCTTTAAAATGAATTTATCCCTGTACTCAGAAATGGATAAACGATATAAGAAACGCTCCTGAAAATAAAGCAACAGCAAGGTATCAAATGCTTTTCCTGATTTTTTAGCTATATTTTTCAAACGTTCAGAAACAGAGGCGGGAATATTTTTAATTTCACTCATTAGATCAGCACCTCCAGATACTTTTGCAAAACCGTTCGAATTCGTAGCTTATCAGCATAGGAGACAAGCCTTGTTATATTCTTGTGGGGGGATTGAAGGTAATTCCTCAGCCCTTCCTTCATCAAATCAATTCCAATCTTCTCACGATACCTCACCATATCACAAATTGTTTTCTCACGATCATAAATTTTAACTGCCGAGCCATCAATATAGACTTCATCAATTCCAATTTTGTATTGGGCATCTGCCAAATAGATTACTTTAATAGGAGGATAGTCTGGAAGCTTTGGCTTTTTACCGCCACGATGAATAGCAATCTGATATTCCCATGGATTGTAAGTTGTCAGTTCATAGAAGGAGAGCGCAGAGAGAAGACATATAACTCCTTTGGGAACAAGTTTGGATACCTCAACCATTTCATGGGGCGGTTCATTAAATTGACCAGACTGTCGGTAAATCCCCTGTTTTACCCGTTCAATTTCACCAGCGGACTCCAGTTTTTTTATGTAGTAAGGGGATACGCCCGCTTCTATAAAATCTTTTGTTCGAGCAAAACCATGCTGTTCTTCAAATACTCGCATTGCAGCAACTACAATTTTCTCGTTCATACACTCACCACCATTCACATTTGCGCGTTCATTTCTTGCCTTATCTGGATTTTTTCGAAATTTTCTTCCCAAATTCATTCTAATCCATAACTATTCCACACCCTAATTTCAATCCCCTTTATTATTCACTAAAAAATCTGCACTTAGACGTAAGAGCAGAACATAATTCTTTTAGGAGCGGAAGAATATTAGATGGTACTTCATTTCGTTAGTCTATTTAGTCTATATGGAAGACAAATATTCTGAATTTATTGAAGATACATTCAAAGTGAATCCTGTTGAGATTATGTAAGACAAACATGCCCCTGCAGCGGATGTTACCATCTGCGCAAAGGCACACTTGTTCATCTGTCTTCAGAACTACCGATTCATTCGATTCATGACACCACCGTTGTGATTACGGTTCATCAGGCCATCGTCAAGGATGCCATCGCGGTGATTCGTATCTGTTCCGTTCGTTGGGAAGATGCGCTCCACCATCGATTGGAACGTATCGATCATGCCACTAACGGGCTTACCGTTACGAATATCTGTGGCATAGTTCTCGACATGCTCCACAAAGTCCGGATTGGCTGATACATATACATTCTCGATGTTTGGTGCAAACTGCTTGATTTTGGCTGAAATCTTACCCTTTATCTCAGCTGATGTGTTATCGTCCGTGCTATCTACACGTTGTCCTTCACTTTTCATGCCATAATGCCCATCGTCTGTCCCACGTGCTTTGCCACTGTTTGTCAGACCACGCATCATGCCAATTGTGCCTGTGCCCATAGTTCCATAGATGCTGCGGTCATTCCCCATATGGCTGCGATCCGTTGCTGAATTTGTGTTCAGTCCTGGAGCAATCCCGCTAGTGCTGTACGGAGACATTGTGCCCGTACCGCCATTCACACGCATACCACCCATATCGTGATTCATGTTGCCCCCACGCATGGTATCACTGGCATGATTACGCATAGTGCCATTCAGCATGCTCGTACGACCATTGGACTTGCTTTCCAACTTGCCTGCATGACCATCTGCCAAACGAACCGCCACATAAGCATTACGATCCGTTAACATGACACGGGCGGATTTAACTTCCTTCATCTCCGTGATACGTTTTGCCAGCTCTTCACTGGATTTCAGGTCAGTCACATTATGCATGCGATAACTTTTCGCACGGATGCCATCCATTCCATTTGTTTCCACACCATAACGGTTAATGCCGTTGGCTTGCTGACGAACACTTTGCGTATGCATATTGTTGGTGTCCCGATTCGTGCCACATCCTGTCAAACCGGCCATTACAAAGATTGCAGTAGATAATGATAACGTAATAGCTGTTGCCTTTTTGACTGCTGGCATGTACTCATCCTCCAATGTATGTTGGTTTTGGTCACAAAGATAGGATGCGCTTCTGTACGTACCGATATGCTGAAAGGATATGGTACCTTACCCTGTAGATTCAGGTATTCTTGTTTTGATCTGTGGACCGTGAGTTTCTTCGCTTTATAAAATAAAAAACAGTGCTGCTTGTTCGCAGCACTGCCTCGAAATCATATTTACATCTCAACACAATAAAATCACTTATCTTCCGCCCTGCTCATTTCTCATCTGTTGATGAGGAAGTCGTTTCGTCATTTGCAGAACTCGATGACTCTTCCGAAGAAGTAGTGGATGCTTTAATTGTATCCGGGAATTTCTCGGCTTCCGTTAGACTCGTCGCATCCATGCCATATGCCCATTGACCATCCGGCGTAATGACCCAGATCTGATCTGGTCCGGATGGCACCGTAAGTCCCCGATACACATCTCTAACTTCTTGCCCATTGACTGTCTGTTCAACAGACAAGGTGAATCGTGGAACCGAATTCTTCAGCTCGGACGCTTTACGCACATCATCTGCTGTCGACAGGTTTTTGATTTTGCCGATAAGAGATACGGCATCTGTGGCTTCAATCGTTTTTCCATTCAGTGTCCAGGTCTGTTCTGCCGCATCGTTCTCCGATGTCGATGTTAACATCCAGGTAGCTACTTCCCCTTCCCACTCCAGAGACCCAACATTTGTCTCATCCATGTTAAAAGGTGTAGTGTCCAACAGATCACGACGAGACAAAGCAATGCTGGTAATCACCTCTGTCTGCACAGCAACCACAGGGCCCGAATCAACACGCACATAACGTGCATCATCTGCTGGAAGCTGGCCGCCAATAGCCAGTTTGATCTCCCGATTATCTTTGAGTTTGATATCCACACGTGTAGCATCTGTTCCCAATCCGTACTTATCCAGATCCGATGGCGCTTCTTCCACCACCAGTTCCTGATTCGCACCACTCAGTGCATCCAGCCAACTGCTAATACTGTAACCGTTCAGAGGATAGGCTTTTGGCTCAACCATCTGCCAGACCCCATTCTCAAGCTTCAAGGTCGACGATGATGCTGCACCAGTCGTATCCTCCCTTGTGTCATGTATTGTAATGGATTGGATATCCCCGGATTGAATACCGAGCAACTTGGCTTGCACCGCTTCTTCTTCCCGAAAATAATTTTGACTGGCGGCGTACACCCAGCCCACAATCAGTACGATGACCACCAGAATTGTTGGGATCCATTTTCTCATACCCGTCTGCGCCTCCACCATAAGAGTACACCAATGATAACAAAGATGAGTGGGAATTCTACAATAGCCACGAAGAAAATCGTTCTGGCCTGTTCACCATTCAGGTATGCCATCTCATACCCGGCTTGTACCCGTGGGCGAATCGTCAATCCATTTTCTTTCTCACTCAGATAGTTCACCGTATTCAAAATAAAGTCCCGATTGCCGCCATTTGCAATTTCCGAATCCTGCATGAAAATGGACGAGCCCAGAATAACCGCCTTCGGTTTACCATCCGTTGTATCGGCTGCATACCCTAATTCAACGGGTCCCTGAATGTCCTCTGCGGCATCATTGGTTGTTTCATTCTGCAATAAGCCACCGATATTCGTCTCCCCATAGCTGTCATTCGAAGAATGCATTAACGGTGAAAGGGTATATTTATCCTGTTCTTTGCTGGTCAACGCAATCGACAGCGACAACATCGGATACAATTGACTTGCAGCAAGTTTGTCCGTAATTGCATGTGTACCATACTCTGGCACCACCCAGAGGGGCCCCATCGTACTGGCTTGCTGATTATCCACCATGACCGCATGCTCATCAACAACGCCATAGTCAGCCATGAGGGCATCGATGTTTTTCCAACTGGATTTCATATCTTCTACGAATCCGAGGGATAATAACAACTTGCCTCCGTTACTGAGATAGGTGCGAACGGCTTTCATTTCCGTATCACTGAGATCACGTTGTGGACCAATGATCGCGAGCACATCTGCATCTTCCGGAACCTTCCCGGCTTGATTCAGCTGCAACTCTTCCGTCTGCACATTATTTTGTTCCAAGGAGGATTGCAGCGTAGTCATCTGAGCGAGACTCAACTCTTCATGTCCAGTCAAAAAGACCATTTTGTGCATCTCCGTGGATGACATATTCATGAGCGCCTGCGTAAGCTTTTCCTCACCTGTGAACTGATATGATCCGTCACTGCCGTCACCTGTCGCGGTGAACAAACTGGCGATATCAATCACTTTGTGTTGATCTCCCTGCTCCAGCACAATGGAGCTGCCTGTTATGCCATATTTGGATGCAAGCGCAGGTTCCTGCGTCAGATTATATTGTTTTATTTTCAGCTTGCTGTTACGTTTCGTGTATTCCTCAACCATATCCGTGACCTCACGGTTCAGGACGGTGTTGTTGGCATTTTCGACGGTTAACACCAGAATGTTGACGTCATCCTTCACATTTTTGATCGCAGTAAGGGATTGGTCAGATAATGTGTATTGTTTGTTCGAGGTCAGATCCAGCTGGAAGCCGCCAAGTGAATTCAGGAACAGTGTTAGCAAAATAAAGATGCCAATCACCGCTACGGACAGCACGGTACTGTTGGTATGACTTAACCATTTTTTCATCTTCTCACCTCCACCGCTTCCGTTCCACAATTTGAATGCTTAACAGCAGAAACACACCCGAAAGGGTGACATAATACAAGATATCCGGCCCACTAAGCACACCTTTCATGAAACTGTCGAACCGGTTGGTCAGGGCAAACGGGTCCAGCCACTGTTGCAAAGCAGAACCTGTATTACCTGCGAATGAATCAAGCATCCACAAAACGAGCAAAATAATAAAACCCGCCACCGCAGACACCATCTGATGCTGGGATAATGTAGAAGCGAACAGTCCAATCGCCATCATGCTTCCGCCCAGGAAAAATAACCCCAGCGCAGACATCCATACCGTCGTCATATCCAGTGTCCCATAGAACGACATGATGAATGGATACACCAGACTACACAGGATGAGCACGACCAGAATGGCGAGAGAAGCAAGATATTTGCCAAAAATAATTTCTGTTACTCGTGCCGGAGAAGTCAGCAACAATTCATCCGTTCCTTGTCTGAATTCCTCTGCAACCAGTCGCATCGTTAACAATGGCACAACAAACAGCAGCATGGACAACGTATCGCCCAACACGAGACGATAATCAATAATACTTGGCTGGTAATATACAAAGCTTGAATAGAACAGCAGACTGGTCATCAGTACATATACGGCAAAAGCAAAATAGGACGTTGGTGACAGAAAATAAGCTTGAAGCTCTTTATTGCATACCGCCATCATTCGACTCATTTGGTCTCCTCCCCTTTGCGAGCTTGGGGCGAAGCATCGGCTGATGTACTAACTGAAGTTCCCGATATACTCGAAGAGTCGATGTCCGGAGTTACGTCCTGATCCATCTCTGCCCCAGCAACCTTATCCACATCTGCCGAATTTGCGTCTGTGTCTGTTGCCTCGGTTGTGGTCAGCTTCAGGAAGATTTGCTCCAGACTCAGGTTCTCCTTCTTCATCTCCAGTATCGGTAATCCTGCACCTGACAAAAGGTAGAACAGCTCCTCCCGGAAATCTTCCGAGTTTTCTCCAGTAAGCAACATTTTAACCGTATTCGCCGAATCAGAATTAAGTGAAGTATCTTTGGCAGTATTCGCATCCGACGCTTGAATGACTTCAATCCGCACCTTCTCCCATGGTGTCAGCACATTATGTAATTGCTCCGCAGTCGCCTTCACTTCAATCGACACCTTGAACTGATCCCCCATTGCTGATCCGAAATGCTGAGGTGAACCATCCAGCACGAGCTGTCCTTGATTGATGATCAACATTCGATTACAGAGCGTGCTCACTTCAGGCAAAATATGCGTACTAAGCAGCACCGTATGGTTCTCCCCAAGTTCCCGAATCAGATCTCTGATTTCGATAATCTGATTTGGATCCAGGCCCGATGTTGGCTCATCCAGAACCAGCAGATCTGGCTTGTGAATAATGGCTCCTGCCAGCCCGAGGCGTTGCTTGTATCCTTTGGATAACCCACGTACCATTTGCCTTTCCCGACCCTGAAGTCCCAGTCTGCTAACCATCTCACTGACCCGCAGTTTAACCTCACGTGCCGGGACATCTCGCAAATTGGCTACGAATTTAAGATAGGACTGCACCGTCATATCCGGATAGAGTGGCGGCGTTTCAGGCAGATACCCAATTTTGGAACGAACACGCTGACCCTGCTCATGCACCGATACCCCATCCACCATAATGGAACCCGCGGTTGGATGCACATAGCCCGTAATCATACGCATCGTTGTTGTTTTTCCGGCACCATTGGGTCCGAGAAAGCCAACAATCTCACCACGTTCCATGGTGAAATCCAGTTGATGTACGCCGCGTTGCCCTTCGTAAACTTTGCTGACCTGTTTCACTTCGAGCACATCATTCATCCTTTCCCGTTAAAATACCCGTGCACCATCGTTCGTTATATAAATTCAACTGAAAATATTACACTTACACTCCGATGACAGAATAACCTTCCGATCACTGTTATCCCCAGATTTTTTTGATTCCTTCTTATAAGGAAAAATTCGTTGATAAAGGTGACCGCTTCGCTTCTTCAAGTTATTTCTGCCCTCTCCGTTATCGTGTAAATGTTATGTTGAACTTATGTAATAGATGTTGGGCACGGGAAGTTCCTTGTATCTTACGTGAGCTATCCTAGCCTCAGCTTAATGACACTTAAAAGGCAGCTTAAAAATTTTTGTCCAAAATGTGAACATTCTGACCAACACCCACACCCTGCGCTTAAAGCCAACGTAACATAGAGTACAGGAGAATGTGCTCCTGACCAAAAGTCAGAGGGTGAATCGTGTGAAAGTATTATTCACGTTTTATGTTCCGAGCGGTGGCGTGGATACGTTGAATCGACTGCGCACCGCTGTTCTGAAACGCCATGGCATTGAAGCGCACCTATTGTATCTCAACACAGGCTCGGGATTGCAGAACAACAGTGATACACCCATTTTCACCGCGTCCAGTGACGAGGATATCCATCATATCATCCATACGCATCATTATGATGCCATCATTGCCACTTCAGACATCGCTATGCCCGGCCGCTTGAGAGGACTTGGTTATACGGGACGAATTATTTTTGAAGCGCAGGGACTCGGAACACGCGATCAGGCTCTCGAAACAATACTGATGGGTGTCCCTTACCTTCAAGCTCATTGTGATGCTGCTGTTATACCTCCCACAGACCACCTGCTGGATATGTTCATTCATATCTGTCCTTGGCTTCATCGGTTTGTTATTCCCAATATGCTGGATACGGACACCTTCGCACCAATCTTGGTGGATACCCCACCCTATCCGGTGCTGGCTTGGGTAGGACGACTTGAACACAACAAAAACTGGCGTGAATATTTAATCATATCGAGTGAAATCGTCAAAAAAAATCCGGAAGCCAGACTTTGGTTATTCCACGATCCAACTTTGGCTAATCCAGAAGATGAAGTCATGTTCCGGCACATGCTGGCAGAATACGGACTTGAGGATCGGATTGGGATCTTCATCAATGTTCCTCATTCTCAGATGCCTGCATATTATTCCATGATTGCCGCTTCAGGGGGCATCATGTTATCCACTTCCCTGCTTGAAGGATTCGGCTATGCAGTCGCTGAAGCCATCAGTTGTGGCTGCCCGGTGCTCAGCACGGATTCGGATGGTGTGCGTTCATTTATCACACATAATAAGACTGGAAAGTTTTATCCAATTGGAAATGTAGAGGCCGCTGTAGCTGAAGCAAGGGACCTGATGAATAACAAGAAACTGCGTGAGTATATTCGCATTCAGGGCAGACAGCATATGAGCTTGTCTTTTTCACCAGATCGATATGCCATTTCTTTTCGTGAAATGATGACAGCACTGCGAATTTTCCATTGAGCATAGCAAAAAAGGCAGTTCAGCAAAATTTCTCTGAACTGCCTTAGTATGGTTTTTATAGAGTCTTAGTGTCCCATCATCATAGCGGGATCAGGCTTGTCGCCAGTTTGAAGTTCTTCTTCCGGCATCGGTTTTGGTTTGCGCAGAATCAGACTGAGCAAACATCCGAACAATGCAATACAAGCGGCCAGGAAAAACGTATCATTGAAACCAGCCACCAAACCATGAACGATAGCTGTCGGCTCTGTACTCGTTGTATTGTCTGCGATTCTTGAAGTAAGGAAGCCTGTAAGCCCTGCAACCGCAAAGGACACAACCACTTGCTGTGCAGCAGCCGTGAGCGGTGTAACCCGTCCAACCAACTTGCGCGGTGCTGCATTTAATACATGCGTATTGAGTGGCATCATGGACAAGCCCATACCCAGCCCCATCATGACCAGAGCCGTTATAATCAGGCCAAGACCTGTCTCTGCCGTGATGGAGGACAGAATAAACAATGCTCCCGAGATAATACCCAGACCCACGAAGGCCAGAGGTCTAGCACCGATTTTATCAAACAATCGACCACCAAGCGGCATACCCACTCCGGAAGCCAACGCCTGTGGTAGCAGAATCAATCCTGTTTCCAGTGCAGTGTACCCTTTGATCTGCTGCAAATAAAGCGGGATCAGGATCATCGCACCAAACAGCGCCACTTGTGACACCCATGCGAGAATAATTCCCCGTGAGAAATCAGATGATTTGAATACCCGGAGTTCGAGCAATGGATTTTGATGACGAAGCTCCACAATAATGAACAAAATGAGCGCTACACCACCCACAATGACACCCGTCAAAGTTGTTGCAGACGTCCAGCTCGTTCCACCCTCACTCACACCGTAAGCCAGCATCGAGAACGCAATTGGCGCCAGAATCATGCCGAGCAGGTCCAGTGCAGGTGTGCGTCCACGATCTGTATCCGGCAAAAACTTGATACATAGAATGAAAGCTGCAATACCAATGGGCAAGTTAATCAGGAAAATCCAGTGCCAGCTCAGTGATTCAATAAACCACCCAGACAACACCGGACCCAATGCAGGGGCAAGCAACATCGGAATTCCCAGCATCCCCATGATGGAACCTCTTCGCTCAGGCGGAGCCAGACGAAAGACCATCGCCATACCAATAGGAGCAACCATGCCTCCACCGAGACCCTGAATGATACGGTAAATGATTAATTGCTCAGGTGATTGAGCGATCGAGCATAACACTGAACCCAAGGTAAACATGGCAATGGTGAACAGGAATACTCTTTTGGCACCAAAACGGTCCGTTAACCAGCCTGCCAGTGGAATAACCGCAGACAAAGCCAGGGTATAACCCGTAACCGTCCATTGGATGGTCTTCAGGTCGGTCTCGAAATATTGAACCAGATTCGGAATGGCTACGTTCACCACCGTGCTGTCCAGTATAACCATGATCATACCGACGATAATAGCCAGGAGTGGCAGTATAATCGTTTTGATTGAAAACTCTGCGGGCTCCTGGAGTCCTGCTGTTTGTTCTTTCACGTTCTCCACACTCTTTTCCAGCCAGGAGATCGCAGGCGTATCCATGCGTCTCACTCAGCCTATATTGACGACTAATTTCAAACTATCGTTTTAAATCGTCGTTTTAAACTTTCGTTTAATACTGATCTAATTCTAATGAAAATACCTTTGCTGTCAAGCTATTTTTTTTAGACAATTCTACTATGAATGCACCACAAAAAAAGGGAACAGGCACCTTCCCTGCTCCACACGTGGGTAATCATGACTATGCAATGATGTCCATATCAATCTGCAAGCTTCATCATCTGATATTCTGACAGTATGCCCAATGTCTGACCGTGAATACTTCTGCAATATATTCGAATAACCAGATGATTCGGTGAAGAACTGTTGCTGATGACCCTCAGTTCATAAGGCTCGGATGACACATCCAGATTATGAATGACCTGATTACCACCCGCTCCCCCCGAATTTGACGTTAGGTGAAAAAGCTGTCGGTACAGTTCTCCGTGAATACTGGCTCCACCAACAAATACATCTGTCCCTCCCTCGCCACCCACATAGGCCAACTCCACATCCATGTACTTGACGGGAACAAATGTGTGTAACAGATTCTCATGAATCTCAAGTAAATATACCGCCACTGTAGATCCCTCCTTCGGAGCACATGAACCTTCCTGTACATAGGATATGCTTCCTCTCGTCCATTGCCATTTGCATTCACCCATTTTCGACCAATTACACGGAAATGCCCGACCTTCCGGTCCTCTTTTTTCATAGAATAAAAGGATAGAAGCTCGGCCGGTGCAGGCCGTGACAAGGAGGTAGCTATGAAAGTTCTGCTCGTTACGTATTGGGAGCTTACACATATGGGAGGCATATGGACATATGTTAAACAATTGGCCGACAGGTTAATCGCACTTGGTGTAGAGGTTGATATCATGGGCACAAATGGTGCCAATAACGAAGTATATGTTCGTAATCTGAACCGCGCTTTCTCCAAGGATAAGGTGTGGCCCATGCTGCAAGCCAAACTCAATCCGACTGATCTGCCACAATTCACTGCCGATCCTCTTCTCGCTTATTATGAACTGAATAGATATGCCTTCGAGATGGCGGCCGCTTATCTGGGGGTGGACCATTATGACGTTATTCATGCACAAGATCCAGTAGCTGCCGTAGCCATAAAACGCATCTTGAACCGCAATACCCCACTGGTTACAAGCTATCATGGCGCTCTTGCACGCGAAGCCTTTTACGATGCTCAAAATTCCAACCCACAGCTTACTCTCCCTTCATATTTGCAATCCAAGCGTGGACGTTATTTTCTCTCATTGGAAGAGCGAAGTGCGGCACAGTCCGAGCTCATTCTCGTGTCAAGCCACTGGATCAAGAGTACGCTTACAGAGCTTGCTGTTCCTGAATCAAAGTTCAGACAGATTCCCTATGCTGTAGATCTCCCAGCCTACCGTGCCTCAGCAGCTGTGAAGTTCCGCCAGCGACCACCTGCGGGCAAGAAAGTCATTGCCTTTACCGGACGACTTGAATACATCAAGGGCGTTCATGTGTTAATCAGGGCCTTAGCCAGTCTGAAAAACAAACGTTCCGATTGGGTCTGCTGGATCGCAGGAGAAGGCAACTTAACCGATGAATTGCGTTCACAGGCCACGTCAACGGGGATTGGAGCCGATGTTGTGTTCTGGGGCAAGCTGGACAATATTCCTTCCTTCCTGCGCCATGCAGATATCTATGTCCAGCCCAGCCTGCAGGACACCCAGCCTTTCTCCGTTACCGAAGCGCAACTGGCGGGTGTACCCGTTATCGTCAGTGGTACAGCTGGCATGCCTGAGATGGTTGAACCTGGACGTACGGGATGGGTTGTTCCTCCGCAGGATGTCGACTCGCTCCGTGAACTGTTGGATGCACTACTTGAGGATGATGTTACCCGAAGAACAGTGGGGGCGGCGGCGAAAGCTTGGGCTGAACAAAATCGTTCACTGGAAGTGATGGGATTTCGTACATTTCAAGTCTACCAAGAAGCCATCTACAGAGGAGGACATACAATATGACGTTACTTGTACCAAGTGATCTATACAATCGCTGGTTTTCGACTCCAGTTTCCACACCTCATATCGACGTGGATTACGCTGTAATGAATGAATTGATGAAGAAGCTGCCTAAAGGATATGTATTTCCCGATCCTGCATCCATGGCGATCATGAATTCAAAAGATTGAGTTGTCCAATGATATGCCGTCTTCATATAACATGCCGAAATATCAAACAAGGGGTGCCCCATCTGTCATATGAATGACTGAGGACACCCCTTACTTGCTTCAAATGTGTTCTAACGGACCTAGAACACGCTATTACAGATCTCTCTAATCTGTCGCCAACTTGGAATACATATTCAGATCACTGAACGTTTCGCCTACCCTCTCGTATGCTCTAAGAGTGCCTTCATATGTGAAATTCAGCTTTTGTAATAGCTTGATAGAATTCACATTGTCAGGGTCAACCTTTGCTTCCATTCGATTCAGCTTCATAGTCAAGAATGCATGAGCTACCAAAGAAGAGATCGCTTCCGTAGCATATCCTTTCCCCCAGTGTGATCTGGCAATGTCATACCCGATTTCTGCTTTAAGATTGTCAAAATCCAGTGAATTATAACCACAGGAACCTATGATTTCGTTGGACTCTTGCGCAAGGATAGAGAACCGAATAGCCTTGTTTTCCTGAGCAAGATCATTCAGAAGATTAATCATTTCTATGGCTTGATTTTCATCCGTAAAATGAGTGATATTCATAAACCTAGTTACATCCGGATCAGACCAAATTTTAAACAAGCTGGCCGCATCCGATACGTTCATTTTTCGCAAATATAACCGTTCTGTGTGTAACTCTGTAATCAATACTCTTACCTCCATTAGTTTATTAATAGTTGGGTTTAAGATATTGATATCTGCGCATAGTCCAGTCCCTTCCGTGTATGAATCATTTCATTATACAGAGACTTCAGCAATAGATCACCCTTTCTGTCCACGAATCTGTCCATTCAGCCATCATTGCCAAATCCATCTACTTCCAATACCCGCCAACCTGAAGCAAATTGAGTAAAATAGGTCTATGCTTCGCCTGAACCCGTTCCATTTCGGCAACCAGTGCCTTGAAGTGACGTTTGGTTCCCATCGACTCATGCAATCGGTAACACATCAGAGGTTCATTGTAGTAGAACAACTCATACATTGGAAACAGCCTCATCCACATCTCATAGTCATGGGTGTAGCGAAAATCAGTGTCGAACAGTCCAAACCGCTCAAATGCTTCCATCTCTAACATGACAGTACAGCCGTTGATCGGACAACCTTCCAGCAGTACCTGCAACATCTCCAGACGACTTCCCACTTCCGGATGCACCGTATCCAACCATTCACTCTTCTCATTCACATAATGGTAGGCACCATGGCAGAATGAAGCTTTGACCTCTCGCATAAACTTCAGTTGTTTCTCCACCCGGTCCAGCAGCATCACATCATCCGAGCTGAGCCAGACAAAGTAATCCCCTGTTGCATGTTTGATGCCCTCATTCAATGCTGTCGCGGTTCCACCGTTTTCTTTGTGAATATAGCGGATGGAATCCATGAATGGCTGTAGCCGCTCCACGTGCTCGGTTGACCCATCATCCACCACGATGACTTCGATATGCGGATACGTCTGGTGAATGGCACTGTGAACAGCCTGCTCGATATAAGCACAATTGTAAAAAGGAATGACGATCGATACTTTTGGCTCCATTCGGGCCTTCCCCTCCTCTTACTGTCTTAGGTAAAATGCTGCGCAAAGAGGGCGTTAATCAGCCATCTTTTGGCTTTCTTAACCGCCCTCCCTACGCTACCCGCCAAGCGTCGCTATTCGCTGCAACAGCGGTTCGCGATATCTGGACCATACCATGGATGCCTCTCTGCCGATGACATCCGCATGACGTACCGATCCCATTCCCCCATGCCACCGATAGGCAGTAAGTGGTTCATTCAGGTATGGGAACCGATGACCATTCAGCAAAATCCGCATCCAGAGATCCAGATCATGGGTGTAGGGCAGAAGCTCATCAAACAATCCCACTCCGCTGAACAGATCCTTGCGGATCATGACAGTGCAACCGTTGACCGGATTGCTATTAACGAACACTCGCAGCCAATCGAGATCGGCCATCGGTTCAGGCCCACCATGCATTCTGGTAACTGCCGAATGCTCGTTGATATAATGAAAGTTGGTATGTGAGACGAGCACATTCTCACGCTGCATAAACTCCAGCTGATAACGAATTTTATCCGGGTACAGATAATCATCCGAACTGAGCCAGGCCACATATTCACCAGAGGCATGGCGGATGCCATGATTAAGTGCTGAAGCCGTGCCACCATTGCTTTTGCCAAGCACATTAATATAAGGAAGATAGGGTTGAAGCAACTCTGCATGCCGGGTTGAACCGTCATTCACAACAACGATCTCCACATGGGGATACGTCTGGTTCAGCGCACTCTGAATTGCCTGAGGCACATAAGGGCAGTTGTAGAATGGAATGACAATGGATACTCTTGGATTCAACTTGTCGTCCTCCCTTGCTGGACCCGAACATCACTCAGGATATCCTGAAGTGATGTGGCAAATGGAATCATCGGCTGCCAGCCAAGCTTGCGCAGCAGTGATAATTCCTCCTGTTTCCCCGAACCATCCGGACCAGAGGATGCCCCATCCCAGCGAACAGGGACTTCCGCTTCTGTCATGGACAACAGCAGATCTGCAATTTCACCAAGACTGCGCTCGACTCCAGACACCACCGGGTATACTGTACCGCTGGACCCGTGTACCAGGAGGGTCGCATACGCTCTGACGGCATCCCGCACATCCAGAAAGTCACGGGTATTGTCCCGTCCGGACAGACGGAATGCCTCGGTTTTGCCCGCCTGCTCACAGGCAACAACATGGCGTGCAAGCAGTGAACAGATGCCTGTGGAAGGACCCGCACCAATCAGATTGCCTGGCTCCGCCAGCATGATCTGTTGTCCGAAGAGCGACATCCACGACAAGGACACCATCTCTTCCAGCGCTTTACTGAGGCTGTATGGATGTGGAGGCTGGGGAATCCGGCCAGGTTCCGGCGTATATTTTAACCGCGATCCTACAATAACGGTTCGTGCTGTCGGACAACTGCGAAGCGCATCCAGCAGATACAGCACGGCCATCACATTGGTCTCCAGGACCAGTAGCGGATCAGACCACGAATCAGGCACTGAATTTTTGCCAGCGAGATGCAGCACATAGTCGGGCTGCACCTCGCCGATCAGATGACGCACTTGCTGTTTATCATTCAGATCACAGACATGGACCTGAGTACCTTTACCAAATGAATACACATCCGGCCTCCGGACTACCGCCGCAACCACTGCACCCGCTTCCCGAAAATAAGATACGGCATGTCGCCCGGTAAAACCGGAGGCGCCTGTAATCAGAACTTTCTTGCCTCTCAGCTCTGCTCCATCCATAATGCCAACTCCTTCAGCATTGTAGAATAATCCGGCAGGTCTGTCTTCACATCCTCGCGAGTGGACACCAGCGTACGGTCCTGCACTACACTATCATCACGAACAATCGTCACATCCTGCTTATCCCAGGTCTGCTTGAACAATACAAGCAGGTCATGCTTGCTGACAGGTGCCGGATGAGCTAAGTGGATCAGACCACTAACCGATGAGGCCATGTAATGGTCTACCCATTTAGCCAGCTCAAGTGTGGTCACACCGTTCCAGAATACGCGAGTATACCCTCCGACTTCACCTGTGCTGGACATAAACCATTGCATCAGACCAATGCCGCCCTGGCGGATCTCGGGTCCAATGATGGACGTACGGATCGTCAGATGACCTTCATCCTGAACTTCGCCAAGTGCTTTGGTGATGGCGTAAGCTGAAGTCCCATCCGTAACATCATCTTCCCGGTATGATCCCCGTTCTCCGCTGAACACACAGTCTGTGCTGATATGAATCAGGCGTGCACCAATCGTATCTGCAACCCGACGCAGACGATGTGGCAGGAAACCATTAATATGATATGCAGTAATTTTGTCCTCATCTGCAAAGTTGTTCAACACACCTACAGCATTAATAATCACATCCGGGTGCACAGCTTCTACCAATCGATCAACCATGAAGCTGTCGTTCACATCCAGGAGCAGACCATTGGGGTCTGTTACATCCCGAGATGTGTAGAAGACGCTGTGTACACCTTGACGGCGGAAATAGTCGACCAAAATATGGCCGGCCATTCCGTTTCCACCAAGTATCAGCAGTTTCATGACAAGAATCCTCCGCGTTTCAGAATTTCACGAATCTCCTCTTTGGTCATGAGTTGGTGTTCAGAACTGAAACTGTTAAAGGAGACCGGGGGACAATTGGTATAATGTTCACGCAGACCCGGTATGCCCAGGGTAGGAAGAATTACCAGGTACTGCTCATCGTAGACAACGGTGGTCATGCTCTCGAATTCACTCATCAATATTTCATGGATTTTCTCCCCTGGACGAATGCCACGTTCCACAATGCTCACATTCTCCACACCGGAATCCTCAATCAGTACTTCCGCGAGATCAACGATTTTGCAGGTAGGCATCGTCATGACAAAGATTTCTCCGCCGACACTTTCCACCGAAGCTTTGAACAGCAAGGTAATTGCATCCTTCAGCGTAAGAAAAAATCGAGTCATACTCATATCCGTGATGGAGACCTGCCCTTTCTGGCGGATCTGATTCTTGAACAGATGTACCACACTACCGTTTGTTCCCAGTACATTCCCACCCCGTACCGTAACAAACTTGGTATCACTGTGTAACAAGTTTGCATATACAATTAATTTCTCGCCGATCGCTTTTGTCATGCCATAGAAGTTGGACGGATTGGCAGCCTTGTCAGTCGAGATATAGATTACTTTTTCCACCTTGTTCTCAATAGCAGCCTCAATTACGTTTTGTGTACCAATCACATTGGTTTTGAGTGCTTCGTACGGTTGGTCTTCACACACCGGAACATGCTTGAGCGCAGCCAGATGAAATACATAGTCCACATGCTGGCAAGCCGCCGTCAAGGCATCCTTGTCACGAATATCTCCAATCCGGAAATGAAGACGTGGGTCTTCGAATTCACGACTCATAGCCACTTGGCTGGACTCGTTCCGGGAATATACAATAATTTCTTTGGGCTGCTGGGGCAGTAGTTGAGCCACAAGTTCATAACCCCATGATCCCGTACCGCCAGTCACGAGTATACGCTTATTTTCAAACATGCATTTTCCCTCCAAGCAGAAATTTAACCACTTTACTGGATACATCTGTGGCTTTGTAACCTTGCGGGCAATCCCAGTCGCTAGACATCTTTGTCATGACGTTCACGCAATCAGCGATGCGCGCGGCATCCAGACCGGAGACTACATTGCTGCCGCAATCGACCGTTTCCGGCCGTTCGGTAGTTCGACGCATCGTTACGGTCGGCACGCCCATAATACAACACTCCTCCTGCACAGTACCGCTATCCGTAAGTGCACAGCGTGCATGACGTTCAAGCATTACAAAGTCGAAGAATCCAAACGGCTCGTGAAACTCCACCAGCGGGTTCATCTCCAATTGCAGATGCTCCGCAATCCGGATCGCTGTACGGGGATGAATACTGCAGATTACACGCAACCCGTGTTCCTCTGCGACCTGGTTCAGTCCTTTCATAATCTCCAGCAAATGAGGGGCATGATCCACATTCTCGGCTCGATGGGCAGTAACCAGGAAGTATTGCCCGGACTTCAGCTTGAGCTTTTTGAGTATTTTGCTGGAACTTACTTGCGCGTCGTAGTGCTGCATGACTTCATAGATGGGATTGCCCGTTAGCACGATGCGCCTGCTTGGTACCCCTTCACTGACCAAATGTTTCTTGCTCTGTTCCGTGTAAGGCATATTAACGGTAGAGATGGCATCAATAACCTTGCGATTTTTCTCCTCAGGCACATCCAGGTCGAAGCAACGATTGCCTGCTTCCATATGAATAACAGGAACACCCATGCGCTCAGCCAATACTGCACATAATGCGCTATTGGTATCGCCAAGCAGCAGCAATTTATCGGGCTTCTCCTGCAATATCAGATCTTCCATCTGCGTAAACATCGAGGATAGCTGTCGTCCCAGAGTGGCCGCTTCATCCTGAAGAACGTAATCCGGTGCACGCAGGCCCATTTCCTTGAAAAAGAGACCGCTGAGACTTTCCGTGAAGTTCTGTCCCGTATGCACCAGAATATGTTTGGACGCGTACTGGTCCAGCTTGGAGATGATCAGGCTGAGCCGTATGATCTCAGGTCTCGTACCCAGCACCGTCATGATCTTCATCGTAATCCCTGCCTTCATCTTGTATTGGAACCCTTGCGCCCTGCTCGGCTACGTCCTGCCTTGGCAGATTTGCGTCTGCGACTAGCCGATTTCCCCATATGTGGACGTGGTCCCTTCGTTGTACGGATTCTCCCCTTACGTCTGCCAGTTCCGGAAGTACGTTTCAGCCCCCCACGGTCTCGGCGAGAATGAGGTGCAAGTGGCTTGCGACGACGCTTCCGTGCTTTGCCCCTCTGTAGAATGGGCTTTGGCTTTGCAGCTGGGCCAGTACCTGAGGCAACAGGAGCATCGTGACCCAATGCGATTGGAGGTAATGAGGAATGTGGCAACGCCTGTATGACGGTCAGTGGGAATAATAGTGCCCGAACCGTAGTCGGCTCCAGAACCAGTACAGTGCGTAGTCCTCCCTCCCCATGGGTATACACAGGTCCATTCGGAGGTTGGATATAAGCAAACCATCCGGGAAAACGCAATAACCACTGTGTCACCATCGTATGCAGTTTCGTTCGGTAGGTTTCAACGCCGTAGAGCCTTTCCGCTTCTGTCCGATTACGCCATCCTGTATTTGAGGCCAGCTCTGCATCATTCAGCAAGGTTGTTGCCAAGGTGACAAGCGCTTCGGTATCGCCCGGCGGGGCCAAAAATGCATCACTGCCTACGGATTCCATTAACTCCTTCAGTCCACCCTGAGCAAAAGCGATGACCGGTTTGGCAAAATAGAGACCCTCCAGTGCGGTCATGCCAAATCCTTCTTTGACCATGCTTGGGATGACCAGGATATCCATCGCGGTATATGCCAGAGATACGTTCTCTTCAAATGTGGTGAAGGTAAACCGGCGTGAATACCCGGATTTTCTCACCCGTGATACACACTCGTCGTAATACTTTTTATCCGATGGTGCCCCGATGATCCAGAAGCGACAACGCGAATGCGTTTCACAGATCCTCAAGGCCATATCCACAAAAGGTTTCAACCCTTTAGCATCATATATAAATGAAGAAATATAACCGATACAGGTCTGTGATGATTTGAAACCGAGCTCCTTACGCTTGCGTTCGCGCAGATGAACCCAGCGGTCCGGTTCTGGTAGCGCGGGTTCCCAAGTTGGGGAGATAATGGTCACTTTGTCACCTATGCCGGCTTCTTGGAATGGGGCTACCGCTGTCTCGGATATACCGATAATCCAATCCGCGTAACGGCCAATCATCTGGATCGCCTCGGTTGTATGTTCATTCGTATGAATGATCTCGGTAATCTTCCAGATGACCGGAATCTGAAGGGATTTTGCCGCTACAGCCGGCAGCACATTAACGCAGGTGTTCGTTAACACCATATCGGGAGCAGTCTCCCGTATGAGGGAGACCGCTTCCTGATACGCTGGTGTATGGCGAAGTTGCTCCGCATCATCTGCAATGCCCAAGTAAGGTGTGTACACACCGTGAAGCATCGGCAGAGTGCATATTTTGACCTGAATGCCGAATCTTCGCGCAAGCCCCGCAAGCTTCCCCTCCTGAGGGGCTACGAGCACACATTCAAAGATCGTACCGATCTCTCTCATAAAATGAAGCAGCAGCTTCTCGGCGCCTGTAATGCTGCGAGTATTACACACATGTGAAAATAACATCAGCTTTGGTTTCGTTGCCATGGCCGCACGGACCCTGTACACGGGTATCCGATACAGGGTACTGTGCACACCTCCTCCCGGCCAGAATTAAGGGAATATGATGGTTAACATATCATTAATTCTTTTGCCATACGTGTGGTCTTTCAGTGTACGTTCGAGTCCACGAAGTGCAATCTCACGGCGTTCCTTTTCATGAGTAAGATAATATTCCACTTTGTCGAGTAACTCCTGCGGCGAGGAATACGTCTCAATCTCCACACCTGGTTTGTAGAAGCGCGCAATGTCATCCCGGGCGTCGGTCAGCTGCAGTGTCGTGGACGCGGCAATTTCAAACGTTCTCGGGTTTGGTGAAGCTGGCGCGATTTTGAGGTGATTATTATTGACGGAATCATCTTCGTGGGATCGATGCAGGTTGATGACAATTTTGGTGCCATTGTACACATCATTGGTCTCCGGCGGACTCATCCAGCGACCGAGTTCAATCTTCTCGCCATAGGCAGTATAGTCAGGCAGGCGATCCCACCAGATTCCGTTAAATACCGTATTGTGTGACATCAACTGAGGCATGATCGGATTGAAGAAGTATACACGGTTCCAGTAAGCCGAGCCGATAAAGCTAACATCCCGTTTTAACGGGGAAGGGGTTGTAATCGGAAAGTAATGATTAGTGAATGCGGCAAAAGGGAGGTAGTGAACTGACGCGCAGCCGATTTGTCGATATAGATCGATACAGTTCAGTTCCAACGTGAAGACATGGTCAAAATGTGTCACAATATCCAGCGTCATATCTGTATAGTACGGGTCATCCGTCAGCCAGATCGCCGTCTGAATGCCCGCTTGGCGAATCGCATCGATATGCTCGATGGGAATATCCATTCCATCCAGCACAAGCACAAGATCAGGACGCGTCTGCAGCGCAATTTCAGAAATCGGTTGACGCGGATCAGAGAGGGTTACTTGAGCTACCATACCCTGTAGCGTGGCCATAATGGCCTCATCCAACGGGGAATAAGGGAAGCCTTTACCCGAGGATACATACAGCACATGAAGCTGTCGGAAAGGCAACGGTTCCTGTGCACAATTCACAATATAGTTGGCGCGACCGCGCAGATATCCTTCTTCCTTACCTGCGTCATATCCGGCATGTTGCCCATTTTTGCGCGCTTGATCAGCCAGGCTCAGTACGGGTGAATGAACCTTTTTGGTTTTACGGTGTTTGAGAGACATACCGCCACTCCTTTATTTTTTGGGATAGGGTTCTTGTTGATGCTGCACTTCAGACGGGGATTACAAATGTTCCAGCAACTGACCGATGCGCCGAGTGAATGTGTGCTGGTTCATTGTGGTGAGAAGTCCACGCCACGCCATCGCTTGTCGTTCTTCTTCATGCTTCAGATAATAGTGGATCTTGCGCTGAAGTTCCGCTGCGTTGGTGAACGTCTCGATGTCATATCCCGGCTTATAATAACGGGGTAAATCTGCACGTGCATCCGTAATCTGCATTGTGCCGCAGGCGCTGATCTCATACGTGCGTGGATTAATCGAGTGACCTTCAAGATGATGTGTATTGCGATTGTCTTCCCCATTCTCGCAAGTCCGGTGAATGTTAATGACAATCTTGGCGCCATTGTAATAATTTACTGTCTCTCCAGGAGCAATCCATCCTTCGTGGATGAAACGGCCTAGTACATCAAAGCGTGCCAACCGATTCCACTGGCTACCCGCAATGAATACCTTTTTGTCCGCTAGAAAAGGGGCCAGCTCATCAAACAAGGCAATCCGGTTCCAGAATCCGGTACCGATAAAACAAATGTCGTGCTGATGCTGCGGTGCCGCACGCCGCGGTTGAAACATGCCTGGATTCACCGCGAGTGGCATATAGATAACCTGGTTCGCTCCATGTCCCAGATAGAAGGGCACCGCGGCCTCTTCATGCGTGAACACGATATCATAGTGCTGGCAAAGGGACGTTGTATCTTCTGTGAAATACGGATCATCCACAAACCACACGGCAGTTCGGATACCGAGTGCACGTATGCCATTCACCTGCTCTACATGATCTGCGGGAAATACATGCAGACCATTCATGACGAGCACAACATCGGGCCGATGCTGACTGGCTTCCTGCAACATCGCTGCTGGCGATCCAACAACGCATTCACGTACAGATTGCTGCAGAGCCAAGGTGACACCTTCATCGATGGCATCGAATCCTTGCGGGATATATAACACCTTCATGTCCCGCAGGGTCGGTTCAAACATCTGCACCCGCTCCATCATGGCTTGACAGCCGCCAAATCTGCGGCCTTCTGCATATCCGCCGCGGTAAGCCGTTTCCGCTTCGGTCAGCGGACGGTGCCTTCGTTTTGCCACATTCTTCACCCTGTCTTCCTTCAGGAGATCTCACTTCCAGACTCTCCCCGAGATTGGTCTTCCCTCTAAAGGATATGCCTCGGGGTCAGATGCATCATGGACGGGTGTCCTGCAAGGCGCAAAATTGGCGCATGCCCTCCACATCCGCCTGTACGGGCATGTCCGCTTTTGCGGCGATGCAAATAACCCGGAGGGATCTGTACCCCCCCGGGCTAACTGTTATACAGGTATCATTCCATGCAGGAATAATCGTGTCTACTCGGTTACTGTGCTTTGTACGCCAGCTGATGTCCGTCCTCGAATCCCTTGGCGAAACCCGCGTTGAATCCCTCGTTGTACGCCTCGTTGTATCCCTGGCTGTACGCACCGTCCGGGTTCGGATCGGTAGGGGTAGCCGGGACGACTGGTTGTACGGGCTTTGGACTCCGGTGCCGCCGTACCGCACGTTTCTTTTTTTTGAGCCACGCACTACGTCCTTTAAGTGGGCGTTTGTGAAGAACACGTTTGGCTCTGAGCGCACGCAGTTTGCGAATTTTGCGCAGACGGGCTCCACGGATTAACAAAGCTCTTTTGGTTCTCAGTCGTATTTTCTTCTTTTTTAACATGTCAACATTCCTCCTGTATGTCCCGAACGATACGAATTGCACACCCGGGGTCTTTGAGCCACGGCAAGCCAGGCTCCCCATGCTGGATTCGGGCCAGCCTGATTCCCGTAACCATACGAGACATTTCTTCCTGATAGCGACTCAGCAAACGAATGTTCTCGGCCAGACTGCGGGCGGATACTTCCGAATGAGCAGTTACACTGGCTACACTGTCCAGAATGCGTGCCAGCGCCTGCTGACTGTGTGCAATGGATTCAATGAGCGCCAGTTTGGCTTCCTGCTCACGCCGCATCAGACTCATTTTCCCATGTCTCCCAGATCCATGCCGCCAAACATGCCCCCGTCCATACCGCCGCCATCTTCGCTATCGTTCTGCACCATCACCGCTTTGAGATTGTTGCACAGTCCGGTCTCCATCCGGGTTAATCCTTCCAGCAATTCCACCAGCTGATCATGCATTTTGAGCGGCTCGCCTACCTGATCCCCATGCGTCAGAAAGGTATCTCCATTCAAATGATTCAGCGTCCAGTTCCGTACCTTCTCGGCCTCAATCGCTTTTGCCTCCAGGATCAGGGCAATATTCCACTGCATTTTGGCTGCTGCGTCCAGCATCAGAATGAGGCTCTGTTCTCTACTCATGTTCCTTCACCCGCCTTCCGGGCTTATTCTTCTTCTTGAACCGCGATCTCCCGCATGACTTGGGTCAGTGTTTCGGCTACAGCCTCTTCCAGATCTGCAAGGCCCCCCAAGTAAGAGATAATGCTTTTGTTGATTTGCCCAGAGCTATCCAGCAGACCGTCAACGCCATCCAACTCCGGTTCGATATCTGGCAAATGATTGATGATTTCAGACATGCGTACAGCGACTTGGCGTTTGGCATCCAGCACACGTGCGATCTGCTGGTGAGAGTGTGCAATATGTGTGATGATTTCATCGATTTTGCTCTGCATGGTCCTCCTCCTTACCGTCACGGCCTGCTTCACCCATAGAAAAACCCGGCCTATCAGCATTTGCCTGTTACAGCATATGCCGGGCCGGGATCGTCAGTTACTACAGCTTGCGCCTATATCGTCAGATGACATAACTCCAGTCGGAAGAATATCGACTGAGGAATTGGCGAGTACGTTCCTGCTTGGGACGTACAAACACCTCCTCCGGGGTTCCTTCCTCCACAACGGAACCTCCATCCATGAATACAACCCGATTTGCCACCTCACGGGCAAACCCCATTTCATGGGTAACTACAATCATGGTAATCCCCTCTTGAGCAATGGAGCGGATGACAGACAACACCTCACCCACAAGCTCGGGGTCCAACGCCGAGGTCGGTTCATCAAACAAAATCACTTCGGGATTCAGTGCCAGTGCTCTGGCAATGCCCACCCGTTGCTGTTGTCCACCTGACAACATACTTGGATACTCATTGATTTTGGCAGACAATCCAACTTGTTCAAGCACGCGCAAGGCACGAGTGCGGGCATCGGCTTTGGACATTTTCTGGGCAATAATTAATCCCTCGGTGACGTTATCCAGCACTGTCTTGTGTTTGAACAGATTATAATGCTGGAACACCATCGCTGTTTTTCGTCTCAACTGCACAATGTCATGTTTGCGTGCATGCTTGCAATCGACGGTTAATCCACTGATCTGAACCTCGCCCTCATCGGCACGTTCCAGAAAATTGACGCAGCGCAGCAGCGTTGTTTTACCTGATCCGCTCGGTCCAAGGATCGCTACGACATCACCCTGTTCCACGGTCAGATCAATTCCCTTCAATACTTCCTGCTTGCCAAAAGTTTTGTGTATGTTGGTTAGTGTAATCATGACACGCCTCCTTTGCTGTACACGGCAACCCGACGCTCAAGCAGAGCAGTGATCCGCTCGGCAATGATAGTCAGCCCCCAATAGATAAACGCTGCGGCGATAAAGGCCTCCAGAAACTTCAGACTGACGGATGCCACCACATCCGCTTTACCGAGGATGTCCATCTGAGACACGGTAAAAGCAAGTGTTGATCCATGCAGGAACCCAACAAACATACTGCACAGGTTTGGCAATACAGCCCCGATCGCTTGAGGGATGATGATGCGCCTTAAAGCCTGGAATGTGCTCATGCCTACAGCGTGAGCCGCCTCCATCTGGCCGATATCCACAGCAAGAATGCCTGAACGGATAATCTCGGACATATAGGCGCCCGCAGTGAGCGAGAAAGCAATCAGTACAAATACGAGAATAGGAATCGACGAGGATTGGAAAGCCCAACCGTAACGTTCCGCCAGCTTATCGATAATCATCGGAATGCCGTAATAGATGAGGAATAGATGCATCAGCATCGGTGTTCCACGCAGGAATGAAACGTAGAAGTCAGCAATGCGGTGAATCCACCGCACGCGATAGATACGGATCAGAGCCGTAGCCAGACCGATTCCGAAGCCTGCAATCAACGGAACAATCGTAATGACAAGTGTCAGTGGCAATGCCTTCAGGATTTGAAAAAAAGATGTATAGATAAACTGGAGATCAATCGACATATGCTCACCCCGCTATTCGTTTCAGTGCGAGTTCAAACCTCTTTCAGACGTTTGGCTCGAATGGCCGGTTTGTGTACAACTCTCTTGCGTTCATGACGCTGGAGTCTGCGTTCTGCAAAGGCAAATCCTTTTTCAAGCACAATCACAATGACATAATAGACCACAGACAGACTGATATACACCTCAAGTGCGTGCGATGTAGCCGAAATTAACGTCTGCCCTCTGCCCACCATATCCATGACACCAATGGAGAAGGCCAGAGATGTATCCTTCAATGAGCCAATTAACGTATTGGCCATGTTCGGAAAAGCAACAATCAGAGCCTGCGGAACAACAATCCGCCGAAAAGACTGGAATGTGGTCATACCCGCAGCATAGGCTGCTTCCGTCTGGCCTTTATCCACACTGCGCACCGCTCCGCGAAAGATCTCGGCAAAGGATGCCGCATCACTAAGCGCATAGGTCACAATGACAAATAACAACGGGTCGGTTCTCGACAGGTCGATGCCAATGGGTTTGAGCAACTCGGGAAGTCCGTAATACACCAGGAATAATTTGATCAGGATCGGTGTGCCCCGCATGAATGAGACGTACAGGGTAGCCAACTGGCTTAGTACCGGGATTCGATACAGCCGGGGAACGGCCAGAAGCACGCCGCCCACCAGTCCGAGCACGATGGAACCCCCCAGTACAATCAGTGTTATATGCAAATATCGTAGCAGTTCCGGGATGAAATCCAGAACCAATGACAGATCAAATGATTTTCCCATTACCGCTGCACACCTTTCTCAGACTACTCTTCAACCGTATAGTCAGCTCCAAGCCACTCTGTGCTCAGTTTGCCTAACGTTCCGTCTTCTTTGATCGCTTTGAGCGCTTCGTCCACTTTGGTTTTGAGTTCCTGCTCATCTTTGTTCAGAATGAAGTACACTTTGGAGTTGGAGAGGGCATCGCCTACCGTTTTCAGCTGAGCATCAACCGCCTTATTCTGATAATCAATGGCAAACTGAGTGCTGATGGTGGCATCCACCCGGCCTGTTTTGATCTGGGTATTGGTATCCTCACCCGCTCCGGAATAAACGATATCAATCCCGTTGCCGTTCGCTGCATTCCATTTCTCAGCAAGTACAGCCGCATTACTTGTAGCACCAACAATCAGTTTTTTCCCTTTGAGATCCTCAATCGATTTTACTTCCTCATTTTTCTGACTTACGACAATTTTATTTGGAAAAATATTATAGGCTTCATCATTAAACAGGAACTTGGCCTGTCTCTCATCATTCACTTCCATCTGGTGAGCGATCAGGTCAATTTTTTTCGTTTCCAGACTCAGCAGCAGGTTTTTGAAATCCATCGTGCTGAATTCGAATTCATATTCAGGCAAACGTTTGTCGATCTCCCGGATCAGTTCCACATCATAACCTGTTAACTTGCCATTCTCATCAATGAAGCAGACATTCGGAAACTGTGTACCTGTTCCTACAATGATCTTTTTCACTTTGGTGTCGCCTGCTGCCAAAGCAGATTCTGAATCATTACTTGCAGTTCCTGTGCTGCATCCAGCCAGTACCGCCAGCATTGTAATGAACAGCAGTGCTGTCCGGAATTTTTGAATCCCCCGTTTTTTAACCATTCCCAATCTCCTCCACAGGCTGTTATCACAGCGAATATGATGTGTACTCCCCATCCTCAAATCCCTTAACAAACCATTCATACTTGTATACTCGGAATTAGGTTGAACAAAGAATATCATTACAAGTTATATTTGGCAATAACTAAACTAATAGGACATCCTGATAAGGTTATAGAACTTCTCTATAGGACAAGAAGAAGCCATCCTCCATATCAATTGGTGGATGGCTTCTTCTTGTATGACTCTCACTGATTATACCATTTTGGCGGTGCATCACCTGGTGTATACACTACTCATCTATCTGCGACTCGCCCATTTAATTTTACGTGCAACTTCCACTCGCTGTAATTGTAAGAGACCGATCCGTTCCTCGAACTTCTTGCGTTCGTCCATGGAATGAGCGGCATGAATCTGGTGGCACAGACCTGTCAGTTTGCTGTTGATGTAATCAAACCGTGTCCATAACTCCTCTTCAGGTGTGCGCTGCTGCTCCGTCGCCGTCTGAAATATTTTGAGTTGGCGGATAAGGGATTGTTGCCATTCCTGATCCTGAATTTGGATGGCAAAATGCAAAAGATCCAGATAGTCATCAATTTGCAACGAAACGCCGCAATCAGATTTAGTGTTCATCGTCGTCTCTCCTTATTTCAGTACTTGGCTGGAATCATTACTTCTATCTTACAGGAACAAGCCCACTGAAAGCGAGTACTGAACGATTAAATTTCGGGAAAATTTTTATTTTTTTATGTTAAAACAGCTTTACATTTCCATTAAGACCAATCTGGCAGGATATTGATATTGGTACATATGAAATTGGTAATAAAAACCCGCGTTAAGGAAACAAGTTCTTTCCTCAAAACGGGTTTTTCATCATTTTATATATAATATTAGCACATATAAAATCAGCCGCTTTTCCCATCTCGCTGCTGTCTGGTCATCAGTAACATGAGAAACGAGATGATAATAATGGAAACAGTCCATGCCCAGGCCATGGTCTGATTGCCCGAATCCACAGCGACATAGATTGCCGTAGGTACCGTTTGTGTTTTGCCCGGAATATTGCCTGCAATCATCAGTGTGGCTCCGAATTCCCCAAGTGCACGGGCAAAGCCCAGGATGAAAGCAGTCATCAATGCTCTGCCTGCGAGCGGCAGGGAGATGTAACGAAAGACCTGCCACTCATTCGCCCCAATCGAACGACCCGCATCCTCCAGATCACGATCCACACCACTGAATCCCGATTTCATCGTCTGATACACGAGTGGAAAAGCAACCACCACCGAAGCAATCACCGCAGCCCACCAGGTGAAAATAACCGGTGCGGAGAATATGGCTTCGATCCATTGTCCAAACAGACTTTTACGCCCCAGTATGACAAGTAACAGAAATCCAACCACCGTCGGAGGAAGGACTAGCGGCAGCATAAATGCCGTTTCCAGCAGAATCTTTCCCCGAAATGAAGAACGTGACATCTTCCAGGCTATCGCAATTCCAAGCACCGTGGCCACCACGCTGGATAACAGCGCAACCTGAAGTGATAAGCGCACCGGTGACCAGAATACGGACCAGTCTATGGCGTTCACATTCATTCCGGAATTGTGAATCCGTATTTCTTGAAGATATCGAGCACTTCAGGGGTTTGTAAATACGCATAGAATTGTTCGGCTTCCGTACGGTGTTTCGTTCCTTCAATAATACCTACCGGATAATTGGCTGGTGTGTAGCTATTCTTCTCCACCTCAAACGCAATTTTCACCTGATCCGAAGTAAGAGCATCCGTTTTATATACAAATCCTGCATCTGCATTACCTGTCTCTACATATTGAAGAACCTGTCTAACGTCTTTCCCCTGCACAAGTTTGCTTTCCAGTTCATCCCACAGCTTGGCATTGGTCAGAGCTTCCTTGGCATAGGTTCCCGCAGGCACACTTTCCGGAATCCCAATCGCTACCGTCCTGATGGAGTCGCTGGTGAGATCCGTTTCACTGGTTACTGTGTGGGTCCCATCTGCTGGCACAATCGCCACCAGTGAATTCTGTAGCAAGTTCTTCTGATCGCCCGATGCAATCAGGTTTTCATCCACTAGCGCATTCATATTTTTTGTTGCCGCCGATACAAAGACATCAGCCGGGGCACCCTGTTCAATCTGCTGTTGCAAGGCACCCGAGGCGCCAAAGTTAAAATTAAGTTCTATATAAGGATTAGCTAGCTCATAATTGTTTTCAATCTCTTTCATCGCATCGGTCAGACTTGCCGCCGCAGAGATTGTCAGATCTACCGTTTCCTGCGGATCGGTATTTTCTGCTGATGAACTTTCACCTGATGCCGCTGGTGTTGAGGTCGTTTGTTCTGCACCCGTGGATGTATCCGTAGTGCCCGTGTTTGCGCCGCAACCAGCCAATACAAGAGCCAGTCCCAGTGACATACTTCCCAACACATATCCAATTCTCTTTCTCATTCATTTCTCCCCCAACGTTATCTTTAGATATAACTAGTTATAATTGATTATATCTAATTATACACAAGACAAAAAAAATGGGAAGGTGATTAAGATCACATTTGGCTTTTGTTATCTGTCCTATGCGTGTATTGCGTGTTCTCAGGTTTATGGCATCCCTCAATTAATGATATAGTACAAGAAACATTCATAACAAAACCATCATTGCTCTATACCTTTGAAGGAGGATCTTCACTTATGACGGAGGAGCAATCCTACACAACCGAAGAAATATCCAAGCTACTCAAAATATCGAAACTGACAGTTTATGACCTGATCAAAAAAGGAGACCTCGTCGCATACCGTGTAGGTAAACAAATGCGGATTGATGCTACCGATCTGGAGGCATATAAACGTCGCTCCAAGCAACTTCAGTCCTCAGGTCAGCGTATCCCGACTCCTCATCAGACCTCGGCATCAGGAACTCACCCAGGTCAGGGTGATTTTCAGAGAACTTCCTTACAATCAACTACACCCGTTGGGTCTGCGCATGCGATTACTCCAGCGAGTTCTGCCCATGCAATGACTGCTGTACCACGGCATCTGGTCATAACAGGTCAGGATGTCAGTCTGGACATTTTAATGCGCCATATGGAAAAACAAACTCGGGACATTCGTCCGCTACGTTCGTTCATGGGTAGTCTGGATGGGCTTATCTCGATGTATCGCGGTGAGTCCGATCTGGTCAGCACCCATCTGCTCGACGGAGATACCGGTGAGTATAATCTGCCGTATATTCGCAAAATTCTGACAGGACGATCTTATGTTGTGGTGAACTTGCTATCACGTCCTGCCGGACTGTACGTACAGCGTGGTAATCCGCAGAACTTACAGAATTGGACCGATCTGAGCAAGCCTGAGCTTCGACTCGCTAATCGGGAGATAGGTTCTGGCGCGCGTGTATTGCTGGATGAGCAACTTCGACTGCATGGAATTCCTGCCGCAGGTCTGATCGGATATCAAGTCGAAGAAACCAGTCACATGGGCGTGGCGGCCAAAGTCAGTTCAGGTGAAGCTGATGTCGGAGTTGGCATTGAGAAGGCTGCGCGACTTGTGGGACAGGTTGATTTTATCCCGCTCATTCAGGAACGTTATGATCTGGTCATGCTGAGGAAGCAAGGTAATGAAGCCTGGACAGAATCTGTACTGCGAATTCTCCAATCGCCGGAGTTCAGACAGGAACTGCAATCATTCGAGGGATATGATGTATCCCGGACAGGTGAGATTTTGTACGAAGCATAGTTATACCAAATGTAGACAATAACAGCCCATACTCATCGTGTATTCAACATTACATCCTGCATATATAAAACGCCTTGCAATGGCTGCAAGGCGTTTTTGGTGTTTCTTTCTATATATATGAATGAATTTCTTAATGTGGCAAATCGATCTCAAAAATGAACACACCATACGCGGGCATGTTGATCTCATTCTGAAGTGTTGTACCTGACAGTAACTCTTTTGCTTGCTTCTTAAGCTTGATAGCCACTTGTTGATCCGAGTAGTTCAGTAAAAATACATAAGCTTTATCCTTACCGGAACGGATACCAAGCTCAACTTCGGAAGGTACCTCTACCAGGTCACCTACAGGTGAAGATAGCCCTATTTCATCCAGGAGAGCATCTACGACCGGTTCATTGTAAGCCGCCCCATAATACCATACTTGCCCCTGACCTACCACACGTTTGGTCAATGCAGGACTACCTGCATAATATTCGGATGTATACTCAGCCACAACCTGTACGTCAGCATGCTCCACATGAAGAACTTCATTAAATCCGGCCGTTGACGTACCCTCCCGAAGTCGCTCACTCCCCCCACTCCATTGCAGTTTGGCTGCGGGAATGGTTCCTTTGATTAAGGTAAAGTCCTCTACGGTTACACCACATAACTCAGCGACAGCCCCAGGGAACGGTCTCATATAACAATGCCCCTTGAGATCCTTATATCCGGTGCGCGCACCGAAAAACAGGGTTCCCCCTTGACTGACATAGGCTTGCAGAAGTTCTGCTGTCTCGTCTGTCATGATGGCCGGATGAGCATAGATGATCACCTTATATTCGGATAACTCCTCCAGTGTTGTCGTTGGTTGCAGTGTAACCATGTCCGTCGGAATATGACGATACTGGAGCTGTTTATACCAGGAGCGTACACTCTGTTGCTGAAGCGGGCCGTGCCACTCGTCCAACTCTCCGTCCCAGATGTTATCGTAATCCTGTAGGATCGCAACATCGGCTTGATATGTAGTGCCCGCAATAACACGCCCGATCTTGGCAAACTCTTCCCCTACTTGTGCAACCTCGCGTACTCTTCTGTTGGGTTGATTATGGTAATCATTGATGCCATGCCAGTACATCTCGGTGCCAAATGTTGCCGTCCGCCAGCGGAAGTAGACGAGCAGATCTGTTCCGTGAAGAACAGATTGATATGACCATAATCGGATCTGCCCCGGTCTCGGAGTTCCCATGCCTATACTGTCGACCCAGCCTCCCGGCCCAGACTGTTGTTCCATGACGCAGAAGTTCGGTGACATATTGCGTACGTTGGACAGTTTCATGCTCCAGGCCCGATCTTGTAATGAGTTATCGTCTGTCCCTGGGAAGATCGTGGCAAACTGCGGATACGAATCATAGGAGAAGAAATCCAATAAATCCTCTGTCATTTCATGATTATCCAAGTGTCCAAACGTACCGTTTGTTGTGATCCAATGTTCCGGGTCCAGTTCGCGAATGATGTCCACCTGAAGCTTGGCAAATGAAATGGCATTGGCGGAGATGAATCTCTTTTCATCTAGTGCCAAATGAGGATTTGGCGATTGGCTGACCATATTTCGGGTAAGGTGAACTTGCTCCCAGTCAGTATAGGTCTGACTCCAGAAAACGGTTCCCCATGCTTGGTTCAGGTTCTCCAACGATTCATAACGATCCTTTAACCATTCACGGAAGGCGACATGGTCAGCCTCAGCATAGAAAACATCCATATGACAATTGAATTCGTTATCGATCTGCCAGCCAATAAGAGCCGGATGATCTTTATAGGCAATCACCATATTGCGCACGATTTTCTCACATTTCTGTCTGTAGATTGGGCTGCTGTAATTGGTATGACGCCGCATACCGTGTTGATACAACACCCCGTCCTTATTTGCGTTTAATACTTCAGGATATTTGGATGTTAACCATGCTGGTGGAGTTGCAGTAGGTGTTCCTAAAATAACACTTAAACCGTATTGATGCGCCAGATCCAATGCCTTCTGGAAAAAACTAAAATCGAACTGACCTTCTTCCGGTTCAAAGATGGACCATGCAAATTCAGCCATCCGAATAACTGTGATATTCATCTCTTTCATTCTACGGAAATCGTCCTCCCACAACGCTTCCGACCAGTGCTCAGGGTAATAACAGACCCCCATTTTTAATTCATCCATTTGGATTGATTTTGCCACCTTTAATTGCCCCCTTAACCTGCCATATTGCCTCCATTCTATTGGAACCTTCACATATAATAAATGACAAGATTATGCGACTTATAATAAAATATTGTCATTGCTGAATATTCAAATAACAGTGGGATGAATCCATTTCAGTTCACTACATAAAAATATTGCGTTCAAACGGAGGATGCACGTGAAAGAACACATCTTTCTCCCCAAGCCGATTTTTCCCAGACATGTATGCTTTCCCGATTTTATTGGAGGATACAGTGACTTTCCGAAACATCGTGTACATCGAGAATATGGCACAACCGAAATCAACTTGGATCAATGCTACAATTTGCACCTTGTCCTGGACGGTAAAGGATTCCTGGATACGGGAACCACTTGTTATGAGCTAACACGAGGGCAGGGATTCCTCTATGGTCCCGGTCTCAGACAAACCTACTACTCAGATTTGGATGATCCTTGGAGTATTCGTTGGATTCACTTCTACGGAATTCGTCTCGAAGAACTGTTAAATGGAAAAGGCGTTGACGAGCCCTGGCTATTTCAATGTTCCAACTTCCCGGTGGTTACCGCGCTCATGGATCGATTACTGGAGCTCGGCAGAGGCTATCAGGTGGAGGACGAGCACAGTGTGGCAGCTACACTATATGAACTTCTGACCCGATTGCAATCCGCAGCGAGCCAAATTAATGTTTCGCTCAATCACACTTCAGAGCGAATTCGTGAAGCAGGGAATTATATTCGTTCCCATAGTAACGAGCACATTACACTAGACCATGCTGCCGGGATTGCCGGATACAGTACAACATACTTTAGCCGAAAATTCAGTCAGACGTTTGGAATCTCTTTCCCGGAATTCCTCTTGGAATCCAGGTTATTGCATGCGAAACAGCTGCTCGCAACAACCAATCTTTCCATTAAACAAATCACACTGGAAACGGGATTTTCACAGTCAAGTTACTTCATCCGATGTTTTAAAACCCAAGAAAACGTAACACCTATGCAATTTCGAATGATGCACAATCATTCGTTATAGGCATGGCACGTATTTCTTGATCAAGACGACGTAAAAGAAGACTCTGCATACAACATGCAGAGTCTTCTTCGGTCATTTTTATAAATGCTCATTCGTATCTTCGTCCTCGTCAGCCTTATATTCCAATATATCTCCAGGCTGACAATCCAGTGCTTTACAGATGGCATCCAGAGTGGATAAACGGATCGCTTTGGCTTTTCCTGTTTTTAATATGGAAATATTGGCGATCGTGATCTCAACTCTCTCGGCAAGCTCGGTAACTGTCATTTTCCGCTTTGCCAACATCACATCAATATTGATTATAATGGCCATATATTCACCTCAGACCACTAGGTCATTTTCTGATTTGATATCAATCGCTTCCTGTAACAATCTTTGGAGCACAGCGGAAAATACTGCAATGACCAATGAAGCAAAAACAGGAACCATCCCCATAAGAATGAGGCCTGGGGCATCATCTTTCTCTGCGACAACATAAACAAATGGCAACATCACAAAATAGAGACTACTGATTACAATAGCACAATATTTTATTGTTTTTAAGGATTTCACCGACATTAGAGAGAATGCTTCATTTTTGTCGATGTAACTTAGCAGACGGAATGCCTGGTACAGTGCAACAATAAACGGAATAACGGACACATACATAATAATCACTATGGGGTATAGTGCACCTGCATAATTCGGATTCACTGGATTGTTCGCTAACCAGGGTATGCCGAATATACACAAGGCAAGAATGGGAACACCAATAAGCAACACAGCCAATTTTAAAAAGAGGGTCGTACCTCGCTTCACAAAAAGCACCTCACTTGTTTTAAGTGATATGAATTTATCACATCATTTATCGTTTTACAATAAATTTTTATTGCAAAACAGATTTTATTTATTTTTTTGTCCATTAAAGAAGGAAGATCAAAAGATCGTCCCCACTTTGCATCAGTGATCCTTGGACACAAAAAAAGCCCAAAGATAGCCACTGAATGTGGTTATCTTTGAACTCGCTCACGTACGCCAGAACAGTCCAGCTTCATCCCGTTCCACCTGTTCAAGCACATTCTCAAAATCGGAACAAGGTGTAATAACATCTACCGGATTCCAGCTGCTATGTTCATCTCTGGCATACACTTTCCACTGATTTTCTTCCCAGTAAAATCGGGCAATATGCATCTTGTCCCATTGATACCGTTCCTCGGCGGGTCTTTCTTCGGTCAAGATTAATTCATTGTCATTCATCTCATATGTCAACTTCACCATCGTACGCAGTGGCGCAGGTACCTTCTCGTGAATATATCCGTTCATTACCGACTGAATTCTTCGTAACGTAAACGAGTCCAGCATGAACATGCACATCCTTTCAGCAAAATACCACCCTTTGATCATTTTACCAACTGGATTTTGTTACCCCAGGAATCTGACCTTGATGAGCCAGTTCTCTGAACTTAATTCGAGATACCTTGAACTTGCGTAGATAACCCCGCGGGCGACCTGTCACTTCACAACGGTTCTTCAAACGAGTTGGAGATGCATTCCGTGGCAATTTCTGCAATGCTTCATAATCCCCTTTTTCCTTCAGCTCCCGGCGCAGGTCCGCATATTTTGCCACGATCGCCTGACGTTGCTTCTCACGTACCACTTTAGATTTTTTAGCCATGAATGACAGCTCCTTATTGATTGAATTTATGTTTATTTATCTATATAAATTGAACTAAAGAATATTTACACTGCACACTCCGATGACAGAACAACCTTCCGATCGCTGTTATCCCCAGATTTTTTTGATTCCTTTTACAAAGGGTAAATCCGGGGATAAAGGCGAACGCTCCGCTTCTTCAGGTTCTTTCTGTCCTCTCCGTTTTGTGTAAATGTTATTTCAATTTATATAGATGTGCTTATACAACGCTACTCCCAATGCAAACATCAACTTCCGAATTATACGCCTTCCACAGGCCATGGCAGCGGATTGTCGAAATGACCCCAATCGGCTAACATTTCTTCATCACTAAGCAGGCACTGGTCCAGCTCGTCTTCAATGTTCTCACGCTCCATTTCGATCCCAATCATGACAAGCTCCGTCTGACGATCTCCCCACTGGGCATCCCATTTCTCCAGAACATCCGGCTCGTTACGTAAAATCTCTTCTTTGTCCGCTTCCGGCAACGCCGCGACCCAATGTCCCGCAGGACCAAACTGAATGGATGGCCCTGCCTGACTGAGGCTTGCAGCAACATCCCCTTCAGCCGCGAGCCATACCAAACCTTTGGCACGTACCACTTCTTCCGGCCAGTAACTCATGAACTCAGCCAGACGGGAAGGATGGAATGGCTTTCTGCGACGATAAACGAAGGAACCAATGCCATACTCCTCCGTTTCCGGTGTGTGCGACTCCTTCTCCAGTTCCTGAATCCATCCAGCGGACATGCTCACTTTCTCAAAATCAAAGCGGCCTGTATTCAGAATCTCAGACGGATTCACCTGTCCATTCTCAGTCCGAATGATCTTGGCGTTAGACTGTAACTTGCGGATGATGCCTTCCAGCTTGTTAAGCTCGGTGTCATCGACCAGATCACATTTGTTCAGTAGCAGCACATCACAGGTTTCGATCTGATCGATCAACAAGTCTACGACGTCACGGGTGTCCTCATCTCCAGTTGCCTGATTACGATCCAGAAGACTCTGTCCTGATCCAAAATCATGCCAGAATCGATTGGCATCCACCACCGTTACCAGACAATCCAATCGGGCCAGGCGAGTCAGATCAATACCCGACTCCTCATCGGCGTATGTAAAGGTCTGTGCAACTGGAACAGGTTCACTGATGCCCGTGGATTCGATCAAAATATAGTCATACTTGCCTTCGTTCACCAACTTCTCAATCTCTTGCATCAGATCATCACGCAAGGTGCAGCAGATACAACCGTTCGACAACTCCACCAACTTCTCTTCGGTTCGAGACAAGGTTGCCTCCCCCTTGACCAGTGCAGCATCAATGTTCACCTCACTCATGTCGTTGACAATCACCGCAACTTTGAGCCCCTGTCTGTTGTTCAACACATGATTCAAAACCGTTGTTTTCCCTGAACCGAGGTAACCACTCAGTACGGTTACCGGAACTTGCTTTTGTGTCATAGAAATCTACTCCTTATATGTGCAGTCTGTGTAATCCAGACCTTAATAGTAATTATTACGATTAACAACATTGACTATAATCCTGTTTCACGGTCGTTGTCAAACTATTTTTGATTTCAACCTGCAAAAAAACAAAAAAAGGCTGATGACCAGCCCTTGCACTTTCGCATCCTGAGGATACGTTTTGGCAAGAAGTGAGTCATAAACCTCCTCTGTAAATGTTCTTTAGTTCAATTTATATAGCCACCCCAGATCTGGCCTTATTGCCCGCTTCCATCCGTTGCCTGAACACCAACACCAGAAACATCGCTGCAATAGACAGCAACGTGCAGATCATAAACATGGTCGAATACGAACTCACCTGTACAATGAATCCCATCGCCAGTCCTCCCAGAGAGAATCCAAGGTCATACGAGGACATGAAAATCCCCATGAGTACATATCTGGAATCCGCAGGCAGCACAAAAGACAGATATGTGGTTAATGTCGGGTACAACAGTGCCAGGGCAAAACCGCTGAACACCGCGGAGAGATACACCAATGGCCCGATGATCTCCATCAGACTGAGCAACTGGGTTCCCAGTGCAGCACACAACATTAAGCCTGCCATCAGCCAGGTATTCCAGCTACCATCAGACGGAATTTTTTTACGTAAAATAAACCTGCACAGGATCACAACCAATCCCTGAATCGTCAGAAATATGCCTGCACTCGCCATTCCGGTGGATACCATATACAGGGGAAGAAAGGTCGCTGTTGCCCCAAAGACGCAGGACGCAAACAACATCACTACACTGCTAATCAGCAGTGGCGTACTACGCCAGATGCCGCCGAAGGAACGAAACATATCAACCAAGGTGTACGATTTGTTCTGTACGGTACTCCGCGGCAGATCCACATTATATCCAATCAGAAGTGGCAAAGCCGCCAGTCCAATCATCAGCAGCGTAAACGCCAGATCACTGGCATTTTCCCAGATTTGTATGGCGAGGATCGGAATGACCAGAGAAGGAACCATCGTAAACAGGGTGTACATGGACAGCCCTTGTGCCCGGTCCTTGTCCTCCAGCTTTTCCACAATGCCTGCCTGCATCGTCATGGAGAAAAAGGCCGTAGCTACCCCTTGGAGGGCTCGCAACCACAGATACGTCTCCACACCAAAAACAACAAATAACAGCAGCGTGCCCGCATGCAAAAGCAATAACCATTGCATCACTCGAAGTGGCCCATGCTTACCCAGCAACTGCGCTGCAAAAGGTCTCAAGAGCATACAGGTGAACATGTATGCCCCCATCATCAAACCAATCTCAGCCTGATTTAATCCAGCGGCCTCACTTCTCAGAGGCAGAATAATCGTCAAAGCTGAATTTGCCGCAAAAAATAAAAAGGCCAGCATATAAAACCGGATAAACGAAAAGGATACCGGATTTAATTTTCCATTGGATGTTGCCGTCATTGAAGCCTTCAAACGTTCGTCACCACTTTCTCTCCTGGCACTCAACTCACAGATGTACCTGTCACGGGTCTTCGCCGTTCATAGGCAAAAACGATCATTACCGCTCCTAGGATAGCACAGATCATGTACATAAATGAATAGGAAGAGAAGTCAGCGACGGGTCCCATAACGACACCGCCCAGAGAAACGCCCAGATCTGCCGTCGCTATAAATAATCCAATCAGCACATTTCGATTAAGCTGTGGCAACACAAAGGATAAATAGGTGGTTAACGTCGGATACAGGATAGATTGAGCTATTCCCATCAATATCGCCCCCACATAGAAAAAAACAGCTCCTCCTGTTATCGAAAAGCTTACACACAGCGCAGCCACTGCCAAAAGAAACATCGTTCCCATAATAAATGGAGCGTGCCATTTTCCGTCCGAAGGGATTTTTTTCCGAAGCATAATCCGGGCTAGCACTACGGTTCCTGCTTGAAGCATCAGATAGATACCCGCATTACCGCTTGGCAGTTGGCCGGCATATAAAGGAATAAAGGTCGTAACCGCTCCGAATACAACGGAGGCACTAAGCATCAATACACTACATTTGAACAGGAACGGATTTTTGACCAACTGACTAAAGGATTGGAATACGCCTACGTTCTGAGCAGGAACATTTTCGGCAGGCTGCTCCGTGCTCTTGTCCATTTTGGCGCTATATCCAAACACGCCTGTACAGATGGCAATACCAATCAGAACCACTGTAAAATAATCCATTCCTCCGGTCTGCCAAATTCCCAATGCAAGAACAGGACCCACAATGCCCGGTATATAGCTAAATAACGAATAATATGAAATGCCCTGGGAACGATCTTTCTCCGGGAGGGCATCGATAATGCCGATCTGTAACGCCATGGAGAAGAAAGCGGTCGATACCCCTTGTAAAATACGAGCGACCAAATAGCCACCGAGTCCCGTAAACGTATATAAAATCAGGGCAAATCCGTTGACGATCAGGATAAAGCGTAATACTTTGATCGGCCCTTTTTTTTGAATGATATGACCTGCCCATGGCCTGAAAAACATCGTTGTAAACATGTAGGCTCCCATGATTAGCCCGATGGTTGTACTGCTGGCGCCCAGGGATTCCCCCTGCAAAGGGATAATTACATTGAGAATAGCATTTGCACTAAAATATAAAAGAACCAGTATGTACAAACGTAGAAAAGGCCAAGACATCGCTCCACTCACAATGGGTTTCCCCCTAAAATGTAATTAAATGCTTCAACAATTTCTTCGCATATTCGGATTGGACATCCTTGAGTTGCCCAATCGGGACCACTTCCTCAATCTGACCCTCTCTAAAAATAATGACCCGGTCGCAAATATAGGCTGCCGCCTGAATATCATGCGTGATAAACACATAACTCATCTTGTAGATTTCCTTTAATTGTTTTAACAATTGCAGCACCTGGATCTGAACAGACACATCCAGAGAACTGATGGCTTCATCCAATAAAATACATTTTGGTGCTGTGGAAATGGCTCTTGCAATACATACTCTCTGAGCCTCTCCTCCGGATAATTCATGAGGATATTTCCGTCTGTAGGACGGGTCCAATCCAACTTGATATAACAACTCATCAACCTTGCTTTGCATATTTTGCTGAACCTTTTTTTGAGCCTTCAAGGGCTCGATGATCGCTTCTTCAACGTTAAAGAACGGATTAATGGACGACGTATAATTTTGAAATACCGCACTGATGTTTCCCATTCTCACACTGCGATCCTTCACATTTTTCCCCTCAAACAAAATGGTTCCTCGGTCCGGCTTTTCAATGCCCAAGATCAACCGTCCCAAGGTGGACTTGCCACTTCCGCTTTCACCGATAATGCCCAAACATTCACCATGATAGCATTCAAATGCAACATTCTTCAGAACCCGCTGTCTTTGTTTGGAAAACAGCCCGCTCTGCCTATAGGATTTCTCAATGCCATCCACCTTCAGCACTTATAACCCCTCCTTGCATCAATTTCTTGAAATGGTTGCTCAGCTCCAGTCGGGTAGACACTAAATATTGGGTATATGCATGTTCCGGTTCTGAAAACACGGACTGAATATCTCCTCTTTCGACAATAGCTCCGTCCTTCATGACCATAACTTCGTCCGCAATTTTCTGCACCACACCGAGATCATGTGATATAAACATCATCGAACATCCCATGCGTTCGCGTAATTGAATCAATTGTTCAACGACCTCGTACTGAGAGATCGTATCCAGCGCCGTTGTCGGTTCATCCGCAATAATCATATCCGGCTCTAACACCAGTGCCAGCGCGATCATAATTCGCTGCAGCATCCCGCCAGACAGTTCGTGCGGGTATTGATTCAGGATGTCTTGCGGATTTTTCAACATGACGCTTTCCATGGCATTTTTTATTTTCCGCTCAATCTCCCGGGTATTCCAGCCAAAATGTTCCTGAAGTGTCTCCATGATATGAACACCAATCACACAGGAAGGATCAAATGCACTCATGCCATTTTGCAAAATCAGGCAGAGATTTCTTCCTCTTTTTTTTCTCATCTCTTTTTCAGTAAGCTGGTTCAGATTCTCACCTTTGAATAAAATGGTTCCAGATTGGTGAAGCCACGCTTTATTCAGTCGAATAATGGACCTGCACGTCACGGACTTGCCACTCCCGCTCTCTCCCACAATGGCCAGACAGCTTCCTTGCTTTACCTGAAATGAACTATCATGAATAATGACTTTGCCTGTACGCGTATCCCATACTTTCAAATTTTCAACCTCTACTATATTCATAAGCCGCTTGTCCCACCTCTTTCTTGCGAACTTTGCCTTGATAGGTCATTAATTTGGGATCCAAAGCAACCTGAAGTGCATCCGACAGAAAATTAAAAGCGGACACCACAATGACAATGGCCAAGCCAGGTGCCAACATTAATTCAGGTCTGGAGAACATGACCTCCCTTGCCTCGTTTAACATCATGCCCCATTCAGCATGGGGAGCCTGAATGCCAAGTCCGAGAAAGGAGAGCCCCGAGATCTGTAGCATCATCGAACACATGGAACCACTTGAGATCACCGCGATATCGGCAAATGTAACCGGAACAATGTGCTTGGTTATAATTTTCAGATTGGGCGTGCCAGAGGCTTTGGCAAATTTCACATAATCCATTTCGGAGAACTGCATCACAGAGGTGCGAATGACGCGGGCAAACCAGGCCCATTTCATGAATACAAAGGCAATTAAAATATTTTCCAGCCCTGCACCCAAAATGCCGACTACTGCCAAGGTCATGACATATCCAGGGAAGGACAGCATGATATCACAGATCCTCATAATCAAAGCATCTGTTTTCCCCTTAAAGTAACCAGCGATAAATCCGACAATAGCCCCAACAAAAACAGAGAAGCTCAATGCAACCAAGACCCATAAAACACTGGGACGAATACCGTAAATGAGCCTGGATAAAACACATCTGCCCAAGTGATCATTCCCTAACAGGTACTCCCAGGATGAAGATGCATATCGAAGCTTCATATTCACTGCCTCGGGGTCATGTGGTGCGAATAAAGGGGCAAATATACCAGCAACAATAGTGACCACGATAATCGCCAATGATGTAATAGCCAGCTTGTCTTTGCTCAAATTTTTCAATATTCTCATCAGATATCCTTTCTCAACCTGGGATTCATCGCAGCATTGATAATGTCCGAAAGTGTATTAAACAACACAAACGTTACCGCCAAAATCAAAACATATGCCTGAATAATCGGGAAATCCCTGCTTAGAATCGATCGCACGCTGAGTCTCCCGAGTCCCGGCCATGCAAACACATTTTCGATGACGACCGTGCTCCCGAGCACGATGGGGATCGCCATGCAAAATATTGACACCGCCACTTGCAGTGAGTTTCTTAAAATATGCAGGGTCACCTTTTTCTCGCTTAATCCGCTGGCTCTTCCATAGAGCACATAGTCCTCATTCAGATTGCTCAACATAGAACTTCGTACTGTTCTAAAATAAATGCCCGTGTAACTTACCGTAATCACAATAACCGGAAGGATATAACTTTTGTAGGAGTCCATCCCGCTGGTTGGCAACAGATCCAACTTGACAGAAAAGTACCAAATCATGATTGCCGCAAGCCAATAGGATGGCATCGCCGTGAGGAAAAAGGAGATGCCTCTTACCGATTTATCGATGACTTTCCCTTCTCTCATGGCACAGATCACGCCCAAAAGGATCGAGAACACAATAATAAAAATGGATGAGACCAGTGTTAACTTTAGCGTATTCAGAAAGGCCGGACCTACCATAGACCATACGGTTTCACCGGATACATAGGAATGGCCAAAGTCAAACTGCAATACGGCAATCATCCAGTTTATATACTGGATCATGAACGGTTTATCGAACCCTAATGCTTCATTGGTTTGGGCGATTAATTCATCTGTGATCTGGGGAACGTCCTGTGCCTGTAAGACCACTACGGCCGGGTCCAGAGGAGAGAGATTAATTAAAACAAACGTTATAAATGAAATAATGATCAGCAAAGGTATGGCCAGTAATATTCTTCTGACGATATAACTTCCCATATCCATCTCCTTTTCGGACAAATTCAAGTTTATTTACAAATAAAGGGGGGGATTACCCTCCCCCCTATTGATGTCATTCCTATTTAAAATTCATCTGCTCAAATGGCAATTCATATTGAGTCTGCTTGAATGAAATTCCGTCCAGACTTTGGGGAGCCACTACCGTGACACGCCCGTTGGTAAGAGGAATAAATACCGCTTCGTCATGAACGATTTTCATAATATCCGCATATAACGCTTTTCTTGTTTCTTCATTTGTTGACACCATGACTTCCTCAATTTTTTTATACAATTCCTCTGCTTGGGGAAGGCCGCTTGTCGTATGTTTATAAGATGCATCCGAAGTAAACGCAGAGATTGTGCTCTGTGGGTCGTACGCCAGTCCCCAGGTCTGATTGAATAATAGATCATACTCACCGGTTGATCTTCTGTTTGCGATGGAAGTGGACTCCTCCCCAACAATTTCCACTTGCATGCCTATTCCTTTTAACGAATTTTGGATAAATTCTGCCTGTGTTTTTTGGGAAGAGGAGTTGCTGTCATAATACAAGTTCATGGCTAGAGACTTACCATTTTTCGTTCTCACAGCTTCACCATTCGCCAGCGTCCAACCCGAATTCTCCAAAAGTTGTTTCGCGGTTTCCGGATCATAATTGCGCTTTTTCAGGTCGACATCCGCGTAATTTACGTTGGATGAGAACAAGCTGTCCGCTACCGTTTGCGTTCCATCAAAAATATCGTTACTGATGCTTTCCCGGTCGATGCCATACCATACAGCTTCACGAACAGCTTGATCTTGAACAGGGCTATCCATCTTGCTACTATTGGCTACGATCATGGCCGTATTCATAGGTTCACTTCGAACGATTTGATAATCGCCAGACTCAGCCAATTGATTCATCGCTTTAATATCAATGCTGTCTGCTCCCCGGTCATCGGTGAACACAAAGTTGATCTCTCCCTTTTGCAATGCCAGGAATGTTGTTTCTCCAGCAGGAAGAACCTTGGATGTGATTTTCTTAATTTCAGGTGCGCCACCCCAGTAGGCCTCATTCGCTTCAAAGGTAGCATTCTCGTCGATTTTATGTCCTGTAAGCTTGTAGGGCCCTGTCCCGTTGAAACCACTTACTCCGTCTTTGGTTCCACCATCCTTGAAATCCTTGGGTGATATGAAGACGTAAGGTCTTGTCATGGACAATTCCACCAGTGCCGGATAATAGGCTTCCGACAGCCTCAGCTCCACCGTATGCTCATCGATAACTTTTACACTCGTGATTTTGGTAGACAACTTAATCCATGCGTGTTTTTCGGCATTCGCCTGTACTGCATCGATATTTTGTTTAACCGCCTCTGCGTTGAACGGCTCTCCATCATGGAATTTCACATCTTGTCGCAGATGAAACGTATAGGTTTTGCCATCTTCTGAAATATCCCATGATTCAGCCAACAAAGGCTTGATACCATCAACCGTGTTTTCAACCAAAGACTCGTATACCATCCCTTGGGCAGGCATCGAGCCGGGATACAGATGGGGGTTCATATCATTAATATCTTTGGCAGAAGCATAGATAAGTTCTGTTTGTACCTGGCTATTGGCAGGCTCCGTTTGGGCGCTCTCTGTCTCTTTTGGGCTCTGTCCGCATCCGGCGAGCAGCGCAATGGCAGATACCAGCAATAGTATGGATGTAAAAGTAAGACCCTTTTTCACAATATTTCCTCCTGATGAGCAAATTAAATTCAAACTTTACACAAGACCACTACGTGGTCAGAACAACCTTCCGATCGCTGTTATCCCCAGATTTTTTTGATCTCTTTTCCAAAGAGAAAATCCGGTGATAAAGGCGAACGCTTCGCTTCTTCAGGTTCTTTCTGCCCCCTCCGTTACTGTGTAAAACAAAACTTAATTTGCATTATTTAAATGTAATTAGACCCTTGAAAGTCCGGTGCAGATCATGCGGATCTCCTTGTCAAAGGATTGGATCACAAAGGCGTCGGACAAGCGTTGATTCGGGTGTGCGTCAGCCACTACCTGAAGCTTCGCTTCATACCTGGCGATAAATTGATCAATGGTTGGACAGCTCACATCGAGATGTCTGGCTATGCCCTGAATGATTTTGATGCGGTAGTAATCTTCCTTGGGCATGCGGGGGATGTCCAGTTCCCCTTCGCGGTTCATGAACGTTTGACGGAATGGGACTGCTGAAAAGTCGAAATATTTCCCTTCCGAGTCGGGTTCCGAGAATGGATCAATCAATAATGAGGTGTATCGTATGTATAATAAATACTCTTGATGAATGACCTGCAGCTGATTGAAATTCTCGATATCCTGGCGTGATATACTCTCTAATCGAACCGGATAGTTGTCATCCGTCATGAACTGAAGCAGGTTGACTCCCTGAATATCAAGTCGGTCCGTAATATTCATAATCTCCTGCCACTGTGCCCGCATTTCCCGTATCAAAACTTGTGTAATCGGACCTTCAGGATACATTTTGTATACGTATTTCTGAATATCCGAAGCTCCAAAGATGGCCTCTAATGAGAAGTCATTCATGAACAAGGGGGGATGCACGTACAACGAGATATTTCTCGTTTCCGCCTCCAATGGAGATCGCATCACTTCCAGCACAACACCCAAACGCTCATACACTTGGCATAGCTTACTGACCTGTTCAGACGGGTAAAGAGTGGAACCGATATAGACCTTTTTCTTAACCCCTGTAGTAATCACATGATTCGACGGATGTTCGTGCATCCAACGGGTATCTCCAAGATAGGTAGAGAAACTGATCACTTCCGGCGCTGCATTCCGCTCTCTCATGTAATGGGTCACGAGTCGATTCGACCCGAACGTTGGAGAAACCAAAATGATACATTTCAGTTGTTTGATGAATTCATTTTTCATTTGTTCCATTACATCGATATAAGCATCGGTGGTAACCGCCAAAATGAGTGTGTCCCATTCCCCCTTAATGGTGTCATATCCCTTGAACACATGATCAACGACACATTCACCTTCGAGCGGTTGATGCTTCTCATTTTGAATGCTGACCTGAATACGCCCATTGCTCTGTTCGAGGGCTGAGAATACGGACGCTGAACGAACCGATTGTCTCCCTGCAATGCCTATACAGCAGTTGAGATGATCTTTGAGTGTTATCGCAAGCTGAATGGATGCAGGTCCGGTTCCGAGTATCAGAATTCGCTGAAGATTGCTCATATAAGCCTCCTATATTCAAAGTTCAATCTGTAATCCATTTGGACGCACTTGGATGCACTTGCATACCTATGCTTTTTGATACAACGCAATATCGAACACATCATCCGGGCGCAGGATCGTATCCACCAGCTTCCACTTGTTACTGTCCGTCTCTCTCATCGGATAATTGAACAAGGACTTCAGCTGATCACCGTATCTCATGGCTACAACCACCTGCGCATTCGTCAGGGCATGCAGTTGATCAAGCAGCTCATATTTAGGGGCCACCGTAGAGCTGAAAATGATATGGGTTGCTTCCCTTGTATAATCCAAATTCTCCAGCAATGTTGACTCCAAACGAATCTTCAAACCCGTGCCCAGCGTCTCCAGCACTTTTTGCCCGAGTGTAATGGACTCTTCATCAATATCGATCCCTACGACCTGTGCACCTGTTCGCTTGGCGATAAGTAATGGTGTCATGGGGAATGAACCGGAGCCTACCAGCAATACGTTGGATTCAGAGGTAACATGGAAACTGCCAAATTCTTTATCGATGCACTCTTCGATGTTTTTGAAATAATCGGCAATCTGCACATCCCCGTTCTCTAACTTCAATGCACGATATTTCTCCATGATCGCCACACACAGGGCTGATTTATTTCTTAATTCCCATACAAGCGTATCCAGCTCTTCGAGCTCCGACTGCTCTAACTGTTCCCAGGCTGCCTTATTCTCCGGATCGGTCACAAAGCGGGAGTAGTCATTGATCACAGCCTCCAGCTCTGAACTATGCTGAATCGTATGATCATACTTACTCGCGAGCTTATCGAATTTCTCTGCAAATTCACTCAAACATGTCTGAAAATGAACCAATGTGATCATTTCTTTTCCCCCTATACGTTGTCTCGATCATGTATCATGTACCTCATGCGTTTACAACGCTCCATTCTGCTGGAGCATCTATGAAGGCTTTGCCCTGAGCCACGATGCCAACCGATCCCTCAATCGTAATACTCCCAAGTTCTGCGCCATCCCACTGGGCTACCACTTTGATCGCACCACCGGGCTGCTTGATGTACTGCGTAATCTGCCTCTGCTGGCTCCATGCGAGATACGCTCCTACGGAGGCCGTACCCGAACCACACCCTCTTTCCCAGATCAGACTGTCCAGCTCCGGAACATAGATGAGTGGGGCCATTTCTTCCAAGTGTGATTGATATAACAAGATACCAATCAGCTTATCTCCCAGGGTTAGTCCCAGTAATCTTGCAAGGGTCTGTGCCCTCTTCTTCATCGTATCGTCGAAGTCATCAACTTCGATCACGATATGGATGAACTCAGCGTACCGGATGATCACCATATCGAGCTCCATGCCTTCATATCGGATTGTTCGTTGTTCGATCTGCTTCGGAATCGGCATGGTTACCTGACAGTCGTATTCGTTCTGCTGCTTCTTCACATGGCACATGATCAATTGGTCGGTTCCGGAAACCTCCAACATGATATCCATAGATTCCTGATGTGCCAGTTCTGCTTCAGATGCGAGGTGTGCTGCAAGTGCCATACAGGCATTGCCACAGAACTCTCCTCCGGCCATTTCCAGATGAGAAGCGGCTTCCGGTCTCCTCGTTGGTTCAATGAATCCCACTTGCTCAGCATAAACGTTGTCATACGACATTAGGCGGGTAGCAATATGACTGTATTGCTCGGCTGCATGATCCGTTTTAACCAGAATCGTCATGTTTTGAGTGGGACTGAACTTGATAAAATCGATCTCCTGTTTCATCGCAGCGACTACTCCTGTTCTCCTTTTTTATCTAATAGTAATTATTACGATTAAACGTCGAGAAAAATATAGCACATCCTTTTGGAAAGCGTCAACAAATATTTCCATTTTAAAAAATAAAATTTCATAATACCTTTAGCTGCCCCTCCTGTAAGAAAACCCAAACAGAGCTGACGCTTATGCGCCAGCCCTAGCCATAACTACACCGTCTGATAAGATTCAACGAATCGTCGTTCCTACCTTGCTCTCACTTAAAAAAGGGAATACGAAAAACGGTTGCCGTCGAACGGAACCGTTTCGATCTGGATATGATCCAGTGATTAACTGTACTCATCACTCTTGATGTGCTTGCACATTGTGCAGTGCCCGTTCAGCCAGTGCTGCCAGAAGATGTGCTCCCAGCGGCAGAGCCCGTTCATCCACATCAAAGCCAGGGTGATGCCACTCATGCGGGCCAGAGGTGCCCAGGAAGAGGAACAGGCCGGGAACTTCTTTTTGATAAAAGGAAAAGTCCTCACCTGCTGGAGAAGGTAGCGGTCTAACACTATTCAATCCAATCTCACTTGCAACTTGATCCGCCGCAGATGCAAGAGATTCATCGTTGACCACAGCAGGAGGTCCCTGAATCCAGCGAACCGTAGCCCGTGTGCCATAAGCTGCTGCCACACCAGCGACTACCTGATTGAAACGCTCGCGAATCCGTGCACGCACTTTCTCATCAAAGGTACGCACTGTGCCATCGAGGATCGCTTCATCGGGAATGACGTTCCAGGCTGTACCGCTGTGGAGCTTGGTGACGCTGATTACGGCACTCTCCTGTGCTCCAACATTACGGCTCACAATCGCCTGTAGAGCCGTAACAATATGTGCGGCAACCACGATTGGATCAATGCCTGCTTCAGGCACGGCTGCGTGGGTGCCTACACCTTCCACTTTGACAACAAAACCGTCTGCTGCTGCCATCAATGCGCCTTCCCGAATGCCCACCGTACCTACCTGGAGATCAGGCTTGTTATGCAAACCAAATACGGCCCGAACATCGGTTAATGCGCCGCTCTGGATCACTTGCCGAGCACCCGTTGCTTTTTCCTCCGATGGCTGGAATATCAACCGTACTTTTCCCGGTAGAATGGACTCACGCTGTTTCAGTAATCGTGCAGCACCAATCAGAATTGCCGTGTGTGCGTCATGTCCGCAAGCGTGCATTTTTCCATCTACCTGGGAGGCAAATTCCAGCTTTGTCTCTTCCTGAATGGGCAGCGCATCAATATCTGCTCTTAGGGCAACCACAGGACCATCCCCTTGACCCACTTCAGCGACAAGCCCTGTCCGCAGCGCATATTCGTCTGCAATACGGACGCCTTCCTCTTCCAGCCAACTGCGAATGGCTGCCGTCGTCTCCCTTTCCTCGCCGGACAATTCCGGGTTACGATGCAGATGTCGCCGAATGGTGATTAAACGTTCCGCGAATTCTTCCGCCCGTTCACCGTAAAGTTCATACTCGGGGCCCTGTATTTGTTGCTCAGAATGCTGCTTGGGCTGTTCCAGATCACTTTTCATCACATGGCCTCCCATTCGTATATATTCGTTGCTATATTAACTGCCTAACTCTATAAGATTGCAACTTCCTGTTCCTTGGATTCCAGTGCAAATTCACTGAGTCCCTGCTCTGCCAGAATCTCACGCAACAATTCGAATGAACGAATTCGCTTGGTAAAGTCCCGTGTAGCTGTAGTCACAATGAACTCTTCTACAGCAAACTCCTGCTGGAACTTCAGCAGTGCCTGACCTACGCTTTCCTTCGTACCTCGGGTCACACTTGGCTCCAGAATCTCGATCCGATAGGTTTCGTTTGATTGACGGCCAAATTCTTCCGCCTGTTCCACAGAACCGACAGTGAGTACTTTCCCACTCTCCAGATGGATCTTCACCAGCATATGCTCGCTCGCAAGTCCTTCCGCTTCCTCCTCACTCTCGGCCACAATTAACGATATGGCTAGTGCAGCGTAGGGCTCCCGTCCTTGGGAACGATCAAATTGTTCACGATATACACGGATCGCTTGAAGCGCTACCTCTATATTACTTTTAATGAACAGTGAAAAGACATATGGGAGTCCCAGTTCCGCAGCCATACCTGCACTATCGACACTTGCTCCAAGTACGTACAGCTCCGCTGGAATATCCGACACAGGCGAAGCGCTGAGACCTGCAAGTGGATGTGATGGATCTTCAAGCGACTCATTGTGGATGTATCGTTTCACCTGAACAATTTTCTCTTGAAGAGATGCGGCTTCCTGAATACCTTCCTGCAACGCCTGTGTCGAACGTGGTAACCCGCCTGGTGCACGACCGATTCCCAGGTCAACTCTTCCTGGTCCGAGCGCTGCGAGGATATTGAAATTTTCGGCGACTTTGTATGGACTGTAATGCTGGAGCATTACTCCGCCGGACCCCAGCCGAATCCGCTTTGTATGCGCAAGCAAGTGGGAGATGAGTACCTCCGGGGAGGAACCTGCAACATGCCCTGAATCATGGTGCTCCGACACCCAGAATCGATGGAATCCAAGCTGCTCTGCCCGCTGTGCCAGCTCAATCGTATGTCGAAAAGCATCCACTGCCGTTTCCCCTTCATAGATCGGGGTCTGATCCAAAATGCCAACACGAATACTCATATCCTTCTCCTCCTTGATTGTGCTGAACCACTTTCTTGAATCACTATTAAGTTGAACTTGAGATGCTTCTTCAGATTGGTTCTGCACTCTCCGTTTTGGTGTAAAAGTCAGATTCAACCTTAGACGCTCTATAACTGCCGCAGCAGTTCCCCGAAGGGCTCTGCCAATGGCGAATATTCTTCTTTTAACGTGACGACGCTGATCTGCAACGATACACCTGCTACCTCATGTACCTGAATGGGGAACAACTCCTGATTCTGCACTTCCTTCTTCACCGTGAGTCCCGGGAGAAAGGCAATGCCTGCCCCTTGCATAACCAGTTTCTTCGCCGTCTCCGAATTATCGACATGATATGTAATATTCGGCGGATGTTCCAGCGAGTCGAAAGCCCGGTGAATGCGAAGCCAGTCCAGTGAACCACATTCAAAAAAGACCAGTTGCTCATTCCGGATGGCTTCCATGCTGACATGTCCGCTCTCAATGAATGGATGCCCTTTGTACACATAGAGCTGGATCGGATCTTCATAAAAAGCAACCGTACGGATCGCAGGATGCATGACCTTGCGCACAAAAGCAAGATCGATCTCCTGACCAAGCAGTTTGGCAATCAGCTGATCCGTCGTTGCTGTCGTCAGTTTGATGTTAATTTCGGGGTAAGCTTCCTTGATCTTGGGTAGAAAATCGGGAATGACATAGTTGGATACCGATACTGTACTACCGAGCCGAAGAGCATCCGGTGTTGTCCGGCGCTGCTGAATCTTCTGCTTGCCCTTCTGAATCACTTGCAGCACTTGCTGCGCATATGGCAGGAATTTCCGACCTTCCTCTGTCAGCACAATTTGTTTGCCAAGCCGATCAAACAACTTGCAGCCCAGCTCCCTTTCCAGTGACTGAATGCGAGCTGTGACCGAAGGTTGGGACAAGAAGAGTACTTCGGCAGCCTTATTGAAGCTTCCATAATGATTGATATATACAAATGCTTCAATATTCTCGATATTCATGAGCGCCTCCGTATCCACGTCCGCAGACGTTTGATCTTATATTGATTTATCCAATATATTTACTTGGTTTTACGATATCGTAATCCCATCCTTTTCCAGTGTCAATATCAATTCATCCAGTGAGCGATCTAGACGTGTAGTAATATCCGCCGAGAGCACAAATTCCCCATCATCCAGTCGTTCGATTCCCTGATCCACAGCATATACGCCACCCAAGATATGTCTTCCACCAAGGGCTGCCAGAACAGGCTTCAATGCATAATCAATCGCGAGTAGATGAGCAATAGAGCCACCGATAACGAGTGGAAGTGTCAACTTACCCCGTAGCCCCTCTTGCGGAATCAGATCCAGGAACAGCTTGAGTACTCCCGAGTACGATGCCTTGTATACCGGTGTAGCCACAATAACTGCATCCGCCGCTTCCACGACAGCAAGTGCATCACGAATGAATGAGCTGTCAAACCGGGCTTGCACCAGATCGTCAGCGGGCAGATCCACAACATGAATGACTTCAACGGTGATGCCTGCCTCCGTTAATTTTTGGCTGCTGTAATCCGTCAGACCTGTCAAACGCGAACGTTTGGATGGTGATCCTGCAATAATGACAACATGTGACATGAATTTCTCCTCCTCAAGCGTAAACGGCTGTCGCCGTCCTCTGGTGGCACAGCTACCGTTTCGCAGTGAAATATAAAAATGGATAGGGTGAAACTTATAAATTCTTATATTTTGGAATAGCGGTCAAGCCGCTCCTTTTACTTTGGGGTCCAGCCGATCGCGAATATCGTCTCCAATCAGATTAACCGCCAGTACAAACAAAGTGATCGCCAGACCCGGGAATGTACAGATCCACCAGGCAACCGTCAGATAACCTCTACCTTGCGAGAGCAATGCGCCCCAATCCGGAATTTCCTTCAACACCCCAAGTCCCAGAAAGCTGAGTCCGGAGCCCGTCAGGATCGATGTCCCTACGCCAAGCGTAGCCATGACCAGCAGTGGTGACAACGAATGCGGCAGTACATGTTTCCAGAAAATACGCGTATTGGAACCGCCCAGTGAACGTGTCGCTGTAATGAAAGGCAGACCTTTGACCGATATGACCTGCCCACGCATCACCCTTGCGTACCCCGGAATGGAGGAAACAGCAACAGCCAGTGCAATATTCATTAGTCCTGGCCCGAGAGCAGCTGCAACAGACAATGCCAGGAGCACACCGGGTACAGCCATCAGAATATCAACAGTCCGCATGGTGATGGTATCGACAACTCCTCCGGCATAACCGGAGATAATACCAAGAGCACTACCGACAATACCGCCCACCAGAACCGAAGCAAATCCAATGAGCAGCGAATCCCTGCTTCCATGCACAACCACACTGAAGATATCCCTGCCAAAATAGTCCGTCCCGAACAGATGCGCAGCAGAAGGAGCCTGCAGTATGGCATCCGTCATCATCTGAGTTGGATCATAGGGAGCAATCCAGCCTGGTACAATCGCACATGCCACGGTAAACACCACCACCAGCAATGCTGCATAAAAGAATAATCGGGATACCGCGAATGAGACGCGATAGCGCCAAGGACGGCGATTCCACAGACGGATACGTCCTACACTGCCCGCCCATACTTTTTTGTCACCAGCCAAAGGTTTCATGCTCATGAGCAACAACTCCTCCTTTCATAACTCCGCGTCAGGACACTTCTGACTGTTCCATCCAATATTATGTTCGGACTGCACGCCGAACCCGGGGATCAATGTACGAATACGAGATATCCACCAGCAGGTTCAAGACAACGTAGATGATAGATGTAAAGAAAACCACACCTTGCACCACTGGCAGATCCTTGGCCATCAGCGCATCCGCAATAATTCGGCCGATCCCCTGTCTGGAGAAGACGGTCTCCACAACCACGGTTCCCGCAAGCAGATCACCAATCAGCATGCCGATTACCGTTACAGTAGGAATAAGCGCATTACGCAGTGCATGACCATACATGATGGCACGTTCCGAAAGTCCTTTGGCCCGTAATGCCACGATAAACGGTTCATTGATCACTTCCAGCATGCTGTTCCGTACCATCCGTACGATAAATCCTGCACCTACGAGACCCAGTGTTGCAGCCGGAAGAACCAGTGAGCTGAATCCGTCGGAACCCATCGCCGGGAACCAGCCAAGCTGTACTGAAAATAACAGGATGAGCAATATCCCCGTCCAGAAGGTTGGCATGGAAATGCCAAACAGTCCAACGAGCCGGGCAACGAAATCAATCACGCCATTGCGATGAATCGCAGACAATACACCAAGTGTAATTCCGATCGTAATGGCAATGATTGAGCTAAGTGCGGTCAAAGCCAGTGTTGCTGGAAAATGTTCCAGTATTTTCGGCAAAACCGGATCCGAATTGATCATTGATTTACCGAAATCCCCACGCAGCATATCACCAAAATAGTTCGCAAACTGGATGTAAAACGGCTGATCCAGTCCAAGCTGAACCCGCATATTTTCGATCATCTCCGGGGTAGCCGAGGATGGGTCCAGCATGAGCAGAACCGGATCACCCGGCAGAAGATACATGATGCAGTACACCAGCACCGAAGCTCCGAAAATAACCAGAAGCGATGTTGCGAGTCGTGACAGTATCGTTTGAACCATACCGGGATATCTCCTTCCTGAATCTGGATTGGCCGTTCATGTTAGGGCTGAATGCGAACATCGTTAAAGAGTGGATAACCTAATGAATCAAACTTGATGCCTTCGACCTTTTTGGATGCTGCGACGGTATACGGGAATACATAGATCGGCAGAATTACCGCTTGCTCAATCAGGTATTGCTGGATCTGATTGTAGATCTCGACACGTTTATCAGGATCTGTCTCAACCGCTCCCTGCTCTAACAGTTCATCGATCTTTGGATCAGACAAACCGGACAATGTCGGACGCTCGCCCTCTGCACTCGTATGATAGAAAGCGTACAAGGCATTTGGGTCAGAATTGACCTGACTGTTGCCATAGAGATCATAATCCCAGTTCTGATAGATGACTGTTGCGATATCTTTTGTAATCTCGACTTCAACAGCAATGCCAACCTTTTTCAACTGTTGTTGGATAATGGCGGCAATGTCATTGCGTTTCTCCCGATTTGGCGAACCATCGACATAACGCAGGGTCAGTTTCTGGCCGTCTTTGGCACGAATACCGTCAGTGCCTTTCACCCAGCCTTGTTCATCGAGCATTTGATTCGCTTTGTTGATGTCCGGGTTAATGCTACCTTCCAGCGATGCATCATAACCCAGGATTCCAGGAGACAGTGCAGACCATGCTCGTTCGTAGTTGCCCAGATACAATGTTTTGACAATCGATTCTACATCTACGGCGGATTGTACCGCCTGCCTTACTTTCACATCATCCCAAGGCGCTTTGCGCAGATTGAAAAAGAGTGTATATGGCAACCCAACTGTGTTGGCCTGCAACAATTGCTGGTTCGGATCGTTTTTTAATGCAGCGATATTTTGCGGGGGAACCGTCTCGGCAGCGAGTACCTGACTACTCTGAACACTTCCGATACGCGTCGCTTCTTCCGGTACAATCTTGAATGTGATCGTATCCACATGTGGTGCAGCTTTATTTTCAACCGTCTCAGGTCCCCAGTTGTAATCCTTGTTTTTGGCAACGACGATATCCGCATTTTCATCCCATTTCACAAAGGTATACGGTCCTGTTCCCACCGGATTTTTACCCAGCTGGTCGCCATATTTTTGGGCAGCCGTAGGGGATACGATCCCTAGCAGCGCCTGGCTTAAGTTGCCGAGAAAGGCTTGCGATGGTGATTCCAGATTTACCTTGATGGTATATTCATCAATGACTTCGGAGGAGCTATAGGGTCTAATCAGGGCAAGGGAATTGGCAGCTTTGGTGGCCGGATCAATCACCCGGTCCAGATTGTATTTCACGGCTTCCGCATTAAACGGTGTACCATCATGGAACTTCACGCCTTCACGCAGCTTGAACGTATAACTCTTGCCATCCTCGGATACGCTCCATTCCGTGGCGAGCCAAGGTTTGATGGAACCGTCCGGCAACTGTACTATCAGATTGTCGTAGATCGTCCGGATGGCGCGTACCGTTACGGCAAGCCCACTACGATGAGGGTCAAGCGTATCCGGTGAAGTCGCGAGTGCAAAAGTCAGGTTGCCTCCTTCGGCTTGCCCGGCCTGCCCCCCGCCTGATGCCTGTGCCGTACTGTTCGTGCTGCCTCCCGCCGCTCCGCAACCGGATAATACCATCACCAACACTGCTGCCAATGCCATATATTTCATCCATGAGATAGACCTGTTCATATCGCTTCCCCCTCTGTGTATACAGGTGTCATTAAATTGATGTTTATACCAATACTCTATATATCCTATGAGTTAAGTAGGTTTTAAAGCAGTACGAAACGTAGTAATTGATTTCATTACCGGTTGGAGAAAACAGCCAGACAACATCAGACGCTCGTTCGCTCCCTATCAGTTATGCCAAATCAGATACGACTTGTTCCTTGGCAGCCGTATAACGGTTAACTGGAATTTGCACCCCAAGGTTACCTCGCAATGTATCGTGTTCATAGTCCGTACGATACAGGCCGCGTTCTTGCAGAATCGGCACAACGAGTTCCACAAAATCAGACAATCCACTCGGCAGTTCCGAAGCAATAATGAAACCATCCGCTGCTTCCGTCTCAAACCATTCCTGAATCTTGTCAGCGACCTGCTCCGGTGTTCCCAGGAATTTGCTGCGCGGTGTTGCTGCCCGCAGAGCCACTTCACGCAAGGTCAATCCTTGCTCCTTGGCATCCTTCTTGATCTTGTCAGTTCCACTGCGGAAGCTGTTGCTTCCAATGCCATTCAGCTCCGGGAACGGTTCATCAAGTGGATATTGGGAGAAATCATGGTGTTCGAAGAAACGTCCCAGATAATCCAGCGCTTTATCAATGGTAACCAGGCTCGCGATCTCCTGATATTTCAATTCAGCTTCCTCTTCCGTCCGTCCAACAATAGGATTGATGCCTGGCAGAATAACAATATCCTGTGAAGAACGTCCATAGGAAGCCGCACGTGTTTTCACATCCTTATAGAATGCCTGTGCATCTTCAATCGTATCGTGTCCGGTAAAGACAGCATCCGCTTCTTGCGCCGCCAGCGTTTTGCCATCTTCCGATGAACCTGCCTGGAAAATCACCGGCTGTCCTTGCCGTGAACGGGCAATATTGAGCGGACCTTGTACGGAGAAAAACTCTCCTTCATGATTAAGCGTGTGCAGTTTGGATGGGTCGAAGAATACACCGCTCTCTTTGTCTCTTACAAAGGCATCATCTTCCCAAGAGTCCCACAACCCTTTGGTTACCTGTAAATATTCCGCGGCAATACGGTAACGTTCCGGATGCGTAGGGTGATTACTCTTACTGTAGTTCTTCGCTGTACCTTCCAGCGGAGAAGTCACGACGTTCCAGCCAGCACGGCCATCACTGATCTGATCGAGGGAACCGAACTGTCTGGCTACGGTGAACGGATCACTATAGGATGTCGAGAGGGTGCCTACCAGTCCAATACGTGAAGTAACGGCAGCCAAAGCGGAGAGGATACTGATTGGTTCGAAGCGATTGAGGAAATGCGGAATGGATTTCTCGGTAATATACAGACCGTCTGCGATAAAGACCAGATCGAACTTGCCTTCCTCCGCTTTCAGTGCCTGACGTTTGTAGAATCCAAAGTTAACGCTGGCATCCGACAGAACCTCCGGGTGTCTCCATGTGGTGTTGCTTCCTCCAACCCCATGAATAATGGCTCCAAATTTCAAACTGCGTTTCGCTGTCATATGCACTCCGCCTTCCTTGGATTAGAATCTTCAAACGAGTGATCAAGGGCCAACTGAACTGATTACGTATGCGAAATAACTTAAAAGTTAACTATTCCTATGAGTTTGGTTTGTTTTAATTTCACAAATCTTATCACTGCCCCGTAAAAGGGTCAACAGCGCGACTAATAGATATTTTCTATATGTGCTTTTTCCGCTAGACTGCTGCCGCTTCGTCCGCTCGTGCCAGAAGTTCCGCCAGCTTCTCCAGATCAGGTTCCATCAAGGCTTCAAACTTGCCGTCCCCTCCCACTTCAATGACAGGTACATGCCGAATGCCATATTTTGCTTCAAGCACATCACGCAGCACGTCATTGCCCTGCACTTCAATGTTCTCAAAAGGCTGGTTTCGCTCTGTCAAAAATGCTTTTACTTCCCCGCAGAAATGACAGCCTGTTTTGCTCCACAGCACGACTTTTTTGGTTGATGATGACATCGACATACCTCCTGATTGGTTTTAAGATCAAGGTCTGGGTGATTAACTATTAACGCCCTAGACCTTCAATTCCCATCTGTTAAATAAGAATTATGGCTCTAAATGTACCCCTGTGCCCTTCCTGCGTCAATGGATCTGCTAATAGAATAAACCTATAACCAAATAGAAAGATTAAATTATCAATTTGAAAGATGGCTTATTTTACAGGGATGAATCGCTATTAGCCCCTCCTAACCTGTTTAAAAGCATGTTTTGCTAAATCAGTGTAGAACTCGATCTGATCCGGACTTCGATCTATGGCCCACCTCAGGGTATCAAAAGCTTTCAATAACAACACACGGCTCGCTTGATTCAGTTCGCGCTCTTGCTCTTGTGTACTTGTCCCATAGCCTTCTAAAAACGCTTTCAATTCTTCCTTGTCAGGACCCTCACCCCTTAGCTGGCATTGCATGAGTTGAGTGATATCGCCATACGGCACGACGGTGACCTCCGCATTCCCCCAGTCCAGAAGGGTAATCTCACCCGTTGAACTTACGATTGTATTCTTCAAGGAGAGATCGCCATGGCATAAACCAAAACGGAACTTTTGCAATTTCAATTGTTCGAACCATTGCCTTACGAGCTGTGATTCCTTCATCGTAATGACACCAAGCTCAATCAATGGATCTTGCTCCGTGAGACTATTGATATTGTATTGCACATATCCTTGCCAACTGCCATCTGATCCTGCATGAGGGGGAGAGTAAAATTGGTTTTGTACGGGATCATGCATTTCCCTTCCGAAACCTGCCACCTGGATGGATTGCATACGTTGTGTGTACTCACCGAGTTTCCTCCAAATCACAGACGTGGGCACTGTCGTGTCCAACCCGTTATCCCCTTCCACATACGTTTGAATCATATAGGCATGTTCAGCGTTGACCCCAACGGACAATGTCTCTGGCCCAGGAATACCGGCACTCGCCGCTTGTTCGATGCACCATTTTTCTTTCACAAAGGTAGAATATGTATCTGGATCGTTCATGCGTACAACCACTTTATGACTTGCTGTCTCCACCAGACAGACCTGATTAACAAAGCCTTTACCCACGATTTGATGTGAGCATTTTACTTGTTCCAGCAGAAACTCACTGGCAATCTGTTCGGCTTGTCTGACTATAGAATTCTTCATCCCGCATCCTCCCTCAATCGCTTTATTTTAAGTGGTCTATATAAGTTAAACTAATCATTTATACGATAACGGAGAGGACAGAAAAAACTTGAAAAAGCGAAGCTACAAGCTTTCTGAAAGAAAGCTACTTCGAAAGCATACACTTCGCCTAAAAGCTTTCTGAAAGAAAGCTGCCTCGGAAGCATACGCTATCCCCGGATTTTCCCTTGAGAAAGGGGATTCGAAAAATTCTGGGGATAACAGCGATTGGAAGGTTATTCTGTCATCGTAGTGTCAGTATAAATAATCTTTAGTTCAAATTATATAGCTACCAACTCATATGTAATATTCGGATGCGGAATGAATCAGAGTGATTACCATTCCGCATCATGTTGCTGATTCGCATAACTAGATCGCCTGACATTACAGATCGGGGTTCAAGAGCTGAGGTGGGGCGATAATCGGCCAGCCTTCTTCCATCGAATTCAGTTGGTCCGCAGACACACTGATAATATGCCCAGAATGGACACCCCAACGTTCTGCAGCATAGACCGATACAAATCGTCTCCGCTTGTCTCCACTGATCTGATATCGAATCTCGGGTGCATCCACTGCGGCAACAATACTTCCTTCTGCCCATCCATTGTGAGAACCATGAACCGCTGTCGTATGCACCTGTTGTGATTCCCTCGGCCATCCTTGCACGTCCCCCGCTGATATCAGTGCTTCTCCGGCAGGAATGGCGAGCAGATCCGGTTTGGCAACCTGAACAGGAGATATTCCACGCGGTACAGGGATGTTCAGCTTACGCCGCCGACCGCCAGTTAAAGTATAGACATCTCCTTTGGCATCTGACAGGAACGAACCTTCCGGGTAGAAGTCATAACTGTGTCTGAACTGTAATGCTGGATCTTGGCTGCCCTGCGTTGAGATTCGCTGACGCGGATCCATTGGGTTGGTGTCACCATCCTCTTGTTGACCGGATGGGGTACCAGAGGTTTGCTGTCTAGCCAAGCGGCAGGTTTCGGCAACCAGCGCATGGGGATCTCCCCACTTTTGGCTATAAAACTGCTCGTTATCCTTATTCACTACAGCAAAGTCTTGCTCACCCAAAGCTTTCATACTGACACTTCCGAAGTGGTGGATAAAGGCATCCCCGGCTAACGCAAGCTGGTATCCTGCCAGCTTCACCCGGATGATCCAGTCATCATCTTCGAAATTGCCTACCGCGTACCCTTCGTCCAGATAACCTACCCGTTCCAGCAGCTCCCGTGAGAACAGCCAGCAGAATCCGACCAGGCGATCGGTTATTCGATGTTTGTCTGCATCCGGACGATTATGTGTGGCGGCAAAAGGCCACATCTCTTCTATCTCACGGTACGGAACCTGAATCTGCTGATCCCCGCCAATATAGTTGGTCACCGGACCCACCACACCAATCTTTGGATCACTGGCAAGACAAGTCATCATGTTATCCAGCCAGCCTGGAGTAACGAGCGTATCATTGTTCAGCACGATGATATGTCGTCCTCTCGCCATCATCAGCCCATGATTGACACCTCCGGCAAACCCCCGGTTCTTATCCAGGGCAGCCACCCTCACCATGCCGCCTTTGCGGAGCATGGCCTCGGCAGTTCCATCCTTGGAGGCATTATCCACGACAATGATCTCGAAGGGGGCAGGGGTATGCTTTTCGATACTGGACACACATTGCAGCACATAGTCCCGCTGATTGTACGTGGGGATAATGATGCTAACTCCTTCAAAAACAAGACCAAACGAGCTCTGTCCCTGGCGGACACCTTCGTTGTATCCTCTGGTATACCCCTGTTTGTAGAGCCTGGCGCCTTTGGCTGTGCGCCTGCTTTTGCCTTTACGTCTGGATTTCCGCATTGAGCGGCGACCTGCTGCATGCAGGACTGCTATGTCAGGTCGCGAGACATCGTGCTGTGTGGCACGGCGGGCCGCTTTTTTTTCGCTGCTTATGCTGCCATTCCTGTTGTTTTCACTGCGGCTGTTGTCACTGTGAGTGCTGATATTTGGAATGATGTTCAGATGACTGTGACCCTTTCGACGGACGACGTTTCGAGCCTTAACCTTGTTGCTGCGGCTATGACGTTCTTCCCCGCGCTGTTGATCGGGTGTGCTCATGTTGCTCCCTCCATTTCCACTTGTCCGTGAGGCTAACACGCACATGACCAGCCCCCGGACGGTCCACTAGAGTTGAAGCTCTCCTGTTACCAGTTTGTCAGCCAAATGTCCAAAATCCAGAGCGACCTTGCCGAGTTCACCTGCAATTCGCCGACACAGAATGACCGCCGGAATACCCGCTGCCACCAAAGCGATATCAAAAGCATGTTCTGCGGTTTGCTGCATCACCCTCGGAATATCCATAACTCCCGCCACAGAACCAATGATGCCTGTGACATGAATCCCCCGGTTATGCAGCAGTGCCGCAAGCTCTGGTGCCTGGCTGCCTATGAGCAGAACCCGTCGTCCTTGCAGCAAGGGCAACACCAAGCCGGACTGATGCAGACTGTAATTGATCGTGGAACTAGTCAACTTCAGCCGGGACCAGTCGATCCCGAAGTGGCGCAATACCGGGAATAACAGCCCCTGGAATGTCGGCGCCCGCGAGATCGGCACGCCAACCCAGTCGGCGGCCTGTATGGCTTCCGCAAGCATCGCGCGGATGTCGGGGGTTGAGCATGGCACCCCTGCATAAGGCAGAAACGGTGCCAGCTCCTGCACTTCCTGGCCTGGCAGCACCGTATCAGCTGCCAGCGTGAGCAGTTCGCCATCTCCGAGGCGAACGACAGACAAGGGGCGCTGCGCATCCAGCGCCGCCGTGATGTGTCCAGCCATCTCATGAGGGCTGGACAGCCGGGTCAGGCTGGGCGCGTACTGGCGGAATCCCGCCGCGATCAGATCTGCCGCCGCCACGGCAGGCAGAATGTGATCCGGCGGGATGTGCTGCGCCACCAGCGCCTCCCCGCCGGCGAATACGCCGTCGCGGTAGCCCTCGGCGTAGCCGCCGGGCACGGCCTCCGCCTGCACTGCGTGCTCCGCGGGCGGAGGCGGCAAGCCCTTCGCGCTGCCCGCATTCGCGCCGGCAGCGCCTCCCCGCCCTGCGGGGGCGACACCCTTCGGGTGTGTCGCCTGGCGCGGGGCGGGGCCAGCACCGCTGGCAGGCATCGCCTGTGGCGTGCTGGCTTGCGGTGCTGGCATGGGCGCACGGCGCATCGCCGTGCGCTGCTTGGCGCGGGCAGCGGCACGCCGGCCCCGCGCTGATGCCGGCCTGCGCCCAGCAGTGGCCTGGCGCAGGCCGGCTTTGCCCTTGCCGGTGCGGCTAGCTCTTGCCGCTCTACTCGCGCGCGCAGAGCCAGCTTTGCCTGCTCTGCCAACAACACGGCCTGTGCTGCTCGCTTTCCTTGCACGGACCTTATGCGCTGCGCCTGCAGATGTACCCGCTTTGGTCAGGGTACTACGTTTCCCTGACTTCACACCTCTGACTCCAGCAGACCCTGTATCTGCTGCTGCCGGAGTGCCACTGCCCATAAATACGGCCGGGTGGATGCCCCGGGGCTTACCCGACACGGAGGCCCTAGCGGCCCCGGTGCGTGTCACTACTCTCACGCCATTCCCTCCTTTGGCATGCACGAGGATTGTCGCTGCGCAAAGCGCCGGAGCATCCTTCCAGCTCCGGCGCAGAGTGTTCTGCTCCCATGGGGCACCGCACAGCGGCAGCATCAGGCGCATATATTTTAAGGCAGTTGTCCTTTCATACGGACAGCTGCTTCCTGGAGCGAATCAAATGTACCTGCATCACTCCAGTATTTCTTCAAAATGTCGTATTCCAGTCCGCCAGCAGACGCGTAGTGATTATTCACATCCGTAATTTCAAGTTCTCCGCGCGCAGACGGCGCAATGTTGCGAATCAGGTTAAATACATGATCATCATACATGTATATGCCCGTCACACAATAAGAGGTTTTCGGCTGGCTTGGCTTCTCCTCGATGTACGAGATTCGCTCTGGATGCTTTGGATCAAAAACAGGCACCCCGTAACGTCGTGCATCATCCACCTCTTTGAGCAGAACTCGCGCTGTACCAGCAGGTTGCTGCATGTAACGGTCCACATAAGGCTTCAGATCATCGCTGAAGAGATTATCTCCGAGAAGCACTACAAATTTTTCGCCAGGAAGAATAAAAGTGGTCGCCAGATCCAACGCTTCCGCAATCCCGCCTGCCTTTTCCTGAATGCGATAAGTCAACTTCACGCCATGATCCGCTCCGCCACCAAGATACTCTGTATATAACCCGGCGGAATGTTTGTTGATCACAATCAATAGTTCATCAATGCCTGCCTGGCGGAGCCTGTCGATGCCATACATAATCATCGGATGTTTACCGACTGGAAGCAGATGTTTGTTAATGAGCCGGGTCAACGGATACAGTCTAGTTCCTGTTCCGCCGGCAAGAATTACACCTTTCATTCCACGTTCCCTCCTTCATCGGATATGTCCATATATTCAAGCGGATCGACATGCCATTTGTTCATAAAAATCGAACGATTACGCTCAAGCAGCTGTTTCCACGCTACCGGATCTGTCTTCTGGAAGCTGGCACTTCCCTGATGGTGCACGAGAACATCTCCACATACCAGCAGGCGATATCCCTGCAATCTTGCTCTATAACAATAATCGTCATCCTCATAGTGTCCCGGAGAATATGCCTCGTCAAGCAGTCCAACCGATTCCACGACATCTCGTTTCATCAGCATGCACAGACCGACGATCCGGCGTACTTCCCTCCACCTTGAAGAATCCGCAACATTATTGGAATTGGCCAACTCCTGAAAATGTTCCATGTCCCGAAACTGCAGTTTAATCTGCTGGATGCCGCTTGCATAATTCGTAACAGGACCCGTGATTCCAATACTTGCGTCACTGTACAGAGCCGTTCGCAGGTTCTCCAGCCAACGGGGCGTGACCGTAACATCATTGTTCAACAGCAACAACTCATCCCCGCAAGCTGCACGAAGTCCAGCGTTACACGCTGCCGGAAACCCCCGATTGTCCGGGAACCTTACAAATCGAATTCGCTCCAGCGCACAATATTCAGCCGTTCCATCCGTCGAACCGTTATCTACCACGATAATTTCATATGACGCAGGATCGCCCGAGTATTGACGTATGGCATCGATGCAGGGCCTGATCAGATCCAGCCCATTGTAAGTTGGGATAATCATACTCGTCAGTGTCATTAGGCGTTCCTCCTGTAAGCGACTTCTACACGGGAGAGTGTATGTGCCTGGGCTGGATTCCAACCTGTACCCAGCAATGTAGCCAGTGCCTCCAGATGATCTCCGATGATCAATTTGGCGACATCATTCCCACTTCCCGTGTTACCAGGACGCAACCGATTGGAACGAATAACATCCACCTGACTTGGTGCCGAGACGTTCATTCCATGCTGAATAGCTAGACTTTGTGCCTTAGGTGGAACGGCCAGTGATGCTGGCTTCACGGTCTGAATCATACGACGAGATAATGCATGAGGCACAGCTGTCATGGAATTGGAACCCAGATCTGCCCTGCCTAATGTTCGGTTCAGATATGCTTTGATCCGGCTTACCTCATCCTGCCCTGCAAACGCAGGAAGCAGAGACGTCAGATTATTCAACGCCACATCCTGTCCCCGATCAACCGCGAACAGAAAGGGTGCAAGCTGTTCAGCCGAGACGACCATATCTCCATCCACAAAAAGTACCGTCTCCGCATCCGTCATCTTGGCTCCAAGTGCCCGGCCGACATCATGTCCTGCCCGATCAGGTTCATAGATTACGGTAAGTCCCGGCTGCCTTAGTACCTGCTTCAAACTGTCATCTGTCGTTCCATTCAGTACCACAATAATATCCGTCAGAGGCAACCGCTTTAGTTGCAATAACACCTGCCCCAGTGTGTGTTCCTCATTACAGGCACAGACAATGGCAGCAGCCGAATGACGAAGAGGGAGTGGCACGATCTGGAAGGAATGTCCCGAGGCCTGAGCATAACCCTGCATAAATGCCTTACCTGCTTTCAGGGCTAGCTCGAAGTTGCTTAGCTCCGCAACGTTCACCGCGTGTGCATTCCATACGAGACGTGCATGTTTTTCTGATACTGTGTTGTTTGCCTTTGCCTCGCTTCCTGCAACTTGCCCCGCTTTCCACATCAAGTGCAGATCTACTTGGCCAGACTTTGCTCGGCTTCTTCTTGTTTTTTGAATATCTACATGTTTCTTTTTCCTAAAACGCTTGTTCATTACTGTTCTTCCTGCTGTCGTTTGTCTATTTGTTGTCCGCCTGCGGCGGACAACCCCTGAACGTCCCTTCATTTCCTCACCTCCAGCATGCTGCATCATCCGATGCGACATGCTTACCTCGCCAGGTTGCGAACACGTTTCAGATCGGTATAACCTCCGCGGGGACCGAGCGTATCCGTAATCCACTTGATCGCTGCCATATGATCATTCAGTACCACCTGACTTAGCGGATCAGGTCCGCTTCGCTTCTTGATTCGTACTGCATTCATTCTACCCACAGGTACGTGATGAACAGCGCGTACCCGAAGTCCGCCGATCACAGCCTTGGCTTGTGCGAGTGGCGGAACTTCCAGTGAGGATATGCCCATGACCTCAAGTCCTTTTCGGCTTATTGCATGTGGAATAGCTGTCATGGATGCCCCCCGGAGATCGGATCTTGCGAGTATGCTGTTCAACATGTGTTTGGCCTCCACTACCGGATGAACGGGATGATGAGTGACCGGCCCATGGTAGTCGTTAAGCGCCACATCCGTTCCCTTCAGCACAGCCTTCACGTAAGGCGCAAGGTGCTCTGCGGGAATTGCGATATCTGCATCAGTAAATAACAACACCTGACCATAGGCAGCTGCCGCGCCTACTTTTCGTCCTCCATCATGCCCCAGCGCTTCTGCATACGTGAGCACTCGTGCTCCAGCCCGTTTGGCTGCGTTAGCCGTACCGTCTGTTGAACCATTCACAACGACAAGCACTTCAGCATCACGGCATATCCGCCGCGCTTCACGGACAACTGCACCAATCCTTTTCTCCTCATTCATAGCAGGAATAATGACCGAGAGCATCGGTCGCTGAGAAACATCCCTGTGTGAAGGAGCATCACTCATGCCATTTTCCGCTCCATTCTCTACTCCATCCTTAGCCTGTGACATCAGCTGTTTGGATGGAATAACGAACGTATAGGCCTTTGTACCCTTTTTGTGTCCAGACTTCCATTTTCGTTTCTTCAGTACTGTTTTTCTTCGTGTCACATTGGATCGGGTTGCATAACGTGCTGTGGCACGGGTTTTGCGCAACAGTTTCACCTCCCGCATTCGATCATCGGCATGCCAAGGGAGTACACGTTATTCTATGTATTCGTGGAGCCGTGGAAACGGCGTTTGTCCTTGCACTAAGCAGGTTCTCCCTGTGAACACGAGGGTACAGGCCTTACTTCTAGACAAAATACGTCAAAATATGTGGAAAACGCTACCTCTCCCCTACTTCAGACACAATTTTAACAAAAATCTAAAATTGTATCTTTTCCAAAGTTTTACATTGTGATAATATACGATCCAAGCAGATTTATTTACAAAAATAACCTTGTGGTGAACATAAGTTCCCCTATATTTTTTAAATCAATTTATTGACCTTAGGTTGATTAGATGATGACCTCATTCACAGAACTTGTTAAGCAGATACATTCTACTCTTGAGAGGAGTGATGCCGTTCAGAACACACTGCATTTGTCATTTACGCAAACCCGGATTGAACACCCCAGTTTTCCGTGAACGTATCTTCTACCTGCGCAATTGGACAACCCCCGGCGGTCCAGCCCCACGCTCCGCGCTGCCCAAGTTGCAGACGGAATTCCAACCGAGACTGGCATGAACATTTTCCAACCAAAAAATAAGTTTAAGAATGGGAGAGTTTACTATGAAATTTGCCAAAGTTATGCCAACAATTCTTGGAGGAGCTCTTTTGCTCGCTTCCGTGTCCTCTGCTACTGCAGCTCCAGTGTCTGATCAATCCATTCCACTTCAGGCCCCTTATGCCTCTGAGGAGGGTATTCCATTGAACAGTGGAACAGATGACACTATCTTTAATTATCTTGGACAGCAGGAACAATTTCTGAATTCCGATGTGAAATCCCAGCTCAAAATTGTCAAAAGAAACACAGATACATCTGGCGTAAGACACTTCCGCCTGAAACAGTATATTAAAGGTATCCCGGTTTATGGTGCAGAACAGACGGTCCACTTGGACAAAACCGGAGCCGTGAGCTCCGCACTTGGCGATCTTCCGCCGATTGAAGAGCAGGCCATTCCGAATGATGGTGTAGCCGAGATCAGCGGAGAAGACGCGATCCAGATTGCAACCGAAGAAGCAACCTCCCGGATTGGAGAGCTTGGTGCCGCGGAAATCACGCCTCAAGCTGAATTGAACATCTATCATCATGAAGAAGATGGCCAGACGTATCTGGTTTACATTACGGAAGTAAACGTACTGGAACCTGCCCCTCTACGGACCAAATATTTCATTAACGCAGTGGATGGCAGTATCGTATCCCAGTTTGACCTCATTAACTTTGCCACCGGAACAGGTACAGGTGTGCTTGGAGATACCAAAACCCTGACAACCACCCAATCCGGCAGCACCTTCCAACTGAAAGACACCACTCGCGGCAATGGCATCCAAACGTACACGGCAAACAATGGCTCCTCACTGCCTGGTAGCTTGCTCACGGATTCGGATAATGTATGGACCGATCGTGCAGGTGTAGATGCTCACGCTCATGCGGCTGCTACGTATGATTTCTACAAAAACAAATTCAACCGTAACGGTATTAATGGTAACGGATTGTTGATCAGATCAACCGTGCACTACGGCTCCAATTACAATAACGCCTTCTGGAACGGGGCACAGATTGTCTTTGGTGACGGAGATGGAACGACGTTCCGATCCCTGTCTGGTGATCTGGATGTTGTGGGCCATGAATTGACGCATGGCGTTATTGAATATACAGCCGATCTGGAGTACCGCAATGAACCAGGTGCACTTAATGAAGCCTTTGCCGATATTTTCGGTAATACGATCCAAAGCAAAAACTGGCTGCTCGGTGATGATATCTACACACCTAACATTCCAGGAGATGCGCTGCGCTCCCTCTCCAACCCTACATTGTATGGTCAACCTGACAAATACAGCGATCGCTACACAGGCTCACAGGACAACGGCGGTGTCCATATCAACAGTGGTATCATTAACAAAGCTTACTACCTTGCTGCTCAAGGCGGAACACATAATGGTGTAACTGTTACTGGAATCGGCCGGGATAAAGCGATCCAGATTTTCTACAGCACACTGGTGAACTACCTGACACCAACGTCCAAATTTGCAGCTGCCAAAACAGCTACCATCCAAGCTGCCAAAGATCTGTACGGAGCGAATTCTGCTGAAGCTACTGCCATTACCAAAGCGTATCAAGCTGTAGGCCTGTAAAATTTTATTTTAATGCGGTTGAACTTATAATGTACTTATCCTAATGGTAACAAAACGTTCAGACACCCCTCACCGTCCGAACGGATTAAGCTGATATCAATCAAAAGCGGTGTCCCGGACAACTCTGGACACCGCTTTTGTCATTTGTTTATTACGGATACAATCCTGCACTATCCTTGCGAAGGTCCCGCAGCAATCCATGACAACAATCCGTACGTATGCTTGCAATCTGCTGTACGTGACACTTCAAGTACCGCTTCATCCTCACTCTGCGAGAGCAGGGAAATCTGGAATCCCCGATCATTGCTCATGCCCACAATCACATAATGTTCTGAAGCAAATGATTCTTCAAAAACAACAGTTACCTCTGTGCATACTTCACTCTCTGGCAGTACAAAAGCTTCCATCCCGAATTGTTGTACAACCGGTTGTTTGCTTACGCTGCGAACGGGCTGGAAGGCCAGATGTTTGGCCTGAACTGCCCCCGATTGCAACTGGCTGCTGCCCACAGCATCATCACACAGATGCTCCTGTGTAATCGATTGTTCACTTAACATAAACTCCGTAGTTCCAACAATCTCCTGTGACCGTTCAAGCTGTGGTTGCTGAGCCTGATCTGTTTGGGATATCAGCTCTTGTTGTTGCTCCAGACCAGCACTCGGCAATGCCTCGACAATGACCTGCTGTGATTGCTGTACACCTTCATTTTGTGGTTGAAGCAATCCCTCTTGTCTTTTGATAGCTGCCAGCTGCTCCAGCGTTTCTCCACTGAACTGACGAATCGCATTCCAGATCTCTACACTTAAATGGGCAGGACCAACAATTCCCGCATTCAAGTGATTGGAGGTAATGCTTTGGTCACCCAGTTTGCTGCCAGTTACACTGCCATCAGCTAGTTTGGCGCTCGTTACGGATCCATTCTGCAGGTGAATTCCGCTTACCAATTCCTCTTCCAGATGGACTGTGCGAATACTGCGTTCCTGAATATGATCAGCAAGAATGGTTCCATCCTGAATATGACGAGATTGCACACTTTTGTCTGCTATGTGAATAGCCGATACCGCACCTTCAAGTAATTTATTACCGTTCACACTGCCGTCAGCCATTTTGGCACTTGTTATGGAACCATTGTGCAGGTGAATCGCACTTACCGATTCCGCTTTGAGGTGGGAGATCCCAATGCTTCGCTCTTGAATATGGTCAGCATGTATGGCTCTCTCTTGGATATGACGGGATTGCACACTTCCATTGGCAATATGGACATCCGACACCGCATCTTCAAGCAGTTTGCTGCTGCTCACACTGCCATCGGCCAGTTTGGCACTTGTTACGGACCCATTTTGCAGATGAACCGCACTTATTGCTTCCTCCTCCAGATGGGACGTACCAATGCTATGTTCCTGAATATGATCAGCAAGGATCGCTCCTGTCTGGATATGGCGACTTTGCACACTTTCCGATGCGATATGGCTCCCCAATACAGCATCTTCGAGCAATTTGCTGCCGCTAATGCTACCATCAGCCAATTTGGCACTTGTGACGGACCCATTTTGCAGATGAACCGCACTTACTGATTCCTCTTCCAGATGGGCTGTGCCGATACTTCGCTCCTGAATATGACCAGCATGAATAGCTCCTGCCTGAATATGCCCGGATTGCACACTTTCCGATGCGATATGAATCCCGGATACCGTACCTTCAAGTAACTTGCTGCCAGTTATACTGCCATCCGCCAGTTTGGCACTCGTTACAGATCCATTTTGCAAATGAATGGCACTTACCGACTCCTCTTCCAAATGTGCTGTGCCGATGCTCCGCTCTTGAATATGATCAGCAAGGATTGTTCCCTCTTGAATATGACGGGATTGCACACTATCGTCTGCAATGTGGATATCTGATACTGCTCCTTCAAGCAACTTGCTGCCGGTTACACTGCCATCGGCCAACTTGGTACTTGTTACAGATCCATTTTGCAGATGAATGGCACTTACTGCTTCCTGTTCCAAGTGAAGCATGCCGATGCTGTGCTCCTGAATGTGATCAGCAAGGATTACTCCTGCCTGGATATGGCGGGATTGCACACTTTCAGAGGCGATATGGATTCCTGACACCGCATCTTCGATCAACTTACTGCCGGTTACACTGCCGTCGGCCAGTTTGGCACTGATGACAGACCCATTTTGCAGGTGAATCGCACTTACTGCTTCCTCCTCCAGATGGGTTGTGCCGATGCTCCGCTCCTGAATATGGTCAGCATGAATAGCCCCTGCCTGAATGTGCCCGGGTTGCACACTTTCGGACGCAATATGAATCCCCGATACGGTTCCTTCAAGCAATTTGCTGCCGTTTATACTGCCATCCGCCAGTTTGGCACTTGTTACAGATCCATTTTGCAAATGAACCGAACTTACAGCCTCCTCATCCAGATGAACTGAGCCAATACTGCACTCTTGAATATGATCAGCAAGGATTGCGCCTTCTTGGATATGACGGGTTTGCACACTTTCATTGGCAATGTGAGTAGCCGATACGGTTCCTGCAGCTAATTTGCTGCCATCCACACTACCCGTTGCTAATTTGGAGCGTGTTACAGATTCATCCTGCAAAATAATCGTACTTACCGCTTCTTCTTCCAGATGAGATGTTCCGATGCTGCGTTCATGGATATGATGAGGAAGAATCTCACCATCTTGAATATGACGGGAATGCACAGCTCCTTGCTGCAGGTGAACAGCACTTGTTGACTCTGCCTGAAGATGCAAACCACTGATCAAACCTGGCTGAAGGTGAGCTGCTGTAATGGATAAAGGTGCCAGATGGTCTGTTTCGACAGATCCGGGTGCCAAGTGATGCGACGTAACCACCTGTTCAGCAATATGCTCCTCATGAATAATGTCTGGCTTCAGATGCTGTGAGCCCACTACTTGAGTCCCCAAATGATCAGACTTCACGCTGCCTTCAGCCAAATGGACGGATTGTACAACGGATGGCTGCAAGTGCTCGCTACCTACAGCAGCCTGTTGCAGTTCTGTCCCGGATACCGAGTCTGCTGTCAAATGGTCCGCACTTATGGAGCCATGCCGAAGTTTGTTGCCGGTAATACTGCCATCAGCGAATAACTCGGGCGAGCGTATTTCTTCCGACAAATGTTCCAGTGAAACGGCATGCTGCTTCAGGTGATATCCGCGAATGGTTCCTGCTGGAATATGTTTGGCGTTAATACTCTCTGCCATAATCTTGGAAGAAGTCACGCTGCCGTCTGCCAGTTTAGCTGACGTAACAGCAAAATCCGCCAGTTTATCTGTGGCAACACTTTCTGGTGAGAGCTTGGGGGAGGTAACCGCATGATCTGTTAGATGAGGCGGAAAAATGGACCCGCCAGCCAGCTGGGCTGAAGTTACACTATCAATAGCCAATTTGTCTGTTGTGACCGCGGACCGTGCAATCGCATCCGTTTCAACACTGCCCGGCTGAAGATGAGGTACACCTACGGCATGTTCTGTCAGATGTTCTGATTTCACTGCATAAGGTCTTAGGGCCTCGGAACCCACGCTGCCTGGAGCCAGATGTGTCCCTGTGACTCCACCACTCGCAAGATGCGAGGATATAACACTTCCCGGGGCAAGCGCTCTGCTACTTACTGATGCCGTTCCAAGCTTTTCTGTTGTCACACTTCCATCCGCGAGTTTAACGTCTGTAACGGCAGCATCCTGCAATTCATACGTACCCACGGCCGACTCTGCAAGATGCCGCTCACACACCACGTCGTCTGCAAGAGCGTCTCCGGACACACTTCCGGCAGATAGATGAGCTGCCTCGATGCTTCCACTTGCAATGTGAATAGAGTGAATTGCGGAATTGTCCACATGTACCGGTGTAATTCCCCGATTCGCAATGTGTTCCGCACGAATGGACCCTTTGGCAAGATGTTTACCCTGTACGGCTTCATCCGCGATTTTGGAAGAAATGACGCTCTGATCAGAGATCTTGGATGCCGTAATGGACTGCTCCAGCAATTTGGCTGTTCCCACAGACTGGTCTGCCAGTTTGCTGCTGGTTACTGCACCTTCCGTCAAATGCTCACTGCCCACTTCTCCATTGCCAATCTGCTCCTTGCCAACGGAATGAGCTCGAATCTGACTTGATCCGATTGAACCGTCCAGGAGATGTCTTCCAGTTAGTGAACCCTCAGCTAAATGTCTTGTTTGTATGGATCCATCCTCTATCTGGTCACTTCCAATACTGCCACTTAATAGTTGTGGACGACCGACAGCCCCTTCTGCCAGATGTGTCTGTTTAACAGCACCTGCCTGAATGTGGTGAGATTCGATGGATAGTTCTTCGATTTTGCTGCCTGTGACAGCAGCTTCCCGAATTTTGGACGTAGTCACTGCATCGTCAGCAAGTTTGGAGGTATTCACAGCTCCCCCCGTGAGATGTCTTGTATCCACCCCGCTAATCGCGATCTTGTCTCCGGTCACGGCATGATTCTTAATTAATTCTTCCGTGACCAGCATGCGGCTGAGATGTCTTGTGCCAATGGAACCGTCGGCAATTTTGGCCGAATCGATGACCTGGTTGCCAAGCTTCTGAGAAGTAATACTGCCATCTCTGATTTTCTCACCGGCAATAGAAGCATTTCGTATTTTATGACCAGACACAGAACCGTCAATCAGGTGCTCCTCAGATACAGACGCTTCCGCAAGTTTCGCCGAAACAATGGCCCCGTCGGCAATGTGAATGCTGGTCACCGCATAATCCTGCAATGCCTCACTGCCGACCGCATCCGGTTTCAGCTTGGAAGCATCTACAGAGAAAGGAGCCAACTTGCTCTCCGTAACAGCAAATTCACTCAAGTCGTCCGTGTAGATGTAATGTCCGGTATGACCCGGCATCTGGTTTTGGTTCAGGATCTGCAGCCGGTCCTTGTTTGTCACCTCCTGCTTTTTGATGTCCTGCTCTTCTTCCAGAGCAAGCGGAGCCAAGCTGCTAACCTGAATCTGCTTTTCCGAGCTATCTTGTGTCTCGACTTCCTTGCGATCAGACTCTACGGGTTCCGGCATGATTTTGGCTTCAATCTCTAGCTCTTCCAGCTCGTTTGTTGAAGCAGGTAGCTCCGTTGATTCGAATAGGAATTCTTCCGACTCCTGAACAGCTCTCGAATCCCTTTTATTCGTATTCAAGCGTTCTTCCCTATTCACAGTGAAACCTGAGTTCATCTTGTCTGCCCGGCGATCAGTCAGTTCCAATTCCTTAAATTTCGGGCTCACATGCCGCAGTTTCGGCGTTGGAACCTTCTTTTTGCCATTTTTACTCATGCAGCTTGCTCCTTCCTCTAACGTTCATCTCCGGCATCATATGCTCCCATATGGGCATCTGCCACTTCATTTATGACTTTTGCGGATTCCAGAGCACGAATGTACAGGCGTCAAGACAGGAAGGTTCGATGATCTTTGTGGAAATAGGCGTGTCAGGGCAGCAGAGGAAAGGCGGCTGTCCACGCCCCCGTCCCAGTCATGTCATAGGATATTATGTCTAGGTCATGTCTGAAAACGCGCTGAGCAAGCACTAGTGCATGGCTATGCATATATACACCGGTCTGCGTTATCGCGATGTCTGAGCCATGCGGTGACAGGCCGGCATTCCATGAATGGACGATCCATGGTCGCGATAACATCGAAGGAGGAACGGTCATGCTCCAAGAAACGATCGGCATTATGTTCGATTCACGCATGTACCGGGGGATACCGGCCGGAAGGACCGGTCAGGAATCACTCGCGAATTATGAACAGGCAGCGGCCAGTTATGGATTAACTCCCTGCTTTTTGAGGCTGGAAGATATCGATTCGGATCAAAAAACATGTCTTGCCTATGTAAAAAAAGAAGGCAGATATGTTCGCGAGCGCATGCCACTGCCCTCCGTCATTCATAACCGCTCACTCCAGCTTCGCCGGACGGAACAGCATCAGATTACCAAGCTGATGTTGCAGGGTATCCAGGTATTCAACGTTCGCAACCGGTACCGTAAAGATCACATTCATGACATGCTTCAGCAGGACCCCGCCTTGAGAGAACACCTGCCCCATGCAGTTAAAGCTACGCCAGAATCTCTGGCCTATATGATGGAACAACATGATGACCTCGTCATCAAACCATGCAGCGGTAGCATCGGTCATGGGATTATGCGAGTCTTTGAGCGAGATGGACAGTGGAAACTAACCTGTGAGACGAAGGCTGCACGCAAAGGGTGGGCTACCTTCCGATTGAGCAAAGGACAGCTTCCTTCCGCCACCCTAAGGCGGATATTTCGCCATGCCTACCTCATTGAAGAGCGTATCCCACTGGTACGTTATGAGGGCAGGCCGGTAGATTTGCGGGTATCTGTACAACGTGGCGGCGATGGTCTTTGGGGAATAACAGGCATGTTTGCCAAAGCGGCTCCTGCCCATACGTTTGTCAGCAATATCGCCCAGGGAGGTAAAGTCATGAAGCTCGCGGAGGCCCTTGGATTAGGGGAATCTGGCTTCGACCTGGCTCGACTGGAATACAGAATCGGACTCGTTGCACTTCGAATTGCCCAGAACCTGGCTGCCAGTCTGCCACATCTGGCTGATCTGGGTCTTGATCTCGGGATAACGCGCAGCGGCCAGATCTACTTTATTGAATGCAATGGACGGGATCAGCGTTACGGTTTTCGCAAGGCGGGAATGTCGGAACACTGGAAGGCAACGTACAGCAAACCGATGGCTTATGGGCGTCTGCTGCTGGAACAGAATTCGAGAATTCCGAGACAACCGCAGACATACGATAGGAGACTATATTGATTTCGTGTGCATTCTGTGTCAATATTATGCAGAACGGCCGGTCTTGCCGGCCTTGAAGTTCGCATTAACCCTAAGGGGGATATTCATGGCAAAAACGCTGTTGCGATTAATGACCGAGCTTTCTTCGCGCAAATGGATCTCCCGGACTGTGGGAGCCTTCTCCAAAAGCCGGGGAAGTAAGGCATTTATCCCTTATTTTGTCCGGACTTACGACATCCCTGTTCAGGAGGCCGAGAAAGACTGGAAGGAATACCGTTCACTGAACGATTTCTTTACCCGCAAATTAAAGCCGGGCATGCGCCCGTTGGAACTTTCAGAGCATGCACTGATCAGCCCGGTAGATGCCAAGATTACGGCAGCCGGTCCAATATCTGCAGGGACACTCCTGAATGTTAAGGGACAAAATTATACACTTGCTGAATTATTAAACCATTCTCCCCATCTGGAGAAGTACAAGCACGGGTACGGGTTCGTCCTCTATCTCAGCCCTCGCGACTATCACCGCATTCATGCACCTGTCAGCGGCCGCAAAATAGAGAGCGAACACATCAAGGGCAAAGTTTATCCCGTGAATGACTTTGGCCTGACCCATATGAGATCCGTGCTTAGTCGAAACGAACGGCTCATTACGTATATCGCACATGATTACGGTGAAGTGGCGGTTGTCAAAGTAGGTGCGATGAACGTGAGTAGCATACAATATGCTGATACGGACACAAGTACCTGGGCACAAGGCGATGATCTGGCCTATTTTGAATTCGGTTCCACCGTTGTTCTGCTGACGCAGAGTGGCACATTCGAACCGAAACCGGGCTTACAGCCAGGCGATTCGGTCAAAATGGGCGCATTGCTTGGTCGTTTGAAACCGAAGAACTAATGAGTCCATACGCAAATAAAGAGGATGGCGCAGCACCTGTAACCAGGTATTGCGCCATCCTCTTTATGCATTCATATTCATCCATGTATACATGCAATACGAAGCTTCGCTCCGTCGTTATTGGTCTGCTGAGTTCTCCTCAAAACCACACATCTTGCAAGTCCTCTGCCGGTTTGAAGCGACGCAGACGGTTCCGGAAAATATTGCATCCCTTCGTAGAGCATCCCCGGTTGCGGACCCGACGTTTTCCGTTCATCACAAGTTCCCCCTTTTGGTCATCTGGAATGCTAGATCATTACCCTTGCGTTTCAGACTTGAAACGGTTTCCTGTTTTTCTCATCAGAATTTCAACGAATCTCGGACGGGCTTTTGCCGGTATATTGCTTGAACTGACGACTGAAGAAGAAAATATCCCGGTAACCCAGAGCATCCGCCACTTCGGTCACATTCATGCCGGTATGCACCAGCAGATGTTCCGCCCGTTCAATACGCATGCGGATAATATAAGATTGCACCGATGATCCCACCAGTTCCTTGAACTTGATCGAGAAGTATCGGGGCGATAAGCCAGCCCGCGCAGCCAGATCTTCCACCCGATGCGTAATCCCGGGATGCTGACGCACATAATTGGCGACCTCCTGGATCACATCGGATAACTGGTTGCTCACCTTTTTCTCCACAGGTTCTTCCGTATCAGCGCGCAGCAAATGAATCATCAATTGTTTCAGAATCAATCGGCTCTCTTCATCACGTCCGTACACATCCGATAAGAACAGTCTTACATAACGTGCCAGCAAATGCTCAAACTCCACCGTTTCCTGTA